>CAWDLF010000005.1:0-1235161 GCA_963803105.1 Terriglobia bacterium
TTGGACCGGAAGGAAGCGTGTTTTCATTTGTCGTAATTATCTGCCTATTACTCGCGTTCAACCGATTCTTCCGCGAAACGCCACGGTCCACGCACCTAACATCCACCTAGGATAGGTTACCCTTTGCAGTTCGAGGGGCCCTTAGTGCCTTCCACGAGAAGGCCGGTGAGTGTCAAGGCGGTTTTTCTCCCTTTCTTTTTTTCTAGTGTGAGTTTCTTCGCGTTCTGCCGGGCCGCCTCTGTCGCCTTTCTTCCATCCGGCACTCTTTGGTTGGCGACGAATGTTAGGCTGGGCCCAAGGGCAAGTCAACGTGGGCGTATTAGAAGAACTTTTCCATTGCACCTAATCCCGATGAGTAATGATAAACGCGCATGTGGTGATTGACGATGCCAACTCCAGAATGGCCGGCAAGCCGGAAGTTATCCAGAGGCGGGGTGGTGCGAAACCAATATGGACTCTGGCGCGACTTTGCGGCTCGTCGAAAAACACATCAGCCGGCACCTCGCGGTGAGCGGCCAAATTCACTCTCAGTCCGGTCCTGAGTTTCAATCCACGCGGTACTCGCGCAGGCGGTGGGGGATAGCGGCAAGCACGATATCGAAATTGCTGCTCGCCGGACACGGTCTCTCACTCCATTGGAAAACTATTGAATCTATCCTTAGCGATAATCCAGCTTTCGCCGCCCGGCGAAAGCGAAAAAACAAAAAAGAATTCATGATAACGGCCGCTGGTCGCGACCACGTAAGCAGCGGCAACAATCCGATTCTCTTTGTTAACCCGACGCAGGCCGTTAAGGCTCTGCTCAGTCTTCATGAATTTTTCGGCGAACTGAAGGGCTGCGTCCGAATCTGCGACCCATATCTGGATGTATTGACTGTACAGCACCTTGCGGCGTTCACGAATGCGACCGCCATAAAGCTATTAACATACAAGATCAACGACACGTCTACCTTGCGCCTCGCGCTTACTGCACTCGGCTCGCAAGGAAAACAAGTTGAAGTCAAAAAACCTGGTTCGGATAGGAGACTGCGATGGATGCTGCCATTCGACTTCGACAAGTCATAAAGTACGGCGCTCTACCCGAACTGGGCGACTTGTTACGCAGGTCGGTGTATTTTCCGCCAATATTCCTGTAACTCCGCAGCTCTACTCGGTGGCCTCTGCCCGGCCGCTAGGAAATGATTGACCATATTTCGGACAGTCTTTGAAACCGTATCCTGGCTAACTACCGGCACCCTGTCAATCGCCGCCTTTGCGTCCTCGATCTTGCCAGCGAGCAGGAATGCCAACGCTAGATTCTGTCGTAGCCCGGTATTAGATGGCTGCAACTGGAGCGCTTTGTGTGCGTAGGAGATCGCATCTTCGGAATAACCCATGAACATCGCACAAAGTGAGGCTTCTCTTGCGGCGTCGGCTTGAGAAGGATTTGTCTCGCACGAACGTGCAAACCACGTAAGTGCAGTCGGATAGTCTCCTAGACGTTGATGTACTTTTCCAACCAGCCACATAGCAGACCAGTTTTCCGGGTTAAGTTCCAGAACGCGCGCGAATAATTGAAGAGCTCGCTCCAACTTGAGGTGCGCTGGCTGATCCACACTCCCGGGCTCATGTCCGTGCAGTATTATTTCAGCTCTCACCAGTTGTGCGGCCTCCTCATAACTCCGATTGTGCTCTTCCACTTGGTCCCGTGTCATTCGCTCCTCGCTCCTCAACAGCACGCAAACATTGCTCGTGCCACGTTCCAGGGATACCTTCTAATTGGTAAAGTTCATCCCCTCCATGGTAAAAGCCCAACCATTTCACTCTTCCTGTTCTACCCGCATAACTGAGTTGCAACAGTTGCAATTTGTGGTGAAAGTTCCAGGTTCTTCGAAATTCGTCTAGCACTCCTCTATCAGCAATCTCCACAAGAGAGCCGATCGGATAGAACAGTCGGTGTGGGGCGGCAACAACAAGGTCAACGCTCCGAAGACGCAGAATGCCTTCCGCGTCGTAGACCTGCACCCAATGTCGCTTCCCTTCTCAAACAGTTCATCGGCACCCGCAAGTCTGGTTTTATCTTCCAGACCAGCAGCGGAAACGGCCAATAACTCAAACCAACCTCTTGCGGCGGGAACTTCATCCGCTGCTCGACAGACCTCGGAATTCCCAATGCGGCTTCCACGCATTCCGCAGATTCAGGAACACACACCTGCGACAATCATCGCTGCCCGGATGGCATATCTGAAATTCTGGATGGGCCATTCGGCGCAGGGTATGTCGGCCTTGTATGACAGGTCGCAGGAGGACGTGCAATATCAGGCGGGACGTGGCAAAAGCAATGGGCGTGGGTTTCGAGCTTCCGCAAACTCTAGCCCCAAGCGCCCCAAACAGGTTCGAACTGCCTTAACGGGCGCTAACGGGCACCAAGCAGAAACAGTTTCAACGGAGGTTACCCTTGCCGAAACCCAATAAAACATTGGATGAAACCTTGGTAGGGGCGGTGGGGATCGAACCCACGACCTTCGGCTTAAAAGGCCGCTGCTCTACCACTGAGCTACGCCCCTGAAAACGGCTTGAAAACATCTTACATGAAAACGGGCGGGCGAACGGACGCGAAGATGAGCGGAGGAAATGCTTCACGGAATGGCACTGCGGTTTTTGCCCCAACCACATTCGGGCGGGGAGCCAAGAATGCCGCGGGACTTCACTCTTTTCGTGCGGGTCCAGCGCTGCCTTCGGCGCAAGGAACGCAGAGTTTGGCCCATGGGATAGCTCGCAGACGCGCCTCTGGAAGTCTCTTCCCACACAGCGGGCAAACACCGTACTCGCCTTTTTTTACTCGGGCGAGAGCCTGCTCGATCTCAGAAAGGGTGCGGCGCTCCCGTTCAAGTGTGGTCAGCGCAAACTCGCGGGAGTAGTTATGGTGCGCTTCTGCGCCTTCGTCATCGGGCTCCCGTTCGATAAGTACACCGGCGCGGTGCTGGTCTAAGCGGGAAGCAATCTCCTGGCGCTTCGAAGCCAACAGTCTTTCGACTTGGAGGAGCTTGTCTTGCGGCACTCTTGCGGCGGTAGCCATGTGACCGTTCCCTTTCCACTTGTTTTCGCGGATTACCTCGTGCAAGCTTTCTCTCCACCCTCCACGCAAGCACCAAGTCTAGACCCACCTTCGGGGGCCCTCAATCGGGGGATTCGTGTATGCCGGGACAGACCCGAAGCCATGGGCCCGCCGCGTACGGATACATGTCGCCCTTCAGTCTGACTGAGCGGCGAGCGGATTTTCCGCATGCCGCTCAGGCTCTCCGGCGTTAGGCCTTCTTTCGTCGGAACCTTGGCGCCCTTCTTGCGCGCCTCGGAAAGACCGATGGCTATCGCCTGCTTTCTGCTCGTCACCTTGCCGCCTTTGCCGCCCTTACCGGAGCGAAGGGTGCCGCTTTTTTCTCGATGCATCGCGCTCTCGACACTCTTGCCGGCAGCCTTTCCATATTTCGCCATCGCATTACTCCTTTTGTTGGTGGGGGTCGTCCGCCGGCGCGTGGCCGGCGGACGCCGCATGACGCCGATCGTCAGGAAGACGACTTCGCCGCTCGGGCTTCTCCCGACTTGTACGAACGCGCGAACTCATCCACCTGCTTCTCGGCTACCTCTTTGGCTACTCCGTAACGTTCCTGAATTCTTCCCACGAGCTGTTCCCTCTTGCCATTGACAGCCGTGAGATCGTCATCGGTCAATTTTCCCCACTGTTCTTTTACTTTGCCCGTGGCTTGCTTCCATTTACCTGCCAGTTCATCCCAGTTCATAGCGATCCTCCTCTATTCTATTTGAAGGTCATCTTGCTCGCTGACGTTCCGAAGTGAATGCAACGATCCCTGCCGAGCACAGCAGGGAAACCATGACCAGTAGCGCTCCGATGAGCTCGCGGCAGCCGCCTGCAGCCTGCCGCCAGCATGCGAAACAGCCGCCACCTACTGCAAAGACCAACACCAGAACAATAGTGGTCAGTAGCATTCGGGTTCTCCCTTCCTGGGCGCAACGTGATTTCTGACTAGGAAACCGCCGCCCGGGTCTTTGTAGAATCGGACGACGACGATTCCCCGGCCGAAGAGATATCCTCCGCACCAGTGCTCTTCATGATTTCCTTGGCACGCTTAATTTCGTCGGAGGTATTGCAATGGACGGAAAGGAGAATGCCGCCCTTTTGCAATCGACCTTCGTAGCGTTTGGCTTCATATTCGGGAATCCCCATTCCAATGAGGGCGCCCGTGAATCCACCAACGACGCCTCCGACGCCCAGACCCGCGAGTCCAGCGACAATGGGCCCAGCGGCGATTAGAGGGCCTACCCCGGGGATCGCGAGGGCTCCGATGCCGGCCAGCAAGCCGAGCGCTCCGCCCAACACCGCCCCAGAACCCGCGCCGGCCGTTGCGCCTTCCGGAGCTTTGGTGGCCTTTTCGGTCGCGATTGGCCGAGAGCCCAGATTCTCCGGTAGGAGCGCGGAGAGGCTGGCCGGCGAGAACCCTGAATTGACGAGCGTGTCTGTCGCTGTATCCGCGGCAGCCACCGTCGCGTAGATTCCGAACACTGCTGTCTTTTTATTTTCCATGTTGGATCTCCTTTTCTTGCGGTCTTAACTTCACGGCTAAGTCTTAGTTAGAAGGAGCGATCGTCAGGCGGTCGGTGACATTGCCGACGCCGGCAACGGCTACGGCCTTTGCCTCAATGCCAGCCTTTTCATCTTCGGAGCGCACCGGCCCCTTGAGGATGACCTTGCCATCCCGAGTAATGATTTTGATGTTGTGAGCGTAGGTTGAGAGTGATTTGTCTTTCATGAGCGAGCTGCGAATTTGCTTCGTTGTTTCACGATCGGCCGGATTCTCGTTCTGTTGTTGGGCCGTGACTGCACCGTTGTTCGAGTCACCTTGATTGGTTTTGGTGTTATCGGGCGCCGGTTGATTTTGCGGGATTGGGCCCGCCAGAAGCGAACCCACGAAAACCAATCCTACGGGCAATGCAGCTAGATGCTTTTTAAAGTACATCTCGACCTCCTTTCAATTTTTGCCACGTAACAAGAATGCTTTACGCCTTGGCGGCCCTGGTCCTCGGACGCCTCTTTTCATCTGAATCTTGCGGCTCCGCCGCTTCCAGATTGATATGCTGTGAAAGTTCGGTCAGCTTCTCGTCCGTTTCCTTCTCTTCTGTAAGCGTCTGTTCGAGGAGAGCCGCTGCTTGGTCTTCACCGAGCAACTCGGCATAGGTGCGTACGCAGCCATATCCGGCGATTTCGTAGTGCTCAACGCGTTGCGCGGCTGAAATTAGGCCGGCATCCAATTCCTCGGAATCCAAACCTTCCTCGATCATTTCGGAGCCTTCCGCGACGAGACCTTCCATGCCCCTGCACTTTTTCCCTTTCGGACTCTCGCCCAGCGCCTGGAAAATAGTCTCTAATCGAGCTACATGCTCCCTGGTTTGTTTCAGGTGGTTCTCGAAACCCGCGCGCAGATCCTCCGCAGTTGAGGCCTTGGCCATCTTGGGTAGGGCTTTTACGAGTTGATTTTCAGCGTTGTACAGGTCTCTTAGTTCTTCGACGTAAAGATGTCTCAAGCGATTGAGCTTCATCGAGTCTCCTCGTAAACAGCGTCCGCGCTTTCGTTTTCTATAGTCAACGCAGCGGAGATCGCGCGCCATACACGGAAGGGCGTAAAGACGGACAAGGAAGCTTGTAGCGGTGGGGTGAGGTAATCGCGTGAGCAAACGGGCGAACGCACGATTCCCTGCCGATGTGTTGGACCGATTGAATTAGTTTTTGTGGGCGGGGAGGGGGTCGCGAGGACAGTTACCACCTATCCAATCAGCCGCCCGAAATCGCCTCGGCGATAACCCTCCGGCGTGACAGGTCATAGACGACGTAGTCTCCGGGATGGGACTTGATCAGCCTGGCCAGGCGAACTTGTGCGAGTTCGAGGCTCTGCACGGCCTCAACCCAGATTGGCACGCCGTCGGGAAGCTTGCGAAAAATATCGTAGGTTAGATTCACGGTTCTCCTCCGCACAGGATTCGTGGATTCTTTGCGTTAGGTACAAAGAGGGGATGCAACTCAAACGCCAGACGGGATCAAGTTTAGTACCCGCTAAGCGATGTATTCCGAATGTCTTACGGAAGCCGAGCGCGAGTTCTCCGCCAAGGGGATACCGAGACCGTGTATTTTGTCCCCGCATCGGTGAAATCCTGGGTACCGGCGCAAGCGGGTTGTAGGGGCCCCACAAGCTGAGCGACCCGCAGAATTTTGGGGATCCAGGGGCATCGTTTAGCAATGGCGGCGTATACAGGGAATCCCCTAAGGGATCTGCACTTGATTCGGTATGTACGATGGCGAACGTCGATGCAACCATTACAGCGTTTCTTCTAAGGAGGTGCGGCGTGGGCCCACTACGAATTCTCGTGGCTGACGATCACGATTTGATGCGGCGTGGCATCAAGACCATCATCGAATCACGAAAAGGCTGGGAGATCTGCGGCGAGGCTCTGACAGGCACGCAAGCGGTGGCCAAGGCGCAGGAGCTCAAGCCGGACGTTGCGATTCTGGACATATCGATGCCGGAGCTGAACGGAATTGAAGCGGCGAAGAGAATCCGCAAGACGTCGGAGAAGACCGAGATCCTGATGCTATCGATGCATTATTCGGATCAGATCATTCGCGACGTGATCGACACAGGCATACGCGGATATGTGGTCAAGTCGGATTCGGGCCGCGATCTCTCTAAGGCGCTCGAGAACTTGGCCGTTCATAAACCCTTTTACTCAGGCCGCGTATCGGACGTTATCGCAAATCCGCCGCGGCAGGATGAGAACAAGCCCAGCACCCGGGTTACTTCGCGAGAGAGCGAGATCATCCAGACCTTGTCGGAGGGCAAAAGCAGCAAGGAAGTGGCGGTGCAGCTGAATATCAGCGTGAAGACGGTGGAAACTCATCGAGCCAACATCATGAGAAAGCTGGATCTGCATTCGGTAAGCGAGTTGGTGCGCTACGCCATCCGCAATCAGATTATTGAAGCTTAACGGCACGAAGGATTGGCGCCAGGCAGGAAGATTTAGAACTCGCGAGCGCCGGGCAGGTCAGCCGGCGCTAAAACTCCGATGGGAAGAAGGTTTGATTCGCCAGGACGGCGTCAGCGGCTCGGATCAAATTCTGAATCGTCTCTCCTTTCGTTACATATCCCCGTACACCTATTCTCTTGGCTTCCTCGACAAGCTGCCTGCTTCTGTGCACGGAGAGGATAAGAATCGGTGTTTTCGGGTGAGACTTCAAAATCGCGCGTGCGGCGTCCAAACCGTTCAGCACCGGCATGGTGATGTCTAGGATCACCAGGTCCCGGACTTAGAGTCGTTGCCTTCTCTACTGCTTCCTGGCCATCGGAAGCCTCTGCGCAAACTTCGAAATCCGGGCGGGACGCTAGCGTCGCGACCACCCGCTTTCTAACCGCTTCTTGATCGTCGGCAACCAAAATTCGCACTAGAACCCCCGAAAACTGAGGTGTGCGCAGTAGGACTACAACGCCGCGGAAACTCGGGTGTCGATCATCTTGGAGCTCGGGCCATCGCCACTCCCGCATCTAGGCAGATATCGGCAGGACAATCCTGATCTCGGTTCCGTTTCCAGGCGATGCGATTTCGAGTTCCCCCCCGAAATCCTTGACCCTTTCCCGCATACCTCTCAAACCCACGCCGGACGTGCCGGCAGATGCAATCTTGGACAGCATCTCCGGAGCAATTCCCTTCCCTTCATCCCTTACCTCAAGAATAACGGTGCCGGAGGATGTGTACAGAAGGATGCTCGCGGTAGCGCTTTCGGAATGGCGATGAATATTAGTCAGGCACTCTTGCACCACCCGAAAGATCGCTATTTCCAGGTCTCGCGAGAGCCTCTCCAAATCCCGCTGCTCGAACTGAACCTTGATTCCGCTTCGCTGCCCGAATCCGTCGATGTACCACCGCAGGGCGGACTCGAGGCCCATCTCTTCCAGCAGCGGCGGGTGCAGCAAGTACGAAAGAGTCCGCAGCTCCTCCGATATCTGCCTGACGAGCGTAGCGTTCTCCGACAAGCCTTTTGCCAGTTCGGGATTGCAGCGTGAAGCTTCCATTTCCAGCACGGAAAGGTTCATGCTGAGCAGAGCCAACGCCTGCCCGGTGCTGTCGTGCAGATCGCGGGCGATCCGCCGCCTTTCTTCGTCCTGCACTTGCATCAGGCGTGTAGACAATTCGCGCAAGCCTTGGTTGGTCATGTCCAATATTTCCGACTGCCTGAGTATTTGATCGTTTTTCCGTTTGAGCTCTGCGGTCCGCGCGTTGACCCGCATTTCCAATTCATCGTGAGAGAGCCGCAGCTGCTCCTGGATTTCCGTGCGCTCGGTAACGTCCCGGATGAATGTTCGAGTGTGGAGAAACCTCTCGCCGTCCCAAAGGCCGTTGGAATGAATGAGGACGTGCTTGATGGATCCGTCTTTGCGCAGCAGATCCGCGGGATAGTCGTAGAGTTCTTCCCGAGCCATCAGTTTTGCCCAGAACTCCTCGAAGCTGCTTGGATCAGCGTAGAACTCCGAGAGCTTACGGCCAAAATACTCGTTCGCGGTGTACCCCAGAAGCTTCAGCAGGGCACGATTTGCCCACCGAATTCTTTGGTCCGCGCCAGTCTGCTGTATACCTTCTAAGGCATTTTCGAGAAAGTCCGCCAACTCGGTGTCCCGGCTCCGCAGGGCCTCTTGAGCCTCCCGGCGCTCCAGCTTCTCCGTTTCGAGCGCCTGTGCCTTCTGCTGCAAGGCGGCGATGCTGAGAAGACGGCGCTCGCCCTTTATCACCGATGTGTAATCTTCCATGGGAATCAGACTGGAGTGCTCCGCGCAGACCCTCAGAAATGACTCCTCGTGCTCCGTGCGATTGAAGCCGGCGATCGGGTAGGCGCATAGCAACGAGAAGGGGTGTTCTTGGCCCAAATCGTTCCACAATTCCTCAAGTTGGATTGCTGCCTCCGTCTTTCCCTCGGCCCACAAGATAGCGACCATTTCTCCGAAGATTGCGACGTTCCCACGTTGCGAGGCCGCCACAGCGGCTGCAACGATTCCCCCGATCGCGGCGGCAAAACGAGTCGCGTCAGGCCAGCCTTCGGTCATGAATTTCGCCAGTGTGTCCGCGGCGTCGATCGACACATATCTCCCCTCCCGAGAGACGCGGGCCACATCCAATCCATACGCCGTAAGCCGGAGCGCAAGCGCATCTCGATGCGAACGCGAGGCAACCACGATGGCCGCATCGTCTGCGGCGAGGGCAGCTCCGACAAATCGCGTTGATGCATCCAGGAGGGACTCGTCTTCGCCGTAAAACTGGACGGCGCGGGAGCACTTGGTCCGCACGGACGATCCGAACGATTGTTCGTCAGGCATTGGAACCTTAGCCACGCTCATGTCGCTTTGCCTCGGTGGAACCGCTATGTCCTTGTGGGGCGAGGTTGAACCCTCGCCCCACTTTGGCAAGCTTATTTGAACTCGCCAATACAGCAAACTGTGTATCTATGGCCCGTGCAATCTTGATCGGGGCATTTTACGCATTTCGCTGTATCGACCTCTTAGTACGGATTCGGTATGCTTCGCCGGAATTGATTCGCTGAGTGGCAGCTTTGAAGGAACGCTGCTCCCGTGAGGGAAAAATGGAGGTACGAAACAATGCCGCTCGTGCAAGTGCTAATGGTTCTAATCGTCGTAGGAGTCGTGCTGTGGCTGATCAACCGTTTCATACCGATGCAAGGAACGATCAAGTCTATTTTGAACGCTGTGGTGGTGATTGTCGTCGTGCTGTGGCTTCTAAACGTCTTCGGTCTGATGAGTTCGCTCAACCACATTCGGATCGGATCGTAGGGCTCGTCGCGTCCCTATTCCGTGTACAGCAACGCTGGATAAAGTCTACCGGATTGTGCGGATAGCGACGGAGCGCGAGAAAGCCTACAAGTAGATATGCTCGCGGGCGCTAAACGGTGATCGTGGCCGCAACGCGTACCGACAGGGCAGAAAAAAAAGGAGGCTCTATGCTGCGCTGGGCACTGATTTTTTTCGTCGTGGCTCTGGTGGCCGGAGTTTTCGGCTTTCTGGGAATTGCGGTTGCGGCGGCTGGCATCGCCAAAATGCTTTTCTTCATTTTTCTGATTCTGTTTCTGGTTTCTCTGGTCGGCGGAATGGTACGGCGAGCGTGAAACGCCTGCTGGAACCAACCCTGGTTGATTTACACAGCGCGGAGGCCCTATGAAGGCAGCATCGCTCGCCGGTATCCTTTTAATCGTCCTGGGAGTGCTTTCCCTAGCCTATCAAGGCATTACCTACACAACTCACAAGAAGGTCTTGGATGTGGGCCCGCTCCAAGCGACGACCGAGGAGCACAAAACAATTCCGCTGCCTCCGATCCTAGGAATACTCGCACTTGTGGGAGGCGTTGTACTGTTGGCTACTGGCAAGAGCGCCGCTTAGTTCACTGGCCAGCCGCCTGAGTTCGGAGATGGGAAGGCGCTAAGTTTCCCCATCTCCGGGTCCTTCTACAGGTGTTCCCAATATCACCTTCAGCCAAAAGGAGGCTCTATGTTGCTCGCGATTCTGGTCGTCGTTTTGATTCTTGCCCTTGCTGGTAGCGTGCCGGCATGGCCGTACAGCAGGCAGTGGGGCTATTACCCAAGCGGAGGGGTGGGGCTCGTTCTTCTGGTTCTTCTAATCTTGTTCCTGATGGGCCGGCTCTGACGACGAGCGTCGCCCTACTACAGGGCGGCCGGTTTGCGGCGGCGGGTGGTCCGCTTGCGCGGTGCAGTGCTCCGTTCGGCAAGGGCTTCATCGAGCACCTGGCGAATCTTCGCATCGATATCTTCAGCCGCCATACGGCCGGATTCGCGGGCTTTGTTGATCGCCTTCGCGGCGCGTTCCCTTGCCTCCTGAACGATTCCCTCGACGGCGGCTCCTGCGATGCGCTCGGCGATAGTCCTGACAGTGCGGGCGATAGCCTCTTCAACTTCCCCATCGAGGTGTTCCCGCGTGAACACTATTTCGTCTGCGACCGCCATCGTTGCCGGAGGGACGGAGGCCAGAAACGACGGAGCGCTGAGCGTTGACGGGATGACCGCGGTACTCGCCTCCGTGAACTCCTCCGAATCAATGGCGGCTGGTTTCTCGTCGTCGGGGTGCGGGAACCAGCTCTCAGGCGGCGTCGCAATGCCCCAGACATTTCCGGGAACCTCGAGCTCAACAGCGATTTGATAGAACTCGCGGTGATTTCGTGGACGTTGCACCCAGATGGCTCGTCCGTGGACAACACGCGTGCCCGGGCGTAACGCCTGGCCGGGGATTTCCAGCGTCAGGGTCGAACCCTTGGGAACGTAGGTCTTCGACGGATACTTGCACCCAAAGCAGCTGATGCTGATGGTCTGGACCGATTCGCGAAAGGGCTGGCCGAGCGCGTCGGAGCCGGAGACGACGATGTGTATCTCTCGGGCCAAGCGGCTGCCGCGGCGTTTGTCCGCGCCGGTTTGGGCGGATGTGGCATCGAGCTGCGCGGAGGTCTCTCGCATAGGGTCCCCTGAGAGGTGACGCCTATAAGGTTAGCATCCCGTCGCGGAGAGAGCCGGCGGCGCCGATGGTGTTGTTGCGATAGTGCAAAGCCCCTTCGCCAGCGAAACCGAGGCTCAGCCCATCGTGGGCAATTCTCCCGCCCTCAATATGCCTCGGTCGCGTTTACGCTTCCAGACGTAGTCCTTGCGCAGCTTGGCTTGATGCTTCTTCACCTGTGCGTCGAGCTCGGCGAAGGCGGCCTTGACGCTGGTGCGCACCTCGGCACCATAGCCGGTGGCATGAAGCATTCCTGTGCTTAGGGTCAGGTTGACCGAGAAACCGAACTCCGTTTTGCGCGGGGTTTTTTCGAGCGAACAGTGGAGATGCGTAGCGTCAGGCGGATAGCGCTTCAGCAAACGATTGAGTCTTTCGACGTGGCGCGTGGATTCGACTTCCACAACATCGCGGAACTGCAATTCGATATGACTGTATATAATTTTCATGGCCGCACCTTGTCCGGGGGAGATTGAGTTCCTGAAGAGGCGTTGGCACGAGGCTGCTCATTTGAAACAAATTCAGGATAGCGCCGTGGGTGTTCCGTTGCAACCGGCGTGTCGGTAGGGTCTGAGATGAGCTGGGAAGATTACTTCTTGAAAAGATCTTCGAAGGCCTTGCGCGCATCATTGGGGCGGCCGGCCGCTGGAGCAGCGGGAGCGGTTTTTGCCGCGTAGCTGACGGGCGAGGTATCTTTTTCAACGGTCATGCGAAATTCGAAAAAGGAGCAGTTGTTCTTGGCGTCTTTTTTCGCCACGCGCTCGACGATGGGCTGGTTGCACTCGAACTGCTTACCGGTATCAAAGTGCACGCACTGCTTGCAGCAATGCAATTCAGACTGGCAACGCGGGCAAACTCCGTTCACGTCAAAGCCCGGCGCCAGCACGGCGCCGCAAGTGGAGCAGCGCGCCCTCATGACGGTGCCGACCATGCGAGGTGTGCGCGGACCCAGCATGTCCTGCTGCTTGGGTCGCGGTTGCTCGGGCGGCCTTTCGGTGCGCTCCCGCTTCTTTTCGTCGGAATCGCGGTCGCGGTAACCCCGCTGACTATACTTCCGCTCCATGAAAACCTCCCGGGGGATGTCCCATCATACCTCTAAACCCTTTAATAGCTCGCAAAATGAAGCGAACTACGATGTTTTTTGCACTCTCTCCGCCCAATGCCTGGAAAGACCTTCTGCCGGCAGATCCGGCCGCAGGAAGCTTTGCGGTCGGCCGAGTCGGGCAAGCACGGCCTCCGCGGCTAGATATCCGCTGCGCACCGCGCCCTCCATGGTAGCCGGCCAGCCGGTTCGGGTCCAGTCGCCCGCGAAGTACAAACCA
Organism: Terriglobia bacterium; assembly: GCA_963803105.1. Lineage (GTDB taxonomy): Bacteria > Acidobacteriota > Terriglobia > Acidiferrales > UBA7541 > Palsa-295. The sequence continues at coordinate 12,929 of CAWDLF010000005.1, forward strand.
TCGACAGGACTTTGCTGCACGGGCCGCCATTGGTCCACGCCGGGACCGGAGAAAACGTGGCGTGAACTTCCTTGATCACCGTGGCCTTCTCCAATCGAGCCTCACGCGCCGCCGGACAAACTTCCCTAACCTCGCGCAGGCAAAGATCGATAATCTCCTGCCGCGCGCGCGGCACAAGGTCATACGAGGCGCTAATGACGAGCTGCAGATATTGCCCTCCACCCGTTCCGGGCGCTGCGTGCAAGCCCGCGGCGTCATTCGAGTAAAGGAGCGATTTATTGAAAATCCATTGTGTGGTGTGGTCGAGCAGTGTCAGGAACGGCTCGGCCATAACCACGCGATCGAACCAAAGGTGGACGCCGGTGATGGGCGACGTCCTAAGATTCGCAATGCCGGCGAGCGGACCGCCCGGTTCGCTAAGCGCCTTAGGAACTAAATCCGGTAGCACCTGGTGCGGCACGGCGACGATGCAGGCATCGGCGGAAATCTCCGCACCGTCCTCCAGTGCCGCGCCCGTAAACCGGCCGCTACTCACGCGGACCTCTCGGGCTCCCGAGCGAAGCCGCACCTCACCGCCGCGGCGGGCGACGGCATCGCGGCATCCTTCATACAGCTCGGCGAGTGGAACGCACGGGATTCCCACGCGATATCCCGTGCGATTGGCCAGGAACGCCTTCCAAAAAACGTCGATGCCGAACTGCGCGCCGGTGCGAGGCAGCTCTTCGTCAAGGGCGCTGACGAGCACCACGCGCCAGTAGCGCTCGATAGCCGCCGGCGTCTGCTTCATCCGATGCAACCATTCGAGAATGGACAAGGACTCAACGTCCGGCACGCGGCCGCCCGCACGGGCGATGGCCATCATTGCGCGGGCGATGCCCTGCTTATCCGCCAGAGTCAGCGCGCCAAAAGACAAAAACGATGGCGCCATGTGCAGCGGCACGGGCAGCCATGAGGCGGCCATCGTCGACCGTCGTCCCTCGCGGTCGGCAAAATACAGGCGATCGTAGTAGCGGATCTTTGATTCCGCGCCGGCACGCCGGTAAAAATCAGCAAGGTTCGTGCAGCAACCGAGCGTGACATGCTGGCAATTATCTACTTCGCTGCCGTCCGGCAACGTGTACGAGGTAGCGCGCCCTCCCAGGTGGGGACGCTTCTCAACCAGCCGGACTTCGAGGCCGGCTTCAGCCAGTGTGACGGCGGAGGCCAGACCCGCCAGACCGCCGCCGATCACCAGAACGCTTTGCGAGGGCATCCCGCTTCCACCACCCTGTCATGCGAGTTTTAAATCCGGCCGCCAGCCGCGCGCCAAGAAGAAATTCAATCTTCCGGGCGCTGGAAACCGAGATGCGCGTGGAGAAAACGTCGAAGCCGCGTTCTTCGATTCGCGCCAACAGGCTGCTGTAGGTGCGCACCAAGGCTTCGAGCGTGGCGCGGCTATCTGCGTCGACACGCTCGATGAGCGGCGCGCCCTCTTCGTAGAAACGCCAAGCGCGTTCCGCCTCAAACTCCAGCAGGGCGCGAAGCTGCGGGCTCAGCGGGCCTTTCAAGTCCTCGGCGCGGCAATCGAACCGAGTGAGGTCTTCAAGAGGGATGTAGATGCGGCCCATTTCGAAGTCGCTGCGGACGTCGCGAATAATATTCGTCAGCTGGAAAGCCAGCCCGAGACGCTCGGCAAGATCGGGCGCGCGCGGGTCGCGAAATCCAAAGACATGCAGGCAGGTAAGTCCGACGGTGCCCGCGACGCGGTAGCAATATTCCGAGAGACGGTCAAACGTAGCATAGGAGGAAACCGTCAAGTCCATCTCTGCGCCGAGAATCAGGTCGTGGAAGTAGCGCGTGGGAATCTCAAATCGCGTGATGGTATCGGCCAGGGCTGGGAGAATCGGATGGCCCTCGGTGCGTCCGGCAGCGCAGGCATCGAGGCGGGCGCGCCAGCCGGCGAGACCACTTTGTTTCGCTTCGAGGCCGCCCGGATCGTCGGATACGTCGTCAACCAGGCGCATAAAGGCGTACAGGGCGCAAAGCGCATTGCGCTTGGCTTTGGGCAAGCCGAAGAACGCCACATAGAAACTGCTGTGCGAGGCGCGCGCGATGCGGTTGCACTCAGCGTAAGAGGCTTCGACGGACTGTTGCGGCTCCTGTTTTGATTCTTGTTGTGACTCCTGTTTGAACACCTGCCTGGGCGCCGGCTTCTCTGCTCCATCCGCTCCAGCGGTCGATGCTGGCGGCTTTGCCGCGGGGCTTCCGAAAAATTTCGCTCGCAGCGCGCGATGCAGCAGACCAAGTTTGTTCCAACTGGTCAGGGAGGGGCGATATTCGAGCGTGTTGCAGCCGGCCGCTTCGATGGCATCGAGCACGGCCAATCCGCCGCGGCTGAAGAGTTCGATATCGATGCGCAGCGTTTCGTCGACGCGATCGACGAGCGGCATGCCAGCCGCAAAAAGCTCGCGGGTGCGCGCGATCAAAGAACGCATCAGCGCCGCGTAGCGGCCATCGAATCGACGCCCGATGATGTCGCCCTCGGTCAAGCCGTGGGTGGCGAGGGCTTCGAGCGGGATGTAGATCCGGCCCTTCTCGATGTCGCGCGAAACGTCCTGCCAAAAGTTAGCAAGCTGGAGAGCGGTGCAAGTGAAATCAGAGAGCCGCTGGCGCTCCTCATCGCGATAGTCGCAGAGATAGAGCACCAGCCGCCCGACGGGATTCGCCGAATATACGCAATAATCGAGAACATCGCTCCAGGTGGCGTAGCGGTGCACGGTCTGATCCTGGCGGAACGCGCGTAGCAAATCCAAAAAGGGCGCGCTGGGAATGTCCTTGGCGCGAACGGTTTCGGCGAGCGCGATCAAAACGGGATGCTGGGGAGCGCCGCCCGGCTCGTAGATCTGCTGCACCTCCTCCTCCCAGGCATCGAGCAAGCGGAGCGCCCGTGCGTGGTTGGGGACTTCGTCGCCCAAGTCGTCAGACCAGCGGCAGTAGGCATAGATGTTGTAAAAGTGCTGGTGAAGATGACGCGGCAGAAGCCAGGACGCGATGCCGAAGTTCTCGTAATGGTGCGTTGCCAGCCAGCGGGTATAGCGCTGGGCGACCTCGGCGGTGCAGCCCTCCGGGGGCAGCTTTTGGGCGATTTCCAGTTCAGGCGTGGGCAACATGGCGCTTCAAAACAGGGCCGGTCCGCCATCCAGACGAACGCGGACGGCATCTCGACTTCGACAACTTGTACTGGCCGTAGGACCCGCTCCCCGCGACGGGAGCGTCAGGGAAGGATCGCCGTCTTGAGCGCATCGTTTCGATGGAGCATGTCTTTGAAAACGCTCGGAAGATCGGCGAGCGGCGCTTCCCCGGTGACAAAGTCGCTGGCGCGGATTTCGCCGCGCGCGATGCTCTTCATGGCTTCGCGCATAAAGCGCGGCGTATGGTGAAAGGTCGATTTCAGCGTGATTTCGGAATAATGCAAGGCCCACGGGTCGAGCTTGACCTCGGTGCCCTTGGCACATCCGGCAAACAAGTTGACGGTGCCGCCCTTGCGCACCATCTGCATGGCCCACTCCCAGCTCGTGGCACGCCCTGCCGCTTCGATAACAATGTCTGCGCCGCGCCGGCCTTCGGTGAGGTGGCGCACGGCGGCAATGGGATCTTCGACGAGGGACGCGTCAACAACGGCCCAGGCGCCCAACCGCTCGGCGAACTTGGTCTGGCTCGGACGCTTGCCGACGGCGACCACACGGACGCCACGGCGGGAGAGCACGCGTATAAATTTCAACCCGATCGGGCCGCATCCGATGACTGCCACGGTGTCACCCGCTTGAATGCCGGTTTCGTGAATTCCCCTCAGCACGCAGGCTAACGGCTCGGCCATTGCGGCGTCAAGGAACGCAACGTCGTCGGGGATTTCGATCATATTCTCGCGGACGATGCGGCCAGGGACGCGAATGAATTCGGCATAGGCGCCATTGTTGAAGAGCAGATCTTCGCAAAGGTTGGGCTGGAGCTTTCGGCAATAGAAGCACTGGTTGCAAGGCGCGGAGTTCGCCGGCACCACGCGCATACCCTTTTGGACGCGCTTATCTACGGCGCTGCCTACTGCCTCGACAACGCCGGCCAGCTCATGGCCGAACAGCGCGGGTGGACGAATCATGCGCGCGTGAAAACCCTGCTTCCAGACCTTCAGGTCGGTGCCACAGGTGAGCGCGACACGCACGCGCACCAGCACTTCGTCATCGGCCAGGCGAGGAACCTCTACCTGTTCGACCTTCACGTCTTCGCGGCCGTACAGGACGGCGGCGGTCATGAAGGCCGTCTCCCTGGGCGCGATCTTTAGAGTTGCGCTCATTCGTGAGTGATCAGCACTTTCAGAGTATCGTCTTTGGGGCGCGCCGCCAACTCCAGCGCATCGGCAATCTGCTTGAGCGGGAAACGATGGGAAACTAGCCCGCGCAACGGCAGACGGCCGCTAAATACCAGTGCCGCGGATTCCTCTTGGTCGTCCACCGAAGCACTGTAGCTGCCCAGGATCTCTTTTTCCTCGATTCCTACGGCAGCCGCCGGAAACCCCACCTCCAGCACCGGATCGTTATGAGCAAACAGTAGCACGCGACCACCCGGCCGCGCGATAGATAAAGCTTCCGGCACCAGTGACGGATTCGGCGCAGCCAGCAGGACGGCATCTGCACCCCTCCCTGCCGTGCGCTGGCGCATCTCCTCTCGCAGGTCTGCCTTTGCGGGATCGAATGCCTGCTCCGCGCCGAATCGAACGCTGGCATCGCGCCGGCCCGGCAGCGGGTCACTGGTGAAGACCTTGGCGCCTTCGAAACCTGCCAGCACGCCAAGAAGCATACCGATGGGCCCCTGGCCAATGACGAGAACGGTCTCGCCGGCGGCTACGCGCGCCTTGCGGATTGCCTTCAGGCAGGTATTCACCGGCTCGACGAACGTACCCTCTTCAAAGGTAACGCCAGTGGGCAGAGCGATCATGCCGCGCGCGACGATCCACGGCATGGCGCGCACGTATTGCGCAAAGCCGCCGCCGCTCGGGTCGAAACCGGCGGTCAGGCCGGTTTTCTTGTAGCCCGCGCACTGGGAAAAAAGCTTTTTCTCGCAATAGAAACATGCGCCGCAAGGGATATGGTGGAAAGCAACCACGCGATCGCCGGCCTTGAACTTGGTGACGCCGGTACCCACGCGGACCACCGTTCCTGCGAGTTCATGGCCAAGCACCTGCGGGGGCTTAACGAAGCCGTGCTGAATTTTCTTGATGTCCGTGCCGCAGATTCCGCAAGCGGCTACCCGGAAGAGCACTTCTCCTTCACTGATTTCTGGAATGGGAAGCGTCTCGACGACGACTTGCCCTTTGCCGCGGTACACACCGGCGCGCATCTGTCCGTCCGCCTGCTGCGCCGGGGACTGCGATCCGACATGTGTAACCGTCTGGCCCATGATCTCCGCCGCTACTCTGCCGCGCTCTTCGATTCCAAGACGCGGATTGATTCTGCGAGCCTCGCTGCGTAGCGATCCGAGAACTCGCAGAGCGCCATCGCAGCCCGCTTGGTGTCCTGGCCTAACCGCACGAGTCCAGGCAACGCTTGCGGGTGCCGCACCACTTGCCCGAGAACCCGGGGAATGCTCACCTGCCCGGAGTCCGTTAGAATCTCATTCATGTCGAGCGGCAAATCTTCGTTCACCGTATCGCCGATCACGCGAATCGCGGCGGCGGGAATGCCCTTCTCCTGCGCCGCAACGAGCACGCCAAAACTCTCCATCTCTACCGCATCGGCCGATTCACCCAGATGCTTCTTTTCTTCGGCTCTGCCTACGACGCGAGAGGCGGTCAGAAAACGCCCGACCGCAGTAGCTCCGCACTCGGCGGCAAAGGAAACAAGGGCCTCGCTGCTGTCGAGCATCTGGCTGGCATCGCCCGCCCGCGCGTCTTCGGAAACCACCGTGCGCGCGACCAGCAACTGCCCGGCTTGGTACTCGGGTCGAAGGCCCCCTGCCAATCCTGATGAGATGCAGAATCGCAGCGAATCGTCGCCGCGAATCGTCTGCAAAACTGCCGCGCGTGCCAACTTCGGCCCTACCCCCGTCAACAGTACCCCGACACCCAGTCCGTCAATCTCCGTCGACCAGACCTGCGACGCTCCCCAGCTCTCCTCGCGAAACTTACGCAGCAGGCGCCAGGGCGCGAATTCGGTTTCGAGCGCAAATGTAAAGAGGGCTTTCACGAGAATCCAAATCCATCCATACGTACCCCCGAGACGGCGAACTCAAGCGGCCGTAGCATGCGCCAACGGCTTGGCCTTCGCGGAACCGCCTACATAGCCCTGCGCCTCATACCAGCGCACCGCGCGCTCGAGCGCGGCTTCAACGGACCCGGGGTGGTAGCCCAGTTCCTTTTCCGCCTTATCGCTGGCGACAAACATCCGGTGGCGCGACATTTTCACGCCCTCGACAGGAATCCTCGGCTCGCGGCCGGCAAGGCGCGCGAACAGCTCGTCGGCATAGGCAGCCGCGAGCGCGACGGCGTGCGGCAAACGTACGCGCGGAGCCGAGCGACCGGTAATTTTCGCAAGAGCTTCCAAAATTTCTCGCAGCGTCATGTTGCGCGCGCCCAGGATATACCGCTCGCCAATACGGCCCTTCTGCGCGGCGAGCAAATGACCCGCGGCAACGTCCTCAACCGCGACCAAATTGAGTCCCGTGTCCACGTACGCGGGCATTTTGCCGTTCAGGAAATCGACAATGATTTTGCCGGTCGGAGTCGGCTTCCAATCGCCGGGACCTACCGGAGCCGTCGGATTCACGATCACGACGGGTATTCCCTGCGCGGCGGCCTTGATGGCTTCGAGTTCGGCCAGGAATTTCGAGCGCTTGTAGTGGCCGATCATTTGATCGAGCGTCGCATGGGTCTCTTCGTTGGGGAGACCTTTGCCGTGACTCGGCACCGCCACGGTGGCCACGGTGCTGGTGTACACAACTCGCTCCACGCCGTTTTGCGCCGCGACCTCAAAAAGCCGGCGCGTGCCTTCCACATTGCTGCGATAGAGCTCCGTCGGATCGCTGGCCCACAATCGGTAGTCCGCAGCTACGTGAAAGACCCAGCGCACACCCCTCATGGCGCGATCGAGCGAGATGACGTCACGCAGATCGCCCTCGGCACGCTCCACGGGTAGACCGTCCAGAGATTTCAGATTGCTTGTGGGACGCACGAGCGCGCGAACGGAATGTCCGGCGGCCAGAAGCTGCCGGGCGACGTGGCTTCCGACGAAGCCGGTCGCGCCCGTCACAAGTGTGGTCATGAGGAAAGAAGAACGCTGAGGCGAATCGTCATCCACTCAGCCCCAAAACCCATTGCTGTGCTCGATCTCCTGCGGCGCCACCTGCACGCCGAGGAACCTTGTCTTGCCCTTGCGCAAATTATCGTAGCGCGCCAGCGCGTACAGTGGGAAGGAGTTTCGGTACAGATGGTATTTCAGATAGAACACGCACGGGAAACCTGTGCCGGTAAATTCCTCCTCGTCCCATGAGCCGTCTTCGTTTTGGTGCGTGACCAGCCACTCCACGGCGCGCTCAACTGCCGGATCATCCACTCCGGGCACCCCGGCCTCACCGGCAACCGCAAGCAAGCCGATCAGGCCCCAGGCGGTCTGCGAAGGCGGTGCTATTCCCTTTCGCCTTGAACGCGACGTCGTAGTAGGAAAGGATCGATTCACCGAAGCCGCCGTCCGCATTTTGCACCGAGCGTAGCCAGTCGGCCGCGCGCCGGCATTCGGGCCGCGACCCGAGTCCAACGGACTCGAGGGCCCGCAGCACGCCGCTGGTGCCGTAAACGTAGTTCACACCCCAGCGCCCGAACCAGGAGCCGTCGGCGGTTTGGTCGCGGTCGAGGAATTTACGGGCGCTCTCGATCACTGGGTGCATCGCGGGCCAGCCCATGTGACCGAGACATTCCACGGCGCGCGCCGTCACGTCTGCCGTCGATGGATCCAGCATGGCGTTGTGATCGGCGAACGGAATGTTGTTCAGGAAGTCCAAATTGTTTTCGTGGTCGAATGCGCCCCAGCCGCCGTCGCCGTTCTGCATGCTCAAAAGCCACGCCAGGCCGCGGCGAATGGCACCGCGCAAACGCGCAGGTTCGGGGTCCGCGACCCGGCTAAGCGCCATCAGCACGAACGCGGTGTCGTCCACGTCCGGATAGAAATCATTACGAAATTCGAATGCCCAGCCACCGGGCTGAGCGTTGCGATTCTTCACTTGCCAGTCGCCCGGCCCCAGAATCTGATTGGCGACCAGCCAGCGGGCTGCGCCCAGGAGCGAGGGATGCGCGGGATCGAGTCCGGCTTCTTCGAGTGAGACCATGGCGATGGCCGTATCCCACAGCGGAGAGATGCACGGCTGCACGCGAATCGAATCGTCTTCTTCAATTTCATAACGCGCCAGAAACTGAATTTCGCGAGCCAGGAGCGGGTCGGTGAGATCGCTCGACTCCGCTACCAGCGCAAAAATGGAGTTCATCATCGCTGGATAGATAGTGCCGAGGCCTTCGCTGCGCTCCAGGCGTTCCACCATCCACTCGCGCGATAGACGAAGCGCCGTCTTGCGCAGCGGCTTCCACGGAGAGTTCTCGTAGAGCTTCAGTACGCGGTCGAGCAACAGAAAACAGTTCTTCCATGAAACGACGCGCTTGTCCCAGCGGAGCGAACGCGGCTTGGCCGCGGGATCGAGGAAAAGATCCTGTACGGTTATGTCTTTAGGCAGCCGCCAACCGGGCCTGAGCGCGTAGACAATCGCCAAAGGTATGACGATCCCGCGCGTCCAGGACGACATCTCGTACAAGTTAACGGGAAACCAATTCGGCAAGAGCATCACTTCTGGAGGAATGGCCGGAGCGTATGTCCAGGGGATGGCGCCCACCATGGCGAGATAAAAGCGAACGTAGGAGTTGGTCGCTTCGAGCCCGCCCAATTCATGAATTCGCTTCTTGGCGCGTTCGAGATGCTCTGCCGTGGCCGCGTCACCGGCGAGCCGCAGCGCGACCCAGGCCTTGACCGTGGCGTTCAGCTCCGCAGGGCCACCTACGAAGATGTTCCAACCGCCGTCGGGAAGCTGGCGATCGCGGATATACCTTGCCAGCTTGGGTATCTTTTCGGATTCCGGCAGCCCGAGGACGTGCAGGTAGAAAATGTAGTCGGATTCGAGGGTTGTGTCGGCTTCGAGCTCGCCCCACCAGTAGCCCTTGGCGTCCTGGTTAGCCAAAAACCAATCGACACCCCTACGGACGGCTTGCTCGACTTGCCCTTCGACACGTCCGGGAGCGGTCGCCGCAGCAGGTCTGGATCCGGCCCGCAGCCTAGCCTCCGGTGTCATCAAAACCTCAGTCATATGGTCTGATGCAACAGGGTCGATATGTGCCTTCCCTCTTCGGGATAAAACATGCCCCGAGCCCAAATCCCCCGGCTCAGCAGTGAGTTACGGGCAGTAGGCCACAATTATCTTTGCTATGACACTTAGGGTCAACCGAAAAGGCGCCGAGTACCATGTGCGCAATAACATCGAATGACGATAAATGGCGCACTCACGCTGGGGATGGGGCGCCAGTCCTAGTCCCGCTCTCCGCGTGCCTCTAGCTGCCTAACCCGCTCGGCCAAGTCCGGCAACCGGGAGAGCCACGCATATTGCCTCTTGAACTTCTCCAGGGGACGAGCCGGAGTGCCCCAAACCGTTTGGCCGCTGCGGATGGTCTTGCCCGTCGGGATGCCCGCCTGGGCGCCAGCGACGGCTCCGTCTTCGAGCGCGCAGTGGTCCGCAATTCCCACCTGACCGCCTACTATCACGCGCCGGCCCAAAACACTGCTGCCGGAAACGCCGGTTTGCGCGGCAAGTACGGAGTGCTCCCCGATCTGGACGTTGTGGGCAATTTGAACGAGGTTGTCGATTTTCACGCCGGCGGCTATGTCGGTGGAATCGAGCGACCCGCGATCAATCGTCGTGTTTGCGCCGATCTCCACGTCGTCGCCGATTCGTACTCCGCCAATCTGGGGAAACTTCCAGTGACGGCCTTCACCATAGACGTACCCGAAGCCATCGGCGCCGATGACTGCGCCGGAGTGAACCTCGACGCGATCTCCGAGCTGCGCTCCTGCATACAGAGTTACGCGAGGATGAAGGCGGCACGCCTCGCCAACACGCACGCCTCGACCGAGAAAGCAGAAGGCCTCGATCCGCGAAGCAGCTCCGATTTCCGTCTCCTCATCGAGCACTACGTACGCTCCGATCGAGACGTTCGCCGCGAGCTTGGCGCTGGGCGGCACGATGGCGGTCGCATGGATAGACGCAAGAGGCACATCCTGCGGAACGAGCCATGCAGCCGCCTTGGCAAACGCGAGCTTCGGATTGGCAATCTCCAAGACTGTTTTCCCGGCGACGTGCTCGCCAGGCGCAGCCAACACGCAACGAGCCCGAGACGCCTCGACGCGCTCGCGGTGACGCGGGGAGGCGAGATAGATCAAGTCCGTCTCGCGGGCGTTCGCTGGGCTCGCGACGCCGGATAGTGGCGCTCGGGCGTCACCCTTAAGTGTGGCCCCAAGGTGCTTGGCAAGGTCACCAGCAGTTTGAGTCATGTGGTTCCACCCCCATTCTTCAATCTCATTTCTATGCGTGCCTCAAATGCCGTTCCCAGCCGCTACGGGTAGATAGGTTTTTCACCCGGCGGGCGTGTTTTCCAACGCTTGTGCGCCCACAGCCACTGATCCGGATAGGTTCGCACGTAGTCCTCGATGGCTCTCGTAAAGCGCGCCGTATTTTCGATCACGTCGGCCTGCTCATCTCCGGTGCGAGAAAGTTCCACGGCGGGTTGAAATCGCAGGCGATACTTGCGGCGGCCCTCATCCCAGGAGAGGAATCCTGGCACCACGGCAGCATCGGTGCGCAACGCCAAGCGAGCGAGCCCTGAAGTCGTGGAGGCGGGGGTTCCGAAAAAGTCGACGAATACGCTCTCATCGGGAATCGTGTTGTGGTCCGCAAGAATTCCAACGGTACCGGCTTCGCCAAGCACTTTCAAAATCGCGCGCGCGGAACGGTTCTTTTCGATTGGGCGGTTGCCGGAGCGGCAGCGGTAACTTTCAATCAGCGCGTCGACGCGCCGGTTGCCGATGGGCCGCACCAGGAAATGAAGTGGATACCCGTACAGGGCGTGGGCGAATGGAGCAAGTTCCCAAGCGCTCATGTGGCCGGTGAGGAATAGAACGCCCCTACCGCGCCGGCGCGCGACGTCGAAATTTTCGAATCCGTCGAGAATCACGATGCGCTCGATATTCTCGCGCGTGTACTTCGGGAACTGGGAAAACTCGCCCAGCATCCAGCCAACCTGACGCACCATCCCGCGAACCACCTGCCGGCGCTTCGCGTCGCTCCAGTCCGGAAAAGCCAAGGTGAGGTTCAACATGGCTGCCCGACGCAGCGGCGGCCGCAAGAAGAAGGCAACCCGAACGAAGCCAGCGCCGAGGAATCGGGCTACGGATCGGGGCAGCAGCCCGAGAAACTTCACGCCGGTCCAGGCGGCTGCGTACTCCAGCCATTCACGCATCGCGGGCCATTATGCGGGAGGGTTTGCGCAAGATGCTAGTCCCTTCGGCGGACCTGGTGGCGTTGGGCGTCTGAAAATTTTGTCCGGCAGTGCTAGACTCAACTCCGTTTTGAACGATCGACAGAACTCGCGCCGGCGCATGTCGCAAGTCGTGCTGCTGGTCTCCTCGGCAATAATTCTGATTTGCCTTTTCGGGCACCTCGGCGCCATCGGTTTGGTTGGCCCAGACGAGCCGCGCTATGCGTGGATCGCGCGCGCCATGGCGCAGACACACGACTGGGTGACGCCCCGCCTGTACGGCCAGCCATGGTTTGAGAAGCCGGTTCTCTACTACTGGGCGGCAGCCTTCGGATTTCTTCTCGGTTTGCCAGCGGAGTGGGCGGCGCGTTTGCCCTCGGCGTTTGCGGCGCTGGCGGCAGCGGTGGCCATAGGGTGGCTCGGCTGGAGGCACTACGAGCGCTCGCGCTCCGTGTGGAGCCCGTGCCTGCTCGCGCCGCTGATCTTTTCAACGAGTGCTGCCGCCATCGGGTTCGCGCGCGCGGCCACACCCGACATGCTTTTCAGTTCATCGTTGACCTTGGCTATGGCAAGCGCCGCATGTGCACTGCGAAGGCGAGGGACCCTGCGATCAGCCGACAGCGCTGCACAAGAAGTCAGCACGGCAAATGACTGGTGGTCGTTGCTGCTCTTCGGGGCATTCCTAGGACTGGCCGTGTTGGCAAAGGGCCCGGCGGCCATACTTTTAGCTGCGGGGGCAATGGGGCTGTGGGCGCTCGCGACCCGCCGATGGCGCGCGGCTTTTCGAACTGCGCATCCGGTGGCGATTGCCGCGTTTTTCGTGGTGGCGCTTCCCTGGTACGTGGTCTGCGCGCGCCGCAATCCGGACTTCTTGCGCGTGTTCATCCTGCAGCACAATTTCGAACGCTATCTGACTCCTCTATACCAGCATCGCGAACCGTTCTGGTTTTTCGTTCCGATATTGCTCCTGGCGCTTCTTCCGTGGGCGGCGTTGCTCGGGACTGTTACGCAAGAAGGGCGCCGTTTGCTGAGGGAGAGGGCGTGGCAAGATTCGCCGGGCCTATTCTTCGCCTGCTGGGCGCTCTTCCCCGTGATTTTCTTCAGTCTTTCGCAATCGAAGCTGCCGGGGTACGTGCTGCCGGCGATTCCGCCGCTGTGCTTGCTTTGCGCCGTCGCCGTGATTCGCGCGATGAAGGAAGCGGGACAGACCGGCCGGGCGATCGCGCAGGGCCTGGGGCTAACGTGGTTCGTCATGGGCATCGTCGCTCTCTACTGGGCGCATCGAATCGCTGCCGCCGCGCCGGATGCGGGACATCTACACGCAATCGTCGTGACTGCCGGCATGGCCGCCATTCTGGTTGGTGTCTTCATGGCCGGTTTACTAGCCAACCGAAAAAAGCATCTGGTCGTGCCGCTGTGTCTGCTGTGTGTTGCGGCGGGCGTCGAGCTTTTGAACGTGGGCGTTCTTCCAGCGCTGGATTCAACCTATTCCGCAAGGCCCTATGCGGAACTCCTGAGTCGCGATCTTCGACCCGAGCGCATTTTCACCTATGACCTGCCACGCTCATGGAATTGGGGGCTCGCGTTTTATTTCAAGCGGGAGTTGCCGGAGTGGCCCCCGGCGGACCCTGAGCCAGCGCTTGCGCTAACCACGAGTGCGGGATTCGCGGAGATTAAGAAGCTCCGCAGGTTTGACGGCGAGATCGACGAGACCGGCGGCACCGTTCGGCTGGTTCCCATAGAAGCTGCTCCGCACTAACGCCGCAGGCTGGGCGGCATGTACTCGAGGAAGAAATTCACGATCTGGCTTTCGTAACTCTTGCGGTCGTCGTCCGACATGTCGCGGTACCCCTGGCTATAACGAAGCAAGCGCTTCGGCTGGGGCGCCTTATCAAACAGCACCAGAGTCTGGTCGGCTAACGCCGAACGATCTTCCGCGGTGATAAAGAGCTTGGGAGCGACCACGAGTGGCAGCCGTTGGGTAGCCGGGGGATCGTTGCGGAAGGAGTAATTGAGCGACCGGAACCCGAAGTTCGTAAGCTTCAGGATGAACGGCAACGCAGTAAGCCCCGATTGCCTAGCTTGAATCTGTAGCATCTCGGTCGGGCTAACGTAGGCATCATCGACGGCGAGCGCCACGACTCGCGGATCCCCGGCAGCGACCTCGATTGCTACATAACCTCCCATGTCCTCGCCCCATAGGCCGAAATGCTGGGGGTCCACGTCGTCGCGGCCGGCCAGCGCGTTCAAGGCTGAGCGCAACTCCCCTGTTTCCTTGTAGCCCAGGGTAGTGATGCCCTGGCTCGTGCCATTACCCAAGAAGTCGAATGAAAAAACGTTGAACTGGTGCTCCTGAAGCGCGGTAACCAAAGTCAGCACATCGATGCGTTGCGACTGATAGCCGTGGCAAACGACAATCACTGGAGCGCCACGCAGCCCGGGAAAGTACCAACCCTCGCGCGTGCCTCCGCCTGCAACCGGAAAGGAAAATGCGCTAGGATGCCCGATCATAGTGTCAATGTTGAACGTGGTGGTGGGAGATTTGACGGGCCGGAGAATCTCGTAAAGCAGGAAGGAAGAAACCGAAAAAATCGTCACCAGCCCAAACAGAAGCAACGCCAGGAGTCCGGAGAAAAGCTTGGCCATCGGCGTGGTTGGATAGCGAAACTCAGAAAGGACGGCCATCCAGTAGGCGCGGGCGGTGCACCTATTCGCCCGATCGAGCCGAATGTTAGCACACTTCACCGCAACGCCGATTCACGGTAGCGAGGTCGTGTGCGCCATCTGTAGCGGTTGGGTTCCGGGTAGGGTAAAGCTATAATCCAACAGATACGGTGATCAGCCCCCATGCAGGTCGTCGATCTGCGTCAAATTCATTCCCGAGCCTTGGAGCCCCTCTTCAAGGAAGAAGCACGCCTGTGGCGTGAGGATCTGCAGTGGGACTACCGCCCGTCGATCGACCTTATTCGCAAATTCATCGATTCCCGCGCCCTGGGAGGGTACGCCGCCACCGAAAATGGCCGCCTGGCGGGATACGGCTTTTACGTCATCGAAGACCACAAGGGGCTGATTGGCGGTCTCTTCGCTTCGTCCGGGGATACGCAGGCGCCAGTGACCGAACGCCTGCTTACCGAGATGCTCTCGGCGCTGCGCGCCACCCCGCGGCTTCAACGGATCGAAGCGCAGCTCATGCCCTTCGGATGCGACCTCGATCCAGCTTTCCTTTCAAAGTTCTTCCGCCTGCATGCGCGCCAGTTCATGCTGTTGCGGCTTCCCGAGGCCCAACTGAGCAGCAAGCCCCTATCGACAGGACTACGCGTCGAACCTTGGAGCGACCGTGCGTTTGACTCCGCGGCAAGGTTGATCCATCTCGCCTACGCCGACCACGTGGACGGGCAGATCAACGATCAGTACGGCAGCCACACGGGCGGACTAAAATTTCTTCGCAACATCGTGCTGCTGCCGGGCTGCGGACAATTTCTCCCCGAGGCCTCGTTTCTTGTACGGCCGGTGAACGAAGTTCAGCCTGTAGCCATGGCGCTGACTTCGACGGTGGCGGAACGCGTGGGTCACACCACCCAGGTGTGCGTCATGCCCGGCTACCAAGGGCACGGCATCGGGCGGTGCTTGATGGAACATTCGATCGAAGCTCTGCGGCGAAGGAACTATGAGGCGCTGTCGCTGACGGTCACTTCCATCAACAAACGAGCCGTGGAACTTTACGAGCACCTCGGATTTCACACAGTGAAGACGTTCGCGGCGGGCGTATGGACGGCCTGAGGTGATTACTTCTTCGCGCGATCGCGAAGCAAGCCCTTCAGCTCGTCCATAAATTCTTTCACGTCCTTGAAGTCGAGGTAAACGGACGCAAAGCGGACGTAGGCCACTTTATCGAGCTTTTTCAGCTGGCTCATCAGCTGCCCTCCGATTTCCGTGGTGCTGCGCTCACGCTCCGCCGCCTCACTGACGAACGCTTCGGCGTGGTCTACGATCGCTTCGAGTTTGTTCACCGGCACCGGGCGCTTCTCGCAGGCTTTCAGCAACCCTTGCAAAATCTTCTGCCGCTCGAATTTCTCGCGACGGCCGTCCTTCTTGATGACCATGTAGGGAATTTCGTCGATGCGCTCGTAGGTGGTAAAGCGGCGGCTGCACTTCAGGCATTCTCGGCGTCGCCGGATGAGGTCGCCGGTGCGCGCCTCGCGCGAGTCGATCACTTTGTCATCCAGATGCGCGCAAAATGGGCACCTCAACGCAATCCCTCGCTCGATACAGAGGCATCGCCGGATTCCGACAGCTCTTTGGCCAGAGTGGCCTCTTCTTCCGCGCGCGCCATGCGACCCAAATCACCCATCGACCAACCCTCCCGAAATAGCAGCGGCAAACCAACCAGGACACATGACGCGGATCCGATGAGCCAAATCACGATGGACGCCACCATGGCCGGCTCTTTTTCTACTCCAAACACCAACGTGAACACAAGGAATGTGGCGGCCTGCGAGCCACCGCCCACAGCCGGAAGCTGAATTGTCGAGCCGACCAGACTGAAGGCCATCACCAGCAGTACCGACGGGAATGGCAACGTCGACAGCGTTCCGGGAAAGGCTCGAGTCACCGCAAAATAGAAAAACGAAATCAAAATCCAATGCACAGCCGAGTACAGGATAAGCGCCGTCAGATCACCCCAAGTGCGGATGCCCTGCAGCCCCTCGCTAAATCCTTCGAGCAGGAAGATGAGTTTGCCTCGCCACCCGTGCCGCCAGCGGCTTTCGCTCAATCTGCGGCCAAGCCACGCGGCCCCGTGGTACCGGAAGTAAACCAGAAACCCGATCATGCCCAGGAGCCCGGCGAAGAGCGCCGTAGCGGCAGACCGCGCGATCTGCATCACTGGCACGTCCGAACTGGCTGCTGCTCCGCTCAGGTGATCTCTCTGGAATAGAAATAGCGCGAGAATAGCGACGACCACCGCGGCCGCGATGTCGGCCACGCGCTCGAGCACGTAGACTCCGAACATCCCCGCGACAGAAAGAGAATCCTTGCGCGCAATCAGCACCGGACGCACAGGCTCGCCTGCGCGCCCCAGCAGGAAAACACAGGCAAAGCCCATCATGGTCGCGTCGTAGACGTTCCGGAAGTGCGAAGGGCCCAGCCATCGGCAAAAGCGCATCCATCGCAGCGCGCGGATGGCAAAGCAGACGTAGATGATGGCGACGCCTAGGAGCAGCAGTCCAATCCGCGCGTGCCGGAGCGAATGGCCCACCATCTCCCAGCGGAAGCCCTGCAGGCCAATCGAATTCCGGAACTTATAGAAGAAAAATGCAACGGCGAGCGCGGCGAGAAGCAGCAGGAGGTACCGTTGAAGCCTTGGCATCGTTCGATTGGCAACGTAGCAGCAACGTTGGAAAAGTGCAAGCGCAGCGAGGCTGAGCATCCGCGTAGGCGACAAAAAGTCATCTCCACGCCGGAATGGCGACGCCATCGAGGGTAGAATCGGTCGACCATGATCGTGGCTCCATCGCGGCTCGCCGTCGTTTTTGCCATACTTTGGGGGTTCGCTTTCCCCGCGGCACAGGCTGATACCGCCCAACACGGCCAGGTTCCCGGGCGTTTCCCTATCGTGCAAAACCATCGCTACGGCTACATCGATTCGAGCGGTGCTGTGGCCATTCCACCCCGTTTTCTTTGGGCCGCGCAATTCAATGATGGACTGGCCGCCGCGTTCGAGTGTGGCAAGTACGGCTACATCGATGAAAGCGGTGCGTGGGCCATCGCCGCGCAATTCAATGCGGCGAACTCATTCTCAAATGGATTGGCCCGCGTCAGCGTCGGCGGCAAGATCGGCTTTGTCGATAAGACCGGGCGCTTTGCGATACCCGCGCAGTTCGACGGCGCCGACGACTTCTACGGTGACCGCGCCGCGGTAAAAGTCGGAGAGCGTTGGGGATTCATCGATCCAGCGGGGCGAATTGCCATGGCCGCTCGATTCGATGAAGTCACACCCTTCTCCGAGGGTCTTGCGGGTGTTCGCTCCGGCGACCTTTGGGGTTTCGTCGACAAGAAGGGCCATATCGCCGTGCCGCTTCGATATCTGCACGTCGATCGTTTCGCCGACGGCCGTGCCGCAGTGACCATCGCCGAAAGCAAACACGGATACATCGACCGTGCGGGAAAGCTCGTGCTGCCGCACACGACAATCGGATTTTCCTTTTCCGACGGTCTTCTACCGCAAGCCGCAGAGGGCAAGACCGGTTACATCGACGTGAATGGGCGCTTCGCGATTCCTGCAACATTCGACGATGCGGATAGCTTTTCCGAGGACCGAGCGGCCGTACGCGTTGGCCAGAAGTGGGGCTACGTCGATCGCGCCGGTAGGATGGTGATCGCTCCGCGGTTCGATGGCGCGGCAAAGTTCGCCGATGGCTTGGCGATCGTATGGAAGGGGGAATTGCAGGGGTACGCAAACCGCGACGGCGTCGCCGTCATCGCTCCACAGTTTGACGAGGCTTACGATTTTGTGGGCGATGCGGCAGAAGTGTCGTTCTCGGACAAAGAATGGGGATACATCGATCGCACCGGCAAGATTCTATGGCGCGCGCCGCAAAAAGAGCGGCCCAATTACTTTGATCCCGATCCTGTAAAGGGCCTGACGAAAGAAGAAATCCAAGCGGGTTGCCGGTGAAGACGTCGGCGCGTTCGGGCTGTGTGCTCTTTTCAAGGGGATGCTGCCGCGTCGCATCCCAGTGCGGCGGGTTCGCGTTCCTTGGCATACGGAAAGCGAGCCAGCCACGGGCGCAGCACGCGATTCCACCACATCAGAAACCCGGTGATGAATAAAACTGCAGGCGCTAGTCCGAGCAGAGTCCATAACGCTTTCACGGGCCACCCGCCGAAAGTTCCAAAGTGCAGCAGCGTGAACCAGCGCACGATTTTGTCGCCCGGGCTGCGGTGCAGCCGGCGGAAAAATTGCCCGGGGCTCGTTCCAGGCGGAATCGCAGGAGGAGCGTCAGCTGCGTCATCTGGCTTCGCCAACTCCTCCGGCAGATCGAGGCGATAGAAATCGAGCGGCGCCACGCGATTGATCACCCGCTCGAAGGGAACAGGAAACACAACGTAGGCCCCCGTGACTCCCCAGATGAGCGTGAACGCCAGGCTCCAGATGCCTAGCGCGCTGTGAAGGTCCCAGTTCAACGCCTTCCAGTTTGAGGCCAGCCGAACCGACAGGCTTCGCCTCCAACTACCGCTTCCCGGCCACCAAATGATCGCGCCGGTCGCCGCCAACAACGTCACCAGGATGGCGGCTACGCCGTTCACCTTACGGCCGCGCGGTCCAGCCAAGAGGTTGGTATGCAAGTCGGAGACCCATGCCAGGAACTGGATCGAGTACGGAGTCGCCTCTCCCAGATCTTTTCCAGTGTAGGGATCGAATTGGCGGCGCTTCGACTTCGTCCCGCGATTCATCCAGATTTCCACAGAGCGGTTCGGCAACTTCGGTTCGAAAATCCAGCCGACGGAGTAGCCAGGGTAGGCCTGCCGCGCTGCCTGCTTCAGCCCGTCGTGTGTAAGTCGGGGACCGGAAACAGCCACAACGCGCGCCCCGGGCCAGAGGACGGTGTATAGCTCGTTGCGAAAGACGATGGCGCTGCCGCTCAGGCTGATCACGAAAACATAGAGTCCGATGCCGATGCCAGTCCAGAGGTGTACCTGAAACAGGGCTTTGCGAAACCACAAGCTTTGCGGGCGACTGAGCCACTGCTGGAACCATGACATAGGGCTCTCCCGCGCGGGCGGTTCGCACCTGCCATCGGCTGGCGGGGACAACCAATTCGCGCTGTTGCTTTGTATCAGGGTAACAATCCGCGGGTCAAGCAGGGCCCTGTTCCCGGGCGCGACTCCCCGCTCCTTGTCTTATCTCTCGTCCAGCGAGTAACATGCGGCCGTGGCCGCTCCTTAATGGCAACAGGAACCCCAGGCGTCGCCCTGAAAGTACGGAACTTTTCGACCCGCATCTTCGTTTCCTGATGTGAGGCCCGGAAGTGATGGAGTTAGCGAGGCAAGATAGGCTTGGAGCCCGATGCCCAACTGGTTCAATCGTGCCTGCGGGGCGACGGCTCGGCGTGGGAGACGCTCGTGAAGCGCCATACGCGGCGGGTTTACAACATCTGTTACCGCTTCACCGGAAACTCGGCCGCCGCCGAAGACCTCAGCCAGGAAGTCTTTCTGCGCATCTTCCGCACCATCGAGAGCTACCGGCCCGAACACGGCGCCTTCCCTACCTGGCTGACGAGCGTGACCAGAAATCTGCTGGTCGATCACTACCGCCGTTCCCGGCGCGACCGGCTGACGGATTCAATGGACGATGCCTCTTCGCAGGTAGAAGCGAAGGAGGCTCCCGGCCATTCGCCGGACCGGCTGGCACACGCCGCGGAACTGAGCGAACAACTGCAACAAGCCCTTGCACGCCTCTCACCCGAGCTTCGCGAAGCGGTGATTTTGCGCGATTTACAGGAATTGGATTACCGCGAGATTCAAACCGTGCTGCAGGTTCCCGAGGGCACGGTGAAATCACGTATCAACCGCGGCCGCATCGATCTGGCGCGGATTCTGGAAAATATGGGAGTGCGCCCCTCGTGGGGGCCGCAACTGTGAAGGCATGATCGATCCCTGCACACAAGTCGAAGAGACTCTCAGCGATTTCCTGGAGGGAGATCTCCCCCCGGACGCTAAGGCGGCTTTTTCCGCCCATCTCGTCACCTGCAATGAGTGTTCGACACTGGTGACGCAAGTGCGAGATTTGACCGGTCGGATGCACGAGCTTCGGGCGGTGCCCGAACCTCCGAGCCTGACAAACAAGATTGTCGCAGCAACGCTTGGCGCCCGCGAGAGTGGCTGGCGAAGGTGGCTTTCTTGGCCGTCGCTGATCTGGCAGCCGCAATTCGCCATGGGAGCGGTGACGGTGGTCGCTTCCCTGCTGATCCTGCTGCACGCGACGGCAAGCAGTGCCGGAATGATGAGCGTGGCGGATCTGAATCCTACCTCGGTTGTTCGCGTCGCTAACCGCCACGTCCATCTGGCCTACGCCCATGGAGTGAGATTCGTCAACGATTTGCGTTTCGTGTACGACATCGAATCGCTGCTTGCGCCGCCTGCGCCAGAAACGCAGCCCGAGCAGCCGGCGCCTTCTTCGGATCCACGGCAAAAGTCGAAGATTGTTCCGCACGGTATTGGTGGGATCGAGGCACGACAAAATCCAGCCACCGATTTGGAAGCCAGCCTGGCAATTCCGGCTTCTCTCTATAGGAGTACTCCATGAAATGCACCGTTCACACTGAGATCGACGCCACCGGCTTCTGCCGCAATTGCGGCCGGGCGCTGTGCCCGGAATGCACACGCGAGGTTAACGGCGTTCCCTACTGCGAAGCGTGCCTGGGGAAGCTAGTGGCCGCTCCGCCGGCCGAATCCCGGCCCGTACCGAGTACGCAGCAGCCCGGCGTGGCTCTAGGCCTGGGATTCATCCCCGGATTGGGCGCCGTCTACAACGGCGAGTACATCAAGGCGCTGATTCACGTCCTGGTCTTCGGCGGATTGATCGCGGCGCAGAGTAGCAATGTTTCCGCCGGCGCGCATGCCTTCCTGGGCGTGGCGCTCGGCTGCTTCTACCTCTATATGCCGATCGAGGCCTATCACACGGCGAAGAGCCGTCAGACTGGCGCACCGGGACCAGCGGTGACGGCGATGGGCCGTGAGCATACACCGTTGGGGGCCATCATCCTGATCGGCCTGGGAGTCTTTCTGCTGCTCGCAAACTTCGGCCTGCTCCAGTGGGACTGGTTCTCCAAAGCATGGCCCGCGGCATTGCTACTTCTCGGCGTGTGGATGCTGGCGGATCGCCTGAGAAAAACTTGAAGCCAAAACAGAGGAGACGCTAATGGCGGACGAAAAAAAACCACACTGCCCCTGCGCGCGATGCCGCATCCGCTCGATGACGGGACCCCTGATGATGATTACCGTCGGCGCAATCTTTCTGCTCGGCGAGTACACCCGCTACAGCATTGACCAGCTATGGCCGCTCTTCTTGATCGTGCCGGGCATCATCCTGCTGGTTCAATCGCTGGCTTCGCGCGACGGCCACATCGGCTCATGAGGACTTCGTGAGCAACGGCGGACAACGACGAAGCCCCCTGTTTGCAGGCCTGCTGCTTGTCGTGTTGGGGCTGATTTTTCTTGCCGACAGGTTCTACCCGCACTTCGGCCTCGGCCATCTGATCCGGCTCTACTGGCCCGTGTTGGTCATTTTGTGGGGAGTGGCGAAACTGATCGACCACGCCTCGGCCGACCGCTCCGGCGAGCCGCAGGCTCCGCTTCTTTCCGGCGGCGAAGCCCTACTGCTGATCATTCTGGCGCTGGTGCTGGCTACGTTCGTCTTCCGTGATTGGATTCGCGACGAATTTCCGGGCCTGGAAATTCGCGTGCCCGGGTTTGGACAATCCTTCTCTCGCACGCGCAGCCTGCCTCCGGTGGAGATTCCCGCGGGCGCGCGCGTGATCGTCGAGACGGCCCGCGGCGACATCAGGATCATTGGCATAGACGGCAGCCAGCTACGAGTCGGCGCACGCGCCTCCGCCACCGGATCGAGCGAAGCCGCTGCTGGGGAGAAGCTGAAGGCCGTGGACGCTACCATCGACCGCACTGGCGGCGGCTATCGAATTCATCCCGCCAATGAAAGCGATGGGCGATCTCCCGCAACCGTCGATTTCGATATCCAGTTGCCTAAGACGGCGGTGGTCGCGGCGACTACATCCCATGGCGACATCAATGCGGACGGAATGGCAGGCAGCGTGGACGTACGGACGCAGAAGGGCGACATCCATGTTCAAAAGGCCGGCTCGGACGTGTATGCGGAATCGCAGAAGGGCGACGTGCGTATCGACAACGTCGGAGGAAACCTGCAGATACATGGAAGCGGCGATGATGTCGACGTCACCGGCGTCAGCGGCGACGTTACCATCGATGGCGCGTTTCTCGGAGACATCAAAGTTCGGAAGGTGGAGGGCACACTGCGGCTAAAATCTCAGCGAGCTGAAGTAACCGTCGCGCAGCTTACCGGAGACTTAGCGCTCGATTCCGACGATCTTTCAATCTCCGGCGCAACGGGTGCCATAAAGATCGCTACTCGCGACAAGGACATTACCATTCACGGCGCTGCCAGCCCGCTCGATATCGCCGGCTCCCACGGCGACATCGTCGTCCAATTCGCCAAGCCGCCGCAGGGCGAAGTCAGCATCACCAACGACTCCGGCGACGTGGAGCTGACGCTGCCGGCGCAATCCGCTTTTCAGATCTCAGCGGTGTCACGCTCCGGCGAAGTCGAGAGTGACTTCGAGGACCCTTCCCTCCGGCACGTCGACGAAACGGAAACAGGGCGGCTGAACGGCACATTCGGACCGCCTTCGAGCACTCCCGCCCCGAAGATTTCCATCGCTACCAGCTACGGGACGATCCGCGTGAATAAATCGAAATAGCCCGGCGTACGACGGAAGCCGCCTGCTTATGCCTTCTCAACCTCACGCAAGCGGTCGAGGGTTTTGAAGAACTCCGGAAACGAAACTCCAACGCACTCCGCGTCGCGAATCGTGGTTTCGCCTTCCGCGCCCAGCGCCGCCACGGCCAGAGCCATCGCAATGCGATGATCGCCCGCAGGATCGATCTTCGCGCCGTGTAACCTTCCGGCAGCGCGCCCTTCTACGCGTAAGCCGTCCGGAAACTCTTCCACGCGAGCGCCCATTTGGCGCAATCCCTCGGCCAGCGTCGCGATGCGGTCGCTCTCTTTCACGCGGAGTTCCTTGGCATCGTGAATCTCGATGCCCTTTTCGGTGTACGGCCCCAGCGCCGCGAGCATGGGCAGTTCGTCGATCGTCTCCGCCACCTGGGCACCTGCAATCGTTCCACCTGCGAGGGCGGAATGCCGCACCGAAACATCGCCGACGAGCTCCCCGTGCCGGGATTGCAGGATCGGTACCTGGATCGAGGCTCCCATCGAAATTAGAAAGTCGAGCACCCTGGCGCGAGTGGGATTCAATCCCATGTTGCGAATCATCAGCGACGACCCCGGCAGAACCATCACGCCCGCGATCAGAAAGACCGCCGCAGAGAGGTCACCCGGCACCGCCAGTGGGCGGCCCGTCAACTTGGCCCCCGGATAAATGGCCGTTACCCGGTTCTTCTTTTCCAGGCGGGCGCCAAATTCGCGCAACCCCAGCTCGGTGTGGTCCCGCGTCGCGACCGGCTCATTTACGGTGGTCACCCCGTCCGCGTACAGACCCGCCAGCAGAACCGCGGATTTCACCTGCGCGCTCGGAATCGGCGGACTGTAGTCGATGGCATGCAAATGGCCGCCACGGATCTCCAGCGGCGCGCGATCGCCGTCCTGTCCGTGGATTTCCGCTCCCATTTGCCGCAGCGGTTCCATCACCCGCCGCATGGGGCGCCGGCGTAGCGAATCGTCGCCCGTGAGCGTCGAGGCAAACGTTTGCCCTGCCAGCACTCCGGCGAGCATGCGCATCGTGGAGCCGGAGTTTTCGGCGTCCAGAGCCTTGCGTGGCACGCGAAGCCCGCTGAGCCCGACTCCTGCGATCCCCACGCTCCCGTTTTTCGTTTCTATGTCCACGCCCAGCCGGCGCAGGCATTCGAGTGTGCTCTGGCAATCGGCGGCGGATGCGTAATTCATAATTTCGGTGCGGCCCTCCGCCAAGGCTCCTAGGATCGCGTACCGGTGCGAAATCGACTTGTCGCCGGGCAGCTCGACAGCGCCCTCGATGACGCCGCCTGGCGAAATCACTTTCTTGCTCATGGCGGAATTCTAGCATGGCGACTTGCGCCAAGCCGTTCTGCCCGAGACGCCCTCCGCTCCTGACAACCCCAGGGGTCTGAGGCACATCAAAAAGTCCGGAACTTTTTCTGCCGTCTCCAGTAAACTTGGTGATCACAGTCTCGTGGTGCGGGACGGCAGGGTGGGTTTGGGCGGGTTGTGCCGGGAGTGCCGCAAGCGCGCGCGTGTTATCCTCCAAAGGGAAAAACTGGGAATGAATAAGAGAACTTCGTCGGTTGCGGTACTCTCGTTTGCGCTGGCGGTGGCATTGATCGTTGTGGGTTGTGGAGGAGGCAGCGGTAGCACCGCTCCCGGGACGGTAACCTCAGTGGTCATCGCGCCGACCACGGCCACGGTTCCGATCAACACAACGTCGGAGTTCACGGCCACGGTAAACCTTTCCAACAGCTCGACGACGACCGACACGGCCGTGACCTGGCTAGTGAACGGGGTGCAGGGCGGCAACTCCACGGTTGGGACCATTGTGTCCGACAGCGCCGACGTTCAGGTCGGCATTTACACGGCTCCGAAAACGGTCCCGGCGACCAACAATGGCCAGGTCAATATCACCGCCACGGCTCCCCAAGATCCAAACGACACGACTACGACGGGGTCGATCATCACGTCAAATACCGCAGTCGTGACCATCGGTATTGGCCAAGGGCTACTTGTCGCGCCCAGCTCCACTAGTGTCGCCGCGGGAGGATCGGCGCAGTTCGGCGCCACGCTCAATGGACTGACTGACCTGAACGCAACCTGGACGGTCAGTTCGACGAACGGTGGAAACATCGGGAGCATCACCACGGGTGGCCTTTACACGGCGCCGAATTCTCCTCCACCGGGCGGCTCCGTGACCATCACGGCCCACGACCCGATTGCTGCGGCTACGGCCACGGCGACGGCGCAGATCGTGTACTCCTTCAAATCCCTCAACGGCCCGTTCGCCTTCTCTTATGTCGGGAATGACTCTTCAGGCTTTCTGGCCGCAGCCGGCAGTTTCGTCGTTGATGGCGCAGGGCATATCGTAAACGGCGTGGAGGATAAAGAAAGCTTTCTAACCGGTATCTCGACGCAGCTCGCCATCTCCGGCACCTATTCCGTTGGCTCCGACGGTCGGGGAACCGCTTCCCTCGTCTCCTCGCGCGGGACCGACACGCTGGCCTTCGTCCTGACTAATAATCAACACGGGGCGGTCATCCGCTTCGACGCCAATTTCACCGGCGCCGGCAGCTTGGACCAGCAAAATCTGAACGATCTCGGCACATCGCCTTCCCTTCTCTCCGGCCCATACGTCTTTGCGCTTACCGGCACCGACGCGGCTTTCCATCCTGAGGTCGCTGGAGGCCGCTTTTCCGCCAATGGGGGCGGGGGCATTCCGCAGACGGCCACGGTCATCGATGTGAACGACAACGGCACCGTCACCAGCGCCCCGGGCGGCGATACGTCATTGCAGGGTACCTATGCCTTCGATACTTCGTTCCCTGGGAGCGCACGCGGGACGCTCACGCTGACGAGCAACACGACCGGGGCGCTGCAATTTGCGTTCTATCTAGTGGACGGCACCCACCTGCACTTGGTGGAAATCGATCGCAGCGCTTTTCTGGCCGGTGAGGTATTCACGGGCGCGAGCGGCAACTCCTTTTCCAACGCGAATCTCGCGCCCGGCAATTACGCTTTCACGAGCGGCGGGACCTCTGCCAGCACCGCCTACGCCTTGGGCGGTGTGTTTGCGTCCGACGGCGGCGGAAACGTCACGGGCGGCGTGACCGACAAGAATTCTGCCGGAACTGTCACGACCAACGCGGCGCTCGGGTCCTGCGCCTACGGCGTGAACTCTACAAACAGCCGCATCGATCTCAAACTCTTCGTCGGCAGCGGCGCTTGCCCGGCCACACCCGCGGCAAGCGTCTATGAATTTGCCGCCTACCCCACCGCGCAGGCATCGGCGTTGGTCGTGGAGCTTGATTCTGCCGGCATCTCCACGGGATCTGCCTTCTTCCAGCAATCGGCTACGGCAACGCTCACCGGAAGCTTCGCTGTAGCGCTCGCCGGGCAGGGCGTATTTCACAACAGCCCGGCCTCTATTCAGCAGTATGTCGTCGGCCAAGCCACGCTGGCCGGGACGAGCGTGACCTCCGGAAACCTCAACGTGAACACATTCAGCGCCGTCTTCCCTCAACCCGATCCGCTGAGCACCACGTTAAGTTCTCTCAGCTCCCCCGGTGCGAACGGACGCGGCACATTGGTTCTGGCTGCCACCGATCCCAACGTCACTTACCACCTGATCTACTACCTCATTAGCGCCGATAATGTTCTGCTTTTCGATCAGGACAAGACTCTGGTGCTTCTGGGCGTGCTCGGGGATCAGTTCTAATACGCGGGAGGGCTCGCAGAGCTTTGTTCCGACTCTCCCGGCGAAACCGCTACGCCGCGGGCGCCTAAGCTACAGGCAAAAGCGCGTTCGCGAGTTCTGCTGCGAAGGCTTCCAGCTCGGCGGTGCGTTCCGGTGTAGCGGCCAGTTTGTCTTTCTTGCGGACAAACCAGTGGCCGTCGGACTGAATCGTGAGCGCGCTCGGTTGTCCCGCCACCAGGTAGGAAGGTTCGCCGTACAGGCTGAAGCCGTAGGAACCCTCCGGCTTGAGCAACGCGCCGCAGTTCCCTTTTCGCACCCCCACATAGCTCTCATACATCGGGAAAGCGACGATATCGATGCCCTGTGAGCGCAGACGTTCGAGCGCGGCGATCTGTTGAGGAGTGAGTTCCATGGCGCCGATAGAATAACGCGATTCGACGCGCAGGTTAAGCGGCGGAAGAGGAAACCGCGCCGGATTCCAGGCGCCGCAGAACCAAGCGCAGCGCGGCAGCAAGCTCTTCGTCGCTGACGTGGCTCTTCCGGAACTGCAACCGCACCGTGAAGGCGCCGTCTTCTGCCTGGAAATTGAACACGAAGGGCTGAGGCCGAGGAGCAGAGGCCGTCTCCTCCTTGCGGGCCTGGCGAGCTTCGTCGCGCGTAAGTCCACCCTGGGCGATGCGCTGCACGATCTCGCGCATCTTTTTCTCGGTGGGCTGGCGGGCCACCTGCAGCAGCAACGACTTCGTAACGATTCCCCTTTCGACGCACGTCTTGCGCACGTCTTCGGGAATTAGCCGCAGGGACATCGTTTCCGTCACCGACGAGCGCGCGCGGCCGATTTTCTTGGCGATGTCGTCGTGAGTGTAATCGAAGTGATCCGCGAGGCGCTGCAAACCATCAGCTTCTTCGAACGCGGTCAGGTCTTTGCGCTGGAGATTTTCGATCAGCGCCAGTTCCAGCGTCTCCGCGTCGTCGGCAATCTTCTCAATGCAAGGCAGTTCGTGCAGCCCGGCGGCCTGCGAGGCGTGGTACCTTCGCTCGCCGGAGATGATGTGATAGATGTCGTCGCGCGGCATGTAGCGCACCAGCAGCGGCTCGAGCACGCCTTTCTGGCGAATCGAGTCCGCCAGTTCGCGAACGTCTCCAATGTGCTTGCGCGGCTGATCCGGATTCGGGCGAATCTTATCGATCGGGATCATGCGCCCCACCGACGCACCGCTGAAGCTGGTCAGCGTTTCGACGTAATGGGCGTCATGCCGCATCTTGAGAGTGACGGGTAACCCGATCCTCTTCGACACGTTGTAATACCTCCTGGGCAAGCTTCTTATATTCTTCCGCGCCGGAAGATTTGGGCGCGTAGCTGAAAATAGTCTCTTTGTAGGCCGGGCTCTCTTCCAGGCGCACGTTCTTGCTGATGCGCGTCTTGAAAAGCGCCGTACCGAAAGTTGCGCGTATCTGTTCGTAGGTATCGCGTGAGATGGTGGTGCGCTTGTCGAACAGCGTTATCACCACTCCCAGCACCTTCAGGTCCGGATTGGGACGCGAGCGAATGCGTCCGTAGGTCTCGAGCAAATCGTCGGTGCCCTCTATAGCGAAGTAGGCCGCCTGGATAGGTACCAGCAGGTGCGTCGAAGCAACCAGCGCGTTTACAGTCAGTATCCCGAGCGCCGGCGGCGTATCGATCACAATGTAGTCGTATTCTTTCAGAATGGGCGACAGCGCGTCCTTCAGCTTGAAGGGCGCGTCGAACTGGCCGGAAAGCTGCTGCTCGAGCCTCGCCAGCGCCAGCCGTGCCGGTGCTACGAAAAGAAATGGATCCTTCGTGGGGCGAATCACGTTCGCCATCGCCGCCGGATGCTCAGCGAAAACGTCGTACATCGATGTTTGAATATCGCCGACGTCAAAAAACGTAATCGAGGCGTTCGATTGCGGGTCCAGATCGATCAGGAGGGTTTTCTTTTTCTTGAGAGCTAACGCAGCGGCGAGATTGATAGAGGTAGTGGTCTTTCCAACGCCGCCCTTTTGATTGGAAACCGCTAGGACGCAGGTCAAGCCCAACCCCTCGTTCCCCAGTATGCAACCCTGGGCCTATATGTCGTAGGCGAAAGGTCGCCCCCTACTACAAGTAGACTAAAAGTAGGCCTCACTGTACTCATTGTGCCCCGCCCAACGCAAGCGAAAAGTGTAACTCGGCTCGCGCGCCCGCCGTTGCAAGCGTTCCTTCCCTCCGGTAGTCTATCCGCGGAACGGAGGAAGGCCATGTCTCCATCGAACGAAATGCGCGGAAAAATCTGCATCGTGACCGGCGCCAATAGCGGCATCGGAAAAGAGACGGCGCGGGGCCTCGCGACCATGGGCGCCCACGTGGTGATGGTCTGCCGCAACGCAGAGAAGGGCCAGGCGGCGCTCGAGGAGATCCGCCGCGAGCCGGGCGTCCATCAAGTCGACCTCCTCATCGCCGAACTCGCCTCGCAGCCATCGGTTCGCGACTTGGCTTCGCACATTCATGCCAACTACCAGCGCCTCGACGTCCTCGTGAACAACGTCGGCGCCATGTTCTCCCAGCGCCGCCTCTCCCCCGACGGCCTAGAGATGACCATGGCCCTCAACCATCTGGGCGTCTTTCTGCTCACGCTTCTGCTGCTTGATATGCTGAAGGCCAGCGCGCCTTCGCGCATCGTGAACGTGTCTTCCGCGGCGCACGAGCGCGCCAAGATCGACCTGAACGATCTGCAGTTCGAGCGCCGGAAGTACAGCGGCTTTGGCGCCTACGGACAATCCAAGCTGATGATGAACCTTTTCACTATGGAGTTGGCCCGCAGGCTCAAAGGCACCGGCGTTACCGTGAACTCCCTGCACCCCGGACTGGTAGCCACAAATTTCGGAAGCGAAGGCGGCGCGGCCGTTTTCAAATTGATCTTCGGATTGCTCCGGCCCTTCATGCTAAGTTCGGAACAAGGCGCGCAAACCACCTTGCACGTAGCCACTTCGCCCGAAGGCGCGGAGCGCAGCGGAGAATACTTTTCCAAGTCGAAGGTGGCAAAACAGAATCCGCTGGCGCTCGACCCGCAACTGGCGGCCAAGCTTTGGCAGGTGAGCGAAGGCTTGACGGCCCCTGCCCCGCTCGGGAGCTAGCGACCAGGTTTCGGGCGACTGGGTTTATGGCGGCCGGCGCTTGGGCGTCCAGCGTTGGGTCGGCCGGCGTTCGGTCGGCCGGTGTTCGGACGGCCCGTGCTCGGACGTCCTGTGCTCGGAGCGCCTCGGTTTGGTCGACCTGTGTTTGGGCGGCCTGCATTCGGACGGCCCGTGCTCGGACGACCCGCATTCGGACGACCTGTGCTTGGACGACCCGCATTTGCACGACCGGTCGCCGGACGGCCCGGGTTGGAACGACTGGCATCGGTGCGGCCAAAGCTAGGCCGGTGGCGCGATTTGGTTTGCTGAGGAGCTACGTTGGCCGGCGAAGGCATCGCACT
Source organism: Terriglobia bacterium (assembly GCA_963803105.1). Taxonomy (GTDB): domain Bacteria; phylum Acidobacteriota; class Terriglobia; order Acidiferrales; family UBA7541; genus Palsa-295. Next base: position 43,216 of record CAWDLF010000005.1, read on the forward strand.
CGCGAAAGGAATTTTTGCGCCCGGCGCAACCGCGCTGACGTAAGTTCGACAGCTCTTCACCAGAAAGCGCACGATACCGGCCGGGAGCCAGCGAGCCCACCTCGATGCCACCCAGGCCCACGCGCCGGATTTTTTCCACCGGATGGCCGCTGCGGAAAAGCCGATCCCGCAATTGGTCGCGGCGGGCATCGGAAAGCGTGACGAGATACCACGGCATTTCCTTGCCGACCATGCGCGTCATGCGCGCGCCGGTGGCGCGCGAAAGCTCGGCGATCTCCGCGAAGGTCAGCAACGATTTCACTTTGAACTGATAGACCTGCGGAAGATTGCGGGCCTTCAGCATCTGATTCGCCAGGTCGCCGTCGTTGGTCAGGAACACCAGCCCCGAAGAGTGATACTCGAGGCGCCCCACCGGAAACACTCTCTCCGGCACTCCGTGCAGAAAATCCCGCAGAGACGGCCGCCCCTCCGGATCGCTCATCGTCGCCACCACTTCGGTGGGTTTATTCAGAACCAAATACACATGCGCCGACTCGGCTTTGGGCCGCAGCAGCTTCCCCGCCACCTTGATGTGATCGCGCCCGATATCCGCCTTGGTGCCCAGCTCGGTGACCGTCTGACCATTCACCGTCACTAGCCCGGAGCTGATCATCTCCTCGGCGCGGCGGCGCGAGGCAATGCCAGCCCGCGCAATAATTTTCTGCAGTCGTTCTTCCATGGTTTACGAGAGTAGCGGAAATTCAGGCGGAAGGCGAACCCCGATCCCCGCTGAACTTACTGAGTGTCTTCGGCGTCTCTAATTCGAAGAAGCGGCTCGAGCGGTCGCCCCATCTTCGGGGCCATTCTCCGGCGTATCTTCCGCAAGCTCACCGAGATCATTTGTTTCGCCCGAGGCGAGAATCTCGGCGGCTTCGGCGGATTCCGGCGCTGCGGTTGGCGCATCGCCGGGTTCGACTGGCGCGATTCCCGCGTCGGAATCGAGTGCCGCTTGCGCCAGTTGTTCAAATTCCTTCAGGCTCGGCAATTCTTCCAGATCAGAAAGCCCGAAGCGCATCAGAAACTGCTTCGACGTGCGATACAGAATCGGCCGCCCGATCACTTCCTTGCGTCCTGCGGTGGTGATCAGCCGCTTTTCGAGCAGCGTCTTGATCACGCCGCCGACGTGCACGCCGCGAATCTCGTTGATTTCCGGAACTGTGACCGGCTGCTTGTAGGCGATCACCGCGAGCGTCTCCAGCGCCGGCATGGTCAACCGCAGCGGCGGCTGAAGGCTCTTGATGAACTTGCGCACGACCTCGTGGTGCTGTGGCTTCGTGTAGAATTTCCATCCGCCAGCGACTTTGCGTACTTCGATGCCGCGGTCGTCCACCTGATAAGCGGCTACGAGCAAATCAAGCGCCGCGCGCGCCTCGACCTTCTCCACGCCGAGTGCGTGCGCGATCTGATCGAGCGTCGCTGGCTCGTCCGCGGCGTAAATAATGGCTTCCAGCGCGGCCTGTGTTTCGTGTGGCGTCATTTTGGATGCCTCAGTTCAAGCTTCTACAGATACTGCTCTTCTATCTTTCGACATAGCATCGGGCCCCGCAAATACGGCGTCGAACATCTGGTGCTTGCGCAGGCCAACGTCTGCGAACAGTTCCGTCTGTACCAGGATCACCGCCTGCATGCGAACCATTTCCAGCACCGCCAGCAGCGCGACGATCATCGCGTTGCGCGTTTCGCAGGTGTCGAAAAATTCGATCAGCGAGACAGGCTGCGTGGAGGCGATCAGGCGCTGGCGTAGCCGCTCCATCATCTGCGCGATGGTCACCGAGTCGTGGCGCAGAGAAAACTTGGTTACTTCCTTCTTGCGATCGAGCACTTGCTGAAAGGTCTTGATCAGGTCGACGAGCGAAACAACCAGTTCGCCTTCGACGGCGTCGCCTGAATACAGCTCGCGGTCCGGCCGCGACCAGACGTGCTCCTCTATATGCTGCTTTTGATAGAGAAGTTGCGCCGCGTTTTTGAACTTCTCGTGCTCCAGCAGCCGGTGCACCAATTCGTCGCGCGGGTCTTGCTGCCCCTCCGGACCTGCCAGCGGATCGGCGGGCAGCAGCATCTTCGACTTGATGTGAATCAGGGTAGCCGCCATATAGATGAAATCGGCGGAAACGTCGATGTCCAACTTTTCGATCTGATGGAGGTAGTTGAGGTACTGCTCGGTCACTTTGGCGATGGGAATATTGTGGATGTCCATCTCCTGCTTGCGGATCAGATCGAGCAGGAGATCGAGCGGCCCTTCGTACACCGGTAAATTGACTCGATACGGTGATGCCACGCCTGTCACCTACCTCAAATAGCTGCCGTAGATTTTCGCGCTTCGTCCCACTTGAAGATCGCGTTGCGCACTCGCTTCATCGTCTTCGCCGCGGTCTTGTGCGCCTTCTTCTTCCCGGCGTCGAGGATATCCCAAACCTTTTGCGGATCGGCCTCATATTTTTTGCGCTTTTCCTGAATCGGCTCGATCCATTTCACCAGGCCGTCGGCCATCATCTTCTTGCAGTCGACGCAACCGATCGCCGCCGTCCGGCAGTCGCGGTCGACTTGCGCCACGGTGTCGGCTGACGAGAACAATTTATGATATGCGAACACCGGACAAATCTCCGGCCGCCCCGGATCGGTGCGCCGCTGCCGCTGTGGGTCCGTCATCATGTTGCGAACTTTCGTGCGGATTTCGTCCGGCGTGTCCGAGAGCCAAATCGCATTGCCGTAGCTCTTCGCCATCCGTCGCCCGTCGAGACCCGGCAGCCTCGGCGTCTCGGTAAGCAGCGGCTGTGGCTCATTCAGAATGTTTGGCTCAGTGAACAACTTCCGATGAGTCCGATGCTTCTCCAAAAAGTTCTCAATCCCGGACTCTCTCTTCGATCGGGACAGCTTGATCGCTACATCGGCATCAACGGCCTTGGAGTACTCACCAGCTGGGAGACTCAAGAGGGCAATTTTAAATGCCTCGCGTCGCTGCTTGTCAGTTAAGTTGGCCCTCAACTGGGCCCCGTAAAACACATTGAAACGCCGAACGATTTCTCTGGTCAACTCGATATGGGGGACTTGATCCTCGCCAACGGGTACGAGGTCACCGTCGTAAATGACTATGTCGGCGGATTGCAAGACCGGATAGCCCAAGAAACCATATGTGCTCAGGTCCTTGTCCGACAGGTTTTCAATCTGCTCCTTGTAAGTCGGTATCCTTTCAAGCCATTCCAGCGGCGTGATCATGGAGAGCAGCACATGCAGCTCGGCGTGTTCCAGCACGCTCGACTGCACGAACAGAGTGGACTTTTCGGGATCGAGACCCACGGCGAGCCAATCGGTGGCCACCTGCCGCGTATTTTCCGCTATCGAGGAGGTGTCTTCGTAATGCGTGGTCAGCGCGTGCCAGTCCGCGACGAAAAAGAAGCAATCGTACTCTTCTTGCAGCTTCAACCAATTTTGAAGGGCGCCGAAGTAGTGGCCGAGGTGAAGACGCCCGGTCGGCCTCATGCCGCTTAGAACTCGTTTAGGCAGTTGTTTGCGTTGGGCCAACGTCACTTCCCTTGGATGGACAACAATTCAACCTCGAACACGAGCATCGAGTTAGGACCGATCACGCCGCCGGCGCCGCGCTCTCCGTACGCCAGATCGGGCGGAATGAAAAGCTGCCACTTCGATCCCACAGGCATCAGTTGCAGCGCTTCGGTCCAACCCTTGATGACTCCGTTCACCGGAAAGGACGCAGGCTGCCCGCGTTTGTAAGAGCTGTCGAATTCCGAGCCATCGATCATCGTCCCGCGATAATTGCAGACCACCGTATCAGTCGGCCCCGGCTTCGCACCGGTGCCGGCGATTACAATCTTGTATTGCAGTCCGCTCGGCAGCACGACGACGCCGTCTTTCGTTTTATTGGCCGCCAGAAAATCCGCACCTTCCTTCATGTTAGCCTCTCCCTGTTTCTTGTCGAGTTCGTCCTGCTTGGCGTGAACCTGCTTCCCGAGTTCGGTCAACAGCGCAGCCGCCTGATCGTCCGTCAAGAGCGGTTTGCCGCCCAGCGTGTCCTGAATGCCGCGCAGCAGCGCCGCCGTGTCCAGCTCAATCGGCTGGCTCTTCAGCTCGTTGCCGATGTTCATCCCCACCGCATAGCTGGTCTTCTCTTTCGGCGTCGGCAGTTGTTTGTCTTGCTCGGCAGAGGCCGCAGCAGCCGAAGAACTTGCCGCCGGTATCTGTTGCGCGCGGACGATGCCAGGGATCGCAAAACTCACAGCTAGAATAAAGACCGTGATAAATAGTGGTTTTCGCATGCGCAGTATTGTCACACGGTCTGCCCCTTCCGCAAACCGGCTTTCCGGCCCGGAGTTATTGGCTAGCCGCACGTGCCGCGGTGCCGTCCCCGAAATTGAACATGTTAAACTGCGTGATCTCATGAATATCCTACTGTTTGGCGCGAGTGGAACGGCCGGCGGCGCGGTGCTGCGGGCTTGCCTGAAGACGCCGCTCGTGCGAGACGTGCGCGTGATTGTGCGCAGGCCGCTTGGACACTCGGATGCGAAGCTGCACGAGATCGTGCACTCAAATTATCTGGATTACGCGCCCGTGGCGGCAGCGTTCCAGGCCGTCGACGCGTGCCTTTTCTGCTTGGGAACGTCGGTGACTCAGGTCAGCAAAGAAGACTTCGTTGCAATTTCGCACGATTATCCGATCGCGGCCGCAAAGACACTGAAAACGGAGAGCCCCGCGGCGGCGTTCCAATATATCAGCGGGCAAGGAACTCGGGCAGACAGCCGTACATTTTGGGCGAAGGTGAAGGGGCAAACCGAAATCGAATTGATTGAACTCGTGGGTGCAAATGCCTGGCGCCCTGCGTTCATCGATGCGGAGCCATCAGCAAGTTTGCCGAAAGCGTTCGCGGTGTTGCGGCCGGTGCTTCGACTGCTGAAGCCGTTCCGCTCGCTTTATGTTGCGGGAGAAGATATCGGACGCGCGATGTTGCAGGCAACGAAAGAGAATTTCCGGCGGCGTGTGATCGAGAATGCGGAGATTCGGGAACTCGCCGAACGGTTTCGCTCCTGAGCGGCTACTGGGTGGCAACAATTAGAGCTTCAAAAGTTCGCGAAGTCTCTTCGTCTGGGCGCGGGAAACGGGGATCTCACTCGCGCGCTTGTCGTTCATCTTCAGCATGAAGCTCGATTTGAACCACGGCACCACTTCTTTGATGTGGTTGATGTTCACCAGGTAGGAGCGGTGCGGACGCCAGAAGATATCCGGATCGAGCGCCTCCATCAGCTCTTCGACGGTGCGGTAATTCGAAACCCCCTCGGCTTCGCGCGCAAAAATCGTAATCGCACCGTCTTGGATGGACGCATAGATCATGTCTTCGGCGTCCACAAGGATCATGCGCGATTGCGACTTCACCAGCAGCTTGATCGGCTGCGATGCCCGCAGTTTGGGGGCACTGGCGCCGAGCTGCCCCACTAGATTTTCGAGCCGCTCGACCGGAGACGTCTCAGCCTCGGCCATCTTGCGCGCGCGCTGCAGGGCGCGCGCGATGCGCTGCTTGTCAAAGGGCTTCAGCACGTAGTCTACGGCGTTCACTTCGAAGGCTTGCACGGCGTAATGGTCGTAGGCGGTCGCGAAAATGATCTGCGGCAGGGGCTGTTTGCGCCGGATGAGCTTCTCGATTACCCCAAAACCGTCGAGGCCAGGCATCTGCACGTCGAGAAAAACGAGCTGCGGCTCGTGCTCCTCGATTAGAGCCACGGCCTCCAGGCCATTCTTTCCCTGCGCCACCACGTTGATGTCGGGAAAGCTCTTCAGCAGAAAGGCGAGCTCGTCCCGAGCGGGGCGTTCGTCGTCGACGATGACGGTATTGATGGGCATGGCAGGGCTCTTGCGAGAAGTATATAGGAACGGCCCGGCGAGGACGAGCGAAGAGAGCCTGGGGTAGAATGGCGAGCCACAGAATTAGTCACCTGGGAGAGCAATTGAAGAAACGAGCGAAGCCAAAACCGCAAGCGCGGCGAGCCAAGGTTTTCAGCAGCAAGCTCATCTACAAGGGCCGCGTATTCGAAATCCGAAGCGAGCGCCTCCGCGAGCCGAGCGGAATCGAAGTTACGCGGGAAGTCGTGGTGCACCCGGGCTCCGTCGTCGTGCTGCCTGTGCTCGCCGACGGCCGCATCGTGCTGATCCGCCAGTACCGGCACGCTGCCGGACAGTATCTATGGGAACTCGTCGCAGGGCACAAAGAGCCGAATGAGACTGTTGCGGAGGGCGCGCACCGCGAGCTAAAAGAAGAGGCTGGCTACACCGCACGCCGCTATAGGAAGCTTTTGCAGATCTTCCCTTCCCCAGGACTGCTCGGCGAACGGATGGTGATCTACCTAGCGGAGGGACTGACCAAGGGCGACGCGCATCCGGAAGAGGACGAAAAAATCACAGTGAAGGTTCTGCCGCTTGAAGAGGCGCTGCAGTGGATTCGCACCGGAAAAATCGTCGACTCGAAGTCGGTCTCGGGGATCCTGTACTACGCGCGCTTCGTGGCACGCAAGAAGTAAGCTCGACGGCACGGATAGAAAAGCAACAAAAGGGACGGACGTATGGAAAATAGAGACGTAGCCAAGATCCTGCGCGAGACCGCGCAACTGCTGGAAATCGACGGCGCCATCATCGGCCGCTACCGCAGCTACGAAAAAGTGGCCGAACTGCTCACTAGCCTGCACGAGCGCATCGAAGACCTCGCCAAGGAGGACAAAAAGCTAAAGGAATTGCCCGGCGTCGGCGACGGGATGGCGGAGCACATCCGCGAAGTGCTGGCCACCGGCGACTACGCGTTGCGAAAAAAGCTTCTGAAGAAATATCCGCCCACGCTGCTCGATCTTCTGCATTTGCAGTCGCTAGGCCCCAAGAAGGTGGCGTTCCTGTGGAGCCACTTCAAAGTGTCGACTGTCGAGGGCGTCGAAAAACTTGCGCGCGAGGGGAAGCTGCGCGACTTGCCCGGCTTCGGAGAAAAAAGCGAAGAGAACATTCTGAAAGCCGCCGAGCAGTTCAAGCATCTCTCCGGCTCCGGGCGCGTGCGACTGGATACAGCCACGGTGAACGCCGAAGCTCTGGCGGCGTACATTGCGCAGGCCGGCGAGGCTGTGGAATCGGTCACCCCTGCTGGATCGCTGCGCCGCGGCAAAGAAACGGTCGGCGACCTGGATCTGCTTGTGACCATGAAGCCGGGCCGCGATAAACAGAAAGACATCGACGCGGTCGCTGAATACATCCTGAAATATCCAAAAATCGAGCGCACGCTGGCACACGGGGAAAACAAAGTCAGCTTCCTGCTCGACGGCGGCCTGCAAGTGGACGTCCGCCTACTCGAAAAGAAAAGCTTTGGCGCCGCGTTGCTTTATTTCACGGGATCGAAGGAGCACAACGTCGCCCTTCGCGGCCTCGCCAACGACAAGGGATGGACGCTGAACGAATACGCTCTCACCACACTCACCGGCGGGCGCTCAGTGGCGAGCAAAACGGAAGAAGACATCTACGCCAAGCTAGGCCTCGACTACATCGAGCCGGAGCTGCGCGAGATGACGGGCGAGATCGAAGCAGCCGAGCACCACAAGCTGCCGAACCTCGTGAATCTGACCGACATTCGCGGCGACCTCCAGATGCACACCACGGCTTCGGACGGAAAGAATTCCATCGAGGAGATGGGACGCGCCGCTCAGGAACTAGGCTACGAATACATCGCGCTCACCGATCATTCGCAGGCAGTGACGGTCGCCAACGGCATGGACGAACGGCGCACTCTCGAACAGATCAAGAAAATCCGCGCGGCTCAGGAGCGCGTGCCGGGCATCCGCCTGCTGGCGGGCATCGAAGTGGACATCAAAAAGAACGGAACCCTGGATTTGAAAGACGAGGTGCTCACCGAGCTCGACGTGGTGGTGGCTTCCGTGCATTCGTTCATGAACATGGAAGCGGCGGAGATGACCGATCGCATCCTCGCGGCCATCGAAAATCCCTACACACAAATCATTGCCCACCCGACCGGACGCCTCGTGCTGCGCCGCGAGCCCTTCGCGTACGACATGGAAAAGATTTTCGCGGCAGCCGCCAAACACGGTGTAGCGATGGAGTGCAACGCCTACCCCGACCGTTTGGACCTGCGCGACGTGGAATTGCGCGCGGCCAAACAGCTCGGCGCGAAGATCGTAATCTCCACGGACTCGCACGCCACCGTGCACCTGAAAAACATGAAATACGGGGTCATTACGGCGCGTCGCGGATGGATCGAAAAGAAAGACGTGATCAACACGCTGCCGCTGAAGGAATTCCTAGCAGCGCTGCGGCCCAAGCCGGCGGCGAAAGGAAGCACCGCCCGGCGCAAATCCGCTTAAAAGCCTTCCGCCTCAGACAGACTGCGAAACGCCGTCGTCATGGATGACCCGAGCCGCGCTTTGCTTGGTCGCCACCGAAGGAGACTTCGCGCCGCGGCGCATGGCGACCACGCCGGTGCGCACAACCTCTAGGAGGCCGAAGGGGTCGAGCAACTCGAGCAGTCGGTCGATCTTCTCTTCGCCGCCGGTCAGCTCGAGAATGATGGAGTCCGCTGCGATGTCCAGCACGCGCGCGCGAAATACTTCCGCCAGGCCAAGTACCTGGTGCCGCACAGCGAGCGGGGCGTTCACTTTGGCAATCACCAGATCACGCAACAGAGCGGTCTGGCCGGTGAGATCGTCCACCAGCAGCACATTGACGAGTTTATAGATGTTGGCGACGATGCGGCGCGCCTGGTCGGGGTCTGCCTCCGTGACGATGGTCATCCGCGACACGTCAGGCTTTTCCGTGCGGCCCACCGTGAGCGAGTCGATATTGAACGCCCGCCTGCGAAACAAGGAAACCACGCGAGAAAGAACGCCTGGCTTGTTTTCGACGTAGACGATAAACGTACGCATCCTGCGGTCACTCATTTCGGTTCCTCTAGGTTTCCACTCGCACAATTTTTATTCGTCTTGCGCCGTTTCGACCAGCGGGTTCGGACGGCGGATCATCTCATGGAGAGCTGCGCCAGCCGCCACCATCGGGTAGACGGTGTCTTCCTGCTCGACTTGGAAATCGACGAGCACTGGACCTTCATGGGCGTGCGCAGCGCGAACGGCGGGCACGACGTCTGCCCGGTGCTTCACACCGATGCTGCGGATGCCGTACGCCTGGCCGAGCGCGACGAAGTTCGGATTCACGAGCGGGGTCGCCTCGTAATTGCGGTCGTAGAAAAACTCCTGCCACTGCCGCACCATGCCGAGGAAGCCGTTGTTGATGATGGCGATGTTGACCTTCAGATTTTCCTGAACGATCGTCGCCAGCTCCGCCATGGTCATCTGGAATCCGCCGTCGCCGACCACGACCCAAACATCAGCATCGGGCCTCGCAACCTTCGCGCCGATCGCCGCGGGCAACGCAAATCCCATGGTCCCCAGTCCGCCGGAAGTGATCAGCGAACGCGGGCGCTCGTGCTTGTAATACTGCGCCTCCCACATCTGGTGTTGTCCGACGTCGGTGACGATGATGGTGTCGCGTTCCTTCGTCTCGCGCCAGAGATCGTTGATCACGTGCGCGGCGTAGAGATGTCCATTATCCGGAAGGTTTTGGATATCGCGCACCGCCGTGTCGCCCTTGAGGCTGTGGACGTGCTCGATCCATTCGCTGCGGTTGCTCGATTCCACGCGCGGCATCAGCTCTTGCAGAATGCTGCGCAGATCGCCGACCAGCGCGACGTCAACCTTCACGTTCTTGTTGATTTCCGCGGGATCGATGTCGATGTGAATCTTTTTCGCTTCGGTCGCGTAGGTCTTCAAATTGCCGGTCACGCGATCATCAAAGCGCATGCCGAACGCCAGCAGCAGGTCCGCTTCTTGGATGGTCTTGTTGACCCAGGCTTCGCCGTGCATGCCCATCATGCCCATGTTGAGCACATGGGACGCCGGCAGCGTGTCCAGTCCCAGCAGCGTCAGCGCCACGGGGATGCACGTGCGCTCAGCGAAGGCCCTCACTTCATGCTCGGCGCCCGAAACCAGCACTCCGTGTCCCGCCAGGATCACCGGACGCTTGGCCTGCCGAATCAGTTCCAGAGCCTTGTCGTATTCCTCTTTCGCCGGAGAAAGATCGGGCCGATAGCCGCGCATGCGCGGCGCCGCTGCTTCCCAATCGAATTCGCAGGAGCTTTGCTGCGCGTCTTTGGTGATGTCGATCAGCACCGGGCCAGGCCGGCCGGACTTGGCCACGTACATAGCTTCGCGAATCGCGGGGGCCAGCTCACTCGCGTGAGTGACGAGATAGTTGTGCTTCGTAATAGGCAGGGTCACGCCGGTGATGTCGGTCTCCTGGAAGGCGTCCGAGCCCAGCAGCTTGCTACCCACCTGTCCGGTGATGCAGACAATGGGCGAGGAGTCCATCATCGCCGTGGCGATGCCGGTGACCATGTTGGTCGCGCCCGGGCCGGAGGTAGCCACCGCAACGCCCACTTCGCCGGACGCCCGCGCGTAGCCGTCGGCCATATGTGTGGCACCCTGCTCGTGCCGCACCAGAATGTGGCGGATCGAGCTGTGGCGCAGCGCATCATATGCCGGCAAAATCGCGCCGCCGGGATACCCGAAGACAGTCTTCACGCCTTCGCGCTCCAGACACTCCCAAAGAATTCTTGCTCCGGTCAGAGACTGCTTCTTGCTGCCCATGGTTGCTTCTCCTCAGTAGTCGCGCAAAAAACAAAACCCACCTTGCCAGCTTCCCTGGCGGGTGGGTTGTTTGAGCCTTTCGAATTTCGTTTCACTCAGCTCAGTCAAGCCCTCCGGCCAGGACGCGGGTAAGGCGTACTACTACCCTAATCTGTACGACCCGCAAATTGTGGCGTCCGATCATCCAGTCCTGTCCTCGTAACTGAGCCAGCTTCGCCCGGCTAATCCGAACTGCGGAAAAGCCCGACGGCAACAAACTTACTCCCCAAGTTATTCCCCTGTCAAGGAACACTTCGCGTGGTGTTCTCCTGGCGTGAAGCACGGTGCGCTGCCGTCCGGAAGGCCCGCTACTTTGTTCTTGGAGGGACCCATGCCATCCTCACACACCTCGCCCAAAGAAACGGTCGGTTCTTCCCTCGAAGATTGGCTTTTGGGCAAGGCGCCGGCTTTTGGCCTTGTACGCCCCGGAACGTGGCGGAGACAATGGAGGAGACAGGCGAGCCCCAGGCAACGAGGTAGAGCGCCGCAGTGTCCCAAAAGCGGCAAGACGGGAACCTAAAGATGTCCGACCTACACAAATCGCACACAAAAACGCACGACTCTTCCAAGTCCGTTGCCGAAACGGAACGCCGCGCCGGCGACCGCCACACCTTTACCGCGTCCGCCGAGGTAGTCGAATTGGGCTCCGGCGCCCGCTTTTCGACGCGCATGACCGATCTAAGCCATGGCGGCTGCTTCGTGGACACCATGGTGCCCTTCCCTGTGGGAGCCAAAGTGCACGTTAAGGTTCACCAGGGCAAAAACGAATTCGAAACCGAAGGAGTGGTCGTCTACTCGCAGCACGGCCTGGGGATGGGCGTGGCATTTGACGCCTTGGACCCGGAACGACGAAAATCGCTGGATCAGTGGATCCAGGAGCTGACCGGCGACCGACACTCCAGCCAGCAGGATGTGGCACGTTCGCTGGCAGCGGCCACCAAAACGATCCGCAACGACCACGCCGGGCTGGTTCGCCTGGTTCAGCTTATGATCACCAAGGGAATCTTGACCGAAGCGGAGGGTTCGTCGGTTCTCCACGAGCCCCTTCTCTAATCCGCGGCGGGTCGCAGCCAAGCTCACCATGTAGTACCGTTAGTACCATGCAAGAATTCCCGGATAAGGAACTTTTTCCCTAGTCGTAGCCCATTTTTGCGTGGTGCCAACAGTCTAACCCACCTGTTTTCAATGTTGACTCTTGTACCTCCCCTGGCAGGGTTCGTGCATTAGCTGCTGTGCTCATCTTTATCTGGGGGAACCATGGGAGAACGCAGGCTCGCCAGGAGATACGAAGTTTATCTGCCCCTGCAGGTGTCTACCTCGCGGAGACGTCCCGCGGAGTTTCACAGTGCGCAGCTGCGCGACATTTCTCGCTCGGGCATCTACTTCCACTCGAGCGTAGCAGTTGAGCCTGGCACGTCGATGGAACTGACGTTCGCCCTTCCCACCGAGAAAGAAAGCGGCGCTTCTGTTCTTGTGCGCGCCAGCGCGAAAGCCCTCCGAGTCACAGAAGTGGAGCATGATATGGCCCCGATTTACGGGGTCGCGGCGGCAATCGATCGCATCGATTTTGTCCGCCCTATGGTCGCCAACGCGGCCGCCTGAGGGCACGGCGCAGAGTTACCGGGCCTTCCCGCTAATAACCTGCAGCCCTCACTCCTTCTAATTTTCCATTTGAGGTTTCTGCCTGCCACCGGCTCGTCTTGTTTTCCTTTGCACCGGCTATAATCCTGCAGCGCCCTAGGCATCTTTCCGTGATCCATCTGCGACCGGCGCCGGCGAGCACATCAATGCCATCGCAAGAGGACCGCATCGAAGGACTCGAGCTATTTGTTCTGCGCGGCCTGTGCGCCTATCCCGGCGGCGACGAAGGCTATGCCAAGTGCGTTGCCGGGCTGGCCAGCTATTCGTGGCGAGACGCGGAGCATCGGGTGGTATATGAGGCATTGGTTAGGATTCGCTTCTTGCCGCAGGCCCTGCGGCGCGCCGAGCTACCCGCCGAGGTAACGCGCATGGGATTTCCCGACGTGGATTGCTCAGCCTACTCAGAGGGGAAAGCCATCGCGCCGGAGAAACTTTCGGAGCTGATTAACCAGATCCATGAGCTAACGCAGTAACAGCTCTTGCCGACCGCTAGGTAGTGAATCGCCGCTGGCTAGTTGCCGCCGCCTGGCTTCTTCTGAGCCAATTCGTAGTCGATGTCCTGCGTTATGGTCGCGGGATTGCCACCGATAATCGGCCGGCCGTTGACGTAAGCCGTTGGCGTGCTGTTAATGCCGAGCGCAACGCCGTCAGCGCGGTTGGCGTCCACCGCTTTTTGAGCATCCGGTGAGCTAAGGCAGGCTTTGAAAGCATCCACGTTAAGGCCGCTCTGCCCGGCGAAGCCGGTGAGCTTGTCCCACACATTCTCGGAAGAAATCACGTCCTGATTATCGAAGATCAGGTCGTGTACCTTCCAAAAAGCGTCCGGCGATTGGATGAACGCGCACCGCGCCCCTACTGCTGCGGTATCAGCCCAGGGATGAATCGAGTTCAGCGGGAAGTCCTTGTAGACGACGCGTACTTGGGGATACTTCATTTCAATTGCTTTGAGACTTTCATACAGCTCGCGGCAATGCGGGCACTGGAAGTCGGCAAATTCGACCAGCGTCACTGGAGCGTCCGCCGGGCCTAGCGAGGGATTGCCCTCGATGTGAAGCTTGCCGCGGTTCGTCGCGAAGGGATCGGCGGCGATGTCAAAAACTTCGCCTTGCAGCAGAGTCTTTCCGTCCTTGCTAACGTACACTTCGCCCATCTCCGTCTGGCCGTTCAGGGTTACTTCAATGGGAAGCAGATAAAATAAATCCGACTTGGAAGGCCCCGGCGCTCCGACCTTTATCACCACATCCGGGCCCCAGGCATAAAGCTCGCGCAGGAAGCGCTCCGTCAGCGCCGTCAGTCGCGCCTGATCCACGGGCGCGCCGCTCTGCGGAGCCGGCCCAGCGAATGCAGGCCGCCCGCTGCAAAAAACAGCTGCCAGAAAAATCGCCATCGCGCCGAACCGGATTCTCTTACGAACCATGGTCTGAGCTTCTCCTCGCACTTGCGCTATAACAAAAACCCGTCAAACGGGCGACGCACAGAATAAACCAAGCGGGCTCGTTGCGCGACGGCTTATGTAGCAGGCTCTGTGCATTCGCAAGGCGCGGCCTAGGCCCGTGCGCCCTAAACACGCGCCGTCGACTGCACTCTTCGTGCGATCCATTCGCCCACTTCCCGGGTGCCCATCCGGCCTCCCAAGTCGACAGTCATCTGCCCTTCTCGAATCGCCGCGCGCACGGCGTCCTCGATCACCTGCGCCTCTGCCGCCCGGCCCAGATGCGTCAGCAGCATCCCTCCAGCCAGAATCGCTCCCATGGGATTAGCGATGTTCTTCCCGGCGATCGCGGGCGCCGAGCCGTGGACGGGCTCAAACAGCGATACCTTGCCGGGATAAATATTTCCCGAAGGAGCCACGCCCAGTCCACCGGCGAGCTGGGCTCCCAGGTCGCTCGCAATATCGCCGAAAAGATTGCCGGTGACGATGACCTCGAATTGCGAGGGATCGCGCACCATCTGCAAGACCAGGTTGTCGATGTACAAATGACTGGATTCGATATCGGAATACTCGCGGCGCACTTCCGCAAACACGCGCTGCCACAGGTCATGGGCGAACGCCATCGCGTTGGACTTATCGCTCATGCACACGCGGTGAAAACCGCGGCGGCGCGCGAATTCGAAGGCATAGCGGATGATGCGCTCCACGCCTTTGCGTGTGTTGACGTCCTCCTGCGTGGCGATCTCGTCCGCGGTTCCCTTCTTGAAAAAGCCGCCCATGCCGACGTACAGGCCCTCGGTGTTTTCACGCAGCACCACGAACCGGATGTCCTTTTCCGTGCGCCCGGCGAGCGGAGTCAGGCGCGAATCGAACAGAACGCAAGGGCGCTCGTTCACGTAGAGATCGAGCTTAAAACGCAGCCCCAAGAGGATGTCCGCGGCATGCTGGTTGCCCGGCACGCGCGGGTCGCCCATCGCTCCCAGCAGAATCGCGTCGAAATCCCGCCGAAACATCTCCGGAGCGTCGCCAGGCAATGTGGTGCCGTCGCGCAGGAAACGGTCAGCGCCCCAGTCAAACTCGGTTACGGCAAGGGGTCGAGCAGCCGTAGCTGCGTGGAGCACCTTCAGGGCCTCGGGAATCACCTCTTTCCCGATGCCGTCGCCCGGAATAACGGCAACGCGGTGCGGATTCCCGTCTGACTGCTGGAGCGGAGTCGTCATGCCGCCGGAAACTAGCATGCAGGTATAGGCCTGTCAACGTTGCCTGCGCCCAAAATCCCTTTGCATGCGTCTAATGCGATGTGTCTAATGTGCAGTTGCGGAGCAAGCGAACCTACCGTCCGCGTCCTGAGGAGGCACTACATGAAGAGATGGTTTTTGGTTTTCGGCCTGGCGGCAACCCTGGCGATTCCCTCGCTGGCAGCAACCTCCACATGGCAGATCGATCCGGCGCACTCCAACGCCCAATTCGTGGTGCGGCATTTGGGTATTTCCAACGTACAAGGTGACTTCACAAAGGTCAGCGGAACGGTAATGCTCGACGAAACGGATATCACCAAATCAACCGTGACGGCGACCATCGACATGACTTCCGTCGATACCCGCGTGCAGATGCGTGACAACGACCTGAAGGGCACCAACTTCTTCGACGTAGCCACCTATCCGACCATGACGTTCACCTCCACCAAGATCGAAAAGGCCGGCGATGGCATGCTGAAGATGACCGGCAACCTCACACTGCACGGCGTAACCAAGGAAGTGACGTTCGACGTGACCGGCCCTACAGCGCCTGTCAATCAAATGGGAGTGCGCCGCGGCGCGGAGGCTACTGCGAAGATCAGCCGCAAGGATTTCGGAATTACCGCCGATCCCGTGGTCGTCGGCGATGACGTTGCTATCACTCTGGATATCGAAATGATCGTGCCGGGCAGCATGCCGGGCCGCGGTGGACGCGGAGGAGATGGCCGCGGACCTGCACCAGCTCCAGCACCGCAGCAGTAAGTTTTACACTGCATGGTCAGCGAAAGGGCGAGGAGAAGTTTCCTCGCCTTTTGCTTTTTGCGCTGCCGCTAGGCATGCTGACGATTGCTGCTTGAAACTCGCTCAGCCAGATAAACGCCCAGCAGCACCAGCGCTCCGCCCGAAATCACATGCCCCGTAGGACGCTCTCCTAAAAATACCATCGAGAGCAGTACCACAATGAACGGCTGCAAGTAGTCGACAGCGGCCACTCGCGAAGCTTCCATATATTTCAGTATCCAATAGAACAACGTATACGCCAGAATCGAACTGAAGATGGCCATGTAGAGCAATCCCGCCCACCCGGCCCAGCCTACTCCAGCCCAATCCAGGTGAATTCCCTGCCGCACGGCCAGCGGCAAAAAAACGATGGCCGCCGCCACTAGCGTAAAGGTGTTGAAGGAAATCGAGTCGTAGGTTTCGGCGCGCCCGTCTCCCAGTAACCTCTTGCTGAGCACGCTAAACACAGAAAAACCGATCACGCCGAGCAGCGTGATCATGTCGCCGACCACCAGCGGTGTGTGGCCCAGCGAGCCGGTCTCAGTTTCGAGCAGCAGAACCCCGGCGAAAGCGACAATCATGCCTATGGTTTTCGCGGGCGTAAGCGACTCAAGCCCCATCAAGCGCGCCAGCACCAAGATCATGATGGGTGCGAGCGCGACCACCAGTACGGATCGTTCGGATGAGGTGTAATTCAAACCCAAACTGAAGCAGCCCTGGTTCAGTATCACGCCGAAGAATCCGAGATAGGTGAAAGTCCAAAGATCGCGCCTGCGAAAACGGCTGCGCTCGCGCCGCGCGAAGTGAATCGCCAGCATCAGCAACGCAGCCACTTCGGTACGAATGGATGCCAACGAAAACGGGTCCATGTGCCGCAGCGCGATCTTTCCCGCCGTATAGTTGAAACACCAGAGCAGGAGTATTGCCACCAGCACGGTGCTCAGCAGGAAGCGGCTGGGCTGTTTCGAAGCGGAGCGCTCCGATGAGGCTCCGCGCAGGCGACGGCCACAGATGAAGACTCTGCGCCAGAGACGGACGTGTCCGCAGTGCCGGAAGTGCCCGGAGTAGAAATCGGCTGCAAAGTTATTCCAGCACCTCACGGCGCTTGGTCAGCGCCTCGATGCGGTCCAGCCGCGGTGCGTATCCGATCCCCGGCCCAGTCGGAACGCGGATCATTCCCTGCCGCGAAACCTCAACTTCGGGCTCAATGATGTCCTCCTGCCAATATCGCCGGCTGGCCGACACATCGCCGGGCAGCGAGAAATTCTCAAGTGATGACATCGCGATGTTGTGCGCGCGCCCGATGCCCGATTCGAGCATCCCCCCGCACCACACCGGCACCGACTTCGCTTGGCACACGTCGTGCATCCGGCGCGCCCCAGTGTGCCCACCGACGCGCCCGAGCTTGATGTTGATGATCCGGCAAGCACCGGTTTCGATCGCCGCCAGCGCCTGTTCCGCGTCATGGATGGACTCATCGAGGCAAATAGGGGTCTCGAGTTGCCGCTGCAGCTGGGCGTGCGCGAAAATGTCGTCCCAGCCGAGCGGCTGCTCGATCATCATCAAATAGAAAGCATCGAGCTGCTTAAGCAGCGGGGTATCTTCCAGGCGATACGCGGAATTTGCGTCCACCATTAGGCGAATGCGCGGGAAGCGCGCGCGCAGCTCGCGTACAGGTTCGACGTCCGCGCCCGGCTTGATCTTGATTTTGATCCTCCGGTAGCCGGCTGCCATCTCTTTATCCACTTTGGCGATCAAATCTTTAACGCTCGGTTGCAGCCCAATCGAAACGCCGCACGGTATTTCTTCGCGCGTGCCGCCCAGAAGCTTCGCTAGCGGCAGATTTCTCTGCTTGGCCTCCGCGTCCCATACTGCCGTCTCCAGCGCTGCCTTGGCCATGTTGTGCCCGCGAATAGGAGCCAGTCGGTCGTAAATCTCCGAGGCCGCGCCGATCTCCACATCGCGCACCATGGGCCAAATGTGGTCGCGCAGGATGTGCCACGCCGTCTCCACCGTCTCGTAGGAATAAAACGGCGTCTCGCCCGCAGTCGATTCGCCCCAGCCGGAGACGCCTTCGGCCTCCACTTCGACCAACAGGATGCGCCGCAGCTCCGACTTCCCGAAGCTCGTCTCGAACGGCGCCAGCAGGCGCATGTGAATTTCGCGAAGGGTAAGTTTTCGCAGTCGCATTCGGCTCTCTCAGCCCTCGCCCTGGGCAATTGCCGTCAAACGCAGCCCCGCGATTGTCCCCGCCGGTTCAAGCAGGTAATCGCTCGTTCCCGTGCCCGATTCAGTGCCCGTAGCAACGTATCCCTCGGAAAACCATTTCTGAAACTGCCCACGAGCCTCGGACTGAATCCGCAACGCCATCGCGCGTTTTCGCGACTTGGGCTGCGGCCGAGCCGCTACCAACGAAATTCGCACCGCTGCGTCCGACGCCGGCGCAGGATCGTCCGCCAAGATGCCGCGCACGCGCTCGGACGCCACCCACCACTCCGCGACCAAGCGGTCCGTCGGCAAGCCCCTGTGCAGCGGGCTCTCGGTCACACCGTAACAATCCGGGATGTAGCGCCGTGCAACGGCGCCCAGGCGCACGAGATTAAAATGTGCGTTCCGCATTTCCAGCGGATCGAAAGTCCATTCGATAAGCTCGATGCCGCGCCGCAGCGCGTCCTGGCGCTGGAACAATTTCAATTGCCGCCCCACACCGCGGTCGCGAAAACCTTCGAGAACAGCGGTCATGTGGGAGTGAAGAAAAAGTCTGCCGTGCCGCGCGGCCGCAAACGCCAGCGTAAATCCGACCATCTTGTCACCCGCGAAAGCGCCGAGCACCTGACCGCCGGTGTGATGCGCCACCACAAACATCGCCGAAGGAACGGCAATATCTTCGCCCCACGTGAGGTGCTCCAGGCGAACGCACTCGTCGTACTGCTCGAGCGTCGCACAATGGCGGATTTCGATCGCAGGCGCGGTTGCCGTGCGCTTCATTCCGTTTTCCCGGCGCGTGACTTTTCTTCCGCCTTCGCTTCGTCCCACAGCTCTTCCATGCGCCCGCGAGGGACATCCGCGAGCGGGCCGCCTTGCTTGCGTGCCGCGGCTTCCATCCACTGAAATCGCTTTTTGAATTTCCGGTTGGCCTTCTTTAGCGCAATCTCCGGATCGACGCCGAGGAAGCGCGCCACGTTGACGCCCGCGAAGAGAAGATCTCCGACCTCTTCCTCCAACCTCGATGCTCCCGCGGCGCCGGAACCTCGCGCAGGCAGCTCCGACTCAATCTCGCGCTTTTCCTCATCGAGCTTATCCAGAATTCCCGCGAGGTTTTCCCAATCGAAGCCGATGTGCGAAGCGCGGCGCGTCAACTGGTAGGCCTCCAAAACGGCCGGTAGCGAACGAGGCACGCCTGACAAAATCGATTCATCCGCAGCGTCCTGCTTAGCGCCCCGATCATCGCCTTGAACGGCGGCACGTTCTTCCGCCCGTTCCTCGGCCTTGATCTGCTCCCAATTCTTCAGCACCGCCGCCGAGGTCTTGGCCTGCGCGTCTCCAAAAACATGCGGATGCCGGCGCACCATCTTCGTGTGTACCGCCTCGATTACGTCGGAAATCGTGAAGCGGCCCGCCTCTTCGGCAAGAACCGCGTGAAACACCACTTGCAGCAGCAAATCTCCCAGCTCCGAGGCGAATTTGCGAGGGTCGCCGGAATCCATGGCGTCGAGCACCTCGTACGTTTCCTCCACCAGGAATTTGCGCAACGATTCGTGGGTCTGCTCGTGGTCCCAGGGACAGCCGTTCGGCGCGCGGAGCCGCGCCTGCAGGGCCATCAGTTTCGCGAACCACACCCCGGCCGCCCGGTCGCGCCTGGTGACTTTGATGTCCACTTTGATGTCCGCGCCCATGTGCGCTGCGGCACGCTTCACGCGCACAGCGTTTGCCTTCGGCGGTCGTTTAGCTTTTCGTTTGAGCGGACGCGAACGCTTTTGCGGCACCGTGGGGTAGCTCCAGAGAACGACACGTCAATTTACAGGGAGTCGGCAACGGTAGCAACCGTCCGGGGCATGGTCGCCGACAGCTTCCCCGTGTTGCGGCACAGGCACCCGCCGCGGCGGGCCTGTGCGCGTTTGCTAGTCGAGCTGTGGCCGGACACTCCGCCGACCTCTACAGCTTCCCCCAAAATGCAAACGCCACGGCCCCCACCAGGAACAGGAACGAGACAGCATGGTTCCATTTGACTACTTCGCCGAGGTACAGCCACGCAAACACGGTGAACACACAGAGTGTGATCACTTCCTGGATGATCTTCAGTTGAAAGGCCGTGAATTCGCCGTAGCCGATGCGATTCGCCGGCACCTGAAAGCAGTACTCGGCAAACGCAATCAGCCAGCTCACCACGATGACCAAGAAAAGCGGCGTCTGGCGATATTTCAGGTGGCCGTACCAGGCAATCGTCATGAACACGTTCGAGCACATCAGCAGCAGGACGGTTTTCATAGTGCCAAAATGCTACCACGTCGAAACCCCAAGGTTGATGGTGTACCCGCAACCGCTGCCCGGGCCTTTGCTTGTGGCCCCTCTTAGCAGGTGTTAGACTTTTCATTACACTACTCCGAAACGAGAACGAGGCGAGGACGGTACATTGGCTGATTCCAAGCAAGAAGAAAGTTTCAAGGTAGTCGACCGGCGTCTGTTCACCGAAGACGGCGAACTTCGCAAAGATGCCATCGACCAGGAGCGGCGCGACGAAGAAGCCGCCGCGGCCAAGGCTGCGAGCGCCCCTAAAGCACAGGAAAAATCCGAAGAGTCCCGCGCAAACCACAGCGCCTGGGCCCGAACTGGTCGCATCGACGACCACTCGATTCTGACGCCATCGGCGCACCCGAGGCTGGCGCGGAAGATATCGCCCCATCACGCGGCTTTCAAATGCTGGTCGATTTTCTTACCAGGAACGCCGCGGCGATGCTCGGTGGAATGGCCGATCCACGCACCGGCCAGCCTTATATGGACATCGAGGGCGCGCGGGAAATGATCGACATGCTGGACGCGCTGCGTGAAAAAACGCGTGGCAACCTGGCCAAGACCGATGACGAGTTGCTGCTCGAAGTCATCGGCAGCCTGAAGCTGACGTTTATGGAACTCTCGAAGGCCGCCGCTGCGGCGATGGCCAAGCAAGCGACTGCGAAGAAGTAACCGATCGGCGAACGCCGCCGCTCCGTGCGCGCAACAGGGCCAACGATCGCCGTTCGGTTTCAGATGCGGGTCGCACTTTTTTCTGCCGAGTTATGCCTTCACTCCAACTGACCATACTGGGATCTGGCACATCCATGGGCGTGCCCACGCTCGGATGTCACTGTGGGGTGTGCGAATCCTCCGACCCTCACGATAAGCGCACACGACCGTCCGTGCTCCTCTCCTACAACGGGCACAACATCGTTATCGACACCACGCCGGACTTCCGCTCTCAGGCGATACGCGCCAAGATCGATCGCCTGGACGCTGTGCTTTTCACGCACGGCCACGCCGACCATATAATGGGCCTCGATGACATTCGCGCTTACAACTTGAAGCAGCGCGGCATCGTGCCGCTTTACGCGGCGCCGGAAACCCTGTCGAGGCTGCGTCATCAGTTTGCATACATTTTTGAGTCGCCGCCGCCCGGCAGCACGCTGCCGTTGGTCGAATTGCACGCGATCGACGGTCCGTTCGAGCTTTGTGGCCTGAAAATCACACCGGTTCCGGCGATGCACGGATCGCAGCCCGTGCTGGGCTTTGCCTTTGGCCGCGCCGCTTACCTTACCGATTTCAGTAGCGTGCCGGAAAGCTCCAAGCCGTTGCTGCAAGGGCTCGACGATCTGATTCTCGACGCCCTGCGCTACGTGCCCCATCCTACGCACTCGACCGTCGAACAATCGCTGGCACTCACGCGCGGATTGAAACCCAAGCGCGCGTGGTTCACGCACATCTGCCACGACTTGGGCCACGAAGCCGCCAACGCGCGTCTGCCGGAAAATGTCCGCCTGGCCTATGACGGCTTGAGCTTTGAGGTGCAGCTCTGATGCCGTTCACCGTCTTGCATTCAACCGAAGACTGGCTTGCGAGTTTCCCCGGGCGGCGGGCGGTACTCACCGTCGGAAACTTCGACGGCGTGCACCGCGGCCACCAGGAAATTCTTCGAAAGCTCCGCGAGCGGGCAATCCAAGGCGGGGATGTATCCGCAGTGCTTACGTTTTATCCGCACCCGGCGCGTGTACTGCGCCCGGCTCAAGCTCCTGCTCTTTTGATGACTCTCGATCAGCGGCTCGCCGCCATCGAACAGATGGGCATCGACGCGGCGTTCGTCCTGCGATTCGATCCGGATCTCGCCAAAGTCACCGCCGAGGATTTCGTCGAGCGTTTTCTGGTGCAGACGATGCGCGCGAAATCGGTTCTGGTAGGGGGCAATTTCCGCTTCGGGAACCGCCAGGCTGGCGACGTTGCATTGCTCGCACAGTTAGGCGCGCGCTCTGACTTCGAGGTGGTCATCGAGCCGCCCGTGATCGAAAACGGCGTGGTGGTATCGAGCACCTTAATCCGAAGCGCCGTTCGCGAGGGCCGCGTGGAAGATGCCAATCGGCTGCTGGGCCGTCCCTTCGCGCTCGCAGGGGAGATTCGCACTGGCACAGGACAGGGGCGCAAGCTCGTTGTGCCTACGCTGAATCTAGCAACCGAAAACGAACTCCTCCCGGCGAATGGTGTGTACGCAACCAAGGTGCTGGTCGAAGGGAAACTCTACGATGCGGCCACGAACGTCGGCGTGCGGCCCACTTTCGACGGCGCCCGCGTGACGGTGGAATCCCACCTGCTCGACTTCTCGGATAATCTCACGAGCGGCAAGATGGAAGTTCGATTTCGCGCCCGGCTACGCGAAGAACGCAAGTTTCCGGATCCGGAGGCATTGCGCGAGCAAGTATTGAAGGATATCGAACAGGCCAGAGAATTCTTTCGAGTGCTAACCCCACCCGGCGTTTGATCGGCATTCCAATCTCGGCAAGCCACGTGTGGCTTACCCAGGGGTAAATTCCTGACCGGTGTCATCCCGTCCAACGTGAATTTCCGAGCGGTGTCATCCCGAGCAAGGCCGCGCCGTTTTCTGGCGGGGCAGATGAGGGATATCTCTTCAGCGTAGCGGCGGGCAACGCGTTTCAAACGAGAGAGCTGTTTCTGGAGTGCGGGAGCTTGCTTCCGCTTTTCGCGGCGTGGATTCGCGCGAAAATTATGCGCTCGGCTGAGTCTTTGCCCGGCAGTCGTTGCACAGGCCGCCCACTTCGGTCCGGGCCACCGTGATGTCGATGCCGCAATCCTGCGAGATCTGCCGCTTCAACTCTTCGTAGAGCTCGCTTTCGAACTCCCGCACTTTCCCACATTGCATGCAGGCTACGTGAATGTGGTCGCGCGGACCATGGCTCTCGTAGTAGTGCCGGTGCCCGCGAAGATGCAGCAGGTCCAGCTCATCGATCAGGCCATGGCGTTTGAGCAAATCGAGTGTGCGGTAAACGGTGACGCGTGTGATGTCCGGATCGATCGCTTGGGCGCGCTCGAGGATCTCCGAGGCGTCCATATGCCGCGCGGCCGATTCCATCACCTGTATAACCACGCGGCGCTGCCGCGTCAGGCGAATGCGCCGGGTCGCCAGCTCGCGCTGGAGGTGCCCTGCGGGTTCATGAACGTTGATTCGTTCGCCGGTGGAAACTCTGTGTGCGGGCTCGCCAGTCATCTCGAGCAGCAGTATACCAAGTTGCACAGCCGCTTGTCGAAGGAGCGGCCAGCCTTGCGAGTCGCCCGTGAGCAAACTCCTACGCTAGCGGACCTGAAACACCCGAAGAATGTCGCTGTACATTACGAAAGCAAAGAGGCCCAAGAGGAATACTAGCCCGACCTGGACGAAGCGCTCCTTGAAAGTGATGCTCAAGTCGCGGCGGATGAGCCCCTCAATCGCAAGCATCAGCACGTGTCCGCCGTCCAGAATGGGTATGGGAAGCAGATTCAGCAGTCCCAGATCCAGGCTGATGTAAGCCATCCAGCTGAAGAGCGCGATGGGGCCGCTCTTGGCTGCCTCGCCGGACATCTGCACGATACCCACCGGACCCGCCAGGTTGCGGACCGAAATCTTTCCGTGAAATAACCCGGCAAAAATATTTCCAATCATCCGCGCGTACAGATACGTCTTGGCGCCCGCGTCGGTCGCGGACTCGATAATTCCCTGGCGTTGGTAAATCTCGTCCGGCTTGCGCGAAGCTCCGATGATCCACACCATCTCACCTTCCGGCGCCATGGTGTGCGTCGGCGTGATTTCCAGCGGCATTTGCTTGCCGTCCCGAAGAATTACAAATTGAATCGGGCTTCCTCCCGAGTCACGCACTCGATCGACCAACTGCTGCCACGTCACTACGGACTGGCCGTTGATGGAGAGCACTGTATCGCCCTGCTGCAAGCCGGCCTTTTGTGCGGGTGAGCCCGGCTCAACCTCATCGATCTGCGGCAACAACTTCGGATAGCCGATCAGCGTGTCGAGAGAAAGCGGACCCTCGGGAACCGTCAACGTCAACGGCTGCTGAGTGCCGTCACGTACGATCATGATGGAAAGCGAGTCGCCGGGTTTGGCGTGTTTGACTTCGTCTGCGACTTTTTCCCAGGTCGGAGTCGCCACACCGTTCACGGAGATAACCCGATCGCCCGGCCGGACTTGCGAAATACCTTCGCGGCTCAGCGGAACGGCGACCACGTCAACCGGCTGGCGGGCGTAGGCGTCAACCGGCACGCCTGCGAACGCGTTGATGCCCCACAAAATCAGGAAGGTCACCAGGATGTTCGTCGTCGGCCCGGCAATGGCGATCAGAAACCGTTGCCATCGCGGCCGCGAAAGGAATTCATAATCCGCGCCGGTTCGCTCTTCTACCGGATTATCCCCGGCCATACGAACGTAGCCGCCCAGCGGCAACGCACTCACTCGATAGTCGGTATCGCCGCGCTTCCAGCCCCACAGCCGCGGACCAAAGCCGATGGAAAAAACGTCCACGCGCACGCCGCATAGTTTCGCCGCGACGAAGTGTCCCCACTCATGCACCAGCACCAGGATGCCGAGCACTACCGCGCCTGCCAGAATATCCCTTAAGAAGTTGAGCGCCATATGAGTCCCCTATTCGTTCCTATTCTATTCAATTGCGCGTCATTTTGAAAAAGACACTTTGCCGGCGCGAGCCTAAGGCGCATTAGCGAAGCCGTTCGATTTTCACCCACGTTGTCCGATCAGCTGCGGCGATGTTCGATCACCTGCCGCGCCAGCCGCCGCGCTTCCGCGTCTACCGCTAGCACGTCGCCGATGCTGCGAAGCGGGCTGCGCGTCACGCTTTCCAGCACCCGCTCGATCACCTGTGCGATGCCCAGAAACGGCAGGCGACGCGCAAGAAACGCCTCGATCGCCACTTCATCCGCCGCGTTCAGCGCACATGGCAACGGGCCGCCCTCGCGCAGCGCGTGCTTCGCCAGCTCCAAGCACGGAAATTTCCGCTTGGGAACTTCCTCGAAGTCCAATCTTTTCAGTGCCGACCAATCGAGCGCACAACCATTAGATGCTACTCGCTCCGGATACGTTAGCGCGTATTGAATAGGCATTCGCATATCTGTAGGGCCAAGCTGCGCCAAAATGGAACCGTCCACGAACTCAACCATGGAGTGGATTGTCGACTGCGGGTGGATGACCACCTGAATCCGGTCGATATCGATGTCGAACAGCCACCGCGCTTCGATAACCTCGAAGCCCTTGTTCATCATCGTCGCCGAGTCGATGGTAATCCGCTGCCCCATCTTCCAGTTCGGATGGGCTAGCGCCTGCTTCGGGGTCACTTTAGCCAGCCGCGAAACGGGCGTCTTGCGGAAGGGCCCTCCCGATGCGGTCAGCACCAGCCGCTTCACGTCGCCGTGACTGCCAGACCGCAGGCACTGATGAACCGCATTGTGCTCGCTATCCACCGGCAGCAGCGACACGCCGTACCGTGCCACGGCCGCCATCACCACCTCGCCGGCAGCCACCAGTACTTCCTTGTTCGCGAGCGCGATGTGCTTGCCGTGCTCGATGGCCTTGTAAGTCGCGGGCAAGCCCACCACGCCGACGGCAGCCGATAGCACCATCTCCGCATCGGGATGCGTGGCAACTCTCTCGATGCCCTCGGTACCCACCAGAATTTCGGGCAGCGCGCCTTTGTGCCGGTGGCGCCGGAGGGCGTCGCGTAGCTCTGCAGCGGCCGCATCGCTACCAACGGAGACGACCTTAGGCCGATGGCTCGCCACCTGCTCGGCCAGCACCGAAACATTCGACCCCGCAGACAGCGCTACTACTTCAAAGAGGCCGGGCAGCGCATCGACCACACGCAGACACTGCCGTCCAATCGAACCGGTCGAACCAAGAATGGAGATTCTTTTCATAAATTGAAGGCGAAACAATCTTATAGGGCTTTTACAAATTTTGCGAACCCCGCGCGCAATCGGTTTTCGGTCGGGTGCCGCCGGGTGCCGCACTCTTGCGGTTTTCAAGGGTGCGGTTCTTGAATTTGCCTTTCTCTTCGCAGGGGCGCTGCTTGCTGCGCTCGCCTTTTTCCGATGCCCACCACATCCCTCTGTCATCCCGACAGAGACCGCGTCGTTTTCAGTCGCGGCCGACGAGGGATCTGTTTTTCGCTCGCTCCTCTGCGGCGGGTTGTGCCCTGCCCGTGCGCAATCGATTTTCTCTTCGGGTGCCGCACTCTTGCGGTTTTCAAGGGTGCGGTTCTTGAATCCGCTTTTCTCTTCGTAGGGGCACGGCATGCCGTGCCCGCGGTACAGCTAAGCCCCTCCGCGCCCCATCGCAACGCCTACCCTGGAGGGCAACTCTGATGATAGATTATGGCGCGTGCGCTACAGCACAAACGGCACGAATGCGTTACTTCGACAGGTTCCCGGGGGGATAAAGAACATGCGCAAACTCTTGCTTGCTGTACCGGCAATGGCGCTTTTCGCGGCGTTTGGCGCCGCAACGGCGTCGGCCGCGCCCAACTACGATGCTTACCATAGCGCGATGAAACAGCTCCGCACCGCCCGCGCCTACATCGAACATCCCGACAGCGGCGAGCTCCACGATCAGGAAAAATCCGCGATCGCAAATATCGACATGGCCCTAGCCGAACTCAAATCCGTGGCCGATGATGGAAAATCTGATTATGATTCACTCGATTCGCACCTCCGCTGGATCGGCCGCCTCAATAAAGCAGCCGATCTGCTCAACAAGGCCCACGACAACATTCAAAAGGAAAATGACTCATCTCCAGCTAAGGACCGCGCTATTCAAGACATCGGCCAGGCGCATAAGTTCATCGAACAGGCCATTGCTCTCGAACAATAGGCCGAACGGTAATACGAGCAATCAATTGGGCGGAGCGCCGGCCGCTCCACCCCGCGACACGGCCCGCTTTCCTCTGCTGTGATACGATGACGCCTGAAGTTTAGGGAAAAAACGAACACTTGAGCACACAATCGCTTTGGGCCATTCCGCTGGGCGGACTTGGCGAATTCGGCATGAACATGATGGCGTTGCGCTCCGGCGACGACATCATCGTCATCGACGCGGGCCTGATGTTCCCCGAGCAGGAGCTGCTCGGCGTGGACATCGTCATCCCCGACACCACCTACCTGAAGCAGAACAAGCGTATGGTGCGCGCCATCGTGCTGACGCACGCCCACGAAGATCACATCGGCGCCATTCCTTACATCCTCGGCGACTTGAATGTCCCGATATACGGCACGCAGTTCACCCTCGCGCTGGTGCGCAAGAAACTCGAAGAGCACTCCTTGCTCGAGTCCGCCAAGCTGCACGAGGTCGCGCCGGGCGACGTCACCACCATCGGCCCCTTTCAAATCGAATATCTGCACGTCACGCACAGCACCATCGACTGCGTGGCGCTCGCCGTTCGCACGCCTGTCGGCGTCATCATCCACACCGGCGACTTCAAGATCGATCCCACGCCGGTTGACGGCCGGCCCTTCGACCTCCACGCCTTCGCGCGCTACGGACAGGAGGGCGTGCTGGCGCTCTTCAGCGACAGCACCAACGTCGAACGCCCCGGATTCACGCCGTCCGAACGCGCCGTAGTCGTGCGTCTCGAAGAGCTTTTCCGCGCCGCTCCCGAAAAAGTCGTGGTCTCCTGCTTTTCAAGCTCCGTGCACCGCATTCAGCAAGTCGTCGACGTCGCGCGCATGGTGGGCCGCAAGATCGGCTTCGTGGGTCGCAGCATGGTCGACAACGTCGAAATCGCTCACCGCCTGAACAAGCTCCATATTCCCGACGGCAGCGTGGTGCGTCCGCAGGACATCCGCGGGTTCGATCCCAAGAAGCTCGTGGTGATGGCCAGCGGCACGCAGGCCGAGCCTATGTCCGCGCTCTCGCGCATCGCCGTGGACAACCACCGTTTGATGAGCATCGCCGCCAACGACACGGTCATCCTTTCGGCGCGCATCATCCCCGGCAACGAAAAGGCCATCTTCCGCATGATCGATCACCTTTTCCGCCGGCAAGTTCTCGTCTATTACGAGAGCGGCCGCTCCGCCCCCATCCACGTTTCCGGTCACGCCAGCCAGGAAGAAATGAAAATCCTGCTGCAACTCGTGCGGCCAAAATATTTCATCCCCATACACGGCGAATACCGCCAGCTGTTTCGCCACTCGGCGCTCGCCGAGCAGGTCGGCGCGGTTTCCGGGCAAATATTCCTGCTCGAAACCGGCCATCCCATCGAATTCACCGCCGATGGTGGCGCGCACAAGCGCGAGCCCGTACCCGCCGGGCGCGTCATGGTCGACTCCGGCTCGCTCGAAGAAGTCGAGGACGTGGTCATTCGTGACCGGCGCCATCTCTCCGAAGACGGCGTCGTCGTCACCATTATCGGCATCGATAAACACACCGGACGCGTCGAAGTCCCGCCCGAGATCGTCACTCGCGGATTTCTTTCCGGCGACGACGGCCAGGCGATCCTGGTCAAAGCCCGCGAAGTGATCTTGAACACCGTCGAGCAATCCAGCGCCGAGGAAAAAATGGACTGGAGCGTCATCAAGGAAAAGATCCGCGTGGATTTGAAACGCTACCTGAACAAGCAAACTTCCAAGCGGCCCCTGATCCTGCCCGTCATCTTGGAAGTGTAGGGGGACGATTCGCCGCGCCCCGTTTCAAGGCTGCTTGCCGCGCGTTCTTACCGTCTCACTCCGAGCGGAGCGAGGAATCTCTCTTCGTGCGAACGCATCACCGGACGGAAGACATAGGCACCCGCCGTGGCACCTGACCTCCGAAACTATCGCCCGACCGATTTCGAATCCCTCCACGAAATCGATCGCGTCTGCTTCGACGCCACAATCGCCTATTCACGCCGCGAGCTGCGCGAATATCTACGCCTGCCCGGCGCGGTATGCGTGGTAGCAGAGGAGAATGATCAGATCCGAGGCTTCATCGTCACCGCGCGCCAGCGCGACGAGGGCTACATCGTCACCATCGACGTCCTTCCAAACTATCGCCGCCACGCCGTGGGAAGCCTGCTGCTCGCCGAAGCCGAAAAACGCCTAGCCGCTCAAGGGACAACCGAGGTATCGCTTGAAACAGCAACCGAAAACGCATCCGCAATTGCCTTCTGGCAGAAGCACGGATATCGTACACGCGGAGTAATCACCGGATACTACCCCGGCGGACGCGACGCCTTTTCCATGACCAAGCTCCTCGAGCCGCCCACGCCAACCGGAAAGCGAGATCCTAGGTGATCCACCTTTGGCAGCTCATCGTACTTGCGGTCGTACAAGGCCTCACCGAATTCCTGCCCATCAGCAGCAGCGCGCATTTGATTCTCATCCCGCGCTTCCTGCACTGGCCCGACCCTGGCCTCGCCTTTGACGTGGCCCTGCACGCAGGCACGCTGGTCGCCGTGCTGCTTTTCTTCCTGCGCGAATGGATTCAGCTCGTTCTCTGCGGCGTCGGATTCCACTATCCCCGCCGCGCCAGCGAACACATGGTCGCGCAGAACCAGCGCCTGTTCTGGTATCTGGTGGCCGGCTCGATTCCCGCGGGCATCGTGGGGTTCTTGTTCGAGAAAAAAGCGGAAGAAGCCTGGCGCAGCCCCATTCCCATCGCTATTGCCATGATCGCCCTCGGCCTGCTGATGTGGTACGCCGAATACGTCGGCCGCCGCGAGCGCACCCTGGTGCAAACTTCGTTGGGAGATGCGTTGGTCATCGGGTGCTCCCAAGCCCTCGCGCTCTTTCCGGGCGTCTCGCGCTCCGGAATCACAATCACCACCGGTCTGCTGCGCGGCATGGACCGGCCCACCGCCGCGCGCTTCTCGTTCCTGCTCTCCACGCCCGTAATCGCCGGCGCCGCCGCCGTGGAACTGCCCAAACTCCTCCACGCGCACAAGGCCGGAGAGCTTGACCTGCCGCTCTCCTGGGTCGCCATCAGCATCGTCGTATCGGCCGTCGTGGGCTACGCCGTCATCGCTTTCCTGTTGCAGTACTTGCAGACACGCTCGCTCAAGATCTTTGTTTACTACCGGATCTTGTTTGGTATAGTCGTTTTCGTTCTCGCGTTCCTCCCGATGGGTTCCGTGCGATAGCGCCCGCGCGACCCAGCCCCGAGGCGCCGCGGTCGCTTGTGCCTATGCACGGCTTCCGTGAGCGTCTCTTGCGAGGTGGCCTTCCCCAAAGCCCAGGAGACTTTACGTGCGCGTTCTTACACCAACTGAAAATAAACGTTTCAACGAACTGATTGGCTTTGTGGGACTCAGCCTGGCGGTGCTACTAGCCCTCAGCCTGCTCTCTTATTCGCCGCTCGACCCGTCTTTCAACGTCTCGGCGTCGCTTCCCGGCGCCGCGCCGTCGCGCAATTGGATCGGCCCCATCGGCGCCCACACCGCCGACCTCTTCTTCCAGGGGTTCGGATGGGCGGCATTCCTGTTCCCCATCGGCATGTTCGCCATGGCCATGCGCTGGTTCCGTAGCCAGACCATCGACGCCCCCGTCGCCAAATTGCTCGGCTCGATCATGCTGATCCTCTCGGTCACAACGGAGGTGACGCTCATCCACATGCCGCAGGTGCGCGGCGCGCTCCCTGCTGGAGGGCTCCTCGGAACCGTCCTCGCCGAAGGTTTGCGCATGGGCTTCAACGCTGTCGGCGCCAATCTCGTGTCGCTCGCAACTCTGCTCACCGCGCTGTTTCTCGCCACCAGCTTTTCGTTCCATGCCGCAATCGCCTGGGCCAAGAAACCCATGGCCGAAGAAGGCCTCATCGGCGGATGGCTCGCCCGCGCCCGCGAATGGCGCGAAACGCGCGAAGCTGACCGCCTGCGCAAGCAGGTAGAGGACACCAAGATCTCCGGCCGTCGGCCCGTCGTGCAGCAGCGCGTCTCGGTCAAGGAACTCGACGAAGAAGAGGAAGAAGAAGCCGACGCTGAGCCCGCTCCGTCTGACCGCGTTCCCACCGTCATCAAGTTCCATCAGGATCACGAAGAAGCTCCGACACCTCGCAAGCCCGCGAAGGAGCTCAAGATCAGCCACGGAAAGACCAACTTCAAGCTGCCGCCCAGCAACTTGCTTCAGCATGCGGAGCGCAGCGAGAAGATGGACGAAAGCGAACTGAAAGACTGCGCCCGCGCCATCGAGCAGAAGTGCGAGGAGTTCGGCGTCAGCGGCCACATCACGCAGATCAATCCCGGCCCGGTGGTCACCACTTTCGAATTCAAGCCCGAGGCGGGCATCAAGTACAGCCGCATCACAGGGCTGGCCGACGATCTTTGCCTCGCCTTGCGCGCTGAGTCGATTCTCATTGAGCGCATTCCCGGCAAATCCACCGTCGGCATCGAAGTTCCCAACGCCCGCCGCGAAACCATCGCGCTGCGCGACGTCATGGAATCGTCCGAATTTTCTCATTCGGCATCGAAGCTCGCCGTGCCGCTGGGCAAAGACCTCATCGGCCGCATTCGCGTCGCGGACCTCACTCAGATGCCGCACTTGCTCATCGCCGGCTCCACCGGCACCGGCAAAAGCGTATTCATCAATTCCCTGCTCATGGGCCTGCTTTATAAGTCCACGCCCGACGAATTGAAATTGGTTTTGGTCGACCCCAAGCAGCTCGAGCTCGGGCTTTATGCGGACATCCCGCACCTCTTCACACCCGTGGTCACCGATGCCAAAGTCGCCGCAAACGTGCTGCGCAACGCCACGCGCGAGATGGAGCGTCGCCTTAAGCTGCTCGCGCAGCGCAGCGTCCGCAATATCGACCAGTACAACCGCACCTTCGAGAAGGGCCAGTCGCTCTCGCTCTTCGAGAACGCCGAGGACGAAGAGCATCGTCCGCTTCCCTACCTCGTCATCGTCATCGACGAGTTGGCGGACCTCATGATGGTGGACACCAACGGCGTCGAAGAATCCATCACTCGCTTGGCGCAGATGGCCCGCGCCGTGGGCATCCATTTGATTCTCGCCACGCAGCGGCCCTCGGTTGACGTAATCACCGGACTCATCAAGGCCAACTTCCCGGCGCGCATTTCTTTCCGCGTGGCCGGCAAAGTCGACTCGCGCACTATTCTTGACGCCAACGGTTCGGAATCGCTGCTCGGCAAGGGCGACATGCTCTATCTGCCGGCCGGCTCTTCCAGGTTGCATCGCATCCACGGCCCCTACGTGAACGAAAAGGAAGTCGCCGCCGTCTGCGATTTCTGGCGCGACCAGGCTAAAGCTATTTACAACGAAGATCTCCTGCGCCCTCCCAAGGATGAAAACGCGATGGGCGCCGGCGGTGAAGGTGGCGAAGGCGAGGAAGTTGACGACGACCTCTACCAGGACGCCGTTCGCGTGGTGTGCGAAATGGGCCGCGCCTCGACATCTACGCTGCAACGCCGGCTGCGAGTCGGCTACGGACGCGCAGCCCGCCTGATCGACCTCATGGAGAAGGACGGCATCGTGGGCCCGCCCGACGGCTCGCGCCCCCGCGAAGTCCTAAAGAAAAAAGACTGGATGCGCGAATTCGACCAGTCCGCCCACTGACGCCCCGGCCAAGCTCGTCATCCTGAACGAAGTGAAGGATCCCTCTTCGCTGTTCTCTTTGTTTCTTTGCCTTTGCGGCACAGGCATCCCGGTGCGGCGGACCTGTGCTCTTCGCGCTCGCGCGCGAGGCGCCTTCGCTTTTCCGGGTGCCCCATCTGGCGCGTTTTTCAGCGACAGGTGGGTCTTGCTCTAGCATTCCTCTCGTCACCGCCGCGCCGTCTGCGGGATCGGCGATTTGCTTTCTTTGCCTTTGTGGCACAGGCATCCGCCGCGGCGGACCTGTGCTCTTCGCGCCCGCGCGCGCGGCGCGTTTGCTCTTCGGATGGGACCGATCGGGAGACGGCGGTTTTTCACGACAGGTTGGCAATACGGAAAGAAAGTGTTTGAGCACACCGATACGATACGCGCGGCTTTCTGGGGAAATGCATTTGCGGGGTCGTTCGGCCAACTCGCTCATCCATGGGAAAGATTGCGACGGATGAAGGAATCTAAGCTCTGTAGCATATGCCTAGCAAGAAAGCTACAACCTGGCGCGGATGCACAGCTGTGCCTCTGCACCATCTGCACCATTCGTATTGCCAGCTTCTGACTCCCGCCATATTTCGCTTCCGTCTCTAATTAGGTTTCTTTGGCCTGGCGCAGAAAGAACTGGCACAGGCGCAAGATAGGCTGCAACAGACGGCACGTCTGGTAGTAGTCATCCATTCGGATGAACGAAATCCTGTCTTTCCACGTGTGGAGAATGTGTGCGTCATTCGTCTGCTCCGATAGCGAGATGAATTGTGATCCTGGGAATCTTGCGAACCGAAACCTGCTCTGAGTCGGAACTCGACGCCTGCCCGACGTGGAACGTGAGGTGATCTCTGTTGACTCGTGAAAAATGAGCGCATTCGCCAATTTTTGTGAATGGCTAAGCCAGACCTCAGCGGCGCCAGTCAAGCACGTCCATGTTCACCATCGCATCCGTGGCCGCAACCTGTTCCGCGGTCATTTGTCGGACATAGAAGCGCGAACGATTTCGCCCCGTTCGTAGCGGCGACCGATAAATATGTAGCTATGCTGGCGCGGATCGAATTTCACGGATTGGTACAGCGACGGCAGCAGCGACGCACCGCTCCGAGTTGTCGACCACTCCGTCGCCCCCCTCCTCCGAATGGTCGTAGTGCGCTCCGACAATGATTACCTTTTGGGAGCGGCCGGGCAGCACACAGATTAGGTTGGGTAGCTTCGATCGTCCACGCCTGTTAGGTAAGGTTTTGCTCGTGACCGCATCCGCCATCATCTGTTCAGCGTTTTTCGCGACGCTGGTCGTCGCTCTGGTATTGCTCTGAGCCGGCTCTTGATGACCTCTCGAGAAAGAGATTGTAACGCGCGGATTGAGCGGCGCTGGACAGCGAGCGCGCCGAGAATAATGCGATTGCAAAAAGCACCAGGAATCGAAAGCCGATCTGCGCTCGCATCTGGCGGGAAATTACACAGTCAGTTTTTAGAATAGCGATCTCGTCGATGACGGAGTGTACTCGACTTGACTCCTGCAATGGCGACGCCTACCCTCACCGCAAGCAGGTGGAGGTGTTTATGATTCACACCCGTCACGTCGTTCGACTTCTCCGATATATTTTGGCCGACCTTGGGGCTACTTGGCTGTCTCGGCATGGTCGCCTTGAGGCTTTCATGATGTGGCTGCTCGTCGCCAAGCGATAACGCAGCTGAAGTGGCGCAATCCTGAAACTGCCCGAACGGGATTCTATTCCGTTTCTGACTCGTATCTATGCTCGGCGCGGTACAGCCGCTTGCCATCCTTGATCGCGTAGAACAACAAAGCACCCTTGGAGCCGTTCTTCATCGGGTGCCCAACCAGCGTAATTTTGTCGCCCGGCTTGTACGTCGCCTGATTCCAACCCTCGTCGACCATGATATGGATGCTCGAAGCCTCGATATCCCAAGTTCCGACGGTGGAAAGGTCCTTTGCATCAGACGCAACCGTGATGACGATGTGGCTGTGTGGATTCTGCCACTGATACTCGTCCACGACGCCCATGTACGTAACATTCTTCGCTAAATCGAACATCGCGCGGGAATGATGCGCGAGGGACGGATGAGCCGCAAAGAGCAGGACGGCTGTCACTGCTATCAAGCGCACAATTCCTTGTTTCGCCGTCATCGCGCTACACCTTCTCAGGCTCCGGCCCGGCCTTGATCCTGCCTTCGATCTTAGCCCTCGGCCGCCTCAAACAGACGCACATGGTTCTGGGAGTCGGTCGTTCTGATCTGCGGGCGCATCCCAAGTTGTGCGGCATACCCCAGGAGCGTTTCGAGACTGAATTTCGTGATCTTCCCACGCATGAAGTCGCTGACTCTCGGCTGAGACTCATGCCAGATGTCTTCCAATTCTGCCCGCGAATACTTCGAAGCGTTTGCGAGAATCGCCTCGCGCAGCTCCGCTTTCAGCTTGAACGCCGCCAGAGCTTCCGGCGAAACATTCAGGTCGTCCAAAACGCTTCCGCGCGTTGTATGCCTTATTAGCCTACTTTTTCTTCCCACGTTCAGCCTCTTTCGCCCGTTCCGCGAGTTCCTGTTTTATCGCCTTTAAGCGGCCTTTCGCTCGCTCGATATCCGCCTGCGAAGTCTGATTCGTCTTCTTTTTGATGCAATCCAAAACGTAGATTTTGTGCTCGATCTGAATGTAAAACAGCCGATACCAGAAGTCCCGGTCTTCGTCCCGCAACTCAAAAACGCCCGGCAAGGCCGGGGCCATCGAACTGGAATCTAACGGCCTCTGACCGCGTTGCACGCGGTCAAGATCCCAACCAAGTTGGAGCTGGGCTTCTCAGAAAAAGCTGAGAGCTTTTCCATCGAGTCACCTGCCCACTCGATCCGCATTCGCGGCTCAGCCATAAGGTGAGTATATATAAGTAGTTATATATTGTCAATCGACATAGGATGGCCAACTACACCGCTACCCGCGCACCTACGCGGATTGTCTGAATTTCTTGCCCTTCGACGAAGTCTCCCTACGCTTCCTTTCGGCGAGGCTCTTCTTCAGCGCCGTCATCAAATCGATGACCGGCGCGAGCGCGCTGCATCTTCTCGGGCGTCGGGCCGGGCTTGCCCTCGCTCTTGCTTTCGATCAACTGCATGACGCGCTTGGAGTATTCGTCATGGAACTGCTCCGGATGGAACGGCTTAAGCAGCGCCTTGGCGAATTGCTCGGCAAGATCGATCTCCTGCTTCTTCAATGTCGCGGTCGTTTCGCCGTAGCCCTTCGCTTCGTGAATTTCATTCGGATAGTAAATCGTGTGCAGGATCAGCCCATGCTCGTAGGGCCGAATAATCACCGTGCGCTCCCGCTGGTGCATCGTCACTTGGGCGATCGCGGCGTATTCCATGTTTTCCATAGCCTTCAGCAAGAGCGCGTACGCCCGCTGGCCGCCTTCTTCGGCGACGCAGAAATACGAAGTTTCAAAATAGATGGGATCCACTTCCGCGAGCTTCACAAACTGGAGAATCTCCATGGCCGTCGATGAGGCCGGCTGCAATTTCTTCAGCTCCGCCGGATCGACCAGCACGTATTTGTCTTCCGCCACTTCGTAGCCCAGCGCGATCTCGTCGCGCGAGCACCACTTCCTTATCGTAGGGGCAATACAGCTGCTGCCGCACGCGCGTTCCGCACTTCTTGTGGATCTCGTGGAACGCCACGTGCGAGTATCGCGCGGCCGTGAAAAGCCGGATGGGCACGGACACCAGACCGAAGGAAATGTAACCCTTCCAAGAGCTCGTTGGCATTTCTCTATTTCTCCCGGGCGGCAATGCCGCGCCATTGTTGACGCGCCCCAATGTAGTGCATGGAAAGCTTCCGGCGCAATCGAGCTTTTACCTTACCCGCAGCGCCGAAGACAAAGGCCACCAGAGGCCACAAGAGGTCGCTGTTCGAGTCGCAAAATGCCAGCTGTCCCTCTTCTGTCCCAACGATCAGTAGAGGCTCCTTGCCGCGATGGATAGAGTGCAACCAGTCTCAGGCTCCCAGCCTTAGTTTTCTCTGAAAAAACGAATTGTGTACCGGTGCCTCCTGAGCAGCCGGCGCAAAGCTGCCACTGGAGGCAAAGTGTATTCCACAGGAAACGTTAAGAAACGGGCGGTACAGTTTGCACTTCTAAGTGTTCTCTTAGGATCCTCCGCTGCGCGCGCGCACGCCGAGCCGCAGCACAACTTCAACGTGCGACATCAGCGGGAGACCGCGCCCTCGATCGCAACCGAGCCAGCCGGCAACACCGTCACCGTTGGACAGACCGCGACCTTCTCGGTGTCCGCCGCCGGAACGGCACCCCTGATCTTATCAGTGGCGAAAGAACGGAGTGACAATCAATGGAGCGACGTCATCCGCCTATACGACGCCGGCGACGAAGACTTCAGACAACGCGGCGAA
Source organism: Terriglobia bacterium (assembly GCA_963803105.1). Taxonomy (GTDB): domain Bacteria; phylum Acidobacteriota; class Terriglobia; order Acidiferrales; family UBA7541; genus Palsa-295. The sequence continues at coordinate 80,578 of CAWDLF010000005.1, forward strand.
GTTCACCGTAGTTGTTCGCAACAGCGCCGGGAGCGCGACGAGTAGCCCCGCCCTTCTAACGGTCAAAGCCGCCGCGACTTCCCTTCTCAGCAGCAGCTCCGCGGGCCTGGCTTTCGGCAGCGTCAACATTTCCAGCACTAGTACCCAGACAGTGACGCTCACCAACACCGGCAGCTCCAGCGTCACGATTTCGAACGTCGTCGTCTCGGGCGCAGGATTCAATGCGGGCGGGGCCGTGGGTGTGATTCTCTCGAGCGGGCAAAGCGTCTCGTTGAGCGCCACGTTTGATCCGGCGGCAGCGGGAAGCGCGACCGGCAGCATTACTGTGGCCAGCAATGCGACGAACTCACCTGTGGTCATCGCGCTGTCGGGCACCGGTGTCGCACAGGCTTCACATTCGGTTTCGCTAAGTTGGAATCCGAGCACGTCTTCGGTGACCGGCTACAACGTCTACTCCAGCACTGTACCGGGTGGACCCTACACCAAGATCGCGCCGGCGGTCCCGGCGACTAGCTTTACCGACAGCAGCGTTCAGGCTGGGCTGACTTACTACTTCGTGGTGACCGCAGTGAATTCGCAGGATGAAGAGAGCTCGTACTCCGCACAGGTCGCGGCAGCCATTCCTTAGCGTTGTTGCTTGCTGTGCCTGAGCCACAAATTGCCGTCGCTGTGTTCGATCAACTCGACGGCGTCGCCCGGACGAATATTTTCTTTCAGCGTTTTCGATACTTCGTCGCGCTTCGTTCTCGGGGAACGTTAGCACAATGTTCTCAGCGGCTCCGGCTAGTTCGCCGATTGCGCCGCTCAATCCCGGGAGCTTTTCGAAATCCTTCGCCGTTGCGGTGAATTTGAAGTTTGTGCGATCTTGCTTGGCGTTCGCGGGCAGGGAGAACTTCAGCTGGCCATCTGAAGCGTTTCCCGCTTCTGGATCGCTCAGGCGAATCATCACCTGAAAAACGGTCAGCCCTACCTGAAACACATCCTTGAAAACCTCCGCCTGAAGATTCCCAAGATGAATCCCTTTGAAATACGGATTTGGATTGTCTTTATTCGTTTCCGGCTGCTGACGCAAAACGCTGGTGCCGTCCGAGAATCGCGCGACCTCGCCGGTATTCGTTTCCACGGTCGCCAGCACGCCCTGATCGCTGACGACCGCCTTTTTCTCGGCCATTGTAGTGACTCGCCCCGCTATCGCGACCGTTTTCGCAGTCGGCCCCGCTTCCGGCGATTTCAGATTACGCGGTAGCCTTCTCTGCCTTCTCTTCGCCGGCGACGACGGAGATCTTCAAGCCGCTCTTCAGAATGTCGAACCGCGCCTTGCGATCCTGCTTCTTCCAGAATTCTCTTGTGGCCTTCGCCAAGCCGACGGGCAGCGTCGACGCTTCCACGTCGCTCAGAGCTTCCACTGCGTTCGAAGTGCGGTCCGTAAAGCTGAATACGATCGAAAAAGTTTTCATCTTTCCTCCTCAGTTGCCGGGTTGACCGGCAGATCACCAGTCCGGCCGATCTTATAAAAGCGCATTCGGATCGGGCGCGGCTCTTCTTGCATCCATCCATGTTCCGGGCACTCCAACCGCAAGGGAAACTCGATGGCTCCGGGCACGGGCCGCAGCACAAGGGTCGCGCCGCATTTCGGGCATTCCAATTCAGGCTTCAATATTAACAGGATGAGCGATTTTGCAGGGAAATCCAGTAAGTTCGCCCGAATCATCCGGCTGCCCGCGTGACGGCGACGCGAGACGCGGTTTTGGTCTTATACTATGCGGCCATATGTGGACGAACTTTTTCATTGCCGCAGCGGGCGCGTCGGCGGCTCTTGCCGGCTTGGTCTTCGTCGCGCTGTCGGTGAACATCGCGAACATCATTCGCGCCGCCCAACTGCCCGCTCGCGCTGCAGCTGCCATCGGCATGCTGATTCTTATTTTGGTTTCCAGCATGGCGGCGCTGATCCAGCAGCCGGTTCCGGCACTGGGCGTCGAGATACTCCTATTCGCTCTTTACGGGTTTTGGTTGCAGGTTTCGTCCATGCCGGTACGGGTTCGCCGCCCGATCGAAGTTTCAGAGGCCGCTCTGGGAAGCGGTGCTGAATGCGGTCACGGGGCAGCTCCAGGTGCTGCCGTTCGTCATTGGCGGAATCCTGCTGCTCGGCGGGCACGATGGCGGCTTGTATTGGATCGCCGCCGGATGCATCGCCATTTTTATTTTCTCGGTGCTGAATGCCTGGGTTCTGCTGGTCGAAATCCTGCGGTGAGTTGAATCCGTGAGTCGTGATCGGTGAGTAGTGATTGGTGATCCGTAGGCGCACAGCAACTCGTGGCGCGCGAGGCCCGTCGCCGCGGCCTGCGTCGCAAGTTCCATTCCCAAATTGTCAAAGAGCTATTCCGGCCTCGTCCAGGGGCCGGCAAAACCAATCCAAAGCCTAAAGGTCATTTTTGTGTCGATTAGAGTGATGCGCCGATGATTGTTTTCATGGGTTTAGGGCGGATTCTAATCGCGTGAGTGTCGATTAGAAATCGTGACGCTAACTCGTGAGGTCGAGGCACATAGAGGGTCGAAGGGGCCGGAATAAAGTTCCGGGCTGGTTCGACCCCGGTCTTTTGTTTTGATGGAGTTACATGGGGGTGAGTCCATCGAGGCGTTCCGGGCTGGGTCGAAGGGTCGTGGCGCCAAGTAGGGAGCAGAGGGGACATAGGAAGCACAAGAAACAGGCCCGGCATTGCTGCCCTTGGCGCGCTTCTCCCGTCCTCTCCGTCATTTGCGTCTCTGCATCACCTCTCTCGCCTTGCATCCCTGGCTCATTCCGCCCGTGCATCTCTAGCCTGGCCCGGACTGCGGGCGCTCACATAAGCTTGAGCGCAAAAATGACGAAGATCAATATCAAAGGTCTGTGGATATTTTGAGAAGGGCGACGAATCATGCAAAACGAGCAGAAAACCCGATGCCGTTCAGTTTCCGGTCAACGATGTTAATCGGCACCTGGCGTACAATTGTAGCCGGCAGTCCGCCGCGGCGGTTTGTGACGGGTCTCAACGCGAATCCAGTATCTGGAGAGGTGATGGAACTTACGAAAGAAGGACTAGAGCTCGTTAAGAGCTCGAATTTCGCCCAAATAACTCACGATTATCTTTCGCCATGGCGTGAGCAGAAAGTATCCGACGCCGAACTCGCCAACCTGCTGGCTAGCATCGTTGCCTGGGCTGCGACAGGTCATGATGTTAGTGAGCCTCCAGCCAACAGGCAATCCTACGAGCTGACAGCATTTGTCCTTGGCCACCTGAAGGAAGTCACCGATCTACAAGATGTAGTGGCAAGGAACATGCTGAATTTGCAGTTGCGGGGTTGAAATAATCGTCTAGTGCTGCGTGTGGACGGTAACGGCTGGTTGCCGAGCACCCAGACGACAGAGCGGTTCAACTTAGCAGGATGCGGTAAACTTCTGTCGTGCAAAGCCGCCAATTTCTTCTTCTGGTTGTCGCGCTAACCACAATTCTGGGAGCACACCCAACGCTTCGGCCACAGACGCGTCCTCTAAGTGAGCCAGCAGTCCAGTTGTGTACGCAATACTCCGGATCAGGCGACTTGGTCCAGGCGAGTGTCACATCTCACTCATTCAGCATATCGATTGTTCGCCTTAATGGGCAGAGGGTCGACCTCGCGCGAGAGTTGGAAGGTTCCGTTCCCATATCGAACCCCGTGGGTGATGTCCCCGTGCCGGTACCCCCTAGTTCATTTCCTGTTTCATGCCAAGTCGCTGTATCCCAATCATCAAAAACCGGGGCCCTTGCTATACCAATCGAGGGAGGAATCCTAGTCGAACTGCTCGATCTTGAAGTTAGGAAGATTACGCACACTGTGCATGTGCTAGCAGCATTCCCCATTCGATCCAATGTGCAACCGATCGGGTTTATCAACGACTCCGAAACGCTGGGCGTATCGCAAATGCATTATCGGCCAACAGGCGAGCCAGAGATTGCAACACAACTCGTAAGCGAAGATGGATCGCTCACCTCCATCGCGCATACGGTAACAGGACCGCAGTGGGCCGAGGTTTCACGTTCCACATTCGATTTCCGCGATGTCCGCGTTTGGTTTCTTTGTCCAGTCTATTCCGAGAGAATTGATCGCCAGCCTCGATGTACGCTGACTTCCACCTCTCTACTCGATTCAGATGCACCTGCTCACGAGATTCCCCCTCCTCCCAATGATCGCGTGATTGGCAGCGGTCAACCAAATCTCGGTTTCCCATCGCCTGATCTTGCCATGTTGTTGGCTGAGAGAAGGCTCTGGCTGTATAACTTCGTTGATCGCTCTTTTCGCCAATTGAATCTTCCGGAGACTCCACATCACATCCGCTGGTTTGAGTTCCCGGGCATGCCGGAATTCAGTTCCGACGGACGCTTCGCCGCTATCCCTGTGCAGATGTATCACCTTCCCCTGCTTGTCGAGGGGCAGGTGCCGCACGGCACGAAGTTGCTGATTGTCGATTTGCGATCACTCCAAATTATCGAAACGATACAGCCCATCGACGAGCGAGAATTAGTTGATTTTGCGTTGCACAATGACGGGAAGAGCTTGGCCATCACGGCGAATTGGGGTGGAGGATGGCGCGAGTTTCGTTTTCCGGTTGTTGTTCAAACTAATCAATGATCGCGCGGAGAGCGGGATTGCGCCGGATCTACCATGTTCTTCCCTCCTTAATGCCTCTTCCTTGAGCCGAAAACCCTAACACAAAACGAAGGTCCGGAGCATTAAGTCCCGGTGAGTCGGATTACCAGACGAGCGCCAGGCTAGTACCCTTTTCAGGGCGCAGCACCGTGTATTCGCGCGAACGAGATGACCCTTCGACGGCAACCCTGCCCAAGCTGTTATTCTGAAATGCGACTGCATGCCGAATGCCGATACCAAGACGCCGCTTCGGACGGGCTTCCTCCGCTCCTTTATTCGATGGCTTGTCATCGGCGTGGTGCTTCTTTGGTCGCTTGCCGCGCTGATCCTTGTGGCCGCCCGCTGGATCGACCCACCCACAACCGCGGTGCACATCCAGCGCCGCTTGCAGGCCTGGATTCACCACACGCCGTATCGCGAACGCTACGAATTCATTCCGCTCAGCCAAATCTCGCCCGATCTCCAGCACGCTGTAATCGCCGCGGAGGACGCGCGCTTCTACCAGCACCATGGATTCGATTGGCACCAGATCCAAATCGCTGCCGCAAGACGATTTGGAAGGTGATCGCAGCTCGCGGAGCCTCCACCATCACCGCAGCAACTGGTAAAAAACCTATTCTTCGGAACGGGCCGCTCTGTCCTCCGCAAGGGCGCAGAGGCCACACTGGTACCGGTGGCCGAATTCGTCCTCGGCAAACAGCGCATTCTGGAGATATACCTGAACGTGGTCGAATGGGGCCCCGGTATTTATGGTGCGGAAGCGGCGTGTCGTTACTACGACGAAACCGCAGCCCGGAATATCGGCCGGCAACAGGCGGCACGGCTCGCTGCAATTCTGCCGGCTCCCCTGAAGCGACGCCCCGAACGCATGAATAACTACAGCGCGATCATCCTTAAGCGGATGGAGCCAAATGGGCTGGTAATCGCGGCTAGCACTTGCATGGACTGCTCCATGTGCGGTTTCGGTTTCGCGCTCATCTGAGCGCCAACTCCTGATCACTACCGGGAGTCCATAATTTTCTGTGGGTGGGGCTTCGGGATTATACTGGCACCTTATTCTTTAGTTTTGCGCTTTTGTTTTCATTCCAACAGGAGGAGACGCAATGATTCGCTGGAAATTCATCCGATACGCACTATTGCCGGCGCTCGCGGCGACGCTCTCGCTCGCGTGTGCGGCTGCTCCGCTGAATCAGAATGGTGGCGGGCAGCCGGGAATCAATCCACCGCCGGGAAATCCCGGTGGTGGCGGACCGCCATCGAAGCCAGGAAAACCAGGGGGCGGTGCGCCGCCATCCAGACCGGGAAATCCAGGAGGCGGCAATCCAGGGAGACCACCGAATTCCGGGAACCCGGGTAAGCCGCCGGGGATTTATCCACCACCGCAGCCGGGCAAGCCACCTAACCCCGGCAAACCGCCTAATGGGGGGAAACCGCCGGGCATCTATCCGCCACCTCAGCCGGGCAAGCCCAGGCCGCCAGGTATTTATCCGCCGCCGTCGCGTCCGCCGGGTAACTACCCACCGGGGAGGCCACCGTATTACTGGCGTCCGAACGATCGCGATTATTTGCGGCGGTACTACTATCGCAACCTGGGATACATCAACCGGGGGCACCGTCCGATATTCATCATCGGCGGATACATTCCTTATGGGTATCGCGGCTATTTCACTCCGCTGCCGCCGCACCTGATCGGATATTTTCCGCCGCCACCTCCGGGCTACGTGTTCGGATATTTCCAGGGATACGTGGTTCTGTACAATCCGGCGACGTATTCGATTTTGAATTTCGTCGATTTGTTGGATTGAGGCGAAAGCGAAAAGCAAAAACGCCCCGCGGGCTGGGACAATTAGGCGGCCGCTACAAAGGCAACGGCCAACCGCCGCTGGCGACCCGAATTAGAAGTCGCCAGCGGTGGAGGGCAACGGCGAGAGACAAGGCGAAGAGAGATCCCTCCCGCCACGGCGGGCAGGCTCTGGCCGCCCCGAACAAAAACGGGCGGCCTCGCTCGGGACGACACGGAAAAGAAAAATCAAGAACCGCACCCTTGGACGCCACAAGGGTGCGGCACCCGCAACACTAAGAAAGACAAAAGCAAGACCCACCTGTCGCAAAAAGCGCGCCAGATGGGGCACCCGGAAAAGCGACGGCAAAGGCACAGAGGGCGCAGCAAGCAGCGCCCCTACGACCGCTCTCCGAGTCACCGATGGGGCGCCCGCAAAGGCAGAGGTGCCGCCGGGAATCACTACTCACTAGTCACCGATCACTCTCGCGGCCGCGCATTGAAGCGGCTGGCGGGCGATGTTATGATTTGCGAGGCCGCATTCGGCGCGGTCGCCAAGTGGTAAGGCAAAGGTCTGCAAAACCTTTATCGGCGGTTCGATTCCGCCCCGCGCCTCCAACTTCTTCCCCCGTGTCCCGAAAGAGGTGAATGGATGTCTTCCGAGACTGTGTCGTCCAATGCGAGTTCGGCTGCAGCTGCCGGGCGAATGCCGCGGTGGCTGAACGTCACCCTGTGGGCGCTGCAGATTCTGATGGCGGCGCTGTACTTGATGGCGGGCGGATCGAAGCTGCTGGGCAATCCGCACATGGTGGAGCAGTTTGCGGAGCTTGGCGTGGGGCAATGGTTCCGGTATTTCACGGGGTGCGTGGAAGTGACCGGCGCGATCCTGCTGCTGGTTCCGAGGCTGTGCTCGTTCGGCGGATTTTTGATTACGGCGACGATGATTGGGGCCATCATCGCGCGCATCACGGTATTGCACGGCAACATGGTCGGAGACGTGGTGCTGTTGCTGATCGCCGCGACGATTACGTGGAATCGGCGCAAGGCGATGTTGAATTTGTGAATTTTGAGTGACAGTGGAGACGACGGCAAGCAGAGAGATCCCTCGTCGGCCGCCCAAAACAAAAAACGGGCGGCCTCGCTCGGGATGACACCAAGAACAAAGGCAAGGCCCGAGGAAAAGGCGCCCGCCTCCGACAGAGTCGGACAAGTTCCGGCGGCCGCTACGAAAGACAAGACCCACCTGCCGCAAAAAGCGCGGCAGATGGGGCACCCGTAAAGGCAGGCTCAAGACAAGAACGACATCGAAACACCCGTAAAGGCAACAGCCAAGACAAAACGCCCGCCTGAAGGCGGCCGCTACAAAAGATAAAGCGACGCCCACCATAAAACCATAGACATGAAATTCCGCTTCAACTTCCGGCTGCTCTTTCTGCTCGCACTACTTTTGGGATTGGGGATTCGCGAAGTGGCGCTGGACCTGCGTCCGTCGCTGGTACGCCCGGACCTAAGGCTTTTCGCCTACGTCGGCAACACGGGTGACGGCACGGTGACGGCCGTCAACCTGGTGACGCTTTCGCCCGCAGCCACGATTCCCGTGGGCCCGCAGCCGACGGGAATCCGCGCGAACCCGACGCGCAAGGAAATTTGGGGCTTGAGCAGCGCGGAGGGAATGGCGTGGGTGCTGGACGTATCCACGAACACAATCGTCGCGCGCATCCCGGTGGGCGCGGCGCCCTACGCGCTGGATTTTTCCGCCGACGGCTCGCGCGCCTACGTGGCGGCGTCCGGATCAAACACGCTGGTGGCCATCGATTGCGCGACGCGGCAGGTGGTGGCGCGGGCGCGAACGGGGCGGCGGCCGTGGATCGCGCGTGTGGCGGACGCGGGCGACATCGTGGTGGTGTCAAACCGCGATGACTCGACGGTGTCGGTTTACGACGCGACTTCGCTCGCGCCGCGCGGCGTGATCCCGGTGACGCAGGATCCGGAGCAAGTGGCGATCCTGCCGGACGGTTCGAAGGCTTTCGTAAGCTCCGGAACGCGCGATGAGATTTCGGCGGTGGATCTGAGGCGCGGCGCGCTTCTTTCCAATATTTCGCTGGGCGCACGGGCGGACGATTTGATTCTGAAACCGGACGGCGGCGAGCTTTACATTCTATCGGCCCAGGCGCACGGGTTGATCATCGTGAACACGCAGACCGACGAAGTGGGCGACTTTCTGCTGCTGGGCATGGCGCCGACCTCGGGGACTCTGACGCCGGACGCGCAGACGCTCTACGCCGTCGACTCGGCGGCCGGGCACATCGTACCGGTGCAGGTGCAAACACGGCAAGTGACGCGGAGCGCGGATGGACGCGACAACCTAGTGATCTCGGTCGGGCAAACGCCGACGACCTGCCTGCTCTCGCCCGGCGGCGACATCCTGCTGGTGGTGGATGCGGCGTCGAATGATCTGGCGGCGATTCGCGTGCGCACGGGGAGCTTGATGACGCTGATTCCCGTGGGCTCGCGGCCGCGCGACCTGGCGGCGAAGGCGTTTTAGTACTGCCGGCGCCTCAGGGGTTAAAACCCCTGAGGAAGACGCATTTCATGTCGGAGCTGAAGCTCCGACCCCCTAAAAAACCACCTCGCTGGAGACTCCCGAGGCAAATGCGCCCGCCTAGAAGGCGAGGCGGCCGCTACAAAGGCAATGCTAAGGCAAAGGCTACTTCGCTCGCTCGGCTAAGCTCGGACAAGTTCAGGCTGCGACGCTACGAAAGACAGAAGCAAGATCCCACCTGGCGCAAGAAGCGCGCCAGATGGGGCACCCGGAAGGGCAAATACGCCCGCCTAAAGGCGGCCGCTACAAAGGCAATGCCAACCCTAAAACAGGGGCGCTCGGATCGCCGCTAGTTCACGGTGAAGGTGAATTGCGAGGTTCGCGAGGTTTGGGTCGAGCCTGCCGCCCCACTGGCCGTCGTCGTGGCCGTAACCGTTAGCGTGTAGGTTCCCGGCGGAGTAGCGGCCGGCGGATCGCTGGCGGCGCCCCCTCCGCCACCGCAAGCAGCCATTCCAGCTGCGAAACCCAATAGCAAGGCGCCGGCCTGCGCGAGCCGCGCGAGTGTAGCCGCAAATTTGCGCGGCTTGCGTTCCGCCGATCTGAGCACGCTCACCCCAGCAGCGCCCAACAACAAACTAATCGCGAGGATTAAGGCGAAGCGCCGGGCGCTGGCCGTTGGAGGAAACTTGCGCTCAGGCGGGAGGAGGGTGGTTGTCCCGGCGGTCGTCGTGCCGGTTATCTGGAACATGCCGGGCGCGCCGGGTGTGACGTTCACTGTAGCCGGTAGCGCGGAGCAGGTGATGCCGACGCCCGAGGGCGGCGTGCATGCGAGTCCGACGGAGCCTGTGAACCCGGCGGAGGAAGTCATCTGAACGTTGTAAGGCGGAATCGCGGCGCCGGGCGCGATGGGAACGCTGACGGCTTGGCCGCCGGGTGCGTTGAAGCAGAAATCCATGGCCGTGCCGCTGAGCGGAACGGAGTGCGGGCTGCCGGGGGCGTTGTCTGTGAGCAACAAATTCGCGGCACGGCTGGGCGTCGCGCACGAGCTGCCGGCCTGGGGGGAGAAGGCGATCTGGATGGTGCACGTGCCGCCTGGGGCGGTTTGCGCCGACGCGCAAGAGTCGGACGAAATCGCGAAGTCGCTAGAGACGCTCGCGGCCGTGACGGTTAGCGCGCCCGCAAAGAGGCCGGAACTGTTGTTGGTAACTGTGAGCGGCTGGGGCGTGCCGGACGTGCCGGCAAGCTGGCTACCGAAATTGAAGCTGGCCGGGAGTGAGATGCTGGATTGAGTGGCTACGCCGGAAAGCAGAACTGTTGCGGGCGTACCTCCCGGGACGTTGAGTGTGGCCGAGCGGTTGCCAGGCGATGTAGACCTCGCCGGGCTGAAGGTGACGCTGACCTGGCAGCTTTTGCCAGGCGGAACGACATTGCAGGGATTGGCGATGATGAAATCGGATGTGCCCGACAAAGAGACGCCGCTCGCGGCGGCCGGCGAGGCACCGTTGTTCGTGAGCGTGACGGCCTGGGCCGCGCTGGAGGTGCCTTCACTCTGCTGACCAAATGGCAGCACGCTCGGTGAAGCCTGCAGCACGGAAGCGACGGTGGCTGTGCCGGTGAGTGACACCTGCTGCGGGCTGCCCGCGGCGTTGTCTATGAAGGTTAGGCTGGCGACCTTCGCACCTGCGGTCTGCGGCGCGAATTGGACGCCCACATTGCAAGTCGAGTTGGCGTTGCCGGACGCCAGCACGCCGCCCGACGCGGGACACGGCGATCCGTTAAGCGGGGAGACGATGACGAAGTCCGCCAGGTTCGCGCCAGTGATGGCAATGCTGGAGATGTTCATGGGCGCACTGCCGATGTTTTGGAGCGTGACGTCCTGCGGGGCGCTCACGGCCTGGGTGGAGAGGCTGCCGAATCCCAGGGCCATCACGGCTGGAAGAATATTTGCCACCGGAGCAGCCGCGGTGCCGGTGCCGATGAGGGCGACTGATTGAAGTGTCGAGCCGCCCGCCGAGTTGTCGGTGATGTTGATCTGCGCTTGAAACGGACCGGTGCCTTGCGGCGAGAAACCTACTGCCAGGGTGCAGCTTGATTGGCTGGAGAGAATAGTGATTGATTCGCAGGGAGTGGTCGAGCTGTTCGCCGACAAGGAAAATTCCGTGGGATTGGCGCCGGCGACAGCAACGCTTGTGATGTTCATGCTCTCGTCGCCCGCGTTCGTGACGGTAATCACTTGCTGCGGAGCCGGGATGCCTTGGGGCTGATTTCCAAAAGCGATGCTCAGCGGCGAGACAACGGCATCGGGACCTTCGCCGGTGCCGCTGAGTTCTAATATCTGCGGGCTGCCCGGCGCGTTGTCGGTGACTGACAAGAGGGCATGCTTTGGACCGGCTGTGAGAGGCGCGAATCCCACTTGAAAACTGCAACCGGCCGGCTGAGCCGGACTGATAGCGGCTAGGCACGCAGGGGATTCAGTGAGCGCGGGAATCGTGAACTCCTGCGATCCGATGATCTGCAAGCTCGAAATGTTGAGCGGCATTTCGCCAGTGTTCAATACCGCGACCGCTTGCGAGACGATCGAGCTGCCGGGAGTTACGGGAGAAAACGACAGCGAGGGAAGGTTGAAGCTGACGCTGGGCATCGCGGTCGAGCTCTCGTCGATCTCGACGAGAAAGGCGTCCGTGGAGTTCGAAGTTGCGGGCGGCGAAATCTGGCAGCTCCCACAAACGGCTTGCACGCCGTCGACTGGGGTGCCTGCGGTGGTGATCGCTGTCGGAAAGTCGGATGCGGTCGTGCGGCCGGCGACGAAGGCACGATTCCCTGCTGTGCCGGTTTCCGCTACCACGGAGCTTGCGGCGGTTAGTGCCATCCCGGAGGGCGAGGTGCCGCCCAGCGGCGTGGCGTAGATCAGCGAGGCTGCGCCGGGCACGGCGGTGTTGAATTTGGCGACGAAGGCATCCTGCGCGCCGTTGAACGGCTGAAGATTATCGTGCCAGGGAAAATTCCAGGAGGTCGTGACGCCCGCGACATATACCGCCAGAGGGGTTCCGGTGCCGGGAGGCACGAGGGCTACGCCGAGGGCGGAGTCATTCGAGGATCCCCCGAGGTAGGTCGAATAGGTCAAGGTGGCGTTGCCGCTCGAGTCCTGCCCGATGACGGAAAGGAAAGCGTTGGCTGCAGCGCCGGGGTACAGAGTTGCCTGGTATCCGGGCGTCGTCGCTCTAGCGACGGGAAAGTCCGTCGATTGGGTCGTGCCGACAATGTAGGCGTTGGGAGGCGTCGCCGAGTCGATGGCTATGGCGTTTGCGGCGTCGGAGGATGATCCGCCGAGGAGCGTGGCATACACCAGATCCGTTGCGGCCAGTCCAGTGGGCGAAATTTTCATGACGAACGCGTCAAACCCGCCTGCGCTGATCGCAGGTTCGAAAGCCAAAGCCTTGAGGGTCGGGAAACCGTTGACGGAATTATTGGAGGCACCGTCGATATAGACGTCGCCCGCGGAATCGACCGCGATGCCGCCGATGTACATTCCGCCGGTTGAATTTGTGCCCAGGTAGGAGCAGTAACTCAGGACCGGTGCGACTCCATCTGATGCGGGCGGCTGGAAAATCGCGAGAAAACCATCGGTTCTTTGGCCGTCCCAGGTTGTCTGCATAGCGCCGGATGTGACGGGCAGGTCGGGAGAATTTGTGTCGAGCGAGGTAGGGTTCGTATCGGAGGCGATGTAGACGCTGCCGCCAGGACCCATGGCGATGCCGCCAGCGCCGTTTACGGATTCAGTTCCGGTGCCCCCGAAAAATACCGAAAAGACGAGTTGGCTGCCGGTGGGATCGATCTCGCTAACGATCACGTCGTTACCCTGGCCGCTGGTTAGCGCGGCGGTCGGCAGGCTCCCGCCGGTCACGGGAAAATCGGCGGCCGTCGTTGTGCCGGTGATGGCGGCGTCGCCGGATGCGTCGAGCGCGAGAAGACCTCCCGTTTGCGGGCCGGTGCCGCCCAAAAACGTGAGGTAGACGAGCGAACCGGGGCCGGTCATGCCGGGATCAATTTTCGCGATGAAAAATTCGGAAGGGCCGTCAACGCCTCCGATGCGCTTGCTGTTTTCGGTAAAGCTGGAGGCGGAGGTCGTGGTCCCACCCACGTAAATCTTTCCCAAAGAATCGACGGCGACGCTTGCGGCGGTATCTGTTCCGCTACCTCCAAGGAAAGTCGCGTAACTCACCGAAATGGACGGATCGACGAGCAAGCCGGCGCGCCGATCGTGAGCGCCGACGCTGATGCCAACGGAACCATCTGCTTCGAGCACGAAACCGCCGGAGACTTTTCGCCGCTCGCTGACCCTTTTTACGGCGGGGGTTGCGAACGAATCCTCGAAAATGGCCGGGCGGCCGATGGTTATGGTGTTCGCTCCTAGTGTGAGCAGCAGATCGCCGTTACTTGCGAGATGCTTTGCGTCGGCGCCCGCGATGCGGAGGCGAATCTTGCGCGCGTCTATGCCGGGCGGCACGCGCAGGTCGTATTCGAGGTTTTCGCCATTGTCGTAGATGGAGACGCCCAGATTGTTGGCGCTCTGGCGAGTCTGCGCCTTGGCGAAGTGCGGGACGTTTGTGTGCCAGAGACGCGGATCGTTGCCGAGGAAGTAATTAGTCTTGCCGGGAAGCTCTTCCTGGCCCGTCCAATCGAGAGGCGAGTTGGCGGCGAGCGTCATGCGGAGGACACCGGGCGCAGTGCCGCCATGGGAAGCTGCACTCCCGGCCGTGGGAACTTGCAAGTCGATGCCGCGAGGAGTGAGGAAAACGCTCAATCCCCTGCCGCGCCCGATCCATTGAATCTGTGGATCGGCTTGACCCACGTTCGGTTCGAAGGATATGGGCAGCGAGAGCGGTGCTTTGGCGCGAAGCGGGAGATTGTCGGCTAGTCCGCTGGTGGGGAGCGCGGTTCGCCTCGCGGTTGGGAGCGAAGCTAGCGGGACGGTGCGAGGTGAAGATACAGGCGCAGCGCGGGCGAGAAACTTCAAACTGCGAGGTTGCGGTGACGCGCGGCCGGGCGAACGTGATAATGGCATCGAGCGCCGGGCGTAGTATCGACTGCCGAGGAAACTAGCCAGTGCCTACGGCGAGCGCCAGAAGGCACACCATACAAGTACATCTTTTTCATTTAGGCCCTCCTCCGGCGGCGAGTAGAGCTCTCGCGACCAGATTGGGCGGCTCAAATGCAGCCGAGCCAACAGCAATTAGTGGTGGTGCTTTCGATCATCCCGACAGAGGGACGCAGAGACTATCTCGCCGCGCCGGGAGAAAGTCAATGAATACGAGCGGATGGGGCCGTGGGATCCGCGGGGTCGGAAATGGACCGCGAAGAGAGATCCCTCCCGCCACGGCGGGCAGGCGTCGACCTGAGAAACGGTCTCTGTCGGGATGACAACCAAAGGCAAGAACCGCACCCTTGAACACCGCAAGGGTGCGGCACCCGCCGCGAACACGCAGCAACGCGCGTAGATACTTGACTGCTACTCAGGCGGCCAAGCGAAGTTCTCTTCGCCGAGGGGGATTTGGAGCATGCCTTCCAGGGGGAGCACGTCGACCGGGAGGCCGCCGCTCCACAGTGCCATGCTGACCAGGATTTCGCGCTGGCCGCGTAGATCGAAGAGTTCGCGCGCCAGTCCGACTTCCAGGACTTTTCCGTAGGCGGCGGTGACAGCGCGGCCGGGCTTCAGCAGGCAGACTCCTCCCTGCTCCACGATCGACTGGGTGAGTTTTTCCTTCTGCACGACGAAAGTGATTCGCGTTTCGCGGGCGTCCCACATAGTGAGCCGCATTTGAAAATCCGGCATGGCGCACATGGCCTCCGGAATGGGATCGACGCGCAGATAAAAATGAGTGGGGCTGAAGCCGTAGTAGAGGTCGCCCAGGACGCACTGCCTGCCGTGCATCGCGCTGGTGCGGCGGTCGGTAGCGCAGACTCCAGCGCCGAGCCATTCGAAGTAGCTGCTTTCGCGTCCGTCAACGTTGACGTCGAGGAAGGCAGAGACTTGCTCGCGGCGTTCGCGCTGCGGAGCGCGATTGATGGGATGCGCCAGCGCCTCGGGCGCTTGCTCGCCCAGTGCATTGTAGATTTCGGTGAGGTGCTTGCGGTAGAGCACGTCGAAGTCGGCGTCATTCGCGGAGTGGTGCTCGGGCCCGTACCACCAACACCAGTCGCTGCCTTCGGCGGCGAGAATGGCTTCGTAGGCACGCTGGGCGCGCTTCTGCTCATCCGTGCGAGCAACGGCATCGGCCGCTGGGATGCGATTGCCACAGACTCGCTCGTAGGTTTGGCGCGCGTCGCGCAGCAGATCCCAGGCGCGAACGTCTTCGGCGTCGCCGATCCAGACGTCGAAATTGGCGCTGATCCAGGAGGCCGGGAAGATTCCTTCAAGACATGGTATGTCGGCGGAGCGGGCCTCAAGGGCTTCGCTCATGGTGAGCGCTTGAATGTCGGAATCCTGTTCGATGCGGCCGTAGAACTTGCGTAGAAAGTCGCGGCCGTTCCCGGCGTAATATTCCCAGGCGTTTTCGCCGTCGAGGATCAGGCTTACGGTGGCGGTTTTGCCGTAGGGCTCGCGATCTCCGATCATGCGAATGCGGCGGTGCAGATCTTCGGCTGCGGCGTCGGCGCCCATGCGGCTGTAGACGAATCCGACCAAATCCGAAATGTAGTGGTCGCGAAAAAATCCGGAGATGTCGCCCTGTGGCCGCTTGAATTTCCACGGCGAATAGAGGTCCGGCCCATTTTCCGGATAGCCGGCCGAGTCGCGCCAGAATCCCACGTTCAGTGAACGCCCCAGCACACCTTCATCGGTGGCAAACCACCGGAAGCCAAGCTCGGCGGCGATATCGAGAGTTTGATTGGAAACCGAACCCTCGGAGGGCCACAGGCCGGCGGGCGGTTTTCCGAAGACTCTTTCGTGCAAGTGGCGCGAGCGTTCGAGCTGCGCGCGGGCATCCTGCGGGTAGCGGAACGCGGGATGCGGCAGCGGAGTGTGCGGGTTCGAGACGCGGGCGATGTCGGTGTCGCACAGCAGGGGAAGAATGGGGTGATAGTACGGCGTGGTCGAGATTTCGATCTGCCCGCGGGCGGCCGCGCGGTGATACTCCGGAAGCACGGCGGCGAGGAGCTCGTGCTGCTTATCCAGCAGGACGGCCTTGTCTTCTTCCGTGAAGTTCAATCCCTTCTCGGAAAGCTTGCGAACGGCAGGGTCTTTGGCGAGATATTCCTCGTCCATCCATGCGAGCTGCGAGAGAATCTGCAGGTCGCGCCAATCGCGCACGTTCCAATGGGCGACGCAGGCCTCCGGGCCGCCGGAACGCATCTGCGCGGCGAGGTCCGCAAAGCGCGGCCAGCGATTCAAAGCCAACTCGTTGACCTGGAAAGCGCGCTCGATGGCGGCGCGCTTCTGGCTCTCCGTAAGGCTGTCAGCGGGGGCAAAGGCAATCTCAAACCAAGCCTCCTTGAAGGCGCCGCTGGCGTATTCCTCGATCTGCTCGGCGAGCAACGGCACGAAATTGACGGTCAGGTGCACGCCCGGAAACTCTTCGAGGATTTTTACCATTCCCCAGTAATCCTTTAGGGCGTGCAGGCGCGTCCAAGGAAGCATGTATTGGCCGGTGGCCGGATCGCGGTATTGCGGCTGATGCATGTGCCAAAGAATCGCCAGGTTTATGCGCCCCAAAACTCGCCCCCTCTACGTCGCACGCCCAGATACTCGTCCTGTGTCATTGCCGAACACTCATGATTTTGCATTTGGCGCGTCCATCCCGAAGCTGCCGGGTGCTAGAATGAGCCGCGCTCCGATGCGCCTTCTCGATCGTTACATCTGCCGCGAAGTAATTTCTCACGCGTTCCTGGGTCTAGCTGTCTTTACATTCGTATTTTTCGTGCCGCAATTGGTGCGGCTGATGGAGTTGGTGGTTCGCCACACGGCGGGATTCGGAAATGTGGCGCTGCTATTCCTGTGCACGATTCCCCCGGTACTCGCTTTCACGCTGCCCATGGCGGTGCTGGTGGGCGTGCTGATTGGTCTTGGGCGACTTTCGGCAGATAGCGAAATCGTGGCCATCCATGCGTCGGGCATCAGCCTGCGGCGACTCCTGGTGCCCATCGGCTTCGTGGCCGCCGTAACCGGCGTGGTTACGCTGGCCACCACTTTCTGGCTGGGGCCAGCGTCGTGGCGAACTCTGAACCGGCTGGAAGCGCGCCTGTTGGCTTCGCAAGCTCCCTTTTCGGTGCAGCCACGCGTCTTCGATGAGCGATTCCCGCACATCATATTATACGTGCAAGACGTCGAAGCTGCGGCTACCCACTGGCGAGGAGTTTTTCTGGCTTCGCAGGGCGAGCCGGGTTCGAGGGCGACGGGAAGCGGCGCGAGGGCCGCTGATGTGTCGGTCATCACCGTAGCGAAAGACGCGCAGGTGGTTACCGGCGGCCCGGCCGGGCAGGCGGAACTTCATCTGGGCGCGGGCAGCGAGCACGAGTACGACCCGCACGACCGGCAACGCTACAACGTCACCACGTTCGGCGAGAGCGACATTCCCATTCAGGTTTTGCCGCCTGCAGTGCCGCCGAAAAATTCACCGCTGACGGTATCGGAGCAGTCGGTCGGTCAATTACTGGCGGATAACGGGCCGCGGGCGATCGAATCTCGCGTCGAGCTGCAACGGCGTATCGCCTTCCCTGCCGCTTGCCTGGTGTTTGCGCTGCTGGGCGTGCCGCTGGGCGTGCGTCCACGACGCGGAGGACGGGCTGCGGGGCTGATCCTGGCGCTGGTGCTGATCGGCGGCTACTATTTTCTGTTCGTCTACGGCTATCACACCGCCGAGCAGGGGCGCATCGCGCCTTGGCTCGGCGTGTGGGCGGCTAACATCGCCGCGCTGGCCGTGGGCACAGTGTTTTTCCTGCGCATCGAAAATATTCGCAAGCCCAACCGGATTGTGACGTGGATCGAATCGCTCCGGCCGGAGCGGGCGAAAAACGGAAATGGGAAGATTGGGGCCGGCGCGGCGGTAGCGTCCAACGGAGTATCGAACGGGCCGATCACCATCGCGCGTCCGGGAGTGGGCCTAGGGAAAATGGCGCGCGCGCGAACGACCATGGCTTTTCCGATGCTGGTGGACGTCTACCTGCTGCAACAGTTCTTTTATTACTTTTTTGTTTTGCTGGCGGCGTTCGTGGTGATCTTCGACGCGTTCACGCTGTTCGACTTGCTGGCGGATATTTCGCGCAATCATATCGGGTTGCTGACGGTGCTGAATTACTTCCGCTATCTCGCGCCGGAGACTATCTACCAGCTTGCGCCGCTTGCAATCTTGGTGGCGACGCTGGTCACGCTGGCATTGCTGGCAAAAAACAATGAAGTGACGGCGCTGAAAGCCAGCGGCATCAGTCTCTACCGGCTGGTGCTGCCGCTGCTGCTGGCCGGGTGCGTGCTCTCGGTAGGAATGTTCGCACTCGACGACACCGTGCTTCCCTACGCCAACCAGCGGCAAGACGCTTTGCGGAACCGCATCAAGGGCCGCCCGGCGCAGACGTACTTCCAGCCCGCGCGACAGTGGATCTTCGGTGAGAATTCGAAGCTCTACAACTACGAGCTGTTCGATCCCGACCGGCAAATGTTCGGCGGGCTCAACGTTTTCGAGATTGATCCGGACAGCTTCCAAATACGCCGCAGAATTTTCGCCGACCGGGCCGACATGGGACCCACGCAGAACAGCTGGATTCTGACGGGCGGCTGGGTGCGCGACTTCGGAAGCGACGGTGGACTGGTGCGCTACGACCCGTTCAAGGCTTCTTCGCCGCCCGAACTGACCGAACCGCCGAGCTACTTCCGGCGGGAGGTGCGCCAGTCGTATCAAATGACCTGGAGCGAATTGGGCGAGTACATTTCCAGCCTGCGGCAGGCGGGCTTCGATACGGCGCGGCTTTCCGTTCAGTGGCAGAAGAAATTTGCGTTTCCGCTGATCGCCGCGATCATCGTGTTTTTGGGCGCGCCCTTCGCTTTTCTGGTGGGAACGCGAGGCGCGGTGGGCGGATTGGCGCTGGCGGTGGGAATCGCGATCGTCTATTGGTCCACGGCGGCGCTATTTGAGGCCATGGGATCGGTGGGACAGCTTCCGGCACTGCTGTCGGCCTGGGCGCCGGACGCTATTTTCGGACTTCTGGGCGCTTACTTCTTCCTTAGAATGCCGACGTAGTTTAGCGCTGCCGGGCGATGCGGTTCGACGCGGTACGATGTGCGCGGGCCTTACTTGGACGATGGGGCCGCGCTCTTCAGCGACGCTTCGCGGATGGCTTTAAACTCGGCGTTGGGCTTCCAGACGGGCATTTTTTCGGCATTCGCCACCATGTCGCCGATCAAGAAAAACAGCTGGCAATCTTCCAGCGCGCCGCGCATATCCCAATCAGACTCGATGATGTCTGTGGGCTTGTGGTAGTTGTTCGCGGTGTACTTCTCGCGCACGGCGAGGCCCCATCCTGCGGGCCGGCCTACGTAGTCGATTCCCGAGTCGGGATCGAGCGCCGGCACACCCAATTTGGCGAAATTGAAGTGGTCCGAGCGGAAGTAATAGCCCTTTTCCGGCTCAGGATCCGGGCGAATGATTCTTCCCTGCTCAGCTGCAGCCTTGACGGCGACTTCGTCGAGCGTGGATTTGCCGAAGCCGACTAGTGTGATGTCCCTGGTGCGGCCCCACACATTCAGGCCGTCCATGTTGATTTCCGCGGCGGTTTGCGCGAGCGGATAGAGCGGATGCTCCGCATAGTATTCCGAACCCAACAGGCCTTGCTCCTCGGCGGTGACGGACAGAAACAGCATGGTGCGGCGCGGCGGAGTTTTCAGCTGCGCGTAGGCGCGCGCGATTTCAAGCAGCGCGGCGCTACCCGACGCGTTATCGACCGCACCGTGATAAATCTGCATTGCGCCGGAGGCATCGGGTTGCGTGCCGAGATGATCCCAGTGCGCGGTGTAGATGACGTACTGATTCTTCAGCGCCGGGTCGCTGCCAGTGCGCTTGGCGATGACGTTGTGCGAAAGAATGGTGCGCAGCGAATTGTGAATGTCGATCTTCGCGCGCATGCCCAGAGGCACGGCGTGAAAATCCGCGCTCACCGCCTTTTTCTTTTCGGCCTCGAAATCGAGACCCGCGGCGCGGAATAGAATCTGCGCCTGTTCATGCGTGATCCATCCTTCGACCCCCGCCCGGTGGATGTTCTTGTCCGCCGCCACCAGGTCGAACTGCTCGCCGCTCCAGCTATTGCGAACGACTTCCCAGGGATAGCCGGCGTTACCCGTTTCGTGCACGATGATGCATCCGGCCGCGCCCAACTCCGCGGCTTTTTCATATTTGTAAGTCCAACGTCCGTAGTAGGTCATCGCTTTCCCGCCGAAGATATGCGGGTCGGGCACCGGCGGGTCGTTGATGAGCACGACGATTACTTTCCCCTTTACGTCGACGCCCTTGAAATCGTCCCACTTGTATTCGGGGGCCTGCACGCCGTAGCCGACGAAGATCATGTCGGCGTTGACGCTTACGGAGTCGAGAAAGCGGCGAGTCTGGGCGACGAAATCCTTCTGATAGGCAAGGTGCAGCGTCTGGCCGTGACCGGTGAAGGTGAGCTGCATATCCGGGTCGGGACGAATGCCGGCCAGCGGAACGTCCTGCACGTAGGTGCCGTCAGGATTTCCCGGTTCGAGGCCGGCCTCGCGAAACTGCTTCTGGATATAGGCGATGGACAGGTCTTCGCCCTTGGTGCCGGGGGCGCGACCCTGGAATTCGTCCGAGGAGAGGACGCGGATGTGAGCAAGCAGCCGCTCCGCCGAAAAGGAAGGCAGCGAGGCTGAGGAAGGGCTTTGACCCCAGGCGGCCAGACCAGCCAGTGCGATAGCCGCGGCCGCCACGGCGCTAACAAATATGCGCCGGCCGCGGGGCGCGAATGCTCTCCGAATCGAAGATCGATTCGACCTTATGACTTGCCTTCCTCAATCACCGCCTGCGCTGCCGCCAGACGGGCAATGGGCACGCGGAACGGCGAAGCGCTGACGTAGTTCATCTTCAACTGATGGCAGAACTTCACGCTGTCGGAGTCTCCGCCGTGCTCGCCGCAGATGCCAATCTTCAGCTTGGGGCGCGTCTTGCGTCCCTTCGCGATGGCCCACTCCATCAGCAGACCAACGCCCTCGCGGTCGAGGGTCTGGAAGGGATCTTCCTTGAAGACGGCGGCCTTGGCTTGGTCAACGTATTCGGGAAGGAATCTGCCGGCGTCGTCTCGCGAAAGCCCCATGGTGGTCTGGGTGAGGTCGTTGGTGCCGAAGGAGAAGAAATCCGCCACTTCGGCGATCTGTCCGGCGAGCAACGCTGCGCGCGGCAGCTCGATCATTGTGCCAACCAAATACTCAAGTTTCACTTTAGATGCGGCGATGATTGGATCCGCTACTCTACGTGTTGCGTCTTCGAGGATCTTTAGTTCCTTTTTGTCGAGCGTGAGCGGAATCATGATCTCAGGCAATACTTTAACTCCCCGCTTCTTGCAGTCGATGGCCGCTTCGATGATGGCGCGCACCTGCATCTCGAGAATCTCAGGGTAGGTCATCGCCAAACGGGAGCCGCGATGGCCGAGCATGGGATTGGCTTCGTGCAACTGCTCCACGCGGCGAGCTACCGCTTCGGGGCTGATGCCGATTTTCCTCGCCAGCTCCGCTTGCTTGTCCGGATCGTGCGGCACGAACTCGTGCAGCGGCGGATCGATCAAGCGAACGGTGACCGGCAGTCCGTTCATGGCCTCGAAGATTCCGATGAAGTCGCGCCGCTGGAAAGGCAGAAGCTTGTCGAGAGCCTTGCGGCGCGCCTCAACCGTGTCGGCCAAGATCATTTCCTGAATGGCCTGCTGGCGCTCGGCACTCTTCTCCGGCTGCTCAAAATCCTTGAAGAACATGTGCTCGGTGCGGCAAAGGCCGATGCCTTCGGCGCCCATTTCACGCGCGAGGCGCGCATCGTGCGGCGTATCCGCGTTCGTGCGCACGCCGAGCTTGCGAACCTTATCTGCCCATTTCAGAAGCGTTTCGTAGGCCTTGGGCGGTTCGGGCCGCACCAGGCCAATCTCCCCGGAGTAGACGGAGCCGTCGCCACCGTCGAGGGTGATCCAGTCGCCTTCGTTGACTACCTTGCCGCCAACGGTGAATTTCTTCCCCTTGGCATCAATGTCGAGCTTTTCCGCGCCGACGATGCAGCACTTGCCCCATCCGCGCGCGACCACGGCGGCGTGGCTGGTCTTGCCACCCGTAGCGGTGAGAATTCCCTGCGCCACGTGCATGCCGCCAACGTCTTCGGGGCTCGTCTCGCGGCGAACCAAAATCACGCGATCGCCACGCGCGGCCCAGTGCTCTGCGTCCTCGGCGGTGAACACTGCCTTGCCGACGGCTGCGCCCGGCACGGCGTTGATTCCTTCGGCGAGCTTGCGGCTGGCGAGTTCCGATCGCTGCAGCTTGGAATCCAGCACAGGATAGAAAAGGCGCTCGATGTCTTCCGATTTAATTCTCTCAAGTGCTTCTTTAACTGTGATCAGCTTCTCGTTGGTCATGTCCACGGCAATTTGAAACGCAGCCGAGGGCGAACGCTTGCCGGTGCGAGTTTGCAGCATGTAGAGCTTGCCGCTCTCGATCGTGAATTCCATGTCCTGCATGTCGCGGTAGTGCTTCTCGAGCTTGGCGCGCACGCGTTCCAACTGGTCGTAAGCCTTGGGCATCACGCGCTTGAGTTCCTTCAGCTGCATCGGCGTGCGAATGCCGGCGACCACGTCTTCGCCCTGCGCGTTCAAGAGGAAATCGCCGAAGAAGACCTTCTCACCTGTGGAGGGGTCGCGCGTAAAGCAGACGCCGGTGCCGGATTCTTCGCCGGTGTTGCCGAAAACCATTTGCACGATGTTCACGGCGGTACCGAGCAGACCGCTAATCTTCTCGACGCGGCGATAGGTTACAGCCTTCTCGCCCATCCAGGACTCGAACACGGCGCCGATGGCACCCCAGAGTTGTTCGACGGGATCTTCCGGAAAGTCTTTGCCGGTCTTTTGCTTGAAGTAGGCTTGGTAATCAGCGACCAGCTGGCGCCAGCCATCCGCCGTGACTTGGGTGTCTTCCTTCACGCCGAGCGAATCCTTCATCTTGCGCAGGCGCGCTTCCAACTCTTCCTTGGGCAAACCTATGACGACGCTTGAATACATCTGCACGAAGCGGCGATAGGCGTCCCACGCGAAGCGGCCGTTCTTGGTGGCCTTCGCCAGGCCCTCTACAGACTTCGAGTTCAGCCCGAGATTAAGGATCGTCTCCATCATGCCGGGCATGGAGCGCGCGGAACCGGAGCGCACGCTGACCAGGAGAGGATCGTTGGAATCGCCGAGCTTCTTCTGGGTGAGTTTTTCGAGGTGCGCCAGTTCCTTGGCCACTTGGGCGCGCAGCTCCTTGGGGTACTTTCGTCCGTGCTTGAAGTAGTAGTCGCAGGTTTCCGTAGTGATGGTGAATCCGGCCGGAACGGGCAGCCCAATCTTGGTCATTTCAGCAAGGCCGGCGCCCTTTCCGCCGAGAACTTCCCGCATGTCTCCCTTGCCATCCGCTTTACCCGCCCCGAAAAAATAAACGTATTTCATGTCTCTCCTTCGTCCTCTTCAGTGTGTTGGTTGGTCGGCGCGCCGATAACTCAAGTAACGTTTAATCTCTTGGTGACTTCCTGAGCTTTGACTTTACGAATTCTAGTTGGCTTCGAGTCTCGTCAACTTCGCGAACTATTTCATTCGACTGTGGCGTCGCACGTTTTGGTTTCAGCTTTTCCGCTCTTCTCCGCCGAGCTCCGAAAAATCTGCAATGGTCGAGAACTCCTTTAACAAATTCCCGAGCAGCGCCACGCGATTGCGGCGAACATTTTCGTCCTCAGCCATTACTAGAACTTTGTCGAAGAAGAAATCCACGGCCGGGCGCAGCTCGGAAATTTTCTCAAGTGCCGCTCGATATTTCTTCTCGCGCTTGCGGCGTATGGCTTCTTCGCCAATCCGCTGAGCGGCGGTGTGCAGCTGCAGCTCCGCCGCCTCTTGCAAGAGCTCCGGCCGCACGCTGCCCTGCTGACGGTCAGCCGTCACCGCGGATTTCTCGAGAATATTGCGGATGCGCTTGAAGCTGGCTGCGAGCGGAGCAAAGTTCTTAGTGTTGCGGATGGCCTTGACGGCCGCAACTCGCTCGACGGCGTCCACGAGGTCGTCGGCACCGGCGGCGAAAGCGGCGTTGATCTCGTCATAGGCGAAACCGTGCCGCTCCCTCAAGATGTAGCGCGCCCGCTCCCACAGGAATTCCAGCACCTGTCGCTCAACGGCTTCGGTGACCTCGATCTTCGGGGCGTGGTCTTTCAATCCGCGTCCGGCCGCTGAGATAGCCTGCGAAAGCGAAATGGGCAGCCTGCGCTCCAAAATGATTTTTACGATGCCGATAGCCGCTCGGCGCAAGGCGAAAGGATCACTTGAACCTGTCGGAATCGCGCCCACGGCGAAACAAGCCACGACGGAGTCGAGCTTGTCGGCCAGCGCGACGATGCAGCCGGTGAGATTTCCGGGAATGGGATCGTCAAGCCCGAGCGGCTTGTAGTGGTCGTACACGGCCGAGGCGATCTCTTCCGGCTCGCCCTGCGCGCGGGCATACAAGCCGCCTACGATTCCCTGCAGCTCCGGGAACTCGCGCACCATTTCGGTGACCAGATCGCACTTGGCAAGTTCCGCCGCGCGGTCGGAGCCTGCGACGTCGGCCTGCGTCACACCCGAAGCAAACCACTGCTGCGCCAGCCAGCGCGCCAGGGCACGCATGCGCTCGACCTTTTCGCCGTAGCTTCCCAAGCGGCGCTCGTAGGTAACTCCAGAGAGCTGCTCCAGATATTGATCGAGCTTGCGACGCTGGTCGCCGCGCCAGAAAAACTGCGCGTCGGCAAAGCGAGCCCGCAGCACGCGCTCGTGCCCCGCGACAACTAGTCCCTTTGGATCGCGCGGCAAGTTAATGACGGCCAGGAAGTGCGGGGCCAGTTCCCCGTCGCGATTCTCCACGGCGAAGTATTTCTGGTGGCCGCGCATTACGGTAATCAGAATCTCCTCGGGCAGATCCAGGAACGCCGGGGCAAAATCGCCCAGGATGACGCTGGGGTATTCGTTGAGGTAGGTGACCGCGTCCATCAGACCTGCGTCCTCATGCACGCGCAGATTCTTGCGCGACGAAAGAGAGCGCAGCTCGGCGGAAATCTTCTGACGGCGGGTTTCCGGACGGCACAGCACGAAGTTCTTCTTGAGCTTGGCTTCGTAGTCGGCCGGGCCCGAGACGGGCACGTGCGCCTTGCCGAGAAAACGATGGCCGTCGGTGTGGGTTCCAGAGGTGACATCCGCAAACGAGAACGGAATCACCTTGCCGCCGACCATGGCGACGATCCAGCGAATCGGACGAATGAATCGCGGCTTGTCTCCGCCGGTCCAATACATGGAGCGCGGCCAGGCAATCTCTCGGATGGCCTGCGGAAGAACCTCACTCAATACTTGAATAGCCGATTTACCCAACACTGTTTGCTTCACTGCGACGTATGGGCCCTTCGGCGTTTCGATGATCGCCAGGCGCGAGACTGGTACTCCCTGTTTTTCGGCAAAGCTCATCGCGGCGCGAGTGGGTTCTCCGACGGAATCGTAAGCGATGGATTTCGGAGGGCCGGTGATCTCGCGCGTGACATCTTCTTGTTTTACTCGAATACCGTGCACGATGGCGACGAGTCTTCGCGGCGCGCCAAATGTTTCAAACGATGCTTCAACTGTCGGCTCGTCGACGAGTGCGTGCGAAGAAAAATGCGTGACAAGTATTGCTTTAAGTTCCGCGGTGGCTTTCGGAATCATCCCGGCCGGAATTTCTTCGCAGCCGATCTCCAGAAGAAAATCTCCGCGCGCATTTTGCGCGCTGAGCTGCTTCGCGGGACTTCCCTTCTTGGAATTCATGGCCTTCTTGGACTTTGTGGGTTTTGGGCGCTTCATGCCGTCACTCCCGCCGCGCTACTGCCGACGGCGGCACGCTGATCGAGCCATGCACGGGCAACTTGCGTCGCCAGCTTACGGACGCGGCCAATCATCGCGGCGCGTTCGGTGACGGAAATTGCCCCGCGCGCATCGAGCAGGTTAAATAGGTGCGAGCACTTGAGGCAGAGATCGTAGGCTTGCAGCACCGGGAAGCGGCGGATGGCGTCGCCCTTTACCTTCGCAAACTCGGCCAGCAGGCGCGCGGCCTCGGCTTCGTTTAGATCGAACTGCTTGCGCGTCGACGCTGCGTCCGCGTGATCGAAACTGTAGGCCGAAAACTGCTCTTCCTCCGCCAAGCGCACCTGGCGATAGGTCATCTTCTTCGACCACATCACGTCGTAGACGTTCTCTACGTCCTGCAGGTAGGCCGCGATGCGGTCGAGCCCGTAGGTCAGCTCAACCGACACTGGATCGAGATCCACTCCTCCGCACTGCTGGAAGTAAGTGAACTGAGTGATCTCGAGTCCATCGAGCAAAACCTGCCAGCCGATGCCCCACGCGCCGAGGGTGGGCGACTCCCAATTGTCTTCTTCGAAGCGTATGTCATGTTCCCGGAGATCGATGCCTACGGCCGCGAGGCTCTCCAAATATAACTTCTGAATATCGGGCGGCGACGGTTTAAGTATCACTTGAAGTTGCGTGTGCTTGTAAAGCCGATTGGGATTCTCGCCGTAGCGACCGTCCGCAGGCCTGCGACTGGGCTGCGCATACACTACCCGGTAGGGATCCGAGCCCAGCACGCGCAGAAATGTTTCCGGATGCATGGTGCCGGCGCCGACCTCGATATCGTAGGGCTGCTGCAAGACACAGTCACGGCGCACCCAATACTCTTCAAGCCTCAAAAGTAGATCTTGAAATGTGAGCCCCTTGAGCGCGCGGGCAACCGGCTTGGATTTCCGGCTGCGGCTGGCGGCGCTCATACCGGCGACTCCAGCATTTGGCGCGACACGAGCTTGCGGTCGATTTGATGTTCGATAATGTCCAACATGAAGTTTGTCACTTCCCTGGCCGATTGCGGGCTGTAGGACTCGGCAGCGATAGCCGTGCCATTTTCCGTCATCTTATCCAAGCGCTCGGTAAACATTCGCCGCGCCAGCCCGACAGCTTGCGACGAAAGAGCGCGCATACCGGGCTTGTGACAATCAGCGCACGACACAGCCGAGCCCCGCGGCGAAACATAAAGTGTTTCTTTGACATTCAAAGCTCTCCCGCAGTGCGCGCAGCGATCGAACGAAGGTAGCCACCCTCCAAGCTTTACCGTCCACAGCGCGAAGTAGGCCAGCGGCAGTTCGGGTTTTCGGGTGCGCTTCACGGCTTGCGCAGCGAGCAGCAGCAAGCGGAAGTTCGCGTCCGATGGTTCCCTATCCGGCAACACCGCTTCGGTGATTTCCGTGAAGAGCGCTAGAACCACGCTCGAGTCGTAATCGCCAAAGGCATCCAGGAATGACTCAATCACTTCACACTGGCTGATGCGCACCAAGTCCCGCGTCTCGCGCTCGAAGAACCAGATGCGGATGTACGAAAGCCGCTCGAGCGAAGCGCCGAACCGGCTCTTCGGCTTTCGTGCCCCAGCCGCAACGCCGCGCACACGCCCTATGGAGCGGGAAAGGAAGCTGACCAGCCGGTCTGCTTCCCCGAGCGCGTAGCTTTGCAGAACAATGGCCTCGGATTCGTGGAGTGGCATCGGCGCCTCGACGCGCCGACCCGCAAACGGACTGCCTCAGGCAAAAGGCCTCAGCGCTTTGAAACGAGTCGCGCAAGCCGCACGTTACAGCAAAAAATTTCTATCATAGCTGAGCATCGGGCGCAATTCAGAAACGCGCCGAACGCACATTTTGACGCTTGAAAATCGCTGGCGCTCCGCTAGAGTTCTTTGGTGGCCGCGGCCGGAGCGAAAAAGTGATCCCCCTGAAAGATACGACGCCGCGCCGCAGTGTGCCGGTGGTGACTCTGCTGCTGATCGCGGCGAATATCGCCGTCTTCCTCTACCAGCTTACGCTTTCACCCAGGGCCGGCGACGCCTTCATTCAGCTATATGGCCTGGTCCCAGCGAAAATCGAATACGCGCTCTCCGGCCGCCACTACACACTCGCAGAAGCGCTGGTGCCGCTCTTCACCTGCATGTTTCTGCACGGAGGGTTTCTCCATATCATCGGCAACATGTGGTTCCTGTGGATATTCGGCGCCAACGTGGAGGAAGCTTTCGGCTCGATTCCCTACCTCTTCTTCTATCTGCTGTGCGGCGTCATATCGAGTGTAACCCAGGCAGCCTTTTCGTGGGGCTCGCATGTGCCGTCGATCGGCGCGAGCGGAGCGATCTCCGGCATACTGGGAGCATCCATCGTCTTGTTCCCGGGGTCGCGAATCCTTACGTTAGTGCCGCTCTTCATCATCTTCTTTACGGCACGCATCCCGGCGGTGCTTTTCATCGGACTGTGGTTTCTCGTGCAATTCTTGAGCGGCATCAGCTCACTCGGCGTGGCCTCGGCCGGCGGAGTTGCGTGGTGGGCGCACATCGGCGGCTTTGTGATCGGCATGCTGCTGGCGCGACTGGCTCGACCAACGCCGCGTTCTGCGTATACTTAAACTGCTTGATGAAGTTCGGCACACGAATTAGGAACGCCTAAAAACGGCTTGAGATTTTCGGTGATTCCAGTCGGCAGGCCGACAGTTCGAGTCCCTTCTAAAGATTTCGATGCGAGGCAAAATTGCGCTGCGCATGTGCGAAAATCTAAAGTGAAGTGTCGGCGTGCCTCCGCACGGCGCGCGTGCAACGATTCGAATGTTATGCTAAGGTACCTCGTTTCGTTCGGGCTTTCGATTTTCGGCGATTCATACACGAGCGCAGCTACCAGGGAGAGTCGGATCCATGAAGAGTTCCTATAGCGGTGTGGCAGTTCCTACGGATGGCAAGGCAATTGAGTTTGTTGGCGGCGACTTTCGAATCCCTGATAACCCAGTAATTCCCTTCATCGAGGGGGACGGCACGGGCCGGGACATTTGGAAAGCCTCACGCCGCGTTTTCGACGCCGCGGTTGAGAAGGCATACGGCGGAAAGAGGAAAGTAGCATGGCTGGAGGTGTACGCCGGCGAGAAGTCCTACAATAAATTCAAGGAATGGCTCCCGCAGGACACGGTCGACGCCATCCACGACTTTCGCATTGCCATCAAGGGTCCGCTGACCACTCCCGTGGGCGGCGGTATTCGGTCACTCAACGTGACGCTTCGCCAGTTGCTCGATCTCTATGCCTGCGTGCGACCGGTGCGCTACTTTGAGGGCGTGCCCTCGCCGGTAGTTCATCCAGAGAGGATGAACGTGGTCATCTTCCGTGAGAACACCGAAGACGTGTACGCGGGAATTGAATGGAAGTCCGGCTCGCCCGAAGCAAAAAAGCTCATCGATTACTTGAACAATGAAATGCTGAAGGGCGGATCGAAAAAGGTTCGCGAGGATTCCGGCGTGGGCATCAAGCCGATCTCACCGACCGGCACGAAGCGCTTGGTGCGCCGGGCCATTCAGCATGCCATCGAGCATGGACGCACGATAGTGACCCTGGTGCACAAGGGCAACATCATGAAGTTCACCGAGGGAGCTTTCCGCGACTGGGGATATGAACTGGCAACCGAGGAGTTCCGCGACCAGATTGTGACCGAGCGCGAAAGCTGGATCCTGGACAACAAAGACCGGAATCCGAATCTGACCGTAGAGCAAAACGCGGCGATGATCGAGCCCGGCCTCGATCAAGCGACCGAGGACTTCAAGAAGAGCATTTGCGCCGAGGTCAAGTCTGTTCTGGATTCCATCTACGCCACGCACGGCAACGGGCAGTGGAAGAAGAAGATTCTGGTCAACGACCGCATCGCCGACTCCGTCTTCCAGCAAGTGCTCACGCGCGCCGATGAGTATCAAGTGTTCGCGACGCCGAACCTGAATGGCGACTACCTCTCCGACGCGTGCGCCGCGCAGGTAGGCGGACTGGGCATCGCGCCGGGCGCCAATATCGGCGACGGCTACGGCGTCTTCGAAGCCACGCACGGCACAGCGCCGAAATATGCGGATAAAGACGTGATCAACCCGAGTTCGGTGATGCTTTCCGGCGTGATGATGTTCGAGTTCATGGGCTGGAAGGAAGCGGCCAAGCTGATCGAAGACGGCATCGCGCGCGCCATTCAGCAAAAGCGCGTGACCTACGACCTCGAGCGGCTGATGCCCGGCGCCACCAAGTTGAAGACCTCGGAGTTTGCGGCGGCTATCATTGAGAATATGCAGGCCCCGGCGGCCGTGAGCCGCTGAGCAGTTTCTGAAACAAATTTCGAATACCCATTCCCCCTACATAAGGAGATGTGCGCATGCGCAAGAAAGTGACGGTAGTAGGAGGCGGTTTCGTAGGTTCCACCACCGCGCAGCGGATTCACGATGCCGGGCTGGCCGATGTAGTGCTGACCGATATTCTCGAAGGAGTTCCGGCGGGCAAAGCGCTGGACATGGCTGAGTCGGCGCCGATTTTCGGTTCAGACGTGCGCGCCACGGGCATTTCGACCGCATCGGGCGATTACAGCGAGACGGCCAACAGCGACATCATCGTGATCACCGCGGGATTTCCCCGCAAGCCGGGCATGAGCCGCGATGATCTTCTGAAGGCGAACTACGACGTTATTAAAGCGGTGGTTGAAGCCGTCGTCAAGCTCTCGCCCAACGCAATTTTAATCGTGGTCACCAATCCGCTGGACGCCATGGCGCAGGCGGCGTTCAAGATCAGCGGCTTCCCGAAGAATCGTGTGCTCGGCATGGCCGGAGTTCTAGACTCCGCGCGCATGAGTTGCTTCGTGGCGGCGGAACTTGGAGTGTCGGTTGAGAATGTGCACTCTTTCGTACTTGGTGGCCACGGCGACGACATGGTTCCGCTCGCGCGATATTCGACCGTTGCGGGGATTCCGCTGCCGGAACTTATATCTAAAGAAAAACTTGAAGCGATCATCGTACGCACGCGCAAGGGGGGGGCAGAAATTGTCAACCTCTTGAAGACCGGCTCGGCGTACTATGCGCCCTCGGCTGGCGCCGTACAGATGGTTGAAGCGATACTTAAAGATAAGAAAAAAATCCTTCCCTGCGCCGTTTACCTGGAGGGCGAGTACGGAATCAAGGGCCTGTTCGTCGGCGTACCAGTGAAGCTGGGCTCGAAGGGCGTGGAGCAGATTATCGAGATCAAGCTGACGCCGGAGGAGAAGGCGGCGCTCGATAAGTCGTCCGCCTCGGTGCGCGAACTGGTGACTGTTCTGGGGATCTAACTGCCGTCGGGGAAACCGCCGCGGTGGAGCACCATGGGATAGTGCGGCAGTGTTTTCGGTTGCCGCACGGATGCCCTCCAACCGCCGGGGTAGGGCTTCAATCCTTGGAACAGAGGCGACCGCTCGGCTGTCGCGTCGCCGACCAAGCGCTCAAGAGCTGTGCGAATGGCTTGGATAGTGTCCTTGCCAAAGCGCGACTTCCAGCGTTCCTCGATCGTCCCCAGTAGCTGACGGTACGCACCCTGAGCCTCGAGGCCTCTGGGGGTGAGGCGGACGACTTTTCCCCGCTTCGCTTCGACAACCGCGATTCCCTGTTTCTGAAGGATGCCCATCGCGACGCTGATTGCTTCCTTGGATACGCCAGTCAGAAGCGGAAGGTCTCGCACGCGTACGCCTTTCTCATCGAGAACGCGCAGGACGTTGGCGCCGATTGCGAGCGATAGGTCGGACTCACGTTCGAACTCGACGGCGAACGCCAGCAGCACTTGGGAGAGTAGCGCCGGTAGAGGCTGTCGAGAACCAGCTTTATCCTTGCTTGCGGCCGGCGCGCGGCGCGCGAGATCGGGCACGTCGGCCGAACAGCCCATACCCCAGGATCGGAAGACAGTCAGGAAGATCGAGTTCCATCCGCCGAATCAAATTCGCCAGCAACTCCCTGAGCCGCGCAATCTCCTCCTGGCCAAACCGCTCAATCCAGCGCTTTTCGATGGCGCCGAACATCGGCCGCCATACATCCTGGGCCTTGCGGCCCGCTGGGGTGACGCGAATCAGCCAGGCGGAGCGTGGCGGCTTTGGCCGGCTGTCAGCTGGATCGGGAGCAACGACGATGTATCCCCATCTCTCCATGCCATTCAAGTTCGTTTTCGTGCGAGCGAGGGCTTCGAGGTCGCCGACGGAAATACCCGTTTCGCCCACGAATTGCATGCAGTTCGACCACATTACCAGCGATACCAGCCAGGGAGTGTGCGCGCCTGGCGTCCGGCCGTGGCTCGTCGTCCGGTGCGGCATCTGACGTTCGAACTCATTGTCGAACTCGATGGTAAACGCGACCAGCGCCTGCGACAGCAGCGCCGATAGAGGTAAGTCGACGGCTGCGGGATTGACGGCGTTGGCGTTTGCGACCTTAGTGGGTCGGGGCATCGAGAACCGTGCGGAGCGAAAGTTTAGAGTGAGAATTTCTGGGCTATCGGAAACCGCCGCCCGACGCTGAAGGCCTTGGACGTGACCTTCAGTCCGGGCGGCGCTTGCTTTCTCTTGTACTCGTTGCGGTCGACCTGCATGGCCACCCAGCGCACCATCTCAACGGGAAAGCCGTAGTTCGCCGCGATTTCTTCGGGGCCCAGCAGATCCTCCACGTAAGCCTTCAGGATGCGGTCGAGCACATCGTAGGGCGGGAGAGTGTCCTGGTCGGTCTGGTTCGGGCGCAATTCCGCTGAAGGCGGCTTCGCGAAGATTTCGGCCGGTATTCTGCCCTTCTCGCCCCCTGCGAATCGAGCCAGGTCGTAGACCATTCCCTTCGGCACGTCGGAGATGACGGCCAGTCCGCCGGCCATGTCGCCATAGAGCGTGCAATAGCCGACGGCCATCTCGGATTTGTTGCCGGTGCTCAGCACCAGCGAACCAAACTTGTTTGAGAGCGCCATCAGCATGTTCCCGCGGATGCGGGCCTGGAGATTTTCCTCCGCCGTATCTTCCGGCAGACCGGCGAAAACCCCTCCCAGGGCCTGCCGGTAACTCTGGAATGTTTCGTTGATGGGCAAAGTCAGCAACTCGATGCCCAGATTTTTCGCCAGGCTGCGCGCATCGCGCAGGCTGCCTTCGGAGGAGTACGGGCCTGGCATGGCCACGCCGCGCACGTTTTGCGGGCCGAGGGCATCGGCTGCAATCGTTACCACCAGCGCCGAGTCGATGCCGCCGCTCAGGCCTACGACGACCTGGCGGAATCCACATTTGCGGACGTAATCCCGCGTGCCCGAGCACCAGCGCACGATAAACCGCTTCGGTTTCATCGGCGATTTGCGCGTGAATATCGCGCGTCGCACCGGTGGTATCGAAAATCACCAAATCCTCTTCGAAAGATTTCGCCTGCGCACCAATCGTTCCATCCGGCAGAAAGGCCACGCTTGACCCGTCGAAAACCAGGCTGTCGTTGCCGCCTACCTGATTGACGTAAACGAACGGTAGCTTGTGCTCGCGCGCGATGGCCCGCAGCATGTCAAAGCGCAACTTGCGCTTGCCCTCGGTGTAGGGCGAAGACGAGATATTCAGCAGCACCGTGCTTCCCTTCCCGGCAAGTTCGGCGACGGGATCGCGCGCATACAACCGCTGCGCCCAGTAGTTCTTGTCGTTCCAGCAATCCTCGCAGATGGTGATACCGAGGTTCTCCGCACCCAACGAGAACGTGGTTTGGGTGAGCGCAGGCTGGAAGTAACGCGTTTCGTCAAAGACGTCGTAGGTGGGCAACAGCATCTTGCGCTGCTCGAACAGAACCTTCCCTCGCGCGATCAGCGCCGCGGAATTGGCCACCGGCTTTCCGGTGTTGTCCTGCGCTTTGCCCACAAAGCCCACGAGCGAGGGCAGAGGAATCTGCTCGGCCAGGCAGGCCAGCTCTTTCTGGTTGCGCTCGGCAAACGACGGCCGCTCGATGAGGTCCTGCGGTGGATAGCCGCAGAGACACAACTCGGAGAAGACCGCCAGGTCCGCGCCGCGCGCCTGAGCCTCCGCTGCCAGCTTCAGAATGCGCGCGCGGTTGCCTTCAAAGTCGCCGACGGTCGGATTGAACTGCGCCAGAGCAATTTTCATTGGAGATCGATAGCATACGGAGCGGCGAGAGCGTTTTCAATCACGGGGTGAGCCGCTGTTGCGGTATTCGGGTTCCACAAGCTGAACATAAAAAGAAAGCTCCCGGAGGGATGTCCCTCCGGGAGCTCACCAAAAGCAGTCGGCTTGAGCGCCTGCCGCGTTCTTATGCCCTGTTGTTATACCGTGAAAGAACTGCCGCAACCGCAGGTGCTCTTAACG
Source organism: Terriglobia bacterium (assembly GCA_963803105.1). Lineage (GTDB taxonomy): Bacteria > Acidobacteriota > Terriglobia > Acidiferrales > UBA7541 > Palsa-295. Next base: position 114,987 of record CAWDLF010000005.1, read on the forward strand.
TTCGGGTTGTTGAACTTGAAGCCCGAACCCTCGAGCGTCTCGATGTAGTCAATGGAGACGCCATCCAGGTACATCGCGCTCATCTGGTCGACCAGCACCTTCAACCCGTCGAATTCATAGACGTTGTCGGCGCCTTCATTCACTTGATTCTCAAATGCCATGTGATAGCTGAAGCCGGAACAGCCCCCGCCGACCACGGCCACGCGCAAGCCCGCCGGTGAGGGCGTCTGTTGCGACAAGATTTCCTTTACTTTGCCTACCGCCGTCGGTGTTATCTGAACCATTCCATCCTCCCAAAGATCGCAGCGCGATACCTTCCGCGCCTGCCTATTGGATGCGCCCAAGGCACATCCCGACTTGCGGAGACGATTATAACAGATTCATGCAAATCCAGTAACGGCGGCATGGCGCACGTGTGCTAGGTCGATCTCCGGTAATCGCAGCACCGGGAGTTAACCCGTAGTGCGTAACACCTGTCAGTTCTGCCAGTTGTCCGAAGGAAACTCAGGAGTTAGTCTCTTACCGCTTGTTTGCTCAAGATTCGATCCGTTCTAACCCTGGTACGCAGAAAATCTGCCGCTCGGTTTTGCTCTCGAAGAAAGTCTGAGGAGGAAGTTCATGAAACGCATCGGAAGTGTATTGCTTTGGGCTGCGGCTTTTATCGCTGTGATGGGCCTGGCAGCGCCGCAACCCGCCTCGGCACAAGAAAAAAAACCCAACATCCTCGTAATTATGGGCGACGACGTCGGTTGGTTCAACATCGGGGCCTATAACCAGGGCATCATGTCGGGTAAGACGCCGCACCTCGACAAGTTGGCCTCGCAGGGAATGCGATTCACCGACTACTATGCCGAGGCCAGCTGCACTGCCGGCCGGGCGAACTTCATCACCGGCGAGCTACCAATTCGAACCGGTCTGACGACCGTAGGCCAAGCGGGAGCCGACGTCGGTTTACCGGATCAGGCTGCAACCATCGCCAGTGCCCTAAAGGCTCTGGGTTATGAGACTGGCCAATTCGGAAAGAACCACCTCGGAGACCTGAATAAATATCTGCCCTGCGTGCACGGCTTCGACGAATTCTTCGGCTACCTGTATCACCTGGATGCGATGTCTGATCCATATTGGTTCGATTATCCGCAGGACTGGATCGACAAGACCGGGCCACGCAATCTAACTCATTGCTGGGCGACCGACACCAGTGACGCAACCGTGCAACCGAGATGGGGCGCGATCGGCAAACAGAAGATCGTGGACGAGGGGCCGCTGGCGCCGTTCCCGAACATGACCAACATGCAGAACTGGCAACAGGGCAACAAAGCCAAATACGACATGGAGACGTTTGACGACGTTCTGGTCGGCGACACGAATGGCTTCATGGATAAGGCAAAGAAGGACGGGAAGCCTTTCTTCATCTGGCACAACACGACGCGCATGCACGTCTTCACCTACCTCCCGCCGAAGTACCAGGCGATGATGAACGCTACAAATAACTACAACGTCGAAGAAGCCGGTATGGCGCAGATGGACGATAGCATCGGCCAGATCCTGCAACATCTCGACGATATCGGCGAAGCCGACAACACCATCGTCATCTTCACCACCGACAACGGCGCGGAAGTGTTCACGTGGCCGGATGGCGGCATGACGCCTTTCCGCGCGACCAAGGGCACGGTATTCGAAGGTGGCTTCCGCGTGCCTGCGATCATCCGTTGGCCCGGGCATGTAAAGCCGGGATCTGTTGAGAACGGTATTATCTCCGGTCTCGATTGGTTTCCGACCCTTTTGGCTGCTGCCGGTAATCCGGATGTCACAAATCAGCTCCTCAAGGGCGTGCAACTCGGCGATCGCACGTACAAGAACCATCTCGATGGCTACAATCAAATGGCTCTGCTGACGGGCACGGGACCCTCCACCCGTCATGAAATCTTCTACTTCGGCGGCCCGCACCTCGGCGCCATCCGAATTGACGATTTCAAGTACCAGTTCTTCCAGCAGCCTTACGGCTGGCCGGGAGAGAAGGTCACCACGGATATGCCTACCATCGTGAACATCCGGCAGGATCCGTTCGAGCGGACGCCGTCCATTCGCGGCGAGACGCTGAACGATCTGGGCGGCGGCTACATGAATGACTTCTATGCGCGCGAGTTCTGGCGCTTCGTCAGCGTGCAGCAGACGGTGATGGCACTCGCCCAAACGGCAATCGAGTTCCCTCCCATGCAAGCGCCGGCCTCCTTTAACCTGCAAGCGATACAGACCGAAATACAGGAGGCGATCAAGGCGCACGAAGCCCAGTAGTCCAACTCTCAACTCTGCGGGCGGCCCGCAAGGGCCGCCCCAACTCATAGTCGCTCTTCGCAAGTGTCTGCATGATTCAGGGATCCCGGAGACTCCTCCTGGGATAGACGGGCGCGGAGTGATGCCTGCGTTCGTCGCGGTGGCGGCTCGGATGTCCGCAAGGGCCTCCAGCCGCCGCACGCAAGGGTTGTCGTCCGCCCGATCCATTCGGAGCGGCTGTCAGTTTTGACAGTTGTACGAACGAGATCCTGTAACTACCCTCACAGCCTCTAGTTCCAAGCCCCTAGCCTTTTCCCCAGAGAATCCGGTCATCGGCTTCTCTGTCGAGACATGAGGAGGAAGTTCATGAAACGCATCGGAAGTATGCCTTTCTTGGTTATTGCAGCTCTTGCCGGCGTTATGGGGCTGGCAGCCCCGCGGCCAGTCTTCGCTCAGCAGAAACCCAATATCGTTATCCTCATGACTGACGACACCGGCTGGAACGACTTCGGGGCCTATGATGGCGGCGCAACCTGGGCCATCCGACTCCCAATATCGATCGCATCGCCCAAGAAGGTGCCGTATTCACCAGTTGGTATGGCCAGGCAAGTTGCACCGCGGGCCGGGCTTCCTTAATGACCGGACGCATCCCGATCCGCTCAGCCCTGTCGATCGTGGTTGTCCTGGTGACGAGAACGGCCTCCACCCAGAGCACGCCAACAATCGCCGAGTTTTTCCAGAAGAACGGCTTTTCAACCTATTTTTCCGGCAAGTGGCACCTGGGCGACAGCCCAAGTTTTACCCGATCGAACATGGCTTCGACGAAATGAAGGAGTTCGCGGCCTATTATCCGGCGTATATACCTATGCCGACACGGACAGATGGTTTGCACACCCCTGGTTTCCGAACTACAACGCTGGCTTACTGAGGCAGGGGATATCAAAAGATCGTCAACCTCTAGGAGAGTGGGAAGGCATGGCCGGGCAAACCTGCCACCAAGGTCGCCGCGTATTGACCTACGACTATATGGCATGAATTTGATGTCCGCAGGCTGATTACGCAGTCGCCTACATTAAGGCGCACGCCCAAGAGGGGAAAGCCGTTCTTCATGGATGTGAATTGCATGAAGATGCATAACCCGAACATACCGGCGCCAAGGCGTTCAGCGGCAAATCGCATCTGGGCGATTATTCGGATCCATGATGGAAATGGACTCCAACATCGGCAGCATTGTGGACGAGATCCGTGCGGACGCTCCCAATACCATCGTCATCATGACTGCGGACAATGGCGCGTGGCAGGATGCATAGCCGGATGCTGGCACGAGTCCGTTCCGTGGGTGAGAAGGGCTCGCCGTTTCGAAGGCGGTTTTCGCGTCTCCGGCCATCATGCGTGGCCCGGATCACATTCCCGCCGGTGTCCGCTATGGGGAAATGATGTCGCACATCGACTGCTGGGCCACACTGGCTGCGATGACGGGCCTCACCCCGCCGCCTCGCGGTGCAATGGAAGGACAACGACGGCAAGCCGATCTACTTCGACAGCATCGACAACAGCGCTTACATTCTGGGCAAGGCGACGCATTCCGCGCGCGAGGTCGTGGGTCTATATCGACGGCGAGACCTTCGCATGGCGCATCGCGCCGATATCGGAGGCGATCCCACCAAGCCCCGATCTCAAACATCGCCTGGAAATATCTATTTACGTCCAAGGACACCTGGCTTGGTCCACAGCGAATACACGGGTGCCATCGGCGCGGCCTATAACCTCACCATGGATCCATTTGAGAAATACGACATGATCGTTCAACGGTGCGGCACGCACGCGCACCCCGACCACCTCGCCCGGACAAATATGCCGGCTATGACAACGGCTGGGTCTTCGTTGGGTTGATATCCGCGATCATGGAGTTTGACAAGTCGATCATCGAAGTATCCGAACATCAAGCGATTCCCCGGCGGCGCATCGAACGATATGAATCCCGATCTGCAGCATCCGGAGAACCCGTTGCCTCTGATGGATATCAAGAAGCCGAAGCCAGGCACCGGCGCATCGACTAACACGCCTAGAGCACGGAGGGGGGCGTGTGCAATCGCGCACGCCCCCTTTTTATGCAAGTAAGGCCACCGCACGACCTCAAGTAGAATGGCAATCGATTTTGGCGGTCTCAGAGGCCGCAAAACATTCAGGAGGGATTGATGAAGAGCAGATTAGCGATGTCGATGTTGGCGATCGCGTTCGTGATTTCGACGGGTGTGGTTCGAGCGCAGACTGCAACCACGACTCCCGCCGCGACCACGCCGCCGGCCCCTACCACCCATGCGGTTGCCGGTGACGTGGAAAAAGTCGCAGATGATGGAAAGACAATTACCGTTAAGACAGCCGATGGCACGGAAGAGGTATTTAAGACCACAGGAAAAGACACTCGCTGCGGGGGCTAAGGAAGGCAGCCACGTCGTCGTCCATTACACCGGAGTGGGAGCGGAGAAGACGGCGGTCGGTGTGAAAGATGCCGGTAAGGGAACATGGGAAGTTACCAAGGGCACGGTGACCAAAGTCGGCGAAGGCGGCAAGGACGTGACGGTCAAGCTGGCGGACGGAACGGAGAAAACATTCGACGTCAGCAAAGAGGCCGCCATGGAGACCGCGCATGGAGTAAAACAGGCGGGTATGTATACGGGAAAGGCTGGCGATAAGGTCGTGCTGTACAGCACGGTCGATCCGACCAAGGACGTCGATTCACATTTTCAAGAAACTCTAGAGGCGCGCCTGGAAATGAGCGCCGGCGACTGGGGCCGCTACTGCAGCGGCTCCATAGAGTGTACGGCGATGGTGTTGTTTGCGGGGTCCAAGACCCCCGTCACCGTCACCTTCATTCCCGCGTTCTTTTCGGCCAGATCCTGGTTGTCCAGCTTGTAGACTTTGTTTTTCACCTGCAACACGAATACTCCACCCAGGTGTTTCACGCAGTAGCGCGCGCAGTCGGCGGCACTGCTTCCGACGGCCTTGTTTTTCAGCATCTCTTCGTGCGAGCGGCTGAGGGAATGGACGTTTAGAGCGCACTGCGAGTCTCCTATCTCGCCCTTGAATACCTGATCGTTCCCGCCGGCGGCCGTGCAGCACAGTGCCGCCGCTACCAGCAATACTTTTGCAATCCGCATTCCACCCGTGTTCATTTTCATCCCCCACTTCAGGTTAATCCGGTACAGCCTCACCCGGCAAAACCACAAATTTCATGTTCATTCCTTCGTGATCCGGGCTGCAGATCACGGTGCAAACCACCACGTATTCGCCCGGCTCCGCAGGAGCCATGACGTTGAACTCCTGTATTCCAGGTCGAAGCAAGAAATCCCAGCCCTCGACGCGCGAGCGGTCCCCGGCCCGCAGCAGGCTAAAACCGTGTATGGAGCCGTCGCGGTTCTGCGACTTTGCCCTCTTTGCGGTAATCCGCAGAGTCAACGGCTCGCCGGCGTGGACGGTAATCACCGGGTCTTTCTGGCCTGCGATCTTGTACCGGCTATCGCGATCGGCGAGCACTTCGATTACCTGAGGGCCGCCGGGTTTACCAGGTGCCCCAGCGCCCGGTGATTGTTGCGCCTGTCGTGCGGCGTACGGCGCGGCCAATGCACCCAGCGCGACTAAGGCGGCGATCAACATGGCGCTTCGATAGCTCATCTTCACAAGTTTCCGCGCTATTGCGTCATGTAATCCAGGATGAGCCGCATGTCTTCTTGCGTGATGGTAGCGCGCACCCGCATATGCCTTACGACGGTGGCCATCATGCGGGGCGGAAACTTCTGCGGAGCCATGTGGCAGCGGCCGCAATTGTTATGAAATCGCTTCTCGCCCTCTAGCCGCTCGACGTCTTCGGCCTGCGCCTTCGCGGCAGCCTCTGCAGGCTTTGCCGCTGTTGCCGCCGGCTTCGGATCTTTGCCCTCGGTGTCGTTCGCTCGGGCCGCCGCGCCACACAACAAGCCGAGTCCGGTAGCCAGAGCCAACAGCAGGATCAAGACGGTGGCTGGCCCGCGCTGCTTCCTTCGCTTCATCGCCCACCTCCAGGCCACATGGGCAGAACGAAGCGATAGGTGAGGCCCACGGTCCACACGTTTTCATTCCCTTCAAAGGCGAATTGCCGTCCGTAGCTGCTCACGAACCGGAGGTCATCGCGGAAGTAGTAGTTCAACCCGAACTCGAACATGTTTGTGTTCGTCAGCGGCAGGTCAGGGTTCGGCACTTTGCCAACGAAAAACTGCTGCATGCGTCCGACGACCTGAACCTTGCGCAACTGGTTACGCCAGATGGGCACCTGGCTCAACCGGTAGGCAGACTCGATCCAGTATCCGCTGCCGTTATCGGAACGCGCGTATTCGGCGCGCACGTCCAAGGGCAGCGCCGGAGGCTGCCAGGCTGCGTGAAATCCAAAGGCGTTGCTGTGATCGTCCTGCAGGAGGTGCTGAAACGAGCCGCCGAACTCCAGGCGCTCCTTGGGCAGATAAATTCCGGTGCGGCCGCCGGCCATGCGCTGGGAATCAAAGCGATCGGTTGTGCTGAGCGCTGAAAAATACGCGGCGTAGTTCACTTCGACGCCCGATGCAACGTCAAAACCTCCGCGCAGCATGCCTCCGGTTCCGGCCCCGCTTGGACCGGTGGCGATCGGCAGGATCAGCGGGTCACTTTGCAGGTCGCGAATCCACACGGGATAGAGGCGCTCGTTGTAGATTCCGAAGGGCGTCAGATATCGCCCCGCGGTTACGGTGACGTATTTGTTCGCGATGTAATCGAGCTCGGCGTAGTCCACCTCCTGGTCGACGACACCCTTGAAAGCGCTACCGCCCGGGGGCGGGGCCAGGTCCGATTCGATGGTGACGCGGGACTCGATCAGCAAATTATTTCCCAAGGGTATTAGGACGACGGGGGCAATAAGCGGCTCCAGGTTTGGCGTGCCGCCCTCAAACTGCGTGACGAATCCCATACCCGCGGAAAGTACCGGAATGGGGCTCGGCGACGATGGGGCGTCGTCGGTTTGCGTCTGGCCCCGAAGTACCGGGGTCAGGAACGCCAACAGCAGCGGAATCACGAGAACGAACTCAAGCGTGCGTCGACGGGGACCGCAGGTCCCTGCCCGGCGCATCGAGTATCCATGTCTCAGAGCCATGCCTGTATCTGCCTTCAGTCCCTACGGATATCGCCAAGGGAAGGTGTGGGAAACTGCCCAGTTTCCAACTTAGAGGCACCTGTTCGACGGGTCAACCCGGCGGAACTGCCCCGCCTCCCTACCGCTATTAACAATTTCGGAACAGCGGGTACTAGTGGCCGGCAGCCCTGCCTAGGGCCGCTCTTCGGCCCGGCGACGGCCGCTGCTGTACCTTGGGACAGTGGAGGATTCGCGCCGCGAAGCGCCTAATCAAAAGGGGTGGACTGCCGCGCTGCTAGACTTATGGTAGCCGCTACGCTCGCAGGAGAGGGTCATGGAATCAAAGGTGGACTCGAAAAGGGTCTGGAAAATCGTCTACCGCGTCCTCAATTGGACGACCTTCGCGGGCGTCCTGCTGACGCTTTTCCTGGTGCTGCGGAAGTCGCCCGCGCCGGCGATTCCTACTGACCCTAACGCTGCCGCGCACGTAGAGCAGAAATTCGCCGCAGCGGACGAACAGAAATCGGCGGGCCAGTCTCCCCAGGTGGCCCTGAATCCCACGGAGCTAAACTCGTACCTGTCGCAGAACTTGCAGTTGGAAGGATCTCCGCAGGCCGGTGCAGCCGCTCCAGCGGGGTCCAGCGCGACATCGCCTGCTGCAAACAACGCCGCCACACCTTCGGGCATTGCCGCTTCCCTTCCCGACAACGCCACTCTCGAGCAAGTCCAGTCCGCCGTGAAGGATGTGAAGGTGGATATGGATGGCGACCTAGTGAAGGCTTACGTCACCTACGATTTTCACGGGCAGGATCTATCGCTCGAACTCGACGGTCATCTGAGCACGCAGAACGGATACATCAAGTTCGATCCCGTCGGCGGAAAATTGGGATCTTTGCCGCTGCCGCAAGCGGCCTTGGATTCGGCCGTTCAGAAAATGATGGAATCCCCGGAGAATCGTGAGAAATTGAAGCTGCCGGACGACATCAACGACATCCAGATTCAAAACGGCCAGGCGGTCGTTTCCTACAAGTGAAGGGTTCCCCTGGGAACGCCAATCCCCCGATTGGCGGGTTTTCGGAGACGCGGTAGCAGCCCCGCCCAAAAGCATACGATCGCATGGATTTTTGGGCCTACGCCGGCCAGATCGGCGTGTATGCCACGTACAGCAGCCAATACACGATCACGCCGGTCACCGACACGTACAGCCACAGCGGTAGAGTCCACCGAGCGATCGCGCGATGCTGGACAAATCGCTCACGCAAGGCGCGCGAGAGTGTGATGAGCACCAGGGGAACAATCACGACTGCCAGAGTTGTGTGCGTGAGCAGCAGCCCCAAATAGAAGGGCCGAATCCAGCCCTGCCCTCCGAAACGAATCACTCCGGCATGGAGGTGAAAGTACACATAGAGAATCAAAAAGATAGTCGAGCAGGCGAACGCCGCCACCATGCATGCGCGATGGAGTGCGATCTTTCGCCGGCGAATGCAGATGTAGCCCAGCACTAGAAGTACCGTGCAAGCGGCGTTCAGTGAAGCGTTGACGGCGGGGAGCGATCGCAGCGGAAGAAGCGCGCCCATCATCGAGCCGCGTTCAATTGGCCCGTAGTGAATCGGGCAGGCGTCATCGGACAGTCAGCTTGTCGAAAATCAGCCACGCCAGCAGCAGCGGAATGTGCGCCACGGTGGCGTGCATCAGCCACTTGGCGCGAGTGTTGGTACGCGCGCGGTTGGCCCACAAGCTCACTTGCAACAGCAGCATCCCCAGCACCAGAGCGCCGAAAAAGTAGCGCATCCCCGCCATTCCTACCACGGCCGGCAGCGCGCTGACCCAGACCAGAATGGCGGACGTGCAAACGATCTGGCGGAAGGTTGCGTCGCCTTTGCGATCGACCGTAGGCAACATGCGGATGCCCGCGCGCGCGTAGTCTTCGCGATAGATCCAGGCGATGGCCATGAAGTGCGGAAATTGCCAGAAGAACAGGATGGCGAACAGCACCCACGCGCCCAGCGAGAGCGAACCGCGCGCCGCCGCCCATCCGATCAGCGGAGGCAACGCGCCCGGAATGGCGCCAACCGCGGTCGAAAGCGTCGTGCGCGTTTTCAGCGGCGTGTAAAGGCCGAGGTACAAAACCGAAGTCGCCAGCGCCACAAGGCACGCCAGGGCATTTGCCGCCAGCGCCAGCCAAACCGCGCCGACGACGATCGCCGCCACTCCGAAAATCAAAACCTCGCGCGGCTGTAGCACTCCTGACGGCAGCGGCCGCGCAGCCGTGCGACGCATGATCGCGTCGGCATCGCGTTCCACATACTGATTCAGCGCCGCCGTGCCGCCGGCAACAACCATTGTGGCGCAAACCGTATGCACCAATAGGAGCCAGTTGAGCGGGCCGAGCGAGCCGAGATAGAAGCCCGCGACCGTGGTGATGACCACTAGAAACGTGACGTCCGGCTTCATCAGTACGACGTAGGCCCACGGTCTTTCCATGGTCGAAGCGCGTTCGGTGCGCGTCTGCTCCATTTCGCTAGACTCCCGCCCTTTCCGTCGATCCCACGCCGGCCGATTTCATCGAAGCTGCCGCCGAACCCTGCGGCACCGGGCGAATCAATCGCACGCAGGTCAGCGCCAAGAGAACAGAGGCCGCGAGCGTCAGCGCGCCCCCCAGCACATGCGCCACCGTGAGCACCACGTAGGTGAATGTGGGCTGCACGGCGTCCTGCGCCTTCCACACCGCCCACCAGGCGGCGAAACCGAGCAGAATTTGTACGCCGAAAAATGAATGCAGCAGGGCGGTGGCCTTACGAATCTCGCGCACCGCGCGGAAGCGGCTCTTGGCCACGCGGCCGGTCAAAATCACCATCACGGTTACGATTCCCGCGCCGAAAAGATGCGGATCGATGGCATGAGAACTCGGCCCAAATGCGCCGTGCCGGAAAGCCGCGCCTAAAACTATTTGCGCGAGGATGGCTACGGTGGTCCAAACAGCGAGAGCGCGCACCCCGGGCGACTGCGTGTCATCCAGTCGCGGCAAGTCGCTCCTCATCCACCAGTTGCTTAGATACAGCGCGAGACCCACCAGCGTCATGAAGAAAATCTCAGCTAGCGTCGCGTGCGCCGTTGCAGAAATCGCCGGATAGCCCTCCAGCACGCGGAAGCCGCCCAGCAGCGCCTGCGCAATCACCAGCGCCAGAGCCGTCCATCCTAACTTGCGTGCCAGCGGGCGGCGGTCTGTGCGCGCGATCCATACGGCCAGAATCAAAGTGAGCACCGACACCAGAGCGGCCAGAACGCGGTGCGTGTATTCAAAGCGGATGCCGCCCACCAGCGGAGGAATTAGCCTGTGGTACGCCAGCGGCCAGTCCGGTACGGAGTCCGCGGCGTCATTGCTGGTCACCAGCGCGCCCGCCATCAGAAGCAGCACCGTGCAGCCGGCCGTGGCCACTGCAAAGCGATGCACCCCGCGCGAAGTGTCCGTAGAGTTGGAAGGCATCTGCGTCAACGAAGACGCTACATTCTATGTACGCGGCGCAAAAAAGAAAAGCCATAAAGAACTCGCGGCTGACCGGGCAGTCTTCGAGGCAATTCGGATAACTAGTGCCGAAACAAACGCTGTGGAGAACGACGGGAGGCTAATCGGGCTTTGCGCCCGACCCTTCAGGCGCTCGTTCACGAGGCTTGTCGATTCCGGCGTTGTGCTCGCCCTGCGTCATCCGGTCTGCCGTAACAGAAGATGGAGGCGGCGTGTGTTCCGTGCCGGGCTGACGATGCGCCGTCTGCATATGGTCGCGTAATTCGCGTTCGGTGTTGTACCAGGCGTTGCACTGAATGCATGTGATCCGAGCCATTTGCGGTTGTGCCATTTCGATCTCCTTTCTCTCGAGCCTTCGTTTTTCCGCAAGACGCAGCGCCCGCGCCCACCCCTAAATCAGGTAGAACCGATTCGTCGTGGATGTCAAGGCCATAGGCCCTGTGGGAAAGTCGCAGAGTGTGGAAAACTCGCCACAGGCCACTGCGGACCTCGTCACAATTTGGATGGTATGTATCGCTCCTTTGACGTAATCGAAATGGGCCACTTCGGTGTATATTATTCATGAGATTCTGCCGGTGCTACCGGGCTATGCCCATAGCCCTCAAGGTTATACGGTGAAAAAGCGAGCCGCCCAAAAATCCGATTACCCTTTCCTCACCTTGCCCAAGGCACAGGGACTTTACTGCCCGCAGCACGAACATGACGGGTGTGGCATCGGCTTCGTCGCGAACATCGAGGGGCAGGCGTCGCACGATATCGTCCTCAAGGGCATCCAGATTCTCATCAACTTAACGCACCGTGGGGCTTGCGGCTGCGATCCGCAAACGGGTGACGGCGCCGGCATTCTGATTCAGATTCCGCACGCCTTCTTCGACCGCGAATGTTCGGAACTGGGCTTCACTCTTCCCTCGCCCGGCGAGTACGGCGTGGGAATGGTTTTCCTTCCCGTTGATCCGCAGGAGCGAATTCTCTGTGAAGGGATTCTGGAAAAGACCGCCAAGGAACTGGGCCTCTCGGTTCTCGGCTGGCGCGACACGCCCATCAACGGCGACACCATCGGACGTCTGGCGCGCAACACGCAGCCGTACATCGAACAGGTTTTCCTTCGCCGCGGCCCGGGCATGGATCAGGACGCGCTCGAGCGGAAGCTATACGTGCTGCGCAAGCAAGTGGAAACGATCATCGGCGAGTCCGATCTGAAGGAGAAGGGATTTTTCTACGTTCCCTCGCTGTCGTCGCGAACCATCGTCTACAAGGGACTCCTGCTCGCACCGCAGATTCCGAATTTCTACAAGGAACTTTCGAATCCCGAGCTCACCAGCGCTCTCTGCCTGATGCACCAGCGCTTCTCGACGAATACGTTTCCGAGCTGGCAGCTAGCGCATCCCTATCGTTACGTCTGCCACAACGGCGAGATCAACACGCTGCGCGGCAACGTGAACTGGATGTACGCGCGCCAGTCCGTGCTCGCCTCTCCGCTTTTCGGCGACGACATCAAGAAGCTTTTGCCGATCATCACGCCGGGCGGCAGCGACTCAGCCATGCTGGACAACGCCGTCGAGCTGCTCACGCTTTCGGGGCGCAGCCTGCCGCACGTGATGTCCATGCTGATTCCCGAGGCCTGGGAGCACGACCCCTCCATGCCCGATGACGTGAAGGCGTTTTACGAATATCACGCCTCGCTGATGGAACCGTGGGACGGCCCCGCTGCGGTGGCCTTTACCGACGGCCGCGTGATCGGCGCCAAGCTTGACCGCAACGGGCTGCGCCCGGGGCGCTACGTAGTCACGTCCGACGGGCTCGTAGTGCTGGCCTCCGAGGCCGGCGTGCTTCCCATCAAGCCCGAAGATGTGCGCATGAAGGGGCGCCTGGCACCTGGCCGCATGCTGCTCGTCGATCTCGAGCAGAAGCGCCTGGTTTCCGACGACGAAATTAAAAAGCAACTCGCGGCGCGGCAGCCCTATGCACAGTGGCTCAAGGACAACCAGATCACGCTCGACCACTTGCCCAGCCCGACGCACGTGCAGACCAGCAACCATGACACGCTACTGATGCGCCAGCGCGCCTTCGGCTACACGGACGAGGATCTGAAGACCATCCTCTTGCCTGCCGCGCTCAAGGGCGAAGAACCGATCGGCTCTATGGGCATCGACACGCCTCTGGCATGCCTGTCGGACAAGCCGCAGCTACTGTTTAATTATTTTAAGCAGACCTTTGCGCAGGTCACCAACCCGGCGATCGATTCCATTCGCGAAGGCCTGGTGATGTCGCTGAACAGCTACATCGGCTCGGAAGGAAACATCCTCGAGGAAACGCCCAAGAACTGCCACACGCTGAAGCTGCGCCATCCCATCATTTCAAATTGGCGATTGGAAAAGCTGCGCCGCGTCAGCTGGGGCGATTTCCTTTCCACCACTTTGCCGGCGCTCTTCCGAGCTGACGGCGGAGAAGAAGAGCTCGAGCGCGCGCTCGACACGCTTTGTTCCCGCGCGTCGCTGGCCATCAAGTCCGGCTACACCATGCTGATTCTGTCCGACCGCGGGGTGGATCACGCCTACGCGCCTATCCCAAGCCTTCTGGCGCTTTCGGCGGTGCACAATCACCTGATCCGGGAAAAGACGCGCAACCAGGTGGCCCTGATCGTCGAGTCCGGTGAGCCGCGTGAGGTGATGCACTTCGCCCTACTGCTCGGCTATGGCGCGAGCGCGGTGAATCCCTACCTCGCCATTGAGACGCTTGAGGAGCTACATCGCTGCGGCCACCTTCCCGCCGATTACACGTGGGACAAGGCCTTCAAAAGCTACATGAAAGCCGTCGACAAGGGCCTGCTCAAAACTTTCTCGAAGATGGGCATCTCGACGTTGCAGAGTTACCAGGGCGCGCAGATTTTCGAAGTCGTCGGATTGAGCCGTTCGCTCGTCGATCGATACTTCACCGGCACCGCGTCGCGCATCGAGGGCGTGGACATGGAAATTCTGGCTCGGGAAGCGCTGATGAAGCATCAATTCGCGCTGCAGCCTTCCAATGAATCGGACACCGAGCTGCGCGTCGGCGGCGAATATCAATACCGCGTGCGTGGCGAGCGTCACCTGCTGAATCCCAACACGGTCAGCAAACTCCAGCATGCGGTGCGCCAGCGCAATCCGGAGACTTTCGCGGAATTCTCGGACACTGTGAACCAGCAAAACCGCGACCTGCTGATGCTTCGCGGCATGTTGGACCTGAAGCCCGCCGGCCCGGCGATTCCGATCGAGGACGTCGAGCCTGCGTCAGTGATCGTCAAGCGCTTCGCCACCGGCGCCATGTCTTTCGGCTCCATCAGCAAGGAAGCCCACGAGACGCTGGCTATCGCCATGAACCGCATCGGCGGAAAATCCAATACCGGCGAGGGCGGCGAGGACGAGGCCCGCTACACTCCCGACGCGAACGGCGATTCGCGGCGCAGCGCGATCAAGCAAGTAGCGTCGGCGCGTTTCGGCGTCACCGCCAACTATCTCGTCAACGCCGACGACCTGCAGATCAAAATCTCGCAGGGCGCCAAGCCCGGCGAGGGCGGCCAGCTGCCCGGCCACAAGGTCGACGACGTGATCGCCCGCGTGCGCCACTCCATTCCCGGCGTGGGTCTGATTTCGCCGCCGCCGCACCACGACATCTACTCGATCGAAGACATCGCGCAGCTGATTCACGACCTGAAGAACGCGAATCCCAAGGCGCGTATCTCCGTGAAGCTGGTTTCCGAAGTCGGCGTGGGCACCGTGGCCGCAGGCGTGGCCAAGGCTCACTCCGACGTGATCCTCATCAGCGGATACGACGGCGGCACCGGCGCTTCGCCTATCAGTTCGATTCGCCACGCCGGCATCCCCTGGGAGATGGGCCTCGCCGAAACGCAGCAGGTTCTTGTACTCAACGACTTGCGCAGCCGCGTGCGCCTGCAAGTGGACGGTAAGCTGCAAAACGGACGCGACGTGGCCATCGCCGCACTGCTGGGCGCCGAAGAGTTCGGCTTCTCCACCGCGCCGCTCATTTCCATGGGCTGCATCATGATGCGCAAATGCCACCTGAATACTTGTCCAGTGGGCATCGCGACGCAGGATCCCGAATTGCGCAAGAAATTTGCCGGGCAGCCGGAAGACGTGGTGAACTTCTTCTTCTTCGTGGCCGAGGACCTGCGGAAGATCATGGCCGAGCTTGGCTTCCGCACGGTGGACGAGATGGTCGGCCGCGTCGACTGCCTGGAGCAACGCACCGACGTCACCCACTGGAAGGCCAAAGGCATCGATCTTTCCGCCATCCTGCACGATCCTCCGGTGCCGCGCCACGTCAGCCGGCGCAACACGCAGGCCCAGGATCACGGCTTGGAAGATGCGCTCGACCGCAAACTGATCGAGATGAGCCAGGAAGCCATTGAACGCGGCACGCCCGTCACGCTCAGCATGCCCATTCGCAATATTCATCGCACCGTCGGCACGATGCTCAGCGGCGAGATCGCCCGGCGGTACGGATCGGCCGGCCTTCCGGATGACACCGTGCACGTGAAATTTACCGGCTGCGCGGGGCAGAGCTTCGGCGCGTTTTTGGCTAGGGGCGTTACGCTGGAACTCGAAGGCGATGGTAACGATTACGTGGGCAAGGGTCTTTCCGGCGGCCGGCTGATCCTCTACCACTCGCGCAAATCGGAGTTCGTCCCCGAGGAAAACATCCTCCTCGGCAACGTCTGCCTCTACGGCGCCACCAGCGGCGAAGCCTACTTCGGCGGCATGGCCGGCGAACGGTTCGCCGTGCGCAACTCCGGGGCTACCGCTGTCGTCGAGGGCGTGGGCGACCACGGGTGCGAATATATGACCAACGGTCTGGTCGTCGTACTCGGGCGCACCGGTCGCAACTTCGCCGCAGGCATGACCGGCGGTGTGGCCTTCGTGCTTGACCAGAATGGCGACTTTTCCACGCGCTGCAATCCGGGCGACATTGACATCGAGCCGCTTACCGAACAAAAAGATATCGAAACGGTCTATCGCCTGATCTCAAATCACAGCGAATTGACGGGAAGCCCGCAGGCCAAGTGGATCGTGGAAAACTGGGAGTCGACCATTCCGAAGTTCGTGAAGGTCTTCCCGCACGAATACAAGCGCGTCCTTGGGATTCCGCGCGTAGCGCCCGTCATTGCCGCAGCGCAGGCGGACAAAAAAGCGAGCCGGCAGGTGATCGGTGGGTAAGGTTACAGGATTCAAAGACTACACGCGCGAGGTTCCGGAGCGCCGCCCGGTCGGAGAGCGCGTCAACGACTATCGCGAAGTTTACAAGCCTTTTGCGGACGAAAAAGTTCGTACTCAGGCGGCGCGTTGCATGGACTGCGGCATTCCCTTCTGCCACACCGGCTGCCCGGTCAACAACATCATTCCCGACTGGAACGATCTGGTTTATCACGACGAGTGGAAGGAAGCGATTCGCGTCCTTCACTCCACCAACAATTTCCCGGAATTTACAGGGCGCATTTGCCCCGCTCCCTGCGAAGCGGCCTGCGTGCTGGCCATCAACGAGCCGGCCGTCACCATCAAGGTGATCGAGAAGACCATCGTTGATCATGCTTGGAATGAGGGCTGGATCACGCCGCAGATGCCCGAAACCAGCACCGGCAAGCGCATCGCCGTGGTGGGTTCAGGCCCCGCTGGCTTGGCCGCCGCGCAACAGCTCAATCGTGCCGGACACGCCGTCAAGGTTTTCGAGAAGGCCGACCGCATTGGTGGTCTGCTGCGCTACGGAATTCCCGACTTCAAGATGGAGAAGAGCGTTCTCGACCGGCGTCTGCAGCAGATTCAGGATGAGGGCGTTCTATTTCAGACCAGCGTGCACGTCGGCAAAGACATCACCGCTGAGGATCTGCGCAAGCAATTCGACGCCGTATTGCTCGCCGCAGGCGCCGAAGCGCCGCGCGACTTGAAAGTGCCCGGCCGGGAACTGGCCGGCATCCACTTCGCCATGGACTTTCTGCCGCAGCAGAACAAGCGCAACGCCGGCGATTCTGTTCCCGATCAGATTCTCGCCACCGGCAGGCATGTGGTCATCATCGGTGGAGGCGACACCGGCGCCGACTGCCTGGGCACATGCCACCGGCAGAAAGCCAAGTCTGTTCTGCAATTCGAGATTATGCCCACGCCGCCGGACGAGCGCCATCCCAGCACGCCCTGGCCCCTTTGGCCGCTGCAGTTGCGCACTGAAAGCTCGCACGAAGAGGGCGGCCATCGCGATTGGGCCATCAACACCGTCACGTTTTCCGGAGACGAGCATGGCAACGTGAAGAAGCTCCACGCCGTTCGCGTGGGGCCGCCGCCGAAGTTCGAGGTGCTGCCTGGTACCGAGCATCATATCGACGTCGACATGGTGCTACTGGCTATGGGATTTACGGGCCCGGTGCGAGGCGGAATGCTAGAGCAGTTTGGCGTGGAACTCGACGCCCGCGGCAACATAGCCACGCAGGGAAATTACATGAGCTCGGTTCCCGGCGTCTTCGCCGCCGGCGACACACGACGCGGCCAGTCGCTGGTCGTGTGGGCCATCGCCGAAGGCCGCAGCGCCGCGAAAGCCATCGACGAATACCTCATGCGCCGCACGCAACTGCAGTAGCGCTCCGGTGCCTCACCGAGGCATCCTTCCCGGACATGCCCTTGACGGCCAAACGCTTAGCTAATATGCTTAGCTAACCATGTACACGGTCCATCAGGCGAAAACAAATCTCTCACGACTGATCGAAGAGGCATGCAAGGGCGGCGAAGTGGTCATCGCCAGGGGAAAACAACCGGTCGTAAAGCTCGTCCCCCTCGCCAGCGCCCGTAAAACACGCGCTCCCGGCAGGCTCAAAGGGAAAATCCGCATCTCTCGCGAATTCTTCAAACCCCTGACTAGGGCGGAGCTTGCTCGCTGGGGCATCGAGTGAGGGTCTTGCTCGACACCCACACGCTGCTTTGGTGGCTAGATGGGGGAAAGAAGCTGTCGCAGCGTGCCCGCCAAACCATTCAGGGTCAAGAAACCAGTGTGCTCGTGTCCGCCGCTTCGGCATGGGAGATCGCAATCAAGAGCCAGATGGGCAAACTTGAAGCGGGACCTTTGATCGCCGACTTCGGCAAGGAACTAGAACAAGAGGGATTTGAAGAGCTGGCGATTTGGGCGGAGCACGCCATCCGCGCCGGACTCCTCAGGGGGCGGCACAAGGACCCTTTTGACCGCATGCTGGCCGCCCAGGCACAGGCTGAGAATCTAGCAATCGTCAGCAACGACCAGTCGTTTGACAACTATGCAGTGCGAAGGATCTGGTAACGCCGGAAGTCTCTCAGTCCCCTAACACTATTTCCCCTTATATTCCACGAACAGATCGGGAAACTGCTTCTTAAGCTCTGCAATCTTGGGCAGATCGCAAACCTGAATGTAGGGATTATTGGGATTGTGCAGCGCGTAATCCTGGTGATAATCCTCCGCGCGATAGAAGCCTTTTAGCGGAGTAACCTCGGTGACAATCTTCCCGGGAAACACTTTTGCGGCGTCGAGCTGTGCGATGTACGCCAAGGCAATCTTCTGCTGCTCCTCATTCGAATAGAAAATTGCTGAACGGTAGGAGGTGCCCACGTCCGGCCCCTGCCGATTCAGCGTGGTGGGATCATGCGCCACGGAAAAGAAAATTCGCAGCAGCTGTCCGTAGGTGATCTTCGACGGGTCGTAGACCACCTCGACCGATTCGGCGTGCCCCGTCGTTTCGGTGGTCACCTGGTCGTACGTCGCCGTCCCAGCCGCCCCACCCGAATAGCCTGTGGTCGTCGCGGTGACGCCCTTTACGCGCTCGAAGACGGCTTGCGTCCCCCAGAAGCATCCACCGGCAAAAACCGCGGTTCTCTTCCCCGGCGCTGTCGCGAGGGTAGCGTCGACCTTTGCGGCGGGAATGGGCATTTGTGGCGCGGCGCCCGCGGCGAAGGCAAAAAGTGAGACCGCGAAGCCACATCCTAGAACCAAAGAAAGCAAGCGGATCAGCATCGTAGACACCTCAGAACTTCCTCTGAATAAGACGGTTCAACTGCCTATAGGTTACTTGAACCGGCCCGGGTTTGCACACATAGGTAGGGTAATCGCAGAAGGGCAACAAGTAGCAGCACAGCGCTGGGGAATTCCTGAACAAAAGTCCCTCGGCTCACTTCGTTCACTCGGGACAACCTTTCCTCGTCGGAAAGGTTGGTGCGGTCGAGTGGATTCGAACCACCACGGTATTGCTACCGCCAGCCCCTCAAGCTGGTGCGTCTGCCAGTTCCGCCACGACCGCGTTCGAAGAGAGCCGAATCTGTAACAGAAGCCGTTATTTCTGAGGAGGCGGCGTCTGCTGTGCCGGAGCCTGCCCTGGTGCCGATGGAGCTTGCCCCGGCTGTACTGGAATTTGTATGGGCGCTTGCGCCGAACCCGGAGCCGCCGGTTTCGGAGGCCGTCCCGGCCTTCGACGTCTGTTCGAGAAGCGACCCGGTGGCCCACATCCGTAGGCGTGCGCTTCACCGAAAGGGTCAGCGAAGTGAGCATAAACACAATCGCGCACCACGTGGTGGCGCGCGAAAGAAATGTCGCCGCGCCGCGCGGGCCAAACGCCGTCTGGCTTCCCGCACCGCCGAAGGCACCCGCCAGGTCAGCGGCATTGCCGCTTTGCAGCATGATCACAATGATCAGTACGAAGCAGACCATCACGTGCAAGGTCACGAGCAGCGGCACGTAGCGCCAGCCAAGCCAGATAAGCCCGACGGCCACCAGCAGTGAAATTCCCCATTTTGCCCACGTCGGCATTGCCGCTCTCCATTTCCGCTTACCGCGGAGAAAAAAATTTACGATTGCCCGTTCAGGATAGCCCGCTCACGATCGCCAATTGACGATCGACGCGAACGATTGCGCATCCAGGCTCGCTCCACCGACCAGCGCGCCATCAATCTCTTCCTGCGCCATCAAGTCCCTTGCACGTTGTCGGGCTTGACGCTCCCGCCGTAAAGGATCCGCACCGCCGCAGCCACGTCGCGCCCAAAGTGATTCGCCGCGAGGCTCCTGAGGAAGGCGTGCGCTTCGGCAGCCATCTCCGGAGTCGACGTTCGCCCCGTGCCGATGGCCCATACAGGCTCGTATGCAAGCAGAATACGCGAGAACTCGGCAGGGGTCAACGCGGCGAATCCGCCCTCGAACTGCCTCCGCAACACGCTTTCGGTGCGATTGTGCTCGCGCTCTTCGAGCGTTTCGCCCACGCAGACGATGGGCGTGAGCCCGGCCGCGAGCGCCGCCTTGTCTTGCGATTCACGGATTCGTCCGTCTCGCCGAAATATTGGCGGCGCTCGGAATGCCCGATGATGACGCCGCGGCATCCCGCCTCGACGATCATGCCCGTGCAAATCTCGCCGGTGAATGCGCCCTCAATCGCTCGTGCATATTCTGAGCGGCGATTTCGATAGCCGTGCCGCGAACGGACTCGGCGGCAGTGGCCAGTGCCGTGAAAGGGGGAGCGACGACGATGTCGCAATGCGAAGCGTGCGCGACCAGCGGGCGAAAGGCGTCAAAAAACGCGCGCGTCTCCGCCCGCGTCTTGTACATCTTCCAGTTTCCGGCGATCACCGGGCGGCGCACTCATTTCTCCTGATTAGTTTCCGATCACCCTAGGCGTTCGAGAGCGCTTCGACGCCGGGGAGCTTTTCGCCGGCAAGAAATTCAAGGGACGCGCCGCCGCCCGTCGAGATGTGCGAAATCTGCTTGGCCACTCCGGCCTGCTCGACCGCCGCAACGGAATCCCCTCCACCGATGATCGATGTCGCTCCGGCCTTCGTCGCCGCGGCCACCGCCTTAGCGATACCCAGCGTACCCGCAGCGAAGGCCGGCTTTTCGAACATACCCAGCGGCCCATTCCAAACGATGGTGCGCGCCTTGGATATCTGCGTGCTGAATTGCTCGACGGTTTGCGGCCCGATGTCGAGCCCCATCCAGCCGTCGGGCGTGGCGTCGATGCGAGTGATCTTGGTGACGGTCGAGTCCGGTGACTCGGCCAGGACGTGATCGACCGGCAGCATGAGGTTGAATTTGCGCTCGTGCGCTTGCTCGAGCAGTCCGCGCGCCAGATCGAGCTTGTCGTTTTCCACCAGCGACTTGCCGATCGGCAATCCCTGCGCCTTGAAAAACGTGTATGCCATCGCGCCGCCAATCAGCATCGCATCGGCAAGCTTCATCAGGTTCTGCACCACGTCAATCTTGTCGGACACTTTTGCGCCGCCCAGCACCGCCACAAACGGGTGATCCGGATGCGAGATGGCCTTGCCAAGATACGTCAGTTCTTTTTCCATCAGCAGCCCGGCGGCAGCCTGCTTGACGAACTTCGTAATGCCAACGACGGACGCGTGCGCGCGATGTGCCGAGCCAAATGCGTCGCAGACGAAAAGCCCGTCGCACAGCTGCGAGAGCTGCTTGGAGAACTCAGGATCGTTCTTCTCTTCCTCGGGATGAAAGCGCACATTTTCAAGCAGCAGCACTTCCCCATCGCTCAATGCGCGGCTCCTGGCCTCGGTTTCCGCTCCCACGCAATCAGGCGCAAAGGCTACGGGCTTGCCGAGCAAATCGCGCAGCCTTTCTGCCACGGGCCGCAAGCTGAACTTCGGATCCGGGCCACCCCTGGGCCGACCGAGGTGCGAGGCCAGCACCAGGCGCGCGCCGCGCTCCATCGCCAGACGCAACGTGGGCACCGTTTCGCGGATGCGCGTGTCCTCCGAGACGCGCCCATCCTTCAGCGGCACGTTGAAATCGACGCGCAGGAAAACGCGCTGGCCCTTCATCTGCAAATCGCGGATGGACAGCTTGTTCATGTTCGAGAGGTAGGCTCCGCGCAAAACGCCCCGGCTAGAATTTGGACGCGAAAAATTTGATCAAGTCGACGCAGCGGCGCGAATACGCCCACTCGTTGTCATACCAGGCCAGCACCTTCACGCAATTCGTGCCGACCACGCGCGTGTAGCCGGAATCAACGATGGAAGAGTGCGGATTGCCGCGGAAGTCGATAGAGACCAACTCCTCCTCCGTGTATTCGAGGATGCCCTTCAGCGGCCCGTCCGCCGCCGCCTTGAGCGCTGTATTCACGCTGGCCACGGTAGCGGGCTTCTCGGTGATGATGGTGAGGTCGACCACGCTTACGTTGGGCGTGGGCACACGCATAGCGTAGCCGTCGAGCTTGCCCTTCAGCTCCGGAATCACCAGATGCAGAGCTTTCGCGGCGCCCGTGGACGTGGGAATCATGGAAAGGGCTGCGGCGCGCGCACGGCGGAGATCCTTGTGCGGCAAGTCGAGCAGCTTCTGGTCGTTGGTATAGGAATGAATCGTGGTCATCGTGCCGATGGAAATCCCGAAGGTGTCGTGCAGAACTTTGGCAACCGGCGCGAGGCAATTCGTGGTGCAGGATGCATTGGAGACTACGTCGTGCTTGGCGGGATCGTAGGTCTTCTCGTTCACGCCAAGGACGATGGTATGGTCCGGGTCCGTTGCCGGCGCGGAGATCAGTACCTTCTTCACCGTTCCGCGAATGTGTTTGCGAGCGTCGGGCCCGTGCGTGAAGAGCCCGGTGGACTCGACCACAATCGAAGCGCCCACCGACGCCCAGTCAAGCTCTGCTGGGTCTTTGGTACGGAACACTTTGAAGGCCTTGCCGTCGACGGCGATGGAGTTTTCGGTATGCGTGACCTTGTTGGGCAGATTCCCGAGGATGGAGTCGTACTTCAGCAGGTGCGCGAGCGTCTTCGAGTCCGTGATGTCGTTCACGGCCACGATCTCCACCTGCGGATCGCCCAGCGCCGCGCGAAAAATATTCCGCCCGATGCGCCCAAATCCGTTGATGCCCACCTTCACTGCCGCCATGTGCCCTCCCAAGAATGAACGAGCGCAGATTTTACCAGATGCGGGGCGTAACGGCAGGATCGAAGATGCTTATAGCTTGGGTCAAAAAAAGTCAGCGCAAGCGCCCATGTGGGGACACCGTGCAAGCTGACCAAACGCGGCTAATTGAACTCCTGAATGCGAATAACCGTGTCGCCCCCGAGAGTGACGAACGTAGTCTTATCCGGCGGCACGCCGTAGATCCAATCCTCGGTTTCAACTCCATTGTCGTCGCGCTCGCGAACTTTTTTGTCCGGGCGCCCCATGGCGGCCATCAGCGTCTCTCGATTCATCCCTAGCACGGCGTGATGCTCCTTGATTCCCTCTTGAAACTGAGGCGGAAGCGTGTCGATCCAGCTGGTCGACGCCGAGTGCTGGTTCGAGAAATCCAGCATCGTGGAAAGATCGTGCTTGAGCTGATCGGGGCTCATGTCCGGCACCGGGCGGCCGTAATCGAGGATGAGCGTCGCGCCCAAACCCTCATTCGGATGAGTCGGCGGAGGCGGCGCATCGGCGGGGCCCCCGGAGCCGGCGCCAATCGTTAGGTGGTCGCGTATGTGGAAATGCTTTTTGGGCCCGCCGTTGATATCGATCAGGATCTCGTTGCTGCGAACATCGATGCTGGTGATTTGCACCAGATCACCGGGGCCCGCCGCCTGTCCCTGCAAGCGAAGTGCGTCGCGAAGCGTCTGCGTGCTGACGGGCTTGCCCACGGCGATTTTGAATCCCTTTTTTCCGCCTGGGAGGGCCAGAACCACCTTGGCCATTTCACCGCTCACATCGCGCACCAGCAGCAGACGAGAAGTCGGCTGCAGTTGTGTCGGCTGAGGCGCGTCTTTGTCGTCGGTATCGGCCCATAGAACACCAGCAGAGAAACGATCAATTCTCATGTCTGCGTGTCTAGAACCAGGCGGACTTCCACGAGGCAGGGAGATTTGCGGGCTCAGAGCGAGCGCGGCAGCCAAGGCGAGCGCAAAGCGAACGTCCATGACGCACCTACCAACATTGTAGTGCTTTTGCACGGCGAAGCAAATCCCGACCCACGCCCCGGCCGCGGCGCGAAGCGTGTCTAGTGCCGGCGCGAATGGCGAAATGATCTATGAGCCGCCCCCGCGAAAACCCGCCATACCCGGCGATTCCCAGCGTAGTCGGAGAGCATGCGCTCCGGATGAAACTGCAGACCGACGACGAAATCAGCCGCCGGATCGTAAAACGCTTCGACCAATCCATCGTCAGCGTGGGCCATGGCACGAAAGCGCCGGGCGAGCGTGTGAACGCCCTGATGATGGTAGCTGTTCACCCGGATCCTCTCGCGCCCGTACCATTTCGCGAGTGGCGTTCGCTCCACGATGTGAATCGGGTGACGGTAGGAGTCGTAATGTTCGGGGTCGATGTGCCGCAGGCGCGAACGCTTTTCCTTCCGCACGTCTCCGTAGAGAGTCCCGCCGCAGACCACGTTCAGCAGTTGAGATCCACGGCAGATCCCTAGGATGGGGATCTTCTTCCGCAGCGCCTGTCGCATCAGCAGAATCTCGATGCGGTCCTTCAGGGGATGCGTTTTTTCGAGATAGCGGAAGTTCGCCTTGCTGGATTCGTAGTGTCGCGGCTCGATGTCTTCGCCTTCGACGATCAGAAGGCCATCCATATGTTCCGTGTATTGCGGAAGGCAGGCAATCGTTCCCGGGACGACCGGGACCATCACGGGCAGCAGCTTCAGCCCGATCAGCAGCTCGAGATGCAATTCGCCCACGTAGTCGATCAAGCGCAAGCCGCGCGGCGTCCGGCGGCCAGTGACCAAAATCACGGGCCGCTTCATTGCGCCTTGGGGCCCAGCCCGCGCAGCGCTTCGATGAGCTTGGCATCCTTTTCGCGCCCTTGCGAGGCTACGCGGATGTGCGACGCGTCCATGCCCACTTTGTTCGAGCAATCCCGCACGTACATCTGGTGCTCGGCGAGCAGCCGCGTCTGCAGTTCGGCTGCGGTCATGGCGGTCTTGATGCGAAAGAGCACGAAGTTCGCGCCGGTAGGATAGACGTCGATCCACGGAATCGACTGGAGCGCGCTGTGCAGCCAGTGAACGTCACCGATTAATCGCTTCCGCGCCTGATGGTACGCGCCGTCGGTGTCCTGCAAGAGAGACAAGAAATACTGCGCGATGCCGTTCAGATTCCACGTAGGCAAAAAGTGGCGCAAGCGAGCCAAGACCTCGCGGTTGCTGTTGTAGCAATAGCCCAGTCGAAGGCCCGGCACGCCGCAGTGCTTGCTCATGCTGCGCACCACAAGCAGGTGCGGAAACTGCGCGGCCATCGGCAGGAGGCTGGGCACGGGATCGCCCGCAAAATCGATGAACGACTCGTCGATGACCACAAAATCGAGATCGCGCGTCTGGCGCACGAAATCGACCATCGCCTCAAGGGGAATGAACTGACCCGTAGGATTGCCGGGGTTGATGACCAGCAGAGCCTTCAGCTTTTTCTGCGCTGCCCACGCGCGATAATCGTTCAGATCGAGGTGGTATCCCTTCGCTGGATCGAGGAAATAGAGCTCCGCGTCGCGTTCGTCTCTCATCTTTTCGATGTACTCGCCGAAAGTCGGCACGGGCACACCGATGCGGTCAATCAGGATGGTATTGATGAGCACGATCAACTCCGTCGCGCCGTTGCCAATAATCAAATTCTCCGGATCGACGTGCAGCACCGCCGCCAGGTGCTTCTGGCTCTCCAGCGGATTGCTGGAGGGGTACGACTTGATCAGGTTAGGAAGATGCTGCTGGAGGTCGACGAGCATCTCCGGCGTGGGGTAATACGGGTTGGCGATGAAACAAAAGTCGATAATGTCTTTGGCGTGCTCGTAGCCGACGAGATCGGAAACCGCCGGCGAATGGGACGTTTCATAGAAGAGGTGGCGTCGCGGGTCCACGGCGGCACCTTCGCGAATGTCATTTCCCTTTGGCGCCCTGTGCATGCCTGAACCCCGGTCTAGGCTAGCACAGCGCCGCGGAAGAACGGCGCAAACGCATTGAGCACCGCCATGCGAAAAGCATCCCGGCGCGTCACGCGATTGGCGGTCAGCACGCCCCAGGCGCCCTGCTTATCGCGAACGCCGCGCAGTCCGGCGAACTCATCGATTGCTTCGGCCAGTTCGATGCCCTCCCCTACCACGCGAGCAACCAGCGCTTCCGGCAGCAGGATCGCACCCGACTGGCCAAACGATTCGCGGCCCTCTCGATCGCAGACGTAGGCCCAGTTTTCCAGAAACACCCAGCGCTTCCCGCCGTGCTGCATAATATCGAGCCCGCCCTCCAGTCCCACAAAGTAGCTCCACGGTTGTTCTTTCTCGTGTGCGATTCGCCGCAGGGTCTGCGCCCGCTCGCGGGCACCGGACATGGTCTCATCACGGGAAAGCGGAGTGTGGCGCACGCCGCTCGGCACATCGATGGCAACCACGCGGAAGGTCGCGCCAGGCTGAAGAATGGGGCCTAGGGCGGCCAAAGCCTCGCGCACCGCAGCAAGCTTGGGGCGGCGCATGCTACCAACGACGACAATTACACGCGTCGTCCCCGCTTTGCGCTTGGACTTGGGCTTTGACTTGGATTTCGACGGAGAGTTGGACTTCAACGGAGAGTTACGCTTCGCGCGTGGGGATCGGCGTGGAATCGGCAGTCACTCAGAAGAACGAACAGAATCTGGAGCGGGATAAGAGAATCGAACTCTCGCCTCCACCTTGGCAAGGTGGCGTACTACCACTATACGAATCCCGCACGAGTTAGCGCCCTGCAGTTCGATATTTATAGCATGTCCGCTCGCGCTTGAACAAGAGCCGACGAGACGGAGTAGTTCCCGGAAGGGCGGGGTTTCAACCTCGCCAAAACAAAGCCGGCGCGAAGCGCCACTGCGCCGCTCCACTCGCAGCAAATCTTAGGGGTTCCCTCTGGCAATCACCGAAACGAAAGCGGATGAACTACTCAGGCGGTGGCTGTGATGGGCCTAGCGGAGAACGCGGCGCGCGGTCAGGATCCTGCCACGGCCGGTACGTTCCTATCTTGTCCGTAAGCATGGTGCACAAAGAACCGACAATGCCAAAGGCCGCAATCCAATCCCCGAGCAGGCTTCTGCCGACGGAGTGCGACAAGCCCAGGTACAGGCCACCCACGACCGTGGCAAGCCAGAAAAGCCGCAAGTTTTCTTTGACATTCATGCTGATCCGACCATAGCAGGAAGGCGAAAACCGAAGCAATCAGAGGAAACCAGTATGTGACGCGAGGTGAGCGAAGAGTTAACAGTACCGAATGCGAACGGGCTCAGTCGGATGCTAGTCGACCTCGGTAATACGCGCGCTTTTGATGATCGGCGACTTCTTCTGCCGCGCGGCAAAAGCCTCGGCACGCTTGCGGTCGGTGTAAACGCGGGCAAATCTCTCGCCGTCGTGATAATAGACGGTCACCTGCCAATGGCGGTGCTTCCGCCGCCGGTCGATTGCCGTGCTCTTAGACTTTCCTACTCGTGGTCGCTTCTTCTTCACGGATGCCCCTTTTCGCCCGCAGCGACTATGGCCCCCCGGGCCGCGCCCCGCAAGTAGCAACTTGAGGGTTAACTCCCTCACTATGTAGGCATTCTGCGACCTTTAGACAGCACATAGCATCTGATGCACTAGGCACTCCAGAAAATGTCGGGGGACGAAACTTTTCATTGCTGGACTGCGTATTCTTTGGTGAAGGTCAGAAAGAAGGAGAAAGTCACATGAGGGGCAACTGCGGTAAGGAAGTGGCAATCGAGGATCTGGGGCATCATTCGGCGGAGGCAGTGCGGGGGCTTCGATCCTGCCTGGCAGCCCAGCCGAATCTGGTGCGCGACCCGAAACGCAAGAATCTATTTGAGCTGCAGGGCTGCTCGAGCGTCTATTACATCCACGTCTCGCCCGTGTCCGGTAAGGTTTCGCTGCTGGCTACCTGGCCCAGCGAGCCGGCGGTCGGCGATTCGCATCGAGCTGCTTAAGAACTATCTTACAGTGCCGCGTCTGCGGCGCTTAAATTGAGATCGTCCACAATCTGCTTCTTCACCTTGTAAAGCGCCGGGTTGTTGCTGACCTGGACGTACGCAAAATCTCCACTAGGTTTGGATATCCGCACCGTCACCGGTTTGCCGGCTTTGCCCGTCAACACGACGGTGACGGCAGGCTTCGAAAGCTGTGCCAGCAGATTCGCGTCAGGGTGGTCGAGCACTTCGTCCGCGCGTAGGCCGGTGAGCGGATCGAGGATTTTCCAGGCTGCCACGGTCTTCCCCTTCTGATCGGCAGGCGAATCGAAATCCCATTCGTCCGGCGCATCCGGCTTGCGAATGGCCACGATCGCGCCCTTGTCGTTTTGCAGCTCCACGCGCTGTATGTCGGAACTATCCACCCGCGCCACCGACTTGTCGCGCAGATCGGCATACCGCGCCGCGAGCTTCATGTAGAGATCGGCGCTGATACGAAAAATCTGCGGACGCGAGGCGTCGCGCGCGAAGTAGGCGCCGCCGTCCTTCTTCCCCACCAGCAGAGTCGCCTTTGCGCCCTTGGCATCCACGGCCGTAAAGCTGACCGCCGGACTGGCTAGACCATATTTTGCGAGATTGTCGGATTTTTCGTCGGCCACGCCGGTGAATTTTGCGCTCACGATTCCGCCGAGCAGCGAAGAAACAGCGTCTGCGTCGGCCGGCGAATCATCCGGCTTCGTGAACGTCCACAGGTCCTTTTGCTTGGCCGCCGCAAGCTCCCCGGACGAATTCTTTAGATCGAAAGAGGCCATCGTTGCGGTGTCCAAGTGCAACACCGCCCGGTCGCGCAAATCGTCGAGCGGCTTGTTCACACTCTCAAAAAGAGTACTGGGCAGCAGCAGAACATTTTGCCCGCCATCGACGACCGTGTAGACGGAAGCGCCGGTGAAATCCTTGTCGCCGAAGAGCAGTGCGTGCTTGCTGCCGTTCTGCATTCGCAATTCGAGCGCCGTGCGCGGGGGATCGAGGCCGTAAACTTTGCGGCGATCGGCCGTTCCGGGCTCGGTCTGATCGACTCTGGCCCCGGCGACGAGATCGACCAGGCCGTCGATCGTCGGCTGATCCGCTTCCGTGTCGACCGGCTGAGTGATCTGCCAGTCGGCGCCCCGCTTTTCGATTTCGATGGCCGGCTGCCCAGCCTGCGCCGGATGACTCAGAGTCATGCCCGTCACGTCGGACGCCTGAATGTTAAGCGCCGGCTTGGAGGTGTCCTTCGTCGCGGTGTCGTCCTTCGAGTGCCGGAAATTGAAGTAGTAGACGGCGCCCGCGAGAACCACGGCGCAGAAGAGGACGATCAGTGTGTTGTTCTTAACCATTTTCGTACGGCCTTCCGCAGGAAGCCCTTACCGCCGCTTCCACCAGATCGTGATTCCGGCGAGGATAACGATCCCAGGCAAAAAGAAGAGGTCGAGCCATCGCAGCACAGTGGCCTGCGCGGCGGTCATGCTGACGCGGCGGTTGGTAGCCGCCTTTGGCCGGATGGAAATCAAGCTTTCGTCCTGCGCTAGCCAGTCGATGGTGTTGAAAAAGAGATCGCCGTTGTGCTGCAACCCGATCCATTGATTTTCGGCGAAGGAAGAATTACCGATCACCGCCAGGCGTTCGGTGCTGTCACCGCTCATGCGGCTGGCCGCCACACCCAGCGAAAGCGGCCCGGCAGTGTCCGTCTTGGGATCGAACGTGACTTCCTTCTGCTTCAAGTTCGGAATGGTGAAGCTTCGTTGCGAAGTCTTCAGCAGCTCGACGGCTTGGGGCTCCGCTTTGGCCTTGTCCGCGATCGAAACAGTCCGCGCCAACTCGAAGAACGTCATCCCGCCTTGTAGAGTCTTGGTGATGGGGCTTTCGCCGTAATCGATCACCAGAGGAACAGCGGGGCCGATGCCAAACAGCCGGCCTGCGCCGCTGGCGTCAACCACCACGTTCGATCCCACGGCAATATTCCAATCCTGAAAAATGTCGTCCAGTTTCGGATCGGTCTCCGGATCGACTTCGATCAACGTCTTCCCGCCGGCGCCAAGATATTTGGCGACCATCATCTCTTCCTGGGGGAAAAAAGCCTGCGTGGGCCCGGCGATCACCAGTAGATCGCAGTCGGCAGGCACGCCGTTCGACGTGACCAGGTTGATCGAGTTCGTGTTATACGCTTCTTTCTTCAGTCCCTGATCGACGAGCGAATAGCCCTTGGCATCGTCCTGGCTCAACGCCTTCTCGCCGTGGCCGGTGGTGAAGCAGACCATCTTGATCTTCTCGCGCGTGACTTTGATGATCGCGCTGGTAACGTCTTCTTCGGAATAGCCGCCTTGCGGGCTCGGCTCCAGGTTCTGGCGGTGCTCGCCGGCGGTCACCACCGTATCGCCCAGCCGCGTCACGCCGTATTGTTTAGCTACTTCGGGCTTCTCGCGCGGATCGATATTCTGAAATTTAATGTGCGGGCTTAGATTCTTATACTCCGCCATTAAGTCGTTCAGCTGCGTATCCGCCTGGGGAGCGAAGCGCACGATGTTGACGTCCTGCTGGAGGCCACCGACAGCCTTTTTCGTCTGATCGGAAAGCGTGTAGAGCTTTTCAGTAGTCAGGTCGAAGCGCTTGTGATGGGTGTTGCCCAAATAATTCAGAACGCCAAAGATGGCGAGCACCGCCAAGGTCAGCACTGTGGTGTTGGTGCCCAATTTCGAGGATCGCCGGGAGAAGAATTGCAGGATTCCGCCAAATCCCAGCACCACCCCAGCCAACAGCAGAACGCCCCCGGAGATCAGGATGACCTTGCTGGCGATCAGTAATTCGCCCTGAAAAGAGTAGCGCAGGTAGCCGCCTATGAGTGCCGCTACGCCGATGCTTCCGATGATCTCGGCCCATTCGTTGAGGCTGCGCTTCACGGGGCCACCACTCGAAGATTTTGGGTTGTCAGCCATAGAAATTCAGTCGCTCGCTAAGCCCGGCGCCAACGAATCGAATCGATCGAGCGCACAGTCAAGAAAATGAAAAATGCGAAAAAACTCACGTAATAAACCAGGGCGGTGGTGTCGATAATCCCCCGCGCGAAGTCATCGTAGTGGCGGATCACGGAAAGATACTGCAGGATCTGTCCAAAAGTACTGTCGCCGCCGCCCGCTCCCGAGCCGATCACCCACAGCATCAGAAAAGCGCCGAACGTCAGAACCGCGGCAATAATCTGGCTTTCGGTCAAAGAGGAAATGAACGATCCTAGCGCGAGCAGCGCCGCCCCCAGCAGCAGCACGCCGAGATATCCCACCAGCATCAGGCTCCACGGTGGACGAGGATCGCTGTGGAAGTACATGAAAACGATGTACAGCGCGGTAGGCAGCAGCATGATGATGAAAAGCGAAAGCTCCGCCAGAAATTTTCCCATCACGATCTGCGTCTCGGTCACCGGTGAGGTCATCAGCAGCTCGATAGTGCCGCGCTTGCGCTCTTCCGAAAAGATTCCCATCGTCAAAATGGGCGTAAAGAACAGCACCAAAGACGACAGCAGGTCGAAGAAAGTACGCATCACCTGGCCGGGCACATCGATCTCGGGCGGAACGCCAAAGCGCAGCGACTGCATCTCCGCAGCCAGCGAATTCTGGATGAAGGCGCTCAGTATCTGATCGAAGAAGAATCCGCACAGTATCAAAAACACGCCCACCACCACATAGGCGATGGGCGAAACGAAATAATGGCCCATCTCCTTGCGGTAGATGGCGTACATGCTACGCATGCGCCCCTCCACTCGATTCCGCGTGGGCCGCATCGTCGGTCGTCAGCTCCAGGAAAATCTCTTCCAGGCTCATGCTCACGCCGTGCAACTCGAAAAGCGGCCAGCCCTTCCCGATAATCTCCGCGGCCACTTGGCTGCGAATGTCCTTCCCCGAGGCAGCCTCAACGATGGCCGTCGCGCGGCCCTCGGTACGCGATGTCTGCACGTCCACGCGGCCCGCACCGGGAATCTGCCGCAGCAATTCCGTCAACGGTTTCTCGGGCGCCTGAACCTCCACGCGAATTCGCTGCCCGCCGCGCAACTGCGAGGTAAGATTTTCCGGAGTGTCCACAGCCGCTATTTTTCCCTTGTTGATGATCACCACGCGATCGCAGGTCATGCTCACTTCCGGCAGAATGTGGGTCGAGAGAATAATCGTGTGGCTTCCCGCCAAGTTCTTGATCAGATGGCGCACCTCGATGATCTGCTTAGGATCCAGCCCGACGGTGGGCTCATCGAGGATGATCACTTCTGGATCGTGCACCAGCGCCTGCGCCAGTCCCACGCGCTGCTTGTATCCGCGCGAGAGGCGCTTGATGAGCTGCAAGCGCTTATCGACCAGGTTGGTCTTTTCCAGGGCGTCGGTGATGCGTCCGGCGCGTTTTTCCGCCGGCACGTTCTTGATGCGCAGCACGAAATCCAGGTAACTCTCGACGCTCATATCCGGATAGACCGGCGGCGCTTCCGGCAGGTAACCGATGCGGCGGCGAACTTCCATGGAATCGTCGAACACGTCGAAGCCGGCGATGCGCGCGGTCCCGGACGTGGCGGGCATATAGCCCGTCAGGATGCGCATAGTCGTCGTCTTCCCCGCCCCGTTGGGCCCCAGGAATCCGAGAATTTCGCCTTTGTTTACGGTAAACGAAACATGGTCGACGGCCGTGACTGCACCGTACGCCTTGGTGAGGTCCTGCACTTCAATCAATGCGCGTCTCCGATGGACGTACCGATATTAACCCAAACCTATTAGATGATCTCTTATACTAGAAATCGTGCGAATTGAAAACAGACCTCGCGAACGCGACTCTTTCGGCTCGTATTTTTCCGCGGCCCGGCCGGGCAACGCCCGCCGCTCCCATCGCATCCACATGCCTGAATTCAAGGCATCCTCACAAACTTATGCTAGGTCGGTTTCAGGCGCTACCAAATGGTTCGCAGCGGATGTGCGTTGACACGCCCTCTCCATTTTGTTATTCAACTTGTTTGTCTTATCACGCCGGGAGTGCAACGGGGACGATCTCGATCCGGCCTGGGCGTTTCAAAATATCAAAAATGCAAAGCATGATTAAAATCTTTGCGGCCGATGCCTGCATGGCCCTCTTTACGGCCAATGCCCTTCTGAAATCCAGAGCCGCTGCGCGCCGCCCGGTGACCGCGTGATGCGGCAACGCTCCCCCCTGCTTGGCTTTCTGTCTCTCTCTCTCGGCGTTCTTTTACTCATCAGCTGCGGCGGTGGCGGAGGCACGGGCATCACCATCGAGATCGTCCCGAACGGCACGATCTCGCTCGACCAGGGCGGCGTGATCGATTTCATGGCCATCCTTGGTGCTGACACCACCAACGCAGGCGTCACTTGGACTCTCACTGGAACGGGCTGCGCCGGCACAGGCTGCGGTACCCTGACGAATCCCAAGCCACTAAGCGTCACCTACACGGCCCCCGGGGGCCTTTCGGCGGCGATCTCCGCCACACTGACCGCTAAGTCTGTGGCGCAACCTTCCAAAACGCAGACTCAAACCATCGCCGTCGTTCTCGCGCCCACGTTCACCACTACTACGTTGCCCAACGGCGCAAACGGGAATCCCTACAATCAGACGATTGTAGTGTCGGGTGGCGTGACGCCCTACACGTACCGCATCACCGCCGGCAGCCTGCCGCCCGGCCTCACCATCAACGCCACCACGGGACAGATCCTCGGCTCCCCCTCGGCTCCTACGGCGGGTCAGCCTCCGGCCACTTCCAATTTTATCGTTACACTCACTGACAGCGGCGGCGCAACGCCGATTTTCGAGCCGCTCGCCATCACCGTGACCCCGCCGCCGACGCTGACGGTTACTACCACCGCGCTCCCAACGGGGACGACGAACGTCTCCTACGCTGCTTCCATCCTTACGCAGGGCGGCTTGGCGCCGCTGACGTTCAGTGTTGTGGGCGGAGGCAATTTCCCGGTGCCCGGCTTGACTCTAAATCCCACCACCGGGCAAGTCACCGGTGTACCCACCGCAGCTGGCACTTACATGATTCCGATCAAAGTCACAGATTCCTCGCTTCCGGCGCCGGGCCAAAGTTTCCCGGCCACGATTACGCTGGTAGTGCAGGCGCCCGCTCCCCTGCTGATCACCACACCGTCTTTGCCTGGAGGCACTACCGCGGCGGCCTATGCGGGCGGTTCGTTGCAAGCTACAGGAGGGGTGGCTCCTTACACTTGGAGCCTCGTTCAGGGGCAACTGCCGTCCGGATTGACGTTAAGTTCGCTAGTGAACGGCACTGGTAGCATCTCCGGAGTTCCGGTTCTCGCCGGGACTTCGACCTTCACCGTACAGGTGCAGGATTCAGAGGTCGTACCGGTCAAAACCACCGGTGTCTTCAGCATCACCATCACTCCCGGCACTGGCAACGACGCGCTGTTGTCGGGAGCATATTCCTTCTTGTTCAACGGCTTTGACTCCGGCGGATCGGTGGCCCTCGCCGGCACGATCACCACCGACGGAAACGGCAACGTCACGACGGGGCTCGAAGACAGCAACCGCACGGCGGGCGTCCTTACCGGTATCACGCTCATCGGAACGTACTCGATCGGTTCGGACGGGCGCGGAACACTTGAGCTCATCGGCACCGATCCTCGCAATCCTCAAAGCACCGTGACCACGGACTACCAATTAGTGCTGAGCTCCGCTGGAGTCGGTTTCGCGGGGCGTCCGCCGATGATCCAGTTCTTCGAAAATAATTCCACTGCCACGAGCACCGATACCTTCGGCACTCACGGCGAAGGAACTCTGAAACCGCTTGTGGGATCTGCTTTTTCGGCTGCTAGCTTTAGCGGAAATTACGTCTTCGGATTCACAGGCGAGGATTTTAACGGGAAACCCGCGGCCCTTGCCGGCGTGTTTAATGCCGATGGCGTGCAGACGCTCAGTTCCGGAACGAGCGACCTGAACGATGCCGGAGCCGCGAGTTCGCAATCGCTCTCCGGCAATTTTACTTTCGCCGCCGGGAATGTAGGCGGGGCCAAGCTCGTTTTCCAGCCGCCCTCTAAATCTCAGACCACGCTCACTTTCAATTTCTATTTTGTGTCCGCGAATGACCTATTCTTTATCGAGGTCGATGCCCCAGGCACTCCGTTCCCCATGCCGCCGCGCCTCAGCGGCGAGATGGTCTTGCAATCGCCGCAGGCTGTATTCGGCCCCTCGACTGTGCTGCCCGGGCCAACCGTGGCCACTGGGACGGGAACCGATGGCGCCAAAGCGAACATCTTCGCCGGGCTCCTGCCGGCTACGACCTGCAACGGCCAAACCGCGTTTGTCCTACCCTACGACCAAAACGACGGCGGCACAGTTACTTCACCCGCGCCGCTTGCCGGTACCTGCAGCGCGACTCCTAACGGCCGCGTAGCTTTCAATTGGACCGGAGCCGGCACGCCTCGGTTTGCAGCCGCCTATCTGAGTGCGCCGGGCCTGGGCTTCCTGATCGGTGCGGACGCTGCGGTCACCTCCGGACATCTCGAGCTCCAATCCGGTGGGCCCTTTGCGAATTCTTCCACTGAAGGCGGCTACACGCTCAGCGCCCTGTATCCGGCGGAAACGAACGTGAACAATTTGCTCGGACAACTGAGCGGCAATGGAACGGGCAGCGTCCCCGGCATCGTTGACGAGTTCACGGCGCCGACCGTTGCCCTTCCGGAAGGAAAGGCCAACCTCGCTCAAGCCCTGGCCACCAACATCAACTCGCTGGCGGCAAACGGACGTGGCACGCTCACAACGAATTCTCCTATCGGATTCCCCACCAATGCCATTTTCTACATGGTGTCGCCCAAGAGCTGGCGCTGGATGTCCACTGATCCAAGCCCCGACCCGCAAATCATTTCGCTCGATCACTAGAAGCCATCTCATAGTCGGGAATGCCCGCGTCGGGAAGGGCCGGGCTTCAGTCCCGCCGTCAAGCTCCGCAAAAGGGGCTTTAGCGCCTGAAGCCATGGTTTTTCATCCCGGTCGAGTATTTAGGAGGTCGCTTCTAGTACCGCTGGGGTCGGTGGGAAATTCACGGTGGCCGATTTGCGGTGGCCCATTCGGCGAAGTGCCGCTAGGACTTCTTCGCGGACTTATCTTCTTCGAGCTTTAGAGCAGCTGAGTTGATGCAATAGCGCAGGCCTGTGGGCTTCGGACCATCCTCGAAAACGTGCCCCAGGTGCGCATCGCAACTGCTGCACACGACTTCCGTGCGCTCCATACCGTGGCTGGTGTCGCGGTGGATTTCGACGTTCTTTTCATCGACCGGTTGATAATAGCTGGGCCAGCCGGAACCCGAATGGAACTTGGCATCGGAACTGAAGAGCGGCTGTCCGCAGCAGACGCACTTGTACATCCCCTTGGTTTCGGTGCTCTCATATTCGCCGGTATACGGCGGCTCGGTGCCCTTCTGCCGCGTTACGTGGTACTGCTCGTTGGTCAGCTTCTTGCGCCATTCGTTGTCGTCTTTGCGGATTTTCTCGCTCATGCCCATAGCATACAACATCCCTTTCGCACGGAAAGCCGTTTTGTGATTCGTGCACTTTTCTCATCCATCCGGCGCGTGGGCGGTTCGCTTGTGGTAGATTCGTTTTCGTGAACGCGAAGAAAATCATACTGATCGGGACGTTCGCGTGCGTCTTCCTGCTGCTCCTGGCCCTGATCCTGGGCAGGTACTCGCGGCCCGCAACCGCTACCGCGGCTGCACCCGCCAGTCCCTGGAACACGCACGCCATTGAGGGCGCTTTGGCCGGGGTCCGTGTGCAAGAGGTCGATTCCGGTCACGCCGCCGTCGTTTTTCTGTACGACCTGGACAACCGTACCAGCACCGACTATCGCCTGGCCAAAGGGTCGAATGTCGTCATCATGTCCCGCTTGAAAACCAGCGACAGTCTTAGCGCGGACGATCCGGCGGATATCGAATCCGGGGCGTTCCTGCCCGCCGGCAACCGCGCTCGCGTGGCCATTGAAGTTGTGCAGCCCTTCGCATGGCCTAATCAAAAAGACCCCGCTGCAGACCGAAATTTCCGCGATCTGGTCGCAGGTCGCGTGGCTGGTCTGCGCGGCTTCGTCCTCTTCGATCAGGCCGCGCGCTATCAGATAGAACTCCCGGCGGAGCTTCCCGGGTTGCAGCAATCTTCCGCTGCCGTGGGCCCCTGATGGGCCTTCTGGCAAGCCCTTGCCTTGAACTATTCGCAGGGCTAAGCGTATACTTCGAGTAATTTCGGGGATCGTCGCGGATCCCATCCCTGCATTTATGAAACGATCGTCACACACATCGGCGTCCGCCGAATACGTAGACCCGCTCCATCTCCCTGAGCGCCGGTCCCGCTTGCGCCATCAGCCTCGCTCGCTCGTCTATGTGCAACTTGATGAAGGAAATGGCGGAATCGCGCTGAACCTCGGTGAAGACGGCCTCGCGGTGCAGGCGGTGGCGGGGCTGATGGACGACTCCCTGCCCCGTGTCCGCTTCCAGTTGTCTGACTCCAAGGAATGGATTGAGACGGCCGCGCTGGTCGTCTGGGCAAACGAGACCAGAAAACTGCTGGGTTTGCGCTTCGTGGAACTGCCGGAGCAATCCCGGCGACTCATCCGGGAATGGCTGGACCGCGAGCTTTCGATAAACGCCAGCGCCGAAGTCCCCGAAATTCTCGATGAGGGCCTCGACGGACGCTCCGCTCCCCCGGCTATGCCGGTCATGCATAGGCCCGCGCCCTCTGAGGCGGTGCCTACTGGGCCGGTGCCCGCGGTAGCGGGTGGTTAAAATGCCCGCAGCCGGATGCGCCCAATTCTGAAACCGATTCGCACTCCGAATCGCACGCCGATCCCAAGGCACTTGGGGCCGCGGAGACGGCCGAGCCTGGACCGCTTGTAGAAGTTCCCGCGGGCGCAATAGGCGACCTCGCGCCCGATGAAGAACCGGCACCCGTATTCTCCTTTCAGCGCGAGAGCTTTCGAGCCTCACCCCCCAGCAGCCGCGTTCCAGACACATGGAGCGTCGCGGTCTTTTTCCTGTTTTTGGCCACTGCTTCGCTGGCAGCAGGATGGGCGGTCGGTCGTGGCGCGCTTGCGGGCGCGATGGAGACTCTTCGCAAAGCGGTGTTTCGGGAAGGGACGGCCGGCGGTGCTGTGGCCTCTGGTTCGGCAGGACTAGTTCAACAGGCACGCCCATCGGAAATCGAAATCGTGAATCTTAAAGGCGACCGCTGGACCGTTCCGCTAACGACCGGTTCCTCTTCGCCGGCTACCGGCGGAGAGACGCGATCGGAATCCGCGCTACCTCCTCCGTCCCCTTCTTCATCGTCGACTCGCCGGAAAGATGTGCCCTTCAGAACGTGGGTGCTGACCGCTCCGCTTCAGCCAAAAAGCGGTGACGGCGGTCCCGCAGCCGCGAATTCCGACGCCGCAGCTCCGCCGCCCGCCGTGGGTACGTCCATCGAGCCGCCGCAGGGCGCGCTTTCCTTGGCGGAGCAGCCACCGACACTCGCTGCGCCGCTGCCGCCGAAGCAATCCGTCGTGCGGCCCGCCCAACTGCTTCACCACGTCGATCCGATTTACCCCGTCGGGGCCATCTCGCGTCGAGTGGAGGGCACCGTGAAGATGCACATCACCGTAAGTGCAAACGGCACTGTCCGTGACGTCCAGGTGGTCAGCGGCCCACCCATGCTCGCAGACGCCGCAGCCAAAGCGGCGAAGCAATGGCTCTATTCTCCTATGACCATGAACAGTAAACCCACTGACTCCACTGTGGATATCAGCGTCGCGTTTCACCTCCCGTAGCCCCCGCCCGTCTCACATTTGTTTTTTGAATCCGCCGCATTCTGTATTGGTACCGCGGGCCTTCGCGGTCATAATCATGCTGCGAAATACGGGATTACGGAGGGCGCGATGGCGCCGCAGGATCTGAAGATCACTAAGTCCGAGGGCGAAGTCGAACCAGTGGCCAAGCAGCCAGTCGTTGGTGAGGCCCAGCGCGTCCTCACCCTCGAAGAAATCGCCCGCCTCACCGAAGACTGCACCAAGCCTGCCGAGACGTTGATGAACGTCGTGGCCCTCATCGCCCGCCGGTTTAAAACCGAAGTCTGCTCCGCCTACCTACTGGAACCCGACCGCAGCCATCTCGTTCTGGCTGCCACGGTGGGGCTGCGTTCGCAATCCGTAGGCACCCTGCGCATGGGAATTCATGAAGGCCTAACCGGCCTGGTGGCCGAGACAGTGATGCCCCTGGCAGTCGAGAAGGTGAAGACTCATCCGCGGTTCAAGTATTTCAAGGAATCCGGCGAGGATGCCTACCAGAGCTTTCTGGGGGTGCCGCTGATCGACCGCGGCGTGTTGCAGGGCGTGCTGGTCTTGCAAACCATCGAGCCTCGCGTCTTCCCGGAGGAAGAAGTCCACCTGTTGACGGAAGCGGCTACGCAGATCGCGCCGGTCGTCAGCGAGGCGCGTACGCTCGACCAGTTCATCGCCCCCATTCAGGAGCGCCTGTGGTCTTTGGCCCGCAACCTCTGGTGGAGTTGGGATCATGATTCCGTCAGCATTTTCCACGACCTTGATCCCGAGCGCTGGTCGCAGCTCAATCACAATCCCGTGGCCCTACTCAATGAGATCCCTCTGGCGCAGCTCGAGCGCCGCGCCGCCGAGCTGATGCTCCACAGCCGCATCAACTACGCCTATCGCCGACAGCTCGAATACCTGAAGAAGGATCGCACCTGGGGCACGCGCTATGCCGGAGTCCTCCGCCCCCGCCCTGTGGCCTACTTCTCCGCCGAATTCGGCCTGCATGAATCCGTCCCCGAATATTCGGGCGGCCTGGGAGTCTTGGCTGGCGATCACATCAAGAGCGCCTCGGACCTCGCCATTCCGCTCATCGGCATCGGGCTGTTTTACGGCCAGGGATATTTCCGGCAGCGGCTCGACATCAACGGCTGGCAGCAGGAGGAATACATCACCACCGAGGTCAACGAGTTGCCCATGGAGCCCGCCATCGGCGCGCAGGGCGAACCGGTGACTGTGCAGGTGGAAACTCGTGGCGGAGTCATCCGCGCCAAAGTCTGGCGGATGAACGTAGGCCGCTGCGACCTGCTCCTTCTGGATTCCAACGTCGAGGGCAACGCGCCGGAAGATCGCGAGCTTACCTCCCGTTTGTACGGCGGCGACGCGCGCATCCGCATTCGCCAGGAATTGATGCTCGGCATCGGCGGCTACCGCGCTCTGGTGGCCATGGGCATCACGCCGGGAGTCGTCCACATGAACGAAGGCCACAGCGCCTTCGCCGTTCTCGAGGCCGTGCGCATGCGCATGGAAGAAGAGGGCTTGACCTTTGACGACGCGGTGCCGCGCGTCTCCCGCAGCGTGGTCTTCACCACCCATACTCCGGTGCCCGCCGGTCACGACCGCTTCAGCGCCGACCTGATCGAAGAGCACCTCGGAGCGTTCCGCGAAAAGCTGGGCCTTTCTCACGATCGGTTCATGGAGCTCGGCCGCGAAAATCCCGGTAATCCTGAGGAGCAGTTCTGCATGACCGTGCTGGGACTGAAGCTTTCGCGCCGCGCCAACGCCGTTTCCGCGCTCCACGGCGAAGTCTCGCGCGCCATGTGGTCCGGACTGTTTCCCGGTAAGTCCGATGACGCCGTTCCCATCGGCCACATTACCAACGGCGTGCACGTGCCCTCCTGGCTTGCGCCGCAGATGTTCCGTCTCTACGACCGGCACCTCAGCCCCGGCTGGCATGAGAAAAGCAGCGAAGCGCGTATCTGGGAAGGAATCGAAAACGTCGACGACGGCGAACTTTGGGAAACTCACCTCAGCCTGAAGTCGCAGCTGCTGGAGTTCGTGCGCCGCCGCGCGGTCGAACAGGCAGCCCGGCGCGGTGAGCCCTCTGAGACTTTGCGCACCCTCTCTCGCATCCTCAGCCCGGATGCCCTAACCATTGGATTCGCGCGCCGCTTCGCCACCTACAAACGCGCCGACTTGATTCTCCGCGACATCGAGCGCCTTTCGACGATGGTTCACGACCCCAAGCGTCCCGTGCAATTCGTTTTCGCAGGCAAAGCTCACCCGCTCGATGAGCCCGGCAAGCGCGTCCTGCAGCGCGTCGCTGGATTGATGCGCGACTCAAAATTCGCCGACAAGTTCGTGTTCGTCGAAGACTACGACATCAACGTGGGCCGGCATTTCGTGCAGGGCGTCGACGTTTGGCTGAACAATCCGCGCCGCCCGCTCGAAGCCTCCGGCACCAGCGGGCAAAAAGTCGTTTTGAACGGCGGACTCAACCTTTCCGTGCTCGACGGCTGGTGGGCGGAAGCCTACGACGGCCTGAACGGCTTCGCCATCGGTCTCGGCCGCACCCATTCCAACGTGGACGTCCACGACACCCGCGACGGAGAAGACCTCTATCGCGTGCTTCGCGAAGAAGTCATCCCCCTCTACTACCATCGCGACATGGACGGCCTCCCCCGCGGCTGGATCAAGCGCATGAAGCGCACCATCCGTACCCTCGGTTGGAGATTCAACGCCGACCGCATGGTGATGGACTACGCCCTGAAGTGCTACGTTCCCGCCGCCGGCGGAACGTCGAGCGACATGCGCGCCCGCTCCTAATTCTTGCTGTTCCATGGGAACGCCATTCTCCTGAATGGCCGCCTGTCATGTACCTCAGGTCTTCGGACCTGAGGCCTTTTTCTTCGTTTCGTGCAATTCCCGTGCTCGCCGCAACGTCATTCTGAGGACGCCGCAGCTAGCGGCCGAAGAATCTCTCTTCGTGTGAAGGCATCACCGGAGGCTTCGCCAAGACGCGCCGTTCCTGGGAACGCCATTCTCCCGAATGGCACCCTCGCCATGTAGCTCAGGTCTTCAGACCTGAGGCCTTTTTCTTCGTAGGGGCGCTGCTTGCTGCGCCCTTTCGTGCAATCCCGCGCGAACTACGTCATTCTAATCGAAGTGCCGACTTCTTCTTTCCGTCTCGCTCTTGCAGGACGGCCGGCCACACAGAGAAGAATCTCTCTCCGTGTGCGAGGCTTGCCACGAGTTGGCACCGTAGGGGCACGGCATGCCGTGCCCGCTGCCAATCCTTGGCAATGGCCTGCCACGCAGAACGGCCGCTCGCCCGTCCACTCACAATCCCAGCTATAATCCTCCCAGCCTGATCGTCGCATCACACGCTACTCAGCAAACAATAGAGTCGATGCCCACGCGCGGGGCATCCAAACATATAAGGGGAGGCGTATAGGTTGGCCACTTTCAAAGCTCTTTTGGCGGCGCAGGAGAACGGTAACTTTTCCATTTCCATGCAGCAGCTGGAACGCTCCGCCCTCCCCGAAGGCGAAGTGCTGATTCGCGTCGCCTACTCCAGC
This sequence comes from Terriglobia bacterium, assembly GCA_963803105.1. Lineage (GTDB taxonomy): Bacteria > Acidobacteriota > Terriglobia > Acidiferrales > UBA7541 > Palsa-295. The sequence goes on from CAWDLF010000005.1 coordinate 157,200, forward strand.
CTGAACTACAAAGACGGCCTCGCGGTCTGCGGCAAGCCGGGCGTGATTCGCACCTTCCCCATGGTGCCCGGCGTTGATCTCGCCGGCGTGGTCGAAGAATCCAAATCCCCGCAGTTCAAACCCGGCGATGAAGTCGCCGTCACCGGCTGCGGCACGTCAGAAACTTTCTGGGGTGGCTACGCGCAGTTCGCCCGCATCAACGCCGAATACATCGTGCCAGTGCCCAAGGGTTTGACGCTCAAGCAAGCCATGGGCGTAGGCACAGCGGGCTTCACCGCCATGCAGTGCGTGATGGCTCTCGAAGATCACGGCCTCAAGCCCGGCGGGCGCGAGGTCGTCGTCACTGGAGCTGCGGGTGGTGTAGGCAGCACCGCCATCGCCATCCTCGCGCACCTGGGATACAGAGTCGCCGCCTCCACCGCACGCGGCGGCGAACTCACGGAATATTTCCGCAAAATCGGCGCCAGCGAAATTCTCGATCGCGCCGCGCTGGCCGCGCCGTCGAAACGCCCGCTCGAATCCGAGCGCTGGGCCGGCGCAATCGACAACGTCGGCGGCGACACGCTCACTGGCCTGCTGCGCACCATGGCCTTGGGCGGAAGCATTGCCTCCGTTGGCGTCGCAGGCGGCGCGAACTTCACCGCCACCGTCTACCCGTTTATTCTGCGCGGCGTGAACTTGCTGGGCATCGATTCCCTGCGCCTTCCGAACGCGCGCCGCCGCGAAATCTGGCAGCGCGTGGCACGCGACCTTCCGCTGCCGCTGCTCGACAGCATGATTCAACTTGAGCCACTCGGAAAAGTTCCCGAACTCGGAGCGCAAATCCTCGCCGGCCAGATCCGCGGCCGCGTGGTGATCGACGTGAACGCATAGCTATGGCCACTTTCCGCCCACACATGCATCACGCTGAATCTTCCGCCGGCGTTGGACGCAGGCTCAGCGGCGCGAGCTCGCGCGCATCGCACGACCCGGGGAAGGCGCCCGACCACAAGCGCCCTTGGAAGCTCACTCCCGAAATCATTGCCCTGCTCAAGCCGCGCCGCGGCATCCTCGCGCTCGGCTTTGTGCTCATGCTCGTCAATCGCGTCTCGGGACTGATCTTGCCCGCTTCCACGAAATTCCTGCTCGACAACGTCTTGATCCACCATCAGATGTCGGTGCTGAAGCTGATCATTCTGGCGGTCGTCACCGCTACCATCCTGCAGGGGCTCACTTCGTATTCGCTCACGCAGCTCCTTTCCAAGTCTTCGCAGCGAATGATCACCGAGCTGCGCATCCAGGTGCAGGCGCACATCGGCAAGTTGCCCGTTTCTTTCTATGACGCCAACCGCACCGGCGTGCTCGTCTCGCGCATCATGAGTGACGTCGAAGGCGTCCGCAACCTCATTGGCACCGGCCTGGTCGATTTCGCCGGAGGAATCATCACCGCCATCCTGGCGCTCGCGTATCTTCTGCGCTCCAGCTTGCCCATGACCGCCGCGGCCGCCGTCGCTCTGGTCATTTTCGCGTTCGGCCTCAGCCGGGCCTTCAAGACCATTCGCCCCATCTATCGCGCCCGCCCCAAAATCAACGCCGAAGTTACCGGCCGGCTCACCGAATCGCTCGGTGGCGTTCGCGTGGTCAAGGGCTATCACGCCGAAGAGCGCGAGGAAAAAGTCTTCCAGTCCGGCGTCCAGAAGCTGCTCGATAACGTGCTGCAAACGCTCACGGCAACTTCCCTGATGAGTCTTTCCGCCGCCACGCTCACCGGCCTGATCAGCGCCGTCATCATGTATCTGGGCGCGCATCGCGTCCTCGCCGGCACCATGACCCCCGGCTCGTTCGTCGCCTACAACGCCTTCCTGCTGATGCTCATCGTGCCCGTGGGACAAATCGTCTCCCTCGGCCCGCAAATCACAGAAGCCCTCGCCGGCCTCGAGCGCACGCGAGAAATTCTGAGCGAAAGCACCGAAGAAGCCGACCCGAACCGCACGGTCCAGATGGACCGCGTGGAGGGCCGCGTCACATTTCAGGACGTCAGCTTCTCCTACGAGGCCAATAAAGAAGTCCTGCACGGAGTCAGTTTCGAATCGGCTCCGGACACCGTCACCGCCTTCGTCGGTCCTTCGGGCGCGGGCAAATCCACCATCATCGGATTGATTGCTGGATTCTACGTGCCCACCACAGGTCATGTGCTCGTCGATGGAATCGATCTTTCCACCGTCCGCCTTGATTCCTATCGCACGCAGCTCGGCGTCGTGCTCCAGGAAACGTTTCTCTTCGACGGCACCATTCGCGAAAACGTCGCTTTCGCTCGCCCCTACGCGAGCGAGCAGGAAATTCTGGCCGCCTGCCGCATCGCGCGTGTCGACGAGTTTGCCGAGACGTTTGAAAAGGGCTATGACACCATCGTCGGCGAGCGCGGCGTCAAGCTTTCGGGAGGCCAAAAGCAGCGCGTCTCCATCGCCCGCGCCATTCTGGCCGATCCGCGCATTCTCATCCTGGACGAAGCTACCTCCAGCCTCGACTCCGAATCCGAGGCTCTGATTCAAGAGGGGCTGCGCTACCTGATGCGCGGGCGCACCACTTTCGTCATCGCCCACCGGCTTTCCACCATTCGCCGTGCGGACCAGATTCTCGTGGTCGAGGGCGGCCGCATCATCGAGCGCGGCACGCACCAGACGCTGTACGCCTCTGCCGGCCGCTACTACGACCTCTACACCAAGCAACACGGCCTGGAGGCCAATCTATTTCTGGCCCCCGGCGAAGGCGATATCGAACCCGAAGCTCAGCCGGCCAACGGTGAATCAAATGGCGGCGGCCGCGCGCCCGACGCGGACCTGCCCGACGCCATTCGCATGATTCGGGACCGCCGAACGTAACCAGAGCCTGTGCTATTCTTTTGCGACTAATTCGCCGTTCCATTCCCAAAAGATTGAGAGGGCACACAACTTATGACCGCCTCGCGGAAAATCGCGCCTCCATTTCGCGCCGATCAGGTTGGCAGCCTGCTCCGCCCACCTGAGCTCGTCGCCGCTCATCGCTCCGTGCGCGACAAAACGATTTCACCCGAACAGTTTGCCGCCGTGCAGGATCGCGCCATTCGCGACGTGGTCGCGCTTCAGGAACAGATCGGCTTGCAGCCCATCACCGACGGAGAATTTCGCCGCGCCTCCTATTGGAGCCACTTCGTCGACGCCATCGACGGCATGACCGTCTGCGAGGCGTCGTTCCTTTTCCATGATGAGCACGAACAGCAAAAATTCACTGCGCCCAAGACCACCGGCAAGCTTCGCCGCGCGCGCTCTGCTTCCGCCGACGAATTCAAGTTCCTGAAGTCCATCACCAAGCGGACGCCCAAAATCACGCTGCCCTCCCCGCCCACAATGCATTTCTGGGTTGGCCGCCCGGGCGTCGATGCCGCCGCCTATCCGGACGACGACCGTTTCTTCGCCGACCTTGCGCGTATCTATCAGGAGGAAATTCGCGATCTCGCGGCTGTAGGAGCCCGCTACATCCAGCTCGATGACGTGCCGCTCGTCATGCTCTGCGATCCGCACATCCGCGAGGCAGTGCGGGCGCGCGGCGAAGATCCCGAGCGCCTCGTCACCCAGTACATTCACTTGATGAACGAGTCGGTGAAGGGCGCCCCCACGGACATGACCGTGGCCATGCATCTATGCCGCGGAAATTACAAAGGTAGGTGGCTATCCGAGGGCGGATACGACTACATCGCCGAGCGTTTGTTCAATCAGATCAACGTGGACGCTTATTTTTTGGAGTATGACACGCCGCGCGCCGGCGACTTCAGCCCGCTTTCCTTCGTTCCGCCAAACAAAACGGTCGTACTCGGGCTGGTCAGCTCGAAAACTCCCAAGCTGGAATCCGCTGATGATTTAAAAAGAAGACTCGCCGATGCTGCCCGCCAGATCCCTATCGATCAGCTGGCCATCAGCCCGCAGTGCGGCTTCGCCAGTACCGTGGGAGGAAACCCGCTGACCATCGACGACGAGAAGCGCAAGCTGGAACTACTGGTGCGCGTAGCCGCGGAGGTCTGGGCCTAAATTACGGCGGAATTCGCGCGATGTAGTTTCGCAGGGGCGGAACTCTGAACCTATCTACGATTGCCAGTGCAGGGGGGGAATCGTAGGGGCGCCGCTTGCTGCGCCCGGCGACCCTGCCGGCCCCCCAGGAGCACCCTCCGCGCCGGCGCCTTTGATCTTACGGGTGCCCCATCTGGCGCGTTTCTCAGCGACAGGTGGGTCTTGCCTTGCCTCTTTGCTACACCGTTCCCGCAGGCCGCAAATCCTTCACCCGCTTGGCCTTCGTCTCCGTCTTCGGCAACGAGCCGCTCGGAACCATCTGCACCACGGGCCGCAACTCGCACCGCGAAATAATCTCCCGCTCGACCAAGCGCAGTAGCTCTACGTGCTGGTCTTTGCCCACCGATGGGTGCGGTTCCACCTGCACGGTCAACACGTCCAATTCCCGCTCGCGCGTGACAATGATCTGGAATTCCTCGCCAATCCCCTCCACGCGCCGCACCGCATCTTCAACCGCTGTCGGGAACAGCGTCACTCCCCGCACATTCAGCATGTCATCGGCACGGCCCAAAAATCCACCGACCGTCCGCGGATGCGTCCGGCCGCAGTCGCACGGTTCCCAGGTCAGCGTCGTATAGTCGCCCACCAGGAATCGCAGCTGCGGCGACGCCTCCGAGCACAAGTTGGTCACCACGGAAAGTCCCCGCTGCCCGTACGGAACGCTTTTCATCGTCCCCGGCTCGACCGTTTCCCATAGGTGCGTGTCGGCCATCAAATGTGTGGAGACCATGCCGGTCTTTTTGCCCGCCCCTGCATGGCAGGTGTGCGCGCCCGCCGAGGGCGCCGCCTCGGTGCAGCCGTAAAATTCGTGCATCTCCGCGCCCCAGGTTTCTTCGATCTTCTTGCGCGTCGCCGGCACGCTGAATCCCGGCTCGCCGGCGCAAAACAAATACTTCACCGAACTCGCTGCCGGATCGCAACCCATGTCATGCATCACGCTAGCTAGGTACAGAGCATAGGACGGCGTGCACGCCAGGATCGTCGGCTTGAAATCCGTAACGAATCGCACCCGTCCGCGCGTATCCACACTGCCCGCCGTCAAAATCGGAATGCCCATCAGGTTCAGCGCGTAGTGCACGCCCCACAGCCACACGTGCGGCCCGTATCCGAAGGCCAGCATCGCTACGTCGCGATCCGGACGAAAGCCCATGGCCCACATCGCGCGCGCATCCATCCAAGACCACATCGTTCGGTCGAACTTCGTGTACCGGAAAACTCTCGCCTGGCCCGTCGTTCCCGACGTCGCGAAGATCTGCCAGCCGCTTTTTCTCCACACCTCGTCGTCGACGGCCGTGAACGTCCCCCACGGGAGATTGCCCACCATGCTTTCGGCCATCTCCTGCTTCGTGGTTACCGGAATTTTCCCAAGGTCATCGATGGAGCGAATATCGGCGGGCTTCAGTCCAATCTTGTCGAACTTCTGGCGATAAAACGGGATGTATTCGTAGACGTACTCGGCCGCTACACGCAGCTTTTCGCTCTGGATATGTTTAATCTCGTCAACCGAAGCCGTCTCCAGCTTCGTCGACCAGAACTTATCGCCGTCCGGCTTCTCGGGGCTCAAACGATAGCGATCGACAATCTCCAGCCACTTCGCCCGCACCCCACCCATGTACCCTCCCACCCGAAAGTCCATTTTGTAGCAGCCGGATTCGCCTTCCGGCCTGATGCTGAAGTCCGATTGTTTCAGCGCAGCGAGTGACGCCTAGACATGCGTCGCGTAGAAGTCGTAATGCGTCAAGCTCCTTCGTTCAGCGCGCACATCATCGCCGCGAATCTCCCTGAGCGCGTACTTCACAAATTCGCCGGTCACCTTCTTGCGCCAGCTCATATCGAAGTCGGTGTTGTCGAGCGGTTTGGCGATGCGGAAAGCCAGCCCCGCCGCTTCGTCGATGGTCGCATTGTCGAGCGGCTTGCCCACCAAAAAATTGGCCGCATCCGTCGCCACCAGCGGCCGTGACGCCACCGCACCGACCACGATCCGCGCATTTTCTACCATGCCACCCGCATCGGTCTTCACCGCCGCCGCCACCGACAGCACCGGAAAATCAAACGATCCCCTGCGCCGCAGCTTCCAGTACGTGCTCTTCCAGCCGTGCAAGGAGTCGAACAGCACTTCGGTCAGAATTTCATCCGGCCGCCGCGTCAGATACTTCATCCCGTCGGCGTTGTATAGATCGGAGAGCAAAATCTCTCGCTCGCCCTCGCTCGATACCAGCTTCACACGCGCCCCCAGTGCAATCAACGCCGGCCCCGTATCCGTCGACGACACGGCCATGCACTTCGGGCTGCTCAACGCCACCCAGCAGCGCGTGCCGTCCTTCTTCATGCAGAAGTTGATGGCCTTCCGCCACTCATAGCTCTGGTCGTAGTAGTTGCACCGCGTGTCGAGGCAAATGTTGCCGCCGAGCGTGGCCATGTTGCGGATATGCGGCGTGGCCACTTGCACAGCCGCCTGCCACAACGCGGAGAAGCCGTTGCGGAAGCGCGGTTCGTAAGCAACTTCGGTCAGCGTCAGGCACGCGCCCAAGCGTGAGCCCGAATCCCCCATCTGTATCTCCCGCAGCCCTCGAACGTCCTTCAGGCTCACCAGGGTCTTCGGCACCTGTTGCCGCCGCTTCATATTCGGCAGCAGGTCCGTGCCCCCGGCGAGCGCCATCGCGTTCGTGCCCTCGCCGTTCAGAATCCGCGCGGACTCCTCGATCGTGCGCGGCGAGCGAAATTCAAACAGCGGCAACCGCATCATGAGTTGAGTGCCTTCTCTTTCTCCCTGCGCTCCCGCTCCTGGCGTTCTTTCGCCCGACGCGACTTCTCGTTCAACGCGTACCCGTCGCCACCCTCCCATGGTGGAGGCACCAGCAACGTCTCTCCCCAATTCACCGCTGGGAAACTGTCCGGGCCGTACCGCGGAGCGCGCCCAGCCTTCTTCTCCGCCAGAGCCTTCAGGATCTTCTCGGGCGTCACCGGCGATTCGTCCACTCGCACGCCGACCGCGTCATACACGGCGTTTGCCACCGCAGGCATCATCGGCAGCAGCGGCCCCTGCCCAACTTCCTTGGCGCCGAACGGGCCGCGCGGATCGGGCTCTTCCACCAGCACCGTTTCGACTTCCGGCATGTCGAGCGACGTCGGGCTCTTGTACTCCAAAATCGACGGGAATTTGTGCACCAGCGCATGGGAAAACTTCTTCGGCAGGCGCCGGTACTCCATCTCCTCCATCAACGCCTCGCCCAACCCCATGTACACGCTGCCCTCCACCTGCCCGCGCACCAGCGTGGGATTCAGCGCCCGCCCGATGTCGTGCGCGATCCAAACCTTGGGCACGGTGAAGAAACCCGTCGCCGGATTCACATCCACCTCGACGACCGCTGCCGAGAACGAATAAGTCGGCGAAGGCCCTACACCGCCGCCCTTGAAGAGCGCAGGCGACTTCGGCGGTGTGTACGAGCCCACCGTCCCCACCGTCCCGAATTTCGTTTCCGCCAGGCAGACCGCATCCTGGAACGAAACCTTCTTGTCCGGAGCTTCGGAGTCGTACACCTGGTGATCGGCGAACCGAATTTGATCCTTCGGCACCTGTAGCTTGATGGCCACCGCTTCAGCGATCAGCGACCGCGCGCGATCCGCCGCCTGCAGCGCGGCATTTCCCGCCATGATCGTCACGCGGCTCGAATACGAACCCAAATCCACCGGCCCCAGGTCCGTGTCGCCCGTGTACACGCGGATGTCAAACGTGTCGATGCCCAGCACCTCGGCCACAATCGCCGCCAGCATGTCGTCTGAGCCCTGCCCGATCTCGCTCGATCCGCAGAAAACCGTTACCCCGCCGCCGCGATCCAACTTCAGTTGCACGCCCGAGTGCGGCATGGAGTTCCAATAAATCGGCAATCCCGCGCCCGTCAAATAGCACGAGCACGCCAGCCCCACTCCGCGGCCTTCCGGCAACTTGCGGAATTTTTCATTCCATCCGGAAACCTTTACCACCTGGCGTATGCACTCCGGCAGCCCCACCGTGCGCAGGTCCAGGAAATTCGCCGTCAGCGTGTTCGGCTTCGTGGCGTTCTTCAGCCGAAAATCCGCCGGATCCATGTTCAGCTTCTCGGCGATTTTGTCCATCTGGACTTCCTGCCCGAAGCGCGGCTGCACCGTACCGTGTCCGCGTTTCGGCCCGCAAGGCGGCTTGTTGGTGAACGTGCGGCAACCCTGGAATTTGTAGCGCGGAATGTGATACGTCGTGGTCTGCAGCGCCCCGGTGTAGAACGTGCTCGCCACGCCATACGACCCATACGCCCCGCCGTCGATCAGCGTCTGCAAGTGCATTCCGGTGAGCATCCCGTCCTTCGTCACACCGGTTCGGAACTTCATCAGCACCGGATGCCGCCCGCGGTGGCAATAAAATACCTCTTCGCGCGTTAGACCAATTTTCACCGGGCGATCCAAAATCAGCGCCGCTTTGCACACTACGATTTCGTGGTTAAAAGGATCGCTCTTCCCACCGAAACCGCCTCCGTTCGGCGTGGCGATCACGCGAATGTGCCCCGCCGGCATCTCCAGCACTTTGGCCAGCGCCTTGTGCAAATAGTGAGGAGTCTGCGTGCTGGACCAAATCGTCAGCTTGCCGTCGGGATCCTTCATCGCCACCGAAGCATGCTGCTCGATGGGCAGGTGCGTGTTGCCCTGGAAAAAGAAAGTGTCCTCGAAAACATGAGCCGACTCCGCCAGGCTCGCGTCCACGTCCCCGAACTGCATCGAAACCCGCTTGTGGATGTTCCCTTCCTCGCCGTAGTTGTGAATGCGCGGCTCGGGAGTCGCCAGAGCCTCCTCCGGATCGGAAACCGTGGTCAGAATTTCGTAGTCCACGTCGATTAGATCAAGTGCTTCCAGCGCCGTCAGTTCCTCGCGCGCGATCACCGCCGCGACCGGATCGCCCACATGCCGCACGTGATCCAGGCATAGCGCCTGCTCGTCCTGGCTTACCGGAATGATGCCGTACTCAATCGGAAGATCCTTGCCGGTCAGCACCAGATACACGCCGGGATGCGCGAGCGCCCTCGAAAAATCAATGCTGCGAATCCGCGCATGTGGATGCGGCGAGCGCAGCAGCTTGCAGAAAGCCATGCGCGGAAGCGTGATATCGTCGGCGAACTTCGTCTGCCCCGTAACCTTCGCCCGCGCGTCCACTCTGCGGCGCGGCACGCCGATCACGCGCAACTTCTCGGTATCTTCGCCCTTCCGCTCGATCGTAAAGACCGGCGGTTCCTCAACCTTCGGCACGTTCCCTCCTGCAGGCCTTCCGTGTAGCTCAGGTCTTTAGACCTGAGGCTGTCACTTCGTACGGGCATCCGCCGCGGCGGACCGTGCCCGTCTTCGCTTCTCTACGCCAACTCCCGCGCCATCCGTGTAGCTCAGGTCTCTAGACCTGAGGCTCGAGGCCTTTCTCTTCGTAGGGGCGCTGCTTGCTGCGCCCTTTCGTGCAATCGCCCGCGCCTACCACTCACGTCATTCTGATCGAAGTGGCCGGCTTCTTCTTTTCCGTCCCGCTCCTGCGGGACGGCCGGTCACGCAGAGAAGAATCTCTCTTCGTCTTTCGACTTCTCCTCGAAGCTACGCTAGCGCTTCCGCCTTCTTCGTCTCCGCAATCTTCAAAACCGCCGCTTCCACGGCGTCGAAAATCTGCAAATAACCGGTGCATCGGCACAAATTCCCCGACAGGGCCTCGCGAATCTGATCGCGTGTCGGATTCGGATTCTTGTCCAACAGCGACTTGGCCGTCACCAGAATCGCCGGCGTGCAGTACCCGCACTGCGCGGCCCCCAAATCGGCAAATGCGTTTTGTAGCGGATGCAGCTGCCCGTCTTCTGTGAGCCCTTCCACGGTGAGCACGTCCGCTCCGTCGCACTCGAGCGCCAGCAGCAGGCACGAAAGTATCGGCTTGCCGTTCACCAGCACGGCGCACGCACCGCACTCGCCCAATTCGCAGCCGTGCTTCGTGCCCGTGTGCCCCAGGTCTTCGCGCAACACTTCCAGCAGCGTCTTGTACGGCGCGAACGACACGTCCATCTCCTCGCCGTTCAACATCACTTTGATCTTCGCTGTCTTTTTCGATTCAACCGGCGTAATCGCCACGCGCCACCACCCTTCCTTCAAATCCTCACACTAGTAGAGCCCTGTCATTCCGAGCGCAGTCGCGCGCGCCTTTTTCTTGCCCGCGTCTTTCGCGGGCGCGCGACGCAGAGAGGAATCTGCTTCTGTCTCTCGGTACCTTTCCGGGCCCAAATTCATATGACCACTCCCTGCGCCGCCCGCTTTTTAGGGGGTCGGAGCTTCAGCTCCGACATAACCTTCGCCATCCTCAGGGGTTTTAACCCCTGAGGTCAGCCACCGATTCCCCATTTCCTGTCCCGTTGCGGCGCACCGTAGGCTTGGCCAGCAGCCCGCGGATCAAAACAAACGCAAACTCCTCACCGATTTCCGCCGCAGTCAGCTTTCCTTCCGGGCTGAACCATCCCACGCTCCAGTTCAGCGCGCCCAGAATGGCTCGCGCCGCGAGCGCCGGATCGCACGCTATAAACTCGCCCGAGCGGATGCCCGCGGCAATCAGCTGCCGCACACCCTCTTCGTAGCGGTCGCGCTTGGTTACCAACCGCCGCTGCAGCTTCGGAGGCATGTCCGCGGTAAAAAGATGCGCCGCCGAGCCCTCCACTTCGTCCAGAACGCAGTGCAGATGCGACCCGATCGCCAGCGAGAGTTTCTCCGCCGCGCTCACGCGCTTCACTCGGATTTTCCCAAGCGCGTCGAGCATCCGGTCAAGTGCGCTGTCCTGGCAGAAAAATACCAGCTCGTGTTTGCCTTTGAAGTAGTTGTACAGGTTGGCCGGCGATAGGTCCACGGCGGCGGCGATGTCCCGCATTCCCGTCTCTGCCAAGCCGCGCGATCGGAACGCCCGTCCGGCCGCCCGCAAGATCTCCAGCCGCCGCGCCAGGTAGCGCTGTTCGATGCGCGATTCTGCGCGCGCGCGGCTACCGTTGTTACCATTCGGGAGGTTGCCAGTCTTGCGGATGCTATTGCCGTTGCGGGAGTCGTTGCCGTTACGAACGCTGTTGTCGCCTCGGGCATCGCTGTCGTTGCGGACGCCGTTGTCTCCCCGAGTATTGCTCCGCACCCCCGCCCTGACCGCACCAGCACGCATGATCTGATTCCTAGGCATGTTAGTTCAGCATAAGTATCCCGCCCGACCCCGCCCTTGTCAATGAATCCTGAATCCCAGTTCAGTTCCGGAACAGCTGTTCACTTTTCCATCGCCTGTTAGCCTGCTTAGACCGCTGCGCACTCCTCCACGCCTCTTGTCTCGGACGCTTTAGCCCCTGATGTTCCGTGTGCCCCATCTGCCGCCCCGCCCGCCTTTGGCGGCAGGTGGGTCTCGCTTTCGCCTTTGTAGCGGCCGCCTTTAGGCGGGCGTTTTGTGCTTTGTGAGAGGCGCCTGAACTGACGATCCGACCAAGATCGTCATCCTGAACGAAGTGAAGGATCTCTCTTGGGGTTGCATTGTCCCAAGCGTGCCGAAGGAGACGGGCGTTCTTTTTCTTTTCCGTCCGGGCACGGCAGGCCGTGCCTCCTGTTCTCTTGCCTTTCGGTCTTCGCCTTCGTAGGGGCGGGGCTGCGACCCGTCCGTTGCGTCCACAGTCTTGGCTCTTTCCATGTAGCTCAGCTCTTCAGACCTGAGGTCATCGCCACGACTCAATTCCTTACACGAAACGTAATTTGAATTTTCCTCCGCACTGTGCCAGCCTTGTCTGTGTTTTGGATCGCGCAATTCGCAACGGAAGGAAGCGTAGATGGCGACGAGCCAGGAGCAGCAACGACAGGCCCTGCCGCCCTCCCTCACGGGAGTGGCCTCCTGCCCGTCTGCCCGCCCAGGTGGGCGCTCATCCCTTCTAATCGACACTCCGGCGATTAGAACCGCCCATATCCCCACTCCGGTCAATCACATAACCTTTTTTAATCGACACAGAATCGGGGTGCGAGGAGACGATCTCTCAGTCATACGAGGACTCGCATCGCGGGCCGGAGACCACGAATCACGAGTCACTAATCACGAAGCACGGGCCCTAGCCCCTTCGACCCAGACCGGAACGCCTCGTGGACTCACCCCCTCGTAAGTCGTTGGAAATACTCACCGAGGGTCGAAGCAGCCCGGAACTTTATTCCGAGGCCTTGGACTCGCTACGAGACGAACCTACCCTGCGGAGCAAAGGCACATGTGCATGAAATCCACACTCCAAAGACGGCGACCCGCACGGTAAACTAGAGCATCACGATTCGGTAAAAATATAGAGAGACACAAGGAGCAACATGTTGCGCGTAGGGCTGATCGGATGGCGAGGCATGGTCGGCAGCGTCCTGCTGCAGAGGATGCGCGAGGAGAATGATTTCGCCGGCATCGAGCCGGTCTTCTTCTCGACGTCCAATGCCGGCGGCGCCGCTCCGAAAGAGTCCGCCGGAGCGCCCCTCAAGGACGCCGCGAACCTCGACGACCTCGCCTCCTGCGACGTGCTGATCAGCTGCCAGGGCGGCGAATATACCTCGGAAATCTACAAGCCGCTGCGCGCGAAAAACTTCAAAGGCTACTGGATCGACGCCGCTTCCACTCTGCGCATGGCGGACGATGCCGTGATCGTTCTCGATCCCGTGAACGCCGGCGTCATCAAGCAAGCACTCGCGCGAGGCCTGCGCACCTACGCCGGCGGCAATTGCACCGTCAGCCTGATGCTGATGGCGATGAGCGGACTTTTCAAAGCCGGCCTGGTCGAGTGGATGACCACCATGACCTACCAGGCCGCATCCGGCGCCGGCGCCGCGAAAATGCTGGAGCTTGTGAAGCAGATGGAATGCCTCACCGATCCCACGCGCAAAACTCCTTCGGAAAATGCTCTGGAGGTCGATCGCATGGTGATCGCCGCGCAGCGCTCTCCGTCGCTACCCGCGAAAGAGTTTGGCGTACCGCTCGCCGGCAGCGTGATTCCGTGGATCGACAAGGACATGCCCGGCGGCCAAACCAAGGAAGAGTGGAAAGGCATGGCCGAGACGAACAAGATTCTGGGCCCCTTGCCGAACGGCGCGCCCGTGCCGGTCGACGGCATCTGCGTGCGCGTCGGCACCATGCGCTGCCACAGCCAGGCGCTCACCATCAAGCTCACGAAAGACGTTCCGCTCGCAGAAATCGAGCAGATTCTCGCTGGCGCGAATGAATGGGTGCGCGTGATACCCAACAACAAGGAATCGACCGTGCGCTGCCTTACTCCCACCGCCGTTTCCGGCACACCCATCGTGCCCGTGGGGCGCTTGCACAAGCTCAACATGGGAGCGCAATACCTCGGCGCGTTTACGGTAGGCGATCAACTGCTGTGGGGCGCTGCGGAGCCGCTGCGCCGCATGCTGCGCATCCTGCGCGAACACCTCGGCGCATAACTAGATTTAGCGACAGCAGCCGGGAAAAACAAAAACGAAAAGCAGGGTTTCAGGATTTTGCGGGCACCGCTGCGCGGATGCCCCGCAGTACGCGGTCGACCAGCGCCGCGAGTGTGCCGTCGTGCCGGAATCCCAGGCCCTCAGCGAGCGGCGTGGAGACAGGCGGCAATCGCCCGATGCCGGACTCGAAGGGCTCGGTGGGGTTGTGCACCACGCGGGTGCGGCTTCCCGTGGCCTCGGCGAGAGTGCGCTCGAGGTCGTCCATGGCGACGCGCAACGTGGGAATCATCCACGCGCGGCGCAGGCTGAGCCTCGACGACGGGATGCGCGCCGCGTGCACGAGATTGTCCACGCAAGTTTCAAGCGACATCAGCCACACGGTAGCTTTTGCGGACACGGGGCAAGGAAACTCGGCGTCGCCGTTTGCAAAGGCGTGAAAAATATTGCTGAGGAAAAGCGAGAAAGCGCCGCCGTCGTTCTGCGGACGGGCCACCACGCCGGGCAAGCGGATCGCGCGTCCGTCGAAAAAGCCGCGGCGCGAATAGTCGGTCACCAGAATTTCGCCGATCAGCTTTTGCGCGCCGTAGGACAGCGACGGCGTGGGCAACGTGGCATCGTCGATGTGAGCCGGATGCGGCGTTCCGTAAACGCCGATGGAACTCGAATACACGACCACCGGCGGCTTGGGCTGCGCACGAAGAAGCTCGAAGAAATTGTATGTGGCTTCGAGGTTGATGCGGCGCCCGGCATCGAAATCGCGCTCGGCGTCTCCCGTGGGGATGCTGGCGATGTGGAAGACGCAATCGACCCCGCCCTCGACGGCGCGCACCAGCGTTTCGCGGTCGACGATATCGCCCTTCAGCAGCTGCACGCGGCTATCCTGCGGGGGATGCAGAAATTTTCTGCTCGCCAGCGTCAGCCGCGTCATGGCTGGGTGGCCGTCGCCGAGACCATTGAGCTTGCACAGACGCTCCGCGAGGCTATGACCGATAAAACCGTTGGCGCCGGTGATCAGAATTTTCAAAGCGAATCTCCTTGGAGTACGTTCACAATTTTTCGCCCGCCAGCCAGCCCATGCCGCGCACGTAAAGCGCTTCCACTTCCGGGCCGGTCAGCTGCGGCATGTCCATTTTGGTCTGAAAACCCATGAGCGATTGAATATAGGCGAGGTGCTGATACCCCTCCGGGAACTTTGCGAGTAGCTGACGATCCAGGCTGAGCTTCGCCGCGGGATCCACAGGATCGATGCGATCTTTTTCGTAAATGGGCTGGCGAAGCACGATTCCCCAGCGGCCATCGCGTTTCTCGAGAAAATCGTAGAATCGGCCGGTGCAGACGACGTCGCACAAAACGTCATGCACCATGCCGCGCTGCGAGATGGTCATCTTGGTTTGCGCGATGGCGCGGTCGCCGTTCACTTCGATGGAGCAGCCGCCGAGGGAGTGCACCACGCGCATGCCGTTGGCAAAAGCCTGCTTGCTGCGGGCGATGAATTCATCGGCGGTGCCCTGCGCCCAGGTGGCCACCATGCGGCCGTCGTCGTGCCAGACGGTCCGAAATTTGTCCCACTGGTTGGAGTCGCGCCAGACGGCCCAGTTTTCAACCAGTTCGCGAATCGTTGCGCGATCTTGCGCTTCCGAAGACATGCCCACCCCTTTTTTGCTCTGTTATGTTAAGTCGCGGAAGGAATTCGCGCAAACAAAAGTCGCAGCGGCACAAAATAAAGGCTCCCGCGGGCCGGAGCAAACCGGCGACATGCGGGAGCCAAGGAACCACGTCGATACAAAACGGCGCTAGTGGCGTTCGTTGCTTGTGAGATGCGCTTGATCCTGCTCGATGCAGGGGTAATTGTCCGCAGCATGTCCGCCAGGCTTGCCCACAATCAGGGTGCGCGGTTTGGGCACGAACGGCCTGGTG
This sequence comes from Terriglobia bacterium, assembly GCA_963803105.1. GTDB lineage: Bacteria > Acidobacteriota > Terriglobia > Acidiferrales > UBA7541 > Palsa-295. The sequence goes on from CAWDLF010000005.1 coordinate 172,667, forward strand.
AACAACGTGGGATCGTCGACCGTAACCTCGTAGAGGAGCGTGTTGCCCTTGCGGGTAAAGCGCTCGACGACGTGCAGGTTCTTGTCATGGAACGATCCGTCACCATCGAGCCAAGTGTCGGTGCTGATGTTCACGACATCCACGACGAGCGTGTCGCCTTCCCAGTGCCCCACGGAATCTCCGTTTGGCATGGAGTCGGCATCCGGATCATGCTGGCGGCCGTCGGTAGGGATCACACGAAACGTATTATTGTTCGCGCCGCTCTGGTACAGGCAGCACGACCGAGTCGGGACGCTGATAGATCTCCGTGGGCGCTCCGAGTCGCGGTACTCCCTCAGGCGCGCAGCGGAACGAGGGATCCAGGTGCGAAGCGCGTTCGAAGTTGTCCCTGGCGGTAGCAACGAACTGGGCTTGATAGACCGGGCGTGCGGCTTCATCGGCCTTGCGGCGAGCCACCGCGGCGGTGTCGCCGGCAATCTCTTCTTCCTCGGCCCCGGCAATAGGCTTAACGGTCTTTCCGTCGGGAGTCACAGCCTTGCCGCCGCCTGCACCGGGAGGGCCGCCACCCGGGACCGCCACCATTGACCCAATATCCGGAGAGGTCAGGCTTGCCGTCCGCAGTGTGCGGAGTCGGCAAAGCAGCTGCTTCCTTGAGCTTGGCCTGCGCGGCAGCCATGGCGGCAGCTCGCGCGTCAGCGGACGGCGCGCCCTGCGCTGGGGGCGGGGGGGCTACTCCGTCCGGCGCCTGAGCCATCGCTGGAACGGAGATCAAGCACGAAGCGGCAAAAACGACGGCTGCACGACGAATCAAAGCGGCGTTCATAACGGACCTCCGTTGGAAAATCCTGCTACAGCCTGCGCCTAGGCGCAGAGCGTGCTACTTACTTGCGGCGGTTTCGCCGGGATTTTCCTTGGTGACTTCAATGGTGCGGCCATCCGCAAAATGGATTCTCTTGACCCATCCCAAGGTCTTGGAGCCATCCTTCGCGGCATAACCGTCGATGGTGACGGTGTCGCCGACTGGGAGCATTTCTTTACTCATGCCGGCGCGGTGCAGCATGCCCGGCGGCATGGATTCAAAGGCCCAATTCGCGACCTTGCCACTCTCGTCCTTCACGTCGAGATAGACGTACATGTGCGGGTTGACCCAATCGACCTTGGTGATGACGCCGGTGATGGTGATCGGCTTTTGATCGCTGAATTCCGCTTCGAAGGCGTGGTGAGCGAAGGCTGGAGCGGCAAGAAATGCCAAAACACAAGCTGCGAGCAAAAGTTTCATGATCGAACCCTCCGGGATGGACCCTGAATCTTGGTTCAAACTATCAACAACTGAGCTGTCCGTCAATGAATTCCGTACAATTCGCGATGCTTCCCTGGAATCCGAGGTATTCCGTCAAGATCGGACGACTGACGGCGTAGCCAAGGTTTGGCGTCATGGAGACAGCGTCGCCGCCTGTCTCGCCGACGGTGGTCGCAAGTATCTTGATCACCCAGAACGCCAGCGTGACCTGCGGTACTTTACTGAAGAAATCCGTTCGGGATTCTGGCGGCTTGTCACGACCCACGGGGCACCTCCCATATCAGGCATCAGACCGAGAACAGCCTCGCGGCGGAGTTTCTGCTGCGAGCCTGTTCTCGGAAAAGCCGAAATGGTGACGATTAGTGGCGCTCGTTGGTCTTCAAGTAGTTCTGGTCCATCTCGACACAGGGATAGTCCTCGCCCGGATGGTCGCCGGGTTTACCGAGCACGAGCATGGTCGGCGTCGGAGGAGTGAAGGGCTTGGTAAACAAAGTCGGGTCATCGACGGTGAATTCATAGCGAAGCGAATTTCCCTGGCGGGTGAGGCGCTCGACGACGTGCATGTTCCCGTCGTGGAAGGAGCCATCACCGTCAATCCAAGTGGAATCCCCGAAGTTCGTAACATCAATAACCAGCGTGTCTCCCTCCCAGTGGCCCACGGCATCGCCATTGGCCAGAGGCTCGGCATCTTTGTTGTGCGGACGCCCGTCCAATGGAATAACGCGATAAGGGTTCGGCACTGACACAAGGTTGGCGTACAGGAAATAGACCGCTGTTGGCGTTTGCACGATTTCCGCGGGAGCGCCCATCCGCGGCACGCCGAGAGGCTCGCAGCGGTAAGACGGATCCAAAAAGGCCGCTCTATCAAAATAGTCGTCGGCCTTGGCCTGGAACTCCGGTTTGTAAGAGGGCCTCGAAGATTTGTTGGCCTTGCGCGCAGCGACGCCGGCGAGGTTCCCGGCGTGTTCCTGGGTTTCCGATCCGACCAAGGGTTTAGTGGTGCTGCCCGACGGGGGAAGTTGACTGCCAGCGGTAAGCACGGCGAGAAAATCTACAGGAGGCACCCAGTATCCAGAGAGGTCCGGATGGCCGTCGGCGGTGCGCGGAGTAGGTTGAGAAGCAGCTTCCTTTATCTTGGCAGCGGCGGCCGCCTGCATCTTGGCCATGGCAGCGAAGGGATTGGCCAACGCGCTATCATCTCCCTTCTTTTGAGCGTCCGGGCTGCCGGAGCCACCGGGTTGCTGCGCAAGCGTGGGCATCGGGACAAAACCAGGCAGCCCCAAGGTTAACGCCGCGGCGAAACTAAGCTTTGCAAAAATCGGCTTCATCAAGAACCTCCAATACGCAGATCGTCGTTAAAGTCACAAAGAAAATGGAGCATCCAACAGGACACTGACTACTTCGTGGGATTCTCGTTCGGATTATCGGCCGTGACCTGAATGGTGCGGCCATCGGCGAAATGAATCGTCTTGATCCATCCGAGACTCTTGGAACCGTCCTTGGAACCGTATCCCGAGATCGTAATCGTGTCGCCGGCAACGAACATTGCCTTCTGCAAGCCCATGCGGTGGAACCAACCGGGAGGCAGGCTCTCGAAGGACCAATTCACGGTATTGCCGCTCTGGTCCTTCACATCGAGATAGACATAAACATGTGGATTGATCCAGTCGACCTTGGTTACGACCCCTGTAATCGAGATCGGCTTATCCTGATCGAATTCAGCCGCAAAGGAATGGTGAGCGAAAGCCGGCACCGCTGAGAACAGCACTGCGAAGATAACCGGCAAGAAGGCGCGTAGCTTGAATGTCATGTCAATTCCCTCCGGGCCATTGCACGGCGCGCCGACAAATTTCCGCGGCAGGCGCCATACCTCCTGACCCTTCCTTCTTTCCATTGTAACGCACGGGAGGGACAGAATATTACAGGGCGGTAGGAGTTCGTTCCGCACGCGCCCAGAGGGCGGGTCTGAGACCCGCCCCTACGAGGAACGGATTGGCGCCGAAGCGGGTCAACCCGACCCTACAAACAGCGGAGCGAGACCTGGCCGGGGTGCTCGGCGGAGGGGGGAAGCAGATCCCTCACACGTTTGCGAAAGACGCAAACGGGTTCGGGACGACAAACAGGCCACTCCTCGGTGAATTGCGAAGTGAATCATGAACCCAGGGTCGACGCTAGAGCCGAATCGATTTGCTCAATTCGGCTCCAGCGAGCGCCGACTAACCTGGGTCAACTGAAAGGCTTAGAACTGCACCTCGGCAGGGACCCAAAGAGCGGGCCTCTGGAGGCGCAGACGGTTGAGCTTGTTGCGCAGGAGGTCTGCGTCCAGCCCGGCGGACTGGCAAACGGTTGGGAAGTCCCTCTGATCCTGGAAAAGGAATTCTTCGGCTTTGCGCTGGGAGCGGAGAGTGCCTGAAATCCATTCCTGGATAGCCGTCACGATCACTGCCTGCCACAGGCGCTTTTCAGGGCCTGCGGATGATTCACCGAGCACCACTGCTCTTGTTGCCATTGTTCCCCCATGGACCGCGGCAGCTGGGTGCGGCGGAGAATCGATTCGGGGAGGGTAAGCAATGCTTTGACCGAAGGAACGTCCATCTGCATTGCTCCGAGGACAATGTGCTATTTCAGTGAAGAGTGAACGGTCTGGTGAGACACGACTTAGCTCTGGAGCGTGAACTGATCGTGACGGCAGCGCCTTAGAAACGAGGGCGAGGATGGATGGCAAGGAAAAATTTGCCAGGACGTATAACTTTTGCCCGGTGGGGCAAAGACCAACCAGAAACGAAACGGCCTCGCGCCGGTGAAAAAGCCGACGCGAGGCCGTTCCAGTTTCGGTGCAGAGCTACTTCTTAGTGATGGTCCCCATTTACCAGATGTGGCGCGTCCTTCTCGACGCAGGGGTAGTCCTCTCCGGCATGCATGCCGGGCTTGCCGAGCAAGATGGTGCGGGGCCTCGGCGTCCAGGGCTTGGTGAGGACGGTGGGATCATCGACGACGACGCTGTAGGTAAGGGTGTTGCCTTCGCGAGTGAAGCGCTCGGTAACGTGCATGTCGGCGCTGTGGAAATATCCCGGGTTGCCCATCCAAGTGTCGTCGGTGAAGTTGGTGATGTCGACGACTAGCGTGTTCCCTTCCCAGTGACCCACGGCGTCGCCGTCGGACATGGCGTCGGCATCCTTGTCGTGCGGGCGGCCATCGGTAGGAACGACGCGATAGACGTCGTGATTGGCATAGAGCAGAATCACGGCGCCGGGAACCTGCGCGATCTCCGTGGGAGCGCCCATTCGCGGGACGCCCTGCGGCAAGCAACGGAGCGTCGGATCATTGCGCACGGGGTCGGCCCCTAGCGCCTTGACCTTGGCCACCAGCTCGGGCTTATAGGGAGGCATATTGGCAGCTTCCATCTGCTCGCGGCGGGCGGTTTGACCGGCTTCGAGCTTCGACTCAACGTCGGGAGTAGCGAGTTGGACGGTGACGGTCTTGCCGTCGGCGCTGACCTGCGAGGGCCCGCGCAGCGGGCCGCCGAAACCACCGGCACCACCCCAGTAACCCGTGAGGTCCGGATGACCATCGGCGGTCATGGGCGTGGGCACTTTCTTTGCTTCATCGATGGCGGCCTGATTGGCTCCTCCGCCTTGAGCAGCGGACGGCTTAGCGACAACGCAGAAAACAGCGAGGGCGGCGAAAGCGGCAGCGCTGTACCCCCAGAAACGACTTCGCGTCATATGGAAAATCCTCCTGAGTCCGCCGTAAGGACGGATGCGATCCGACATCCCCAATTCACCAGATCAGCTAACCGCGCGAGCAGGTACTGCGGTTATTTGTCGATTATTTATCGGGGGGAACCTGAATATCGTCGTTCATGGTCTTGATGGTGTGGCCATCAGCAAAGTGGAAGGTTTTGGCGAAAGCGAGATGCTTCGAACCATCCTTCGCAGCCCAGCCGTCGACGGTGACCACTTCCCCGACCTTGAACATGTCTTTGTTCACGCCTGCCTTGTGCAACATGCCGGGAGGCATACTCTCCACTTCCCAGGTAACGGCGGCACCGCTTTCGTCCTTGCCGTCGAGGTAGTAGTAGGTGTGCGGATTGACCCAATCGACTCGAGTAAGAACACCGGTGACCGAGATCGGCTTGCCGCTGTCGAATTCCGCTGTAAACGAATGATGAGCCAGCGCGGGCATCGCCAAAGCCATCAGAGCAAAGCCCACCGCAAACAGGCCAAGAAGCTTCAATTTCATAGTTGAACCCTCCGAAAGAAACACAATGTTGTAGGGGACCCTAACAACACAGACACCACCCTGTCAGTTTGTGAGACGCAGGGGAAGCGCGCACGGTTACCACAATGCACATATGGGGTACGCGGCGCGTACCTTTACGGCGCGGGAGCGCTGAAGCTCAGGCCCAGGCGTAGCCGTGCTTAGCAAGCGGAAGAGAGCGAATCCTCTCGCCGGTAACAGCAAAAATGGCATTGCAAAGGGCCGGGAGAACGGGCGGCAGAGCGGGCTCGCCCAGTCCGGTCGGCGAATTGTCGGTACGCAGGAAATCGACTTCAATGTCGCGAGGCGCCTGGGCCATGCGTATGGGCGGATACTGATTGAAATTATTTTGCATCGTGTGGCCGTGCTCGAAAGTGATTTCGTAGCCCATTACGTGGCTGAGGCCCTCCATGACGGCGCCTTGAATGTGGTTATGGGCGTTACCGGGATTGATGATCTGGCTGCCCACGTCTCCGACGACCCAAATTTTATTGATTTTTATTTTCTTGTTGGCGTCGACGCTGGCCTCGATCACTTCGGCGAAATATCCGAGATGGCTGAAGTGGCAGGCGGTGCCCATGCCCGTGCCCTTCGGGAGCGTTCGCGAACCCCAGCCGGAATTTTCTCCCACTTTTTTCACGACGGCGTGCATGCGGGCGGGGTTAAACAGAACCGGCGGAGGAGCGCCGGCCGGGGGCGCGGTAGGAGCCAAAGCTTCGGATTCGAGCAGAGCGAGACGGAATGCGAGCGGGTCTTTGCCGGCGGCGAACGCGAGTTCGTCGATGAATGACTGGATGACAAAGGCGAGGGCGTTGCTGCGGGGAGCGCGCATCGCGCCGGTGGGAATGCCCAAGGGCATCATTGTCGCGCCGAGCGCGTAGTTGGGAATGAGGCGCGCTGGAAATTCGTCGGCGGAGATGTCCGCCGCCGGGGCGAAATGTTCGCCGTCGCCATAGCTGACGAAGTGGTTGCGCCAGGCGGAAAGTTTTCCGGATGCATCGACGGCGCCCTTGAAATAATGGAAACCGCCGGGGCGGTAGAAGTCGTGATGCATGTCGTCTTCGCGGGTCCACAGGAGCTTGACGGGAACGCCGGTTACTTTGGAGATCCAGGCGCCTTCGATCATGTAGTCGTTGGTCAGGCGGCGGCCGAACCCACCACCGATGCGCGGTAGATGAATAGTGATGTCACTTTCCGCGATGCCCAGAGTCTTAGCTGTCTGCGGCAGGCCGCGCTGGGGAGTTTGGCTGGGAACCCAGAGTTCGAGCTTGCCGTCTTGAAAATGGGCCGTGCAGTTCTGCGGCTCAAGCGGCGCGTGGGCAATGAACGGGTACGAATAGGCAGCCTCGACAACTTTCGCGGAGCTTTGGAATGCGGCGTCGACGTCGCCATCCTTGCGCAGCATCTTGGTCGGCGCCTGCGTGGAAAGTTCCTGCGCACGGGCGGCGAAGCCTTCGCTGCTCTGCGACGCGGTGGGACCTTCGTCCCATTTGATATCGAGCTTTTGCCGCGCGGTGCGAGCTTGCCACCAGCTATCGGCGACGATGGCTACTCCGCCGAGCAGGCCGGTGAGGTCCGTGCCACCTTCAACGACGAAGGCATAACGCACGCCGGGCATGGCCTTGATGACGTCGAGATTGGCGCTGACCACTTTGCCGCCGAAGACAGGACACTTCTCGAAGACAGCCCAGAGCATGCCGGGCACGGTGAAATCGATCCCGTAGAGGGGTTTGCCGGTGACGATGCGCGGCGTATCGACGCCGGGAATGCTTTGGCCGATAATTTTGTAGTTTGCGGGATCCTTCATGCGCAGGGTTTTGAGGTCCGGCACCGGCAGCGCGGCGGCTTTGGCGGCGAGATCACCATAGCCGAGCGAACGGCCGCTGGCGGAGTGCAGCACTCGGCCGGAAGAAGTGGAACACTCTGATTCCGCGCAGCCCCAAGTCTGGGCGGCGGCGGAGATGAGCATCTGGCGGCCGGCCGCGCCCATCTGTCGCATCGGAACCCAATTGGTCGGGGTCGCGGTGCTGCCTCCGGCGATTTGCGGGCCGTACTTCGCGAAGTCGACGTCCGCCTGTTCGATTTTCACAGACTTCCAATCGGCGTCGAGCTCTTCGGCGATCAGCATAGGCAGCATCACTTTTATGCCCTGACCGACTTCGGGATTTTTGGCCATGATGGTGACGGTGCCATCGGGCGCGATGCGCAGGAACGACGCTGGCAAAAGCGTGGCGACGGGTGCAGGAGGCCCCTGGCCGAACGCGGGATCGAGATAGAGCGCGAGCATCATGGCGCCGCCGCCAACGGCTGTGGCGCGGAGGAAGGAACGGCGATCGATCAGTGTGGTTGGCATGGGTTCTCCTCCCTACTTCGTTCCGACTTCTTCCGGAACGGTATGGCCCAGTTGCGCGGAATAGCCTGACGAGCTGATGGTAATTTCGGAAGCGCGATGAATCGCTTGGCGAATGCGAATGTAGGTCCCGCAGCGGCAGATGTTACCGGTCATGGCGGCGTCAATATCCTGGTCGCTGGGCTTGACGTTTTTAGCGAGCAGCGCCGCGGCGGACATCATCTGGCCGGCCTGGCAGTACCCGCACTGCGGCACGTCGATCTCGAGCCACGCGAGCTGTACGGGGTGTGAACCATCGAGGGAAAGCCCCTCGAGCGTGGTGATCTTGGCGTTGTGCGCGGCGGAAACGGGCGTGAGGCAGGAACGGATCGGCGCGCCATTCAAATGGACGGTGCAGGCGCCGCACTGGCCGATGCCACAGCCGTACTTCGTCCCTTTGAGCTTCAAGACGTCGCGAATGGCCCAGAGCAAGGGCATGTCCGCGGGAACGTCAATGGTGCTTGACTGCCCATTCACGATCAATTGGAACGGCATATTCTTTACCCCCTGAACGAGGAACTTAACGAAAGGGTTCGCGTCGCGACGTGCAAACGGGTTGCGGGCTTCTGCATCGGGTATGGCCGACGTTAGCGCCGGAAACAAGTGGTGTCAAGCGAAAGTGGCTACGCTCCCTGCGAGGGGCGGGTTGAGGTGAAAATCAACGAAGGTAACGGCCGAAGAACTCGAGAACTCTCCGGCGAGCATCGAATTCCGCGGCCTCGTTGTAGCCGGCGCCGCTGATAGCGCCGAGAATCCGGAAGAACAAATTGTCGTGCTTGTTCATGAAGCTGTGACCGGCGTCGGGATACTCCTTGATGTCGCGATCGATTCCCTGCCCGTCCAGTGCACGATGGAGGCGCTCTGCTGCCCCGCGCAGCATGCGATCTTTGCCGCCGAAGCTGCCGACCACGGGGCAAGCGCCCTGCAGGATGGCTTCCGCGTCTTGTGGCACCTCGCCGTAATTCACACTGGAAACCGCGAAATCGTGGCCCGCAGCAGTGAGGAGTGCAAAACCGCCGCCCATGCAAAATCCTATGATGCCGGCTTTGCCGGTGCAATCTCCGCGATGGGCGAGCCATTGGCGGCAGGAGTCAATGTCATCGAAGGACGGGCCGCTGTGGGCTCGGAGGTCTCGAAACGTCGAGCGCAGGCACTTGAATTTGCTTGCTCCGGAAAATAGATCAGGCGCGAGCGCTAGATAGCCCGCAGCGGCAAACCAATCCGCGTGGCGGCGAAGGTCGTCGCTCATGCCCAGAATGTCGTGGATCACAAGTACCCCGGGCCAAGGTCCCTGACCCGCGGGCGTCGCGAGATAACCGCTGAGCGTCCGGTGCGGCGTGGCTATCGATACGGCGCTTGACGGTGCATCGGGCATCGCAATAAGTCTATCCGATCATAGGGCCGGTCAGGGGCCGATCAGACGCTTACCAGCGAATCTTTCCATTTCACATTCACGTAGTCGCCGCCCGGCCCCCAGAGGTGGTGGCGCGTTACGATCGCGCGGCGCGCTCGAGCTCGGCGATATCAAGCTTTTTCATCTGAAGCATGGCCTGCATGGCCTTCGGATGCTTGACGAGGTCAGCTATGCGCGCGGGCGTGATCTGCCAGGAAAGTCCGAATTTGTCCTTGAGCCAGCCACACTGGGACTCGGCGCCTCCTGCGGAAAGTTTTGACCAGTAATAGTCGACTTCCTCCTGCGAGTCGCACCGCACCGCAAGCGAGATTGCTTCGGTGAACTTGAACGCAGGGCCACCGTTGAGAGCGGTAAATTTCTGGTCATCGAGCTCGAAGGCGATGGTTAGGATGGCACCCTTCGGATCGCGGATGTCGCGCAACTCGCCGAGGCGGCGCGAGTTCTTGAAGACGGTGAGGTAAAACTCGACGGCCTCTTCGGCGTTCGAGTCGAACCATAGAAAGGGCGTGATGCGGGGAAAATTTTGGAAGGCGCTCATGAAGTCACCTGCTTTCTGTTTGTGACGCGCTCAGGCCTGGCGAAAGTTTCGACGCTGGGGCTATCGCGCCCGGGCAGTTTGCCATTGTAAACGTCGGCAGGAATAACCGAAAGCGGGCCGGAAACCAAAAAACATCAATTGAGGTGTATGATGCGGCAGAAACGGGTGCTGCTACGTCGCTCGACGAAATCTTCAGGAGGCTGCTTGTGAAGCAAAAGGTTCTTGTGATGATGAACTTGCTTGGAATCGCGCTTTTGCTGACCGGTCGTCTCGCGTGGACGGCGCCACGGCAGCCGCAGGAGGCGGCCGGCGCGGATGCTGCCAAGGAGATCGTTTTGATTTCGGCGGTTGGCGCCAACACATCGGTGGACCAAATGGCTCCGGACTTTGAAGCCAAGACGGGATACAAAATCAAGGTAACGTATGCCGTCAGCGGCGCGATCAGGAAAAAGGTGATCGATGGAGAGCCGTTTGACGTGGCAATTTTGTTCATGCCCATCGCAGACGCCCTCGCGACGGGCAACCTGGTCGAAAGCAGCGTGTCGCCGATGGCGGGCGTGCCCATCGCCATGGTGATCAAGAAGGGCGCGCCAAAGCCGGACGTTTCGACGCCGGACGCGCTGAAGCAGACGCTGCTTGCGGCAGGGAGCATCTCCTATCCGCATGGGAATCCGGGAGCGTTTGCCGGAGTCCTGACGGATGGCATGATGACCAACTTGGGAATCCTCGATCAGGTGGTGCCGAAGATAAAGCCGGGCGGGGTCGCGGGTGTGGCAAAAGGCGACGTGGACTTCGCTTTTCTCTTCCAGCCCGAAGCTAGAAACCCCGGCATAGAGATCGTGCCGTTGCCGGCGTCGGTACAACCGGTGGCGCAGATGGTTGGCGCCATCTCCTCTCATTCGAAAAATCCGGCCGCCGCGAAACAACTGCTGGACTATCTCTCGACGCCCACAGCCAAGGCGGTATACATCTCTAAGGGAATGCGACCGCCCAGCTAGTCACACGGCTGTTTGCGGATAGACCTTTTGCCTTTAGTAAAAATCGCTCGCAGCCGCGCCTACCCCGAGCAGTGTATTGCGACGTGCGGATGGTTCGTGCAGACTTACCTCTGAATCAGCCTTGCGGAGAGCGAATATATGCAGTGGTTGCCCGGACGGCAGAGCCCAGACATCGAGGATCGCCGTGATGACAGCGGCGGCGGTGGATTTCAGTTCGGCGGCATGCATATAGGTATTGGTGGTGCGATTCTGCTGTTGGTTCTCAGTTTCGTTTTCAAAACTAACCTTTTTGCGCTGCTTGGCGGTGGGACGGGCGATACCGGCACGACGGTCAGCCAGCCGGACCCTGCTCGCGATGCCGCCGAAAAGCCGCTGGTACAATTCGTGTCCTTCGTCCTCGATGACACTCAGAACACCTGGGAACAGCTACTTCCGCAGCAAACCGGAATTCAGTATCGGCATGCAAAGTTGGTGCTCTTCCGCGATTACATTCAGTCGGGGTGCGGCGGCGCACAATCCGCCACGGGGCCGTTCTATTGTCCCGAGGACGAAAAGGTTTACATCGACCTCAGCTTTTTCGACGAATTGAGTCAGCGTTTTGGTGCCTCCGGCCAATTTGCGCAGGCCTATGTGCTGGCGCACGAGTTGGGGCACCACATACAAAAATTGACGGGGATCGAAGGCAAGGTGCATCAACTTCAGGAAAGCAACTCGCAGGAAGTGAATCCGCTCTCCGTCAAACTGGAACTCCAAGCCGATTGTTTTGCTGGCGTCTGGGCGCATTCCACTCAACAGCGAGGGCTGCTCGAAAAGGGTGACGTAGAATCAGCGCTCGGAGCCGCTTCAGCGGTGGGTGACGATCATATCCAGAAGATGTCCACCGGTCATGTGAGCCCGGAATCCTTTACTCATGGCTCTTCCGAGCAACGGATGCATTGGTTCAGCACGGGGTTGAACGACGGCACCATTACAGCCTGCAATACTTTCAATCAGCCGGATTAGCCCATGCGACAAGGGAGGACGTTATGACCAAGCAAGACAATTTAGCGGTACAGGAAAAATTTGGCGGCGCCGTAAACAGCGGGCAACTGGAACTGCTGCGCGATGTCATCGCTTCGGATGTCGTGGATCACGACCCGGCGCCTGATCAAGGTGCGGGTCCTGAGGGCTACATTCGCATGTTCGGCTCCCTGCGAACGTCGTTCCCGGATTTGGCAATCTCCGTCGACCAGCTGGTGATGGACGATGACAAAATAGCCATCGCATACACCATGACCGGAACGCAAAAGGGCGAATTTCTGGGCGTTGCTCCGACGGGGCGGAAGGTTCGCGCGCGCGGGGTTCAAATCGCGCGATTTAAGGACGGCAAAATGGTCGAGCGTTGGGGCAGCTCGGACCAGCTGGGAATTCTGCAGCAGATCGGCGCTCGAGGGATATCGGCCTAGGCCGAAAGTCGATCCGCCACGTTCGACAGCGAGCCTACTCGTGCAGGAGGCTTTCCCATTCTGAGGGCACCCGGCCCGCAGGCCCCGGAACAGGTTGATTGGTCGGATGGGAGCGAGGCTTGGGCAGCTTGGGACCCTCGAAGGTCTCTTGCGTTCGGTAGTCGTAGAACCAGTCCTCGCCGGGCTCGAAGCTATTGATGATCGGGTGGCCCGTGGCCGCGTTGTGCTTTGATGCGTGCTGGTTAGGCGAAGTATCGCAGCAGCCGATGTGACCGCATTCGGTGCATCGGCGCAGGTGCAGCCACCATGCGTCCGTCGCCAGGCATTCGACGCAACCTGTACCGCTTGGTTTCGCGTTCAGATTGATTCCTTCTCGTTCACTCTTCATGCTTGCCTCCTTCTCGGCGCCGACCTTTAATCTTATAGCAACGCCTCCGGGAATGGATTCTATCTCTAGAAGCAAGCCATGTGTGACGGGCTCAGGCCGCGAGACTTTCAGCGTCGCGGCTATCGCGGGGGAAGCGAGCCGACGTCTTGACGGTAATGGATCAGTCGCCGATAGCCCGACTCATCGGGGCTTAGCCCCGCGCGGCGTTCCGTCCCGTGCCGCCAGGGACGGAACGCCATCTTCGTCGTTCGATAACTTCAGAGTTAATCGTGATCGGGATGTTCGTGACGCCACTTCCAGTAGTCGCTCTGCATTTTTTCTTTCTGTTTATCGTACTCACGATAGGTCTCGTGCCGCTCTTCCAGAAAACGCCGATAGGCGCGGTCTTCTCGGTCGTCCCAGTCGTGATAGTCCTTGTGGTCCCTGTCATAAACCCGGACCTGAACCTTGGCGTCCTGAGGTGCTGCGGCGGCTATCTTTGGCAAGGGTCCGGCAACAACAGCGGCGAGGAACAGCGGAGCGATATAGCGATAAGCTTGGCGCATGTGTGATCCTCCATTCTTTTACCGCTCTATGAATCGCGGTATGAGCACACCAAGCCTATGTCTTGTAGATTTTATGAACTACCCAGAGTTTCCGGTAGTCGACAGTGAGATTTACTGTAGGCACGAGGCACATGAGGAGTGCCAGAACGGCAGCTGTCAGGTTAGCTAACTAACCAGGAGCCACGAATGATTAGATTGTGCCTTGCCCATATCTGGATTATCGACTGATGATGTCAAGTCACAGTATACTCTGACCCGGCGGAGGCTGATTCGCCGACTCGACGCCCGTCTCCCAAGCGTTTGGAGGTCTCTTGAATACAGCTACCGTTTCAGTTCTTCTCACCTTTGGTCTTGTCTTGAATGTGTCTCTGAATGCATCCCAGGAAGGCCCAGTAACGCAAAAACTTCCCCGCCAGCAGGAGGAGACATCGGGCTCAGTCCCGCGGGACTCCTCGCCGCAATCTGACCTTCACGTCTCACCCCCAAGCACTCCGAAGCCTGCGCTTACTGACGGCACGCCAGTTCACCTGAGATTTACTCGTGCCGTGGTCTCATCGCAGGTCATTGCCGGGGAAAAGGTGCCGCTCGAAGTGGTTGATCCGGTGCTGGTCGGGGATCTTGTTGCGATCTCGCCGCGCACCGTGGCGGAAGCGACCGTCACCATCGCTCAAGCCGACCGCAGCATGGGCCGAGGCGGCAGCTTAGAGTTGAAGATCGAATCTGTTCGCCTCACGGATGGCGAGCTTGTCTCCCTGCGCGCGGTCAAAGATGCTAAGGGAGGGAACAATGGTCAGCCGGCTTTGCTTGCGGGCTTGGGGATGGCTGGAATGGTGTCCCTCTTCTACGTCAGAGGGAAAAGCGCAACCATTCCAGCCGGAACCGAAATCACCGCGTACATCGCGGGGGAATTTCCCCTTGATCCATCGACTTTTCACCCGGCTGACGTTAGTCCTCAGGAGAAAAACGCGGCCAAGTGAAATTTGTTCAGACAATGTGCGTCGCGCTGCTGATCGTACAAACGGGGGTGCACCCCGCATGCGCTCAGAAATCCACCGCGACCGTTCCGCAGACCTCTTCAGCACCTGCAGCAGATGAGAGCCAGCGGAGCGAACACGAAACCGGACAACATTTGGAACAGCTTGCTTGCGGCCCCGAGGGCGTTCACTTCGCGCATCACACGGAAGAGAACCCACAACCTCTTCCGGCGCAGCCACCCGATAAAGGACTCATCTACGTAATCCGCGACGGCAGTATAGTTGGCGCAGGGTACCAGTTGAGGCTCGCGATGGACGGAAAATGGGTGGGCGTAAACCGGCCGTTAAATTATTTCTATCTTGAAGCCAGCCCGGGACCTCATTATTTTTGCGCAGCTGCCGGACGGGTCCACGGCTTGCTCAGCCTGGTCATCGAAAAAGGGACCACATATTACCTGCAGCAGGAGCTGACGATGGGCGGGGTGGACATCGATCTCATCGGTGCTGAAAAAGGCAAGGGGTACCTGGCCAAGTACCACCAAAGCACCTTTGAGGAGAAGCACAAGCCTTGATGGACGCCTCGCCGAACATCGCGAAAAATGACGCCGCAAGATCATGAACTTGGCAAGACCCTCCCTCGCATGCCTGAGTAACGCCCTTACCGGGAGCTGACCCACTACCGTCCTTGCTGACGGCTTGCATCCGCCCGGCAGGTGGAGCAAACTGCTACTTCCTTCGCGCCGGGACGCCCCCTTTCGGACTTTTTTCGCGACGCGCGCAGGGAGGCTTGCAACGGTGTTTTTCGATTTCTACGGCTTGCGCCAACAACCCTTCGGAGTGACGCCGGACCCCGCGTATCTCTATCCCAGCCAGACTCACAGCGAAGCCCTGGCCGCGCTGTCGGCGGGAATCAGCGAGGGCCGCGGATTCTTCGCGCTGGTGGCCGAACCGGGCATGGGCAAGACGACCCTGCTCTATCGGCTGCTCGAAGGGCTGCGCGAATCGGCGCGCACCGCCTATCTGTTCCAGACACAGTGCGACAAGCGCGAATTTCTGCAGTACGTGTTGGCCGAGCTGGGCGTGGATAGCCGCGGGCTAGGGCTCGTGTCGCTGCACAACAAGCTGAACGAAGTGCTGTTCGCGGAGCTGCTGGAGGGCAAGCGGTTCGTGCTGGTGGTGGACGAAGCGCAAAACCTGGACGATTCGGTGCTGGAGACGATTCGCCTGCTTTCCAACTTCGAGACCACGCACACGAAGCTGCTGCAAATCGTCCTGGCGGGGCAGCCGGAACTGGCCGCGAAACTGTCGCAGCCCCGGTTGCTGCAATTGCGGCAGCGCATCGCGGTGTTCGGGCATTTGCACAGGTTTTCGTACCATGAGACAGCGGCCTACATCGACCACCGGTTGCAGGTGGCGGGCTTAACAGGCGATGATCCATCGACGCCGAAAGTGTTCAGGGCGGAGGCGCTGGCGGAGATCGCGCACAGCACGCGCGGGATACCGAGAAACATCAACAGTCTTTGCTACGCGGCAATGTCGTTGAGCTGCGAGCGAGGCATCAAGCCTGTGACGGCGGGGCTGGTGCGCGAAGCGGCTGCTAAGCTGGGGATGGAGTCGTTTGCGGATGTTCCGTCACTCGCGATTACGACGCCGCCTGAATCGAGATCTGAGCCCAGGGCCGAGTCCAGAGTGGAGATCAAGCCGGCGGCTGCTCTAAAGCTCGCGTCCAAAACCTCGCATGAGCCAGCGCGGAACCGCCGTCACGGCGACCGATGCTCCGCAGCAAGCTTCGCTGACGTATCAGGCGTTCACTTACCAAGCGATGGCGCAGGGCCAACGGCCACGTTGGATCTACCCCGCTGTCGCAATTGGCATACTTGCGGTGCTGGCGATTTCGATTCCCACGCTGCTCAGAATCGCGGGGCCGGGGCTCACGCGGGCGGCTTCCCTTTCCAAGCTGAACAACAGCCAGGCGTCGCGAGCTACGGTGCCGCCTGAAGCGCAAGGCTCTGGATACTCGCCGGAGTTCGGTCCCGCTTACAGCGCTTCGCCCAGCGCAAACGGCGACGGGCAGGTACTGACGGTGGTGGCCATGCCGCAGCAGACGCTGCGCGACATTGCTATACAGCACGCGGGGCGATTCGATGATGAAATGCTGAAGGAAATCCGCGCACTCAATCCGCAGCTGAATCCCGACCGAATCGAGCCCGGTCAACTGATCCGCATACCGCTTCCGGCTGGGACGTGGCAGAAATCGTTCGATACCGACGCCGGCGATGCGAGCGGCGCGAAGCTTCAGCCCGCCGCAGGCACGCCAGCACCCTAGGAGATTTCTCCTCAGGGGCTGAAGCCCTTTTCCTCTGGGCCATTTATGTCGGAGCTAAAGCTCCGACCCCCTAAAAAGCAAACAGAAGCTCCAAGCCCTAAAAACCGAAACACCCGGATCGACGGCCGGCGGGGTTCGACGACAGAAGGCTGCCGCGCTAAAGACCGCGGCGCTACGTTAGAACCAAAGGCGCCCGCCTGAAAGGCGAGGCGGCCGCTACAAAAACCGCGCTACGTTTTCACGAGACCGAGAAACTGCTTCGGGTCATTCGCGAAACCAGGGAAGACGGCCTTCAAGTCTCGATCTCCCAGATGCTTTGAAATGACTTCGCCGAGGACGCTGCGGTAGTCGGTGGTGACGGCGAGGTCGCGTCCCTGATAGAGCTGCCCGTCGTTCATGCCGGGCCAGCGCGTGTAGACCTTCCCGCCCTTGATGCCGCCGCCCATGACGAACATGCAGTTGGCGTGGCCGTGGTCGGTGCCGCGGTTTCCGTTTTCGTGCGCCGTGCGTCCGAACTCCGACATGCTGACGAAAACGACGTCGCCCATGCGGTCGCCCATGTCCTGATGGAATGCCGCAATTCCCTGCCCCAAATCGCGTAGCAGATTGGAAAGCTGACCCTGCACGCCGCCTTCGTTGACGTGATGGTCCCAACCGCCGCTATCGAGAAACGCAAGTTCCAGACCGACGTCCGATTTGAAGAGCTCGGCAATCTCCATCAAGCTTTTTCCGAAGCGGCTGGTAGGATACTGCGCGCCGTTCTCGGGCTGGTAAGAGCTCGGATCGATTTTCTTCAGCTGGTCAATGGCCTCAAAGGTTTCCTGACCCACGCCGCGCATGGCTTGATCGACGGTCTGCGCGTACATGGCTTCGAACCCGCCCTCGACGGTCTGCGGCGGTCCGTACATCTTGAATTGATTCAGATCGGGAATGGCAATGGCCGCCGCAGGGCCCTCGAGCGTGCGCGGCAGATAAGGACCGAAGGCCACGGCGCGAAATGGACTCGCCTGGGGATCGGGCATGGACTGCAGCGCGCGGTTGAGCCAGCCGTCGTCGGTGGCCTTCACGCCGGGCGTGCCGGACTCCATGAAATCCTGCGCGTCGAAATGGGAGCGCGTGGGATCTGGCGAACCCACGGCATGAACGACGGCCATCTGGCCATTTTGGAAAAGCGGCTGAAGCGGCTGCAAGCTGGGATGCAAGCCGAAGAATCCGTCGAGATCGATAGCGGCAGCGTCGCCTCCGCGGCGTGGCTCAGGGATGGCGATGGTCGGGCGCAGGCGATAATAGTTCGGCTCGGCAAACGGAACCACGACGTTGAGGCCGTCCATGGCGCCGCGCTGAAAGAGCACGACCATTTTTTTCTTGTTGGGAGCGGCTGTAGCGGCCACAGCGCGCTGCAGAAAAGACGGCAAGGAAGCCATGCCCAGCATGGCGATGCCGCCGTTTTTCAGGAAATATCTTCGCGAGATGCTCACGTCGCCCTCCCTCACTTCACGTTACAGCTATCGGCGCTGAAATTCCGGAGTGCCCAGCACCAGGCCGGAAAGCAAGCCTTCGTTCACGTGCTTCACTTGGTCGTCGAGCCGGGCTTGCAACACTTGCGGATCGTTTAGCCGTGCTTCCAGCGTCTGGCGCGTGGCCGGTTCGATCTGGCCGCCGAGGAAAAGATCGAGCGCGCGAGAAAGCGCCGCGTCAGGGTCTGTGGCCGCATCCGCGCCGAACATCGCATTCAAATCCACGCTGGCGCCGGCCAGGCGATTGGTTCCAAAAGCCAAGGCAAAATTCAGCCGGTTCAGAAGCGCGCCGGTGTTCACCCAGGTCTCGGCCTTGTCGTTGTAACCCGTGGGCGGCTGGCATTGAAATAGCGGCTCGCCCATGCGCGAGACCCACTGCGCGGCCGGAAGCGAGACTGCCAAATCCGCGTCAAGCACTCGCGCCGTGCTGGCCACTAGTTCAAAAGGCGTCTTCACCTTGGCGCGATACGTCTGCTTGGACCAAAATTCCGGCGAGTAGATCATGGTCTTGAGCACGCTGCGAATGTCGCCGCCACTCGATTCGTAGTCCTTGGCCATGCGATCGATAAGCGCTTGCGGCGGATGGTCCGAAACGAAGTGGTGCGCGAGCTCCGTAGAGATGAACTGTGCGGTATGCGGATCGTTCGCCAGCATCTGCAGCGCTGCTTCGCCGTCCCGTTCACCGCCATAGTTGAAGGTGTGACCCATCACAACTTTCTTGCCCTCGGTGTGGAACTCCGGCTTGAACACAAATTCCGGATCGCGGCGCGGCTCGCGCACGGTCCAACCGGTGAGCGTCTTAGCCATTTCGATGACGTCATCCTGCGTGTAGCCGGCGTCCACGCCAACGGTGTGCAGCTCCATGACTTCGCGGCCGTAGTTTTCGTTAAGTCCTCGTTCGGCCTGCTGAGCCGGCTGCGGAACCTGCGCACCTGGCATGCCGGGAGGCGGATAGCCGCCAAAGCCCCCGCCGTATCTGGCGCGGCGCATGGCGACCTCTTCGCGATGCTGCGCGAACGCGACGGGATCAACGCTCTGCCAGTTGTCGAGATAGAAGAGCATCGCCGGACTCCGGGCCGTGGCGACCAGAAGATCCTGGAATTTACCCAGGGTGTGAGGGCGAATCGTATCGCGCACGTAGGAGGTCAGCAGCCAGCGGTCCGCGCCCTTGCCGGCGAAGACGTTGAAATGATTGAACCAGAAATCTTCCATCACTGCGTCGAGCTGGCGCTGGCTGTACACGGCGCGGTCGAGCTTGGCCATGGAGAGCTCCGCGATGATGCGGTTCGGCCCCTGAATTTTCGCCAGCGCGTCCTGCGCCTTGTCGAGGTTGTCGTCGCCTGTGTTCGTCACTTGGGACATGGCAGCGCGGCGGCGTTCCTGCATCTGCTGCTGGTATTCGTCTTTGGTTTCGCCCGCGGCTTTGGCGGCTTGGTTGGGAGGCGGAAACTCTTCGAGCAATTTCGTCGAGGACATCGCGAGGGTCGGATACTTCTCTTGCAGCCGGCGATCGAGAGCCGAGTCGTCGATCGATTCAGGATGCAGTTGCCGGTCGATCCACTTTTCGAGGCCCATCTGGCGGATGGCCTCGACGTCTCCCGGACGCGGCCCGTAACCGAGACGATTCAGCGCATGAAGGATGGCCTGGTCTTCCGTGAGTTCTGTAATGGGAAGATGGCCCTTGAATTTCTTGTCAAGGGAGAGAGAATCGGCAGCCGGTGCTTTCTTGTCTCTATCGGCTCCGCTTCCCGAACGATCCCCCGTTCGCGTTCCGGATCGATTCTCCGCGCGTGGCGCCGGGGCAACAAAAGCCGCCACCAGAAGAGCTACCAGAGCCGCAATGCCGGCCCGAGCCGAGTTCCCGTGATTGGGACGCGGAATCATAGGTTTCTTCCAGTTTAACCCCGCATATTGGTATTAGTTGCGGGCGAGGGGTCGCGAGTTGCCGGTAAGCCATCAGGGGATTCGTGTCGATAAGGCGCGCCGGCTACTAAGCCAGGATGCGCACACTGGCTCGCTCCTCGGCGGTCTCTCGAACCTCGGCGTTATAAGCCGCGCCGAGAAGAACGATCAGCGCCGTCAAAAACATCCATAAGAGCAAGCCAATGGCCGAAGCCAGCCCTCGATAGACTGCGTCATACGGCATTTTGCGGACGTACCAGCCAAAACAGATGTCGGTAGCCCACCAGAAGATCGTGGCGACAGCCGCTCCAGGAAACAGCGCGACCAGGCCGGGGTGACCCGGTCGTCCAATGCGGTACAGCAAAATCAACACGCCCATCGCCAACACAAAAACGACCAGCGCATAGAACGCCAATTCCAGTTCGTGCGTCATATACGGCGAACCCGTTTCGAGCATGAGCCACGCGCGAGTCTGTCTGCCAAATACGGTGAGCACAACCACGGCAAGCATGGGCACGATGGTCAAGCAGAGCAGACCCAGGGCGCGCAATTGGCGACTCCAGTAGCCGGGGCGCAGAAGATCACCTTCGATCAGACGGAAGCCTTCGATGTAGCCGACCATTACCTGCGTGCCGGCAATCAACGTCCCGCCCAAGCCGAGAGCCATCCACCGCCAGGGATTTGCGGCGCGACGCACAAAATATCCCGAGACGACATCCGAACTGCCCGGTGGAAGGATCAGGTTGAGGCGGTCGGGAATTTCGCGCAGCGCGTCGTGGAAAAGCGAAGTACCGCCGAGCAAGCCGAGAGCGAGGAGGAGCAGCGGAAAAAAAGCCAGAAACATATTGAAGGCGATGGCCTGGCTCAGCGTCATACAGTCCGGAAATATCCGGCCGAATGCGCGCACCAGATGCCTCAAGATTGATTCCATCGGCTTCCGAAGTGGATTATACGAGAACCGCGGGAAATCGCACGCAGATTCCCGCGGGGCCTAGCCTTGCCGGTACCCAAGGCAACAGGTAAACTCAATTCGAACTTGTCAGCAAATGGAAGTTCATCGGCCGGACGATTGTCGGACCAGGAGAAGACGGTGGCGACCCATTCGAAGGCGGCGCCCAGCCGCAGCGCGGAGGTGGTGCGCAAGCACAAAGAGTATCTGTGGCCGGCGGCGACGAACTACTACCAGCAACCACTGGTCGCCGATCACGCCTCGATGCAATATCTGTGGGACGTCGAAGGGAACAAGTATCTGGATTTCTTCGGCGGCATCGTCACCATCGGCGTGGGCCACTGCAATCCGAAGGTAACCTCGAAGATCAAGGCGCAGGTCGACAAGCTCCAGCACACATCCACGATCTTCCCCAATGAGGCTATCGTCGCGTTAGCCGAAAAGCTGGCGGAGATTACTCCGGGGCGGCTGCAAAAAACCTTTTTCACCAGTTCCGGCACGGAGGCCAACGAAATGGCGCTGTTGCTGGCCCGAATGGCCAGCCCCAGCTTCGACATTGTTGCGCTGCGGCATGCCTACGCGGGCGGCTCGTCGCTCGCGAAAGGCGTGACGGCGCAGGCGGCATGGCGCAAGAGCGGAGTGATCAGCGTAGGCGTCTCGCACGCAGTGAATCCGTATTGCTATCGCTGCCCGCTGCATCTGAAGTATCCCGAATGCGGCGTGGCCTGCGCGAATGATGTCGAGAGCGTGATCCAGACGACCACGTCGGGAACGATCGCGGCGTTTATCGCCGAGCCGATCCAGGGCGTGGGCGGCTTCATCACGCCGCCGCCGGAATATTTCAAGATCGTTTACCGCATCGTAAAGAACTACGGCGGACTGTTTATTTCCGATGAAGTGCAGACGGGTTTCGGGCGCACCGGCAAGAAATGGTTCGGGATCGAACAGTGGGAAGTGACGCCGGACATTATCACCTGCGCAAAGAGCATGGGCAATGGCGTGCCGGTGGGCGCGACGATCACTACCAGCGAGCTCGCCGACAAGTTTCAGGGATTGACGATTTCTACCTTCGGCGGCAATCCGGTGACGTCGGTTGCCGCGCGTGCGGTGATCGAAGTGATCGAAGAAGAGAACCTGCGAGAGAATACGTACGTGGTCGGCGGGTACTTCCGTCAAAAACTGGAAGAACTGAAGGACAAATACGCGTTGATCGGCGACGTACGTGGTATGGGAATGATGCAGGCTCTGGAGCTGGTTCGCGACCGCCAGACCAAGGAACCGGCGCCCATCGAAACGAATCAACTCATGGAGCGGGCCCGCGCCAACGGCCTATTGATCGGCAAGGGCGGGATGTTCGCCAACGTGATCCGCATGGCTCCGCCCATGAACATCTCCAAGGCCGACGTCGATGAAGGCATTCGCTTGCTGGACAAATCGCTCGCCGAAACCGTGGCCGGCTAGGGCCGCGCCAATGATGCTCCACCGGCTGACGACTCGCTCTTCCCTGCCAGCCGTTCGCCTCCTTCTGGATCTTCGGGTCATTCTTGTGTGCTCTCCTCGCGATGTTCGCCGCCGCGCCAGCGTCGTTCGCGGCAGCGTCAGGAGCGCCCGACGATTCGACTCAGATTCATTGGGTTGCGACGCAAGGGGCGCAGGTGAAACTCGGCGGCAAGATTCCTATCATGTGGAATATGTACCAGCCGGATAAGAAAGAGAAAAAGAAGGACAACCTGGTGCTCATTCTACTAGGCCGCAGATATCTGTTGCTGGATACGAAAGCGAGGCTGGTCTACGAGGTGAAGCTCTCCGATTTACATGCCGAGGGGAGCGACTTTAACAGCGACGATCTCACCTCAAAATCGCGGTTGATTCCGACGGCGGACTGGAACGTCCGAGATGTGGGTCCCGCGGAACTGGTCGCTCTCACGCTTGGCGACTACGGCGGCGAGCTGGAACTGCAGATTCCGCATCCGCTTATTTTGACTCCGCCGGTGCATTACTTCTAGTTGCGATCGCCGGCCAGTTGATCAAGCTGGGGTCAAGCTCCTGCGGAGCGGCCGGGACGCAGGCTGCGGAAAATCATCCAGCCAACCACCGAGAACATCCCTATCCAGCCCATGATGCGGAATGCGTGCGCGATCTGCACATCGTGTTCGAGCACGTGGAACCTGCTGAATAGATACTCCCAATCGTGAATCACATAGTCGCTGTCGCCGACGGTGAGCAGCGGCAACTCCTGCGCCCGGGCATCGGCCATATAGGTCGCGATCGGCAGGAACTGCTCGAAGAAGAAAAAGAAGCAAAACGCGGTTCCCTGCACCTGGCGCTGCCAGACGAAATAGACGCCCAGCATGAACGGCGCCGCCAATTGGAGGATGGTGCCGCCCGCTACGGCGAGAAGCTCGCCGAACCAACGAAAGAGCAGGTGCCCACCTTCGTGAACGGGTATGAAGACCAGATCGATCATCAACATTGGACCGGAGCCGCTAGCTGCTTGCAGCAGGAACAGCCCGTAAAACGCGCCGGCGAGAAGAAGGACAGCGTGAGGCACAGGTCGCCAATCATCCTCGAGCGGTTCGAGGATGGGCAGCCGTTCCGTCCAAGTGGCGGGTAGGTTCATCCGAATTTCTCTTGCGAACGGCGTTAGATGCCGCCGAACACCTGATTATCGCCGTCCGGGTGCGCGTGGCGGAGTGTGGAAAGGTACAGGTGTTGCGGGTGAGTAAGGGGCGCTAAGGACGGGAGACACCGGCGACCCACGGGATGCCCATGAGGCCGTCTTGCACCTGCACGTCGGCGGTGTCGCCCACGCTAAAGAGGTCGAAGTCTCCGCGGCTGACGGGTACGCGCTCGATGCGGTGCCCTTCGCGCCAGGAGGTGACCACCAGCCGGCGGCTATGCACCGCGCCGGGCATGGAGAACTTGCCCACTACGCGCGCTTCTTCGATGTGAGGAACCGAGCGATCCAGCGCGCCGTTGGCTAGCATCATACCGGCCAGCAGCCACGGCACCGGCACGAGTCCGTAGTAAATGCGCTTGAGCGCTTCGACTTCCCCGTGGCGCAATGCGCGCCGTTCGACCCACATGGCCAGGCCGAGAGTCGGAAAAAAGAGCACTCCAATGAAAATGAGTACGCTGTCGAGATCGAGCGCCGGATAGCGGGTGGCGGCCGCCACCAGGGCGATGGCGCCCAAAAGAAATACAGCGGTGCGGTTCAGCAGCTTGCGGCGCAGCGTCAATTCGGCTGCGTTGGAGCTTAGCCCGCAGGCCTCACATACGTCAGCGCCTCGATCCGCGCCGCAGTTGAGGCAGCGCGTCATTTCGCGGAATTCACTTTCTGGGGCGGACGGGACAAACACACCATGTTTTCATCGCGCCCGGTGGTCAGCATTTCGCAGTCGATCTCCTGAGCGCTGCGCACCGCCTGGTCTTGAGTCGACCCGGACGCGGTGGCGCAATGCGACGCGCCGTTGAATGTGACGCAGACCTCGTATCGCTCTCGGGTCTGCTGGAACGAGGAATACAAGAGCACTCCCACAAGCGCGACGACCGCTAAGGCGACAATCCATTGGACTTGGCGCGACTTCTTCATTTTAGACCCCGCAAACGGCCGGAAGTTCCACGCGCGTCGCCATCAGGCATCTTCCGTTAGACGCTCGGATGCTTCGCACGCCGCGCCCGATGCCCGCCGCTCAAGCTCCGCGGCGATATATTTTCGCAGATGCGGAGCAAGGTCTTCCAGCGTGGAAATGTCCTGTAAGTCCCGCAGCGTCAGGTCGGGAAGAAAAGCGAGCACCGCCGGTGGAGGCGTGCACGAGTTGCGAACCAGGGCTGCGCGCACGTTGTACCGCTGCGACCATTTTCGGTGCTGCGAAATCGCCGCCACGGTTCGCGGCGGCGCGGCTGGACTCGCCAGCACCTTCAATACCTGGCTTTCGGTGAGTAGTGCGCTGTCGAGCGCGGCTTTGATCACCTGCGGGTGGCCTTCGACGAGCAGCGCGGCGGCCACGCGCGCCGATCCCCGCCGCGCAAGCGTCAATTTCTGCCCCAAAGGAATCTGCGGCACGCGCCCCAGGATCAGCTCTTCCGTCATTCGCCGGATGTCTACCGGCGTCGAGGGTACCATGCCGACGCGAACGAGATCGAAAAGCGGGAGCTGGCGCACGGCAGCCAGCGCAATGCGCTTCGGAGTTCGTGGATGTCGAACCAGGCGCAGGCGGATCGCATCGTTTGCTGCCCAGCGCTGCTGGCCCGCTATCACACCCACAACTGTTGCCGAGAGATCCAGCCGCTCGAGCAACAACGAGACGTGCTCCTCTTGCAGATTCGGATTTTCGAGCGCGGCTAGCACAACCTCTTCGCTCGAATCGTGCAGGAGAGACTTCAGTTCGTCGCCGGAGGCAACTCGCGCCCGCTCGGCCGCTGCCTCCGGATCAGGCCGCATTTCCCTTCGCGGCAACCAGCCGGATGGCCACGCGCGCCGCAGCCTCTGCCGGAGATGTCTCCACGAGCATGGCATGGGCGCGCGGCAAGCTTTTGGCGAGAGCGGAGTCGATCTCCGCGTCGAAGAATTTCGAGCGGCCGTATATGCCCCCCAATTTGGCGATGGGGATTTCGCGCTCCAGCCAGCCAAGATCGCTCGCTACGCTCCGCGCGAGCTCGGCAAGGGAGCTCGCAGCAGCGGAAAGAATCTCACGCGCTACGGCATCGTCTCTGTCAGCCGTCTGGGCGACTAAGGGAAATATTTTCGGGAAAACATCGTCGGCGTTTTTTGCGATTTGATCCAGCAGGACGTCCCAGTTGCCGCTATCGTTCCACGAAAGAATCTTCTTTGAGAGCGCTGTGGCAGGCCCGCGGTGTTCTTCGAACAAGGCCACCGCTCGCACCGCCGCGCGCCCAATATCGAAAGCGCTGCCTTCGTCGCTAAACCAGGGGCCGCGCCCTCCTGCTCGTGCCACGCGGCCGCTACTGTCCCGGCCGAAAGCCGCCGAACCCGTTCCGGCCAAGAGCAGGATTCCCTCACCGGCGCCGAAGGCCGCATCCAAGCCAACTTCGAGATCAGTCGTCACGCGCACGGCGGCATTCGGATAGCTGCGCTCGAAAAATGTCGTGGTGCGATTCACCACTGAGGGGCGTCCGGCGCCTCCCAACCCAGCGCACACGCCAGAGATGTCTTTGGCGCGAAGTTTCTGCCGGCGCATCACCGCGTCGCCCGCCTCGCTCAGCGCAAACCACGCCCGCGTGTAACCGGCGCGCAAAGGATTCGAAGCTCCCGCAAAGGATCGCGCCAGCACATTGCCTTCCGCGTCGGCCAGGACGCACTCGGTCTTCGTGCCGCCGCCGTCCAAACCCAAAAAGTATCGCGTATTTGAAACCGGAGAGTTCATATTTCGTTCACGCTGCTTGACAGCCTTTCCGGACCGCAGTTAGCATCGCGTGTCTCGCCCACGGCAATGCTCATCCGCCCCGTCGACTTCGCCATCATCCTGCTGTACCTGGCGGGGATTACGGCCTTTGGCGCCCGCTTCCGAAAAGGCCAGCACAGCATCCGAGACTACTTTCTGGGCGGTCGCACAGCGCCGTGGTGGGCGATTGCCTGCTCGATCGTCACGACTGAGACTTCCACGCTGACGATCATCGGCACGCCCGCCATCGCCTACGGCGGCAACCTCGGCTTCCTGCAGCTGGTATTGGGTTATTTGGTGGCACGGGTGATTCTGTGCCTGGTGTTGGTTCCTCAGTACTTCCAGGGCGAATTCTACACGGCCTACCAGCTTTTGGAGAAGCGATTTGGCGCGCGCATGAAGTCGGCGGCGGCGGTGGTTTTCCTGGCCACACGCTCCCTAGCGGAGGGCGTGCGCATCGCGGCCATCGGCAAGGTGGTGAGCGTCGCGTTCGGCACCGGCGCGCGAAGTTCCATCGCCATCATTGCCGCACTGACCCTGTTTTACACCTTCGAGGGCGGCATGAGCGCGGTGATCTGGACCGACTTCATCCAGTTCTTTCTCTACATCGCTGGCTCGCTGGCAGCATTTTTTCTGCTGCTGCACAAAATCCCCGGGGGCTGGCCCGAAGTAACCCATGTTGCCGCCGCAGCCGGCGACAAACTACGTGTCTTCGATTTTACGTTCAGCCTGACGCGGAGCTACACGTTTTGGTCCGGCTTGATCGGGGGCCCCTTCCTGACCATGGCCAGTCACGGCACGGACCAGACCATGGTGCAGCGCCTGCTGGCCGCCCGCAACGAACGCGACAGCAAAACGGCGCTGCTCGCGAGCGGCGTAGTTATCTTCGTGCAGTTCGGATTGTTTTTACTCCTCGGCGTGATGCTTTTCGTATTCGCGCTGCACGCGCCCCTCCCGATCCTGGGCGGAGACACGGACCGCATTTTTCCGGAATTCGTGGTGCGCTACATGCCCGCGGGATTGGCGGGTCTGGTGTTGGCGTCAATGTTCGCCGTGGCCATGTCCAACGCCAGCGGCGCGCTCAATTCTCTCGCGTCTTCAAGCGTTATCGACCTGGGCGGCATGAGCACGCGAGGCCAACAGGTTGCGACGGATCCGAACGCTCGGCTTGGCCGATCGCGCCGTGTGACTCTAATTTGGGGCGTCGTGGTGGGCTTGCTCGGGATGGTGAAGTGGGGATCGGTGCTCGAAGCCGGACTGACGATCGCGTCGATCACCTATGGCGGCCTGCTGGGCGTTTTTCTGCTGGGCACGTGGAATCGCCGGGCCAATGAGAACGGCGCGCTGGTGGGGTTCGCCGTGGGAATCGCGACGATGATCGCCGTGCGATTTGAGACGCCGCTGGCCTTCACCTGGTATGCGTTCGCGGGAACAGTCGTTACTTTTGCCGTCGGATCGCTCGCGAGTCTCGCGTGGGCCGGGACGTCGAAACAGACTCCGGCGAGCTAACGAGCGGAGTTGTGCTGCGTGCGGCGAGCGATCAGATCCGCGCGAGCGCGTCTGCGGCAGGCGTCTTGCCGAATAATTCCGGATGCAGGATGTGCGCGAGAATCTCGACCCCGTCCGCCAGGCGCGGCCCAGGACGCGAGAAGTAGCTGTTGGCATCGGCTGCAAATATCCGGCGCTCGCGCACGGCCGGCAGCGCGCTCCAGGCGGATTGAATCGGATGGCGGCGCAGCTCTTCGATCGTGCGCGCCAGGTTGTATCCGCAAAGCATTACGATAATCGCTTCCGCGCCACAGTCAGCGATCTGCTCAGTCGTCACCCGGAACGAAGCCTCGCCCGCCCGCCCGAATACGTCCACGCCGCCGGCCTTGGCGACCATCTCCGGCACCCAGTGCCCCCCGACATAGTACGGGTCGAGCCATTCAAGACACAGAATCCGCGGACGCGACTTCGCGCGCGCAACGGTCGTCACCACATTCGCAACGCGCCGTTCGAGTTCTTCGGCTAGATGGGCGGCCACGCTGCTGCAGCCCGCTGCATCGCCGATGCGGCGGACGTCGCCCCACACGTCCGAAAGCGACGTGGGAGTCAGCGCCAGCACTTGCGGTGGATTTGGGAATCGCAGGAGTGCCGTGGCCAGATCGTCGGGAGAGGCGGCGCAGACCTGGCAAAGATCCTGAGTGACGATGAGGTCTGGCGAGATGGAGCGGAGCAAGTCGGCGTCGACGGCATAGATACTCTCGCCGCGCGAAACGAGTTCGCTCACCTGCCGATCGATTTCCGCTTGCGGGGCTTGAGGATCGATGCGCGGCCGTATCAGCACCGGTTTTTTCGTGACTTCGGGCGGGAAGTCGCAGTCGTGCGTAACGCCCAGGACGGAATCGCCGAGACCCAATGCGTAGAGGGTCTCGGTCGCGGACGGCACCAGTGAACAGATGCGCATGGGAATCGCTACTTCACCTCGTCAATCATACAAGAGATACTTCGCGCGCATCGTGCGGAAGCGATCGAGATCCGCGGCCCATCCGGCGATGATGTCCGCCGGTGCGTCGCCGTGATCGAGGTGGCCGAGCGTCGATTGCGAGCCCAAAAGTTCGATGGTTTTCTCGAGCTTGAATTGCCCGGGATAAAGCTTGTGCAGGGCATCCGCAATCTCTAGCCCCATGCGCATCGACTGGAAGGAACTGAGATTGGTAAGAGTAATCGTCACACCCTGGCATGGCATTCCGGCATAAAGGTCATGCGCCGGCGTGAACTGCGCGGGCGCGAAACTCACGCCAGGAATCTTGCGCCGAGCCAAAACGGCAACAAGCTCATCCGCGTGAATCCAGGGTGCGCCCAGAATCTCAAAGGGCGCATCAGTCCCGCGGCCGACCGAAACACCCCCCGCCTGCAAGATTTCAATCCCCGGATAGAGGAAGGCAGCATTGACAGTGCGCAAATTGGGTGAGGGTGGAATCCACCGAAGACCGGTCTGATCGTAAGTCTCGCTGCGGCGCCATCCGCTCATGGCCACCGCCTGCACATCCGCTCCGATCTTGTTTTCCGTGTTGAACATTTTCGCGAGCTCGCCCAGCGTCATCGCATAACGAACCGGCATCGGGAAATATCCTGTGAAGGAAGTGCGATCGGGATCGAGCATCGGGCCTTCAATCACTTCCCCGCCCAGCGGATCGGGCCGGTCGAGCACCACGAAGGTGATGTGGTTCTTGGCGGCAGCCTCCATGCAGTACGCCATCGTTGTGACGTAAGTGTAGAAACGCACGCCCGCGTCCTGGATATCGAAGATGAGAACGTCGATGCCTTTCAGCATCGCATCACCGGGCCGGCGCGTATCGCCGTAAAGGCTGTATACCGGCACGCCTGTCTTCGCGTCGGTTGAATTCGCTACAGGCGCGTCTACGCTTCCGGAAATTCCATGCTCCGGGCTGAACAGCGCCACCAGCTTTACGGCCGGCGCGTGCGCGATGACGTCGATGGTTCGCCGCCCCTGCGAATCGACACCGGTTTGATTGGTGATGAGCCCAACGCGCTTGCCGCGCAGCGGAGCAAACTTCTGCTGTTCCAGCATATCGATGCCGGTCTTGGTGGGGCCCGCGGGAACGCCGGGAGCGCCAGGAGTCCCCTGAGTCGCAGACGGAATCGCTTGCGGCGATCCTGTTGGCGGAAAGGCCAAGAGCGCCGCGAAAACGCCGCAAAGCGCCGCGCGGAACGGGATATTCTTGGAACGCAGACGAAATCGCATCATCGGCGGTCGATTGTACGGCATAAAGGCGTGTGCTATATACAGCCGCAGGATGCAAGCGTCCAAAAGCGAAGCCCGGCGCGAAGACGATGCGTAGGCGGGGGCTTTCGATTGCGGCGCTGGCCTTCCTCCCAACCCTCTGGCTCATGACACCCTCCGTACGCGCGCAAAAAACTCCTCGCGGCAAGGCACGACAGCCCGATTCGCAGGCAGCTTGGGTTGAGACCACGCTGCGTAAAATGACGCTGCGTGAAAAGCTCGGCCAGATGCTGATGCCCTACTACCTCGGCGTCTTCACCCCCACCGAGAGCGCGGAATTCAAAGACCTCGTTCATCAGGTGGAAGAAAACCACGTGGGCGGCTTTATCCTCGGCACGGCGCGCGGCCCCCTAGGCATCGAACGCAGCCAGGTCTACCCCACGGCCGTCCTCACGAATGAACTACAGCGGCGCGCAAAAATCCCCCTGGTTATTGGAGCGGACTTCGAATCCGGCACCGGGATGCGCCTCGATGAAGGCACGTCCTATCCTTCGGCCATGGCCATTGGCGCGACGGGCGATCCCAAACTGGCTTACGCCGTTGGCAAGTCGATTGCGCTTGAAGCGCGCGCCGCGGGCGTTCAGTGGGTATTCGCGCCGGACGCGGACGTGAACAACAATCCCGACAATCCCATCATCAACGTGCGGTCGTTTGGCGAAGATCCGGCGAGCGTGGCGAGCTTCGTCACTCACTTCATTCGCGGCGTCGAGGAAAACGGCGCGCTGGCCACCGCCAAACATTTTCCGGGGCACGGGAACGTCAGCGTCGATTCCCATCTGGCATTGGCCGTGGTTTCCGGCGATCGCCAAGAACTCGACAGCACGGAGCTGGTTCCCTTCCGCGCCGCTATCGGTGCGGATGTGAGCTCGATCATGCCTGGGCATCTGTCGGTTCCGGCGCTGGAAGCCGATCCGAATGTTCCGGCCACACTCTCGCCCAAGATTCTCACCGGCCTTCTTCGCGAGCAGATGAAGTTCAACGGGCTGATCGTGACCGACGCCATGGACATGGGCGGCGTAACTTCGCTCTATCCGCCCGGAGAAGCCGCCGTGAGATCCGTGGAAGCGGGAGCGGATGTACTGCTGATGCCGCCTGTGCCGGACGCTGCGATGGCTGGCCTCGAACAAGCTGTTGCCTCCGGCCGTATTTCCGAAAAGCGCATCGACGCCTCGGTGCGCAAGATACTAGCGGCAAAGGCGCACCTGGGATTGAACCAGAACCGGCTCGTCGACGTGGCTCGCATCAGCTCACACTTTGCGCTTCCGGCTTATGAGGCTGAGGCGCAAAGCATCGCCGACCGCGGTGTAACTCTTCTCCGCGACACACCAAAACTCCTGCCGCTCGATGCCACCAAGCCCCTACGCGTTTTGCTCGTGGCTCTTTCAGCTGACTCTGATCCGGTTCCTGGAGAAACCATCGAGCCGGAGATTCGCCCGCGAGTTGATTCGCTGACGGTGCTGCGCGCGGACACGCAATACACGAAAGTCAGCGCGCTCAAGCTTCCTTCGCCGCAAAGCTACGACGTGGCGATCGCTGCGCTTTTCGTGCGTGTAGCCGACCGCAAGGGCAACGTTGGGTTCCCCGACGAACAACGCGCGTTCGTGAATCAGCTCATCGGCGCGGGCAAGCCCGTGGTGATCGCATCGTTCGGGAGTCCCTACCTGATCGAGCGTTTCCCCAATGCGCCCACTTGGGTCGCGGAATTTTCGACCAATGACGTATCGCAGCGCGCGGTGGCGCGAGCTCTCTTCGGCCAAACAGCCATCGGCGGAACAATTCCGGTGACGGTTCCGGGCACCGTGAATCGCGGAGACGGGTTGCGCGTCCCCGCCAATCCGATGGCCCTGCAGCCGGCCCCGACGGAAATGTCCGGAAAGCTGGAGCCAGCCTACGCGCTGCTCGACCAGGCGACGGCAGATGGCGCCTTCCCCGGAGGAGTGCTCGCAGTGGGATGGAATGATCAGCTTGCGGTGTATCCATTCGGCAAACTCACGGCGGGCGCCAAGGCGGCCGGTGTGAGGGCGGACACGATCTACGACGTCGCTTCGTTGACCAAGCCAATCGTCACCACTACCTCGGTGATGATGCTCGCGCAACGGAAGGACATCGATCTCGACACACCCGTCGAGGTGTATCTGCCCGCATTCGCATCTGCCGCCGGAAAAGATCCCAATCCGGCATGGCGGGCGCGCGTGACCGTGCGTATGTTGCTACTGCATGACTCCGGACTCCCCGCGCATGAGGATTTCTACAAGAAGTTCAAGGGCAAGCAATCGGTTCTCGCGGCGGTAATGGCTGAGCCGCTGGTCCGCGAGCCTGGGACGCAGGTGGAATATTCCGACCTGGGATTTATTCTGCTGGGCGAGATCGTCGAGCAACTGACCGGCGTTACGCTCGATGATTTTGCGCGCCGGGAGATCTTCGCTCCGCTGGGAATGAAGTCGTCCCTGTTCAATCCTCCCCGAAACCTGCGCGCGCAAATCGCGCCCACCGAACAGGACGACAACTATCGCAAACGACTCATGCAAGGCGAGGTGCACGACGAGAACGCCTGGGCCATGGGCGGCGTGGCCGGCCATGCCGGACTTTTCTCGACGGCAGGAGATGTCGCGGCATTCGCCCAGATGATGCTCAACGGGGGCATCTACGAGCACCACCGCCTGCTCGCGCTCTCAACGATTAATGCATTTACCGCGCGAACCACAATTGGCAGCTCCGCACGGGCGCTGGGTTGGGACGTTCCCGAAGATCCTTCCTCGTCAGGGCGCTACTTTTCGGCCAAGAGCTATGGCCACACCGGATTTACCGGCACGTCGCTGTGGATCGACCCCGAGCGCAAGTTGTTCGTCGTGCTGCTTACCAACCGCGTCAACCCCACTCGCGCCAATGACAAGATCCGGCAGGTCCGCCCCGCACTGCACGACGCCATCGTGCAGGCGCTGGGACTGGCCGACAGTCAAGCGACGAGCCAAGCGGGACAAACCGGTAGTCGATAACTCGGGCGGGCGATAACTCCCCCGTCACAATTCACCGCGGATTCCAAAGTGCGACCACACCGCCGTATCTCGCTGCCGCTATAATTAGCGGGGGCGCTCATTGAAAGCCATCGCGACCGAGCAGCGGAATCCACTTTCGTATGGCTTGGACAAAAAATCCACCATCGAAATCCTAAGAATTTTGAATCGTGAAGACGCCCGCGTGGCGTTCGCCGTCCGTCGCACGTTGCGGCCGATCGGCAAAGCTGTCGACGCCATCGTCACCTCTTGGCAGCACGGCGGGAAACTCTTCTACGTGGGAGCGGGGAGCAGCGGCCGGCTGGCCGCTCTTGACGCCGCGGAGTGCCCTCCCACATTCGGCGCGCCGTCCTCGATGGTGCAAGCGCTAATCGCCGGAGGCGCGCGGGCGCTGCGCAACGCCGCAGAAGGCGCCGAGGATTCGGCGCCAAACGGCGCGAAAGATCTTCGTCGCGCGGGCGTTTCGCGTCGCGACGTGGTTGTGGGAATTACCGCGAGCGGTGCTACGCCCTACGTCCTGGGAGCGCTTGAATTCGCGCGCCGGCGCGGCGCTGTGACGGTCGCCCTGACCTCAAATCTACGGTCGCCATTGGCCCGCGCGGCGCAGATTGCCATCGTGCCGGGGACGGGGCCGGAAGCTATCGCCGGGTCGACCCGGCTGAAAGCCGGCACGGCGCAAAAGATGGTTCTGAACTTGCTCTCTACTGCTGCGATGACGCGAATGGGCCGGGTCTATGACAACTGGATGGTCTCCGTCGCACTGACAAATCGTAAGTTAGAACAGCGCGGCGCGCGTATCCTGGAAGAGGCAGCAGGCGTGAGCTCGTCTCGCGCCGAACACGTTCTGAGTCTGGCCAGACACAATCTTCCGGCTGCGCTAGTGATGCTAAAAACAGGAGCCAGCTTCGGCGAAGCGCGGCGGCGCCTCGCGAAAACAGGCGGCAACGTGCGGCAGGCTCTGGCGGCGGCGAATGAAATCGCAGAAGCGCGCGGTGAAAAAGTCCCAGGGATAGAAGAATGGATCGATTCAAAATACACGGCGGACGAAGGCTCGAGGGGACGGTCGAGATCAGCGGCGCGAAGAACGCCGCACTGCCGGCCATGGCCGCGGCTCTGCTGACCAAAGAGCCCGTGTGCCTGAAAAATATTCCGCACGTGCGCGACATCATCACTATGTCGAAGCTTCTCGCGCACATGCGCTGCCGGGTGATGAGCCCGGACATGCCTCCTAGCGAATTCAGTATCCAGGCCGAGACGCTTTCGCACGCCGAGGCGCCCTACGACCTGGTGAAGACCATGCGCGCCTCCGTGTTGACGCTCGGGCCGCTGGTGGCTCGCCTCGGGTATGCACGCGTTTCGCTGCCCGGCGGCTGCGCCATCGGCTCGCGGCCTATCGATATGCACATCCAGGCGCTCGAAAAGCTCGGCGCTAAGATCACCGTCGAGCACGGCTACGTGGAGGCGCGCGCAGACCGCCTGCGCGGCACGACGTTTCGATTCCCGAAGATCACGGTAACCGGCACGGAGAATATTCTGACCGCCGCTGTTTTGGCGGAGGGCGAAACCATCCTCGAAAACTCGGCGCTTGAGCCCGAAGTCACCGATCTTGCGGAATTGTTGATCAAGATGGGCGCCAGAATCGAAGGCCTAGGCACGGCAACCCTCCGCGTGCAGGGCGTCGAGAGCCTTCACGGCGCTGTCCACACCGTCATTCCCGACCGCATCGAAGCCGGCACGTTTCTGGTGGCCGGCGCGATCACCGGCGGCGAGCTGCTGCTGAAAAACTGCGACCCCGCTCATCTCGAAATTCGTCATCGAGAAGCTAAAGGAGTGCGGCGTCGACATCCGCTGCGAAGGCAAGCACGCGCTGCGCGTGAAGGCCGCGAAAAAACTGGTGGCGGCGGATGTAACCACCGAGGAATATCCAGGCTTTGCAACGGATATGCAGGCGCAGTTCATGGCCCTGGCCACGCAGGCGAGCGGCGTATCGCACATCCGCGAAACCATCTTCGAGAATCGCATGGTGCACGCCAGCGAGATGGTGCGCATGGGCGCGAACATCGCGATCGACGGCAACTCGGCAACGGTCACAGGGCCCGCGCAGCTCAGCGGCGCGCCCGTCACCGCTTCCGATCTTCGCGCGAGCGCAGGCCTCGTGCTCGCAGCGCTAGTCGCTGACAACACTACCTGGATTGATCGCGTTTACCACATCGACCGCGGCTACGAGCGCATTGAAGACAAGCTGCGAGCGGTGGGCGCGCAGATCGAGCGAGTCTCCGCGCAGGATTGACTTACTCACGCGCACTGTCGCAAAGCGGGAAATTTCCAAACAACTGAGGAAGAGAAATTCGGAGGGCCAGCCGGTCCGGCCCTCCGCCTGTAGCTCTGAAACCTAGCTTGCGCCGCCGCCCTGCGCCTGTTTGTCGCGCTGGTCGCGCAACACGGCCTTGCGGCTGAGCCGGATCTTGTTGCCCTCGATCGCGAGCACCTTCACGAGCACTTGGTCGCCCTCCTTCAGCTCATCGCGGACGGCGCGAATGCGCGCCTCGGCGATTTCGCTGATGTGCAGCAGGCCGTCGGTGCCGGGGAAAATCTCGACGAACGCGCCGAACTCCGCGATGCGCACCACAGTGCCGAGATACGTCTTGCCCATCTCGGCGGTCGCGGTGACGTCGCGAATCATCTTCAACGCCGCTTCGGCGGCCGTGCCGCTGCTCGCGAACACGTGCACTTTGCCGTCGTCCATCACGTCGATCTTCACGCCCGTCGCTTCCACGATCCCGCGGATCTTCTTTCCGCCAGGCCCGATCAGGTCGCGGATTTTGTCCGTAGGAATCGTCAGCATGTGCAGCCGCGGTGCGTAGCTGGACATTTCCGGCCGCGCGATTGAAATAGTCTTCTCCATCGTGTCGAGGATTTCCAGCCGCGCCTTGCGGGCCTGAGCCAGCGCCTCGCGCATCATGGCGATGCTCACGCCGCTAACCTTGATATCCATCTGCAGCGCGGTAATCCCGGTGCGCGTGCCGGCCACCTTGAAGTCCATGTCGCCGTAGTGATCCTCGGCGCCGGCGATATCGGTGAGGATGGCGTACTTGTCGCCCTCCACAACCAATCCCATGGCGATTCCAGCGCATGGCGACTTTAGCGGCACGCCCGCATCCATCAGCGCGAGCGATCCCCCGCAGACCGAAGCCATCGAAGAAGAGCCATTCGACTCCAGGATGTCGGAGACGACGCGCACGGCGTACGGGAAGTCCGCGAGATCCGGCAGCAACGGCGCGAGTGCTCGCTCGGCCAATGCTCCGTGCCCGATTTCCCTGCGGCCCGGGCCGCGCACGAACTTCACTTCGCCGACTGAAAACGGTGGAAAGTTGTAGTGCAGCATGAACCGCTTGTGCATGTCCCGTTCGAAAAGCAGATCCAGCCGCTGCATGTCTTCCTTGGTCCCCAGCGTGGACGTAGCCAGCGACTGCGTTTCGCCTCGCGTGAACAAAGCCGAGCCGTGGACGCGGGGCAACACGCCGATTTCGCAGGTGATCTGGCGAATCTGATCGAAGGCGCGGGCGTCGGGCCGGCGGTGCCGAGCCAGCATATCCTCGCGGAAGATCTGCTCGCGCAAACGCTCGAGCGCCGCTGCGGCCAGCGAGCGCTTCGCCTTATCGTCTTCGGGAACGGCCGCGAAAATCTCTTTCTTTACTGCGTCTACCAGTGCGTAGCTCTCGAGCTTCGGGTGCTTGGCGGTATCGAGCGCATCGCGCAAGCGGTCGGCATACTTCCGCGTCATATCCTGGTACAGGGCCTCGTCGAAGGCCGGCGGCGTGACGGAAACTTTCTTCTCGCCCACCTTGTTACCCAACTCACGAATCGCGGCGATGATCTTGCGAATTTCCGCGTGGCCGAATTCCAGCGCATCCACGACCGTGTCTTCCGACACTTCCTGCGATCCCGCTTCCACCATCACGATCGCTTTTTCCGAACCGGCGATGATGATGTTCAGCAGGCTGGTCTTCTGCTCGCTGGTGGTCGGATTCACAACCAGCTTGCCGTCCAGCAGGCCCACACGCACGCAGGCGATGGGATTGAGGAACGGAATTTTCGAAATATAGAGCGCCGCGGACGAAGCGGTCACACCAATCACGTCCGGATCGTTATCGGCATCCGCCGATAGCACCATGGCCATGATCTGCGTCTCGGTCGCCCAGCCCTCAGCAAACAGAGGGCGTAGCGGCCGGTCGATCAGCCGCGAGGTCAGAATCTCGCGCTCCGAAGGCCGTCCTTCGCGCTTGAAAAAACCTCCGGGAATGCGCCCGGCCGAATAGGTGTACTCGCGGTAGTCGACGGTGAGAGGAAGAAAATCCTTCTCCGTCGCTTTGTTGTCCATGCACGCAGTGGCCAGCACTACGGTGTCTCCGTAACGCGCTACCACTGCTCCATGCGCTTGGCGCGCCATCTTGCCGGTCTCCAGCGTTAGCGTTCGGCCGCCCAATTCCAAACTGACTTGTTCAAACATCCATCACATCCTTCTGTCCCGCGCTCGCGGGAACGTCGTCAGATACGAGAATAATCTCGGAAAACATTGCAAAGAGAAGCGTTCGAGGGAAACAAGTGGAGATCAGCGGGAAAGCGCGCCGGCGCAAAGCGCCGCTTGTTGCGCGCATACGAAATTGCAGCTCCGGCTTGTGCGGGGAAGAAAAATGCGGCCGGTCTGGCCGCCGGGGAAATCCGCGCTACTTGCGCAAGCTGAGTCGTTCCACAATCTCGCGGTACCGATCCGGGTCGCGGCGATTCAGATAGTCCAGCAGACGCCGGCGCTTGTTGACCATCATGATCAACCCGCGTCGCGATGCATGATCTTTTGCGTGGGACTGGAGGTGGGTTGTGAGGTAGTTGATGCGTTCGCTCAACAACGCGATCTGCACTTCCGGGGAACCTGTGTCTCGTGGATGTACCCGGTACTGCTCGATCACGGCGACCTTTGCTTCCATCAACTTACCCCTCCCTCTGAAACGTCGTACCCTGCTCTCTCATTGGCCTCTTCGTCAACATAAAAAGCCTAACATAGACACTGTAGGCGGCAAAGGGAATTTACTGTAGACGGCCGGCCTCGCTCGGGACGACTACCATTACTTT
The DNA here is from genome assembly GCA_963803105.1 of Terriglobia bacterium. Lineage (GTDB taxonomy): Bacteria > Acidobacteriota > Terriglobia > Acidiferrales > UBA7541 > Palsa-295. The sequence continues at coordinate 210,951 of CAWDLF010000005.1, forward strand.
CCCGAGCGAAGAAGAGCTAGAAACTCATCGCGGGTCTGTTTATTTTCGCGGAAGCAACCGAGCATGGCGCTGGTCATCGCCGCGGAATTCTGCTTTTCCACACCGCGCATCACCATGCACAGATGCCGCGCTTCGATCACCACGCCGACTCCCTGTGGGCTTAGCTGCTCTTCCAGGGCCTTGGCAATCTGGCTGGTGAGCCGCTCCTGGATCTGCAACCGTCGCGCATACATGTTCACCAGCCGCGCGATTTTGCTTAGCCCCACCACTTTCTTGTTGGGAATGTACGCCACGTGGCACCTGCCGAAAAAGGGCAGCAGGTGGTGTTCGCATAGGCTGTACAGCTCGATATCTTTCACAACCACCATCTCGTCGTAGGACACCGAAAACATTGCGCCGTTCAGCACTTCTTCGGCATTTTCCCGGTAGCCGCTGGTCAAATAGCGCAATGCCTTCTCAAACCGCTCCGGCGTTTGCCGCAGGCCCTCGCGGTTCGGATCTTCTCCTAGCTCCGCAATCATCTCGCGCACCAGCTCCGCGATTCGTCCGGAAGACGGCGCCTCCGGAAGCTTGATCCTGGTCGTTGCGCTCATTAGTCGCTTGCTCCTCACTGCCGATTCGCCTCCGGCGCGTCCGCGTCTCCCGCAAACTCGAAACTATTCTTGCTGGTCTCTTCGATCCGCACACGCTCCAGCCGCGCGGCGGGAAACGCCTTGAGCCGCCGGTAAATTTCTCGGCACACATTCTCCGTGGTCGGCACGTTGTCCCGGAAATCGGCGACTTCCTCGTTCAAGTACCTCTGGTCGAAGGGCTCAATCACTTCGCGCTCGACAAACGGATCGAGATCGCCCAAGTTAGCGATCATGCCCGTCTGTGGATCCACGGGCCCGGTCACCGTGACCTCCAGCGTGTAGTTGTGACCATGCCCGTAGGGGTTGTTGCACTTGTCGTAGAGACGGAGGTTCTCCTCCGGGCTTAAGGTCGGGCAGTGAAGTCGGTGCGAAGCCGAGAAACGGTAGCGCCGCGTCAGCGAAATCTTTTCTGCGACCCTGTGCCCGGGGCTCACGCGCGTTCCTCGTCAGCCCCTGTGCGATTGGTACCGTTTGCGCCGTTCGATGGCGCGGTGCAATCAGCGAACAGGTCGTCCGATTCATACAGCCGCACGCGATCGAGCTTGCCGCGCTTGATCTTCGGCTCCAGCAGATTCCAGATCACCAGCGCGATGTTTTCGCAGGTGGGAATCTTGCCCGCAAGTTCCGGTACTTCGTAGTTCAGGTGTCGATGGTCCATGCGGTCGGCCACTTCACGCTGCAAGACTTCCTTCAACTCCTTGAGGTCCAGCACCATTCCCGTAGTTGGATCGGGCTCCCCCGCCACGGTGACCTCCAGGACATAGTTGTGTCCGTGGCCGTGCGGGTTGTTGCATTTGCCGAAGATGCGGCGGTTCTCCTCCGCGGAGAAATTCGGATTGTGATAGAAATGCGCCGCCGAAAACTCCAGTTTGCGCGTGATCCGCATCATACAGTTTTCGCCCCGTGCATTTTCGGCCGGTAGGCTCTTCCCTTCCAAATAACCGCTCCATGCGTGTTCTTCCACCAGGAGGCAATCAGCGCAGCGCTATAGAGGCAGGCTCCCAGCACATAATATTGGACATACCGCAGCGGAAAAAGATTCCGGTAAAGTTGCACTGCGTCGAGCGCGTGCGCCGCGAGAAGAAGTCCTAGACACCAACCCCAGAAAGCTTGCAGCCCATAGGCCTTGGTTACTGCCGGATAAAACACAGCAAGCGCCGCCATAGCAGCGAACGGAGTGGCAGCCCAGAGCTCTCGCAACACCGCAGCAGGGGTAGCGCCCATCAGCGGATACAGATTCTTCGTCCATCCTTGCCACATGGCGCTAAACGATCGATACATCCGCGTGCTGACAATCCCAACGGCAGCCGCAAAATAAATCTTATGGCCGCTTTGTTTCACGCGGCGTGCGAGCGCCACGTCTTCAAGAATCTCTTCGGCGACGCTCGCGTGGCCACCTACCGATTGGTAGACCTCCCGCAGTACGAGCAAGAACTGCCCGTTAGCCGCGGCGTCCATCAACTGCGGGTTATTCACACGGGCGAACGAAAAGTGGGATGCCAGACGGCAGTACACAAGCGGTATGAGCGCGCGTTCCCAGATCGTCTCCATCTCCTGCTCGGGCGAGTACGAGACGAGCACGGCATCGTGCTCCGCCGCATCATCCAACGCTCTCCGCGTCGATCCCGGCAGGTGGTACGTGTCCGCGTCAGTGAAAAGCAGCCAGTCGCCGCTGGCTGCCGCCGCACCCAGGGATACTGCGTGGTTCTTGCCCACCCAACCGGATGGCAGCACGTCGTTCCGGATCACCTTCACCTTGGGAATGCGCGCGGCCAGGTCAGCCAGAATCGAGCCGGTGCGATCGGTCGATTGATCGTCCACCACGATCACTTCTCCGACCTCCGGCTGAGCTGCGACGGACTCCACCGCGCGGGCGATGGACGCTTCCTCGTTTCGGGCGGGAATGATCGCAGAAACCAAGGCCTTTTGTGTCCTCTTCGTGGGGCTGTTAAACTGCACTGAATCGTTCGGGTATGCTTCATTATAGGGGGCTGGCTTACAGATTGAAACGTAAACTCATTACCGCGCTAGTGCTCGGCTTCGTCGTCGCGCTGCTGGTTCTATTCGCCACGCCCGGCTATCGTCAGGGCGAACCCAGCTTGCGCGGCACCCCGGCGAAGGACTTCCCGCTGATGCTCAACGGCAGCCCGGCGCACCTTTCCGATCTGCGGGGCAAGGTTGTCCTTCTGAACTTTTGGGCCACCTGGTGCCCTCCCTGCGTCGATGAAGCGCCGGCCCTCAACGAGCTACAGACGCGTATCTCCCCCATGGGCGGAACGATTCTCGGCGTTAGCGTGGATGACGACCAGAACGCCTACGACGATTTCCTGAAGGCGCACTTGATCGGGTTTCCGACGTTCCGGGACACTTCCAAGCAGATCCCCCTCACTTACGGAACTACGATGTATCCCGAAACGTACGTGATCGACCGCAAGGGCCGGCTGGACCGCAAGATCATAGGCCCCCAGGATTGGACCAGCCCCGAAATGCTCGCCTATCTCGATACCCTGCTGCGGGAAAACTGAGATGGCCGCCCCCGAAATCGATCCCGTCTGCGGCATGAAGGTTGATCCGGCCCGCGCGAAGGCCACTGCCGAGCATGGCGGAAAGACCTTCTACTTCTGCTGTACCGCGTGCGCCGAGAAATTCCGTGCCGATCCCGGTAAATATCTGGGCGCCAAGCCTCCCGCCGCCGCTCCGTTAATTCAGTTGGGCGCTGCAAACTCCGCTCCTGCGCATCCCCAGGCAAGACAAGTCGCGGAAACCGCCGGATTTTTAGGGGGTCGGAGCTTCAGCTCCGACATATCACCTGCCTCTTCCTCAGGAGTTTTAACCCCTGAGGCGCCACATTTGGGTTCTCCCGTTTACGTCTGCCCTATCGACCGGAGGTCCGTCAGGATCACCCCGGCGCGTGTCCCAAGTGCGGCATGGCTCTTGAGCCTGAAATCGCAACTGCGGACGAGGGCGAAAACCCCGAACTCGTCTCCATGACGCAACGCTTTTGGACTAGCTTGGCGCTCACGATTCCTGTGCTGGTATTGGGGATGTCGGATCTGATTCCGGGCCAGCCTGTGCAGCGCGTCCTTTCGTTGTCCGCGATCGGATGGATCGAATTCCTGCTCGCTACTCCCGTGGTCATATGGGCCGGAGCGCCATTTTTCGAGCGCGGCTGGGCCTCGATCAAAAATCGCAGCCTGAACATGTTCACTCTCATCGCCCTGGGCACCGGCACGGCGTGGACGTACAGCGTGATCGCAGTTCTCCTCCCCGGAATATTTCCCGCCTCGTTTCGAATGGCGAGCGGCGAAGCGCCGGTCTATTTTGAAGCGGCTGCCGCCATCACCACTCTGGTGCTGCTCGGACAGGTGCTCGAACTGCGCGCTCGCAGCCGCACCTCCACGGCCATTCGCGCCCTGCTCAAGCTATCTCCGAAGACAGCCCGTCTGGTGCGCGCGGACGGCACCGAAATCGACGTGCCCGTTGAACACATCGCCGTGGGCGACATCCTGCGCGTGAGACCCGGGGAAAAGGTGCCGGTCGACGGCATCGTCACCGACGGCGCCAGCTCCATCGACGAATCGCTGGTGACCGGCGAGCCGATTCCGGTCGAAAAAGCGGCCGGCAGTCGCGTCACCGGTGGAACCATCAACGGCACGGGCACCCTGGTGATGCGCGCCGAGCGCGTGGGAAGCGAAACCTTGCTCGCGCAAATCGTCCGCATGGTCAGCGAAGCGCAACGCAGTCGCGCGCCGGTGCAGAAACTGGCCGACCGCGTTGCTGGATATTTTGTTCCCGCCGTTGTGCTGGCGGCCGCGCTCACTTTCATCGTATGGGGACTCTTCGGGCCGGAACCAAAGATGGCCCATGCGCTACTGAACGCCGTCGCTGTGCTGATCATCGCGTGCCCGTGCGCGCTGGGGCTAGCCACTCCTATGGCGATCATGGTGGGTACCGGCCGCGGTGCGCTTGCCGGCGTGCTGGTCAAGAATGCCGAAGCCCTTGAGCGGCTCGAAAAGGTAGATACGCTCGTCGTGGATAAGACCGGCACTCTGACCGAAGGCCGGCCGCGGGTTGCCTCCATAGTCGCGCCAGACAGCGACGAAGCGACGATTTTGCGCCTCGCCGCAACGCTCGAACGCGCGAGCGAGCATCCCCTTGCTGCCGCCATTCTCGGCGCCGCGAAAATCCGAGGCATCACTCTATTGGACGTCGTCGACTTCCATTACCGCGCCGGTAAAGGCATCACAGCGGCCGTCGAAGGTCGTAAGGTCGCACTCGGAAACCGCGCCTTGCTAGCCGAACTGGGAGTTTCGCCCGCCGTGCTCGACGAGCGCGCCCGCTCGCTCGAAGCCGCCGGACAAACGGTCGTCTTTGTGGCCGCTGATCAAGCCGCGATCGGACTGATCGGCGTTGCCGATCCGGTGAAAGCCAGCGCTCCGGACGCCATCGCGCAACTGCACGCCGAAGGAATTCGCATCGTGATGCTGACCGGCGACACGCGCGCTACCGCGGAAATGGTGGCGCGAGCGCTCGGCATCGACGAGGTTCACGCCGGCGCGCTGCCTGATCAAAAAGGCGCCGTGGTGAAGGAACTGCAATCCCAGGGACGCACCGTCGCCATGGCCGGCGACGGTGTCAACGATGCTCCGGCGCTCGCGCAAGCCGACGTCGGCATCGCCATGGGATCCGGAACCGACGTGGCCATGGAAAGCGCGGGCATCACCTTGCTCGCCGGCGACCTGCGCGGCATCGTGCGGGCGCGCAAGCTCAGCCGCGGAACGATGCGCAACATCCGCCAGAATCTCTTCTTCGCCTTTGTCTACAACTCGCTCGGCGTCCCGCTCGCGGCCGGTGCGCTGTATCCCTTTTTCGGCTTGCTGCTCAGCCCCATCATGGCGTCCGCTGCGATGACCTTCAGCTCCGTTTCGGTGATCGCGAACGCGTTGCGCCTGCGTCATCTCGACCTCTAGGCTCGACTTCTCGCGTGGGCGCTCGGCCCAGGCCAGCCCGGTGTTATAATCCGTGCATGACCTTCATGACCGTGACCTACGAACTGCAGGATCAACTGAAGCCCGACCAGTTCCGCGCGCTCGGCAAATTTGCCAACACCTACGGGCTGCAGCGGTTCCGCTTCGACGAGAAGACGAACCATCTGCACTTCGACTACGATGCGTCGCGTTTGCGCGAAAATGTGGTCGAGCACGTGCTGCGCGACGCTAGAATTCCGGTGCTGCGCCGAGTCATGCCGGCCTGAACGGCCCCAACGAATCTGAGAGGAACATCCGTTGCCACTGTACGAATACAAGTGCGTGAAGTGCGGCCACCGCTTCGAGAAAATCGAAAGCTTCTCTGCCTCGCCCAAGAAAAAGTGCCCGAAATGCGGCGCGAACGCCGAACGTCAGGTGAGCGCCTCAGCCATTCAATTCAAAGGTTCGGGATGGTACGTGACCGACTACGCAGGAAAAAAGTCTGGCGCGAACGCAGGCGAAAGCTCGGGTGAAGGCGGCGATTCCGCGAAATCGGCCGACAAATCCGAAAAATCCGAGAAGAGTGAGAAGTCCGCGGAGTCCAAAGACAAGACGGCAGCGCCCGCGTCAACATCAAACGACAAGTCCGACAAAAGCTCGAAGAAAAAGAAGTAGCAAAACGGGAAAGTTTACGTAGCCGTTAGCAGCAAGCCTCGCGTCCGCCGCTACACCCTTACAACTTCAAGCTCTTCAGGTACGCGCGGAAATCTTTACCCAGCTTCGGATTCTTCAGTCCCAATTCGACGGTCGCTTCGAGAAATCCTAACTTGTCGCCCGCATCCAGAGTCCTACCTTCGTAGATGCACGCGAAGAGCTTATTCTCCGCCGCAAGCCGGCACAACCCATCCGTAAGTTGGATTTCACCGCCGGCGCCCGCCTTGGTGTCCCGCAGATAATCGAAAATCTCGGGTGGCAGCACGTAGCGCCCCGTCACGCTCAAGTTCGAGGGCGCCTTCTCGGCGCTCGGCTTTTCCACTAGATTCTTCACGCGCAGCAGCCGCTCTCCCCAGCGCGAATTCTTCTCCACAGCCCCGTCGATAATTCCATAAAGATGTACGCGCTCCCGCGGCACGGCTTCCACGTGAATCGCTCCCGCGCCGGTGGCTTCGTAGATGTCGATCAGCTCGCGGGTGGCAGGCGTTGTCGCGTGCATAATGACGTCGCCGAGCAGCACAGCAAAAGGCTCGTCGCCCACAAGTTCCGCGGCGCACAGCACGGCGTGTCCCAATCCAAGCGCCTCGCTCTGCCGCGTGTAACTGATCTGCAGTCCGTTGCTGATGTCGCGGACAATCTTCGCGCTCTCCGCTTTGCCACGCTCTTCCAAAAACTGTTCCAGCTCCGGCGCACGGTCGAAGTGATCCTCGATCGCGCTCTTGCGCCGCCCAGTCACAAAAATAATGTGTTCGATCCCGGAAGCGATGCACTCCTCCACCGCATACTGGATCAGCGGCTTGTCGACAACCGGCAGCATCTCCTTCGGTATGGCTTTCGTAGCGGGAAGGAAACGCGTGCCCAAGCCGGCCACCGGCAACACCGCTTTGCGAACTTTTTTCACTTTTGCCGTCATGTTCCCCGCCGCGAATGTCTGTGGATTTTTGAATCCGAAGGCCAACAGGACGCGCTCGCCTAAGCCGTCCCTATGGCTATGCTAACATATCGATTTCCACCGCTCTGCGGATCGGGAGACCCTGTTGGCTGAACGAGAACCCCTGATTTTGGGCATCGAATCGTCCTGCGATGAAACGGCAGCAGCCGTTGTGGCCGGAGGCCGCCGCATTCTCTCGAGCGTCGTCGCCTCGCAAATCGACGTTCATCGCAAATATGGCGGCGTCGTACCGGAATTGGCCTCCCGCGAGCATCTGCGGCAAATCGTTCCGGTCGTGCGCGAAGCCGTGGAACAAGCCGGCATCCAGCTCGCGGAAATCGATGCCGTCGCCGTCACGCAAGGTCCTGGGCTCATCGGTTCTCTGCTGGTGGGCGTCACCTACGGAAAGGTTCTGGCCATGGCGCTCGGCAAACCGCTCATCGCCGTGAACCATCTTGAAGGGCACGTGCACGCTGTGTTTCTCGAAGCGCACTCTGCTGCGCGGCCCGTGCAACTTCCGGCCGTCTGCCTGATCGTTTCCGGCGGCCACACCATGCTCTACAGCGTGCAATCGCATGGCGAAAACGGCGCAACTCGATTTTCTTATGGGCGCATTGGCGGCACTCGCGATGACGCCGCCGGAGAAGCCTACGACAAGGTCGCCAGGATGCTCGCGCTGGGATATCCGGGCGGCCCGGTGATCGACAAGCTCGCCGCGCACGGCAACCCACGAGCGGTTCGCTTCACCGAGCCGAAGATGAAGGGCAACGTGTACGATTTCAGCTTCAGCGGAATCAAAACCGCGGTTCTCAACTATTTGCGGCGCAACCCGCAACTGCAGCCTGAAATCGATGCCCGGCAGCAGGCCCTGTCGCGCGGCGAAAACGGCGCGGAGGCTTTGCGCGCGCTTTCCAGCCCGACCACTCTGGACCTGGTGGCCAGCTTCCAGCGCGCCGTAGTGGACAATCTGGTCGCGCGCACGCTGGCCGCCGCCGAACAGCAAGCCGCGCGAACGGTATTGGTTTCCGGAGGTGTGGCCGCGAACAGCGAACTGCGCCGTACCTTTGAAGCCGAGTCCGCGCGCCGCGGGATGGAAGTCTTTTTTCCAAGCCGTCCACTTTCTACCGACAACGCCGCAATGATCGCCGCTGCGGGCTATTCCCGGTTTGCTTCCGGCGAGCGAGCAGCCTTCACGCTCAACCCCGAAGCAAGTTTTCCCCTGGCTTAGGCAGATCTTCCGTTATTTCTTAGCAGAAAAAAATCAGAGGAGTGGCGGCTCGTAAATGTAGGCGAGCCCTTCGGCGGTTACGGCGTAGGCTTTCGATCCGTCCAGGCTCCAACGCAAATCGGTCACTCCCGCGGCGGCGTGCTCATCGAATACAGTGAGTCGGTTCAAGTCGGCCAGAAAAACGCGGCCTTTCGCGGAATTCTTCAGCCACGAACTGAAACACAAGCACAGCGGCAAATGCGGATGGCAGGCGCAGAGTTCCGCGCCGAAAGGCAACGCCACGGGCTCCGCCGCGCCCGCAGCCAGCCGGTACGCCTGCCCAGCCGAGCAGTAAATTAATTGGCCGCCGTCAAAACTCCAGGACATGTCGGTCACATGCCCTTGCACCAAGAAAGTCTGCCGGGCCACCAGTCCAGGAATCTCCAGAAAAACGACGGCATCGTCCGCCCATTCGCCTTCGATCTCGACTGCAGCGGCGATCATGTCTCCGGCCGGGCTGAAAGCCACGCGGCCAAATCCCGCGGCGGCAGCTTCGTCGCAAGCCGCTCCGCCTGATTCCCCAGGCTCGGCACGCTCCATGAGAGACATCAAATCCGCGAGGGCCAGCTGCCGGGTCGGATCGCCCATGAACGGCTTTTCGCGTTGAGGTTCTGTGGCAGCGGCCCACAGACGCAAGGCCGCATCGCGGCTTCGTGAAGAGGCCGCAGCAAAATATCTTCCGTCGTCCGACCACGCGGCCGCCGATGGAAAACTCGCGAACTCTCCGAATCCGCCGAGAAGCATTTTGCTTTGAAGATCGAAGATGTGTAGCTCGGGCGGCCACGCGCCCCACGCCGCAACCAGGTACCGCCCGGTAGGAGACCACGCGAACACGGCGGGCAGGCCCAGCTGCCGCGCAGGAGCTTCTCCCGGGACTGCAAGCACCACACTGGGAAAGCTGCGGTCAATATCGTACAGCGTCATCCGCTCGGCGCCTTGCCGCACCCAGGAGGAAACGGTCGCGATTTGACCCGCCGGAGAAATGCCCAGATACGGTGAGCGTCCCGTGAAAACCCTCTGCACCAGCCAATTCGAATCGCGCGCGAGGTCCCGCAGCCCGCGCGCAACAATCGCAGCCGAACGCACCGCCAGCCCTTGCGATGGCGAGTGGACAATCTGCTTCGGCGAGGATTTTTCGCGGGTTTCCATGGATCGGATCCTACCGGTGAGCGAAGGAAGCCGAATTCGGCACGCGCTGCTTCGCCAAGGAGATCTGCTCTTCCACGCGCGATACCATTTCCTTGATCAGGTCGCGTCCGCTCTGCTGCGCCTCATCCACGCGAGCCTTCAGCTGACATAAATCGGAAGCCAACAAGCCCTGAAGCTCGGCTTCGATCTCCGCCAGACGGCTGCGAATCTGGCTCACTCGCCGTATGGCCCGAATCAATTCCGCGCCCGGCCCATCACCGGCGACGGACTCGGGACTCGATTCGTAAGCGGTCAGAATTCTCTCGAGCTTTCCTTCGTCGCCGCGCTCGTAGGCCAGGTTGGCCTCGGCCATCAGCTGCTCGCGCTTCACGCGGTCTTCGCGGTCCGAAGTCAGGTCCGGATGCACACACCGCGCAACCTCCCTGTACAAGCGCTTCATTTCCGGGGATGCCTTGAAGACGCGCGGCTCGCCGCCGCTGTCTTCTCCGGCAGCAGACTGCGTTTCAGCGGCTTTGGCGCGCGCTTCCGCGGCCGCCTGCTGCGCGCGTTCGCTCTCCGGGCGCTGCCGCGCGAACTGCTCGGCGCTGCGCGCTTTCCATTCGTCCAGCTCAGCGTAACGTGAAGCTACAAAATGCAGATAGCGCCGTTCAAACGCGCCCAGCTCCGCGAGCAGATTGGCCAGCCGCAGTTCGCGGTCTGCCAAATCTACCTGCAGCGCCGCCTGTTCTTCCTGTTTGCGGGCGAGTTCCTGCTCTTCGGGCTTCAGCCTTGCGTTGCCCTCGTTGGCCCGCGCTTCTACCGACTTGAGCGCCATGTGACCCATTCTAAGCCGCCGAATCGCGTGGCTTTGGCGTTTGGCGAGCACCGTGTCCAAATTGAAACATCCGGAAACAGCCTCGGAGGCGAAAGGCCCTGCCAAATTGGCCTCGAACAGGCGCAACCGATGAGCCGCGGCGCGGAATGCGGCGTCGATGAAGCGTTTATAATGAGCCTTCGATCGACCGTCGTGGGAGGCTACGAAGGAGACCAATCATGCAAGAAACAGCGGAGCAATATCGCCAACGGATGTACGGCTATATCGAAAAGCAAGACCCGCTAAAGCTGCAGGCCGCAGCACCGCGGAAGCTGGAGCGTCTGCTGAAGGGCGTGCCGGCGTCAAAATTGCGCAAGCGCCCGGCACCTGGTAAGTGGTCGATCGCTGAGATCGTGGCGCACATAGCGGATGCCGAACTGGTTGGCGGCTTCCGCATCCGCTTCATTCTGGGCAGTCCCGGAGCGCCCATTCAGGCATTTGATCAAGATGTGTGGGTGACGGCTCTGCACTATGACAAGCGCGATGTGCGCAAGGCTTTCGAGCAATATCGCGCGCTACGCGGGGCGAACCTGGCGCTACTGAAGACACTCACACCCAAGCAATGGAAGCAGCACGGACTTCACTCCGAGCGGGGGCCGGAAACCGTGGAGACGATCGTGGCGATGTTCGCCGGACACGACATCAATCACATCCAGCAGATCGAGCGAATCCTCGCCACGGGCAAGAAATAGCCGCGGCTTCGTCAGAAAGACTCGGCCGCGGCTGTATTAGACACCATAAGATGCGGCGCTACCAGATGCGGCAGCGCATGGCATCCGAGTGCACCATGGGAGAATCCGGACCGCAACCCCAGGCCTTGGCAAACGCGGGCGTATTCATCAAAGGCCCGTTCGCGCGAAATTGGTTCAGCGGATGCGGATCGGTTTTTGCCCGCATGCGCGCCATTTCCGGCGTGTAATTTGCTGCCCATATGTGAGCCCAAGCCAGAAAGAAGCGCTGCTCCGGCGTAAAGCCGTCGATCTTCTTGTTGGATTGACCCTCTTTAGTGGTCAAAAAGGCGGCATGGGAAATTGTCATTCCGCCAAGGTCCGCGATGCTCTCTCCCTCTTCCAGCTTGCCATTGCCGTGAAGGCCGGGCTCGATTTCGTAGGAGCCAAACTGCTTCTCGATGCACTCGCCGCGCGCCTGGAAGTTTTTCAGGTCCTCGGGAGTCCACCAATTATCCAGATTCCCGTGGCCGTCAAACTGTGCGCCCTGGTCGTCGAAACCGTGGGTCATCTCGTGCCCGATCACCGAACCAATGGCGCCGTAGTTCATGGCGTCATCCGCCTTGGCGTCATAGAAGGGCGGCTGAAGGATTCCCGCAGGGAAAACGATCTCGTTCATGGATGGGTCGTAGTAAGCGTTGACGGTCGGCGGGCTCATACCCCATTCGGAGCGGTCCACGGGCTTGCCTACTTTGGCCATCTGCCTGTCGAATTCAAAAGCATCGCCGCGGAAGATGTTGCCGGTGTAGGAAGTGCGATCGACATGGTACGCCGAGTAGTCGCGCCACTTGTCCGGGTAGCCTATCTTCAGAGTGAATAGATCCAGCTTCTTGATTGCCGCCTCGCGCGTAGCGGGACTCATCCAATCCAGAGTCGTCAAGTCGGTGTGCAGTGCAGCCATCAAATTCTTCACCATTTCAAGCGCGCGAGCCTTGGCTTCCGGCGGGAAGTTGCGCTTCACGTAGTACTGGCCGAGCGCCTCGCCAAGTTCGGCGTCGGTGCGCTGCACGCAACGGCGCCACCGCGGCAGGTTTTGTTTGGTTCCGGTGAGCGTGAGGCCATAGAAATTGAAATTCTCGTCGACGAATTTTGCGGACAACGTGGGAGCCGCGGTATGGATCAGGTGCCAGCGCAGATAGATCTTCCAGTCCGCGAGCGGAACGGAAGCCACGGCGGCGTCAACGCCTTTGAAAAACTCGGGCTGGCCGATGTCCGCCGAAGTGAGAGACGGCAGGCCCGTTTCCTGAAAGTAGCGCTTCCAGGAAAGATGCGGCGTGAGCGTATCGAGTTCGGTAAGAGTCATCACGTGAAAGTTAGCAACCGGATCGCGAAGGTCTTCCCGCTTCTTTGAAACCTTGGCCAAAGTCGTCTCGAGGTCCATCACCGTCTTGGCTTCAGCCGCCGCCGTCGCGTCGCTGTCGCCCATAAGCTTGAACATATTGGTCACGTGCTGGAGGTAGGCCGCGCGCAGTTGCTTCGAGTGGTCGTCATCGTCAAAGTAGTAGCTGCGATCCGGAAGGCCCAGGCCGCCCTGCCCCGCTCCGGCAATTACCTCCGTGCTGTCTTTCAACGACTGCTCGGAGGCAAATTCGAAAACCGCGTTCACGCCGTTCTTCTGCAGCCGCGTTATTTCACTCTGCAAGCCCGCCGCATCCTGTATCGCGGCAATCGCTTGGAGGTCAGTGTCGAGGGGCTTCAGTCCAGCGGATTCGATTTGCGCTTCGTCCATGCAGCTGGCGTAAAAATCGCCGATCTTCTGCCAGTTCGAGCCGGCTACCTTGGCGTTGTCCTTAGCCGCTTCCTCGAGAATCTGGTGCAAGACGTCTTCGTTCCGCTCTTGCAGCTTGTCGAAAGCTCTCCAGTTCGGGCGGTCCGGCGGTATCGGATTGTTCTTTTGCCACCCTCCGTCGGCGAACTTGTAGAAGTCCGTGCAGGGAGAGACCGACCGATCCAGATCGGAAACGTTGAAGCCGTCGGAAGCGCTCGCGGCGCCGCTCGCTGAGCCACCGCCCGAGGCCGAGCTTTCAACGAAGCTCACACAGCCGGGCTTCGCGGGCGCGGCATTACCCGCCGGGGCCGCAGCGGCATGGCCGTCGCGAGGCTGCGAGGAAAGCGATACGGGTAGAAGCAGCGCGAACGCGCCAAGCAAGAGACAAGCATTTCGGGGAACCATTTGTCGTGCGGGTCGGGCCATGGGATGAACCTCGCTTGAAGGAATGGGAAGATCGCCGATCTTCCTACTCGGATTACCGCGCGTGGAAGCCGCCCCAGGGCTAAACCCGCTCGCTACCCGATGCACCACTATTTTGCGGGCCGCGGGCACCCCATGTCAAACGCGCCCATGTCAGGCGAATGACGCGTGACCCGCCCGTTCAGGCGACGGGTTAATCGATCTGCGCCCGTTGCAACCGGTCGGAGTAGTCCACGTAGACCGTCTTCCATTCGGAATAGAAGTCCAGCGCCGCCAGCCCCGCCTCGCGATGCCCGTTCCCGGTGTTTTTCGTCCCGCCGAAGGGCAGATGCGTCTCCGCGCCAATGGTCGGCGCATTCACGTAAACGATGCCCGTTTCGAGATCGCGTTGCGCCTGAAAAGCGTGGTTCACATTCCTCGTATAAATCGCCGCGGAGAGGCCGTATTGGACGCCGTTGGCTATTTGGATGGCTTCGTCAAAGGTATCGAAGGGGATGACGGCCACGACTGGACCGAAAATCTCTTCCTGGCAGATGCGCATTGCCGCGTTGCAATCGGCGAACACGGTTGGCTCGTGGAACCAGCCGCGGGCGTACGTCCCACCCTGAAGACGATGGCCGCCGGTAGCTAGGCGGGCGCCCTCCGCGACCCCGATATCTACATATCCCATAACGGTTTGGAGTTGCTGCTCGTTGATGCACGGGCCCATCTGCGTCGAGGGGTCCAGGCCGTCGCCTACCCGGAGCGACTTGACGCGCTCGACGAATTTGTCGACGAATTTGCGGTAGACACCCTTCTGCACCGCCACCCGGCTGGCGGCCGTGCAGCGCTGCCCGGTGGTTCCGAATCCGCCCCAGACAGCCCCTTCGATAGCCAGATCGAGATTAGCGTCATCCATCACAATTATGATGTTTTTGCCGCCCATTTCCAGGTGGCACTTTTTGAAGGTCGGCGCGCACGCCTCGCTCACGAGGCGCCCCGTGGCAGTCGATCCCGTAAAGCTGACCAAATCCACTCCGGAGTTGTTCAGCAGCGGTCCTCCGGCGTCCGGCCCATCTCCGAAAACCACATTCAGCACTCCCGGCGGCAGGCCGGCTTCCGTTAATACTTGCGCGAGGTTGTAGGTGGAGAGCGGAGTGTCTTCGGCGGGCTTCAGCACGACCGTGTTGCCGCAAACCAGTGCGGGCATGGCCTTCCACGATGGGATGGCCATGGGAAAATTCCATGGCGTGATCAGCCCAGCCACGCCGCTTGGGACGCGGGTGGCCATCGCAAACTTGTTGGGCAATTCGGAAGGCGCTATGTGGCCAAACTGGCGGCGGCCCTCGCCGCCCATCAGATAGGTCATATCGATAGCTTCCTGCACGTCTCCGCGAGTTTCGGCGAGAACTTTGCCCATTTCGCGCGTCATGTCGCGCGGAGAATTCCTCCTTGCGCCCCACCAGAATTTCCGCGGTGCGAAACAGGATTTCCGCGCGCTTCGGAGCGGGCGTCAGGCGCCACTTGGGATAGGCGTGGCGCGCCGCGTCGATCGCGGCCTGCACATCATCGGCCGTGGACGCCGGGAAAATGCCGACCAACTCGTCGGTGTTCGCGGGATTGCGATCTTCGAGCGTGCCGCCCTTGCGGGCAGGCACCCATTCTCCGCCGATCAGATTCTTGTAGGTTTTAGGCGATGAGGCCATGGAAGACTCCTGCGATTAGCCTAGCACCGGCGCGACGGGTTGCAAGCGATTTGGTACAGAGGCGAGAGACTCTTACTGCCGTGACAATTGCGAGCCTGGAGCGACGTTCGACGTTCCGGTGGGAGGCGTAGTGGAGGACTGGGGATGCGAGACAGGGGGCGCTCCCGATGAGCTCGATGGGCCAGACGGTGTCGTTGACGAAGACGTCGCGGGAGGCGCGGAACTGCCCGGCGGCGTTACGGGTTTCGGCGCGGAGACTCCGGCGATATCCGAGCCCAGGCCGAGCTTTTGCAGCGTGGGCGCGTCCAGCTTCCCGCTGGAATCGATCCCGTGAGCCGACTGAAATTTCTGGACGGAGGCGATGGTATTGGCGTCCCACCTACCGTTGGGGTCGCCATCGTAATAGCCGCCTCGCGCGAGGGCGGATTGGATCTCCGAAATCCGCTCGGGCGTGGGCGCCTGTTGAGAAGGCTCCCGCTTCGAGTGTTTCTTCTTGCTCTTTTTCTTAGCGGTGGAGCTGGACGACGACGTCTGCGGCGAGGGCTTGCCGGGCACGGCGTGCGCCGGCGTGACCGCTACCGCGGCCAGTGCCCACAAGCCAAGTAAGGCGATTCGGAATCTGGTCATTATGACGTTTGTCAGCCTAAGTGATGCCGGGTAGCCGCTTGTGGCCGCCCGCAACTACCGCAGCAATAAAGCGATTATGGCAGCTTGGACGCGCTGCCCAAGGCACCCACTATAACGCGCAGGTCGTATGAGGCAACTGGACTTTCGGCCACCCTCGGCAGCCCCCTAGGGAACACAACGGCTACGTCAGCGCAGATCGCTGGGCTGTACGCCAAGGCTAAGCGCATCCGCTTCGACGTTGCTCGCTTCGCTTTGGAGACTATCGGACCGGTCGGCAAGTCGCGACAGCAGGTTGGTGGTCATGTTTCCGCCGTTGCCGGGCGTCACCGGAAGCAGAGTAATCCCCTGGGCGGCGGCCTGATCGTGCATGTCCGCAGTGACGGCTTGAGTTTCGGCCAGTTCAGCGGACAATTGCTGGTATCTGGCCGTCAACTCCGCGCGTTGTTGCTCCGCGGTGAGTTGCGACTCGGCTGCTGAAGCTTCAGCGATGGCTTGCGAAGACAATCCGTTGGCGCTGGCGGCGTCATTAAGATCGTCAATCTGCTGGCTGATCTCCTGCCGCTGGACATTCAGCTGAGCGATCAAATTGTCGGTAGTGATGCCCTCGCACGGTGCGTTCAGCACCAGCCCGGTGCCCTGGGTGGTTCCGCTCGCGCGAAACGCGATCAACTGCGATTCCTTGTCCTCGATGCCGGCAAGCTGTGCTTGCAATCGGTCGAGCTGCCCGGCATACCATCTCGGATCCTGCGCATCAGCCAGCGGTGGCCGCTGGGCAACTGGCGCGCTGTTTGCAGCCGACGAACCAGCCACGCGAATTGCGCCGCTGGTTTGACCGGGCTGGATTTCGCCAACCGGCGCGGGAGTGGCGGATTGCCATCCGAGATCGTCGTTGGTATAGACCTTAGCGGCCGTGTCGGGCCGCGGTTTCGGCTCCGGCGCCTTCTTCTCTGCCCCGGCAGCAAAAGTAATGGATGGTACGGCGCACGCGATGACGGCGAGGACGGCGGTAGAAGCAAGCGGCGCGAAAATCTTGCGAATGGCCATGGATAGACCCTCCTTATCGTCGCGGGGAAGAAAAGTATCGCACATGAATTGGCTGCGGACAATCGGGGAAGCCAGCAATTTGGGGTGCGATTTCACCCTATTGCGGCCTCTATAGTATCTTTCCTGTATGATGCGCGCCCGTCGCACTCTGTTCACGATCGCCTTATATATAAGTATCGCAGCGCCTATTTCTCCACAAAACAGCAGCGAAATAAACCCACGTTCTACAGGAGCAAACGTGTCTCTAGCACAATCCAACGATCTAGAAATCCAACGTCTAACAGGGGAAATTGGAAAAGTCAGAAAGAAATCAGACGCTTGGGACACAGCAACCAATCTCGTTCTGCTGCTAGGGGCAATTGTCGCAATCGGAATCGCCATTGCCGCCATCGGATCGAGTCGGGCGAAAAACAGACTAATAACCCTGCAAGACGACCTCGCTACGGCGAGAGAGGCAGATCTTTCCATGGTACTCACCAAGAACGAAGGGGAAACTGCTCGACTCAAAGAACTTGCCGAGAATGAGCACCTGGCTCGCGTGAATTTGGAAGCCTCGGTGGCTTGGCGCAGGCTTACCAAGGAGCAAATTCCCGATTTGGGAACCGCTCTGGCGGCATTCCCCAGGCAGCTAACAGCGTTAGTTTATAACGTCAGCGATCTTGAGGCATACAGCTTCGCATCTGATATTGACGTAGCGCTGCATGAATTTGCCAAATGGAATATAGCGGAACCGCAAGCGGTTCTTGCGATGCGTGAAGGTCCGGTCAATTTCGGAACAAATCCTCCGCTTGAAAGAGGCGTCGTGGTTAATAGCACGCCAGATGAGCGGAGTAGAGCTGCGGCTAAAGCAGTGGTGGACAAGTTATCGTCGTTTGGCTTCGATGCAGTCATTGGCACATCAATACCTAAGGAGACGCCTACCGTACAGATTTTTGTACAACCTAGGCCGGAGGGGGCGCAAGGTGCAGCAAAACTGCAATCCATAGGAAAGCATAAGCCGTAGCCTATTGCTACAGTACCTGGGATTTGCCATGGTACTGCTGAGGGGAGGCGTCTTTCTGGGCATTTCTTTTTAGAACCCGCCAGGAGTTACCGAATGCGTTTATTCATAGCGGAGGGCCTCGATGGGATCCAGCTGCGAGGCCTTGCGAGCCGGGTAGTAGCCGAAAAATATCCCCACTCCCGCAGAAAATGCCACAGCAACAATGACCGACAACGGTGAAACAGCGGTTGGCCATTGCATCATTTTGGAAACGAAGATCGATGATGCGATCCCAAACACAATGCCGATCAGTCCACCGATAGAACTCAAGACCACCGATTCGGTCAAGAATTGCCGCTGAATGTCGCCTTCCGTCGCTCCGACGGCCATGCGAACACCGATTTCGCGCGTTCGTTCCGTCACCGAAACGAGCATGATGTTCATGATCCCAATGCCGCCGACCAACAAGGAAATGGAAGCGACGCTTCCGAGCATGAGAGTAAGAATGAGCGTTATCTGGCCAACCGTTTGCGCTATTTCGTCCGGACTGCGGATGGAAAAATCGTTATCCTCATCCTCTCGCAGGTGATGGCGCTGCCGAAGCAGAGTGGTGATCTGGTCGGTTGCGAGATTCACATCGGCTTTCGAATCGGTCGACGCGGTAATCAGCTGCAACCAGTCGATCCCCACGAGCTTCTTCATCACGGTCGTGTATGGCATCATGATGACGTCGTCCTGATCCTGTCCGAACGTGGACTGCCCTTTGGTTGCCAGTAGTCCGATGACCCTGACCGGAAGGTTCTTGACGCGGACGACTTTACCGACGGCATCGTCCCCGCCGAAGAGCTTGTTCGCAACAGTCGAGCCGATGACGCAGACATCCGCTGCTGTATCGACATCCTGCCGTGAGAAAGCCTCCCCTCGCACGATCGGCCAGTTGCGAATTGCGAAGTAGTCGGGTGCCTACCCCCTGGTCGCGGACGGCCCAGTTTTGATCGGCATACACAATCTGAGCGTTGGTATCCGCCTCCGGCGAAACCGAAGTAATTGCGGTAATATCCCGTGCAATGGCTTCCGCGTCGCTCACGAGCAGCGTTTTGTTGGCTCCGGTGCCCATTTGGAATCCACCCGTGTTTACGCTACCCGCTTGGATAAACAGCATGTTTTCGCCAAGGCTCTGGATTTGGCCCTGCACTTGGTCGCTCGCGCTGGTACCCACGCCAATGACGCAGATCACCGCAGCTACGCCAATGACGATTCCCAACATGGTTAGCAGCGTGCGCATTTTATTTCGGGCCAGCACCCGAAGAGCCATGCGAATAACTTCTTTTATTTTCATTTGCCCGCTCTTTGCTCTCCAGGTATCAATACGCACAAACCTTCTAGAAGTATCGCGTTTTTTCGCAGCGATTGCGCAAGTTCACGACGGATCAGCAGCGGGACAGTCTGGGGTTACCCAACTTGTCAGGTACTATCCATAATTCGTGATAAATTTCGAATCGGTGGTTCGATATTGAACCGATCCTAGGTATGAGATCCGTCGCATGCGATTGAGACCGCCGACGATCAATGGGAGGCGAGTTTAATGACGAAGCGGTGGGCATTGCCAACGGTAGCAGCAGGATGCGCTTTTTTGGCTGTTGCCCCAAGCATTCAGCCACAAAGATCGGAGGTTCCGCCACAAATTTGCCGGGGTGATGCGTTTCAATGGAAGAACGGTATCAGTGCTCCTGCAATCAAGGAAATGAGGTACGAAGAACTGCACTACAGGGCAAATGAGATGATGCGTTGCCTGACCACCGCCGAGAAAACCGTTGGCGTGCCGCAGGACGAGATAGCCGCGGAAGTGGTCGTCATAAATGTCTACAACGTGTCGATGAATGGGAGGCTAATCCACTATCTGGGACGTCACAATCAGTACGACTCGTTTGTGAAAGAGGATGAGCACGGATTGCGATGATGAGTGTACCCGCAACCAGCGTATGAGAATTACGAACTTTAGCTGGCTTCTTTTCACGCTTTTCGTTTTCGCGTGGCAGACGCCGGGCCAGGTGCAACAGCAGTCGCAGCAAAATGACGAAAAGGCTTTTCTCTACGCCGCGATAAAACCGCACATGGACGCGGCCACGGCGGCCCGAGTGCAGAAACTTCTGGACGCCGTTATTGTGGAGAATCGCTTCACTGCCCCTCCCCCAAGCCGCCCTCTTCACGTTCTGGAATACAACGCCGAGCAGGGATTGGGATTTTCGGACATGGCTCTGCTGATGAACGATCCCCATAAATTCCTGAAGGAAAAGATCCCTGATGCCGGCGAGGAGGCCATCGAGCAGATCACGCGGGTGAGCCAGAGCGACATTATCATCATGAGCGAACTCGATATCGGAGTCTGCCGCTCGGGATATCGAGACGTTCCGAAGGAACTTTCGCAGGCGCTGAAAATGAATTACGCCTACGCGACCGAGTTCCTAGAACTGGAACCGAAGGATTTAGGCGAGCAAAAGGACCAGCATTCCTGCAAGGACGTTGATTATTCAAGAACGCAGAATCTTACGGGCAACGCTATCATGAGCCGCTTCCCTTTGGAAAACGTGCGGCGCCTTCCTTTGGAGGATTGCTACGACTGGTACGAACATGAAATGAATCCTCCGTTTTACAAGAGGATTTCCCATTGGCCCCGGCAACTTCGGCGCGGGCAGCGGGCGGCCGTCCTGGCGGACGTTCGCGCGGGTGGAACATTCGGCGTGATTACGGTGATCTCAGCGCATCTGGAAGTGAATTCGCAATCCAGTTGCAGAGCTACGCAGATGGAGCAAATCCTGAATGCCGTTCACGACGTAAAAAATCCTGTGATCGTTGCGGGCGATCTGAACACCATTCATATTCGCGGGTCGGAGGCCAAGCTGTTTAAGGAATGGAAGAATGAAGGCTTCGATCTCTCCGGGAATGACGGCAAAGGCACGGATATGAATGAATTTCTTACAAGCCTTCAGATTCGGCTCGACTGGATCGGCGTTCGCGGGCTTCACGTGATCAACGGCGAGACGCTGACCGAACTCGGCGAGCACGGCATCAAGATTTCCGATCATTTACCCATTGCGGTGGATGTGAATTAGGCAGCCGGCCCTGGTGTTACTTCGGCAGTTCGGTCCCAGCCTGCTCCGCGATCATGTATTCGGCGTACCAGTCGGGCCAGTCCGGATCTGCCTTGCCGATGCGCTTCTCATGCTCGCCGTGTGCGGCCTCAGCACGCCGAAGCGCGCTCGCGAGGTCGCTTGCCGATGCGAAGGTCGTGGCTGCGGGATCGACGCGACCGGGCAGCCGAGTGGTGATGTTCTGGAACAGCCAGCCGTTGCCGTCCGGATCGCTGAAAGACGCGAAGGAGCGGTAGCTGCGGCGCTCGGGATCCACACCGTTGACCCGCAGCCGCCCAAATAGGAAGGGCTCGTCCGCGCCGGCATGCACGCTGCCGGCGTCGTGGAACACCTCGCTCACCTTCACGCCGCGACCGAGCAGCTCGGCACGCGAGGCCTCGATGTCGGAGACGACCAGGTACAGTCCCTGGGCAGAGCCGGGCGCCGCCGCGGTGACGTTCTTGCCGAAGATGACCGAGCAACCGGAGCCGGGCGGCGTGAGCTGGACGACGCGGAAGTCGGCGCCATCGCGCGAAGTCGGCGTCGAGGCGCCATCCGAGCTTCTTCCCGTAAAACTCCTTCGCGCGGTCGACGTCCGAGACGGGTACTACAACAACTTCGAGTTTCATGTCCACGAATGTTGCCTCCCCTTGTTCGGTCGGTCAGCTTGCGGTGCTGCGGGTCTGCCACGAATGCCAGCCGATAGCCGCCGCGAGATACAGCAGAAATAGATACGGTAGCCAGTTCTTGGGCGGCTCCGGAACCGGATAGAGCGTGCCGGCAAGCACTACGATCATGGCCGCCACAGCGAGAACGGCCAGCAGCACGGTACCGACACCGAGCGTGCGCAGCTGGCGCAGGTGCAACGGCAGCGCCACGGCGACCAGCGCGTAGACGGTGATGAATCCGTAGGTGGCGAGTGAACCCATCCAGTCGTAGATTGTTTCTCCGCTGACCTTCACCAGCACGAGCGCCACAGGCAGTAACAGCGTAGCGGCGCCGGTGGCCATCACGGCGAAGTGCGGCGTCTCGTTGCGGCTGTGCGTCTTGCTCAGGCCGCGATGCGCGAGCCCGTTGTGCGCCATCAACAGCAGCACGCGCGCCGCAGCCGTGACGCATGCGAGCGTGCAGGCGAACATGCTCACCATGGCGCAGATATCGATGAGCGGGCCGAGGCGGGGAATGCCGGCCGCGGTCGAGAGAACGCTCATGGGCGCTGCGCTTTGATCGAGCGTGCCGGCAGACGCCGGAAAGCCGAGCACTTCGCTGTAGGACGCAACGATGAAAAATAATCCTGAGAGCATGGCGCTCTGGATCACGGCGCGAGGAATGGTTCGCAGCGGATGCTTGGCTTCTTCGCCCAGGGTAGTGGCGCTTTCGAATCCGACGAAGCTGAACATGGCCAGCACCAAACCCAAACGCACTCCGGAGAAGTGCACGTCGCGCAGCGTGAGCTGCGCCGGATCGATGTGGAGGCCGTGCTTCCACAGCAAGGTAACGAACACGACGCTCATCAGGAACACGGAGATCAGCTCAATGTAAACCATGAGCCGCGCGGAAACTTTCACGTCGCGGTAGGCGATCCAAATGGAGATGAGAACGGCGAAAACGGCCAGAGGAATGGCAGGCAGTGAGAAGTGGAAAGACTCGCCCAACACGACGTTCGCATAATGGATGAATCCGCCCACGACCGATGCTCCCGTCGCAACGTAGGCCAACAGCAAAGCCCAAGCCGCTACGCTGCCCAGCACCGGCGGCAGCGAAGACGTGGTGTAGGTGTAAAGCGATCCGGGAGAGGCCGACTCCTGCGCGAAGCGGGCAATGCACAGCGCCACCAGCAGCGTGCAGACCGTCGCCAGCAGATACGCGAGCCACGTGCCGTTTCCGGCGGTGGCGAAAACCAGGGGCACCGTCAACGCCGGCGAAGCCGTCGGTGCCATGGTGGAGATCGACTGCGCAAGCGTTTCGAGCGGCCCGAGCACGTGCCGCTGCAATCCATAGTGAGGTTGGCTGGCTTCCGCCGGAGTTTCGGCTTCCACCGGATGCAAGTGTGGTGCGGCCTCCTGCGGCAACGGGCAGACCCTCTCGCGAATCGGATTTCAATTTCTGTGTTTGCGCGTTCAGTCTGCTTGGGCAGGTACGTTGAGTCAAGCGGTTTGGCGATGTTACACTCGGCGCCCATGACATCGACATTGGACGCGCAAGGCATGCTGGCCGTGGCCATCGAGCAAGCCCGGATCGGGCTGGCCGAGGGAGGAGTGCCGGTCGGCGGAGCGATTTTTCGCACCGATGGCACGTTGCTGGGAGCGGGCCGCAACCGGCTGGTTCAGAACGGCGACCCATCGATGCACGGGGAGACCGATGCGTTTCGCGCGGCGGGCCGCCAGCCGCGCTACCGCGACTTAATTCTGGTTACGACGCTGACGCCCTGCTGGTATTGCACGGGATTGATCTATCAGTTCCGCTTCAAGCAGGTGATCGTCGGCGACAGCGTGAATGCCGATGGCGGCGCCCGATGGCTGCGCGCGCAAGGACTCGACATCCTCGACCTGGCCTCGGCAGAGTGCATCGAGATGATGGCGGAGTTCAAGCGGACCAATCCGCAGCTCTGGAGCGAATGCGTCGGCGAAGGTTAAATCGTTGAGTGGAATTCGGATGGGATTCATGAGGGCCCCGGCATCGTCGCACGAACGGCGACCAGCGTGCCGAGGCCCTCACATGAAGTGCTTTACTTAGACTTGTTCGTCGGAGACCGCTTGTTCAGCGTTGCGAGCAAGAGTTTTGCCGACGGAGGAGGCGGCACCGCGTTGTTGAACACGATGGCCTTGGCGCTGACGTCTTTTCCGTAAAGGTTTTTGTTGGCGTCATTGTCGGGGCGAAGTGTCGAGCCCGCCAGCGAGATGCCGGCGAATAGTCCACGAGCGCGAGAATAGGAAAGAATCTCGGCGCGCAGCGTTACGTCTGTTTCGGCGGAAGCGGTCCGTCCAACGGGACCCGCTGCAGCAGAAGCGTCGCCGCCCAGTTTCACTTTGCTCGATAGGATGCTGGACGCCGAACGCGAGGTCATCAGTAGCAACACGAAGTCCGTCGCCTGGCCGCCCAACTGCAAACCGAAGCTGCCACCCTCGAGCGCCATCATCGTCGGCGCACTCCAGGAGCCCTTGAAATTCGCGCCCCGGCGGCAGGTCATCACGCCGCGGCCGTAGCTTCCGCCGATTCCGATCGCAAACTTCAACACGGAAGGCAAAACCACGACGCAGTCGGCCTTATCGATGACGCTTTGTGGAATGTTGTCCGGGATGTCCATAATTTCCTTCATCACTCTCCCGGAATTTTCTACGCGATCCTGTTCTTTATCTTGGCCCAAAGCGGGCGCTGCAATCACGGCAAGTAAAGTGATGCTCAGCAGAAACCTCTTCATGTTCTCTCCTCCTAAAATACCGTGAAAGCGCCGCGAGAGCGGAAGTTGCGCGCTTCCCTCAACTGTTGCATTTTTACACAGGCAGACGGCGGGCGATACTGTCATTTTTCACAGGGGCGGTCCGACCCAGCGCGTGCCAAGCCGTGGCTATTGGGGCGGAACGGTGCCAGCCAGAAACAACATGAGCGCGTGGTCGCCATCCGAGTGGCGCGCGACGCGGAATAGGACATCTTCACCGGGCTTCAGCCGGGACATCTGCGTGTGATAGTCGGCTAGAGAAGTGACGGGCATGTGGTTGATCTCGGTGATCACATCACCACGCTCAAAGCCGACATCTTCAGCGAAACTCGCCGGCTCGACTTCGGTGATAACCGGGCCGGTCAGCTTACCCATGCCCAGACGCCGCGCTAGATCCGCCGTCAGATCCTGCACGTGCAAGCCGAACTGCCCAGGCTCGCCGTTGTGATCGGCTTGGCCGGTGGCGTCGTCTGCTTGCTGCGGGAACAGCTTGGAACGATCGGCCACCTGCACCATAACTTCCTTCACTTGCTTGTTGCGCACCAATCGAATCGTTACGGACTGCCCAATAGGCGTCTCGGCGATCGGCGTGACCAGGTCGGAGCCCGTGTGCACGGCCATGCCGTTCACGTCGGTAATCACGTCGCCTGCTAGCAGTCCGGCCTTTTCCGCTGGGCTGCCACCCTCAATCGCCTCGACCACGATGCCGTACGGCGCGCCCAATTCGCGCATGAGCACGGGATTGTTGCTGTTTTCGTCCTGGAAGGTGACGCCGATCGATCCGCGCGTCACGTGCCCGGCAGTGATCAGCTGGTTGTACACGGTGATGGCGGTGTTCGATGGCAGAGCGAAGCCCACGCCCTCAAAGCCGCGGCTGCCCGTGTAGATGGCCGTGTTGATGCCGATCACTTCCCCGGCCATGCTCACCAGCGGCCCGCCGGAGTTGCCGGGGTTGATGGCCGCATCCGTCTGAATGAAGCGCTGAAATTGATGGCCGAGATTCGAACGGTCCTTGGCGCTGACGATTCCGGCGGTGACCGTGGAGTTCAATCCGAAGGGGCTGCCGTAGGCCAACACCCAGTCGCCAACCTGTACGCCGTCTGAGTTGCCCAGCTTGGCGACGGGAAGCTCGTGATCTGCTTCAATCTTGATGACCGCCAGGTCGGTGTCTTTGTCGGTGCCGACCACATGGGCGTTATAGTGGTTGCCGTCTCCGTCGAGCGCCACTTGAATCTTGGTGGCCTGGTCGATGACGTGGTCGTTGGTGAGAATGAAGCCGCGTTTGTCGACGATTACGCCCGAGCCGAGACTGCGCTCCGCGTCTGGAGCATCACTGGGCGAATCGAAAAACCGGTCGAAAAAGTCTCCGAACGGATCGGCGCCCTGCGAGCCGCGCGGGGTCTTGCCGCCCTTGGGCTTCTCAATCACCTGGGTCGTGGAAATGTTGACCACGGCGGGACCAAGATTCTTGGAGATTTGGGAGAAAGCGCCGGAAAGCGAAACTGGATCGGGAATGGCAAGCAAAGCCGCGCCCGTCGATTGTGCGTGGGTCGAGAGAGCGCGTGCGGAAAGCAGAGTTCCCAGGGCGATGCCCAGGGCAAGCGTCAAAATCACGAGGAGCGAAGCGAATATCGTGCGGCGTCTGATCCAACTCCACAACTCTTGAAATTGAACGCCCATGCTTACGCCCCTTGTCCAGCCGCCCGACGCGATAAACGTAGAGTATACCACTCCGGTGAGGGAGTTATAGTTCGACGATTTCCGCGTGGTGTCCTTACTTCGAAAGAGCTACGCCGGCTTGCGGGCGGCTAGCCAAAGCGAGTCGCTGGTGGGAAGCCGGTCGAACACGGGCCTGGGAAGCGGCTCGAATCCTGTCTGGCGGAGAATCCGCGTCAGCGTGCGCGGCGTGAAATAGTTGCAGTGCGCAGGAACGTGAAATCCGCACCACTCCATACCCATCACGCGGCGGTTCCAACTGGCGTAGTTGGGAGTCTTGATGACCAGTAGGCCGCCGGGCTTCAGGACGCGCCACGCAGCCCGCAATGCGTCGAGTGGGTGCCATTCGTGCTCGATGTAGCCAAGCTGCGTGACCACGTCGAAGCTGTCTGCGGGCAAAGCGTTTTCCGCGATGCGCGTGACCGCGCCCTCGATGATCTTCTCGGGCGCAACGTCAGGCGCCACACGCCGCCGGGCCTCTTCGACGAATCGCGGGCTAAGCTCGATGCCGGTCACGTCAAAATATTTCGCGGCCATCGAGAGAAACGTGCCATCCCCGCAACCGAAGTCGACCAACTTTCCCTCCCGCCGCCACCGCAGCGTTTGCGATAGCAGGCGGTCTTTCGTTTTGGGCTTCAACCACGCGGTCGAGCGTGAAAGCGCCATCCAGACGGGATGTTTGGCCTTGCGCTGCGTCTTTTCGCGGTTGTATTCGTCGAGCCAATCGTGCTCTTCGGCCTGCACGTCATAAGCAAGCTCGCCCGCGAGAAAAACCATCGTGCATGCGGCGCATTCGACGATGTCCCATCCGTCGCGCCGGGCGAGCATATGCCGCTCCAAACTGCCACAGAGCGGGCAGGCGCGTACGGCGGCGGAACTCACTTGACTGGAGGCAGACATGTCGGCGAAGTCTTCCCGGGAAACGCAGGATTTTACCACGGCAAGGTAGGCCGAGATTCCAGACGTGGATCTGATCAGCGGGTAGTGTTTCAGGAGCGAAGGATCCTGGGGCCAGGGAGCCCGTGATTTCCAGGCACGGATAAAAAGAAAATGGCTCTAGGGCTTGCGGTTGCGAGCCCTAGAGCCAAAACGGAATTGAGCCGTTTAGTTCGTCAGCGCCTTCGCAGACTAGGAGAACAATCGAACCGCTAGCCGCCGGCGGAACATTGCGAGTGCCAGCAGGCCCGCGCCAAGCAGCAGGAACGATGACGGTTCTGGCGTCGTAACTGCCGTAAGCGAGACGTTGTCGAGCAACTGATAAGACGGGTCATTCCGATTATCGAACTGAATGGAGTCGCTTCCAGTCCCAGTAACCAAGAACGTGTACGCCGTATAGGGGCTAGCCGTAACAGGGTTAATGGAAAGAAGCTGCGTACCGTCCCAATAAGCGCTGAAATCGCTAGGAGTACCTCCGAAAGAGGCGAGCCAGAAGGTGAACGCGTACTCTGTGCCATTGGCGTCCGTAACGGTCTGCCCGAGAGTCGTGTCAGAGCCGACTGAGCCGAGGAAGGCCTGGAAGCTGCCATCCTCCGGATCAACGCCACTAAAGTTACCACTCACTCCTGTGAAACCTGTATTCCCACCCAACGTCCAACCGGTGAAGTCGCCCGTCTCGAAGCTCCCATTCGTTACGCCATCGGCAAAGACCGCCGGAGCTACTGTCGTCAGAGCGATTGCTAGCATGACGATGAGAATCCAATTTTTCCGCTGCATGGTGACTCCTCCGTGCGAAGAAAGTATCGAGACCTGCGCCCCAATCCAGGCGGAGTACCGCACGCACAGTACCAACCAGCTGGAGGCATAACGCCTTGCGAATCATTGAATTGTGGATCGCCGCTAGTACCAATGTGCAACAATTTCGCCTAAGTGCGCAAAGAGCTGTGTGTCCTCGTAATTCCGGGGAATTCGGTGAACAACGGGGAATAGGCCCTTCGCACAGGCGATCAGAACCCTGCCTCCGGGAAGCCTCCAGGGAGCAAAATCGTTGTGGGGAGTCCAGGAGAAGCGTACGATGCGTGAATCTTGGGTCAGCTTGGGAATTGGTATCCGGCCGGAACTCCATTTCGAATAGGAAGGTTCACTCGATGAAACGCTCCCATACCGCGTATCTCCGTTTCGTGCTTGGCTTGCTGGTCGTGGCGGGCATGCTCTCGCCGCGGCGAGCCGAGGCTCAGATTTCCACCCCCGAACAGATTGCCAAGCAAACGGAGTTTGAGAAAACTATTCCAAAGCTGCAGATCACCGACGAATTCCTTCAGCTCAGCATTCCCGGCCAGACGATGGGTGAAACCGTGGGGGTCGCAAGAAACTCAAAAGGTCACCTGTTTGTGTACACGCGCACGAACCCGCAAGGAATTTCGCGCGGCGGCACGGCCGCCATGCTTTTCGAGTTCGATGAAAATCTGAAATTCGTCAAACAGTGGGGCCCCAACAACTATGCCGCGTCATTCGCCCACTCCGTGCGAGTCGACAAATACGACAACGTGTGGATGGTCGACGAAGGCTCCGGCATGATCATCAAGTTCGACCCTGAGGGCGTGCCCCAGGAACAGTTTGGCCGCGCGCCCGAGGCAATCGACTACCTCGAGGAATATCTCGAACACGGCGGTAAGGGTTATAACGATGCCGCCGCGCGGCCCAAGGAAGTCCATCCGACAGGAACGACTGGCGTATTCAGCCGGCCAACCGATCTGACCTGGGACTCGAAGGACAACATCTACGTATCCGACGGCTATGACAATTCCCGCATCGTCAAGATCACGCCGGGCGGGCACTGGCTCAAGACCGTTGGAACCTACGGTACCGGCCAGGATCAGTTCAGGGTTCCGCATAGCATGGCCACCGACGCCCAAGACAACATTTATGTCGCCGACCGCAATAACAGCCGCATCCAGGTTTATGACACGGAGCTGAACTACAAGGCAACCTACACCGGCATGGGCGCGCCGTGGGGCGTATGCGTCAGCCCCGGTTCACCGCAGTATCTCTTCAGCGCCGACGGCACCACCGGCAAAATCTACAAGATGGATTTGAACGGAAAAGTGTTGGGCTGGGCGCAGACTAGCCTGGGCCACGGCGAAGACGATACAGGGCGCCTCGTCCACGAGATCTCTTGCGCGTCCGCCAATGTTCTCTACCTGGGCTCGGCCGTCCTGTGGAACGTGCAGAAGGTCACCATCAAGTAAGGCTGCTGGGCCGGACTTGGGACGTGAACCGTTCAGACCATACTGTTTGAGCTGGCATTTATCGCGCGGGTACTTGCAGATGCTCTGCTTGTCAAAACCCCGACGAGAATCGATTCTTGCGTTCGTCTCCGCCCAGCAAAATCAGAAGTTCTCGTATGCAGAGATTGGACGTTCGCGGGGACAAGCGCCGCAGAGCTATACCGCCGACCACCACCGAGTTCGTTTGGGTCAGGGCGCCGAAACGTTCGAATTAGCAAAGAGCGCCATCAGGCAATGGAAGATGTTCGAGATGCCTTGGGTAGGCTTATGCTGGCCGGACACGCCCATCGAACCGGGAGCCACCGTTGCCGTGCTCGTGTCACATCTCGGGTTTTGGTCTATGAATGCGTGTCGGATCGTTTACGTAATTGAAGAGCACGGTTCTTCGGAAAGATACGGCTTCGCTTATGGCACTTTGCCCGACCACGGAGAACGCGGGGAGGAACGCTTCACGGTTGAATTCCATACCGATGATCAAACGGTCTGGTACGACCTTTACGCATTCTCACGGCCGACTATGCTGGCGCGTTTGGCATATCCTTTCACAAGGTCTTTGCAAAAGCGGTTCGCCAGAGACTCCAAAGCCGCAATGCTAAAGGCTGCACAACGGTAGGCTCACGGCGCCGTTCGCGTTACTGATTGGGATGCTGCTCTAGTCAAGAGTAGTTGCGGCGGGTATTGCAATCTCAGGGAATGTAGGTCGAAAACGTGTAGTCCTGAGCTTTTTGCGGTGTGTGGCACACGAAGCAAGCTTGGACGGCGTGCGCGGCGTCGGGGACGAGCGGTTTCGACGGGTCGCCTCCTGCCCACACTTGGAATCCCCATCCGCCCGTGGTCGGGTACTTCTTCGCGTCTTTCACCATCACCGTCACAGCCTTTTTGTTGCCTTCGACGTAAGAGCCATCTTTCACCGAAAATTCGTGAACGTCATCCGCGAAAACGGTTCCGTCAGGATACGGAAACGGGCCGGAGCTTTTCAGCGTCGGCAAACCTTTCCGGTTCACGTAGATAATGTGCATACCGCCGATTTGACCGAACATCGGGCTGTCTTTGGTCACGATCATGGAATTCACCACAAACCAATCCCGGAACCCATTCGGGAACGGAACTTCCTCGCCGGCAGGTGCCGCCGAAACAGCGGCCAGCGACATCAAAACTCCGGCGAGGCTAAGAATTCCTACGAGTTTGCGCAGCATCGGTGGGTCTCCCGTGGTGAGATTGCGAAAGCTGAAAGTAACATTCGATCGCTTCTCGGTCAATTTGAGATGTTGGTGATCCCGGCGGCTTTGCGGCGGCCGCGCCGAATTGTTACAATCGGCTCAAGAAGTCACGGAGTTCACCCACATGCCTGCACGCACACTTTACGAAAAAATTTGGCAGGCCCACGCCGTACACGAAGAGCCTGGGCAGCCCTCGCTGATCTATATCGACCGCCATCTTGTGCATGAAGGCACTTCCCCGCAGGCCTTTGCGGGATTGAAGGCCGCGGGTCGCCCGGTGCGACGGCCCGAGCTTACCTTCGCGGTGATGGACCACTCGGTTTCGACTAAGGATCGCCTACTGGCAGTCCTCGACGCTGACGCCACAGCGCAGTTCGAGGCATTGGCGCAAAACTGCAAGGAATTCGGCGTCAACCTTTTCGACATGCACAGCCGCAACCAGGGCATCGTGCACGTGATCGGCCCGGAGCTGGGCATCACACAGCCGGGCTGTACGATCGTTTGCGGCGATAGCCACACCTCTACGCACGGCGCGCTGGGCGCGCTGGCCTTCGGCATCGGCACCAGCGAAGTGGAGCACGTGCTGGCCACGCAGTGCTTGAGCCAGTTCAAGTCCAAGACCATGCAGATCGACATTCAGGGCAAGCGCCCGCGCGGCGTCACGGCTAAAGACATCATCCTGGCCATCATCGGCAAGATCGGCATCGGCGGCGGAACAGGCCTCGTGGCCGAATACACGGGCGAGGCAGTGCGCGAGCTTTCCATCGAAGGCCGCATGACCATGTGCAACATGACCATCGAAGGCGGTGCGCGCGCGGGAATGGTGGCGCCGGACGAAACCACATTCGCCTATCTCGAGGGGCGTCCTTTTGTGCCGCGCGGAAAAGATTTCCAAGTGGCCGTGGACTACTGGAAGTCGCTGGTCACCGATCCCGGCGCGAAGTACGACGTAGTCGTCACTCTGCGCGCGGACGAACTTGCTCCCATGGTTACCTGGGGAACGAATCCCGGCATGGTCACGCAGGTAACGGATCGCGTGCCGGACCCTTCGTCGTTTAAGGATGCCGTGGACCGCAAGGCGGCCGAGGGCGCGCTCACCTACATGGGACTGAAGCCTGGAACGCGCATCGAAGACATTTCTGTCGACCGCGTGTTCATCGGCTCGTGCACCAATTCGCGGATCGAAGACCTGCGCGCCGCGGCCGGAGTGGCCGCCGGAAAGCACGTGTCCAAATCGCTCAAGCAGGCGCTGGTGGTTCCGGGCTCACGCGCGGTGAAGGCCCAAGCCGAGCAGGAGGGCCTGGACAAGATTTTCCGCGACGCCGGTTTCGAATGGCGCGATGCCGGCTGCAGCATGTGCATCGCGATGAATGACGACGTGCTGCCGAGCGGTGAGCGCTCCGCGAGCACGTCCAACCGCAATTTCGAAGGGCGCCAGGGCAAGGGCGGCCGCACGCATCTGGTCAGCCCGGTAATGGCCGCCGCGGCAGCTATCGAAGGCCACTTCGTCGACGTCCGCAAATGGCCGGGCGTGGAAGGAACCGAATAAACTATGAAACCCTACACCAAGCACACAGGACTCGTTGCTCCGCTCGACCGCGTGAACGTGGACACCGATCAGATGGTGCCCAAACAATTTCTGAAGCTCTGCACGCGCGAAGGCTTCGGACGCATTCTGTTTTACGACTGGCGCTATTCAGCCGGCGAAAAACCGAACCCGGACTTCGTGCTGAACTTTCCGCGCTACAAGGGCGCGAGCGTGCTGCTGGCGCGCGCCAATTTCGGCTGCGGATCGAGCCGCGAACACGCTCCCTGGGCCATTCTCGACTACGGATTCCGCGCCATCATCGCGCCCAGCTATGCGGACATTTTCTACAACAACTGCTTCAAGAACGGCATCCTGCCGCTGACGCTGCCCAACGAGCAGATCGACGAACTTTTCAAGCGCACCGAGCAGAACGAAGGCTATCGGCTGACTGCGGACCTTGAGCAGAACGTCGTGACCGATGATGCGGGACTGAAGTATCCGTTCACCATCGATCCCTTCCGCCGCAATTGCCTGCTGGAGGGGCTCGACGACATCGGCCTGAGCCTGGTACACGAACCGAAAATTTCGGCCTTCGAGAAATTGAACCTGCGCGTCCCCGCGATGCAGGAAGCACTCGACGTGAAGCACCACCGCAACTGACGATCCAGAAGGTGTCACAGATTTTGTAGCGCCGGGGTCTTTAGCCCGGCAGCCTTTGCTTGTCGCCCTGAAGCGAATTCTGACGCCTGGTCACTCGGCTAGCGCGACCGGCGCCGGACCTTTCAATTCTGCCAGCAGGATTCCGACGAGTACCAGGGCCGCGCCTGCAAGCGTGCGTGCATCCAGTCGCTCCCTCCTCAGAAGCAACGACGTCAGCGCTGCGAACACCGGCTCCAGAGTGAATAGGATGGCGGCATGGGAAGCCGACGTGTGCTTTTGGCCCCAGTTCTGCAACGGTGTCGCGATGGCCGTGGCCGCAATGGCCGTCGCCGCAATAGCAAAAATCACGTTGCCGTTCCAAACAATTCGCACCGGCTCCCAACCCGTTGCCGCCGCAATCGGCAAAGCCACAATCGAAAGCGCGGCAGTGGCGGCCACCTGCAAAAAGCTCAAGCCGCCCACCGAGTGATGCTCCACGTAGCGGCTGATGAGGATGATTTGCATGGCGAACAGAATCGCGCAAACAAACACGATTGGATCGCCGCGATTAATTCCCGTGAATCCCTCGCGCGGCACGGTCAGAAAATAAAGCCCTCCGAAAGCGATGGCCACCGCGGCCCATGTCCATGGGGTGATGCGGCGCCAACCGAGCGCGGCCAGCAGGAGTGGAACCAGCACGACGGACGATCCGGTGATGAAGGCGGCTTTCGAGGGCGTTGTCCACCGCAGTCCGGCGGTCTGAAACAAGAAACCGCCAAACATAAAAAGCCCGATCTGCGCTCCCGCCCAAACACCGCGCTTATCAAGCCGCGTGATGGAACTCCGGAACATTACCGCCATCAAAATCGCGGCCAGCGCGAAGCGCACAGCTAGAAATACGACTACGGAAATATCCGCCAGGGCGTCTTTGACGATGACAAACGTCGCGCCCCAAATGAACGTGCACAGAACTAGGGCAATATCCGCGCGTGCGCGCCGGCTAAGCATGAACTGAATCTACGTGGTGAAAAGTATTCCGGCAAGCCGGCACACTTGTGGTAATTTCCTGGTGGCCGATGCGTACATTTCCAAAATCTCTCGCGACATTGCGGAGAATTGTTGATGAGCGTACCGAGAAGCTCCGAAAGATGGGTTTCGACGAGCTTAATCATCCGGGCGATATGTCGATCGAAGCCGTTACTGTGGAGTCGCGTCCGGCCACGATTTGGGTTCACGTCCGACCCAGGTCAGATGGCAGCGTTCTGGTCATCGTTCAAGGCTCCATGAAAGCACGCTTCATACCAGGAAGACACGTGGCCTCAGATGGTTTTCACAAGTATTCGGACGGAAGAGTCGCAGCAATGGACGACGAGGAGTGGAACGAATTCGGATAGCTCCCAGCTGATCTCGGATGCTCACCGCCGTAATCGATAGAACTCGAAGAAAGCGACTATGACTCCAGGCCGGCCAGCGCAACGATGGTGAGGTACAGCCGCTTCAATCCCATCTCGCGCCCTGCGGGATCGAACCACTCTTCGAGCGTATGCGTGCCCCCACCGCGGCCGCCGCTTCCGATAGCAATCGCCGGAATGCCGAGCGACAGCGGCACGTTTGCATCGGTCGAGCTGCTCTCGATTTGCGATTGATTCCCCAAGTAACGGTCCACGCTGCGCACCGTGGCTACGAGCGGCGAATCGGCAGGAAGCTTTCCGGCTGGGCGCACGCCCAGCGAGCGAATGTCCAACTTCAGCGCATCGCCGGAAGCTTGCCACGCGGACATCTCGTCTTTCGCGCCGGACTGCATGGCATCGCGCAGCGCTGATTCCAGGCGTCCAAGCTCGGTTTCGTCCTCGGAGCGCAAGTCGACCTTCACGGCGGCGCGCGCAGGAATGGAATTGATCGATGTGCCGCCCTCGATCACTCCGAAGTTGTAAGAGCTGCGCGGATCCTCGGGCACGGGCGTGGCTGAAAATTTCACGATGCCGCGAGCCAGCGCCGTGATGGGATTGGGCGAGCCGAAGTCCGACCAACTGTGTCCGCCAGGGCCGCTGATGTTCACTTCGAACCGTCGCGACGCGATACCCTGCGTGGTGATGTGCCCCGCCGACGGCCCATCCACCGCAATAACCGCCGCGAGTCGTGTGCCATAGCTATTCACCAGCGCGCGAATGCCCCGCAGGTTTCCTTCGCCTTCTTCTCCCACGTCGCCGGCTAGAACGATCGTCTTCGTTGTTTGGATTCGCGATTCGAAAAGTGCGCGCGCCACTGCCGCCAGCGCCGCCAGACCCGCGCCGTTGTCGGAAATTCCCGGCGCCATCAGGCGTTTTCCTTCGCGCTTCACGCGCACGTCCGTGCCGGCCGGAAACACGGTGTCCAGATGCGCGGCGATCAAAATGACGCTCTTGCTCTCCGAGCCCGGGCGCTCGCCGATCACATCGCCAATCTTGTCCGTGCGCACGGTGAAGCCGCTGGCGGCCAGAAGTTCCTTCAGCGCCTCGCCGCGCGCGCCTTCGTCAAACTCCGGAGCAGGAATTTCCGTCAGGCGAACATGCTGGTCGGCGATCCACGCAGAATTTTTTTCGAGCCACTTCAGGCCGGCCGCACAGCGCGGATCATCGGCAAGTTTGCCAACCGAATCCTGGGCGGCGCTGGCGGAAAATATTGCCATCCACACGAAGATACCGCAGATAGCAATGAGTTTCACGCGATTCCTGGGGTGATTATCGCCAATCATCGAGGATGTACACGCCCGCGCGATTGTATCCGGCCGACGCGTCTCCGGTTTCCATGGCCACACCTTGCATTTCAGTGCGATAGCCGCGAGCGCGCAATTGCGCAAAGGCCTCACGGCGCGCCAGGTTTACTCCGGCTGTAATTTTCTTCGCCCCACGGTACGAAGCAAACGACTCGACCGCTTCAAGCAGCCGCTCGAAGTGCATACCCGCCCGCGTGCCAGGATTCACCGCCGCGAATTTCACGTAGCACGCGCCGCCGCCGGCCTCTGTTCCCGCGCCCGCGTGGCACACGGCAAACGCAACTGCCTTGGCTCCGTCCCAGACCACGATGGTGTCACCCAGACTCTGTTCGAAGACTGCAAGGATTTCGCGCCCTAGGTCTAGCCCGGGGAAAATCGCATCGGACACCTCGCGGCACGCCCTCAAAGCGTGCTCGCGGTCGCCAGCATCGAGCGTCGAATAACGCGTGACATCCGTAAACATGAAACCAGTGGCCACAAGGGGCGACGTGTTCGGAATGCCTTTGGCCATAACCGCCACCAGGTCCCGCGGCCAGAACCCGAACTTCTGATACAACGCCACGTGCATCGCGCTATGCGCAAACGTGTAGAGCCCGAGATGGCGGTTTCCCCACCGGTGAAAAATGTCCATCGTGGATGCCAGAAGCCGCTGCGCCACACCGCGGCTCCAATATTCTGGAGCGATCGTCAGGGGACCGAAAAAACCGAAGCTGCCCCAGTTCGCCGCGAAGTTTGAGCCGACCAACTTTCCGCCCTGCTCTGCCGCCAGCGCCGCCGAGGGGTCCGCCTTCCAGCGCGTACGAACGTAAGCGGCATCCCCCATGAATCGCGACGGATCAGGCAAACCAAGAAACGTGCCGAACGCCAGCCGCACGATGCGATCGGCTTCCGCCAGATCGCCTTCGACCAGCGGCCGCACGACGACATCCGACGGGATCGTTGGGATTGGCTGCACGGTGGACACTGCAAAACATTAGACCGCGTAACGAATTCGCAGGCAAGGCCGGCGCTAGCGCGGCACATTCGAATTAACCAGCGCCCAGATTTCCTCTTCCGCCAGCACGCACGCCGATTGCTTCGCCGCCGCAAGAATGCGCTCAACCAGATCGTCGGTGACGGCGATGCCGCGTTTCTCCAGCCAGAAAACGACGTTCGACCGCCCGCTCATGTGGCCGATCTCGATCACCTGCTCCAAACCGAAGAGGTGCGCCGGAACGCCGCTATAGACGGCATCGACCAGCTTCACGTCGCCTTTCTTGTAGGCCTTGGCGATAGCCGCGGCATGCACGCCCGTGGCGGTGCGAAACGCATCGCGCCCGACCACCGGGTAGTTCGGCGGAATCACGGTGTCCGTGGCGCGCGCGATCGTTTCGGAATATTCCTTCAGATGCGTCAAGTCGCGATCGATGAGCCCGAGCAGTTGCAGATTCACGAGCAGCACTTCCATGGGCGTGTTTCCCACGCGCTCGCCCAGCGCCAGCGCCGAGCCGTGAATTTGGTCCGCGCCCGCAGCTGCAGCGGCCAGCGAATTGGCTACCGCCAGTCCGCGGTCGTTGTGTCCGTGCCAATCCACGCGAATCTTTTCGCCGCTCGGTTTCACGATCTCCTCGATCGCAAATTTCACCAGATTGTAGACGCCGAGCGGCGTGCCGTGGCCGACCGTATCGCACAGAACGATCGCGCGCGCCCCGGCACGGATGGCCGTCGAATACAGCGCCACGATCGTCGCCGGGTCAGTGCGAATCGTGTCTTCGGTCACGTACATCACCGGCAGCCCCGCCGCCACCGCAAACTTCACCGCCTCTTCGGTGGTGCGCTGCAAGTGCTCGACGGACCAGTCTTCCACCACCCTGCGAATGGGGCTCGATCCCAAAAACAGCGCCGCTTCGATCGGCTGGCCCACGCGCTGCGCGATTTCGATCATCGGCTCGATGTCCCGCTTGTGCGTGCGCCCGGCAAACTCCATACGCATCTTCATGCGCGCGCCGATGATTTCTCGAGCCAGGGCTTCGGTATCCGCAAACGCGCGCGGCCCGGCGCCCGGCAGTCCGATATTCACCTCATCGATGCCAATGGCCTCCATGCAGCGCAGGATTTCGATTTTCTCTTCGAGGGAGGGATTGCGTACCGAGGGATTCTGCAGGCCGTCGCGCAGAGTTTCGTCATTCACCGTCACCCGGCGGCTGGCTGGAATCTCCGGCCCCGAATGCGTGTTCCAGTCGTGGATGAGTTCGTGCTGCATGTCACCTGCCTCGCAACAACCGCTGGCTGGCGATCAGTCGGTAAAGATGACCCAAAACGTTAGATGCGATTTCGGCGCGAAAGGAGCGCACGCAGGCTGCGCGTATCCCTCAGCGCCGCCCAGCGCTGCCGTCGGCTGGGCGCAAACAGCAACTGCGTGAATCCGTCGGCCGCCGCAGCCAGCTCAGCCGTATAGCCGTACCACCAGGCGTTGAAGCGCCCCGGTAGGCGGTCCACATCCACGTACTTTACGTGAACCATTTCCATGAAGCCGAACTGCGAGTGGGTGCGGCCCCATCCGCTTGCGCCGCGTCCGCCGTGCGGCGCTTCGGCGATGCCGTAGTAGCTTCCGACGTCGTTGATCATCACCGCCCCGGCGCGAAGCTGCGCGGCCACGTCCCTTCCTCGCACGGCGTTTCGCGTCCACACGCTCGCGCTCAGGGCAAAAGGAGATTCGTTGGCGAGGCGCACCGCTTCCTCGGCCGACGCGACCGCGCGAATCGCCAGCACCGGACCGAACGTCTCTTCGCGCATGAGCTGCATGGACTCGTCCACTTGCGTCACCACCGCCGGATCGAGAAAAGTGGCGCCCAGGTCCGGGCGCCTTTCGCCGCCCGTAAGGATTTTTGCCCCGCGCTCTGCGGCGTCTCGCAGCTGAGCCTCGACTCGCTCCACTTGCCGCGGGCGAATCAACGGCCCGATCTCGGCGTCGGGATCGGACGCCGGGCCGAGGCGCAGCTTCTTGGTTTTCGCCACGCACAACTCCGTGAACCGATCGGCAACCGCCTGCTCGACATACACCCGCTCGACCGACAAACACGCCTGTCCGCAATTCATGAAGCTGCCCCACACTGCGGCGCTCGAGGCTGTATCCAGATCGGCGTCGGCAAGAACCGACATGGGGTCTTTCCCGCCCAGCTCCAGCACCGAGGGAATCAATTTCGCGGCGCAAGCGGCCGCAATCTGCCGGCCGGTCTCCACGCTGCCAGTGAAGAAAACCTTGTCCGGCCCCGCCTCGATCAATGCCGCTCCGGTCGCAGCGCCCCCTTGGGCGATCTGCACCAGCCCCTCCGGCAAACCCGCCCGCGCACACAGCTCGCCGATTGCCGAGCCGGTCCAGGGCGTTAGCTCCGACGGCTTCAGCACCACGGCGTTTCCGGCGAGCAGCGCGGGAACCAGCTCGGCCATGGGAATGGCTAGTGGATAGTTCCACGGCGCGAGGATGGCCACCACGCCCAACGGCTCGTGTTCGATCCAGCCGGATTTCGCCTTCAGCGTGATGTTGTGGTGCGGAACGCGCCGGGGCCTCAACCATCGCGGCGCGTGGCGGGCGAAATAGTCCGCGGTGTCGAGCGCCAGTATGATTTCCGCGAAAATCGCCTCGACGCGCGGCTTGCCCGTCTCGCGCGTGATGATGCCGATGATCTCCTCGCGACCATCGAAAAGCGCGTCGCGCAGGCGCCGCACAGCCGCGCACCGCTCGACAACCGCGCGCCGCGCCCACTCCGTTTGCGCCGCCCGAGCGCGAGCCATCATCGCCGGGATGGCCGCGGGTTCAGTCACCTCGAAACGTGCGATAGCTTCTCCGGTAGCCGCATCGATGGACTCGACGTAGCTGTGTCCTGCACCAGGGGACGCTGCAAGCGACTGGCGGGAGACTGCCATTTGCAGCGCATTCTACATGAATTCGAATCGCTGAGGGAGTGAACGCCTATCGTGAGGTTGTTGCGCGGCGGCGTGAAGCGGACCCCGCCAGCGAGTCTGTGGGATCAGGATATTCGAGCGAAACGAGATATAGCCCCTCGGGAGGCACCGTAGGACCGGAGCGCGAGCGGTCGCGCAACTCGAAAATCTCCGAGATGGCGCCCGGCGCGAGGCGTCCCTTGCCTACTTCGATCAGCGTGCCGACCATCTTGCGCACCATGTACCGCAGGAAAGACTGCCCGCGCACCACGTAGGAAATCTCCTCGCCATTCGCGTCACGCACAATCTCGGAGGAAAAGATCACGCGTGTCATGTTGCGGTCTTTGTCATCGTCCTCGGAACCCGAAGACGCAGCAAAGGAGCTGAAGTCGTGCTGGCCCTCGAATTCCCGCGCCGCCGCGGCCATCGCGTCCTCATCGAGCGGCCAAGGATAGTGTAGCGCCCGCCGGTACTCGAACGGCGGAAGCACGCGTCCGCGATAAATCCGGTAGCGATACGTCTTCCCCTGCGCGAGCCAGCGCGCGTGGAAGTCCGGGCCCATCTCTTCGGCTGCGACGATGCGAATTGCCGGCGGCAGTAGCGCGTTCAGCGACCGCTGGAATTCCAGCGCCGAAAGCCCCGCGCTCGTCCGAAAGTGCGCCACCTGCCCCAGCGCATGCACTCCGGTATCCGTGCGGCTGGCTCCCTGGATGACTATTCTTTCCTGCGTAATCTTGCGCACTACCTCGTGCAGCGTGCCCTGAATAGTCGGCACGCCCGGCTGCGTCTGCCAGCCGTGGAAGTCCGCTCCATCGTAGGAAATGGTCAGCTTGATGTTACGCATGGCTTGCTGGGATTATCGCACGGCGCAAGGCGGCCGGCAGTGTTAGCGAAATCGAGAGCGTTGGAAGCGGGAGGATGACAGAGGCATGCGGCGAGGAACACCCATCAATTGACTACGAAATCTACGTCTTTCGTCCATCGGGCCTGATAGCCCTGCCGATGATCTTGAATCCCAGGAAAAGAGAAAGCGCAGCAAAGGGAAGATAGGCCAGCGATACGGATTTGTTATCTATCGACGCGACGGGCAGGCCAATGAAACTGAAAAAACCAGGGAAAGCAACGGCGAGGATAAAGACTGCCCACCCGCAAAACAGCAATCCAATAAGAAAAAACCCGATTCGCTGGACACCGTTGAGCGGGCGGCTGCCGCGAATAAGCTGCCCATAGAATCGTCCTTCGTTACGCGCTGCATCCAGGGGCAGCACATTGCTCTGGCGGGAAATCGCGTCTGCTTCGGACTGTCGCCGGCCTTCTTCGTGTTCGATTTCCCGGCGGGTTGGATGGTTAGACTCCCTGGGCATAAACTATGCTAACAAACTACGAGTTGCTGACGGCGGCGTTTGCTATCAGTCGTTACCGCTCGGTAATCGTGGGCGAAAGTGTTTGACGAAGCGGGCGGCGGTCCCAGAATCAAAAAGGGGACCCCAGCTTGGGATCCGGGGTCCCCAAAGTCGCGTCCCTGTTGATCTAGCCTTGGCGAGACCAGATCATGGGGTCATCCATCCTAGCTTCCCTCTCAGAGGCAGGTGGGAACGGTCCGTATCACCCAGAGAACGGGCCCCTTCCTCCCCATTCACCAGACGATGCGGATCGTGTAGGAACGCGACCCACTCCCTCTCCTTAAGCATGTCTCTGGCCTTTTGCACTCGCGACTCGGCGCACATCCTCGGCTGATTTTGCAGGGGTTGCGCACGCGTTCCGTAGCAGACTCACCGCCGAGCAAATCTAATTTGGGAACCGCTTCCCGGATTGGTTTTGCTCACTCTACTTTCGTCCAGTGGCCCAGCGCTCGCCCCGTTGCTATCTCTTGCGACTTCCCGCCGTCCAATCCCATACCCGATTCGCGCTGCTTCGGACGCACAATCTTGACCGCGCGTGATTGTGCCCAGTGCCGCGCTGTTGGATAATGGAATCACCGTCATGAAGAAGTCCTGGATCATCGCCTTAGCTGCATTCGCCCTCTTGGCCATTTTTCTCACAGGATGGGCCGCCGCGCGCGTGGTGCGCGAACTGACCGCCGGGCGAGTCTCCGCGGCGGCGAAGTCTGCATCGGAAGCCTCAAGCACCTCGATCGCCGCGGATCAAAATTCCGATTCCGACGACAAAGATGCGAGGCCCAAGGTCATCCGCTTCGCGAGCAACCCGTCGCCTGTTCCGCCATTTCTGGTGAACGATCTCGACGGTTACCTGATCTCCACCGCCGCCCTTCGCGGCAAGGTTGTGCTGCTCAGCTTCTGGGCTACGTGGTGCCCGCCCTGCCGCGAGGAGATTCCCGAGCTAAATGAGCTGGCCGCGCGCTACCAGGGTCGTCTGGTCATCATTGGAATTTCCATGGACGACGGACCGGCGAGCGATGTCCGCGAATTCGCCCAGAAGGTGGGAATCCACTATCCCATCGTCATGGGCTCGGGTGGGCTGGCGGAAGAATATGGCGGCGTGCCCGCGCTTCCCACATCGTTTCTCGTGAATGCCGATGGCGGCGTGGTACAGAAGCACATGGGGCTGTATCCAATCGAAGTTTACGACACGGAAATCCGCGCCCTGCTGAAGATGCCGGTGGACGCACAAATAGAAACCTTCCAAGACACCGGACAGATTTTCCTGAAGAACGCGGTGAACGCGACCGAACTGCCGGGCGTGGATTTCAAGGGCCTTTCACCCGCGCAAAGGCAGGCCGCGCTCAAGCGCATGAACTCGGAGAGCTGCACCTGCGGTTGCAAGCTGACCATCGCCCAGTGCCGCATCAACGACTCCACTTGTACCAAGAGCCAGCAGCTCGCCGACAATATCGTCAAAGACGTGCGCGCCGGCAAGACTGTGCCGCCCCCTTCTCAGGCCGTTCACCGCTAGAAAGATCTGCGCCACAGCGCCGCCTCTTCCGCGCGCTCCGTCGCGCTACACGGAATTAGTGCACCGCTCGTAGATCTCGATTTATCGCCGAGCAGATCGCGGAGATGGCCGCGCAAACCCAAAAGCGCCGCGGTGTAAATCTGCGAGACCCGCGATTCGCCGATTCCCAGCACCGCGCCGATTTCCTTCATGGTCAGTTCCTTGAAGTGATAAAGAGCCAGAATCTTCCGCTGGCGTTCGGGAAGTTCGCCGATGCCCTTCTCAAGCAGCGCGGCCCTCTCGGAACGAAGCGCTTGATGGTAAGGATCCATCTCCGCTCCGGTGGGAATCTGAATGCTCTGCTCGCCGTTCGTGTCAGTGGAGTCAGACTCCAGGCTTCCGATATCCAGGCCGCGCAGATCGCGCAGAAGCCGCTGCAGCTTTTCGAGACTGATGTTCAGCTCCGCGGCAATCTCCAGTTCACCCGGATCGCGCCCTAGCCGCGCCTTGCAATCCAGAGTAGCCTGCTCCAGGCGGCGCGCCTGGCGCCGGAGGACGCGCGGGCTCCAATCCACCTGCCGAAGGCTGTCGAGGATCGCTCCGCGAATGCGGAACTCGGCGTAATACCGCAGCTGCACGTTTTTGTTGGGATCGTACTTCCCTACTGCGTCCATCAAACCCAGGATTCCGGCATGAACGAGATCCTCGAACAGAATCTGCGGAGGCAAACGGTCGTGAATGCGGCGCGCGATGTATTGGACCTGTGGAAGATGCTCGATAACCAGCTTGTCGCGCTGCGCCTGGCCAAGCTCGATCGGAGCTTGAACTATCGCGGGGCCCGCCGCAGGCGCCACCACGCTCATTTGCAAGATCGCCGCGTTGTCACGCAGCGCTTTCCGGTGAAATTCCGTCTGCGGACGGGCCAACACAAGCTTGGCGTCGCGACTACGAATCGGAACTGCGGCGATTGCCGACATTGAGTATTTCTCCCTTTGCGATACGCAAGCCCTGGAGCAAATCGAGAGGCCGAAAAGCCGGTGCTCATCACCTACCCGTCACCGACCATCAACCACCCTTTAACCAGTGGTGCCGTTCGAGCGCTCCTCCGCTTGCAACTGGTAACCGATCCCGCGAACGGTGCGGATCAACTTGCGCGGCGAGCCTGCGTCCACTTTTTTGCGAAGGTAGTTAATGTAGACATCCACTACGTTGGTCATGGTGTCGAACGACAAATTCCAGACATGCTCGATGATTTGCGGGCGCGTCACGCGGCGGCCCGCGTTGCGCATCAGGTATTCGAGTAGCGCGAATTCCTTGGGAGTGAGGTCGATTTTCTTGCTGGCTCTTTGCACGGTGTGCTCGATGCGGCTGAGTTCGAGGTCTTCGACGCGCAGTACCGCGTCCGACGGATTATTGCCGCGCCGTAAGAGCGCGCGCATCCGCGCCGAAAGTTCGGAAAAATCGAAAGGTTTGAGCAGCAGATCGTCGGCGCCGGCATCGAGCACGCTGACGCAGTTCTCTGCCCCGGCGCGGCTGGTGAGCACGACGATAGGAAGGCGCGGGCGGCGCGATCGAACCTGCCGCAGCACGCCGAGGCTTTGCTCGGACGGGTCGTTCAGGTCCAGCAAAGCGGCGTCATAACTGCCCGCCGCCACGGCGCGCTCGGCATCATGATCCGCGGTGACGTCGACGACATAGTTTTCGGCTTCGAACGAGCTCTTCAGGAAAGCGCCCAGCGCGGAATCGTTTCCGGCGACAACGATACGCATTGCTACTCCAGTGGAAGGGGGAACCGCGAGAGGATCCCAAGGGGAATTCGAATCTAGTGGGACGCTACGAAGGTGTCAAAGCTAATCCTCATGCGAGGAAAAAGATTTTCGAGGACTGAGAATTTAGGAGAAGAAAAAGCAACTGAACCAAAATGGAAGTTTCAATTTGGGTCAGCTAGCGGCTTACGGATGCGTCATTTTTTCCGGCTGCACCAATTCGTCGAATTCCTCTCCCGTCAGATAGCCGAGCTTGAGGACGGCGTCGCGCAGGCTGATTCGATCGTGGTGCGCCTTGTGTGCCGCTTCGGCAGACTTGTCGTATCCAATCTTTGGGCTGAGCGCGGTAACGAGCATGAGAGAGCCTTTAACGTAATCGTTGATGCGCTCTCGGTCGAGCTCGATCCCTACGACGCAGTGGTCCGTGAAGGACCGGCACGAATCCGCCAGCAGGCGCACGGAATTCAGGAAATTGTGGATGATCACCGGTTTGTAGACGTTCAGCTGAAAATTTCCCTGCGAGCCGGCGAATCCGATGGCCGCGTCGTTGCCGAAGACCTGCACGGCGACCATGGTCATAGCTTCGGACTGCGTGGGATTCACCTTGCCGGGCATGATCGAAGATCCGGGTTCGTTTTCGGGAATGCGTAGCTCAGCAAAACCGGCGCGCGGCCCGGAGGCGAGCCAGCGAACGTCGTTGGCGATCTTCATCAGCGAAGCGCCCAGGGTCTTGAGCGCGCCACTCGCGAAAACCAATTCATCGTGCGCGGAGAGCGCCGCAAATTTGTTGGGATGCGACTTGAACGGCAGGCCGGTCAGCTCGGCAATTTTCTTCGCGGCGCGTTCAGCAAATTCCGGATGCGCGTTGAGGCCGGTGCCGACGGCCGTGCCACCGATGGCCAAGTCATAGAGGCCCGGTAACACGAGTTTCAGGCGGTCGATATCGCGATCGAGTTGGCTGACCCAGCCGGACATCTCCTGA
The DNA here is from genome assembly GCA_963803105.1 of Terriglobia bacterium. Taxonomy (GTDB): domain Bacteria; phylum Acidobacteriota; class Terriglobia; order Acidiferrales; family UBA7541; genus Palsa-295. The sequence goes on from CAWDLF010000005.1 coordinate 255,937, forward strand.
CCGACGGTGAGCGGCGTCGCGTCCATAAGATGCGTGCGGCCAATCTTGACGACGTCCGCAAATTCCTTTGCCTTGGCGGCAAGTGCGTCGCGCAAATGCTCGACAGCGGGGATGAGAACTTCTGCGACCCGCGAGGCCGCGGCGATGTGCATGGCCGTGGGGAAAGTGTCATTCGAAGACTGCGACATGTTGACGTCGTCGTTGGGATGCACGGGCTTCTTGCTGCCCAGCACGCCTCCCGCGATCTCAATCGCGCGATTGGAGATCACTTCATTCGCGTTCATGTTGGTCTGGGTGCCGCTGCCGGTTTGCCAGACGTGCAGCGGGAAATGCCCGTCGAGCTTTCCGGCGATTACTTCGTCGGCGGCCTGGGAGATCAGGCGCGTTTTTTCCGCAGAGAGTTTGCCGAGATCCTGGTTCACCAGGGCCGCGGCTTTTTTCAGGACGCCGAAGGCGCGAATCAGCTCGGGCGGCATGGTGTCCCGGCCGATGTCGAAATGGATCAGCGAGCGGGCGGTCTGCGCGCCGTAATAGCGGTCATCGGGCACCTCGATCTTGCCCATGCTGTCGGATTCGATGCGGAAGCCTGCTCTAGGCGCAGGCGACGCTTTGGCGTCCACGCGGTGTTTCCTCCGGGTCTGTGTTGTTGCCTTCGGTTGGTTCGAGATAAGGATACAGCGGAAACGGCCCTGGGCGTACCCCCTCCGGACCAAAAAGAAGGCCAGAGGACATGGAGATGCAGCTCGACGGTCGATGCGATCGAGAGTCCAAGGGGTCGGAATAAAGTTCCGGGCTGGTTCGACCCTCGGTGATTGTTTCCAATGACTTACGAGGGGGTGAGTCCATCGAGGCGTTCCGGTCTGGGTCGAAGGTTTCGTCCTGTAGTTTCGGCTCTTGGGCGAGCAGGAAACACAGCGCCCGGGCGCTGAGGGAGGTCGAGCGGGCAAAGAGGAGAAGGCGCATCGGCACCCAAACGGATGACGCGCGAGGAGCGCTCTTCCCGCTGGCAGCGGGCTTAGTCGCGTTCTGAATTTTTCGTTGGCAGACATCGCCGGAGGGTAGCACGGCGCGCAGAGGAGAAAAGTCCAGACGAAGGACAGAATTGGGATAGTTCTACAACCTGACGTATAGGACTGTACGGAAGGACAGTATTCGACTTACGAAGGCAAACCCGCCCGGCCGAAGCCGGCCGCTACAGAGGCACCACTCCTCGGTTGCCGTCCGCAGCGCTAGAAGCGGTTGCGACGCTTGCGATCAGAACCGTTAGTACCTAGAGCGCAATGCAACCCAAGACCCACCTGTCGCAAAAACCGCGCCAGATGGGGCACCCGGAAAGGCACGAGAGTCGGGCGCGGCATACCGCGGCCTACGGAAAAGCCCCCGACAAATCCTCGGGTCTAAAGACCCGAGCTACATAACAAGAACTGGACTTTTTTTAAACTGGGCATTCCGAGTCGGCGAGGAGGCGTTAGACTGGGATTGGAGAGGAATTTGTAATTGTGGTGGCTGATTCGAAAGGCGAAGAGAGATTCTTCTCTACATGGCCGGCCGTCCCGCAGGAGCGGGACGAGGAAACAAGAAGCCGGCCATTCCGATCAGAATGACGTACTCGCAGGCGCGCGGGATTGAAAGAAAGGGGGCGCAGCAAACAGCGCCCCTGCCGAACGTAATGATGGCGGCGGATTGCCGAGGATGAGTTCCGGGCACGGGCCGCCGCGGCGGGCGGGGCGCACGAAAGACAATGGCGAGCAAAAGATAGTGGCGAGCGAGGCGCAGGTAACGGGTACGCAATGGCGCGGGATGGCTATGCTGCGGTGGCTGGACGCACTGCGGCAGCGCGAGGACCGCATTCTGCTGCTTCTTTCGCTCGTGGTGGGAGTGCTGACTGGCCTCGCGGTTGTCGCGTTCATCCTGCTGACCGAGCGGCTGGGGATGCGGCTTTATCCCGTGGGAAGCGCGGCGTGGCGCCGCGTGCTGATTCCCATGGCCGGGTCGCTGGGCATGGGCTACCTGCTTTGGCGATATTTTCCGGATGCGCGAGGCAGCGGCGTGCCGCAGACCAAGGCGGCGATGTTCGCGCGCGACGGCGTGATCACCATGAGGACGCTGCTCGGGAAATTTTTCTGCACTGCCACCACTCTCGCAAGCGGAATTCCCCTGGGACGCGAAGGACCTTCGGTACAAGTGGGCGCGGGCATCGCCTCCGTGCTGGGACGAAAGCTGGGGTTACGGCCGGCAAGTGTGAAGGCGCTCATCCCCATCGGCGCGGCAGCGGCCATTGCGGCGGCGTTCAACACACCGCTGGCGGCGGTGCTTTTTTCGCTCGAAGAAATCATGGGCGACCTGAACGCGCCGGTGCTGGGCTCGGTGGTGCTGGCGTCGGCGACCTCGTGGCTGGTTTTGCGGCTGCTGCTCGGCAATAACCCGCTGTTTCAGGTTCCACAGTACACGCTCGTTCATCCCATCGAATTCGCGCTGTATGCGGTGCTGGGAGTGGCGGGGGGAGTTGTGTCAGCCGCGTTCGTTAAGCTGTTGCTGGCCACGCGCGTGTACTTTATGAAATTGCCGCGGTGGACGGCGTGGTTTCAGCCGCTGGCGGGAGGCGTGGTAACCGGGTTGATCGCGTGGAGAGTGCCGCAAGTATTGGGTGTGGGATACGGCTACGTAGGCGATGCGCTGAACGGACGGATGGTTTTCGAGCTGATGGCGGTGCTCCTGGTGTTCAAGCTGGTGACGGTAACCACCAGCTACGGCTCGGGCAATGCGGGCGGCATCTTCGGGCCGAGTTTGTTTATGGGGGCGATGCTAGGAGGATCGCTAGGCAGCGTGGCGCACCATTTTCTGCCTGCGTACACGGCGCAGCCCGGCGCCTACGCTCTGGTAGGGATGGGCGCGCTGTTCGCGGGGATCATCCGAGCGCCTATGACTTCGGTAGTGATGATTTTCGAAACGACGCGGGATTACGCAGTGATCGTGCCGCTGATGATCGCCAATTTGGTGAGCTTCTTCCTTTCGTCACGCTTGCAGAGGCAGCCCATCTACGAAGCACTGGCGATTCAGGATGGCATTCATTTGCCGGGCCCAGCGGCCGAGCGGCGGCAAGGCCAGCGGCAAGTGGCGCAGGTGATGCGTCCGGTAGCGAATTGGATCGGCGAGGAAATGCCGATCGCACAGGTGCTCGACGGGACGCGCGGTAAAGAATTTCACACGTTTCTGGTGGGCGACGGACGCAGGCTCGTCGGAGTGGTGAGCCTAGCGCAAATCGCGCAAGCTGCGACGCAAGGCGAAGAGGTTAAAACCGTCGGCGATCTGATCGACCGCACGGAGGCTATTGATTTTCCGCACGTGCATGCGGACCATGCACTCCATGTGGCGCTCGAACGCATGGGCACGGGCGGGCTGGACCTGTTGCCGGTGGTCAGCCGCGCGGATTTGCATCAGCCGCTCGGGATTGTGGCCATTGAGGACGTGCTGGCATCGTATGGAGTGCCGCGGTGGGGAAAGACGGAGTCGTAGGCGCGGACCCCAGGAAGAAAAACCGCCGGCAGAAGGCGGCCGCTACAAAGGCCCACCTCGATTGTTGCCAGCGGCGCCAGAGGCTCAACCCAAGACCCACCTGTCGCAAAAACCGCGCCAGATGGGGCACCCGGAAAAGCGAGCAGGCACGGCATGCCGTGCCCCTACGAGAAACGCGATTCCTAACGGCCGGGCGACGTGGTTGGTCCGGCTGGGAGCCAGTAAGTGGCGAGCACGGGAATCAGGAACAAGATGGCGAAGGGGGCGGTGATCATTCCGCCGACCACGACGCGGGCGAGCGGCTGCTGCGCCTGAACGCCGACGCCGGAAGACAGCGCCGCGGGCAGCAAACCAAATCCAGCGGCGGTGCAGGCCATCAACACAGCGCGCATTTCGTCGAGCGCCCCATGCTCGATGGCATCCTGCCGCGAATAGCCGGCCTCCTCCAGGCGGCGAATACCCGAGACCAACACCACTCCTCCAAGTGTGTAAACGCCAATCAGCGAAGCAAAGCCCACTGCGGCGGAAATGCTGAAGGGTGTGCCGGTGAAAATTAACGAGAGAACGCCGCCGACAGCGCCGAAGGGCAGCGTGAGTAGCACCAGCAGGGCGTGACGCAGCGAATGGAAGGTGGTGAAGAGCAGGCCGAGAATCACCACCAAGCTGATGGGAATGACGATGAGCAGGCGGCGCTGCTCCAGGCGCAGACTTTCGAACTCGCCGGCCCACTCGTAGTGATAGCCAGGAGGCAGATGGACGCGCCGAGGCAGCAGCGACTGAACGTCGCCGATGGTGCTGGCGAGGTCGCGGCCGCGAACGCTGAACTTGATCGGAATGTAGCGGCGTCCATTTTCGCGATAAATCATGAAGGCGCCCTCCTGGGAAACGACGTGCGCGACCTGGCCAAGCGGGACGCGATTGCCGTCAGGAGTGGAAAGCAAGATGTTGCGGATGGCCTCGGGGTTGGAGCGGAATTCAGGTTTATAGCGGACGACGAAATCAAAGCGACGATCGCCCTGGAGCAGCTCGGTAGCGGCAAGGCCGCCGACGGCCGCCTGTACGGCGAGGTTTACGTCCGAAGCCATGAGGCCGTAGCGCGCGCTGGCGGTGCGGTCGATGGAGACGAGCAGCTCGGGCTGACCGGTCTCCTGAAAGACGCTGAGGTCGGCGATGCCGTGAACGCCGGCCATCACATCGCGAATTTCGGCGGCCTTTTCGACGAGCACGTCAATGTCGTCGCCGAAAAGCTTGAGGGAGTTCTCCCCTTTCACGCCGGACATGGCCTCCTCGACGTTGTCCTGAATATTCTGCGAGAAATTGAAATCGACCCCCGGATATTTTTCGAGTTCGGCGTCCATCTGGCCGATAAGCTTTTCTTTGGTGGTGCCGTGCGGCCACTGCCCCGGATTCTTCAGGTTGACCATGAACTCGAGGTTATTGAAGGTGGTGACGTCGGTGCCGTCGTCGGGGCGTCCCATCTGGGAGACGACTTGAGTGACTAGCGGAAAGCCGAGCAGTGTCTCGCGGATTTCGTGGGCCATGCGAGCGCCGACTTCGTACGAGGCGTCCTGGGGGAGGACGGCGCGAATCCAGAGGTTGCCTTCTTCGAGCTTGGGCATGAATTCGCCGCCGAGAAAGGAGGCGAGCAGTAGCGTGAATGCTAAAACAACCGCTGCGGCGGCCAACGTGATTTTGCGGTAGCGCAACGCGCCGCGAAGCGCCACGTCGTAGCGCTTCAGAAGCCAGGAAACGACACGCGTGGGGGCAGTGCGCACGTTTTCGCGGCGAATCCAGGAGGCCATGACCGGAGCGAATAACACTGCGAAGGCCAGGGCGCCGGCCAGTGCGAAGCCGTAGGTTTCCGACATGGGCGCGAAGATTTTTCCCGGCACGCCCTGCATGGTGAAGAGCGGAATGAGCGCGACGATGATGATGAGCACCGAGAAAAGTACCGGGCGCACCGCTTCGGCGGCCGCTTCGCTGATGATCTCGCGCGTTGACGCGCCGGGGGGCGATTCTTCCAGGCGACGGTAAATGTGCTCGAGGACGATGACGGAGGCGTCTACGAGGATGCCGAAGTCGATGGCGCCGATGGAGATGAGATTGGCGGAGCCGCCGGTGACGACCATCATGGCGAAAGCGAACAATAGAGACGATGGGATGGTGAGCGCGGCGATGAGCGAAATGGGAACGTCGCCGAGGAAAATAATCAGCACGGCGGTGACCAGGGTGAGCCCGAGCAGGACGATATCGCGCACCGTGGCGGTGGTGAGATGGATGAGATCGGTGCGGTCATACAGAGTGGACAGGCGCATGCCGGGCGGGAGCAGGCCGGCGTTGAGCGCGAGAAACTTTTCCCTTAGCTGGCGAAGGGCCGGAAGAGATTGCTGGCCGCGCTGGAGCAGGACGATGCCTTCGACGGCGTCGTCATCGTGGTTGACGCCCACCTGGCCGAGGCGCGGCTGGGAAGACTCGCCGACGGCGGCGACGTCACGAAGATAGACCGGGACGTTGTTGCGCTCGGAGACAAGCACGTTCTGCATTTCGGGGATGGTCTGCAGCAGGCCCAAACCGCGGACATTGACGCTCTGGCTGCCGAGGGTGAGATAGCTGCCGCCGGCATTGGCATTGCTGGAGGAAATGGCATTGACGATCTGCGGCAGAGTTACGTTGAACTGCAGAAGCTTCGCGGGATCGACTTCGGCGAGATATTCGCGCGTGGTGCCGCCGAAGGAAGCGACGTCCACAATGCCTGAGACTTGCTTGATTTCGCGAGTGACGAACCAATCTTGCGTGGCCTTGAGTTCATTGAGGGTATAGCCGGGGCCCTCCAGGCGATAGCGGTAGATTTCGCCGATGGGAGATTCGGGCGAAAGCTGGGGCGAAAGATTGGCGGGCAACGTGGCCAGCTGCAGGCGGTTCAGGACTTCCTGGCGATCCCAGAAATAGTCGCTGTCGTAATCGAAGTAGAGCTTCACGTCGCTCAGACCAAAAATGGAAATAGAGCGAACGTAGGTGAGGCGCGGGATGCCGAAAAGAACCGTCTCAATGGGCACGGTGACCTGGCGCTCCATCTCTTCGGCGGACCATGCGGGATTCTGGGTGATGACTTCGACGAGCGGCGGCGAGGGATCGGGATAAGCTTCGATGTCGAGGCGCGAAAAGAAGTAGAGGCCGGCGATGATCCAGGCGCACAAAAATGACGATCACCAGCGGGCGGTTGCGCAACAGAGAATCGATTAGGGCGCGCATGCCTGATCAGTCCTGGCCCGCGGAGCGGAGCAGGAGCGGGTTATCGGACACGATGGTGTCGCCAGGATTGAGGCCGTTGAGAATTTCCAGAGAAGCATCGGAGGTGCGGCCGATGATGACGCTGCGGCGAGTGAAGCGACGGTCGCCGGTAGCAACGAAGACGTAGGCGTCATTGCCTTCGCGCACCACGGCGGAGGCGGGCACAAAAATTCCCGGGGAAGAAGCGCGTAGCAAGCGGATGGAGCCGAACATTTCAGGCTTGATGAGTTCACCAGGATTGGCCAGCACCACGCGGACGTGAAGAGTGCGTGTGACGGGATCGACGGCGCCGGAGACGACACCGACACTGCCGGACCAATGTCGATCGGGATAGGCGTTGAGAGTGACGTCGGCAGGCTGGCCGGTCTTGGCGGCGGCGAGATCCTTTTCGTAAATGTCGCCGATGGCCCAGATGCTACTGATGTCGGCAATGGTGCAAAGGGGCGCGGGGGCGTCGAGGGATTTGGAATATTCGCCGGTGGCGGCGGCGACGTCGAGAATCACGCCGGCGCGCGGAGCAACGATGGAGAGCTCGGTCGCGGCGTGATCGGGGTCCATCCCGTAGACGCGAATCTGTTCGCGCGCGGTGGCGAGCTCGGCTTGGGAGGCTTGGGCGTCGGCTTGAGCCTGTTGGAAATCGCGTTCGGCGATGGCGCCGTGGTCGAGCAAGTCTTGAGCGCGGGCTAGCTGCTGTTGCTTGACGCGGTCATCGGAGAGAGCTTTGTGGTAGTCGGCGACGGCGCGCGAAAGGTCACCGCTTTCGAGAGTGGCGAGAGCTTGGCCCTTGGCAACGTGATCCCAGGGCCGGATTTTGAGGGCGGTGATGCGGCCTCCAGCGGGAGGATAGACATGAACCACGCTCGTGGGGTCGGGCTCGATGTGCGCCGGCAGCTCGAGATAATCGGGGATCGCGCTCTTCTGCACGACGATGGTGCGCACTCCCTTGGCATCGGCGGCGACGTACTGGCCATCGGTCTGCGCGGATGACGTTTGGGCAGCCTGCGTCTCGCCGGCTGGTGGGGTGCTGGGCGCGCTAGAGCAGCCAGCGGCGAAGAGCGCGGCGAGAAGGGTCGCCGGGACCATCGTACTGAAGCGCAGCGGAATGTTTTTCAACGTGCTCTCTCCTCTTACACTCGCCTCAAAACGATCCGAAATTCAAAACACTGGGCCGTGGGGCACATTGTGCGAAGCGCGCGAGAAGTGGATGGGTGCAAGTAGCCGCTCGTCCAGATGCGTCTTGGCTAACAGAACGAGGCTTCTTGTTTTGCGTGTGAGAAGTAAGTTAGCTAGGAAGCGAAGATTGCAGGAGGAGGTGCCCGCGAGGAGTCGGGCCCGGCCACTTCACCGTGGTGCGGTGCGATGGCGGAGGGGACCGTCACCAGATCGGCTGTCGGCCCTGACAAAAGCAGGCCACGCGCGACAGGCAAGCCGAAAACACCGGAATGGGCAGGGGAAGACGAATGCGAATCGGAGCTCGACGGCGCGGCCGAGTGCGCCATCACAAACGAAGACTTAGTACCTGGCAGGCCAATCAGGATGGGATGCAGATCGTCGCTTAGAGAAATCGCAGGGAACAGCAGCGCGAGGGCGCAGACCAAACTGATGAAGCTGCCGCGGGCCTCCCAGGCGTGCTTGCGGCGTACGACAACATCCGGCAGCCAACGCGTACGCCATATGAAAAACAGGGCAACGGCGATGGCCAGCCAAATCGCATTGAGAAGAGTCTCCATCAGCGTTTTTGATGTTAGTGCTAGCTGTTCCCTTTTGCAACCATCGGCGCCGCCGAGAGCGGTTTACCGGTTCATGCCGGCGAAGATTCTCTTCGCGCCTTCCAGTCCGGCGCCAGCCGCCAGGCCCTTGGCTTCGCCGATGACCACTTCGTCTCCGTCGCCGGCAAGCTCCTTCATGGTGTCGGCGATGAACGCGGCCAGTGGCATGGGTTGCGGCGCGCCGGGAGGCGGCGCGGCGTTCGTCTTGGCCGTACCGCCGAGCTCGGTAGCGACGTAGGGGGGCACGAGTTCGACGACCTTGATTCCCTTCCCTTTTAACTGGTGGCGCAGCGAGAGCGAGAAAGAGTGCACGAAGGCTTTCGTCGCGCAGTAAACGGGAAAAAGTGAGAGCGGAACGAAAGCCAGGCCGGAGGAAACGTTAACAAGCGTGGCGTTGGGTTTGCCGGCGATCTGGGGGATGAATTCGGAGGAGACGCGCACCAGACCGAGAATATTCGTGTTGAGTTCCTCGAGCAGAGCCTTCTCGTCCAAGGGACGGCCGGAGGCAAAATCCTGGCGCTTCTGGATGCCGGCGTTGTTGAAGACGCAGTTGAGCTGCGGGAATTCGCGGGCGATCTGGGCAGCCACATGGCGGATGGACTGTGGATCGGTGACGTCCAATACGAAGTAGCGCATGCCGGGATGGGCTGCGCAGACCTGCCGCAGATTCTCTTCGCGGCGCCCGCTGATAATGACTTGATTCCCGAGCTTGTGGAAGGCTTCGGCAAGACCTTGCCCGATGCCGGAAGTGCCGCCGGTGATAAAGATCGTATTGGACTGCATTTTCATTGGACTTCGCCTCCAAAGGCCACAGCCGGTTGATCCGGGCGCCCACTAACCCCCTAAGCTTCCAGGTGATTAAGCATTATATAAGACGCCCGGTCAGCTGTACTGCTATTGCACTTCTGGACAGGGGTTTTGGAGGAGGCAATCCGATAAGCTGGTCTGCGGAGATAATTAGGTATTCGGGCCTTTCATTTCGTTTCGCCTTCCCGGGGCAGGGAGATCCTTCATTGAGGCTTTGGTTTCGTTCTTCAGTGCGTCTGGAAGAAGAGGAAAGCGCTTCGCGAACGGCAGAACAGGATCCGGGTGCGACGTCCGAGGGGCCTATTTCGGCCGAGGAACTGCCCCCCGCAGCCGCCGATCTGGAGCGGATGTTTCCGAGTGAGGCGTCCTTGTCTGCGTCTACGCCAGGAGAGGCAGACAAGGCACAGAGCGGCGAAGACCTTCCCGTCAACTGGGACGCGCTGCCGGAAATGAACATCGCGCCCGAGCCTGCCAAGCCGTCCATGCGAGCGGAGGATCTGCCGTCAGCGGCAGAAGCGCTTGCCGAGATCTTCCCCGAAGAAAAACGTGAGCCGGAAGAGCCCACGCCAGAGGATATTTCCGAACCGCCGAGCGACGACCACGAACGGATCCCTACAGAAGCTGCGGTAACAGAGGCTGAGGCCGAAGACGGCGCGCAAGATGCCAACGTGAGCGCGGCAGCAGTGGCGCCCCCGATGGCGCTGCGATCATACAGCGATTGGGCGTTCGAAGAAAAACTGGCGAGCCACCGCGAATGGGTGGATTCGCAGGGGACAGCGGGAAAACAGGCCAACCTAGGGAGCGCGCAATTAGAAGGAATGGAATTGATCGGCGTGAACTTCCGATTCGCCGACTTGCATGATGTGAATTTGAAGGGTGCGGATTTGCTGCTGGCGGACCTGCGGGACGCCTGCCTGGTGCGGGCAGACCTCGACGATGCGTGCCTGGTCGGCACGAATCTAGAAGGCGCAAACCTGGAAGGCGCTTCGCTGGACGGCGCCATGGGGCTGGTGCCGCGGCAACTGGCAGGGGCGAACCTGCGGGATGCGTCACTGCCCGAGCCGATCTGGGAATTTGACGCTGCGAGCGAATTCCGACGGGCCGCACGAGCAGCCTCCGCCTATTTCGTGGCCCTCACGGCGAGCTGCGTGGTCTCGTGGCTGCTGATCTGGTCGACCAAAGACATGCAACTGCTGACGGATTCGGCCATTCTGCGATTCCTGCACTCACGGACGGCCGCCGCCGCGCTGCCGACAGCGGAGTTCTATCTAATCCTTCCGGCGGTGCTTTTTATTCTGTACCTCGTTTTCCAATTCCACTTGCAGCGGGTGTGGGACGCGGTGATGGTGCTGCCGGCGGTGTTTCCGGACGGGGAGCCGCTGGGCGAACACGAACCGGAGATCATACGCGGCCTCTTGCGCGCGCACTTCCGGTGGATGGATCCGGATCCCTCGTCGGCGGGCTTTGCCGAGCGGGCGGGAGCGATTCTGCTGGCCTACTGGATGCTGCCGGTGACGCTGCTCTTCTTCTGGACGCGTTATCTGACGCGGCAAGAAATACATGGATCTCTGCTTCAGGCGGCGCTATTTGCCACCGCCACGGGCATCGCAACGTATGCGACGACGAAGGTGGGGCGTCCGCATGAAAACTGGATGGTAAAGAAGGACTGGGCAACGGGGCTGACCGGAAAACTGCGCGATGTGAATCCGGTGAAGCTAGCCGTGGCGCTTTTTGTGATTTCGATCGTGCTGTGCGCCGGAACTTTTGCGGGAGTGCCGCGCGAGAAAGCGCGCGCGCCGCGGTACGGCACGGCAAGCATCCGCAGATGGGTAACGACCGTATTTTGGGCTCTCGGATTTGACCCCTACGCCGATCTGACCGAGGCGGCCATTTCTCCCCGGCCGGGCAACGGGATGGGGTCAGCTGCAGCGGCACTGCCGGACGATCAACTGCCGTACATTACCGGGCCAAAACTGAATAGCGTGAAATTCCGGTACGCTCGGGCGTATCGCGCGTTTCTGGTGAACGCGCACCTGTGGAACGCGGATTTCCAGGGAGCGTTTCTATCCGAGGCGGACCTGCGGGGCGCGGACCTTGCTCAGGCCAATATGAAGTTCGCGATTCTGGACGGCGCGCTGATGAGCAAAGCGAATTTCGACCGCGCCAATCTGGATGGAGCGGATCTCGCGCGCGCAGACCTACGAGAGGCGAATCTGCCGTACGTCTCGCTAGGCAATGCCACGCTGGCCGATGCGCGGCTGGACGGGGCGAGCTTCTATGGCGCGAATCTGGCTCTTGCGACGTTAACGCGAGCCAGCGTGCAGAAGGCGGACTTCCGTAACGCGAAATTGGGAGCGGCACATCTGGAGGACGCAGACTTTCGCGGGGCATATTTGTGGTCCGCACAACTCCCCGGAGCCGATATGGGCGGAGCGCAACTGGGCACAGCGATTCTGATCGACGCGGACTTGCGTGGAGTGAATTTGAGCGGCGCGCAAGCTTCCGGTGCGGTGTTCACCGGAGCAAATCTTAGCGGCGCGCGGCTGGATGGCGCGGACTTCCGCGGCGCTTCCGGGCTGACGGCACAGCAGGTGTGCCAGACGAAATCGCGGTACGGCGTTCTGCTGGATGAGGGACTGCTGACACAGGTACAGTCGCAATGCGGCGGCGCGCGGTAACGCACCGCGCTTAGACTGAACGGGCTTGAACGCAGCCGCTCAGGAAAGAGCTGCTGCGGATGAGACGCCGTAAAAGCTGAACCAGGGCTTGGCGGCCTTCAGTCGGCTGTTCACGTTTTCGATGTTCTTCACGCCTTGATCGGACAGCCAGTCTTCCAACGCCTTCACGCCGCTTTTAGCATAGATCGGAACGGCGTCCTTCCACGTAGCGCGGCCGCAGAGAACGCCGGAGAAACCGGTTCCCGACTCGGCAGCGAGATCGAGAGTTTCGATGAACACCTCATTGCTCACGCCAGCGGATAGATAGATGAAGGGCTTTTTCGCGGCGGCTGCGGCGTGGCGGAAATGCTCTTTGGCCTGGTCGCGGGTATAGGCCGCGTCGCCCTTACAGGCTTTGGTGCCGGCGACGAAGGCCATGTTCACAGGCACTTCGACCTTCAACACATCCACTCCGTATTGCGGCTTCGAAAATTCCTCCATGCCGCGCGCGACGACTTCGGGCTTTTTGCGGGCGAAGCCGATGCCCTTCTCGTCGCCCCCTTCTTCGTAGCCGACCAGTTCCAAAAAAAACGGAATGTCCGAGGCGGTGCACTCACCGCCGATGCGCTCGACCCAGGCGTGCTTGATCTCGTTGATCTCGGGCGAATCGAAAGGCGTGTAGTAGAGCAAGATCTTGATGCAGTCGGCGCCGGCGGCGGCCAAGCGGCGCACGGACCATATGTTGAGCAGGTCGGGCAGGCGACCGGGGCGGGTATTGTCATATCCGCTGTCCTCGTAGGCCAGCAGCAGGCCGGCATTTTTCGCGCGGGCCAGGGACGCGGGCAGGCCGTATTCAGGATCGAGCAGAATGGCGCTGGCATGGGGAGTGAGCACGCTGGTTACGGCGGTCTTGAACTCCTCGAGCATTTGGGCGGGGACGTCCTTCTTGTCGATGCCCTTTTCCTTAGCAAACGCGGTTTTAAGGGAGCCGCGCTGATCCATGGCCGCGGCGGCAATCACTCCGCGTGAATCCGCTACCGCAGCGAGTCCCTTTTGCTTGCCTGGAGTCACCTTCATAGCTTGCTCCTTCCCAAGATGGTCTTCCGTGAGGCTCGGCATTTTAGCATGCAGGGAGCGGAGCGCTACAAGTAGAGGACGTGATGCTGGGAGGCGCATGCGGGCGCGGCGTCCGCACCGGGCACGGAAGAGAGGCGGGCGAGATCGTCGAGCAGCTCCGGGCCGCGGGCGGCAAGGAACGGCAAAAGCGAGAGAGTGCGTTCCTGCAAGCCGCCATCAGGATAAAGCGAATCGAAAAGGATGCGTTCTTTGCGATCCAGCACGCCTGAACGGAAATTTTCAGCGCGTCCGGCTTTACCGCGCAACTGGGTGAACTGATGCAGGATCTTGCGCTCGGCGCCCTCGAGCGTCTCGAGCAGCGTCGAATCGAGCTGGCGCAATGGCTCGACGTATTCCTTCAGCATGGCGCGAATACTTTTTTCGGTGGCATCGAAGCGCTCGGCAAGACCCGCAGGAATCGATTTCTGCTCCATGGCGGAACGAACGTGCTGGGGACCCCGAAAGAGGTCGCGAAAGCTGAGGCCGTAATGGTCGAGGTATCGAGGCAAGGGCTCGGGCACCAGCGTAAAGCTCGCGCGCGGCAGGACGGCCGGCATGCGGCCCAGAATATGCCGGTAAACGACCTGCGACTGCGCCCAGTAAGCGACCTCGGCGGGGCCACCGAAGTAGGCGGCGGTTGGCAGAAGCGAATCCTGTACGACGGGGCGCAGCAACGCGCTCGGCGTAAAGGCTTCGGGTGCTTTTTCAAACTCGGCGAGCAGCTCTTCGCGGGAAAACTCGGCCCGGCCCACGGAGAATTTGCCGTTGCGCAGACGGACGGGCTCGCGGCGTCCTTGCACATCGAAAAAGAGCAGGGTGGTTTCGCGCGTGACTTTGACCTGGGCGTGAAAGCCGCGGGATTCGAGTTCCTGCGAGCGGACGAGGAGAGCGTCGGTGAGCGCGGCAGCGTCCTCAATGGCGCGGCGGTAAACGGATGCGCAAGCGCGATGAAGGCGGGCGTCGAATGGATCGATGAAAATGATCCCGCGCGGGGCCAGGAAGCGAGCCATCAACTTGCCGAAAGCCGAGCCGTAGGTTTCGCCGCTCGCGTAAGACTCCCGAAGGGCGCGAGCGACTTCTTCGGCGAAGGGACCCTCGAGCGCCTGCGCGGCTGTGGCCACAATCGCCTGTACCGCGTCGCCCAAGCGCACCTGGCCGACGTGGTGGCCGGCGTCAGCTTCAGCGGCCGGCAATTCGTAGCGCGCGAGGCCATCGCGTGTGGCCCAGGAGGAATGATTCACCTCGGCTAGGTCGTGGTCTTCGGTCGCTAGCCAGAAAATGGGAACGGCGTCGATGCTGGCGTCTGTCGAAACTCGCGCTGCCGAGAGAGCTTTGTAGAAAGTGTAGGCCGGGCCGGAGAAGAGTCCTACTTGCTGGCCGGTGACGATGGCGGAGGCCCCTGCAGCCAAGCGATCAAGATTGCGGCGAACTTCCGGGCCGAGTTCCTGGCCGGGCGCGAAGCGGCGATTCTGTTCGCGCAAAATTTCGACCACGGTTTGGCGAACGGCGGAATCGAGGCGGACCTCGCCGGCTGCAGCAGCGATTCCCTGCGCCGTCGGCGGATGCGCGTAGTAGGCAACGACACTTTCAAAGTCATCAACGAATGAGGAAAAGAGCTTGCTCGTGTGCGGAATATCGCGAAAGGAAATACAGTGGGATTCCATCGAGGCCGTCATGATACACGGGCGCCGAAACGCGGGCAACCGCACGCCGGTGCGGGCTCGTAAGTCCAATGAACAGTTGCCAATGACATCAAAAGGATTAGATTCCGCGACATCGTGAAGGATTCGCTTGCGGGGTAACGCTCTGGGCAACCGTTTACCAAGGAGTCCAGCCGGTAGTAGACTAAGACGAATGCGGTCTTTCGGGGTTTCGCTCGCGACCGCCGGGCTGTTGCTAACCGGCGGGACAATCACCCACGGGGGAACTCCGGGGCAAACGGCCGCGCCGGCGAATCAGGCCGCGCCGCTACGCGTGACGACACGGATGGTGCAGTTAAACGTGATCGTCGACGACAAGCACGGCAAGCCCGTCACCAACCTGACCAAAGACGATTTCGTGGTGCTGGACGAGAAGCAGCCGCAAGCGATCCAGTATTTTTCCTTCGAGACAAGCCAAGCCGCCGAACATTCACCGGCGCCAGCGGCCCTGCCGCCGGATACTTATGCGAACCGCGCCGACCAGCGGGCAGGTGCGCCCACGAGCATCACCGTTGTCTTGCTCGATGCATTAAACACTCCGCTCCAAGACCAACCGTTTGCCACCAACCAGGTGATGACATTCCTGAAGCATGTGAAGCCGCAGGACCGAATCGCGCTGTATGTGTTGGGCAACGAATTGCACATCCTCCACGACTTCACGAGCGACGCGACGGATCTGCTTGCGGCCTTGAACGGATACGATGGACGGCTCCCACGCGAACTAGAGGCTCCAGACACGGGAAATGACCTGAGCCGGCTAGGATCGGGGTCTGCGAATGCATTGCACGATTTCTTGACGGCCCGAGAGCAGGAACAGAAGGATGTTTTCTTTACCGGGAATCGCGTCGCCGAAACGGTGAGCGCGCTGATCATAATAGCGGCGCGCCTGGGAGGACTTGAGGGGCGCAAGAATCTCGTTTGGGTTTCCGGGAGTTTCCCCTTCAGCCTCGGATACGACAAATTCGACCTGAAAGACATGGGCGCGGGAGCGCTCTACGCCGACGACATCGCAAGAGCGGCCCAGGCGCTGAGCAACGCGAACGTCGCGATCTATCCGGTGGACGCGCGCGGGCTGATGGCTGCGGACATCCATCTCGACTCGTCGCAGGGGAGCGAGACTGAAGCATCCTTGCGTGAAGACACGATCGCCACGATGAAGGTATTGGCGGAGCGAACCGGCGGGCAGGCCTACTACAACAGGAATGACTTGGCCACGGCAATAGGCGACGCGATGACCGACTCGCGGGCAACTTACACGTTGGGCTACTATCCCGCGGCGTGGGACAATCGTTTTCATTCCATCCAAGTGCGACTGAAGCGTTCCGATCTACACGCGCGTGTGCGGTCGGGATATTTTGCGATTCCCGATCCACATCCTTCTACCGGCACGGTGCACGCGCTGATCCTGCAGGCGGCGCTGAGCCCGCTCGACGCCACCGGAGTCGGAATCTCCGTCCAAGTTCACCCCTCAGCGGTGGCAGGGTCGCGGAATTTGGACGCTACGGTGCATTTCGATCCAGGGGGAATCGAGTTCACGCCGAAAGACGGGCTTTTTTCGAGCCACGCTGAGCTGACTTTCGTGGAACTCGACGATCACAATCGAGTCCTGCAGGTTTTCGACAGCAATGTGGAGTTGAACATTCAGCCCGCCACATATCAAAAAACACTGAAAGTAGGAGCGGCTTATTCACGGAGCATCGAGATCGTACCGAAAGCTGCAGAAGTAAGGGTGGTTCTGCGAGATTCGTCGAACGGCAATCTGGGAGCGGTTACCGTTCCGCTCGATAAGTACTATCCGCCGCCGAAAGATAAAGACTAACTTCGACCTGGATCTAAGGCAACGCTGCGGCCTTGCGGCGGTGCAAGTCCTGGAGCGCGGAGACTTCGACGGCATGACCGACCATGGCGCGGATGCCGCGAGCGGCAGCGCTGGCGGCTGAAAGCGTGGTAATGCAGGGAACGTTGTAGCGCACGGCTGCGCGGCGAATGGATTTTTCGTCGTAGAAGGATTCGCGGCCGAGCGGCGTATTGATGACCAGGTTGACCTTGCCGGTCTTGATGAGGTCGACGATATTGGGCCGGCCCTCATTCACCTTGTAAACCGCATCGATTTCAATTCCCGCGCGGGTGAGCGCGGTGGCGGTGCCGCGCGTGGCTATGATTTTCAATCCGGCGGCAGTAAGGTCTTTGGCGATGCTGGCGGCGTGGCGTTTGTCGTGATCGTTGACGCTCATGAATACGGTTCCGGAAAAGGGCAAGCGCTGGCCGGCGGCGAGCTGGGCTTTGGCGAAAGCCAATCCGAATGATGAAGAGATGCCCATGACCTCGCCGGTGGAGCGCATCTCCGGGCCGAGGATCGTATCGACGCCGCGAAACTTGTTGAACGGGAAGACAGGGGACTTCACGGCGAAGAAGTCGCCCACGGCGATCTCCTTAATGCCCTTGTGCTCGACAATCGGCAAGATGGAGATCTTTGAGTTTGCGGCCAGTCATGAGGCGCGCGGCTACCTTGGCGAGCGGCACGCCCGTAGCTTTGCTGACATAAGGGATGGTGCGTGAGGCGCGAGGGTTCACTTCGAGAACGTAGACGATGTCGTGCTGAATGGCGTACTGCACGTTCATCAGGCCGACGACGTGGAGGGCGCGCGCGAGGCGCACCGTGTAATCGCGAATCTGCTCCAGCACAGCGGGCTTGAGCGAAACCGACGGCAGAACGCAGGAAGAATCCCCCGAGTGGATGCCGGCTTCTTCGATGTGCTCCATGATGCCGGCGATGACGACGTCTTCGCCGTCAGCCAAGGCGTCAACGTCGACTTCCGTGGCATTTTCGAGGAACTGATCGATGAGGATGGGCCGTTTGGGATCGGAAGCTGTGCCCATCTGCACCGCTTGCAGGACGTATTCCTCGACGGTTTTCAGGTCGTAGGCAATCACCATGGCGCGCCCGCCGAGAACGTAACTCGGACGCACCAGAACGGGTAGTCCGATTTCCGCAGCTGCGGTGAGCGCTTCCGCAGGAGCGAGCGCGGTGGCGGCGCGGGGTTGGGCAATGTTCAAGTCCGCGAGCAGCGCGCCAAAACGGCGGCGATCTTCAGCGAGATCGATGGATTCCGGATCGGTGCCGATGATTTTCGCGCCGTTGCGCTTGAGATCGAGGGCTAGATTCAGAGGAGTCTGACCGCCGAACTGAACGATGACGCCTTGCGGCTTTTCGCAATCGAGAACTTCCAAGACGTCTTCCAGGGTGAGCGGCTCGAAGTAGAGACGGTCGGATGTGTCGTAGTCGGTTGAGACCGTTTCGGGGTTGCAGTTCACCATTACGGTCTCGAAGCCGTCTTCCTTTAGCGCCAACGCGGCGTGGCAGCAGCAATAATCGAATTCGATTCCCTGCCCGATGCGACTGGGGCCGCTGCCGAGGATGACGATTTTCGGGCGGTCGACGGGCGCGGCTTCGTCTTCGTCCTCGTACGTGGAGTAAAGGTATGGCGTGAAGGATTCGAACTCCGCGGCGCAAGTGTCGACGCGCTTAAACACCGGGCGAACGCCGAGCTCGCGACGGCGGGTGCGCACGGACGCGGACTTAACGTTCCAAAGTTTGGCGATTTCCTCGTCGCTGGCGCCGGAGCGCTTGGATTCCAGCAGCAGCTCGCGGGTGACGGTGCGCAGCGAGCTGCCCGCGATGCGACGGTCGACAGCTAGCATCTCTTCGAGCTGACGAATGAACCAGGGGTCGATTTTTGTGAGGTCGCAGACTTCGTCGACTTTCATGCCGCGGTCGAGAGCTTCAAAGAGCCAGTGGATGCGGTCTGGGCCGGGCACGTGCAGCTTCTCGCGCAAAAGCGCTGTTGTAACCTCGGCGGGCGGGCGCCAGGCGGTGCTTGGCTCCAGCGCGCGAATGGCTTTGCACAGAGCCTCTTGAAATGTGCGGCCGATGGCCATTACTTCGCCGACGGATTTCATCTGCGTGCCGAGCGTGGTGTCACTGCCGGGAAATTTCTCGAACTGCCACTTGGGAATCTTCGCGACAACGTAGTCGATGGTTGGCTCGAAGCACGACGGAGTCGCGCGGGTAATGTCGTTCGGGATTTCGTCAAGCGTCATTCCCACAGCGAGCTTCGCGGCGATCTTGGCGATGGGAAAGCCGGTGGCTTTGCTCGCGAGCGCTGAACTGCGCGAGACGCGGGGGTTCATTTCGATGACCACCATGCGGCCGGTCTGCGGATGCACGCCAAATTGAATGTTCGATCCGCCGGTTTCGACGCCCACGGCGCGGATGACAGCGGCTGCGGCGTCGCGCATTCGCTGATATTCCTTGTCGGTAAGCGTTTGCGCGGGAGCAACGGTGATGGAGTCGCCCGTGTGCACACCCATGGGATCGAAATTTTCAATCGAGCAGATGACCACGAAGTTGTCGCGGAAATCGCGCATCACTTCGAGCTCAAATTCCTTCCATCCGATCACGGACTCTTCGATCAACGCCTGGCGCACGGGACTGGCGTCGAGCGCGCGGGAAATGAGGTCCGCAAATTCCTCGCGGTTGTAGGCGATAGACCCGCCCGTGCCGCCGAGGGTGAACGACGGGCGGATGACCACGGGATAGCCCAGCTTGTCGGCGACGTCGATGGCGTCTGGAACCGTGGTGACGACGGAGGAGTCTGGAACTTCGAGTCCGATGCGGCGGCAGGTTTCCTTGAACAGCAGGCGGTCTTCGGCGATTTTGATGGCCTCGAGCGACGCGCCGATCAGCTTCACGCCATATTTGTCGAGTATTCCAGCCTCGGCAAGCTCGACGGCGAGGTTCAGTCCCGTCTGGCCGCCCACGGTGGGCAGCAACGCGTCAGGACGCTCGGCTGCAATGATGGCCTCGAGGTAATCCTTTGCGAGCGGCTCGATGTAAGTACGGTCCGCGATTTCCGGGTCGGTCATGATCGTCGCTGGATTGGAATTAACGAGCACGACTTCGTAGCCTTCGGAACGCAGGGCCTTGCAGGCTTGCGTCCCGGAGTAGTCGAATTCGCAGGCCTGCCCGATGACGATGGGGCCGGAGCCGATGATCAGAATCTTCTTGATGTCAGTGCGTTTGGGCATGGGCTATTTCTGCATCATCGAAATGAATTCATCGAACAAGTAGCGGGCGTCGTGCGGGCCGGGAGAGGCCTCGGGATGATACTGCACGCTGAAAAGAGGCAGCGAGCGGTGGCGCAAGCCCTCGTTGGTATGGTCATTCAAGTTCACATGCGTGATCTCCACGTCGCTCGCGGGCAGCGAATCGGGATCAACGCAAAAGCCGTGATTCTGCGACGTAATTTCGACCTTCCCGGTGCGCAGATTCTTCACCGGATGATTCGCGCCATGATGGCCGAATTTCAACTTAAAGGTCTTACCGCCGAGAGCCAAGCCGCAGAGCTGATGCCCCAGACAGATACCGAAGATCGGCACGCGCCCGAGCAGCTTGCGGATGTTGGCGACAGCGTAAGCGATAGGTTCCGGATCGCCCGGGCCATTGGAAAGAAACACGCCGCTGGGCTTTAGCGCTAGCACATCTTCGGCGGACGTCTTAGCGGGAACGACTGTAACTTCGCAGCCGCGGTCCACCAGAAGGCGAAGAATGTTTTGCTTGATGCCGAAATCGTAGGCGACCACTCGATGGCGATTCCTGCCTGCATGAACGGCAGCGCCATTTCCGGAGCCGCGACCCGGCGAGGAAGTGACCGAAGAGCTGGCCGCAGCGGCGGCAGCGAGCGGGGCGACCAGCTCGATGGACCCTTTGTCCCAGGCGTACTGCTTTTCGGTGCTGACGCGGCCGGCGAGTTCCTGGCCCGCCATGGTAGGAAGCGCGCGGGCCTCGGCGATCAGCTTCTTGGCCGGAGTGCCGTCGGTGGAGACAATGCCGCGGAGTGCGCCGACGTCACGCAAGTGCCGCACGAGCGCGCGAGTATCGAGATCCCAAATCACCGGGACGCCGTGGCGCTCCAGATACTGCTGCGCACTCTCACTCGAGCGCCAATTGGAGGCCAGAGCACAAAATTCGCGCACCACCAGGCCTTCGATGTAAGGCTTGGGAGATTCCTCATCGTCGCAATTGGCGCCGACGTTCCCAATGTGCGGATAGGTGAGGCAGACGATCTGCCCCGAATAACTGGGATCGGTGAAGACTTCCTGATAGCCGGTGAGACTGGTATTAAAAACGACTTCGCCACCGCGGCGGGTGGTGGCACCCGCGCCGCGTCCGTTAAAGACTCTTCCGTCCTCGAGCGCGAGAATCGCGCGACCTGCGAGGGCCTCGGTCAGTGTGTCCTCCAGAAGATGATTTCATTTGGATGCCGCATTGACGGTGGAAGTAGAGGCAAGCGATCCGAAATGATCCACCGGCCAGTAAGCGAAGACGGCTTTGCCATAGATGTAAGACCGCGGAACGGAGCCGAAAACGCGCGAGTCATTGGAGCTGTCCCGATGATCGCCCAGAACGAAATAGTTGTCCTCGGGAATCTGGCGCGGCGCGTAGTTGGAGCCATCGAGATATCCGGGCGGCACGAATTGATCCGGCAGTTCCTCGCCATTGACGTAGAGATGGCCGGAACGAATCTCAACGGTTTCACCGGGCAAGCCCACCACGCGTTTGATAAAAGATTTCGAACGGTCCAGAGGATACCAGAAAACGATGACGTCGCCGCGCTCGATGGGCTCAAAGCGGTAAACAAATTTGTTGATGAAGATGCGCTCCTGATCGCTCAAGAGCGGATTCATGCTGGTGCCTTCCACTTTTACCGGCTGGTAGAGAAAAATCATCACCACGATAGCGAGGCCGAGGGCCACGGCGAGGTCGCGCGTCCAACTGCGCAACTCGCGCTGTAAGGGCGCACTTTCTGGTGCGGGAGCGCCGGACTGTGGAGTTTCCTGCATGGAGCCTATGTCCATTTATATCATGGCTGCGAATGGAGTCAAAGTAATGGGCTCCAGAAGCGAAACCCGCAGCGTCACTTGTTTAGACGAAGCGCACCACGGAGAGGGAAGCAATGACTGCGGTTTCGGTGCGCAAGATATTTTCCCCGAGCGAGGCTTCCACAAAGCCGGCGGCGCGGGCTGCGGCGAATTCGGTATCGGTCCATCCGCCTTCGGGGCCGGTTGCCAGCGCTGCCGCGGTGGGGGGCGACAGAGAAGGCGCGTTTTCGGGGGAGCGGATTATTGACGCGAGCGGAGCCGCGTTCGAGCGTTCGGAAAGCAGGATTTTGCGATCCACGGAGGAATACAGCGCAAAGGCTTTTTCGGGCGGAGTCAGCGCCTGGAGGATCGGCGGACGAAGGCGGCGAGACTGTTGCGCCGACTCGACCAAAATCCTCCGCCATCGTTCATGGCGCTTGGCCGCCGCGACCACGAGGGGCTTGTCCGTACGAACAGCCAGAAGCGGAAGGATCTCCGTCACACCGAGTTCTGTGGCTTTTTCAAGGCACCATTCGAAGCGGTCGAACTTGATGACCGAAACGAGCAGGTGAATTGCAGTGGAAGGCTCGCTTGCAGTGCCCGACGTTATCGGCTCAACCAGCGAGAATTCGATGGAGCTTTCGCCGCGCTTGGAGAGCGCGACGCGCTCGATCTTGGCGAGCCATACGCGCTGGCCATCGCTCAATTCATAGAGCTGGCCGAGCTTCGGCGCGCAGCACGCGGCCGAGATGCTCGGCGGTTTCGCCGAGAAGCATGGCGGAGTTGGACTCGAAGCCTTCGACGAAGAAGCGCCGGCGCATGGGGCTAGCCGAAGATGTCTTTTACTTTGTCGAAGAAGCTGGACGAGCGCTCAACCGGCTTGTTCTCGACTTTCATCGATTGGCCGAGCTGTTCGAGCAAGCGGCGCTGGTCGCGGGAGATTTTCGACGGCACGACCACGCGAATATTCGCGTAGAGATCGCCGCGGCCTCCGTGCGGATTCGGCAGCCCCTTGCCTTTGATGCGGAAGATCTGGCCGGACTCGGTTCCTTCGGGGATTTCAAGATCGTGCTCCCCTTGCAGCGCGGGAATCTTGATCTTTGCGCCAAGCGCGGCCTGCGGAATGCTGATGGGAATCGTGCAGTAGAGATCGGCGCCGCGCCGCTCGAAAAAGGAGTGCTCCTTCACTTCGAGAAAAATGTAAAGGTCGCCCGCAGAACCACCATTGACCCCCGGTTCGCCTTGCCCGGCCATGCGCAGGCGCGTGCCGGAATCGACTCCCGGCGGAACGTGCACTTCGTGGGTCCGTTCGCGCTCGATGCGTCCCTGCCCGCGGCAAGTCTCGCAGGCCTCTTTGATCACTTGGCCCGCGCCGCGGCAAGCGGGGCAGGTGCGCGTGATAGAGAAAAATCCCTGCTGGTAGCTCATCTGTCCGCGGCCGCCGCAAGTGCGGCAGGCAGCCATCCCGCTGCCGGGCTTGGCGCCCGTGCCGTGGCAGGATTCACAAAGCTCGGCGCGCGCGATGCGAATCTTGCTGGTGACGCCGGCGGCAGCCTCTTCAAAGGTCAGCGACATGTCGTAGCGGAGGTCATTGCCGCGCTGGCCACGCGAGCCGCGCCCACGCCGGCTGCCCGCCGCCCCGCCGCCGAAAACCTGATCGAAACCGAAGAGGTCGCCGAAGATATCCTGAAACTCTTCAAAGATGGTGGAGTTGAATCCGGTGGACTCAAATCCGCGATTGGAGAGGCCGGCATGGCCGAAGCGGTCGTAGATCGAGCGCTTCTGCGGATCGGAGAGAACGCTATACGCCTCAGAAGCCTGGCGGAATTTCTTTTCGGCTTCGGGCTGTGCTCTCGGGATTGCGATCCGGATGCCATTTGAGCGCAGCCTTGCGATAGGCAGACTTTATCTGATCGCCCGAAGCATCGCGAGCCACGCTAAGAATTTCGTAGTAGTCGACTTGGACTTCAGCCATTCGTCTCTTCCCTTTTCATTTTCTTGCCGCTGGGCCTACGGCCGCGCGCGGCGACTTCAGTTTCTGTGCCGGGTGATGCGCTGGGTCTTTTCCGCGTCGGGCGCCTCGGGCGCGCTGGCTACGCGTACCATGGCAGGCCTCAGGACGCGCTCGTGAAACATATACCCGGGCTGCAACTCACCAACCACGGTTCCATCCTCGAACTCGGACGTTTGCATCCGATCGATCGCATGGTGGAAGTGGGGATTGAATTCCTTGCCCACCGATTCGATGCGCACCAAACCCTGTTTGGCGAGCGCATCCCAAAGCTGGCGGCGGATGAGCTCGAAACCCTTGCGATATTCGGCGCTAGCGCCCTCATCGGCGCCGCCCAAGGCGAGATCGAAGGCATCGAGCACCGGAAGAAGCTGCTCGACCAGCAGTTCGGCGGCGCGATGGCGCTCCTGCTGACGCTCCTTCTCCACTCGCTTGCGGAAATTCTCGAAGTCGGCCTGGCGGCGAAGGAGTGTATTCATCAGCTCCTGTTTTTCAGCAAGGAGCTTCTGCACTTCGTCGGGCGGATCCCCGGCCGGCGGCTCATTAGGCTCCGCGGCCTGCTGATTCGCCCGCGCGGCGGGATCGAACTCGATGGGCTTGTCTTTGTGGGCGCTCACGATGGAATGTCGTCCTCGGAATCGTTCGAGAAAAACTGGGCCATGAAAGCCACGGCGGTGATCACGCGCTCGTAGTGCATGCGCATAGGCGCAAGGATTCCCAGCGTGCCCTGCACCTGGTCGTTCGAAGTATAGGACGCCGAAACGAGCGCCAGATTTTTGCCGGCGCCGGACATCTGGTCGAGTCCCAGCTCGACGTGCACAGGCTCGGGCGATTCGATGCAGCGGTTCAGCAGGGCGATCAGGCGATCCTTCTCTTCGATGGCTTCGAGCAGCTCGCGAAGCTGGTCCTGATCGGTGAATTCAACCGAGGAGGCGATTCGCGCTGCGCCCTCCACGTAGACTTTGCGTTCGCCTTCGGACTCGCCAAGGATAGCCGGATCGCAAAGAATGAGCGCGTCGGTGGCCAGGCGGCCGTATTGTTCGCGGTCGCGCTCGACCTCTGCACGCAGATCGGCGCGCATGGCTTCGAGGGTCCGGCCAACGTAGTGGTGATTGAGATACGCAGCGATGCGATCGAGATCCTCCTGGCGGAAGGAGCGCTCCGGGCGAATCAGCTTGTCGCGAGTCTGACCACCGGAGGTGACCAGCACAACCAGGATGCGGTTATCGGGGACGAGCAGGAAACGCAGGTGTTCGACCACGCTGCGAGCCAGGGGCGGCGAGATAAAAATCCCCAAGCCGCGAGAGACTGCGGAAAGGACGTGGCTGGCGCGCTCCATCACCGCTTCGGGAGTCTGCGCGGCTTCAAGTTCGCGGCGAATCCATTGTCGATCTTCCGGGCTGGCGGTGGCCTGCGCGGTGACCTGCTCGACGAAGAAGCGATAGGCGGCAGCCGTCGGGACCCGTCCGGCGGAGGTATGCGGCTGATATAGATACCCGCCTTCTTCGAGTTCCACCATCACGTTGCGCACAGTCGCCGAGCTCAGCGGCTCGATGTGGCGGCGCGCGACGATGCGCGAAGAAACCGGCTCGCCGGTTTCGATATACGCGCGCACTACGTCGGTGAGGATTTGCTGGTGGCGCCTTTGCAAGCTAGCCGGGCTCATATTGGGTGCCTACGATGGTGCAGAAAGCCGCTCAGAAAAATTCTAAACGGGAGAAGGGGGAACGTCAACTTCGCCCGTGCCGCGGGCTGGCGGGAAAGGTACGCCACAGATCTCAAATCAAGGTGGGCTAAAAGAAAAAACCGGGCGCAAGCCTTTCCGCTTGCGCCCGGCTGAATTTCGCCGAAGCGACAACTAATCCGGAAGCAGCGCCACCTGGGGCATCTGGAGCTTGGCCTTAGCCAGGGCGCGGACGATGTTTGATTCCACGGCCTGCTCGGTGGTGTTCCGCACGGTAGCCAGCTCGCTGATCAGAAGATATTTGGCGCGTTCGAGCATCTTCTTTTCGCGAAACGAGAGAGGTTTTGTGCGGCTGAGAGCTACCAGCCCCTTTAGGACCGCGGCTACTTCCATCAGGGATCCAGTGCGCATCCGGTCTGAATTCTCTTTGAAGCGGTGTTTCCAATCGTGGTGGGAAGCGGAACGGCCCTTTTCCAAATAGGAGAGGACAGCGCCGGCTTGAGTGGAGCGGATAATCGGGCGTAAACCTACGCTTTCGACATTGGCTTGTGGGACCATTACTTTCAAGCCGCTCGAAAGTATCCGCAACATGTAAAAGCGTTCTGATTTTCCGTTGACGTAACCGTAGCTGATTTGTTCGATGAGCCCTACACCGTGATTGGGATACACGACCTTTTCGCCTAGCTTAAAGTCCATAGACTAGAGCTCCCTCCCCCAAACTACCTAAGCGAATCTTAGGCTCACGCAGAGCGCGGGTCAAGGGATTCTAATCGATTTCTCAGGGATCTATTTTGCCGGAAGGGCCTGTTTTCGCGGTGTTTGGCAGCGCAATTGCCCTATAATGGGGCACGTGCGAACTCTCGCCTTGGATACATCTTCGCCCGCTGGAAGCATCGCTATACTGCGCGAAAACGAATGCCTGGGCTTGGTTTCGACGCGTACCGATGAAGCATATTCCTCGCGATTCTTCCGCCAGCTTCAATTTTTGCTCGACGAATTCTCATTAAACCTCAATGAATTCGATTTGTTCGCGGTGTGCAGCGGTCCGGGCTCTTTTACCGGGCTGCGCGTCGGGCTCACGGCAGTGAAGGGATGGGCCGAGGTGTATGGCAAGCCGATCGCGGCGGTGAGCGGACTGGAAGCCGTGGCCGAGCAGTCCCGTTGCGGCGCAAAAATCGTGATTCCGGTGCTGGATGCGCGGCGCGGCCAAATCTATTTCGGCAAATACCGGCGCCAGGGCGGCGCGGAGCCGAACGGTCCCTTGCTGGATGGTCAATTTCCAGATGCGTGGGTAGCGGAGCAAGAAGAGCGCGTCGCGACTCCCGAGGAATTCCTTAAGGAGCTTACAAGCTGGAGGACAGGATCAGAGGCGCTGGAATCCGTGGCAATCGCCACGCCCGATCCGGCGCTGTTGGCCAAGCCGCTCGGCGAATTCCGAGCTTCGAGCGCGTGGGCGGAGAGCGTCCACGTCGAGCACGTCTCCGCAGTCCTGGCCCCGCACATCGGGCGGCTCGGAATCCTGCACGCGAAGCGAGGGCGCTTGACCGACGCGCTGAACCTGGATGCGAACTACGTGCGGCGGTCGGACGCCGAACTCAACTGGAAACCCCCGGCGGGCCTTTGAACATCCGGCCCATTGAGCCGGAGGATGCCGAAGCTATTCTCGGCGTTCAAGCTGAGTCACCGGAGATCGCACAGTGGAGCAAAGGCGCCTACGAACGGCTCGCCCAAGAGAACATGGCGGGATGGGCTGCCGAATCCGACGGAAGCATCTACGGGTTTATCACCGCGCGCCCAGTGGCCGGCGATGTCGAAGTCCTGAACTTTGCGGTACGGCCCGGAATGCGGCGCCAAGGCATTGGCGCGCGCCTGCTGAACGAACTCCTGGCCTGGGCCAAGGCTGCGCGGGCCGAAAAAATCTATCTCGAAGTTCGCGCGTCGAACCAAACCGCGCGGAAATTCTACGAGCGCCACGGATTCCTCGAAACGGGGCGCCGCCCGCGCTACTACTCCGCTCCCATCGAAGACGCACTCCTGCTGACGCTGGCACTCGATGCAGAAACTTAGCGCGGATGAAGCCGTGAGCACATACGATGTGGTGATCGTGGGCGGCGGATTGATCGGCACCTCGATTGCCTTCGAGCTTGCGCCGGAAACCCTGCGCGTCGCTGTATTCGATCGGCAGGAGCCGGGGCAGGAGGCGTCGTGGGCCGCGGCGGGCATGCTGTCGCCGGCGCCAGAGTCAGCGCACGATGCCGCGCTGGTTCCGTTGGGGATGGCCAGCCTCAGGGAGTATCCGGGATTCGTCGCCGCCGTGGAAGCCGCGTCGGGAAAATCCACGGGATACGCGCGTAATGGAGCGCTGGAGATATTCTTACCGCCGCACGGCGTCGCCGAGCGCGACGAACGACTCACCCGCTACCGAAATCTCGGAATCGTGGCTGAGCCCGTTTCGACGGCCGGGCACGCCGCCGGGAAAGCGACTGGCCGCGATTGCGCGGCCATCTGGCTGCCCGAAGAAGCGACCGTCGAGCCCCGAGCACTCTTCGACGTCACGCTGGCCGCGGCGCAGAAGCGCGGAGTGGAAATCGTTTCCGGCCGGGGCATCACGAGGCTTCTATTGGAGAGTGGCCGATGCACGGGCGTGCTAGCTGGCGAAGAGAAAATTCACGCCCAGCACGTAGTAATTGCCGCGGGATGCTTTTCCGCTAGAGATCTTTCCGGGTGGCGACCCCATGGCACGCTCCCTCGCCCGCTACGCTCCGACGCGTCCGGTGCGCGGGCAAATGATCGCGCTGCGCCACAGCGGCGCGCCTCTCGAGGCGGTGCTGCGTTCCGATCGAGGCTATCTGGTTCCCCGAAGCAACGGACAGATCGTGGCGGGCAGCACCTCGGAAGAGGCGGGATTTGAGAAGCGGGTGACGCCGGAAGGGCTACGCAAAATCATGGATGCCGCAATCGAACTGATGCCCGGCCTAGCCGATGCCGAAATAGTCGACAGATGGTGCGGACTGCGGCCTGGCACTCCGGACGATCTGCCGATCCTCGGGCCAACCGACACGCCCGGGCTGCTGATGGCCACGGGCCATTATAGGAACGGCATCTTGCTGGCGCCGATTACCGCGAAGTTGATCAGGAGTTGGATTCTGGGCGAGCGGGGCATGACCACCGAAGTCAGCGCGTTTTCACCCATGCGATTTGCTGCGGAGGAATCTCTGTTGCAACGAGCGGCGCCGCATCAAGGCTAACGCCGTCGATTAGAACGGAACTTTGTTCCTCTGTGGTTCCCGATTCGCCGGGCCCGGCAACGCAGAGGCTTGCCCCGGTCCAGTGAACTGCACCTTGTCGGCATCCAGCAGAATCGCGCGGTTGGTTACCACCTCTACGGTTGATCCGCGCGGCAGTTCAGCCTCAGGTCCGCGCGAGAGGAGGACGGCGGCCAGACCTGCCGCCGCGCCAATGCCCGCGCCGATGCCCGCACCCTTACCACTCGCAGCGATTCCACCGAGGCCCGCGCCAGCCGCCGTCGTTTTAATCACCGTCCCGGCGTCGGAAGCCTTGTCGCTGTCCCCTATGATTGCGCCTTCGCCATTCACCGTTTCGCCGCCGCCGGTGCCGGCGTTGCTGGGCGACGCGTTCAGATTGACCATGTAGGCGTTGGGCAGAATCATTACGGTCAACTTCAACATCAGCTCACCGCGGCCCTTCACGCGGCCTGGGCGCTTGGAATCCGTCACTTCCCCGCTGACGTAGGAACCGGCCGGAATCGCTACTTTGCCGTCTATCATGATGGGAAACAGCGTCTCGAAGTAGACGGGATCGCCGGGGCGCGCGCTGCGCGTGGAGATGGCGTTGTGAAGGACGAGAGGAATGTGCGTCCCGCTGGGAACTTCAATCTTTGCGGCGCTGCTTGGCACGGTGGTAGGTACCGGAGACGCAGCCGAACTTTGGCAGAGTTGGGAGCGGCGGACGGCGACGCTTGGGCGGGTGTTTCAGCCGGCGGTTGGGCGGATGCTTGAGAAGCAGTGGGCGCTGCCTTTATCGCCGTGGGTGGTTCCGACGCCGGGGGAGTTGGGCCGGATGGGGCTTGGCCCGCTGCGGCGCCGGCTAGGAAAAGCGACAGAGCGCCTGCATAAACCGCCAGGAGATGTTTTCTTCGGGTCATGAATCTCCCAAACCAGCGTCTGAGCACCGCTACTCAAAAGGATGCGCCCGACGCAAACCGAGATGCTCCGCCCTACTCTGCATTGTAAGCCTACCGGGGAAGGAAGTCGCGGGTGACTGACTCGCCGGTCGCCTGAATAATGACGTGAGCGGAGGGGACCCCGTGTACGACTGGGCACCCGCCCACCGGTGCGACGGCTGACCACTCTATACTGAAGTAGCCCTTTCAGGCCTTGGGATCGCGCCAGAATGACATCGAGATTGCACAGTTCCCTGCGCGGGAAGACTCTGTTCATCATCATGCTGGCGTTTGCCGGCCTGATGAGCGGACTCTACCCGCTCACGCGCATGGTGATTCTGCGCGGCTTCTATAAGGTCGAAACGGATTTCGCCCTCCAGAACCTGGAACAGACCTCCAGCGCCATCTCTAACGAACTGGATGTCTTGAGGCACAGCGCCGATCAGTATGCCGATTGGGATTCCCTACTAGGGCGCGACGACGTCCGGCGCGGATCGACCGCTGCCCTACCGGCGTCTTTCTTCGAGCAGCTGCGCGTCAACTTCGCGGTGGTGGTCGACGGCCAGGGCCGCAAGATCCTGTCGCAGGGATTCAACCTCCCGGCGATGCAGCCCGCACAGGCACCCGCCGATATCGATCGTCACCTGCAGCCTGGGTCTCCCCTGCTGGGCGCGACTCACGACGTGAGCGGAATCCTGATGCTTGCTACGGGCCCGGTGCTGGTGAATTCCAGCCCTATCGCGCCGGGCGATTCACCGGAGGCCAGGTCTGGCGGGACTCTTATTGTCGGACGCCAGCTCGACGCGGACGAGATTTTGCGGCTCGGAGCGATCACGCACGTGCCTGTGGAGATGCAGCCCATCGAGAGCAACTCAGCCCCAAGCGATTTTCGCCAGGCGGCGCAAGACATAACGGATCGCAACCCGGTACTGTTCCGGCCCTATTCCACGAACTCGCTGGCCGCGTACCAAGCGCTGCATGATGTTTACGGCAAGCCCGCGGTGATCATTCGCGTTCTTCTGCCGCGCACTATCTACCAGCAGGGCCAGACCAGCCTGCTGCAGTTTCTTCTTCTGCTGCTCGCCGCCGGCATGTTGTTCGGGGCGGCTACCATGTTCCTGCTTGAGCGATTCGTCATCTCCCGGGCCGCCGCTTTAAGCGACGGCATTGCCCGCATCGGCCTGAGCGGAGATCTGGCCGCGAGGCTGCCAGTGTTCGGCAACGATGAGATTGCCCGCCTAGGAAGCGCGATCAACAGCATGTTGGACGATCTGGAACGAGGGCAGATCGAGCGTCACGAAGAGCGCGCGCGCCTGGCGGTAATGGTGGAAGAGATGCCGGCCTGCTGTGGACCACCGATACGCAACTGCGCTTCACTTCCTCCACCGGCGCCGCCCTGGAGGCGCTTGGCCAACACACCAACTCGATTGTAGGCCAGACGGTGGCTGAGTATTACCGCACCGACGACCCCGGATATCCGGCCATAACCGCGCATCGGAAAGCGCTGGCGGGGCAAACGGTGACCTACGAGATGGAATGGGAGGGCCGGATCTTCGACTGCCACGCGCGTCCTCTGCACGACAATCAAGGCGCGGTGGTGGGCGTGATCGGCGTAGCCCTGGATGTCACCGAACGCAAGCAACTGACCGATCAGCTGCGCCAGTCACAAAAGATGCAAGCCGTTGGCGAGCTGGCCGGAGGCATCGCGCACGATTTCAACAATCTGCTGATGGTGATGAAGGGCCACGCGCAGCTTCTTCTCGAGCAGCTCACACAATCCCCTCCCATGCTGCACAGCGTGCAGCAGATCGATAAGGCCGCGGACCGCGCCGCTGGACTGACGCGCCAATTGCTGGCATTCAGCCGCAAGCAGGTGTTGCAGCCGCGTGTGCTGGATATGAATGACTTGGTGGCGGGCATGATCAAGATGTTCTCGCGGGTCATCGGCGAAAACATCGAAATGGCCTTCGTTCCGGCTTCAAATCTGGGACACGTGAAGGCTGACCCGGGGCAGATCGAACAAGTGCTGCTGAACCTGGTGGTCAACGCCCGAGACGCCATGCCCGATGGCGGACGGCTGACCATCGGGACGGCCAACACGGAGCTAGACCAAAGCTATGCCGCCCAGCACACCAGCGTCGTTCCCGGATGGTACGTGATGCTGACGGTGACCGACACGGGATACGGCATGGATTCACAGACGCAATCGCGTATCTTCGAGCCATTTTTTACGACCAAGGGTCCCGGCAAAGGGACGGGGCTCGGACTCGCGACCGTCTACGGCGTTGTGAAGCAGAGCGGCGGCTTCATTTGGGTTTACAGCGAAGTCGGCCACGGAACGACATTCAAGATTTATCTGCCGAAGGTGATGGCAGCGGTCGATGCTCCGGTGGCCGAGAAAGCGCCAGCACTGGCGCTTTCGGGTTCGGAGACTATTCTTTTTGTGGAAGACGAGCAGAACGTGCGCGAGTTGGTACGAGACTACCTCAGACATTCGGGATATAACGTCATCGAGGCTTGCGACGGAACCGAGGCGCTGGAAATCGCCGCGTCCTACCAAGGCCCGATTCATCTGCTGATCACGGACGTGGTCATGCCGCGCTTGAGCGGCCGCGAAGTGGCCGCTCAGATGGCGGCTCAGCGTCCGACGATGAAGGTGCTATACGTTTCGGGATATACCGACGACACCGTTTTCCGGCACGGAGTGCTGGAGGGCGGCATGGAGTTCCTCCAGAAGCCGTTCAATATGACTTCGCTCGCGAAGAAAATCCGCGAAGTGTTGAAGGGCCAGCCCACTTCGGTCGCCTGACATCGGAGCAAGAAGCATCGCTCGCGCCACGCCGAAAGCTCAGATCAAGAAAACCGTTTGCCCGCTCAGCTCGATGCGCTTGCGGCAGCGGATGTTCCGGCAGGCCACCAGATTGTCGATCCGAACCATGTAAGACCGCGCCTTGGCAAACTGCTTGCGATCTTCCTCGTTCGCGCCGCCGGGAACCTGAGCCTTCTTGGTACGCACCATCCAGCGCACCGGGTAAGTATTCTCCTCCCGGCAAAAGGGGCAGTTCAGCGGCATCTGCTTGGTTTCTTCCTTCTCGTCGTAGAATCGTTTTTCGTCCATGATTCCTGTCTGTTTTGTCGGCTTATGTGATTCCGCGGATCTATTTCCCTATTAACTCGTCCACGGTGGCGAAACGCATCCCGGCATCCTTCCATCGCGGAATCCAATATTCAAGAGCCAGCGCCGTGTGGCGGCGGTCCGCGTTCGCTACATGCGGATCGCCATCGTGCAGTAGGACGATATCGCCTCCCCGAACCCGGCGCAAGCGCTCAATCACTGTCTCGGCGGCTTGCGGCTTCCAGTCGCGCGCCATTGCCGACCACATCACCACGGCCGCTCCGCCGCGCTCGCGCACTACGGGCGCAAGCTGCGGACCACGAAATCCGTATGGCGGGCGCATCGAACGAGGCTTCTTCCCTGTTGCTGTCTCGATAGCTTCATCACAGCGGTCAAGCTCCGATAGAATTCGAGCCGGCGAACACAGCGCCAGCCCCGGGTGCGTATGGGTATGGTTGCCGATGGTATGCCCGGCGGCGGAGATTTCCGCAGCCAGCGTCGGCGTCGAGCTGACCCATTTGCCGATAAGAAAAAACGTTGCTTTCACCGCGTGGCGATCGAGTAATTCTAGAAGCGACGGAGTCAGGGCCGGATTGGGACCGTCGTCAAAAGTGAGCGCGATAGTGGCTTGGTCTCCGGTATGGCGGACGGTTGGGCCGAAGAGTTGCGATGACGGCGCTACTGCGCCCCAGGAAAAAACTCCCGCTGCGGCGCACACACCGCCCACTGCCGCAAGCGCAGGAAGCATTTCCATGGCGGCATTTTCGCATTGCGGGAAACAAAAGGCTACGCGCGCGACTCGCCCGGCGTTTGATACGATGGCCGCGGCCTAAAGATCTCTTATGACCCTCATGAGCGCTCAGCAGTGCACATTTCCGGATTGGCTGCGCCGGTCCGCGCTCGCCTGGCTGGTGGTGTGGGCCGTGATTTATTGGCACACGTGGGGCGCAGCCAATTTTCTGCATCTTTCGGACGTGGCGATGATCCTCACTTGCGTCGGGCTGTGGAGCAACAGCGCGCTGCTGATTTCGAGCCAAGCGGTGGCATCGCTGGCGGTCGATACCGTGTGGACGCTAGACGTGGGCTGGAAGATTCTCTTCGGACGCCACCTGGTCGGCGGCACAGAATATCTTTTCGATACGGGCTACCCGCTTTGGGTGCGCCTAATCAGTCTATTTCACGTGGTGATGCCGGTACTGCTGCTGTGGGCGCTGCATCGCTGCGGATACGACCGCCGCGGTTGGACACTGCAAGCGGCGATTTCCCTGCCGATATTTATCGCTTCGCGCTTTACAGCGCCGTCGGGAAACACCAACTTCGTTTTTGCCGACCCGTTTCTCCATCGCGCATGGGGCCCGGCGCCCGTGTATGTGGCGATCGTTTTTCTGTTTATGCTGCTAGTGGTATATCTTCCCACGCACCTACTGCTGCGGCATTTCTTTCCGCCGCCCAAGGCCTCCGCCGCTTCTTCTTGATGTTTTACTCGGGCTGACGAAGGGTGCGCAGGTCGATACCCAATTGCTGGCACTTCTTGTAGAGGTGGCTGCGTTCGAGCCCCAGGGCCTTCGCGGTGTTGGTCATGTGGTGACGATTGCGTTTGAGTTCGGCCAGCAGCGTTTCGCGCTCGAAGGCCTCCGCGCGCTGGGCTAGCGTCCCCGCCACCAGGGCGCCGGATATTCCACCAGGTGCGCCGGGCGCAGCGAACGCCGGCGGCAGGGCCCGCTCGATAGTGGCCGCGTCAACTTCCGCGCCGCCCGCCAACAGCAACGCGCGCTCGATCACATTGCGCAGCTCGCGAACATTTCCGGGCCACGGATAGCGCTCCAAGGCTTCCAGCGTCTCGCCCGAAAGCGATTTCGGCTTCCAGCGATTTTGCTCGGAGAGCTGGCGCACGAAGTGTTCTGCCAGCACGCAAATATCTTCGCGGCGCTCGCGTAGAGGCGGCAGCAATATGGGGAACACAAACACGCGGTGATACAGATCTTCGCGAAACGTGCCCTGGCGTACCTGCTCCTCGAGATTGCGGTGCGTGGCCACCACCACGCGCACGTCCACCGCCAGCGGCTTGTCGCCGCCGACGCGCTCGATCTCGCCCTCCTCCAGCACGCGCAAAAGCTTGGCCTGCATCGTCAGCGGCATGTCGCCGATTTCGTCCAGGAACAGCGTGCCGCCGTCGGCCTGCTCGAACTTTCCGATGTGCCGCGACGCCGCGCCGGTGAAGGAACCCTTCTCGTGACCGAAAAGCTCCGACTCCATCAACTCGGCGGGAATCGCCGCGCAGTTCAGCGAAACGAATGGAGCGCCGCGCCGCGCGCTCTTCTCATGCAGGGCGCGGGCGATCAGCTCTTTCCCCGTTCCAGTTTCGCCGCGGATGCAGACGCGCGTATCGCTCGCAGCGACATTCTCGACTTGCGCCATTACCTCGCGCATCGCCGAGCTGGCCCACACCATGTGATGCCGCCCTAATTGCCGCTTCAGTTCGCGATTTTCCGTTTCCAGGCGCGTGAGACGCAATGCATTTTCCACCGTAAGCAAAAGTTTGTCGGTGGAAATAGGCTTCTCCAGAAAATCGAGCGCGCCCAGCCGCGTAGCCTTCACCGCCATTTCGATAGTGGCCTGGCCAGACATCATCACGGAAGGCGAGGTGACGCCCGCGGTTCGAAGATCTTGCAGGAGCGCGATGCCATCTTTGCCGGGCATCACCACATCGGAGAGGATCAGATCGAAGCGTTCGGTCTTGACCAACTCCAAGGCACGGGCCGCGTTGTCGCAGACGGTGGCTTCGTGGCCCGCCAGACGAAACGCGCGAGCGAGGGACGCGAGCGTGTTGGCATCGTCGTCGATAATCAGGATGTGCGCCTTGGCAGGCATGGGCGCGACTAGGATTCCTCGATCTTGGCAGGCTCTTCGGTTGAAGCGGTGGCCTCGACGACCGCTTCAACGGACGCTTCGACGGGATCCTCGGTGACAGCGGGAGCGGGAGGTTCGGGGGCCGGCGTCGGAGCCACGGCTACAGTAGGGGGAGCAGGAATCGTTTCTGTAAGCGGAATCGGCCCCTCCCCAGGGCGAAGCGGCGGCCGCAACGGAAGATGAATGTGGAACGACGTCCCCACGCCCGTTTCGCTCTCGACGGAAATCCGCCCGCCGTGGTCGCTGATCACAGACTGCGCGATGGCCAGTCCCAATCCCGTGCCGTGCTGTTTCGTCGTGTAGTACGGAGTGAACAGGCGGTCGCACTCTTCCTTGGTGAGCCCGCCGCCAGTGTCGGAAATTTCCAGACTGACGCCGCCGTCGGTGTCCTTCTCCGTGTGCAGCATCAGGACGCCGCCGGCGGGCATCGCGTCCATGGCGTTCAGGATCAAATTTTCGATCGCCTTGTGCAGCAGCGCGGCATCTGCCTGAATGCGTGGCAACCCCTCTTCCAAATGCAGCTCCAAGGTGATAGGCGGCCGCCCCACGGCGCTGAACTGCGCCTCGAAGAGCTTCACCGATCCGCGCACCACGTCGTTGATATTCACGGGCCCGAGTTCCGGTTGGGGCATGCGCGCGAAATCGCTGAAGCGCCCCACAATCTTTTTCAGGTTCTCGATTTCGGCCAGCAAGATGCCCGTCGACTCGTCAAATACTTCGTTGAATTGATCTGAATTTTGCTCCCGGGCGCGCTGGAGGTTCTCGACCGTAGTCTGAAGCGGGAAGAGCGGGTTCTTGAGTTCGTGCGCCAGCCGCCGCGCCAGCTCGCGCCATGCGGCCACGCGCTCGGTCTGCACCAGGCGCTCGCGCTGCTCGGTTAACTCCTGCGTCATCTGGTTGAAGGCGCGCGCCAGCTGTGCGATTTCGTTCCGGCCATGCACTTCCACGCGCGCGCCCCAGTTTCCGCGGGAAACCTCGTGCGCACCCCGGGCCAACTCCTGCACCGGTCGCGTGACGCGCGCCGCACCCCACCAGCTCATCAGCAAGCCGAGCAGCAACCCGGCGAACACCACACCCGTGGCCAGCCATAAAATGCGCCGCTCGAGAGTGACTACATCGTGTCGCGAGCTTCCCACCAGCAACACGCCCAGCAGCTCTTGCTGGCGCCCCAGGAGCGGCAAGGCGTGGAACGTCTCCGAACTGGCTTCGTCGGAGCCCCAAGCGATTGTCGCGGTGTGCTCGGCTGGATTCTGGCGTTCGCCGGCAATGATGGGGCTGAACTTCTCAGCCTGATCCGCCGGGCCCGAGGGGTCCACCAAATCGGCCGCCTGAAAATCCGGATCGAGATTCATGTACAGCAGCGAACGCATTCCAGCGGGCAGCACGAGCGATGCCAGAAAATCCTTGCCCATGCGCTGGCCGCCGATCACATAGATAGCTTTGTCCGCCACCGGCACGCGCGACACGGCCATCAGGCCCAACTGCGGGCCGTCCTGCGTGTCGACCTTCATCAGGAAGGAACCCAACGAAACCCAGTCTTGCGGCTGCGCGACCCAATCCATTTTGTAGCCGTAGCGCGCGGGCCACTCGACCGAAGAAATGATGGTGCCGTCGCTATTGACGAAATCCATGAAGTCCAGCTGATGTGACTGTGAGACGCCGCGCGCGTCGTTTACGTAGATCGAGGCGTCGCCCTTGGGCAGGCTGAGTTCCACGGCCATACGAACGGTCGCCTGCTCCTCCGCGATGGCCTTCACGCGGTTGACGACTTCTTGCCCGCTGCGTGTAAATTCCTGGCGGAACTGCCCAACAAAGGCATCCGTGTATTGGCCGTTCAGCTGGTCAAAGGCGCGGCGCGTGACCTCGGACACTCCCACGGCGATGACCGCCACTGAGAGCGCCAGCGCGAGTGTGAAAATCCAGAAAAGCTTGGCGCGAAACGTCACTGCGGGTCTCCCAACCACACGTCCGCGAGTGGCCATGGCTCACCGGAGGCAGGCGCGGACCAATTCCGCACGCGCGCACCGAGCCCATACACCTGCGGCAGCCACACCAACGGCACTACACGGTAGCTGTTCACGATAGTTCGCTCACGTTCGTAAATCTGCTCCGGCGTCGCATTGGGCGCCAAACCCGTCGAGGACGCTTGGGTGTCCAAGACCGCGAGCGGCGCAAGCGCCGTTTGGATATTCGCCAACGCTTCGCGTGGGTGCGGTGAATTCATTCGCAATCGCACGAGGCGCGCGTCGATAGTCCCAGACGCCGCACTTCCCCGGGCGATAGCCTGGGCGCGCAAAGCGATGCCCGCTTCCCGCGCGTTTACCACAATCCGCTCTGCCACCGCCTGCTCGAGTGGATCGTCCGAATCATATCCCAACGCCATCTTCGGCGAGCCTGCGATTTGGCTCCATAAGGCGCGCGCTGCGGAAACGTCAACAGCGGTAGAAAACAGAAATGCCGTGCCGCTGGACCACTGCGGCAGCAGTCCGCCGGACGGTTCGCCCTCTTTCTGGAGAATGAAATTGACGATGGCAGCGCGGTCGATCGAGCGCGAGAGTGCTTCTCCCGCGTGCGCGTCCGCCCCCGCCGGATGCCCGGCGAGAAACACAATCGCCAGCAACTCGTCGGGCTGAGAGACGCTCACGCGAATACCGCGATCGCGCGCCTGCCGCGCGTCCTCCGGAGGGATGGCCGCGAAATCGGTCTTGTCCAATTCGAGATCGAGCAGCCGGTCGCGGGCCGCGCGTCCCATCTGAATCGCAATCGAGTCTAGAAAGGGCCTGCCGCCTGCGAAGTCCGCGTTGGCCGTGAGCGACGCATGCTTTCCTGGCTCCCACTCTGCCAACCGGAAAGGCCCCGAACCGGAAGTGCCGGCAAATGTCCCGTCCGTATTGCGCCGCTCGTAAATCAGCGCGTCGATTTCCTGTCGTGCAGCAGCTTCTTCGGGATTCGAAGCCTGTATCGCGGGATCGACCGAGTTCACTACCGCGGCCATCTCCACGCGCAGCACGCCGCCATATTTCGGCCGACGCGAACTTCGCGCCGGCTGCGCGATAGCCAGGACAGTGGCCAGCACAACGCTAGTTGCCGCAAGTAACGGAGACAACCGAGGCTTCATACATTCCTGTCCGCAGGTTTCGCGCCACCACGCGCGCCGACTTCAGATCGGCCGAGGGCCACAGCGCCAGCACCGGCCCCGGAAACGGCATAGGATCTCCTGAGGCAACCAGCGCCTCGTCTTCCAGCTCGAAAGCTTGAATCGAATCCGGTCCGGTCCAATCTCCCGAACCCGTGACCAGCACCACTCCGCCTCCGCCGCAGTTCAAATCCAATAGCAGGCTGCTCCCGGATTCGCGTCCATTCGCAATAGGCGCGGCCAGTGGCAACTGCTTCATCTCGCGGGGAAACTTGCCGCTCGCGCTTGCGGCGGCACACTGCATGGCGGCCGGCTTCGCCAGATCGCCCGTGCACTCAAGGGCGGACAGTTCGACCTTGTGATTGTTCACGTCGATCCATCCGCGCAGGTCGCGAGGCCACGGAGCTGCGTGATGCAACGGGGCGCTCTCCGCCACAACCCATTTTGCGCTCGGCTTGGCCCAAAGCATGAGGTCGTCCGCCTGGAGAATGAGTAGCAACGGCGTGCCACCGGCGGCATCCGTCGGCAAGTATGCAAAATCGAGAATGGGCTGGCGCTGCTCCCATACCGCCTTGCGCGCGAGCGCGAATGAATAACTCGCGGGGGCTCCCTTGCCCTCGCTGTGCGGCGGACCCACTGCCACAGCTACTTGTTCGGCATCCGTGCGATGAAGGTGTGCCACCAGCAGATACTCGTCGGTGGATTCGGAAAGCGCCACCTCCGCCTGCACGGCAGCGCTGGAATCGGTGGACAAATCAATTCCCCGCAGGCGCAATTCCGCAGCTAGCTCGCGGCGAACCGCTGCCGCTTCTCCGGCGTCCACCGAAGAGAGATTCTTGAAATCGAGATAGAGCGGAGCGGCGGGCGGTGTGAACGAAACAATTCGCGCGGCCAGGGTTTGCACGGCATCAATCCAAACAGACGCGGGCTGCGTCGCGGATTGCGACTGCGCGAAGGAAACTCCGGCCAAAGCGGCAAGGCCCAGCGCCAAAACAAAACCGCGCAGGGGAAGCCTGCGCCGCAGAAACCCTTGTCGCGGAAAAATATTCAGCGGAAGAATGAATCGAGGAGCGAGCCGCATCGGCTTGGGACGCGCATGCAATGCGTTGGACGAGAGCGATCATAGCACATTCTCAAAAACCACCTGGCAATCGCCGCGATCGGCAGTTTGTTATTCCGAACCCAGCCGCGCCTTTACGGATGGGGGTGGGGGATCTGCTTTTTCTCTGCCTCTTTACCCGCTTGCTCCTCGTTACCGCGCCGGCGGGCGGCTTCGCTTCGGATCGCCCGAGGCGAGGCCGCCAGCAGGGGTTTGTGCCGGCGCTTCTCCTTGGCCGGCTCGCGCTCGCCGGAAACCGGATAACCGGGCGAGCGCGAGCTGCCGGAAGGTCGCTATCGTTTTGCCGTCGTGCTCGCGGCCGGCGGATCAATCGGCTGAGCCATCGCTTCGGCGGCAGCCGAGGAACGCAGAGCGTCATTGGCGAAAAAGAATTTGCCGTCGCTAGGAACCATCATGATCTGCACGCGGTCCGAAAGCCTTTGCGCCACGGTGAGCTGCACGAGCAGCGGATTCGCCTTGAGCGCAGCGGCTTGGAGCTGCATCTGCTCCGCCTGGGCCAGCGAGGTCACGCGAATGCGATTAGCCTCCGAATCGGCCAGTAGGTTTTGCCGCTGCTGCTCGGCTTTGCTGTCGATTACCTTGGCTTGCGCCGCGGCGTCGGCATCTTGGATGGTGGTTTCCTTGCGCGCCTGCGCCTCCAGGCGCGATTGCTCGATCTGCTTCTGCTTGAGCGGCAACGTGTAGACCATGGCGTCGGATTCGGCCTTGGCCATGATCACCTGCGCCTGCGCCGCAGCCTCGGCCCGCTTGACGTCGCGCACCTTGGCGGCCTCCGCCTGTGAACCGGCGATCTGCACACGCTTCATCTCAATGTCCGCGTCGAACCGAGGTGCGATCGTCCTCCTGCTCCTTCAGCAGCAGGTCTTCCAGGCCCTTGGCATACTCGTCGGGCAAGTCGATTTTGCGCAGCAGCACTTCCTTCACGATGATGGCGTCACCGCCCAGCCGTTCGGTAATGGCTTGGGCGGCGCGACTGCGAAACTCCTCACGCTTGGTCGAGAAAACGTCGCGCACCACATAGTTGGGCGCGAGCTGATGGAAAGTAGCCGAGACCACCGGCGCGATGACTTCCGGCTCCAGCGGCTGCGGAAGGTTGGCCTGGATGTAATCGAGGCGCTTCGGATCGATGCGATAGCGCACCGACACGGCCATGCCGAGCGGCAAGCCTTCGTGCGCCTGCACGATCAGCACCTCCAGCTTCTCGCCGCGCATTTCCACCGCCGCGGTCGAAAATACCTGGTCGCGGATGTCATACAACGCCACGTGTTCGATCAGCGGGACGATCAGGTGCGTTCCGGGATACAGCGTTCCCGGGCGCACGCCGGAAAGTTGGCTGATGCGCACGGCGGCGACGCCATCCGGCACGACCAGGATGCTACTTCCGGCAAGCCCGAGGAGCGCCGCCGCTGCGGCGAGCTTGCATGCCAGGTCCCAGCGGATCACCCGGCGCGTTCGCGGCGCGGCCACGGTCGCGTGGGTGGGTACGCTGGAAGGCTGGTTTGTTTCCAGTGGTGCCTGATTGGGCTTGCTGCGGAGTCCGTAGTTGAGGATGCGATTCAGTTCGAACGCCAGATAGATGTCGTACAGCACGGCTCCGACGGCAGCCGCGAGAAGCCCAAAGCAACCGACCAACGTCATGTATTTCATGAATAGCATGTGTTCCTCCCGCCTCTCGGACCCGCCTCTGGCAGGCTCCCGAGAACCGCTCGTCGTTCTCCTGCTGGCTTATTGACCCTGTCCGTTCGGCGAATTGCGCCGCACGGGCATGAGCCGGATCAAGCCGTTTAACCCGATCCACTCCAAACCTACCGCCAGCGCAAAAGCCGCCAGAACGGCGCCGGTAATTTCTGCGAATGCGATGAAGCTGATCATGGCCGCCTCCGTTGTTCTGGCCTGCGTGGCTGGTTTCGCGGGCCGCTCGACACTGAATACAAAGCAGCGGCCGGGCCATTTCGTTTCGGTTGCAAGTAAGACTAGTTACGGCGAAAGGTCGTCTGCGCGGGCGTGGGTTCGGAAACACGCCGTGGAAAATGACACTCGCTTACGCGCGGTGGCACTCGATAATGGGGCGGTGCTAGAATCTGCCGGGAGACACGCGATGGCGAAATCAGCTCAGGGTTCGGTTCCGCTCGCCGCATCCTGAATAATGGACCGCGCACAACGCCCACCGCGCCCACCGAGCCCGTTGCGTTGGCTGCGCATCGCCTGCGCCGTACTGATTTTCAGCTGCCTCGCTGCCGGGCAAGTACAGCCACCCCCCAAGAGCGCCTCCAAAACGAAGAGACCTGCGCCGAAGCCCGCCGCACAGCCGGCTGAACCCGCGCCACCGCCCTCGCCCGTCGAAGCGATCCGCACAAACAATGTCGGAGTGGCTTTGATGGATCGCCACCAGTTCAGCGATGCAGTCGGGAAATTCCAGACTGCCTGCGTGATGAATCCCGAATCCGAAACGGCCTGCCTAAACGCCGGTATCGCCCTGCTGAACATGCAGCGCTACGACGACGCCCAGAAGATCCTCGGGACGTACTCCGACCACCATCCGGAAAACCCGCGCGTGTGGTTCAACCTGGCGTTGCTCGAGCGAGCCAAAGGAAACCCGGATGCCGCACTGGGCGACCTGCACAAAGTGATGGCCATCGATCCAGACGACCCCGACGCACAGTTTCTCATCGGCTTCGTGCTGGTCGAGCAAGGACACAACGACCAGGCGGTCGCGGCGTTCAGGCGCTGTCTGCAGCTTGATCCTCTACACGTCTCGGCCGAATACGCACTCTCCCAGGCGCTGGGCCATCTGGGAGGAACCTACGACTCGCAAGTTCACCTGGAGCGCTACCAGCGCCTGACCGCTCTGGGGCTGGGGAAGCCCGTACGCTTCATCTACGGCGAGCAGGGCAAGTATTCCCAGGCTGAGATGATGAGTATCCCAGTAGCCGTGGCGCTTCCGGCGCCTGGAGTGCGCTGGGTGGACGTGACTGCGCTTGCGGGGATCGCCGCTGGTTCGACAAATCCGCGGCGTGTGGCCGCGGGAAGCCGCGCACCAGCGCTCGCCGCGCCAATTGCGGGAGACCAGCCAGCAGGCGCGGCATCGGCGGCGTCTTCTCTCGCACAGTTTCTCGGGGCAGGCGCTTGCGTCTTCGACTATGACGGCGACGGGCGCCCGGATATTTTTCTGGTGAGCGGCGACGCCAAAGGCCACGCGGCGCTCTACCGCAACGCCGGCAACGGAAGATTCGTCAATGTCACCAGGCAGTCTGGAATCGACTTTCAGGGCGAGGGTACGGGCTGCGCCGTGGGCGACTATGACAACGATGGCTATCCCGATCTGGCTATCAGCTCCGGCAACGGCATCGCCCTCTTCCATA
This sequence comes from Terriglobia bacterium, assembly GCA_963803105.1. GTDB lineage: Bacteria > Acidobacteriota > Terriglobia > Acidiferrales > UBA7541 > Palsa-295. Next base: position 299,235 of record CAWDLF010000005.1, read on the forward strand.
ACGAGGGTCACGGGACGTTCAAAGATGTAACGGACGCGGCTGGGGTGCGGATGGATGGACTGGCCCTCGGGCTGACGTTCATCGACTACGATCAGGACGGCGATCTGGACCTCTACGTCATGCGGTTTGCCGACTTTCCTCTCGGCAATCCCTCCGAGCCGTTTGCCTTCCCGACCGATATGCCGGGAGAAGGTAACGTCTTGTGGCGCAGCAAGGGAGATGGCACGTTCGAAGACGCCACGAAACAGATGGGCCTCGCAGGCAGCGCGCCTTCCGTAGGGGTCCTCGGCACGCACCTGCGGAACAACTCCATCGATGTGGTTCTGACGGGCTGGCAAAAGTCTCCCGGCATGTTGCTGAACACCCGCGACGGCGCCTTCAACAGTGTTTCACCGTGGGCGGCAGATATGCCGGGACCCACCGCGGGCGTTGTGGCCGCCGATTTCAACCAGGACGGCGCGATGGATCTGGCCTTCACGCACTGGAGCCCGCCAGGCCTCAGCCTGTGGCGGAATATGAACGGCAAATCATTCGAGCGCGTCGATCTGCCCGATCCAGGATGGATGCGCGGGTGGGGATTGGCGGCCTTCGACTACGACAACGACGGCTTGGTCGATCTGGTGGCCGTAGGCGAGACGTTCGCCGGCGAAGGCCGGATCGAGCTATTGCGCAACGAGGGCGCGGCCGGGTTTCGCGACGTGACCCACGAAACCGGCTTGGACAAAATTGCGCTCCGCAATCCGCGCAGCGCGGTCGCTTTCGATTTCGACGGCACCGGCACTCCCGGCTTGCTGATCACGCAGAGCGGCCTGCCGCCCGTGCTTTTGAAGCAGGTTCCCATTGGGCCGGCTCCCTTGAAAACCGCCGGAGCTAAGCAAAACGGCTGGCTGGCGATCTCGCTTTCAGGCGATCCCGATAACCGCATGGCGCTCGGCGCAAAGGTTGATATTTTCTCCGGCGCGCAGAGGCAAACCTGGGAGATCTCCGGTGCTTCTGGTTACTTGGGTCAGGGGTCGCCAGAGATTTCGGCCGGCCTCGGAACTGAGGGCTTCGTCGACGTGGTGCGCATCTTGTGGCCCGGCGGGTTACTGCAAGACGAGCTTCAGATGCCTGGCTACCGGCGGAAAACGATCGAGCAGTCGGAGCCGGAGAAGAAGTGAGCGCTGAAAAAGACAGCAAAAGTGTCGGTTAGATCTTGCGTCGAGCTTTGTTTTGAATAGGTTACGGGAATTTCTAATCGCCGGAGTGCCGATTAGATTCTCTTGGAAGAGTAAGCGTCCGGGGCGCTGCTTGCCTGCGGCGCGGAAAGCGTGCTAATTTCGGGCCTGTCCTTGGCAGTTTCCTCGGCTTTGTTCGGCAATGTCCACATTCGGCCACATAAAATCGCAACCGGCAGCCACCGCACACGGAAACGGTAACGCCTTCTCTGCGGGCGAACCTGTTTTCTGGCGCGTCGAGGGTAGCCTACTAAACCTGACGGCCATCCGGCCGGTGGGATTCTTCGCCTGGAACGCGCAAAGTTTTCTGGGACGCTGGACTCGCCGCACCGCTGTGGTGGCGTTGGCGATCGCTCGGCCTTTCTTTTACGCCGCCAACCGTGTGTTCGCGACTCGACTGCTGCACGCTGTCCTCCGTGGGCAGACGCGCGACCGCCTGGACCTGCTAGGCGAAGAATACTTTCAATATTCACTGAAGCCGAGACTGAAACCCGCCGGCGTGGCAGCACTGAAAAAAGTGATGGCCTCCGGCGCACGGGTGGTGCTGGTGAGCCAAGATCTGGCTCACATCATGCGCCCGCTGGCCGAGTACCTGGGAGTCGAGTGGATCGTTTCGAATCGCCTCGATTTCCGCGACGGCATGGCCACCGGGCGGCTGCTCGATCCGGTGATACGGCCGCGCGGCGCTCTCGCAAGATTGCGGGGAGACAATCCGGACGGCCGCGTTGCGCGAGAACAACTGACGGTCGACCTGGGCTTCCAGAGAAATCCGGGCGTACTGGACGAAGCGATCCGGCCGGTCGAGCGGCCTTCGCCCCGCGTAGCGGTTCCCGTCGTGCGGTTCGCGTCGCGCAACGGCGAAGCGCCGCTTTCGGTGCGCGAGACGCTGCGCGGGAAAAACATACTGCTCATAGGGGCCACCGGATTCATCGGCAAAGTGTGGCTCGCGAGCCTGCTAACGGACCTGCCGGAGATTGGCAGGATTCACCTGCTGATTCGCAGCCACCGCACGGCGACCGCGCTCGACCGCTTTCAGCGGCTGATCGAGGAGTCGCCCGTATTCGATGTGCTGGCGGCACGCCACGGCGACGGTCTTGCGGATTTCCTGCGGACGCACGTCGAGGTAGTGAGCGGAGACGCAAGCCAGCCGGGTCTGGGCCTTGCGCCGGAAGTGCGTGAGCGATTGCTCCGGTCGCTGGACCTGATCGTGAACAGCGGCGGGCTGACCGATTTCAATCCGGATCTGCGCGACGCCCTGGCGATGAACGTCCATGCGACCGCGCATCTGCTGGATTTCGTGGACCAATCGAAGCGCGCCGCGCTGCTGCACCTCTCCACCTGCTACGCGGTGGGGCGGACGAACGGCCGTATCCTCGAAAAGCTTCCCAATAATTACACGCCGCGCCGCGTACCCGGATTCGATGCACGCAAGGAAGTGGAGTCGCTTGACGAACTGGTGCGCGAAACCGAGAGGCGCGCGGATTCCGCGGAGGTGACCGAGGAAATCCGCCTGCAGTCACTCTCGAAGGAGCACGCGGCGAAGAACCTGCAAGGCGCGGCGCTGGAAAACCAGGTGCGAAAGGGACGGATCCGCTGGCTGCGCCAAGCTGTGACGGACGCCGGAATGCAGCGCGCGACCGACCTGGGCTGGCCGAACACCTATACGATGACGAAAAGCCTTTCGGAATCGATGATCCGGGAGTATCTGGACACGCATCCGAGAGCGGCCATCGCCGTGGTGCGGCCGTCGATCGTGGAGTCGTCCGTGGCGCAGCCCTTTCTCGGCTGGAATGAGGGAGTGAACACATCCGCATCGCTCTCGTATCTGTTGGGAACCTTTTTCCGGCAGTTGCCGACCAACGCCAACAAATGTTTGGACCTGATTCCCGTGGATCTGGTTTGCCGCGGGATGACGCTGATCAGCGCGGCGCTGGTAGCGCGGCGGCACGAACGCATGTACCACCTGGCAACTTCGGTGGCCAACCCGTGCAACATGGGGCGGTCAATCGAGTTGACCGGCCTGGGACACCGCAAGTTTTATCGCGCGCAGAGCGGCTTCGAGCACCGGCTGCGCCTGAAATTCGACACCATCCCGGTGTCCAAGACGCGGTATGAGGCTCTTTCCGCACCGAGGCAGAAGGCCATCGTGCAGGCCATCAACCGCAGCGTGGAGCCGCTTCCCTTCGTGCGGCCGCCGCTGGCACGGCAGCAGCGCGACCTCGAAAAGGTGATCAAACTTGTCGCGCTCTTTGAGCCGTTCATTCTGGATAACGACCATGTGTTTGAGGCCGTAAACGTGGAGCGGCTGAGCGCGGAGCTGGTTCCCGGCGAACGCGACGACTTCAGCTACGACGCGCGCTCCATCGATTGGTGGCACTACTGGATCAACGTGCACATTCCGGCGCTCCGCAAGTGGTGCTATCCTCTGATCGAGGGGCGTCCATCCGAAGCCCGGCCGCGACGCAATGTGCCTCTGGCGGCGCACGAAACGAGCGTCGCGGGAGCAGCGGGCCTGCCGGCAGCGACACCCTGAATACCCGAACACCGTGGCCATCTTCCTGACCGGTAGCACCGGCTACATCGGCGCGCACGTGGCGTCGAACCTGCTTGCGGATCACTCCGATTCGCTGAACGTGCTCGTGCGTGCGCGCGATCCGCAGGAGGCGCGCGCGCGGCTGTGGCACGCGTTACAGCTGCACATAGATTTTCCGCGCTTTGAGCGGCTCCTGGGCGAGCGCATCCGCATTTTCCAGGGCGACATTACGAATCCGCATTTGGGACTGAGCCAGGAGGATTATTCCGCGCTGGTTCGCAGTACCGATTCTGTGATCCACTGCGCCGCTTCGCTGAATCGCAAATCGGAGAAGAGCTGCCTGAACGTGAACTTACGCGGCACTCTGGAAGTGATCCAGTTGGCCCGGCGCGCGCGCGACGAACACGGCCTGCGCCGCTTCAGCCATGTGAGCACCGTAGCAGTGGCGGGGCATCGCGCGAACGAAGTGGTCGAGGAAGATAACGCCATCGATTGGAGCCGCTCGGACTACGATCCTTACGCGCGCACAAAGAAGTTTTGCGAGCACATGGTGCACGAACTTTTGCCTGACGTGCAGCGCACGATTTTTCGCCCCAGCATCGTGCTGGGCGACAGCCGCAAGGCCGAGACGAACCAATTCGAAATGGTGCGCGCGTTCGTCTTCTTGGCGGGACTGCCGGCACTTCCCTTCCGGCCCAGCGACCGCATCGACATCGTGCCGGTAAATTACGTGGCCAACGCCATCGCAACGCTGCACCAGAAGGAAAAACCGCTGCACGAGATCTATCACCTTTCGTCCGGGACGGGCTCGGAGATGTTCCAAGAACTGACCAACGCCCTATCGCGAGGACAAGGCAAGCGAGGCCCCACGTATCTGCCGAGTCTGGAGGGCCCCTCATCGAAGATGGTCGACGCGCTGGCCGGGCGCGAAGGGAAAATCGGCGGTCTGGCAAAGCTGCTGAAGGTCTTTCTGCCCTACCTGGTGTGGAACACGGTGTTCGACAATGCGCGTGTCGTTGCCGAGATGGGAGAGCAACCGGCGCGATTTTCGGATTATTGCCTGCCGTTGTTGCAGTTCAGCATCAAGTCGCGTTTTGCGTATCCGTACCGCGAATGGCCCGCCGAGGCGGGAGTGGAACCGGGAGCACGGGTGCCGCGGCCATGATGGATCTTATCCTCGAGGGCTGGGTCGCCGGATTAATCGAACTCAACAAGATGGAGTGGATCTTCGGCGCGGGAGAGCCGTGGAAGCCGGGCGAAAAGCTGAAACTGCTGTGCGCGGGATACAACGGCTGCCGCAACACCGGGTCGGACGTGCGCGTGGAGGAAATTCTGCGCCAGCTGCGCCGCGTGCTGGGCGCGGAAAACATTTCACTCAGTGTGATGACGCAGAACTTCGATCTGACGCGTGGATATTTCGGCGACGCGCGGCAGGTGCATCTGCCCGACGTGTTCCCCCCCTTCCTGCACCGCGCCGTGCGCGAGAGCCACGGCGTGGTGGCCTGCGAAGGATCGACGTTCAAAAGCAAATTCGCCAACGCGCTGACGACGATGATGATCGGCTCGCTGGGAATCGCTTCCGCGCAAAACAAACTGAGCATCGCATACGGCGCCGAAGCGGGAGCCATGGATGCGGTACTGCAAAAAATGTGCCGCCGCTACTGCCACGATTCGCTGGTGATCACTCGCAACATCGAGTCGCAAGAAGTGCTCGGCAAGTTAGGGATCGCAACCGAGTTGGGTACGGACACCGCCTGGACATTCGAGCCACATCCTCCGGAATACGGGCGTAGGAAGCTGCGGGAGGCAGGATGGGACGGACGGACGCCGGTGCTGGCCATCTGCCCAATCAATCCGTTCTACTGGCCCGTGAGCGCCTCGCTGGTCAAAGCCATCGCCCACTCGCTGACCGGAGCGCTCGACAAGAGCTACTACCGCACGATCTATTTCCACCGTTCGGGCCCGGAAGTGGATGCGGCGTACGAAAAATATCTGGCCGCCATGGCGGAAGGCATCCAGCGACACCGGCAGCGCCACACGGTATTTCCGGTATTAGTGGGCATGGAAATGCTAGACAGCGACGCGTGCCGGCAGATTGCCGGGCGCATCGGCGGTGCGCCGTTCTTTTCATCCGAAAATCTGAACATGTACGAGCTGGTTAGCATTTTGCGAGAATCGAGCTCCATGCTTTCCTCGCGCTTCCACGCCATCGTGACTTCCATGCCGGCGGGAGTGCCGTCGGCGGGCGTGACGATGGACGAGCGCATTCGCAACCTGATGCGCGATCGCGAGCACCAGCATTTACTGATGCAAGTGGATGACGCCGATCTGGGGGACAAGATCGTGGCGGCGCTCGCGGCGCTCGATGGCGAGCGCGAAGAGATTCAAGAGGCTATGGGGCGCGCGGTGACGCGCAACCTGCAAACGATGGCGCGCATGGGCGTCTATTTCGAAGAGCGCGTCGCTCGGCAATATCCTGAGTTTCCCGTCCGCACTGGAGTGCGTAGTTGGGAGGAGTATCTTCCTCCGCTCAGCCCGCTGCTTTGTGGGCTATTCGCAAAGCACGCCGAGGCGCTCGCATCATGACGTTCTTGGAAGCAATTTTCGCGCGGCTGGAGCGTAACGTAGAGACAACCGTGCTTTGCGAAATACGGGATGACCGCTCCGTGGCAGTGACAGGTGGCCAACTGCGCGCCATTGTGGAGCAGGCACGCGTGTTTGTAGCCGCGCGCGGAGTGAAACCGGGAGACCGCTGCGCGATGATCGCGCCGAACACCATTCGCTGGGCCGCGCTGGACCTAGCTCTGATAGCCGAGGGCGCCATCGTCGTGCCGCTTTACGTCCGACAAGCGCCAGCGGAACTCGTGGGCATGATGAAGGACTCTGCACCGTCGCTGGTTTGCTGCGAGAACTCCGCACTGGCGGCCGAAATCAAGAAGAACTGGCCGGGCGGGCCGCCTGTGGAGTTGATGGACGAGATTTTCGGTGGCGATGCAGCGGGGCCGTTGGCATGGCGAGCGCCTGTTCACCACGAGGACTCCGACGCGGTGACGATTATTTACACGTCCGGCACGTCGGGTGAGCCAAAGGGCGTGGTGGTGAATGCCGGAAACGTGAATTACATGCTGGGGGCGACGAACGCCCGGCTCGATTTGCTGATGGCGCCGTCGATGGAAGGGCGCAGAGGGCCGGAGCGCGTCTTCCACTACCTGCCTTTCTGTTTCGCGGGCTCCTGGATTCTGCTGCTGACCGCGCTCACGCGAAACAGCGTGCTTTCGATGTCCACGGACTTGAACAAGCTGGCCGACGAGCTCACGGTGGCCGGCCCTGATTATTTCCTGAACGTCCCCGCACTGCTCGAGCGTTTCCGCTCGCGGATCGAAGAAAACATTCAAAAGGGAGCGGGGTGGATTGCAGGGATCTACACGCGCGCCAAGCGGGAATATTTCGCTGGCGGAGCGGCCGCGAGCAGCGCCGTCGACCGTCTGTGTCTGGCTTTCGCGAACGCGGCTATTTTTCCGAATATCCGCAAGCGCATCGGGCCGAATCTGAAGGCGCTGATTTGCGGGTCGGCTCCACTCGCGCGAGAGACGCAGCTTTTCTTCCAGATGATTGGAATTCCAGTCTTACAGGTGTATGGGCTCACCGAAACGACCGCGATCTGCACCATGGACGATCCGCGGCGCGTCGAGGCCGGACGCGTGGGGCCGGCTATTCCGGGAATGGAGATGAAGGTTGCCGACAACGGCGAGATTCTGGCGCGCGGACCAAATATTTTCCCCGGCTATTGGCAGCGGCCCGTTGCTACCGCGCAGGCGCTTGAGGATGGCTGGTTTCATACCGGCGACCAGGGTGACGCGGACGCCAGCGGCAACTGGCGCATTACCGGGCGGCTGAAGAATCTGATCATCCTGAGTTCGGGGCACAATGTCGCGCCGGAGCCGCTCGAAGACATCCTGATCGCGCGTCTGCCTGAAGCCCAACAGGTAATGCTAGTGGGCAACCAGCGCGCATTCCTTTCTGCGCTGATCACCATCGCCTCGACCAATGGATCCGACGGCTCGCGTGTGCAGGCGGTGGTCGATTCGATGAACGAGGGCCAACCGCACTACAAGCAGATCCGGCAATATCGCGTGCTGGGTGAACCCTTCAGCATCGAGAGCGGGCTGCTGACGGCCAACGGCAAGCTGAAACGCGATGCGATTGCGGCGCGATTCGCAGCGGAAATTGAAGAGATGTATGAGAAAAGGCAGGCATGAAGAGCTTCCGAGGCGAGACGCTATCCTGGCAGGTCGTGAACGGCGCGATTGAAGTGACGCTGGACCGCGCGCCGTGCAACGAAATCGGCTCGGCCACGCTCGTCGAACTTGAACGGCTAGTGGCGGCGCTTCCGGCTCTGCAGAAAGAAGTACATGCGCTGATTCTGTCCAGCGCGCGCTCGGAAGGGTTTTGCGCGGGGGCCGATCTACGTGAGCTGTACGAAAAATCGCAAGCTATGGCACCGCGTGAGCGAGCGGCCGGCGTGCGGGATTTCCTCGAGCGCATCCATCGGGTGATGAATGCCATCGACGCGGCGCCGCTCGCGACAATCGCCGTCGTGCACGGCGTTACGTTTGGAGGCGGATTCGAGCTGGCGCTGGCGTGCGATCTGATCGTCGCGGACAAGATGGCGCGGTTCTGCTTTCCCGAGTTGCGTCTGGGGCTGATTCCCGGATTCGGCGGAATTCCGCGGCTGAAACGCGATCTTGGCAACGCGGTTGTACGCGATCTACTTCTGACAGGGCGTAGCATCCAGGCGGCCAAGGCGCAGGCCGTGGGACTCGTGAGCCAAGTAACGGGCGAGGGCGATGCCTTGCGCGTTGCACGCGCCACAGCGGCGCAAATCGGGAAATTCGATCGGGAGACGCTGGCCGCAGCAAAGAATTTCATCAAAACGGTGCCGGAAGATGAGCTGCAGCGCGAGATCGAACTCTTCTGCGAACTGTTCACGCGACCGGCCGTCGAAGCGGGGTTGCGCAAGTTCGTGGAGTCGACCGACGCGCTGCCGTACTTGCCGTAGCGGCGTGCAGCGGCTCCGAAGTGTGGCAAGATTGGAAATTATGACCGCGATAGAAAAAACAACTGAAGACATTCTGGCGCTTGCCGCCGAGCACTTTAAGGTGCCCCGCGAGCAGCTCACTCCGGACGACGACTTTTTCAAGAAGCTGGGCATCAACAGCTTGCAAGCTCTCGATCTGCTGACGCGGCTCGAACAACACTTCCGCATCGAGCTGCCCGACTACGAGCTGCAAGGTGTTAGCGACTTCCGCACGCTGGCCGAGCGCATTCAATCCCGCCTGTAATGCTTGATCTTCGACAATACGACTGCCTCGGCGAGGCGCTGCGCGCGGCGCTGGAGCGATGGCCGGACGAGATATGCCTGATCGAGGCCGATCGCGAGCGGGAAAACGTCCGGCTGACTTACCGTCAATTTAAGGAAGCTGCCGTTCCCTTGGCGCGCGCGCTTGAGGAAACGGACTTCGGGAATGGCTCCCGCGCAGCGATCCTGATGACCAATCAGTCAAAATGGCTGATCTCCGCATACGCGATTTTCTACTGTGGCGGCGTGCTCGTTCCCCTCGACTACAAACTAACGCCTGACGAGCAGCTGAAGCTTTTGGCGCATTCCAAGGCCGAAGTGCTGATCACCGAGTTTCACGTTTGGCGCGCGATGGCCAAGGCCGAGGGATTCGGCAACATCAAGGGGCGGACAGTGCTGGTCACCGAGGCACCCGCGGGGGCTGATCTGGCGGGTGCGAAGCGCTGGGAGGAATTTCGCGGCGAGGGCGAGCCAGCGTTTGTGAAGCGCGGGCGGCAAGATGCGGCGTGCATCGTCTATTCCTCCGGTACGGGCGGCCGGCCGAAGGGCTGCGTGCTAACACATCAAAACTATCTGGAACAATGCATCGCGCTGACGGCGCTGTATCCCTTCTGGCCGGGCGTGCGCTATCTGAGCATTCTGCCGACGAACCACGCCATCGACTTCATGGTCGGCTTTATCGGGCCTTTCGTGTGCGGGGCGACGGTGGTTCATCTGCGCACGTTGCGCCCGGAGTTCATTCGCGAAGCATTCAAGCGCTACAAAATCACTTACATGGCCTTAGTGCCAGCGGTGCTGAAAAGTCTCGAGCGCGGGCTGCGGCAGAGGTTCGACGAGCTGCCGCCCGGAAAACGCAAGATGCTCAACGCGGCGATCGCTTTGAATCGCCGGCTCACGCGTATGAAGCCGCATCCGGCGATCAGCCGGAAGCTGCTGCCTCAGGTGCATGAGGCGTTCGGCGGCGAACTGCGCGCGCTCTTCGTGGGCGGGGCCTTCACGGAGCCGGCCACGATGCAGTTCCTCTACGATCTGGGCATCCTGGTGGGAAACGGATATGGCTGCACGGAAGCCGGCACGGCGATTACGTTGAACGACTTTAAACCCTTTCGCCCGGACACAGTGGGCAAGCCGCTGCCAGGCATGGAAGTGCGCATTTTGAATCCGGACGCCGAAGGCGTCGGCGAAGTAGCGGTGCGTAGCAAGACGGTGATGTCGCACTATCTCGATGATCCGGAAATGACCGCCGAGACGATTGTGGACGGATGGCTGATGACCGGCGACCTTGGGCGCATGGAGTCGAGCGGCCATCTGCAGCTCCTCGGGCGCAAGAAAAACATGATCGTGACCGAAGAGGGGAAAAATATCTATCCCGAAGACATCGAGACGGCGTTTGAAGGTCTCCTCGTAAAGGAATTCTGTGTCTTCGCGGCCAACTATTTGTGGCCGGAGCGCAGCATGGTGGAAGAGAAGCTGGTACTGGTGCTGCATGCGGAGGCCGGACATCCCATCGGCGAAAAGATCGCCGCCGAGCTTGCGGAGCGAAACCGGCGGCTAGCGAATTTCAAGCGGGTGAGCGGCTACCTGGTTTGGGAGCAAGATTTTCCCGTGACCGCATCGCTCAAGATTAAACGCCCGGTGCTGGCGGAGCAGATTCGCAAAGCGGTAGGCCGAGAGGCGGTGGTGCCGCTGTGAGCGCGCACCCGTCGCTCGCGAAGCCGTCCTTTCTCGCCATCGTCAATCCGGCTGCCGGCGGCGGGCGATGCGGCAAGCTGGCGCCCGAAGCGCTCCAGCGCTTGCGAGAATCAGGCGTAGAACTGGAAAGCGTCGGTACGGCGCGCGCCGGCGAGGCCACGGAAATCGCGCGCAAAGCTTACGCGCAGGGAGTGCGGAATTTTCTGGCCGTGGGGGGAGACGGCACCTCGCACGAAATCGTGAACGGCCTTTTTCCGGAGGCCGAGACAGGCGGGCGGCCCGCGCTGGGATTTTTGCCACTGGGGACCGGAAATTCCTTTTTGCGGGACTTCACGACGCACGGAATCGAATATAGCCTGGAAACCGTCCGTAACCGCAAGCGGCGGCCGTGCGACGTGATTCGCCTGCGGCACGCGGATGGCACACTCTACTTCCTAAATCTTCTGAGCCTCGGCTTCCCTGCCGACGCCGGGGAGATCGCCAACCGCCGCTTCAAGCGCTGGGGCGAGCTGGGGTACATTTTCGCAGTGCTCGCGCGACTGGCGAAATTGCAACACTCGGCGTTTCCACACAGACTCGCGGGCGAAACGGACTGGGATCGCCGGCCTTTTCTTTTTCTGGCGTTCAGCAACAGCAAATTCACAGGCGGAAAGATGATGATCGCGCCTAAGGCTGACCCGACCGACGGCCTGATCGAGTGCGTGCGCTGGCAGCCGGTGGGCCGCATGCGACTGCTGTGGAATTTTCCTCGGCTCTTCAGTGGAACGCACATCGACCACTCGCTGGCGTTTCGTGCGGGCGCCACGCGAGTCGATTTCGAGCCGGGGCCCGCCGTCAACGCCATGGTGGATGGCGAAATCCTGCGCCTGGAGTGCCGGTCGCTCGAAGTACTGCCCGGCGCGCTGGACGTGATGGTATGAAGCAAACCCTATGAGGCAAACCTGGCTGACGGTGCGTTCGGCGGTGCTATGGGCAGTGAGTGGAGTCCATTTTGCGGTGGTCGGCACGCTTCTTGTGGCTCTCGGAGTTTTCGTCGATCCGCGCAAAAACGATTGGCCACAGCGCGCGTTCTTCAGGAATATCCTGCGCTTTGCCGGGGTGAAGTTCGAAGTGCGGCGCGCGCCGGGCTTTGACGCGACGCGCACTAGCGTCTTCATCTGCAACCACGTGAATATTTTCGATCCCTTCGTGATCTACTCGGCGATTCCCCAATTTGTGCGCGGCTTCGAGCTCGAATCGCACTTCAAGGTGCCGGTGTACGGGTGGATGATGGGGCGTTTCGGGAACATTCCGGTGCCGGACGCGCCCAGCCGCGAAGGTTTGGAGCGGATGAACCAGAAAGCGAAGGCCGCGCTGGATTCAGGAATTAGCCTGGCCGCTTTTGCAGAGGGCTCGCGCACCCGCCATGGCCACGTACAGCCCTTCAAGAAAGGTATTTTCAGCCTGGCGCAAAAATTTGGCGCGCCCATCGTGCCGGTGAGCATCGTGGGTTCATACCAGTTTTTCCGGACCGGCCACTGGATGCTGCATCCCGGCAAGGTCACTGTCTATCTGCACGACACGATCGATACATCACAGATGGGCCGTAAAGGTGTGGATGAACTGCGCCAGCGCGTGCAGGAGATCGTCGCGGCGCCTGTGGAAGAGTCTCTGCGGGAGCACGACGGCCGAAAGGTCTAAACCTTAGAAGGTTTGTGAAGTGGTGGCGGCAGCCTCTGGAAGGCAACGCCCTGCCCGAAGCTCCTGCCAGGTGTAGATGACGCGATGGATCACAGTGATGGTCGAAATGATGGCGATGACCCAAAGCGCCTGGGCCATGCGCAGGAAAACGCCGCCGAGAATCAGCAGCACTAACCGCTCAGGTCGCTCCATGAAGCCAACTTTACATAGAGGGATCAACGATTCGGCGCGCGCGCGAGAATAGCTGACCATGAACGAACTGGCCATCGCGACTGCGGCCAGCACCATGTAGAACGGGCGCCCGATCAGCGTGTAGTAGACGACGAGCCCCATGTACAGCGCCAGGTCGGAATAGCGATCGAGCGTAGAATCGAGAAAAGCGCCGAACGCCGTCACACGTCCGACGCGCCGCGCCACCTGGCCGTCGGCCATGTCGAGAAAGGCAGCGAGAAAAAGCACCGCGGCCGCAGCGCGAAACCGGCCCATGGCAAACAGTGCGGCGGCCCAGGCGTTTACCGCCAAGCCCAAAAAAGTGAACGTGTTGGGCGTTAGGCCGGTGGCCGCGAGCCCGCTAACGACGTGCTGCAAGAGCCAGCCCGCGCCTTCGCCAATCCAGGCTGTGATCGGACGGCTCGGTTTTTGGGAATTATCTTCCACCCACCAAATGATACACCAGGGCGCAAACCGGCGCAGTGCGTGGATAGCATGGTCGACCCCGTGGAGCGAAAGACGATTGGTGCTGGGCGAAGACCCACCTGTCGCAAGGAGCGCGCCAGATGGGGCACCCGCAAAACCGGAACAGAGCGCGGGGGATGCCCGGCAAGGAAAGATAGAGGGCGGGTCTGAGACCCGCCCCTACAAAGAGGGGCTAGCCGAAGCTACCGAGGTCGCGCGTGTGAGGTGCATGGCGGAAGAAAAGCAGACGCCTCACCGACGTCTGCAAACACCGCAGCCGGGTTCGGGATAACAACGTTGAACAAGTTACCTAAGACGACGCGGTGTTCGTGGCCGGCGGCACGGCGGGCGACGGAGCTTCGGTAGCGGCGATTGCGCCCAGATCGCGCTGCCTCAGCGAGCGAATGCGGTCACGCAGCGCGGCGGCGCGTTCGAACTCGAAATTCTTGGCGGCCTCGTGCATCTGCGCTTCAAGCTGAGTGACGGCGTGCCGCAGCTGTTCCTCAGTGTGAATGTCGCTGGTCACGACTTCGTCGACCGGAACGGTGACGTAGTCGGCTTCGATGATGGCCGCGAGTTGCATATCCACCGACTTGATGATGGATTGCGGAGTGATGTTGTGCTCGCGGTTGTAGGCTTCCTGTTTGGCGCGGCGGCGGCTGGTCTCGCCGATGGCGTTGCGCATGGAGTCGGTCATGGTATCCGCGTAGAGAATCGCGCGTCCCTCAATGTGGCGGGCGCAGCGGCCCATCGTCTGAATGAGCGATGTGGCGCTGCGAAGGTAGCCCTCCTTATCCGCGTCAAGGATCGCCACTAGCGAGACTTCGGGAAGATCGAGTCCTTCGCGCAACAGGTTGATGCCAATCAGCACGTCAAATTCGCCGCGGCGCAGGTCTCGCAGAATGCGTATGCGCTCGAGCGTTTCAATTTCCGAGTGCAGGTAGCGGCACCGCACTCCGACTTCGGCAAAATACTCGGCCAGATCCTCCGACATGCGCTTCGTAAGAGTGGTAACCAGCACGCGCTCGTTGCGCCCAGCCCGCACGCGAATTTCCTCCAGTAAATCGTCTACTTGGCCCTTCACCGGGCGGACTTCCACTTGCGGATCTTCTAGGCCCGTCGGCCGGATTACCTGCTCTACCACCACGCCACCCGATTTGGTCAGCTCGTAAGGGCCGGGCGTGGCGGACACATATAGCACTTGATTGGTGCGGTGCTCGAACTCCTCGAAAGTGAGCGGGCGATTGTCGAGCGCCGACGGCATGCGGAAGCCGTAATCGACCAGCGTCTGTTTGCGCGAGCGGTCGCCGTGATACATGCCGCGAATCTGCGGAATGCTCTGGTGCGACTCATCGACGAAAAGCAAATAGTCCGAGCGGAAAGTAGTCGAGCAGTGTCGGCGGAGCCTCGCCGGGAAGGCGGCCGGACATATGCCGCGAATAGTTTTCGATGCCGTGGCAGTAGCCAATGGTGCGCATCATCTCGATGTCGAACAGTGTGCGCTGCGTCACGCGCTGAGCCTCGACGATCTTGCCCTGGCGCTCGAGCTCCGCCTTCCACCACTCCAGCTCAGCGTAGATGCCCTGGATGGCGCGCTCGCGCTGCGCCGCGGGCAAAACATAGTGCGACTTGGGATAGATGGTGATGCGCGGGACTTCGCCGTCGCGGGAGTGTACCTTGCCGGTGAGTGGATCGATCTTGCGGATGGCTTCCACCTGGCTGCCCCACAGCTCGATGCGCACCGCGAAGTCATCGTACGGCGGATGGATTTCCATGATGTCGCCGCGGACGCGGAAGGTGCCGCGGCGAAGATCTTCGGCACGGTCGTACTGCATTTCCACGAGCTTACGGAGAATGGCCTCGCGCGGGATGGATTGTCCCGTCTCGAGCTGCAGAAGCATCCCGAAGTACGCCTCGGGCGATCCGATGCCGTAGATGCAGGAAACGGAAGAAACGACGATAACGTCGCGACGCTCGAAGAGCGAGCGCGTCGCGCTCATCCGCAGCTTATCGAGCTCGTCGTTGATGGTCGATTCCTTCTCGATGAAGGTATCGCTGGCCGGGACGTAAGCCTCCGGCTGGTAGTAATCGTAGTAGCTGACGAAATATTCGACCGCGTTCTGCGGAAAAAAGCGCTTGAACTCATGGTAGAGCTGCGCAGCAAGGGTTTTGTTGTGCGCCAGCACGATGGCGGGCCGGTTGGCCTGCTCGATGACCTTGGCCATCGTGAACGTCTTGCCGGAGCCGGTTACTCCGAGGAGCACCTGATGGCGGTCGCCGTCGGTGAGGCCGCGAGCGAGCTGGGAAATGGCCTGCGGCTGGTCGCCGCGGGGTTCGTAGTCGCTGGCTAGCTTAAAATCCATTGATGGTGCCTCAGTGCTCGATGGCGCGTACGCCGAGTGTTACCGAAACCACACATTATACCGCAGCGCGCAAGTGCGCGCTGGCGGCCGCGACTAGTGCGCGGCAGTGGAATCGGGCAGCAAAGTAATCTGCGAATGGCTCTCAGTGGTGCCCTGTTGATGGAGGGTCGACTTCGTGGTTGAGCCAGTGATCTGATAGTCGAGGTCTTGGGTGCTGGTTTGCGTCGAGCTCACTAGCAGACCGGTGGAAAGCGCTATGGAATCCGAGCTTTGGCCCGAGCCGGACCACTTGCCGGAGGTGCGCAAGCCGTTGTGTAGATACTCCTCCGGAGTGGCGTCGGCAGTCGAGGAGCCGCGGCGAAATATCTGGAAGCGCGTGAGGAGCACCGCGCATTCTCCTCCGCTGATAGGCGCCGGCGGGCTCGATTGGCCCGGAGGGTTACCGGACGAGCACGGCTCATTGCGGACATAGGTTGAGTCCGTGCGCCAGGTGAGGCCGGCAAGCGGCAGATCAGGCAACGGCCGCTCGGTCTTCCACTTCTCGCCGAGCGATAAGCCGGTCCGCGGGACATTGCCGTAGGAAATTTTGCCCAGCCAGGAAAGCAGAGACGCAGCGGAGGAGCGGTCGGCAAAAAACGGATCGGCGCCCCGGACGCCGGTGACCTGGCCACTCGGCTGAACGACAAAATCGAGAGAATGCCCTTCCATGCGGTTGTAGTGTTCGTCTGCGTCGACGGATTCCAGATCGAGCGCGTCGCCTTGGGATAGGGCGTTGGATTTTTCGCAAACAGCGTGAATACGGACGGCGCCGGGAATGCTGGTGTCGGCAGCGATCACGTCCAGACGAATGAGCAGGTGAATGGTTTGCGTGGAATGTGAGCCGCCCTCGGGATTGGCGATCGGCGCCGTGGTGTGGCCGGTAGTCAGGTCGCGGGAATTGATCTCGTAGCGAAGAGTCTGGCCGGGAAGAAAATGAGGCGCGAGTTGAATGCGCTGGCTGGCCACGCCAGCGAGCGCCGCGAAGACGATCAGCGTGAGGATCAGCAGGACTCGGACGATAAACCGGTCGGCAAAAGTAAAGCGGTGGCAACGCATCGAAAAAACGCTAGCACACGGCGGCAGGCGAGGCAAACGGTGGCTAGCGGGAGCGCCGAGCAGCCGGAGTGGCGGGGATGCTGATGACTTCCGGAACGGCGAGCGTACCGGCCAAGCGGTACGCCGGAGAGGTCGAACTGACCGCATGCAAAGCGATGTTGAGGTTGCGACTGAAGTCCACGGTACCCGATCCCTCGAGGTTTGAGTCCGGAGACTGGAGCGAAAGATTTTCCAGCCGCACGACCTGTTGCGCGCAGGAGAAATCGGCAGAGGCACCCGAGAGCCGGCTCGCGCCCGGGCGCGAAACACCATCGCTTAAGGAAGAAAATAGATCGAGCGTGCGCAGGAGAGGCCTGGCGACGAGCGCACTGCCCCGGCAGTCGAGCGAGGTGAGGAGATCGGCGCGCGTGGCACCGTGTGCGCGAAACGAAGCTTCGCCGGACGCCGAGCCATCGAAGAAGCCGGCCAGCAGCGGATCGGCGTCGGTGATCGAAGAAATATCTATGCCCGAGAAATTGGACTCTGCTTCGTAAGAAGGCACGGAATCCAGATGCGCCGCAAAGGAGCCTTCGATGGTGCCTCCGCCAAGTTGCGCCGCGGCGTTTTTGAAATCGATCGTGCGGCCATCAATTTGCACGTCTCCCTGCAAACGGCTGAGTACCAGAGATGCGAGGCCAAAGCGCGCGACACTCAATCGGCCGGAGGCGCGAAAATTGTCGGGCACGATGCTTGTCGAGGCGGCGCGGGAATTCAGAAACGGAAACATGCGGCCAAGAAAACTCTCCCGCCAGCGCGGATTCAGCCAGCGGTCCAGATCGGCGGCGGCCAGGCGGTCGGCTGAAAGCGAGAATTGCCACTCCGGGGCTATGTCGCGGCGATCGAACGTCCCGCTCCAGCGCGCGCCAAAGGCCTGAGCGGAGGCCAGCGTGACATGGCGAACGCCCGCCTTCAGGTCGACGCGCGCGCGAATTTGATCTACTGGCAAATTCAAAAAGGGCAGGCGCAGCGACGCGGCGCCCAAGCCGTCTGCAGGTGCGGCCCCTGCTCCCATTCCCCACTCGACAAATCCGACAGGAGGTTCGTGCCAAGGATACCCGGAGCCTTGCCAGCGCAGGTCGCCGCGCACGGGCCCGGCTAGATCCGAGCCGCGCGTGGGATCCCATCCCAGCGCGGAAGCGGCGGCCAGCAGGTCGCGGACATCCGAGAGGCTGCCGGAGAGGTGCGTGGTGTTGAACACACCGCGCCCCGATTTTGCGGAGGATTCCAGGCGCAGCGCGCTGTCGTCGGTTCCGAAAGAAAACTCGGTGGGAAGGAGCGAAACAAGGCCATGGTCGTAACGGAGTTGGACCTCTCCCAGACGTGCGGGCCGGCGGAGTCCACCGGCGGTGAGTGTTACTCCATCCGCGTAAACGACGGTGTTGACGATGCGCAGAGGCCAGCCGTCGGCAACACCTCGAACCGAGGCGAGGCCCTGAACGGAGGCATCGTCGGCGATGCCGGAGTCGAACGCGCGCGCCCAGGAGAGCAGATCGCCCGCGTCAATTTGAGAGCCGGAAAGCTCCACATAGACCGGAGGCGGGAGCGGCTTGAGCGGCATTCGCGGATGGTCCCAAGAGATTCGTGCGGAGAGTCGTGCGCTTGAATGCGGCGCTTCGATCACGACCGGGTCGAAATCGAGCGCTGAGTCAGCCGGATGCCACTCCGTCGCAAAAATCAAATTCGCAGAGGGGTTATCGGAGCGCAGGGCAAGATCCCATCGATGGAGCTCGCCAAACTGCACGTGCGCGCGAACTGTCCATGCATCATCCTGGTCGCGAGTAGCGGCGGAAATCGAAGCGGCCATTGTGCCGCGAATGCCGGAGTCGTCCGCACGAGCTAAGCGCAGAACATCGGAGAGCGATGCGTCACTCCAGGAAATATCCAGCTTCGCCGGGCGAAGCCGCGAGGACGTGCCTCCAACGTAGCCGGAAGCATGCAGTATCCCCGCCTGCTGCATCGGCACGGCGGCTCGCCACGGGGTCGCGGTGAGATCGATGCGCCAGCGGCCGGATGTGTCGGTATCCGCGGCGCCGGTTAGCTCGATGAGGGCAAGAGGCAGCTTGTCGTCGCCGCGCTTGAAATTGATGCGGCCGCCGTCGATTTCAAGGCGGCGAAACCGCAGCGTGGGCGATCGCGGCAAGGGATAGGGGGCGCCCACCGTCGAAGCGGCGCTCGGCCGCGGAAGCCACTCTGCCAGATTCCAGTCACCTGCAGTATTGCGAACCAAGTTCAGGCTGGGCCGCGCCAGCGACAACGTGTCGATTTCGAGGCGGCCGCGCAACAAACTCCGCCATCGCAAGTGCAGCGAGACGGATTCGGCGCGCAGAAAATATTCCTGGCCGAACCGCGGATCCTCAGCCACGCTAACGGATTGCACCTCGAGCGTCGGGCCGCCCCACAAAGTGAAATCGTAGCTGCCGACCTCCACTGGCCTCCCAAGGGCCGCCGCAATGTGAGCGGTAAGGCGATTCTTCAGAGAAGTATGCTGGATGAGAAACGACACCCCAGCGGCGACGGCCCACACCGCAGCTACGATCGCGAGAATCCAACCGAGCCGGCGTGCCCAGGTGCCGGGGTGCAGGACGGAAAGCGCCGGTGCGGCCATGGGGGCGGAAATCTCCGCCGCATGGGACGGTGAGGCGTCCGCTTGGATGGATTTCATTTAGACGCTCTCGCAGCTTGCGACAAGAATTCCCAAGGCCAGCTTGGCGGCTGACTGCTCCGCCTCCTTTTTGCTGGAGCCCTCCGCCTCAGCCAGGGCGCGGCCCTGGTGCCATACCTCCACGGCAAATTGCTTCCGGTGCTCCGGGCCGGACGCGCCGCGAAGATGGTAGACCACCGCTTCGAGGCCACGCTGCTGAAGCCACTCCTGCAGGGCGGACTTATGATCGGGCCGCTCGAGACCCTCAGCCGCTTCGCTGGCGAGAGCGGGATAGATCAGGGTGCGCAGCAAGAAATCCGCGGCGGCGGAAAGGCCAGCATCCTGATAGATGGCGCCGGTGATGGCTTCATAGGCGTCGGCGAGCAATCGCTTTTTCTCGCGTCCGCCGGTTTTTTCCTCGCCGGGACCAATGCGCAGGTGGCGCCCTAGATCGAGGCGCTGCGCCGCAGTGTAAATCGATGTCGCATTCACCAGCCGGGCAAGCCCCTTGGAAAGCTTTCCCGCATCCCAGGCGGGAAAACCGCCGAAGAGCGCCTCACTGGCAACCAGGCCGAGCACTCGATCGCCCAAAAACTCGAGCCGTTCGTTATCCAGGTCGACCGTGCCCTGCCGGTGCGAACGGTGTGTGAGAGCACGATCGAGATGTTGGGGATTGAGGAAACGATGGCCGAGAATGCGTTCCAGTTCCCGGCGCTCTTCTTCTTCCATAGGTCCCCTTGGATAAGTTGGCCGTTACTTCGCCTGCTTCAGCGCGTCAGCTCGCTTCTTGCACTCATCCTGAAGGCCACTGGGAATCGCGGCGCAGCGGTTGAAAGCGTCCATTGCGTCGGCATTTTGCTTCAGGTTCTGCAGATCGACGCCTAGAACGAACAGGTCGGTCGGGTCAGGGTGGGTGGCGGCCTGGGTGGCTTGCTTGAGCTCCGCAGCGGATTGATCGTACTGCTGGCGGCGAAAATAGACCAGGCCCAAGCCGCTGTGCGCGATCGACAAGTCTTCGGTCTTCGACGCAGCGAACTGCTCGTCGGTCATGTTCGCAGGCTTCGGCAGAGTGGCCAGGAGCTCAATGCTGTGCTTTTCGTAGGTTTCCGCTTTGGCAAGGTTCTTGTCGGCATCCAGATCGCTCGGATTGTAAGTGTGGGGGATCACCCATCCGACGGTCGTCAAGACGCTGACGTCGTTGGGATCCAGCGCTAGGGCCTTGTCGGCTGCGGCGTTGAACTTCGCCCAATCCTGTTTGGTGACGTATATCTGCACGAGAGTAGCGTATACGGGTTCATCGTAACGGCTGGCCGGATACTTCTGCACAAAGTCCTCGCCCGTCTGAAGCTTCTTGGGGTCTTGCGGACTTGCATCATTAAAAGCTTTGTAAGCCGCCTCCTCTTGCGGATCGATCTGGGGCGCGGCGGCGGGAGCGCCGGCTGCAGGAACCGGTTGCAGGGTTGGCGCACCGGGCTTGGGAGCCGTCTGATTCTGCTGCGTCTGCCCCTGACCCGCGTCGGCCACTCCGATTGCTGCGAACAGGCCGATGGTCAAGAAAACGGTCAACGCAGCCTTGCTACGAAACGATTGGATGGTCATAAATCCTTCCCCTGTTTATGTAAGGTTGCCCTGGAAAGCGCGCACGCCCATCCAGGGTTACTGCTGATTGCTGTCACCGGAACGCGCCGGCTTGTACGGATCCTCGATGCCGCTCTTGGCCGCGGCGCGAGCCGCTTCGGGGCCGCCATTCACGGCTAAAGCGGCCTGATACTCCTCGATTGCCTCGTCGCGTTCGTCCCCGAGATCGTGAATGCGCCCCAGATATACATGTGACCACGCCAGTACCACGCTGTCTGAGTTTCCGCCGGAAGCGGACGCAGCGGGAACCTGTGCAACGAGCTTCTCAAATAGATCGCGGGCGTCTTCGGCTTTGCCGGAGAGAACATCGGCGAGCGCCAGGCCGTAGAGAGCGCGCGGCTCGTCCGGGTATTTCGACAAGACTCTTTGGAAGACTGCCGCAGCAGCGGCGCCGTTTCTCAGCGCCACCTGGTGATCGCCCTCCGCGAGCCACTGTTCCAGTTGAGAGGCGGTGTGATCTTCTTGCGCAGGTTGCACTTGCAACCGCGGCGCCGCTTCGGGTGCCGGAGCACGAGCGACGAGGGCCTGCAATTGTTTGCGTTCGGCGTCTGTATCGATGCCCTGAATCAAATCTCCGAAGTAGTAGGACATGGCCGGCTCGTCCTTTTCGAATAGCCGGAGTTGATCGACCAGCGGCCGCACCAGTACAAAACCGGAATTGTCGGCGTCGGTGAGAGCAACCTGCAACTTATCGGGCGTCAGGCGGTTCAAGCGCAACTCGACGGCTTTGATCAGCGATTCAGCGAGGAGCCCGACGATGTCTTCCTGATATTCGGTTGGCAGCTGCGGAGCGCGAGCCGCCGTGTCCACGATGGTGCGCCTTTTTTCCAGCGCGAGGCGATTGCGCAGTACCAGCGGATCGATCATGAAATGCAGATAGGCATGGCGGACAGCGTCCGCCGAGGCTTCCGACGGAGGCCCGACCACCAGCGTATAGGCGTTTCCGAAATTGCGGAAATTCGTCCGGGCGCCGACCAACGGCTCAAAATCCAGCGTGAAGGAGCGGCCACTCGAAGGGCGGAGCACCTCCCGCAAATAGCCGTTCACGATCGTAACAGTACGGGCGAGGGCCAGACGGTAGCTGGTGACGATGGGATCATACTGCGGCTCAAGCTCGGCCCAGTGACGGTCGAGCCGCGCTTCCTTATAAAAAGCGGAAAGTATGGCTTGGAATCCATCGATCGAAGACACGCCCGGCGGCAGAGTTTCGCTGTCTCCCTGCAACTGAAACTCCGGGGCCGGGCCGGCGACGATGGCAAAGGTAACGTAGGGAGACAGCGTTTCGGTGGGGTCCGCGAGCGCATGCTCGCGATAGAAAGCGCGCAGGGCCTCCGCAGCGGGACCGCGCTCGGCCAGCAATTCGTTTCGCAGCGCCAAGAGCGTAGGAGAAGCGTTAGCCAAGACGGCGGGGTCTATTTCGTAGCCGGCGGCTTCCATCGCGCACATGGTAGCGAAGACTTGCGGGTTGGCCTGCACGGCGATGCCGGAATAGTTGCTGGGCTGGGCCACCTGTTCGGGGGGCTGTTGAGCCGCCTGTTGCGCGCGAGCGCTGCGGACCGCCGCTCCCATCGCGACAAGCGCCAGCAAAAACGCGGCAACGATTCTTCGCGCAAAGGCGCGGCTGAAAGTACCTCTCACACGAATCCCCTTCGGATTGTCTTCGCCGGACAGCCCGCTTCCCCCGAATGGCCGGCAGTGCGCGCAAAATTCGGCCTTGAAACTGTAACGGGAGGAGGAAACAGAGTCAAGAATCGCGGTGAGCTCGATGCCAACAAGCCGCCGGAGCAACTACCCGTGGACGTGCACACCGCTAAAGTTCAGCAGCACGCGCCCGCCGTCCATGGGACGGCCGAAGCCCAACTGCGGCCGGAAATGGGAGAACATCAGTACCTGATCGATCTGGCGCTTCACGGCCGCATCATCCGGGCCGGAAATGATGTGGTAGAACAGGACCTCGCCGTTCGCGTTCAGCGTGGCTTCCAAGAGCAATGGACCGGAACTGGGCTGCCCGTTTGTCTCGTTGCTATCCGCGATGCCCGGCACCGGGAAGGGCGCCAAGCTTTCAAGCTGCGCGGGCTGGACTAGATTCAGCGGCAGATCGTCGGGAACAATTCCGCCCACCGGGACGCCTACCAGAACGTTTTGCACCAAGAGTGCGAAGATCCCCAGCGCGGTGACGATGCCTCCCGCGGCCGGCACGGCCAAAGGCTCCAGAATATTGCGGAACGCCATCACGGCCCGCGACCACAAACGGGTAACCGGCAACCAACGCGAGCGCCCGAAAGAAGCCTGGACGCGAATGCGCACGGCCAGGTCGGCGGGAGCGGCAACCCGCTCAACGTTCGCCAGCCGGGTGACCAACAGGCGATAGTCGTTCAGTTCCCTGCGGCAGGAGTCGCACGAATCCAGATGAATGCTGAGGCGGGCGCGCTCATTCGAGCCGATGCCGCCATCGAGGTAGCCCGCAAGCCGACGCCGAGCCTGATAGCAGTTCATGACGCGTCTCCATTCAGCGCGGCATGTCCCAAAGCAAGCGACGCCTGCGGCGCTTCGCCTGCCTCAGACTGCGGAGCGCGCAGAGCGGGACCCAGAATGTCGCGCAGCAGGCGGCGGCCACGAAGAATGCGGGACTTCACCGTACCAACCGATACGTCCAGGATTTCTGATATCTCTTCGTAGGCCAAGCCTTCCAGGTCGCGCAAGATGACCGCGCTACGGAATAGCGGAGGCACGCTCGCCAGCGCCCGACGCACGGCGGTCTGCATCTCCTGGGCTGCGTACTGGTCGAACGGCGTGGCTTCGTGGTTCACCAAGTCGAATGCGTGGCCCGTGGCTTCCTCTTCGGCCTCAATCGAAACCTGTTGGCGGTGATGGCGCCAGCACCAGCGGCGATGATTCAGCGCCTGACGCACGGAGATGCGGTAGAGCCAGGTTTTCAGGGAGCTGCCGCGGCGGAAGCCGTGAATACCGCGAAAGACGCGCAGAAAGACTTCCTGCGTAACGTCCGCAGCATCGGCAGAGTCCATCAGAATTCCGTAGACTAAATTGAAGACGCTCGAATGGTAGTACGAGACCAGATAGTCGAAAGCAGAGTCCGAGCCGGACTGCAACTCGGTGATCAACTCGTCTTCCTGCCACCGCCAAGTAAGACTCTGTGCGAGCTCGGACATGCGTTGCCGGGCCTTCCTTGGGCTACACCTACCTAGATGCTTTAGACACCACTTAAACCCAGATGTGCCAAGCATAACAGAAAACGAGATCGAGGAAATAGCCAGTCGTACTAGCACCGACCACGAGAGCGGTGGATACAAGCGCTTTAATATCAGCACTTTATGAAAATGACGCTTGCGCCCCGACGCTGAGGTTGCCCGGAGCGAAACGCACGAGAAAAACGGTCGCGGAAAAAGGGAGAATCTGGTGGAGCCGAGGGGGTTCGAACCCCTGACCTCCTCGATGCCATCGAGGCGCGCTCCCAACTGCGCCACGGCCCCACACGTGTGACAACTTTTATAGCACTACGGGATGGAGACCGTCAAACGAGCCGTAGAGCGCCCGTGCTCGGAATCGATGCCCATTGCGGCAGCCCCAGTTAACATAGAACATTTCGCGAGTGATGATGTGGCATTGGGCTTTGCGCTGATTCGCCCCAAGAAGCGACGCCGCGAAAGAGATGCGGTCTTTCGGTGAAATACCCGTAGAATATGCGGCTTATGGCCAAAATAACTTTTCTCGGCGCAGCAGGTACGGTAACGGGTTCGAAATATCTCTTGGAAGCGGAAGGCAAACATCTCCTCGTCGATTGCGGATTATTCGAAGGTACTCGCGATCTCCGGGAAAGAAACTGGGAAGCGCTCTCAGTGGATCCGGCGACGATCGATTGGGTGCTGCTGACCCACGCGCACATCGACCACACCGGATATTTGCCGCGGCTGGTTCGCAACGGATTCCACGGCCCGATCTATGCCAACTCCGCTACGCACGAATTGTGCACGCTACTTCTGCCCGATTCGGCGCACCTGCAGGAGGAAGACGCGCAGTATGCCGTCAAGAAGGGCTACAGCCGACACAAGCCTCCGTTGCCGTTGTATACAGTGGCGGAGGCGCTGACCACGCTAAAGCAGTTCCGGGAAATTCCGCGCGCCGATGCTTTTACGATCAGTCCGCAATTTTCCGTGCGACCGCATGACGCTGGGCACATCCTGGGATCTTCGTGGTTGGAGCTGACCATCACCGAAAATGGGAAGCAGATCTTGGTGGTTTTTTCCGGAGACGTGGGCCGCTACGATCAGCCTATCCTGAAAGATCCGGAGTCACCCACGCACGCGGATTTCGTTTTATGCGAAGCCACCTATGGCGATCGCGAACACCCCGCCGGCTCGGTAGAGGACGAACTCGCGGACGTGATTACTCAAACCGCAAAACGCGGCGGCGCGGTGGTGATCCCGGCGTTCGCTGTGGGCCGCACGCAGACGATCATGTATTACCTCCGTGACTTGCAGGAGAAAAAGAAAATTCCTGATCTGCCGATCTTTGTGGATAGCCCCATGGCCATCGACGTCACCGGAATTTATGCCGCGCATCACGAAGATCACGATGCGGACTTCACTCAGCAAGAGCAGACCGGCAACCGCGACCCGCTGAATGTCCACGGCGTACACATGACGCGCTCGGTGGAAGACTCAAAGAAGATCAACGACGTGGTGTCCCCCTGCGTGATTGTTTCCGCGAGCGGGATGATCACCGGCGGCCGAGTGCTGCATCATTTGGCGCAGCGGCTGCCCGATTCACGCAGCTCGGTATTGTTGGTCGGGTATCAGGCTG
Source organism: Terriglobia bacterium (assembly GCA_963803105.1). Lineage (GTDB taxonomy): Bacteria > Acidobacteriota > Terriglobia > Acidiferrales > UBA7541 > Palsa-295. Next base: position 324,988 of record CAWDLF010000005.1, read on the forward strand.
AAGGCTCCGGCGGACGTGCCTTACTCGACGGCGCGCAGTTTCTCCGCATCCATGGGCAGCAAGTTCCTGTGCGCGCACAAATCATCGACATCGGGCAACTTTCGGCCCACGCGGGCAGGAGCGAGCTGGTGCGCTGGCTTTCCGGATTCCAAGCGCCGCCGCGGCAAACATTTCTCGTGCACGGAGAGCCCAGCGGATTGAACGGGCTGCGCGACGCCATCACCAGCCAGTTTCATTGGCCGGTTACGATTCCGGAGTACAAGCAATCGTTCGAACTAACGGTTTGAGCTGACTCGCGACCGGACGATCGGAGCACCTGTTATCTGGCTAAGGCCGGCTTGAGCTTCGCAAGCCGTTCCGCGGCGCGCTGGAACGTTTCTTCCTTCTTGCAGAAAGTGAAACGAAGATAGCCGCGTCCATCCGCGGGATTGCGGAAGAAACTTGAACCGGGCACGGCGGCCACGCCAATCTCCTTCACCAGGTGGCGAGCGAAGGAAACGTCGTCCGGAAAACCAAAGGCCGAAATGTCCGCCATGATGTAGTAGGCGCCGCGCGGACTCAGGCAGCGGAAACCGACGTCCGTCAAAATTCCCAGCAAGCGATCGCGCCGCACGGTGTAGTCATTCGCAAGTTTCTCGTAGTAGCTCGCCGGCATTTGCAGCGCGTGCACACCCGCTTCCTGCAAAGGCGAGGCAGCATTCACGGTAAGGAAGTCGTGCACTTTGCGAACTTCGGTGGCCACTTCAGCCTCGGCGATGGCCCATCCCACGCGCCAGCCGGTCACGCTGTAGGTCTTGGACAAACTATTGATCGTAATCGTTCGGTCGCGCATGCCCTCGATCGCCGCCAGAGACAGGTGCTTGGCGCCGTCATAAAGAATGTGCTCGTAGATTTCGTCGGTGATCGCAAAGGCGTTCCAGCGGACGCTCAGGTCGCGAATAATTTCGAGTTCCGCGCGCGTGAAAACCTTGCCCGTGGGATTGTGTGGCGTGTTGATGACGATCGCCTTGGTCTTGGCGCTGAAGGCCGCGGCCAGCTCGGCGGGATCAAAGCTCCAATCCGGCGGACGCAGCTTCACGTAGCGCGGCACCGCGTCTGAGAGAATGATGTCCGGCCCGTAGTTTTCGTAGAAGGGCTCAAAGACAATCACTTCGTCGCCGGCATTGATGACGGCGAGCATCGAGGCGATCATCGCCTCGGTGGAACCGCAGCAAACCGTCACTTCCCTCTCGGGATCTACACGCACGCCCTGGCTTCGTTCGAAATTGTCGGCGATGGCCTTGCGGAATGTCTTGGTGCCCCAGGTGATGCTGTACTGATTCATGTCCGCGGCGATGGCATCCTGCGCGGCGCGCTTCAGTTCGGCGGGAGACGCAAAGTCCGGAAAACCCTGTGAGAGATTGACGGCGCCGTGTTCGAGCGCGAGCCGGGTCATCTCACGAATCACCGATTCCGTAAATTGTGCGGGCTTCGAGGAAAGCGTCGGCCTAGTGGCTGCGGTGCTTGCGGGCGGGCGCGCTTTTTCCAACTGAGGGTTCATTCTTGTCTCCATAAAGCCGGCGATAAATTTCGGCATTGCGCGCGATGATCTCGACGTACTGGCGCGTCTCAGTGAACGGAATAGAGTCCACGAATTCTGCCGTCTCGCGGTAGGGCGCCCCAGCCGTCCATGCGATCACACGATCTTCCCCAGCGTTGTAAGCAGCAAGAGCAGCTTCGACTGTGCCGAATTGCTTCTGCAGGCCCGCGAAGTATACCGTGCCGAGCCTGATATTGTAATCCGGATCGAAGAGGCGCCCCTGCGAGTAATGCACTTTCGACTGCACGGCCATCCGGCGAGCCGTCGTCGGAAGAAGTTGCATCAGTCCGAGCGCGTTTTTCCCCGAGCGTGCTTGCGGTTGAAAAAGCGATTCCTGGTGAATCAGCCCGGCGACCAGCATGGGATCAAGCTTGTCGGCCTCAGACCACCGCCGTATCGAAGATTCGAACGGCATCGTGTAGGCGGCCAACCACGCTTCGCGCGGAAGATCGTCAAACCCGCGCGCTTCAAGCTGCGGATACATCTGCCGGATGGTCAGCAGCGCCTGGCCCCACTGTTCCGCTGCGGCAGCCTCTTGGGCCGCTTGCAGTAGCAGGCGGGCGTCGCCGCTGGCCGCGTAGCCGGCCCGCAGTTCAAGTACTGCCGAGGAATCGAAGGCGATAGAGCGCAGAGCGTCCGCGCGTGCTTTGCGTTCCGCAGCGGCGGCCGACGTTCCACCGCTCAAATTCGCCACCGGGGGCAGCGGCGGAATCGCATCAAGCACGGCAGCATACTGCGTGGTACCCGGGCCCAATATCCGGACACGCTCGGCAGCCAGGCTCCCAAAGTAGTTCAGCGGAAAACGTTCGGCCAATTTCTTGAAGTAGCCCCTGGCTAGCGGAACCGTTCCCGCTTCCTGCGACAAGCGGCCAAGCCAGTAAACCGCGTCCGGAGTAAACGGCGATCCGGGAAACTTCTGGACATGATCTTCGAGCAGCGATGTCGCCTCAGGCTGGCGCTTCAATGTGGCGGTCCATGCCACGCGCCACTGCGCCGCCGCGGCATTGGGCGATGCCGGGAATTGGTCTGCAAGGCTTTTGTAATACCCGGAGGCCTGGTCGCGGTCGAGCTGCACCCAGTAGTAGTTCCCCGCCAGAAATAGAGCCGCCTCGGCCCAGCGGCTCGTGGGGGCCCTCGAAACTGTGGTTTGCACGGCGGCGTTCAATTCGGAGTCCTGATGCTGGCCACGATAGAAATCCGACAGCGAGTAGAAGCGCTCGGCATCGACGTCCGGATCGGTGATCGTAACCGAGGCAACTTGGGAGATATCTCCGCCCAGATAAAGTCCGCATTCGAGAACGCGCAGCTGTGCGCGCTGGCTATTCGCACCAGTCAGCTCCGGCAAGAGTTGCGCGTATTCGCCGCGAGCGCGATCCCAGTCCTTGGCGTCGAAGAGGATGTTCGCGTGGGCCAGCCGGTCATCGAGCGGCAGCATAGGGATGCTGGGCGAACTCGCCCGCACGAAGCCGAGCCGTACGCCGGCCTCGCGTCCCTGCTCGGTGGTCGCGAAGCGCATGTAGAGAGTTTGGTAGTCGATTGCCGCCTCGGGCAGCGTGCCGGCGCGCTCGCGAGCCTCTCCTCGCAGCAGAAGTAGCGCGGGACGTTGAGCCGTAAGCCGATACGCCTCCAGCGCGGTAATAGCATCCTGCGGGCGATTCGCGGCCAACGCGGCGTTGCCTAGCGATTCGAGAGCCTGCTCGGTCATCACCGAATCCGGAAACTGCTGGCGGAGGTGCTGTAATTCCCCGAGCGCCCCGGCATTGTCACCCTGCGCGATTTCCGTTTCGGCATTCCAATAAAGCGCGTAATCGAGCAAGACGGAGTCGCCCTTGGCGACGGCGAGCCATTTCGCGGCCTGCGCGTAGCGTCCCTTTCCGTAGTCGTAGAAGCCCAGCGCGAGCGCCGCGCGCAGGCCAAGCGACTCGGATGATTTCTGCGAGGCGGCCGCGCTCAACTGCACATACGACTCGCCGGGATCCTTCCCCTTAAGCGCGCGGGAGAGCCTTTCGAGTTCCTGGATGTTGAAGTTCGACCTCGGCGAGGCGGCGATAGTTCTGTGGTGCGTTCGGGCAAACACACCCGGACACAGGAGTAATAAGGCGGCCGTTGTTCCTATAATCCGGCCAGGGAGTCTACGCATCTGTATTTTTCTAGTGCCGCAGAACGGGCGAGGGATAAGGGTATTCGCCAAGGGCTTCAGTGTGTCCTTCGGCGAGAATTTCCACCATCCAGTGGTGGAAATAATCCACCGGATGATCGAGGATCGAGCGGAAACGCCGGTCGTATTCCCTGCGAGCTTTGTCAAGATCGCTGCGTAGTCGATCGCAAATGTCCTTGTGCTCGCAGCCCAGACGGACATCCTTGGGCCGCAATAGTTTGATGTCTTGCATAGCCACTTTGGCTACCCGGTTGGCGCGGCGATGCAGATCGCGCTGCTCGGACGGCAAGCCGCTGATGTCGAAGGCCGGGGCCTCGACCATAGCTACCGCTTCGGCAGCGGCGGTTTCGGTCACGGGCTCTAATTCGACCACTGCGTGTTCCTCGGCGACGAGTTCCGGGGCGGCCAGTGATGCGCTCGGAACCGCGGAATCGGGCACGGATGCTTCTGTCGGAACCTCGTCGGAAGCCTCAGCCGGAACCTCTTCCGGGGCTTCCTCTTCAGGCACCTCTACCTCGGCTACCGGAACCGCCGATGCGGCCCGTTCGCGGGGGTTCAGGGCGACGGCAACGAAATTGGAGAGGACCGAGAGCCCTGCGGCCAGCGCGGAGGCAGCCGTCTGGGCACGCAACATGGCAGGCAAAGCGTTGCTAGGGCGGCTGGAACCGCAGGCAGCCACCAGATCGGCATAGGCCTGCTGTAGCTCGTCCGCAGTGCGCTGGAGCGGGGCGAGATTGTCGCGCAGGGCGCGAGAAACGGCCTCTTCCAGAGCCTGCTCGAGAGACTTTTGGCTATCTTTCAAAGGCTTTTCCCTATTGTCGATTATGGAAATAGCCTAGGGAGGTGTCAACGGACATTCCCGCAGCCCGTTCCTGAGTGTGACAGGGGCCAGCACTTGCGGCAGGCAGGCGTGGCGACAGGTTTCGCTTGCTATGGGAGACGACCGTTCGTATCTTCGGTGGTCTATCTGAGGTGTTAGCGTGCTGACCGCCGAGCAGGTCCAAAAGCTCCTGAAGCTGCAACCACTTCCGGTCGAGGGGGGCTTCTTCGCCGAGACCTATCGATCGAAGGACAGCACAGCCATCTACTACATGCTCACGCCGGACGCCTTCTCTGCGATGCACCGACTGCCGGGCGACGAGATCTACCACTTCTATCTGGGCGATCCTGTGGAGATGCTTCTACTCAAGCCGGACGGATCGGGTCAAGCGGTTCTTCTAGGGCAAGACATCACAGCCGGGATGCGCCTGCAACATACTGTGGCGGGAGGGACCTGGCACGGCTCGCGACTGGCTCCTGGAGGCAATTTCGCGCTCCTGGGAACCACCATGGCGCCGGGATTCGATCCCGCCGGCTACGATGCAGGCAATCGTCAGGAACTGTCGGCCGCCTATCCGCCATACGCTCCGCTGATCGCGTTCCTCACGCGGTGATGAGACAGTATGGAGCCGAAATATTGAACGGTAGTGCCAGCCGAAAGGACAAAGCGATGCTGCATTCGAGGCGCCGGTTTCTAGCAGGGGTAGCAGCCGCAATTGGAACGGCTCCACTGGCACGGCCAGCTGCCGCTGCCGCTCGAAAAAAGCGGCACCGTCCTCGGAAGCGATTTTGTCTCTCTTCAAGTCCTTGCCCGGAGATGTGGCCGTCAAGATTCACGCGCCTGCAGTAAACGACAAGCCCGAGTTTTCGGTCGAATTGAACTCCGCAAAACAGCTATTCGTGGGCAGCGCGTTCAAGACGTTTGTCCTCTGCGAGGCGTTGCGGCAAGTCGACGCGCCCAACGTGGTTCAAACTCTTACGGCGAACCAACTGGCGCTCGATGCCAGCGTGTGGTCGCTCGATAGCGCCACCTTCAACCCTCCGAACCTGATAGGGAAAGTCTCGCAGCGCACGGCGCTCGAGGCCATGATCCTCCACAGCGACAATACCGGCACCGATATGAGCTTGAAACACGTCGGCCCGGACAAGGTGCGCGAGTTCATCGCTTCAGTGGGTTTGAAAAACACGATGATTCCCGAAAGCACGCGCGTGTTCTTCGGATATTTGCTCGGCGCCAAGGACTATAAGGCGTTCACCTGGGAGGAAATTGGCGCAGCCGCTAACTCGCCGATCGTCAATTCGCCTCTGAACAAAGTCCAGACGCTCGCGTCATCCGCGGACGATCTCGTGAACTACTATTCGCGCGCGCTGCAGGGGGAATTCTTCAAGAACAAAGAGACACTCAACGAGTTCCGCCGGATCCTATCGATGGGCGACGCCATCTGGCTGCTTCCCGTGCCACTGGGAGCAAGTGCGTTCGTGAAGGGCGGCAGCATTGACGTAGAAGGATTCCACGCGGTGTGCGCGCCGGGAGCAATGCTATTCGACGACCGCTGGGTCTACTTCTGTCTCACTATCAATTGGTACGCAAAAGGGGAAACCGACCCGGCCACGGTCGGTGCATTCGCTGCGGCCGGCAGCCAGGCGCTCAAGCTGGTAAAAGACGGACTCTCTAGTTAACGGACCGCGGTTTTTTTGACTTTTGCGCGAGTAGCGCCGTCAGTTCACTGCGGATTCTCGCCTCGATCTGCCCCTTTAAAGGAAGCGCAACAAAAGGCAGCGCGATTTGAACCGTGACTTCGGAAGGGTCGACGGTGAGATTGCCCGATACCGAAAAACCCCGCGCCGAACCACTGAATGTTCCGGCATAGCCGTCCCAACTTTCCTTCAAATCGCTCACCATGCCGGAGTACTGCGCCTTTATTCGCGCAATACGCCCTTGGACACGGCTTAGCGCCTCGTCTTGGGAGAGCTCATGGGGCACCGACGCGTTGATCTTCGGCATTGTTCGGAAGCACTGTACCTGAACATATGAACGTCCGTCGTGCAGTCGAACTGCTACGGCGGGCACTAGCCATAGCGCGTTTTACGCGCGACGGATGGTGGAGGCGGGGGGAGTTGAACCCCCGTCCGAGAAGCCTTGCAACTCGAAGACTACATGCTTGTCCCGTTCCAAGGGTTTCGCCGGTAGAACTCAGAACGGGCAAGACGCGCTACCGGCTAGTCCGATGATCTCGCCGCCGCATTACGGACCGAAACGCGACAGCCAGCCTACTGTGTGACGCCTCATCTCAAACCCGCAGGCGAAGCCTGAGGAGACGCGCAGCTTACTTTTGGTTAGGCTGCGAGAGCCAACTGTGAGTTGCCAGTTGTGTTGTTCCACCCGATTGCGGGCAGGTGGGGCCCGGCATGCCTTCGAGCCGCGACAGCTTCCGTCGAAACCGTGTCGCCCCCGTTGGTACTACTAGGATAGCACTGCACCGCTCGGCCACCAAATCGCCGGCGTCTGCGCGTTTCTTGGTCGAATCTCAGTGGAAATCGTGGGACTCCGTTTCAGCGCGGCTGATGGAGAGCGGCTCGAGGCGCTCGGCCTTCACGGAGACGACCCCATCCTGATTTTGCAGCCTTCCTTCGATGAGCAGAAAAGGTTGATGGATGATCACGCCACGGTTACCCTGGAAAATCTGCGGCGTGACGATGGCATTGGCGATTCCCGTTTCGTCTTCCAGGCTTATAAACACGAATCCCTTCGCCGTGCCAGGGCGCTGCCGGCAGATCACCGCCCCGGCCACATGCACGCGCGCTCCGTCAGCCAGTCGAGCTAACTCGCTTGCCGCGCGAATCCCCTGGCGCCGTAATGCCGCACGATGGCAAGCCATTGGGTGCGGGCCGACGGTCATGCCGCTGCCGCGAAAATCGGCAACCAGCCTTTCCTCCACAGTCATAGGCGCAAGAGGTGAAACCGCAGCGGCTGCCGAAGTATTTGCACTTCCCTTCCCGGCTTCCTGCGAGGCATCGGGCAAACTGTCGAGCAGGGGTCCGGCCGGGCGCGCCGCGCGTTCCACTTGCCACAGTGCATCCCGGCGATGAAGACGCGGCTTGCCGGAAATGAAATTCAACGCGCCAATGGCCGCAAGAGCCGTGAGTTCGGATTTCGACAGGCTCGGCACGCGTCTCCGCAGATCGTCGATGGAACCAAACGCACTAGCGGCGTGCTGCGCGGCAATTTCCGCTCCCGCGCTCGATGACAATCCCCTCACATAGCGCAACCCGAGCCGCACGGCGAAATTCTCTCCATCTTTTTCGAGCTTGCACAGCCAGTCCGAGCACGTGACGTCGATCGGTTTCACGCGCAGGCCGTGCCGCTGCGCGTCTTTCACCAGCGTGGCAGGGCTGTAGAAACCCATCGGCTGATTGTTCAGGATCGCCGCGGTAAACGCCGCCAGATAATGGCATTTCAAATACGCGCTGGCGTAAGCGATCAAGGCAAAGCTGGCGGCATGGGATTCGGGAAAGCCGTACAGCGCAAACGAAGTGATGGACTTCACAATAGTTTCCTGCGTTTCCTCCACGATTCCGTTTTTTGACATCCCTACGCGCAATTTCTTCTCGATTTCCTTCATGCGCTTTTCCGAGCGCTTGAATCCGAGCGCGCGGCGCAGCTCTTCGGCTTCGCCTCCCGTAAAACCGGCGACGATCATGGCCATGCGCAGCAGCTGTTCCTGAAAAAGCGGTACGCCCAGCGTGCGCGCGAGTACCGGCTCGAGCGAAGGATGCAGGCACGTGGCCGGCTCGCGTCCTTGGCGTCGCTTCAAATAGGGATTCACCATTTTCCCAACGATCGGCCCCGGACGGATGATGGCCACCTGCACCACAATGTCGTAAAAACATTTCGGTTGCAGGCGCGGCAAGCAGGCCATCTGCGCGCGGCTTTCCACCTGAAACATGCCCACGGTATCCGCGCGCCGGAGCGCGCTGTACACGTCCGGATCGTCGGCGGGAAGATGCGCCAGATCTACTTCTTCCTCATAATTTTCGCGGATGAGTTGCAGGGAATCTTCGAGCACCGACATCATGCCCAATCCCAGCAGATCCACTTTCACGATTCCCATGTCCGCGCAATCTTCTTTGTCCCACTGCACCACCACGCGCCCGGGCATTGCAGCCGGCTCAAGCGGGACGACGGCATCAAGCTCGCCTTGGCACACGACCATTCCTCCGGAGTGCTGGCCGAGGTGGCGCGGCAAATCCTGCACGCCATGGCACAGCTCGAGAAATTTCAGAATTCGCGGATGGCGCAAATCGAAACCCGCATCGCGAAAGTTGCGGTCGAGCGTGTCATTGGCGTCTCGATATTGCCAGGCGCCCACGAGACCCGCCAGACGATCGAGAATTTCCGGCTCAAAAGAAAGCGCCTTGCCGATTTCGCGCGCCGCCGAACGCCCGCGGTAAGTGATCACGTTGGCGGTCATGGCCGCGCCCAACTGGCCGTAGCGTTCGTAAACATATTGAATGGCGCGCTCTCGCTGATCGCCGCTGGGAAGATCGAGATCGATGTCCGGCCATTCGCCGCGCTCTTCCGAAAGAAATCGCTCGAACAGCAATTCCATCTGCACCGGATCGACGGCCGTGATGCCCAACGCGTAACACACGGCGCTGTTGGCCGCGGACCCGCGCCCTTGCACCAGAATGTTGTGCCCGCGGCAGAAGCGCACGATGTCCCACACGATCAGAAAATAGCCGGCCAGATTCAGCCTCCCGATCAGATCGAGTTCGCGGTCGATCTGCCGGCGCGCTGCTTCATTTTCGTTTCCGTAGCGCCACACCATACCTTCGCGCGTGCGGTCGCGCAGAAAGTCGATTTCCGGCTTGCCGTCCGGCACCGGATATTTCGGGAACTGATAGCCCATATCTTCCAAAGTGAATTTGAGCCGCGAAGAGAGACTCCCGGTGTTGGCAATGGCTTCGGGAAGGTCCGCAAACAGCGCAATCATTTCCGCCGGAGACTTCAGATGGCATTCGGCATTACGCGCCAGCAGCCGCCCGGCCGTCGCCAGCGTGCGATGGTGGCGCAGCGAAGTGAATACATCCAGGATCTCGCGCTCGCGCGGCGATGAATAACAAACGCCATTGGTGGCCACAAGCGGCAGACTCAGCTTGCGGGCGATTTCCACGGCCGCCTGGTTCCGCGCTTCTTCTTCACGTCGGTGGTGGCGCTGCAATTCGACGTACACATTGCCGCGCCCGAAAAATTCGCAAAGCTCCCGCACCTGTTTCGTCGCGCCTTCCACACCCTGCCGGGCGAGCGCATGAGCCAGGGGCCCCTCCTCGCCGCCGGTCAGGCAAATGAGTCCGGCGGCTCTCCCGGCGAGATCTTCCGGCAAGACGCGCCCCTCTCCTTTTTTCGGCGCGCGCAATTTGCTGCGTGTGATTGCGCGGCACAGATTCCTGTACCCCTCGCGTGACTCGACGAGCAGTGCATAACGCCATCCGGCTGCGGAAGTAAGCTCCGCGCCCACGTGCGCCTTCAAGTTCGCCTTGCTCATAGCCAAATGAAAACGCGGCGCGCCGTATACGCCGTCGCGATCCAGCAGCGCCATAGCCCCTATTTCTTGCGCGGCGCAGGCCGCGGCTAAATCTTCCGGCGCCGAGGCGCCTTCGAGAAAGCTGAATGCCGAACGCGCATGGAGCTCGATATATTTCAATCGTAAATTCCCGCCACGAACCAACTGCCGCGCAAGAGATCGAAATAGACGCGGTAAACACTACGCTGCGGGCTGGGCCGCCCGTGCGCGCCTGCACCATTTTCCTCTCCGCGCCGGGCGGCGAGCAAAGGAACGCGAATTTCCAGGTCCCACTCTTCCCGCTGCCAGGCGTCTTTTCGCCACCAATCACCTGACGTCCGCCACGGCCCTGAAGCAATCACCACGTCACCACGCACGCCCTGAAACTCAATGTGGGCGGGACGTTCCGCGCGGAGTTCCACGCGGGCGACGATAGCGGGACGGAAAGTGCGAAAAGCGACCGTGGGTTTGGAAGAAGAACTGCGATCGGAACTCCCGCGCTCCTCATCGGCTGGCGCGAAATGGCTCATGCGAAATTCCCCGGGGCGGTGCGTATCCACCAGCGCGGGCGAGCCAACATTCGTTTCGCCGACCAGATGGGCGAGGCGCGCCACAGTCAGCTCCAGCTTTTCCGGGTCCGGCGAGCCCGGAACGAAAAGCCCTTTCTGCGTGGTGCGCGGAGCAGCGAAATCGGCGGCCAGCGTAATTTTCAGGATCGGCGCCGCCGGAGGATCGGACGCCAGTTGCAAGCGCAACAGCCGCAGAATCGTCTGCGGATCGCGCAGGGGCAGAGGAAAAGTAAAAGTTTTTTCATACGTGGAGGGAGGCTTCTTCTCGGCGCGCATCTCCATCAAAAGCAGCTTCGAGATTCATCCGCAAACGAATGCCGGAAGCAGCCAGCGAACGCGCCGCCAGCCGCGCGCACAATTGTCCAAGCAAGCGGCTCAAGACGAATGCCAGCGGTTCGAGCTCTTCGACGGAATCTTCCAGCTCGACGGCCTCTTCGAAAGCCAGCGCCGGCTCAGCAAGCTTCAGCGACCGCGATCCCGCGCCGCGTGCCCGTTCGTGCAGGCACACGCCCTCTTGCCCCAGCCGCTCGGATAGATCGAGAACGGGCAGAGCCGCCAGCCTCGCGCACGTGCGCACGCCCCAGCGGTCGAAAGTCTCTAGAATTTCCGGCGATTGCGTCAGTGCCTCCACCGGAAGATTTCCCAGTCGCTCGGATTCCTCGCCGGGCGGGATCACGGTAATTCCCGAAAATCCGCGCGCGGCCAGAAGAGCGGCTTCGATCTGCGAGGCGATGGCAATGCTCGGCGAAAGCCCCAGACCGCAAGCGCACGCGGCTATTTGCCGCGCGATATTTTCCGGCGCACCAAACACCCCACCGAGCCCCGCAAGATCGAGCACCATGGCATCCGCCGCCGTGTCTTCCACGCGTGGAGAGAAAGCCCAGCCCAGATCCAGCAGGGCGGCATGCGCGGCCTGTTCCTGGGCGCGCGAACGGTGGCGCATTTCTACCCCACGGAACGGCTCAGCGTGCGATTTCGTCATTCCCAAATAGATTCCCGCTCCGAGCGCCGCTCCGTTCGCGGCCACCACTGTAGACAGCGGCGGAGTTCCATCGAGAATGGCCACGGCCCGGCCGCGAAGATCCGGTTCGGCCCGTACCGTGGCTTGCACTATGAAATTGGGAATCACGATAGCGGCAAAAACCATAAGCACTTTTCCCGACGGCACATTTCTCAGCGGCACATTTCCTCGTACCCGACCGTGCTCGAATCACGGCGCCGCTGCTACTCCCGCATTCGCTTCGATGAACTGCCTGAGGTAACTCCAAATGGCTTGCGTCTCGAAATCTCTCGCCTGCCCTGCGGCGTTCGCCGGGGCAACGCTTTCGTGGAAGGTGTCGTGGATGCGCGAGCTAAGAATCTCCGCTCGAAGCTGGAAGCCATCCAGCAAGCATCCCGGCGTGTGGCTGCCCAAATCCGCAACCGGAGAAGATGATGCAGTCGACCAGTGCGCGCTCTCCGCTCCAATTCGCAGCGCGAGCGAAGCGCAAGACTTTGTGTTGGGCTCTTGATCGAGCACCAGAAAAATTGTGGGCGTATCTTCAACGGCGCGCCGAAAGCGGAACCAGGCGTTCAGCGGAACGTGGCGCACGATTTCCGGAGCGATATCGCACAAGTCCAGAGCGATAAAGCCGAATCCCCCGCCCTGAATCAGCAGATCGGTGGCGCGCAGCGCTTGATCGATGTTGCGGCAGCGCACCCAAAGCAGACGTGCGAGTTCGACGCCTGCGGCTTCCGCCGAGTGCGGATCGAAAGAGTCGCGCCCGTCGATCAGCGCGCAGGCTTCGGCGTGCGCCGTGCGCGACGCAAGAAACGACATAAGCAAACTCATGCGGCCCGCTCCGGCGGGCCCGGAAATTTCCGTCAGGCTGCCGCGCGGCAAGTCCTCCGGCTAGAGAATCGATTTCCGGAATTCCCGGCGCTGGCGGTTTCCACATTTTTGCGGTCGCGATAGCCAAAGGGCGCGGAGACGCGTCCGGCGCAGGCCGACTCGATTTTCGAGCGTAGAAGGGCAAGATTTCCGGGCATGGGAAGCGGTGAAAAAGCTCTTATCTATTTCGCTTTTTGTTCGCCTGCGAGGAAATTCTGAGGCAGGTTCCCGAAATTGTCAAGCCGGGCCGGGCACTGTAGTAGCCTACGCACCGAATGTAAGGCAGTGACTCGATCGAAAGGAGCATCCGCATGGCGAAGTCCGATTTTCCGCGTACCTTTCTTTTGGTGACTATAGGATTTGTGTTGGGCGTCATTTTTATTTCCGCCGGAAAACGTCCTGTCGAGGCGCGCGCGAATCCTCCGGCAGATGACACCGCGCTGCAAGCAGACGTGTCGCACCTGAAGGACATTGTGCCGCCGGCATCTCATCCCATGGTTGACGTCGGCTATCACGCCGCCAATCTGTGGTTCGCCGCGCAAAAGAAAAACTGGCCGCTGGCCAACTATTACTGGGGTGAAACGCGCAATCGCCTGCGTTGGGAAGTGCACTTGAATCCGTCGCCGAAAGGATCTTCGGGAACGATCGACATGAAATCCACGCTCGACGGCATCGAAAATGGCAGCTTGGCCGCCGTAAAGCAGGCCGTCGACAAAAAAGACGGCAAGGCCTTCGCTACCGCGTACAAGAATTTTCTTGAAGACTGCTACTCGTGCCACAAAGCGGTCGGCAGACCCTATCTTCGCCCGATGATCCCGCTCACACCGCAGCAGCCGATCATCAATCCCGATCCCGCCGCCACTTGGCCGGAATAATGCCGCTATATCACTATCTCAAGCCGCCACTGGTCTCGCCGCTTTCGCCGGCGCCGTTTCGCGCAGCAACAGCGACGCAAAGAACACGACCATGGCGCCTCCCGCAGCAATCCAAAGCGGCGCGGCAAGTCCATGGCGCGTAGCGATGGCTCCGGCGATAGCCGGGGCAAACGCGCCACCCACGATTTCGCCAAATAGCGTCGCCAATCCGATGGCCGTAGCGGCAAATCCCATCGGTACACTTTCCGAGGGAACCAGCACGATGATCAGCGCCGCAATTCCCTGCCCTCCGTTGGCGATGAATCCCGCGCCTGCCAAGAGCCATGGATGGCTTGCGAGAAACGTGGCCTGGTAGGTCAGCGGCACTACTGCGGAAAGTGCTGCCATGATCAGCAAAGCGGGCTTGCGCCCGATACGATCCGAGACCCACGGGAAAATCCAGCCCCACACGAAAGAGCCAAGGCCGCTCGCGCCGATAATGAATCCAGCCGTGGTCGCCGAATTTTTCGATACTTCGGTGATGTAGAGCGGCGCAAACACATTCATCACGAAGAGCCAAGTCATGAAGCCCGCGGCGCCCAGGCAGCACAACCAGATATTGCGATAGCGCAAGAGCGAGAGATATTCGCCCCATGTCGGCTTGTGATGGTGGGGATTCGCGACGCCGCCGTCAGCCGATCCGCCGGCATCCGGCTCGCGCACGAATTTCACAATCACGAATCCCAGAATGATTCCTGGCACGCCAGCGATGAAAAACGCCGCACGCCACCCGAAATGCGCGGCCACTTGAGTGGTCAGCACCGGCGCGAGCGCTAATCCCACCAGGCCCGCGGCGCTCACAACGATTCCGACGTTTCGTCCGCGCCGCTCGGGTGCCGAGGATGCCTCGATCGTCGCCGTAATGGTCGGCCATGCCGGCCCCTCCGCAATGCCCATCAGGCTGCGTACCAGGAAAAGCTGGCCAAACGTGCGCACTACTCCCGAAAGCCAGGACAGCGCGGAGAACGCGAAAATCGATGGGATCAGTACTGGGCGCCGGCCGATGCGGTCCGAAAGCATTCCGAAAACCAAGCTGGCCACGGCCCAGGACACTGCCAGCGCGGAGACCAGCAGCCCGATTTGTGCTTCATTAAGGTGCAGGTCCGGCGCGATGAAGGGAGCCAGGTATGCCAAACTCATGCGGTCCAGAAACACCGTGCCCCAGGTCAGAAAGAGGATGGCCACTAAACGGTTTTCGTAGCTTTTCGAGTTCCGCATCGCCGCGCCTCATCTATGGGGAAGGACAGGGCGCACTTTGCCATGCGCCTCTTGCGGGAGTCAAGCCAAGTACGCCGGGTCTAGTCTTAGATGTCATCCCGAGCGAGGCGCCGCCGTTTTTGGCGGAACCGACGAGGGATCTCTCTTCGGCTTCACCCCGCCATGCATTGACATTGGCATCTTGGTCAATCGCTCATCGGGGCATACGGAACTCGATCTTTCCCGTCTATAATTTGTGTGGGTGGCAACCTCCGCTGAAAAGTTCTGTTCTGGTCTAGTGGATTAAATGGCGGATCGAAGACTGAGTTGAAGGGAGCTTGATGTCGAGAATCTCGGGCCGCAGCATCGCAGTTCTTCTGGTCTTGTGCTTTCTTTCACTGTGGCCGGCACCCTTCTCACGAGCCGCTCAAACGGCTGGGGAAACCATTCGCATCGACGTGGACGCCACGCAGGCGCCCCAAAAAATTCTCCATTCCCACTTGCAGATTCCCGTGAAGCCGGGCCCGCTGGTGCTCTACTACCCCGAGTGGATTCCCGGAGAGCATTCCGCGAGCGGACCATCATCAACGTCGCCGGGTTGAAATTCACGGCCGCGGGCAAGCCGCTGCCCTGGCACCGGGATCTGGTGGATAGCTTTACCTTCCGGGTGAATATTCCGCCGGACGTCACAGTGCTCGACGTCGATCTCGACTTCGTGCTCTCCGGCCCCCTCTCGGGATCCACAACCGCGGACGCGTCCTCCAGCGCATTTCTGAACGATCTAAGCTGGAATCAATTGCTCGTCTACCCGCAAGGCTTCAGCCCGCAGGACCTCACCTTCGTGCCTTCCTTGAAGATCCCCTTCGGATGGAAATTCGCCACGGCTCTCACCGTCGCGGACCAAACGGGCGCGGCTATTCAGTTTGCCCCGGTTCCTCTGAACACCTTGATCGACTCGCCCGTTCTCGCGGGGCGCTATTTTCGCGTGATTCAGCTCACGCCCGGCCAAACTCCGGCGCACGAAATCGATATCGCCGCCGATAGCGCGGCTGCCCTGGAGATGCCGCAGGAGATGCAGGTGGAGTATCACCAGTTGGTCGCCGAGAGCGGGATGCTTTTCGGCGTGCGGCACTACCGCAGCTACCATTTCCTGGTCACGCTCAGCGACGACGTAGCGCACTTCGGCCTGGAGCATCACGAATCGAGCGACGATCGCGAATCGGAGAAGAGCTTGATCGACGATGCCGGCCGCGTGGAGTTCTCCGATCTGCTCCCTCACGAATTCGTGCATTCCTGGAACGGCAAATATCGCCGCCCTGCGGACCTCACTACGCCCGACTATCAGCAGCCCATGAAGGACGATCTCTTGTGGATTTACGAAGGTCTGACGGAGTACCTCGGCGAAGTCCTCACCGCGCGCAGCGGACTCTTTAGCCCGCAGCAGTCGCACGAGTTGTGGGCTCGCGACGCCGCCATGATGGCGCGCCGCTCCGGACGTGCGTGGAGGTCGCTGCAGGACACCGCCGATTCCGGCCCGTTCCTTTACAACGCGGACATTGACTGGTCAGACTGGCGGCGCGACGTCGATTTCTACGAAGAAGGCGCGCTGCTCTG
Source organism: Terriglobia bacterium (assembly GCA_963803105.1). Classification (GTDB taxonomy): domain Bacteria; phylum Acidobacteriota; class Terriglobia; order Acidiferrales; family UBA7541; genus Palsa-295. Next base: position 341,272 of record CAWDLF010000005.1, read on the forward strand.
GCTCGACGTAGATACCACGCTCCGCAACCTCACGCATGACGCCAAGTCGATGAACGACTTTTGCCTGATCTTTTACGCCGGCTCGGTCGGCGAACCGGCGGTAAAAACCTATACGTTTGACGATATCGTCGCTACGCTGAACGGTCTCGCTCCTTACGACTGGGCGCACTTTTTGCGTATGCGCTTGGATGCGATTCCCTCCAACACTCCGCTTGAGGCCATCGAAAACAGCGGCTGGAAGCTTGTGTATAACGACCAGCCCAACCAGATTGACGAGGCCAAGGATATGGTCTCGAAGCGCGTGACGCTCAACTATTCAGTCGGCATGACCCTGGAAGAAGACGGCACCCTGGACGACGTTGTTCATGACGGCCCAGCCTACAAAGCCGGGCTCGGTCCAGGGATGAAGATCACCGCCGTCAACGGCAAGCAGTTCACGCCGGACGAAATTAAGGACGCCATCACCGCGGCGAAGTCCACCACCGCGCCCATCCAAATCATCGTTGCGAATGGCGCCGAGGTGCGTGCCACGGCCCTCGACTACCACGGCGGTTTGCAAAATCCCCACATCGAACGCCGCGGAGGCTATCCCGATCGCCTCGGCGAAATTCTGCGCCCCCTGGCTCGCTAGTCCAGAAGGCATTCTCTACCACCGCTATCCCGGATTCGCCTTTGTAGCGGCCGCCTTCCGGCGGGCGTTTTGCGTCTGTTGTCATCCCGAACCCAGACGCGTCGTTTGCGCATGGTGCGAGGGACACGTTTTTCTCTCGCTTTTTCGGCGAAAACTCAGCCTTTCCCCTTTATTTGCTGCACCAGCAGTGCGAGATTCTCTACAGTCAGAAGATCGATTAGCTTTCCCTCTTCGTTGAACGTGAAAAACTCCATGCCGTCAATTTTGATCGGTCTGTTCGACGCGGGGATAACTCCTTCCGCCGTCTGAAAATCTCCCTTTTGAGTTCCCGTGATCACGAAGCGAACGACAGCTTTGTTGCCGTCGACAATTGTCACCAGATCGTCAATCTTAACGTCCGGAAACGGCCCCGCGAATCTTGCGATACGCTTTACGAACGCATCCCGTCCGGTGAACTCCACGCCATTTGAATTTACGTGCAGGTCCTCCGCCACCAATTCACCATTCTTATCCCAGTCCCGGTTGTTGAAGTTTCTATGGAATTGCCTGACATTCTTCAAGATCAGTATCTCGTACGGAGTATACACATGGGCCGTATCCACGGGTTTCGAAGCTGCGCCCTGCGCAGATACGGATGAGGGGCCGGACAACGCAAACATCAGACTCAACGCCAAAGAAAGAAAGCGGATTTCCATGAACTCTCCTTAATACCCTATTCGACTCTTCAATACACATGAGATTATCTATTCCGAGGAAAGTTTCAGACCCGAACGATTTTAGTGAGTCGCGCTATCGACGGTTGCTACACGAACTCGGCGGCGATCTTTCTGCAACCTAGACAGGGTCCGGCCGCTTCAATATGATCTAGTCAGTCAGGGTTTGCTGCGCAGAGCCGTAAAGGAATTCCTGGAATCGTCTGAGATCATTGGCTGGAAACATCCTCAGGTTTTCGGCCTCGCCAAGGATCTACCCGCGGGAACTGATATCGCATAGAAATCGCGGAGACCTGTTTTGAATGGGCGCGGGACCAGATCAAGCACAGCCACCACTATCGGATGAATCCAGTCACCTGCACTGCTTCGTCCTGGGGAGCGCACAGGTTATTGCTATGCCAAGAGTCACCTGTTAGCTGCCCTGCAGCGAGCTAATTCGATTCCCGCAGGCTCGTGCTGTCAACGATTGAGCCGTGACGAGAATGACGCGCCATGCAATTTGCATGGCCCAAACTCCCGACCGCCTCGGCGAGATTCTGCGCCCCCTCGCCCGATAAATCTGCGGGCCGCTCAATAACCGCCCGATTCGCCAGCGTCGTCTTGCGTCCGCACTTTCCCCGCAGCGCTGCGATAACTAAACGTTGTGTAAGCGCCAGCCAGCGCCATGCCCAATATCCACCACACGAGTCCGATCTTCAGCCCGTAGTCCGCGGCCTTGGCGTTCGCCACCGTAAGGCCTCCGTCGGCGCTCAGGCTCGAAGGCAGCACAGCCGGATAGATACTGAATACAACGCTCGTCAGCATACCTAGCAAGTAGGCGCACGAGGCCCCGAAGGCGACGCCCGCCTGCCCGCGCCTCACGAACCACGCAACGCCTCCGAGTCCAACAATCGCCAGCAGGGGAAATACAATCCCCCACGGCCGTTCGCGAAAACTCGCCATCAAACGCGGCAGCAGAGTAAAACTCAACCAGGTGATCGCGATCGTCAGCAGCGCAACCAGCCACCAAACGCGCGAAGCGGCGCGCAAAGCCCTCGCGTGGAGGTCGCCCTCCGTCTTGTACGCCAGCCACGCGGCTCCATGGAGAGCCAGCGCGGCCAGCGCCACGATGCCGACCGGCACCGTGAACCAATCCAGAATCCCGGTGTTGCCATACGGCTGGAACGTCGTCCACAGCGGCTCGAAGAATCGGCCCTCGGCGTCAAACGGCACGCCGCGCACCACGTTGCCTAGCGCCGCACCATAGAAAACCGCAAGAAGGACGCTCGCAATCCCGAAACCGGCGTCCCAGAACGCCGACCAGATCGGATCGCTCACGTGGCTGCGAAACTCGATCGAGACTCCGCGCAAAATCAGCAGCCACAGGACCATCATCAGCGGAAGATAAAAGCCACTGAACCCCGCAGCGTACAGCGCGGGGAATGCGAAATAGAGCGTGCCGCCCGCGGCGATGAGCCACACTTCGTTCCCGTCCCATACCGGGCCGATCGACCGCAACACCGCGCAGCGTTCGGCGTCGTTCCGCGCGATCCACAGATGCAGAATCCCGACCCCTATATCGAATCCATCGAGCAATACATAGCCGGCCAGGAGAATCGCGACCAGGCAAAACCAAATTGTGCCCATCATTCTCCTTTCCTACGTCGCCGGCCCGTGCTCGATCTCTCGGTGCACCAAGAACAGAAACAGAATGGCAAGCACCGAGTACATTCCGGCGAATCCAATCAGCGTAAACCACGCGCTTCCGGCTGGCACTAGTGGCGAGACGCCGGCGCTCGTGCGCATCAAGCCGTAAATCAGCCATGGTTGCCTCCCCAGTTCCGCCGTCATCCAACCGGCGGTATTGGCAATGAATGGAAACGGCAGCGTCAGCATCAGAATCCACAGCATGGGCCTCACGTGGAAGAGCACGCCACGCCACAGCAGGAACGCCGCGATTACGAGGATCGCGATGAAGATCGTGCCCAAGCCAACCATGATGTGATAGCTGAAGTACAGCAATGGAATTTGATCGGGCCATTCGTTCCGCGGAAATTGATCGAGCCCTTGCACCTGCGCGGCCCATTTTTGGTAGGTCAAAAAGCTCAGCGCCCGCGGAATCACGAGGGGATTATCCAGGCGCTGATTCGGAACGTCCGGCTGACCCAGAATTGCCAGCGGCGCTCCCTGCACCGTTTGGAACAGACCCTCCATGGCCGCCAACGTTGTCGGTTGGTGCTCTGTGACCATGCGACCTTGTCTGTCGCCGGTTGGAAACAGCTGCAGCATGGCGGCGATCACGCCCACCATCACACCGGTGCGCACAAAAAGCGTTCCATGCTCTTCGTGCTTGTGCGCCAGCAGATAGTACGCGCCCACAGCCGCCATCACGAAGCAGCCCGTCTGCGTCGCGCCTACCATGGTGTGTGCGTACTGCCATAGCCCCCAAGGATTCAGCAGCAGCGCCCAAAAACTCTGCAATTGAAATGCACCGCTCGCACCTCGCGTGTAGCCCACCGGATGCTGCATCCACGCGTCGGTCGCCACGATCAGATATCCCGATAGCCACGACCCTACGAACATCATCAACGACGTGAACCAATGCCAGCGCGGCCCCAGCCGCTTTTCACCGAATAGAAACGCGCCTAGAAACGACGACTCCAGAAAAAATGAGAACACACCTTCCATCGCCAGCGTTTGCCCTATAACCCCACCTGCCATCTTGGAAAATTCCGACCAGTTGGTGCCGAACTGGAACTCCATGGGAATTCCGGTCACCACGCCCAGCGCGAAGCTGATTCCGAAGATCTTTCCCCAGAACTGCGCGGCGCGGTTCCACAGTTCATCGCCGGTGCGCAACGCCACCGTCTTCAAAATCAAGATCAGCAACGCCAAGCCCATCGTGAGCTGGGGAAAGATGTAGTGGAAGGTTACGGTAAAAGCAAAGTGCAGGCGGTGGACCGCTAAAGCATCTTCCATTAGCTCTCCCGGGGTTGGGGATCGCGCCGCGCGCCCAAAGCCGACGGCCAACGATAACACGGCGGCGACACGGTAGATCGCACGACACAGCAGAGAACTATTTCCCGGCGCCGACGACCACTAGTTCTATTTCCTTAGAGTCGCACATCCCGTAGCGAGCCCCCGCCACGCACGCGCCGACGGAATATCGATAGCATCCCGGCCGCTTCGCCACCACCGAAACGGAACGATCGGAGCCGCCCATGATCGCACTCGGCGGATCGAATGGCGACGATGACCCGAAGTCGATGACGAATCCCGTATTCTTGGAGGTACTTTGCCAGGTGACGGTCGTGCCCACGGTGACCGCGAAAAGCGAGTTGGCTTTGGCGCCCGGAATACCGGGAGTGGCGGAAGCAGACGCGGCTGTGCGCTTCACATCCACGACACAAGGACTGGAATTCGATCCGCACGTGTTTCCCGCATTGGCCAAACTAGCAGGGTTTCCTTCCGTGCAGGTGTATTTCCCCTGCGGGTTTGCGCTCAGGTACCCGGCCATCAGACACGGCAAGACGAGCACGCTAAGAAGCATCGCCAGCGCGCGAATTGTGCTAGCCGAGGAGTGACTCATTGTCGCAATCCCTCAATTTTGAATTTGCTCGGGCGGGCGGCCGTCATAATTCGAATCTAGGCACGCCCGCCTGCAAGAATAGGCCGAGCCCCGGACGGGCCCACGCCTCAGACAGCGTTGAATCAAACCGGCTGCCGAACTAATTAACGCCGGGCGTTCCTGCCCAGTCGATAACGTCAGTCAACCTCCAGGGATTCTGATTCAAATCCCACTGCAGTTGGCCTTGTTTGTCGAGCACAAGCTGCGCGGCGGGATACAGAACGCCCGTGCTCTTGCTCTTATCCTGATCGTTTATTTCGATGATCCCGGCCGTCAGATCGTATGACTGCAATTGACCGTCCGTCCAAGTCTCGCCGAAGCGAATCTTGCGATTGGTTACGAAAATAATCTTTCGCCCGGTCGGCGTAGGAACCATTCGTATGTAGGCGCAGTCATTTCCGAGTGTTCCGGTTATCTCCACGTGGCCCACCGTCGGCATTTTCTGCAAAGCGTTGACCAGTCCCTGATTCTGGCCCTGTTGATATGCTTGTACCAGCACCTGCCGGTCCGCCGGGGTCGAGAACTCATATATATTCAACGTCACCCCGATAACCGCTCCCAATTGCGAGCCCGTGCCCATCGAACTAGCTTCAATCGTTTCGCTTTTTTCTCTGGAGAAAGCAGAACCAATTCCCAACGTCAGTAGCCCAATCAGCAGAAGACCGCCGACAGCCAGCTTCACCCGTGAACTTGTGCCCTTAAATTGCCGCATTTCATCTCCTCCTCTATTCTCATAGCCGCGCCCGTTCCTCCGAACTCGCGGGCTGCCCTCGGAGCGGGATACGAAGAAACTTGCAAGGTTTGCTGATGTTGCGCGGATCACCCCGCGAATGGAACTGGCAAAATTAACAGCCCCGTGCTTCTCGCCCTCCGTACTTTGAGACACGTTGACATAGGCGGCAAATGGTGGGATTGTCATCCCCTAATCCGTCGGAGGGCTCAGATGCAGCCATCCAGGCGCAAATGTCTATTTGCATCGCTCGCGCTGCCCGCGCTTTTTATGCTGGCTCCGCGGGCGCCTGCCGAAACTCTTACCATCACCACCACTCCGCCTGGCGCCACCGTAGAAATCGAAGGCATTGTTGTGGGCACCACTCCATACAAGATCAATTACCCTGGCGGATATTTTCACAAGCCCCACACAGTGTTCGGCGAACGCCTCGAGCATTCGATATCCCTGCGAATCTATATGTCCGGATATCTCCCTCGCGAAATCGATCTCACACAAGGGCCCTTTGAATGGGTCGCGCTGAACGGCAAGGACCATGGTCGCTACTGGCTCATGAAAACGAATCAAATCCAAATCGACCTGGAGAAGCCTTCGGCCGTCTTTAGCGGGTCCCCGAGAGCGACTTCGGCTGCAGGCACCGTCGATCTTCGTCCCGAAGCTCATGCCGAGCCGCCGCCTGAGCCCGAACTATCTGTCGAACGCGTCGTTCAGATGGCCAGCCCAGCCGTCGTGAAGCTGCGCGATGCCGGAGGTTGGGGAACCGGCTTCCTGATAACCGATACCGGGGTGATTGCCACCAACGCGCATGTCGCAAGAGACGGCGGGGCCTCGCTGACAGCCGTATTCGCGAACGGCAACGAACTCTTGGCTAAAGTCGTCTACGTGGACAGCCACTACGATCTCGCGATGCTAAAAGTCGATGGCCATGATTTTCCCCACCTGCCGCTATCAGATGTTTCCCGGGTCCGCACTGGTGAGACGGTCGTGGCCATCGGCAATCCGTCGCAGGGCATGCAAAACACGGTTACCAGGGGAATCGTTAGCGCCGTCGGACCCGACCGGCGCGCCGGGAGCGGTACTTGGATTCAGACCGACGCCGCCATCAATCCCGGCAACAGCGGCGGCCCGTTGCTTGACCTCCATGGCGAGGTCGTGGGCATTAACACCCAAAGAGAATTCCTCAGTGAAGACCTCAGGCCCCTGGTGGGAATCAACTTGGCCCTCAGCTCCGCGGACCTGATTCAAATCCTGCGCCAGTTTTATCCGGACTCCGTGCCCGTTGCTGTGCCATTAGCTGTCAATGCCGGCACGACGGAGACGCTACCTACGCAATCGGGCACCGGCAACGTGGCCGTGATTTCAGATCCTGTTGGCGCCGAAATCTGGGTCGACGGAAAATTCGTGGGGCAAACTCCCTCTACGATTCCCCTCCCCGTAGGTTCCCACCACGTGGATGTGAAGGCCGCAGGCGCACAAGTGTGGTCCCGCGACCTCGACGTGCTAAAGGACAGCCAGGTCACCCTCCACCCCGTGCTCGCCACGTCGCAGTAGGCTCGCTCCGGCCAAAGCTATCAACACCGCACAGCGGGCAGAATCGAAGTTGACATCTCCTCGCGTAGCTCTTGTAATGAATTGCGCCGAGCTATGCTAGCCTCCACTTCATTTCGGCCGTGACCGCCTCTCCGACGCCCGCGCCCCACCGCGCCCGCTCCGGGCGCTTCGCATTCCTCGTCGCCGCGGGAATTCTTCTCAGCCGCATCGCCGGCCTGGTCCGCGACCGCGTTTTCGCCCACTACTTTGGGCTCTCCGACGCGGCCGACGCTTTTAAAGCCGCCCTGCGCATCCCAAATTTTCTCCAAAACCTTTTCGGCGAGGGCGTGCTTTCTGCTTCCTTCATTCCCGTGTATGCCAACCTGCTCGCTCGCGAGGACGAAGAGGAAGCGCGCCGCACTGCCGGAGCCGTGGCTGCTCTTCTCGCGCTTAGCACCTCCATTCTTGTTCTCGTCGGCGTGCTAGCCACACCTTATCTGATCGACGTTATCGCGCCTGGATTTCACGGCGACAAGCGCGCGCTCACCATCCGTATCGTGCGCATTCTCTTCCCGGGCGCGGGCCTGCTGGTGCTCTCCGCCTGGTGCCTCGGCGTTCTGAATAGCCACCGCCGCTTCTTCCTTTCCTACACCGCGCCGGTCATCTGGAACGTGGCCATGATCGCCACCATGTGGGGATTCGGGAGCCGCTACGCGCAATACCCACTCGCGGAGATCGTCGCCTGGGGCTCCGTCGTCGGCAGCGGGCTGCAAGTCTTGGTGCAACTGCCGGTCGTCCTGCGGCTCCTGCATGGCTTGCATCTTTCCCTCGACCACCAAGCGGAGAATGTCCGAACCATCCTGCGAAATTTCGCGCCGGTGTTCGTCAGCCGTGGGGTAGTGCAAATCAGCGCTTACGTGGACGCTTTTCTCGCGAGCTTCCTGCCCACCGGCGCCGTCGCGGCGCTGGCAAACGCGCAAACCCTCTACCTTCTTCCCGTCAGCCTCTTCGGCATGTCCGTCTCTGCCGCGGAGCTGCCGCAGATGTCCGGCGCCATTGGAAATGAAACTGAAGTCGCCACCGCACTGCAGCTGCGCCTCAATGCCGGCCTGCGGCAGATCGCGTTCTTCGTCGTACCGTCCGTCTGCGCCTTCCTGGCGCTGGGCGACGTGATCGTCGCCGCAATTTATCGCACTGGGCAGTTCACACAGGCCGACGTTACCTACGTCTGGGGGATTCTCGCGGGCTCGACCGTGGGACTCCTCGCTTCCACCCTCGGTCGGCTCTACTCGTCCACTTACTACGCGCTCCGCGACACGCGCACACCGCTGCGCTTCGCAATCCTACGCGTGATCCTCACGACCGTTCTGGGATACTTGTGCGCGTTACCGCTGCCTCGGGCGCTGGGCATCGATCCCCGCTGGGGCGTCGCGGGCCTCACTATTTCCGCCGGAGTCGCCTCGTGGATCGAGTTCACGCTCCTGCGCCGCACTCTGAACCAGAGGATTGGACCAACAGGCATTCCGAAAAGTTACTTAGCCCAGCTATGGGGAGCTGCGCTGGCGGCGGCAGGCGCGGGATGGCTCATCCACCATTTCTACCAGCACCACTCGCCCGTGCTCGCCGCCGTTTTCGTTCTTACCCCGTACGGACTGATCTACTTTGCGGCTACGCTGGCAATGGGTTTGGGTGAGGCGCAGATAGTCTTGGGATCGCTCACCAGCAGGATGGGTATGGCAAAAGCCAAACGCGACGAGTAGCGGTCTTTGAGACGTAGCGAGCCGCGCGGGAAAACTGCCGAATCCTTAGTATTTGAAAACTATGCCTGCGGAAACCTTGGGGTTGTATTGCCCCGTGCTGAAAAACCGAGTGCCCAGCATGTCGCCTGCGAAGCGGAACGCGAGCCGGTGGTTGAAAGCGCCTATGTCCACCCCCGCGCCCAACTCATACGCTAATCCGGTTTGGCCTCCGAGATTCGTCTGCGGAACAAACTTTGCGCCGCCGACCAGTCCATGTACCCAGATTTCCATGCCGCGCGGCGCTGCAAACCGGTAGCGCCCACCGCCCATCCCCGTCCAAAACTTTAGAGTCTGATTCGCTTGGGAACCGAACGTACCCACACCTTCTCCGTCGATCCCAAAGTGGCCCGTGTGTATGTAGTACACTCCCGAAAAATTCAGGCCGTTCGTGTTCTTGGTAAAGGGACCGCCCTCATAAAAACGTAGGTATGTGTAGCCCACATAGGCTTGCCAGCTGTATTGCGGAAAAACACTCTGCACCCCGCCCGCCTGCGTTTGGGGCGCAGGGCCTTGGGAAGGAGCCGCATTTGGTTCCGCAGCGGGTGCGAGCGGTGCAACGCTCAGGGGATTGGCCAACAGCGCAAACAATTGTGGCGTGTCCGCCTGCGGCCTATCGGTGTCTTGCGCGGTCGCGACGCTGCTCGCAGCAGACGAATCTACTGCTGGTGTGCTATCCAACGTTGCTTGCGCGCTGGCCGTGCCGGCAAAAAATAGCACGACCCCGAGTAGGAACGCAGACTGTCTCATCGCCAAGTCTCCCCTCAGACACCCCAACCACCTCAGTACCCCCCTAATTTGACTGAGAAGCGCGGCCATGTCTACCCAAAATTCACTATGTTAGAGAAAGTATACCCACGGCACCGGGTGATATTTCCCGCGAGATTCCCGCACCGCTGACACAAAAACCCGATCCGGCCGCGGGCCTATGTTAAAATTGCTCTCAGGATCGGGGTGCGTAGAATCATTTCTCGTCTGCCCGTGAAACGCGCCCGAAGGCTCGAAGGTGCCTCGCATGGACACGGCTCAATCTTGGGACGCAGAGCGAGCGCTATCTCGAATCCGCGAATTGCAGCACTTGCCCGGTGCCCTGCTCCCTATCCTCCACGCCCTTCAGGATGAGTTTGGCTACGTCGATAAAGCTGCCATTCCGGTCATCGCGGATGCCCTCAATCTCTCTCACGCTGAAGTTCACGGCGTCATCAGCTTTTATCACGATTTTCGCCATGCCCCCGCGGGCCGCCATATATTGCGCCTATGCCGCGCTGAGGCCTGCCAATCGATGGGCTGCGAGAATATGATCCGGCATGTCGAAGATCGTCTGGGAGCCAAGCTGGGCCAAACCACGGACGACCACGGTTTTACTCTCGAGCCGGTATATTGCCTCGGAAACTGCGCTCTTTCTCCCGCTGTCATGCTCGATGGCAAGCTTTACGGCCGCGTCTCCGCCGAAGTCGCCGATTTCCTCATCGACAGCGCCCAAAGGCAGCTATGAGGACTCAAGCATGAGCGCCAAGATCTATGTTCCGGGCGACGCCGCCGCGCTATCGGTCGGCGCCGAGAGCGTCGCGAAAGCCATTGCCGACAAGGCCGCGTCGCTCCGTCGCGATGTCTCCATCGTTCGCAACGGTTCGCGCGGCATGTTCTGGCTGGAGCCCTTGGTCGAAGTCGAAACCTCTCGCGGCCGCGTCGCCTACGGACCGGTATCTGTCGAATCTGTGCCGGGCCTCTTCGACGCCGGATTCCTCGATGGCAAGCCGCATGCGCTATGCCTGGGCCCGACCGAGGACATACCGTACCTGAAAAGCCAAGAACGCCTCACATTCGCGCGCTGCGGCGTCACCGATCCTCTGTCTCTCTCCGATTACGTCAGCCACGGCGGCTACCGCGGACTTGAGAAAGCTTTGAGCCTGACTCCCGCGGCTATCGTCGACGAGGTCGCGAATTCCGGGCTCCGAGGCCGCGGCGGCGCGGGATTCCCTACCGGCATCAAGTGGCGCACCGTCCTGCAGCAAAACGCAGAGCAAAAATACATCGTTTGCAACGCGGACGAGGGCGACAGCGGCACCTACGCCGATCGCATGATCATGGAAGGCGATCCCTTCGTGCTCATCGAGGGTATGACCATCGCCAGCTTCGCCGTCCATGCCACTCAGGGATACATCTACGTTCGCTCCGAATACCCGCACGCCTTCCGCACTCTGCGCCGGGCCATCGCCATCGCCTACGACAAAGGCTATCTCGGAGCCAACGTCGCGGGCAGCGGAAAGCGCTTCGATCTCGAAGCGCGTTTGGGCGCCGGCGCTTACATCTGCGGTGAAGAGACTTCCCTGCTCGAAAGTTTGGAGGGAAAGCGCGGACAGATTCGCTACAAACCGCCGCTGCCAGCCATCCAAGGATTGTTCGGCAAGCCCACGGTGATCAACAACGTCATCTCGCTCGCGACCACACCCATCATTCTCGACAAAGGCGCGGAGCACTATCGCGACTTGGGCATGGGAAAATCTCGCGGGACGCTGACCATTCAGCTCGCCGGCAACATCAAGCATGGCGGCCTGGTCGAAAAGGCTTTCGGACTCACGCTGCGCGAAGCAATCTACGATTACGGCGGCGGCACCGCTTCCGGCCGCCCGTTGCGTGCCGTTCAGGTTGGCGGACCGCTGGGCGCCTACTTCCCGGAATCTCTGCTCGACACGCCGCTCGATTACGAAGCCTTTGCCTCCAGGAAAGGCATGCTCGGCCACGGCGGAATCGTCGTTTTCGATGATACAGTGGACCTTGCTAGGCAGGCCCGTTTTGCCATGGAGTTCTGCGCGGTCGAAAGTTGCGGCAAGTGCACCCCCTGCCGCGTCGGCTCTACGCGCGGTGTCGAGGTGATTGATAGAATCGTGGCCAATCAGGATCGCATGCAGAACCTGGAACTGCTCGACGAGCTTTGCGAGGTTATGCTTGACGGCTCCTTGTGCGCATTGGGCGGTTTGATCCCGTACCCCGTTCAAAGCGCCATCCGTCATTTCCCTGAGGACTTTGACAAGCCGGCGCCGCTGTCCCCCAGTCAGAGGACGGACCAGGGGCCGGGCCAAGTGTCGGCCCGAGGCCAAGAGACACATCCATGGCGATGATTCGAGAAACCGATTACGGCACGCCGCTTCGACCTTCGGCGACGATGGTCACGCTCGAAGTCGACGGCAAGCAGGTCACCGTGCCCGCCGGCACTTCCGTCATGCGCGCCGCCGTGGAAGCCGGCGTCCAGGTTCCCAAACTCTGCGCCACCGACAACATGGAAGCTTTCGGCTCCTGCCGCCTCTGTCTGGTGGAAATCGAAGGCCGCCGCGGAACTCCTGCCTCCTGCACCACCCTCGTCGAGGCCGGCCTGAAGGTAAAAACGAGTTCGCCCAAGCTCTCTAAATTGCGCCGCGGCGTGATGGAACTGTACATCTCCGATCACCCGCTCGATTGCCTCACCTGCGCCGCCAACGGAAATTGCGAGCTGCAGGATATGGCCGGCGTCGTCGGCCTGCGCGAAGTCCGCTACGGATACGAAGGCGCGAATCACCTGAAGGCTCAAAAAGACGAGTCGAATCCCTATTTCACTTTCGATCCTTCGAAGTGCATCGTCTGCTCGCGCTGCGTCCGCGCCTGCGACGAAGTGCAGGGCACTTTTGCGCTGACCATTGACGGCCGCGGCTTCGCTTCCAAGGTTTCCGCCGGCGACAAGCCTTTCCTCGATTCTGAATGCGTTTCCTGCGGCGCGTGCGTGCAAGCCTGCCCTACGGCCACGCTTATTGAAAAGACTGTGGTGCACAAAGGTCAGCCTGAACATAGCGTGCTCACCACTTGTGCCTACTGCGGCGTGGGCTGCACCTTCAAAGCCGAAATGCAAGGCAACGAAGTCGTGCGCATGGTGCCCTTCAAGGACGGTAAAGCCAATCACGGCCACTCCTGCGTGAAGGGCCGCTTCGCCTGGGGCTACGCTACGCACAAAGACCGCATCACCAAGCCCATGATCCGCGCTAAGATCACCGATCCGTGGCGCGAAGTCAGCTGGGAAGAAGCCATTGCGCACGCCGCCAGCGAATTCAAGCGCATCCAAGCCAAGTACGGCCCTGATTCCATCGGCGGCATCACCTCGTCGCGTTGCACGAACGAAGAAACCTACTTGGTGCAGAAGCTGGTTCGCGCTGCCTTCGGCAACAACAACGTCGACACCTGCGCGCGTGTCTGCCACTCCCCCACCGGTTACGGTTTGAGGACCACCTTCGGCACGTCCGCCGGAACGCAGGACTTCGATTCCGTTGAAGCCTCGGATGTCATCATGATCATCGGCGCGAATCCCACCGATGCGCATCCCGTCTTCGCCTCGCGCATGAAGCAAAGGCTCCGCCACGGTGCCCGGCTGATTGTCGTCGATCCGCGGCGAACCGACGTCGTTCGATCCCCTCACATCGAGGCTGATTTCCATTTGCCGCTGCTGCCCGGCACGAACGTTGCCGTCATCAATGCGCTGGCCCACGTAGTCGTCACCGAGGGGCTTGTTGATGAGGCGTTCGTCAAAGAGCGCTGTGACCTTGTGGCCTTCGAGCAGTGGCGCGCCTTTGTCGCTGAGGAACGAAATTCGCCGGAGTCCGTCGAGCACTTCACGGGTGTACCGGCCGCCGATGTCCGCGGTGCCGCCCGACTCTTCGCCACCGGCGGCAATGGAGCCATCTACTACGGCCTCGGTGTCACCGAGCATAGCCAGGGCTCAACGATGGTCATGGGCATGGCCAATCTCGCCATGGCCACCGGCAACATCGGCAAGAACGGCGTGGGCATAAATCCCCTGCGTGGGCAAAACAATGTGCAGGGCTCCTGCGACATGGGTTCCTTCCCCCACGAATTCTCCGGGTACCGCCACGTTTCCGAAGACGCTACCCGCCAACTCTTCGAAGGCGCGTGGCAAGTGCCCCTGCAATCGGAGCCCGGCCTGCGCATCTCCAACATGCTTGACGCCGCCGTCGAAGGCACCTTCAAGGGCATGTACATCCAGGGTGAGGACATCGTTCAGTCCGACCCGAACACGCATCACGTAACGGCAGGCTTGGCGGCGCTGGAATGCATGGTGATTCAGGATTTGTTCCTCAACGAAACCGCGAGCTACGCCCACGTCTTTCTCCCAGGCTCTTCGTTCTTGGAAAAAGACGGCACCTTCACCAACGCCGAGCGTCGCCTCGGGCGCGTGCGTAAAGTGATTCCTCCCATGGCCGGCCTCGCCGATTGGGAAGCCACCGTCGCGCTCTCCAACGCCCTCGGTTACCCGATGAACTACAACCATCCATCGGAAATCATGGACGAAATCGCGCGGCTCACTCCCACGTTCGCAGGCGTCAGCTACGAAAAGCTCGATAGGCTGGGCAGTTTGCAGTGGCCGTGCAATGAGAAAGCTCCGGAAGGCACGCCCGTGATGCACATCGGCGGCTTTGTTCGCGGCAAGGGACGCTTCATGATCACGGAGTTCATTCCCACCGACGAACGCACCACCGGCCGCTTCCCGCTCATCCTGACCACCGGGCGCATCCTTTCGCAGTACAACGTCGGCGCGCAAACGCGCCGCACTGCCAATAACGTCTGGCACGAAGAAGACATTCTCGAAATCCATCCCTTGGACGCCGAGAATCGCGGAATCCGCGAAGGCGATCTTGGTTTCCCTCGCCAGCCGCGCCGGAGAAATCACCCTCCACGCGCGCATTTCCGAACGCATGCAGCCGGGAGTCGTCTACACCACGTTCCACCACGCCATGACCGGCGCGAACGTGGTCACCACCGAGTTTGCCGACTGGGCCACCAGCTGCCCCGAATACAAAGTCACCGCCGTGCAAGTGGCGCTCGCCAAGCGCATGTCCGAGTGGCAGCAGAAATATCGCGAAACGCGCCGCCAGACCACGCAAATCCTCAAAGAATCCACCGCCAACGACTGACGCCGTATGGAATCCGAGCACATGGTGCGTTTGGCGAATCAGATCGCTCTCTTCTTTGCTCCCTATCCACACGAGGAAGCCGTCAGCGGCGTCGCCGACCACCTTCAGAAGTTTTGGGAGCCGCGTATGCGCAAGCAGATCGTCGCCTACGTCGCCAGCGGCGGATCCGGCCTGCACGAACTAGCCCTCGAAGCCGTCAAACGCTTGCATTAGCCCACCTCGCATTTTTCTCTTCGTAGGGGCACGGCACGCCGTGCCCGCTGCCCAAAATCTACCGGATACCCATACCGGGCGTTTTGCGGGTGCCGCACCCTTGCGGTTTTCAAGGGTGCGGTTCTTCCGCCCCCAACTCTTCCCTGTCATCCCGACCGAGGCCGCACGGCGTCATCCCGCCTTTTCGTAGGGCCGGGTCTGGGACCCGCCCGGTGCTGGGTGCCGAACCCTTGCAGTCTTGCGGAGGTGAGAGTCTTGCTCTAGCCTTTGTAGCGGCCGCCTTCAGGCGGGCGTCTTTGCTTTAGACTCTACGAGAGCCCCGCCCATTCCCGACTGCGCCCCGGCAAAAATCCACGATCCGCGCCTCCACCCAAAACCTCTCCGCACCGCTCTCCCCCGATATGAACGCGCAATGCCCGCCGTGCGCCGGCGCGACCAGCGTGATGTTGAGATTCGCCTCCAACGCCGCGTCCGCAAACGTCGCCACCGGAACGAACGGATCGTCCCCTGCGGCGACAATCAGCGTCGGCCTGCGAATATTCGCGAGTAATTGCCGCGCGCTAGACCGCGCGTAATAGTCGTCCGCGCTCGCGAATCCGCAAAAGCGCGCGGTGATGACGTCGTCGAAATCCCGCACGCTGCGAATGTCCCGCATACCGTCCACCGGAAACTGCCCCGGAAAAAGCGCCGTCTTCCGCCGCATGCGCCCCTTCAGGCGCCTTACGAAATGCCGCTCGTACAGAAAATTCCGGGGCTCGCTGAGCGCATCGGCGCACGCCGCCAGATCGAACGCCGGCGCCACGCCCACAAGTCCGCGAAGCTCAGCCGGCGCATCATCCCCGAATTCCCCTGCCATCTTGAGCACCAAGTTACCGCCCATCGAAAATCCCGCAGCAAAAATCTCGGGCAGCTTGTCGCGCCCGATTAGTTCGAGCACAACCGCCCGGATGTCGCCGCTCAACCCGGAGTGGTACAGCGTAGGACTCAGATTCTCCGTGCCGCCGCAGTTCCGCTGGTTCAACCGCACCACGTTGAAGCCCGCGACCCAGGCTTTCTCCGCGGTCCCCAGCATGTACGCGGAATCACTCGATCCCTCGAGACCATGCAGCAGCACCAGCGTGGGATGCCTGCTCGGCGCTTCCTGCCAGTGGCAATCACCGCGCACTTGTGTGCCAGGCCTGCCCGCCGTGGCAGGTTCGACCTCGAAAAGTCGCGCGACGCCTGCCGGCAATCGCGGAAACTCCCGGCGCAAAAAAACCGCTGCGATGGTCATCAGGTGGCCGTTGCGAAGCGCTCGATGCGGAACGAATTCTTTCACCGCATCAATGGTATTGGCTCCCCGCCCGCCGCGCAACCTCACCTCGCGAGCAAGCGTCTTTATTTTATCGTAGGGGCACGGCATGCCGTGCCCGCTTCCAAGTCCACTGTCCCTATGCGATTCCCTCAGGCGCACCTACTCCGCCTCATCCCGAACCTGGCCGCGTCGTCTGTGGATGGTGTGAGGGATCTGCTTTTTCTTCGTAGGGGCGCTGCTTGCTGTGTTCCATCGCCGAGCCTGGAGGACCGCACCTCCCTAGCCGGTCCTGCGCAACCTTTAAAACATGGCCATTGTGCTAGAGTGTCCGCCTAGCCAAAGGAGGAACCATGGACACAACCAAAGTAGGAACCTTGGCGCAGCAGGGATACGTGCTGCTGCTCGCCCTCGGGATCAAGATTCTCGAAGCACTCGCCCTGTGGATCGTGGGCCGCTGGCTCATCGGCTTTTCCATCCGCCTGATCGACCGCGCCCTCACGCGGCAAAAAATCGATCCCACCCTGATCCGCTACATCAACAACGCCGTCGCCGCCATTCTGAACATCGTGCTCGTGGTCGCGATCCTGGGCTTCTTCGGAGTCGAGACAACCAGCTTCGCCGCCCTGCTTGCCGCCGCCGGAGTCGCCATCGGTATGGCGTGGAGCGGATTGCTCGGCAATTTCGCGGCCGGTGTGTTCCTGATTATTTTGCAACCCTTCAGAGTCGGAGACTTCGTGGTGGCCGGCGGAGTGATGGGCACGGTCGTCGAGATCGGTCTTTTCGTCACCTCAATTAACACCCTCGACAACATTCGCAACATTGTCGGCAACGGAAAGATCTTCGGCGACGTTATTCAGAACTTCTCAACCAACGCCTTCCGCCGCGTGGATCTGCAAGCGCAACTGTCGCACGGCGTGGATCCGCACCAGGCGGTCGCTATCCTCAAGGCCGGGCTCGCGAAAATTCCCAACGTGTTGGCCGATCCTGCGCCCAGCGTGGAGATCCTAACGTTCACCTTGGCCGGGCCGGTGTTGGCGGTGCGACCGTTCTGCAACAATAAGGATTACTGGCAGGTGTATTTCGATACCAACGCGCTGATTAAGGATTCGTTCACAACGGCAGGCTTTTCCGTTCCGGAGCAGCACTACATGGTTCGTACCGCAGCTGCCGGAGCCGGCTCGGCTGCAGCCAGCCACTCCGCCTAGCGGAGGCGTTACGCGTTCGACGGGTGCCGCACCCTTGCGCTTTCCAAGGGTGCGGTTCTCGCCTTTGTAGCGGCTGCCCTCATTTAGTTCTTTGAAGGGGCGGGGCTGTGACCCGCCCTCTCTCCATCTCTTGCGCTGTCATCCCGAACTCAGCCGTGTCCTTTGCGGATGGCGGTCAGGGACCTGCTGCTTTCGGGTTTACCTCGCCTTTGTAGCGGCCGCCTT
Source organism: Terriglobia bacterium (assembly GCA_963803105.1). Lineage (GTDB taxonomy): Bacteria > Acidobacteriota > Terriglobia > Acidiferrales > UBA7541 > Palsa-295. The sequence continues at coordinate 359,173 of CAWDLF010000005.1, forward strand.
TAGGCGGGCGTCTTCGCCTTTTGCGGTTGGCGCGCTTGCGCTTTTCGACGCGTCGTTTCTTTTCTTCGTAGGGGCGGGTCTGTGACCCGCCCTCTCCCCATTTCTAGCGCTGTCATCCCGAGCGAGGTCGCGCCGGTTTCTGGGCGGACGACGAGGGATGATCTCTTCGTCTTTCGCTTCCCGCGTCGCTGACCCGCAAACCGACTACGCGCGACTCCGATGGTAGGCACCTCCGCCCAAACCACCTAAATCAATCACGACGGCTACGACCAGAATGATCAAGTTAATTCCGGTCGTCGGCTGTCCGGTGTTCGCCATCCATGCATACGCGAGCGTTGTGAGCGGCAAGAAGAAAAATCCCAATAAAGGCAAAAGAAGTCCATGATACGCGCGCTGCAAGTAATTCGAGAAAAGGAACAGCAGCACCAGCGCGAGCCGAGGAAACGCCAGAAAAATAATCAGCAGAAGACAAGGCATCAGCACCCTCCGAAAAATGGTATGTCAGGTTCGCGCTTGTGACGGCCGCATGGAAAGCTAGCAACCGCGGATGTCCTTCACAATACCCGCTTTCCAGTATCCGCACCAGCAACCGTCTTCGACCTCGGCGAACGAACCGAGTCCGGATTTAATATTGCTCTTGTAGCGGCCGCCTTCAGGCGGGCGTTTTTGCCTTTTCCGGTTTCACAGGTGAAAACTGCGGTTGCGCCAGAAGCTCTTAATGAACTACATTGGCCCCCGAATCGAGCGAATCGTGAAGGGACGCTCTCTTATCGCAGAAGGAGATCAGGAATGCGCATCGGTCTTGTGCACTTTGCTTTGGGAGCTGCTTTAATGTTCGTGCTTGCCGCCTGCAGCGGGGCGGGATCCGAACCCTCGGAATCACAGATGGAGGACGCCATGGACTACGCCATGAATCACCCACCCGGCGACACCGTCAGCGACCCAATCACCATCACCTATTTCAAAAAGGAAGCTTGCGACAATCCTACGCCGCAGGGCTACCGATGCACCTTCGACGTGAAGGTGTCGTCAAGGAATATCGGCGCCTCGATGTATAACAACATACCGTTCGCGGAGTTCTATAAGGACAAGGACACCGGCAAGTGGGCGATGCGCCCGCCGTTCTGAACGAACAGCTCTCGTGTTCTAGCGGGGTATGTTTCTACTGGTGGCGGGCGACAAAAAACAGCAGAACGAAAATGATCACGGGAATAATGGCAGCGATGGCCAGGTAGGACCAGGCTAGCTTCGTTTTCGGCGCAGCGGGTTGATGCATCGCTCGCGCCTCCGCGAGAGCGACTACATCAAGATGTTCGGGATGTTCCAAATCCCAGGCAAAGTCTCGAGCCGAGACGTATCGCTTTTGCGGGTCGCGCTCGAGGGCCCGATAGATGACCTCCCGCAAATGCGGCGCGATCGTTTGCTCGACCTCTTCGGGCAGCACCGCTTCGTTCAGCAGCCGCTGGTTCATGGCGACGAGCGGGTTAGGGCCGCGGAACGGCACCTCGCCGCTGAGCATCTCAAAGAGCATCACGCCCAGCGAATAAATATCGCTGCGCGGATCTCCCCGCTTTCCTTTCACCTGTTCGGGTGAGACGTAGTCAGCTGTTCCCATCGATTTCGTCATCTTGCCGAACGTCAGTCGCCGCGATCCCACTTCGCCGGCAATACCGAAGTCGAGCAATTTGATGTTGTCGTTCGCATCGATCAGAATATTGTCCGGCTTCAAATCGCGGTGTACCACTCCGTGCAGATGGATGTACTCGAGCGCTTCGCAAATTTGAATGGTGATTCGCAGCGCCCGTTCTTGCGAGAGCTTGCCCTGCTTGTCGAGGACTTCGCGTAACCGGATTCCCTCGACCCACTCCATTACCATGCACACGCGGCCGCTAGCTTCGTTGGGCAGCACCTTCACCACCCCGCGATGATGCAATTTCCTGCCGATGTCTATCTCCCGGTGGAAACGGTCGAAAAACAGAGGGTCAGACTCGAATTCAAAGTGGGGAATTTTGATTGCGACCGGATCCCCCGTTTCGAGGTCCGTTCCACGAAAAATGGACGCCATGCCGCCGCGCGCGACAAGGTCATCCACACGGTATTGGCCAATTCGATCGCCCTTTTGGGGTGCAGCAATCATCTAGGAGCCCTCGCCCTCTCCTGTGCCACCCCAAGTCTCAATCCCAGCCGCTAAGGCCGGCATAAACAATTCGTATGGAATTCGTAAAGATCGCAGAGGGAGCTCACGTGTGTTGCCCGGATCATTCGCGTCAGAAGGAGAAGCCTCAGGTCTGAAGACCTGAGCTACATGCAAGGCGCTCGCTCTCCGAAACGGTGTCATCCCGAGCGAGGCCGTTTCTCAGGCCAGAGCCTGCCCGCCGAGCAGGCGGGAGGGATCTCTCTTCGGCGTCACGCCGGGCGATGCGCTAACACGAAGAGAGATTCCTCGGGCAAAAGCGACCCTCGGAATGACACCGCCTTGTTATCAGCCTGTCGGAGCTGGAGCGCGCCCTCCGAGCTCTTTCGCAAGAGCAGGAACCGTTCTCCTCTTCGTAGGGGCGGGTCTGTGAACCGCCGTGCGAAATCCGGGCCTCCCAGAAGGGCGGGGTTTCAACCCCGCTAAAATAGAGCAGGCGCGAAGCGCCTTCCACTGCGCTGCGTTACCCGCAGCAAGTCTTCGAGGCTCGCTTCGCGCACCATCTTGAAAGAACCAACTTGCGTGCTAGTCTTGTGACTTGACGCCATGAATGACCTTCTCGCCTTAATCGTCCACCACGGATATATCGTCATTTTTCTCATCGTTTTGGCGGAAGCCCTCGGCTTTCCCGTGCCGGCGGCGCTGGCGCTGGTTGCCGGCGGAGCCGCAGTGGCATCCCGCGTCCTGATCGGACCAGTCGCGGCGCTAACTGCCGTCACGGCCATGCTCGTGGGCGACTGCTCGCTCTACATCCTGGGAAGTCGCATGGGATGGAGGCTATTAGCTTTTCTCTGTCGGGTCTCCGCCGACCAGGAATCCTGCATCCAGCACTCCGCGGAATTGTTCTACAAACGCGGCCGCACCTCCTTGTTGTTCGCCAAGTTCATTCCCGGAGTCAATTCAATGGCTCCGCCGCTCGCAGGCAGCATGAAGATGCCGTTCCCGCAGTTTCTTGCTCTAGATTTCCTCGGAGCCTGCACGTACGCGCTTTCTTATGGTGCAGTCGGATTCGTCTTCCGTGATTTCCTCGCCAGCATCGCGAGCGGCTTCCGAACCGTGGGACATGCATTCGAGATCGTTGCACTCGTCGCTGCAATTGCATTCACCGCGTACCGGTTCTCTCTGTACTGGACACATCGCAAATACCGCAGGGTCGTTCCGCTCGTGCACGTCGGAGACTTGGCGGCGAAGCTCCAGACTCCCGATTCGCAAAAGATTTTGCTGGTCGATGTGCGCAGCCACGGTTACTACGACCCCGGCGCCGACCGCATTCGCGACGCGATCCGGCTCGAGCCCAACAACCTGTCCGAGGAAATCAAACTACTTCCCAGGAACAAAGACATCTACCTGTACTGCACTTGACCGCACGAAGCCACCAGCGTCCGTGTGGCGCGGCTACTGCGGGAGCAAGGATTCAGTGCGTTCGTCATCGTCGGTGGACTGGCAGCATGGCGCAAGGCGGGAAATCCGGTAGAGCCGGTACCCCAGTCCGATTTAATCCATCTCCCAACCTTCAGCCGATAGGAGGAGAGTTGGCAAGACTTGTTTCGGTCAACGTCGGTCTCCCGCGCGATGTCGCCTGGCATGGCAAGACCGTTCGCACGGGCATTTGGAAAAACCCCGTGCAGGGTCGCGTCCGTGTGCGGCGTCTCAACATCGATGGGGATGGTCAAGGAGATTTGGCCGGCCATGGAGGCCCGAACCGGCCCGTCATGGTGTATCAGTTGGATTCCTACCGCTACTGGGAACGTGAACTCGGTCGCAACAATCTCTCTTACGGACAATTCGGGGAAAACTTCACCGTCGATGGCTTGCCAGACGCGGAAGTGTGCATCGGTGACCGATACCGGATAGGTTCCGCCCTGTTCGAAATTTCCCAGCCGCGAGTGACCTGTTACCGCGTTGGCATCCGCATGGACGAACCGCAGATGGCCGCGAAGTTGGTCGCCCATCATCGGCCGGGTTTTTACTTTCGCGTCCTCGAAGAGGGCGAGGTCGGTGCCGGAGACGAAATTGTAAAGATCGCAAGCGGGCCGCAGAATATGAGCGTCGCGGAGATCGACGCAATGCTGTATCTCGGCCCTCCCACCCGCGAACAGTTGGATCGAGCGCTCAGTATCCCGGCCCTGAGCGAAGGCTGGAAGGATTCCTTCAGAGCAATCTTGCAGCAAGAGGTGGCAGGAACTGCCGTCACGGGAAATCCCGGACTCGCGCCGTCGAGCGGTCCGCCGCCTGCATGGCCGGGGTTTCGCCCTCTGCGCGTATCACGAATCGAACGGGAAAGCGCCAGCGTGATCTCTCTATCGCTTGTGCCCGAGGATAATCTCGTCCCCCTCGTCGCCGCTCTTCCCGGCCAATTCGTCGTTTTGCGCATGCAACCGAAGACCGGCGGTCCGACTCTGTTGCGCAACTATTCGCTTTCCGATTTGCCCGCGACGGACCACTATCGCGTGAGCGTTAAGCAGGAGGTTAACGGCGTTGCCAGCACCTACCTCCACGATCAAGTTCGGGTCGGCGACTCGCTGGATGTAGCGGCTCCCCGTGGTGGGTTCACGCTGAAGCCTGGCGACAACCCTGTTGTCCTGCTCAGCGCCGGTGTGGGAGCAACTCCTGTATTGGCGATGCTGCACGCGCTGGCCAGCGAAGCTTCGCCGCGCGAAATTTGGTGGATCTTCGGAGCTCGAGACCACGAGGAACATCCCTTCGCGGACGAGTCACGCAGCTTGGTTAAAACGCTACCCCTAGGCAAGAGCTACGTCTGCTATAGCCGCCCCGGTCCTCAAGATCGGCCGGGCGTCGACTTCGATGAATCAGGACACATCTCCGCCAGCGTCCTCGAAAAACTAAGAGTGCCTCATGACGCGGACTTTTACCTCTGTGGCCCTACCGCGTTCTTGCACGACTTGACTGCGGGGCTCGCGGCCTCCGGAATTTCAGGAGAGCGAGTGCACAGCGAGATTTTTGGCGCTGAAAAATCGATTTCGCCCGGCATCGCCGAAACACCTCATGCGTCTCCCCATGCGCCGGCGGGATCTACAGGGCCGGGGCCTAGAGTGTCATTCGCGCGCAGTGGCCTCAACGTCTCTTGGGATCCGAAATTCCCCAGCCTTCTCGATTTCGCGGAGGCATGCGACGTGCCGGTGCGTTGGTCGTGCCGTACGGGAGTCTGCCACATATGCGAAAGCGGATTGATCTCGGGCGCAGTCGCTTACCAGCCCGAGCCGCTCGAACCGCCTGCGCAAGGCAACCTGCTAATCTGTTGCTCCCGACCTCAAAGCGACGTGGTGATCGATCTCTAGCGCGAAGTAGATTCAAGGGCCTTCGGAAACCTCATCGCTCGTACTCATTGCACAAGTGCGGTACTAGCACGGCTAGGCTTCGCCTGTCCGGAAATCCGATCGAAGAACGATCCGATCCTTTGACGCCGGCGATCCCTGGCGCGATAATGCCGGGCCTCACTCCCATGCGTGCCATCCGAACTCTACCGGTCTCGAAGAAAACTCTTCACCTGAGTTTCTTGGCAACTCTGCTTTCTTGCATTGCCCTCGTCGGATGCGAAAACTTCTGCGTCGTTGTGGTCAGCGATCCGGGGGGCGGCGGCGTTGTGGGGGCCGGGGGCACTTGCCCGGTAAACAGCCAGACCGGCAATGTTGCGCTGCGGTTGCAATCGTCCTTCACGCCCGCCGAGTCATCGGGGTCGACCGACGTTCAGCATATTTTCGTCAGTCTGCGCGGGATCGAAGCTCTCCCAACGCAATCGCCTGGCGGCGACCCACCCGCGTGGCAGGAGTTGGCTCCGGAGTTGGTCACTCATCCTAAGCAAGTTGACTTGATGGCGGGAGCTGCGAACGCGTGTGGGCCGAGCTCATTCCCGGACGCCGTCATCGATGCCGGCGTCTACAATCAGATACGCCTTCTCTTGGTTCCAAATCAGCAGGAAGCGAGCGAGCCGGTTCCTACGGAAAATGCCTGCGGTACCATTGGCTTCAACTGTGTGGCTGCGACGAACGGCGCCCTACAGTTGCTCTCGTCCGACAATCCAGCGGAACTGCAAATACCTGCGCAGAGCATCACCGGTGGCTTCTTTCGCGTTCTTCCGGGCGATCGCATCCGCCTTAGCATCGAATTCGAGCCCCGCGCCTCGTTCGTTCTGCCCGCGGGCAACGCCTCGCGGATACTTCCCAGCTTTTCCGTCTCCCAGCAATCCCCCTGCGACCCCGCCCGGTAGTGGAATAGCCCTCAAGCTCCGCCGAACATTAGATCAACTTCCTCTCCAGCCCTGCGCAACATATTGCGAACAGCACGCACCACCCAATGGATCGAAATGACGACCACCACCACAAGCGCCAGTGCGATCGTCGCCGCCCAATAAGGATGCCCCGTGGCAAACCATGTGAGAAATACCGCCAGCGCGTCCTCCCCGAGGCTCAGCGTCACGTTGGAGAAGGGTTCCGGGGACGGAGTCACGGCCGCACGCACAGCCGTCTTCCCGCCGTGTGCCGCCAGCGCGATTCCGCCTCCCAGCAGCGTGGCGAACAATTGCCATCCCGGTGACAGCTGGGTCGTTGCTCCAAACGCAAGCAGAGCAGCCACGGGAATCCGCACGAATGTTTGCAGCGCATTCCATAGCAAATCGAAAACAGGAATTTTGTCCGCGAATAGCTCAACCAGAAACAAAATGCCGCAGCACGCTATCACGTACCAATTGGAGAGCAGATGCAAAGCCGGCGGCAGTGGGAACACGCCGATGTGCGCCAGAAGGCCGAGCGTGGCGACCGTCGCATACACGTTCAGCCCGGCGGCGAAGCTGATGGCCGTCAGGATCGCGAAGAGTTCGTTCGGCGGAATTCGTACTACGTTCAGCATCTCGGGCTAGCTTGAGACTCGACCCGCGAATCGTCAAGCGAAAGTGGCTTCTCTTCGTGGGGCGCGTCCGTCGCGACGTCATCCTGCCTTCGTAGGGGCGCTGCTTGCTGCGCCCGCCGCGCGAGCGGAGTACCACCACTGGATGTCCGGGAAAAGGCCTATTGGGGGCTTGAACGTGAAATTGTCGCGGATACGTCTCCGCGTTATACTCGGATTACTCGACGTTCTTGTCGACATCGGCCCTTCCTGGCCGAGAAGGAGGTGATCCGGTGAGGTATTGTTTACGTTAGCGCAGTAGAGGAGGCGCTTGTGAGCTTACCAGGCGCCTCTTCCCTTTCCTCCCGCCTATCCGAGTTCCCCTTTTTGCAAACCAGCGTCATCCGATGCCTCGTAGGGACACGCGACGCACGGGCCATGCCCTCAAGCGCGTCATTCCGTTCTTCGTAGGGGCGCTGCTTGCTACGCCCGCTTCACCTCGGAGCGCCTCTCAGCGCTCCCGCTGTCATCCCCAGCGAAGCAAGGGATCTGCTCTTCCGCTCTTCCGCTCTTCCGCTCTTCTGCTCTTCTGCTCTTCTGCTCTTCTGCCCTTCTGCCCTTCGTAGGGGCGGGTCTGTGACCCGCCCTGTCGACTTTCTCTCCGCGAGGCTCGCCTCGCGCCGCATGCCATCCGACTACCTGAAGGCGTACGCCGTGAAAATGTAGTCTGTAGGCTTCACTTTGACATGGCACATGCCGTAACAATACGTCGTGCCGAATGACGGGTCCTTCCCGTAGGCACTGAACGTGCCGGCATTGGCATCATAATCAAACTGCGCATATCCCCATCCACTCGTGTCCCGGGAATCTCTTGGAATCCTTCTCGATGAAGGCGACTGTTTGCAGCTTGTCGGGCACTTCCACCGGATAGGGAGACACGGTGTTCGCCTTTTTGAACCACATGATCTTCACAATCTGGGAGCCGTCGGGAAAAGGCTTGCCATTGCCGGGAATACCTTCGCGGTACGCTTTCATCATCACCGGATTCGCGAGGATAGCCTTGACGTCGGTACCGGTCCGGCTGACGGCGACAGTTTGCCAATTCTCGTAGCCCTTAAACTCGGAGAACGAGACCCCGTTCGGGGCCTTCACCGTGTACCGGTCCTGCTGCGCCGCAAGCCCCATACGCACCAAGACAAAGAGGGACATCGCCAGAATTGCAAACATCGGGATGCTTTTGGTCTTCATTTCCTGAAATCTCCTTTTCACGGCCGCTTGCGGCACTTAGGTTGATTGCACCGATTCGTAGATACTGGCGGCACTTCTCTCGTAAAACCGAAAAAGTTCAGTTTTCTTAAATCCTCCGCGGAAGCCAGGGTGCGTCGTTCTCCTCTTCGTAGGGGCGGGTCTGTGACCCGCCCTGCGGAGTGCGGCTGATTGAAAGGCTCAACTCAAACTCAATCAGCGTTTCGCCGCTGCTTTCCGTTGCGCACCCTGCGCTGTATGGCCGCTTCCGAGTTTAACTGCACGTATTCGAGGGGCATCGCTGTGGTGTATTTGATCGTCTCCATCGCAAAGCTAGAACTCACGTCATAAAGCTCGGCGGTCTTGATCAGTCGCTTGTAAACGTCGTCATACGCCGCAATGTTCGGCACTACGACATGCAGTAGATAATCGATCTGACCCGACATACGATACAACTCAATCACTTCGGGTATCTGCGCCGCAGCCCGGCAGAACTTCGCCGCCCAAGCCTCCGCATGGTGATTGGTTCGTATGCTTACGAACACGCTGACTCCCGCATTAATCCTGGAGGGATCCAGGAGTGCGACGCGGCGCAGAATGGTCCCGTCGCCGATGAGCGCCTGGATACGCCGCCAGCAAGGCGAAGGCGAGAGCCCGCACCGCGCCGCCACGTCCGCCACGGGCATGGTCGCGTCCTGCTGCAAACAATCCAAAATCTTGATATCGATTTCGTCCATAATGGGTTTGATTCCTCCCCCTCGCCAATCACCCCTGAGCCGGCAACTTTCTCCACGGACAGTGCAACCCTTTTATGGCTATGTATTAGTACATTATGCCTTGTTTATCCTCATATATGAAATGTACTTCCACTATCTTGGCCAAATAGGGTCAATATTGCGAATACATTTCCGGCCGTCGCCGTATGCTTCTTGGTGACGGAGGGCCCGGATATGCATTCCTCATCGAGAGTATCGTTCACACACCATCCCGCAACAGTTGGCGAAACGTACGCGCAGCATTTCCAAACTGCCGCAGGTTTTGCAATCCGCATGATCGGTGGTGGCCTGGCGTGCCTCGTACACGCCATTTTTCCATTTCTTTTCGAAAGCACCGGCTCCTCGGCCATTCGCAGCCTGCACGAGCGGATGATTCTGCATCGTTCGCGCGTCGCGCACTCGACTTGCAGGGTCGGGGAAGTATCCGGCCAAATTGAGGACGATGCTGTTTCCGGCGGACGCCTATGTACAAGAGCATCTTCTTAGCAGGGCTTTTGGTTGTGGCGAGCGCCCTGATTTCGCCCGCGCTGGCGCTGCTGCTGGGGCTGTTTGTAGGCCTGGCGCTGAAAAATCCTTTCCCGTGCGAGAGCAGGCGCTTCGCGAAGATTCTGCTGCAGGCGTCGGTGATCGCTCTAGGTTTCGGGATGAACGTGAACCAGATCGTGCATGCGGGCCGCAGCGGGTTTCTCTACACGTCTCTGAGCATCACAGGAGTCATGCTCCTCGGTCTCGCGCTGGGCTACTTCTTTCATGTCAATAAACATTCGTCGTTCCTGATTACAGCCGGCACCGCGATCTGCGGCGGGAGCGCTATCGCCGCTGTTGGCCCGCTTTCTGGGGCGAACGAAGAAGAGATGGCCGTTTCGCTCGGCACGGTCTTCATCCTCAACTCGATTGCCCTCTTGCTGTTTCCCATCATCGGTCTGGCGCTTCATCTGACTCAAACGCAATTCGGTTTGTGGGCTGCTCTGGCGATCCACGACACCAGTTCCGTCGTCGGTGCCACCGCGAAGTACGGCCCCACCGCGCTCGCAGTAGGGACCACCGTGAAACTCGCGCGCGCTTTGTGGATCTTGCCGCTCTCAGTGCTCACCTCGATGCTTATGAAGAATAAAGCGAAGATCCGGATTCCATGGTTCATTCTGTTCTTCTGCTTGGCAGCATTCGTTAGCTCGGCCCTGCCGGCTCTGCGGTCCGAGTTCATCGCGGCAAGCAAGGTAGGGAAGGTCGGGCTGAGTGTCACCCTGTTCCTGATCGGCGCCTCGCTCAGCAGCGAATCGATGAAGCGCGTTGGCGTTCGCCCTTTGTTGCAAGGTCTGCTTTTGTGGATCATAGTGGGCACCACTACGCTAAGCCTGATCCTCCTCCACTGGATCCATCTCTAGATCGACTGTACCCGGTCGTGCTTTCACCGGCCCTCGCTCCACGCGAAGCAACCTCTGGCGGCGGAAAAAGATCGAAGTCCTGGGTGGCGCGTTACCATCCACGTGCAGTACTAGATCGCCACGCAACAATGAAAACTGATTCCTTCCATTAACAAATCGGTTTCGTGCGCCATTGCGACGTTCACAGCCTGACTATATGATCGAGACGCTACTATTGTCTGGTGCGGAGCGAGATGACACCTCTGAATCGTCGCAGAACGAAAATAGTTTGCACGCTCGGGCCTGTTACATCCTCCACTGGAATGATCGCGAAGCTCGTGCACTGCGGTATGAACGTGGCCCGGCTGAATTTTTCCCATGGCACCCATTCCGAACACTCACAGCGAATTAGCGCTCTGCGAGAAATTTCCCGGAAACATGGAAGACCCGTCGCCGTTCTAGCTGACCTGCAAGGACCAAAAATCCGCACAGGTGAGGTCCTTCAGGACAAACCCATTCAGCTGCGATTTGGCCAGCGGCTCATCATCACAACCAAGAGAATCATTGGAACACCGGAGGCGATCAGCACTACCTTTCGCGCATTACCCTCCTCCGTCCACAAGGGCGACCGGATTCTCCTAAGCGACGGGCAAATCGCGCTTCGCGTCCTTTCGACCGCCGAAAGAGAAGTGATCTGCCAAGTGGAAAATGGGGGCGAGCTTAAGGCACATCAGGGAATCAATCTGCCCGGCGTGAAGTTGAAGATACCGGCTCTCACCCGGAAGGACGGTGAAGATCTCGCGTTTGCGCTCAAGGCTGGTGCGGACTATATCGCTCTGAGCTTCGTTCGGAGTGCCGGAGACGTCCGCGCGGCAAAAGCAGCCATCAAGCGCCTGGGCGGAAACATTCCTGTGATCGCCAAGCTCGAAAAGCCGGAGGCGATCGAGAATCTGGATGAAATCTTAAGCGTCGCAGATGGCGTGATGGTGGCGCGAGGTGATCTGGGCGTGGAGATGAGTCCGGAAAAAGTGCCGGTCATACAGAAACACATTATTTCGCGGGCCCGGGATGCTCTAATTCCCGTGATCACGGCTACACAGATGCTGGATTCCATGCAACAAAACCCAAGGCCCACCCGCGCAGAGGCTTCCGACGTTGCCAATGCCGTTTTTGACGGGAGCGATGCGCTGATGCTTTCCGGAGAAACGGCGGCCGGGAAGTATCCGCTTGAAGCCGTATCCATGATGGACCGCATCATTTGTGAAGCCGAAGCAAACATTAAAGAGCAGGTACGTCCCGCGCGTTTTGCCGAAATGCACATCGCCGAAGCTATTGCCGAGGCGATTTGCCATGCCGCGGAAGAACTGCATATGAAAGTGCTCGTGGTGTTTACGGAAACAGGGTTCTCTGCACGGCTTGTTTCGAAGTACCGTCCGCGCGCGCCGATCGTCGCTTTCTCTCCGATTCGCGGAACGAGGCGGCGCATGGGACTTTACTGGGGCGTCACGCCGCGTCCAGTTCGCGGGATTCGGGACATCGAAACGTTGATCAACATCGCCGAGTCGCGTTTGCGTGCCGAAGGTCTGGTGAAAAGCGGAGATATTATCGGATTGGTCGCCGGAACGCCCATCGGCAGTGCAGGCACCACGAATCTGATCCGGTTGATTCGTGTGGGCGGCGGCGCGATCATGCGAACGTTTCTCGGACGCCAGCCTGCAAACGACTGACTTCTCATTCACTGCGCGTTCAATATCCCAAGACCGCTCTCTCCCTATCCACAGGCCTTTATACTTGAATTTCCGCGCCCGCCCACTACCATGGATAATATGGGCGACTACACAAAAGTCGGCGAAGGCGAAGGGACGGCGGCAAACTCGGCGACGACCTCGCTGGAATCCGCAGCCGAGGCTCCCGGCGGCGCGGCCCGCCCCGGCCGAGTGCTCCTTTCTGGCGGTTCTTGCGAGGGTGGCGAGCTTGCCGTTGTAGCGGCCGCCGGAACTTGTCCGCCCTGGCGGAGGCGGGCATCTTTCTCCGCCCAGGATCGTCACTCTTTGCCTCCTTCCTTCCCCGCATGCCCGGAGCGAAGCCGAATGGCTTCCAGCCACCGCACACTCGACCTCTCGGACTCCCACCCCGGCGGGGAGCAAATCCGAAGCCCCCACGAATCACCAATCACGAGTCACGAATCACGGGCCCTAGACCCTTCGACCCAGCCCGGAACGCCTCGATGGACTCACCCCCTCGTAAGTCGTTGGAAACAATCATCGAGGGTCGAACCAGCCCGGAACTCTATTCCGGCCCCTTGGACTCTCGTTCGCATCGACCCTGCGCCCGAATCTCTGTCTCCTCTACTTCCTGTGCCTCCTTTCCCTCTCTGCTTCCCGGCTTGCCCAGGGCGAGGTCGAGCGGCCTCCAGCCACAGGGGCGCTCAACGCCTCGGACTCCGGTCCCACCCGGCAGCAAGACCGAAGCCGCCACGAATCACTAATCACGAGTCACTAATCACTGCCTCTCTCCCCCGTTTGCTTTCATCTCCCGATGCGCCTAAAATGGCGCCATCCATTCATGACCGGCCGTTTTCTAAAATTGAATTCTTTCGCAGCCCGGCGCACCTTGCTGGGCTTTGCCGTCTCAGCACCCGATCGCGACCACAGGAGAAGCAATGATTGACGGACCCATCCCCGAGGGGCTGACGTTTGACGACGTCCTGCTTCTGCCGGGGAAATCTTCGGTGCTCCCGGCGGAGACCGACACGCGCACTTGCCTCGCGCGCAAGATCGCGCTGAACATTCCCATCGTGGCCGCCGCCATGGACACCGTCACCGACGCGCGCCTGGCCATCGCCATGGCGCGGCAGGGCGGCATCGGATTCGTGCATCGAAACATGACCATCGACCGGCAAGCCGAGGAAGTTGATCGCGTGAAGCGCTCGGAAAGCGGCATGATCGTCGACCCCGTCACCATCGCGCCCGAACTTACCGTGCGGCAGGCGCTCGACATCATGAACAAGTACAAAGTCTCCGGACTGCCCGTCACGCGCGGCGCGAAGCTCGTCGGCATCCTCACCAATCGCGATCTGCGCTTTGAGCGCAATCTCGATCAGCCGGTCGCCAACGTGATGACCAAAGACAATCTGATCACCGTCTCCGTGGGCACCACGCTCGAAGAGGCCGAGCGGCTTCTCCAGCGCCATCGCATCGAAAAGCTGCTGGTGGTGGACAAGGATTACCACCTCAAGGGGCTTATCACCGTAAAGGACATCCAGAAAAAACTCGAATTTCCCAACGCCGCAAAGGACGAGCAGGGCCGCCTGCGCGTCGGCGCCGCCATCGGAGCCACGGGCGATTTCCTCGAGCGCGCCGAAGAAATGGCGCGCGAAAAAGTGGACGTGCTGGCAATCGACACCGCCCACGGGCACACCACTCGCGTGATGGACGCCATCCGCGCCGTGAAGCATCGTCTGCCGGACATGCAGTTGCTCGCCGGCAACGTCGCCACAGCGGAGGCCACTCGCGACCTGATCGCGCTCGGCGTCGACGGACTGAAAGTCGGCATCGGCCCGGGCTCCATCTGCACCACGCGCGTCGTCACCGGCGCGGGCGTGCCGCAGATCACCGCCGTTCGCGATTGCGCGCAAGCCGCGCAAGGCAGCGGCGTGCCGGTCATCGCCGATGGCGGCATCAAATTTTCGGGCGACATCACCAAGGCCATCGCCGCCGGCGCTTCCGCGGTCATGATCGGCAGCCTCTTCGCCGGCACCGAAGAATCGCCGGGCGAAACGATTCTCTATCAGGGCCGCACCTTCAAGTCCTATCGCGGCATGGGATCGCTCGGCGCTATGGAAGCGGGCTCCGCCGACCGCTACGCGCAGGAAGGCGCGGAGCGCGGAAAATCCGTGCCGGAGGGAATCGAAGGCCAGGTGCCCTACAAAGGGCCGCTCGCCGGGCTCGTCGAACAGCTCGTCGGCGGCCTGCGCAGCGGCATGGGATATTGCGGCGTCCGCAATTTGAAAGAACTGCAGGAGCAGAGCAAGTTCATCCGCATTTCGCAGGCGGGCTTGCGCGAAAGCCACGTGCACGACGTGATCATCACGCGCGAAGCCCCGAACTACAGGCTGGAGTAGCCGCCAAATTTGAAATGGCTCGCGCGATGGTGGCCTGCCCTGCTGTGGGCCGTGGTAATTTCCGGTTTTTCCACCGGTGTCTTCACTTCGGAAAACACCAGCCGCATCATCATCCCTGTCCTGCACTGGCTTTTTCCCGCACGCCTCTCCGGAAACGCTGGAGTTGATGCACCACGTGATCCGCAAGTGCGGCCACTTCACCGAATATTTCATTTTGAGTTTGCTGATCCTGCGAGGCATTCGCAGTGGGCGCAGCGGCATGCGCTGGACTTGGGCGCTCGCGGCGATTCTGCTGGTCGCGGCCTACGCGTCACTCGATGAATTCCACCAGTCGTTCGTGCCCGGCCGCACCGCGGCCGTCACCGACGTGATGATCGACACGGCCGGCGGCGTTGCGGCGCAGCTCGCCGCCGCATTGTTCCTCTCGCGATCAGGCTCTCGCCAAGAGCGACAAGGGCCCGAAGAACGCGAACAACAAGCGAGCAGCGGAAGCTCCTAAAAAACAAAGAGCCCGTCCGAGTGATTCGGACGGGCTCTCGTTTCTCTTGCGGAGATGGGTTTCTGTTTCTGATTACTTTTCGGCGACCGCTTCCTTTTCCTTCTCTTCTTTTTCTTCCGGAGCTTCCTCAGCTGCAGCCTTGCGGGGTCTCTTTTCTTTCTTCTTCAGCTCCGAGCCGATGAATTCCAGAATGGCAAGCTCGGCGCCGTCGCCAATGCGCCAGCCCGACGCGAACGATCCGCGTGTAGCCTCCGGGACGATCGGCAAAGCGCGGCGCGAGTTCCGCGAAGAGCTTCTTCGTGGCGCCGGGCGTGGTGAGGAAAGCCGCAGCCTGACGGCGCGCGTGAAGCGAATCGCGCTTGCCGAGCGTGATCATGCGCTCGGCCAGCGGACGCGCAGCCTTGGCGCGCAGGATGGTGGTCTGGATGCGTTCCTTCTCGATGAGGTTCGTGACCAGGTTGCGCAGCACGGCCCGGCGATGCGCCGGCTGCTTTCCGAGTTTGTATCCTGATACAGGTGTCTCATGGTCGTTGTCCCGCGGTCCAAAAAACTAGAAGGAGGTGGATCCCCTTCCGAGGGCGGCGGCGCCGTCTGGCTAGGGAGCGGCGGCCAGATGATGCGGCCGTGCTCGTCGAACTTCATGCCGAGGCTCAAGCCCATCTTGTGCAGGATGTCCTTGATCTCGTTCAGCGACTTGCGTCCGAAGTTTTTGGTCTTGAGCATTTCGGATTCGGTCTTCTGCACCAGTTCCCGCAGGTTCTGAATGTTGGCGTTCTTCAAGCAATTGTAGGAGCGCACGGAAAGCTCGAGCTCTTCGACGGAGCGGTCGAGATATTCCAGGCGCGGATCGGCATAGCTGTCCGAGGCTTCCTCGGTGATCTCCGGCGTCTCTTCGAAGTTGATGAAGATGCTCATGTGGTCCTTGATGAGCTTCGAGGCCAGGCCGATGGCATCTTGCGGCGTGAACGCGGCGTTGGTCCAAACCTCGAGCGTCAGCTTTTCGTAATCGGTCATCTGTCCCAAGCGCGCGGCTTCGACGGCGTAGTTCACCTTGCGCACCGGCGAATGAACCGAGTCGATGGGAATGTAGCCGATGGGGAGATCTTCGTCGAAGTTGCGGTCGGCGGCCACGTAGCCGCGGCCGTTCTTGACGCGCAGTTCGAGTTCGAGCTTCCCGCCTTCGCTGACGGTAGCGATGTAGACGTTCTTATCGAGCACGGCGATGTCCGCATCTTCTTCAATCTTCGCGGAGGTCACCGGGCCGGGAACATCGACGTTCAGCGTGATGGTCTTGGGCTGATCGGTATTCAGTTTGAGCGGAACCGTCTTCAGGTTGAGGATGATGTCGGTAGCGTCTTCCACAACTCCGGGAATAGGCGAAAATTCATGCAGCACGCCTTCGATCTTCACGGCGGTGATGGCAGCGCCTTCAATGGAGCTCAGCAGCGCCCGGCGCAGTGCGTTTCCGACGGTGGTTCCCCAGCCGCGCTCAAAAGGCTGCGCGGAGAATTTCCCGTACCTGTCGGTAAGTGTTTCCGGTTCTGCCGCCAGCCGCTTTGGTTTCTGAAAGCCCTTCCACATTGTTTCCTTCCTTCCGCCCGCGCTCAGCGGGCCCATGCAGCTTCTTCAACGAAATTCGGGTAAAGAGTTGCGGTTAATTACTTGGAATAAAGTTCGACGATCAGCTGCTCGTTCATCGGAGGCGTCTGCACGTCTTCGCGGCGCGGCATAGCCACGACGCGCGCCTTGAAATTCTCGCGGTCGATATCGAGCCACGGAGCGAGACCCTGGCTCTGCGCCAAGTTGCGGGCCTCGAGAACCATGGCGTTTTCGCGCATCTTGTCCTTGAGCGCGATTTCGTCTCCGACTTCCACGAGGTAGCTGGGGATGTTCACCTTGTGGTCTTTCACGCGGATGTGGCCATGCGACACGAGCTGCCGGGCTTGCGAGCGCGAACCCGCGAGTCCCATGCGATAGACGACGTTGTCGAGGCGCCGCTCGAGCATGATCACCAGGTTCGAGCCCGTGGGGCCCTTGATGCGCGCCGGCCTTTTCGAAATAGGCGCGGAACTGGCGTTCGAGCAGACCGTAGGTGCGCTTGACCTTCTGTTTTTCGCGCAGCTGCACGCCGTAACCGACCATCTTGGCGCGGCGCGACTGGCCATGCTGGCCAGGAATGAAGTTGCGCTTCTCGATGGCGCACTTCTCCGTAAAGCACCGGAGACCTTTTAGGAACAGCTTCTGCCCTTCCCTGCGGCAGAGCCGGCAAACTGCTTCACGATGTCTCGCCAAATGCGTTTCTCCTTATTTCGCTCTTCTACAGCGGGCGCAGCAAGCAGCGCCCCTACAAACTCAACAACTGAACCCAAAAGCGGGCGCAGCAAGCACCGCCCCTACGAAATCAACAACTACACCCAAAAGCCGGGCACGGCGTGCCGTGCCCCTACGAAAAACCAAACGGCCCAACCCACAGAACCGAAGCACCGCAACCCGCAATCAGACGCGGCGGCGCTTGGGTGGGCGGCAGCCGTTATGCGGAACCGGCGTCACGTCCTTGATGGCATTGATGTGCAAACCGGACGAAGCCAAGGCGCGCACCGCGGATTCGCGGCCCGCCCCGGGACCCTTGACGCGCACTTCCACCGATTTCATTCCGTACTGATCGCGCGCCACACCCGCGGCGTTCATGGCCGCCTGCTGCGCGGCGTAGGGCGTGCCCTTGCGCGAACCCTTGAATCCCACAGAGCCGGCCGAGGCCCAACTGACGGCGCGGCCATCGGGATCGGTCAGCGTGATGATGGTGTTATTGAACGTGGCCTGAATGCAGACCACGCCATGCGGCACCACGCGCTTTTCCT
The DNA here is from genome assembly GCA_963803105.1 of Terriglobia bacterium. Lineage (GTDB taxonomy): Bacteria > Acidobacteriota > Terriglobia > Acidiferrales > UBA7541 > Palsa-295. Next base: position 377,074 of record CAWDLF010000005.1, read on the forward strand.
TCTTCTTGCGGAATTCTTTTTTGCGCTTGGACGTTTTCGCCGGTGCTCCCGGAGCTGCGGCGGCGTCCTGCGGTTCCTTAGCCATTTCGTTTGCCCTTTCCAACCCCAAAAGCCGGGCACGGGATGCCGTGCCCTTACGAAACCATCAAAACCGAACCCAAAAGCGGGCGCAGCAAGCGGCGCCCCTACGAAACCCTAAAACCAGCCCAACCGCGCGCAGGCCACCGAGGCGGCCGCCCCACAAAACTACGGTTACTTGCGGGCTGCGGTCTTCTTCTTGGCCGCCACGGCGCCCTTGCGCGGACCCTTACGGGTGCGAGCGTTGGTATGCGTCCGCTGGCCGCGCACCGGAAGATTGCGGCGATGGCGCAACCCGCGATAGCACTGAATTTCAATCAACCGACGGATGTTCATCTGCATTTCTTTACGCAGATCGCCTTCGACACGGCCCTCGGATTCGATGGCGGCGCGCAGACGGGTGACTTCCTCTTCGGTCAGATCCTTGATCTTCTTGGTGGCGTCGACGTTGGCCTTACCCGCGAGCACACGGGCGCGCTGCTGGCCGATGCCATAGATCGCGGTAAGTCCGACCCAGAGCCGCTTGTTGGGCGGCAGATCCACACCTGCGATACGAGCCATCTAGTTTCTCCTCTATCCCTGGCGCTGGCGATGCTTGGCGTTCGTACAGATGACGCGCACCACGCCGCGGCGATGAACAATCTTGCACTTCATGCAAATCTTCTTTACCGATGCACGAACCTTCATAGGATCGACTCCGTTCCCCGCCCTACTTGTAGCGATACACGATGCGCCCGCGAGTCAGGTCGTAGGGCGAAAGCTCAACGGCCACGCGGTCGCCGGGAAGAATGCGGATGAAGTTCTTGCGCATCTTCCCCGAAATGTGTGCGAGCACCTGATGCTTGTTTTCCAGCTCAACGCGAAACATCGCGTTGGGAAGCGGCTCGATGACCGTAGCCATCACTTCGATGGCGTCTTCCTTCCCACTTCCCTCACCGGGCTTCTTATTTGCTGGCTCTGGCCTTCTCGCCATGTGCTCCTTATGACCTCAGGGGTTAGAGCCCCTGAAAGACCCGACCTTTATGTCGGAACCAAAACCTAAACCCGCCCGCCTAAAGGCGACCGCTACAAAACCACCTACCAGACGGGCCCGGTTGCTTTTTCTGGCCGCGTCAGTATCCACGGACCGTTGGCCGTGACCGCGATAGTGTGCTCGAAATGCGCCGAGTCACTGCCATCGGCCGTTACCGCGGTCCATTCGTCCTCGAGGACCCGCACGGCCGGAGCACCCACATTGACCATGGGCTCGATGGCCAGAACCATGCCCTCCAGCAACCGAGGCCCGCGGCCAGGCGATCCATAGTTCGGAACCTGAGGCTCTTCGTGCATCTTCGTTCCGATACCGTGGCCAACGAACTCGCGCACCACCGAGTAGCCGTTCTGCTCGACCCACTCCTGCACCGCGAAGGAAACATCTCCCAAGCGGTTACCAGGCCGTACTTTGTCTATGGCGCGCTCAAGCGATTCGCGGGTGACGCGCAACAGCTTTTCCCGCTCCGGTGAAATCTTACCCACCGGAACCGTGAGCGCGGCGTCGCCAAAATAGCCGTCCAACTCGACGCCGAAATCCATCGACAGGATGTCGCCCTCGCGCAACTTCCGCGCGCCCGACGGAATCCCGTGCACCACTTCCTGGTTAATCGAAGTGCACACCGATCCGGGATAACCCCGGTAGCCCTTAAACGCGGGCCGCGCCTTATGTTCGGCGCACCAGGCTTCCGCAAACTCGTCCAAATCTTTCGTCGCCAGGCCCGGCCGCACCATGGTGCGCATCTTGCCCAGCGCGCCCCAGACGACCAGTCCCGGCCCGGTGCATCTTTTCCAGCTCGGCCGCGGACTTACAGACGACCATTTCGGCTTTCTGCGCGCCTCATGATTTCCGTGAGCGCTCGGCTCACATCTTCCATGCCCTTCGAGGCGTCCACTTTGTCGAGCACTCCCTGGCGGCGGTAATACTCCGCGAGCGGCCGGGTCTGGCGGTCGTAGGCCCGCAGCCGCTCTTGCACGACTTCCGGCCGATCGTCAGGCCGCTGCACCAGCTTGCCGCCGTCACGATCGCAAAGGCCGGCAACCTTCGGCGGCGCGTCGTGCAGGTTGTAAATCTCGCCGCCCACGCTGCACATCCGGCGTCCGGAAAGGCGCCGGATGAGCGCGTCTTCATCGACGCAGAACTCAACCACCACCGGCTTGCCGAACCCGCGCTTATCGAGAATGCCGTCCAGCTGCTGCGCCTGCGGCAGGGTTCGCGGAAACCCATCGAAAACGAACCCGGCTTCTGCGTCCTTCTGCTGCAGCCTCTCTTCGACCATCCTCAAGACCAAATCGTCGGGCACCAGCTCACCGCGCTCCATGATGGGCTTGGCCACCCGGCCCAACTCGGTGCGGCTGGCTATAGCTTCACGCAGCATGTCGCCGGTCGACAGATGCGGCACTCCCCACTGCTTGGCTACCCGTTTCGACTGGGTACCCTTGCCAGCGCCCGGCGGCCCCAGGAAAATGTACGCTCGATGGAGAGGCATGCTCACCGCGTCGTCAGCCGCGACGACTCCGCACCCGGCTACCCTTGCGCACAAAACCTTCGTAGTTGCGCATCACGAGCTGCGCTTCCAGCTGCTGCACCGTATCCATCGCGACGCCGACCACGATCAAAAGCGACGTACCGCCAAAATAGAACTGAACGCCCAAGCCGTCGAGAATGGGCCGCCACATGTGCGAGTCAAACCAGTTGCCGACCAACCACAAGTGCTGCAAGTGGATACCGGAGATCATCCACTCCGGCATCAAGCAGACAATGGCAAGGTAGACGCCGCCGACCAGAGTCAGGCGCGTCAAGATGCGGTTAATGTATTCCGACGTGTTGCGCCCCGGGCGAATTCCCGGAACGAAGCCGCCGTACTTGCGCATGTTGTCCGCAAGCTCCGTGGGATTAAAGATAATGCCCACGTAAAAGAAGGCGAAGAAAATGATCAGGCTGACATAGAGCAGGGTGTATAGCGGCTCACCCCAGCTGATCATCTTCGCAAAGCTCTGAAAGCGGCCCGAGCGATTCTGGAAAATCAACGCCAGCGTCTGCGGGAAGGTCAGCAGCGAGCTGGCAAAAATCGGCGGAATGACGCCGCCCGAGTTCACGCGCAGCGGGAGATAAGTCATCTGCCCGCCCATCACCTTGCGGCCCATGACGCGTTTGGCGTACTGCACGGGGATACGCCGCTGGCCGCCCTCGACGAAGACGATGAAGGCGACTACGGCGACCATCAATACGATCAGGCCGATTAAAGCAATCGGGGTGAACGAACCCCACTGCTGGGTCTTGGCCTTGTCCCAAAGGTCGGAAACGCCGCGCGGCAGGCCGACTACGATGCCTGAGAATATGATGAGCGACATGCCGTTTCCGATTCCGCGCTCACCGATCTGCTCGCCGAGCCACATGATGAAGGCCGACCCGGTGGTAAGGGTCAGCATGGTCATCATGATGAAGCGGGGGCCGGGGTTATAAACCAGCGACTGGCCGGAAAGTCCCTGACGCTCGAGAGTTAGCGCGATGGTGAAGGACTGGAACGCGCTCAAAACAATGGTCAGGTACCGCGTGTATTGGGTGATCTTACGGCGGCCAAGCTCACCCTCTTTTTGCAGGTTCTCAAGGTAGGGCCAAACCACGACCAGCAACTGCAGGATGATGGAGGCCGTGATGTAGGGCATGATGCCCAGGGCAAAAATCGTGAGCCGGCGCAGGTTGCCGCCGCTGAACAGGTCGATCAGCCCGAGAACCGAGCCCTTGCTCTGCTCGAAGAGCTGGTTGAGCAGCGAGGTATTGATTCCAGGAGTGGGAATGAACGCACCGAGGCGATACACGGCGAGCAACGCAAGCGTGAACAAGACGCGATTGCGAAGGTCCGGCGTGCTGAAAATATTCCGAAACGCCTCGGCCAGCTTCCTCATGACAGGAGTTCTATTTTCCCTCCGGCGCGCGCGATCTTTTCCTCAGCGGACTTGCTGAAGGCGTGGGCGCGCACCGTCAAAGCCACGTTCAAGTCACCATCACCCAAAATTTTTACGCTGGAGCGCTGGGCGCGCACGATGCCGTGCTCGACGAGCGACTCCGGAGTAACCGTTTCACCGGCCGCGAAAGCGGCGAGGCGGCCGACGTTGACGACGGCGAAGGTCTTCGGGAAAGGGCTGGAAAAGCCGCGCTTGGGCAGGCGGCGATGGAGCGGCATCTGGCCGCCCTCAAAACCGGGGCGCCGCGAATAGCCGCGGCGGGACTGCTGACCCTTGTTGCCGGCGCCTGCCGTCTTGCCCATCTTCGATCCCATACCGCGACCGACGCGCACCTTGCGGTGCTTTGAGCCGCGCGGCGGTTTCAGATTGGAGAGTGTGTGTTCCATGTTCCGTCGTTCCTTATCGTTCCCGTTTCCGGGGGCCTTAGCCCTGGATTTCGACCAGGTGATGAACCTTGGCGATCATGCCGCGCGTTTCGGGCGTATCCGGACGCTCGACAACCTGCTGCATGCGCCGGAAGCCCAAGCCGCGGATGGTCTGCCGCATGCCGCGAGGGCAGCCGATGAAGCTGCGCACCCACTTGATTTTCAGCGTTCCCGCTTTTTTATTTGTAGTAGCCATTTTCGTTAAGGAAGAACTCAAGAGGCCGCGACGACCGGTTCTTCCGCTCCTTTACCGCGCCCTTCGGCAACCTTGGCCGCGTCTTTCAAATGCAGCAGCGCATCGAAGGTGGCTTTGATGACGTTGTGGGGATTCGAAGTGCCCAACGACTTGGTGAGCACGTTCTGAATGCCGGCAACCTCCATCACGGCACGCACCGGGCCTCCGGCAATGACGCCGGTTCCTTCCGGAGCGGGCTTGAGCAGCACTTGTCCCGAACCGTAGCGGCCGATGACCACATGCGGGATGGTCGAGCCCTTTAGATTGAGCTTCACCATATTCTTCTTGGCCTGCTCGATCGCTTTGCGGATGGCCATGGGAACTTCGCGAGCCTTGCCCATGCCGAAGCCGGCATGGCCGCCCTGGTCTCCGACGACGACGAGCGCTGAGAAGCTGAGGTTCTTGCCGCCCTTCACCACTTTGGTGACGCGGTTGATGGAAACCACCTGGTCCTTCAGGTTGGCCTGGTTGGTTTCGATCGGGCGGCGAACCGCCAGGGTGTCTTTGAGTTCTTGTTTCGGCATAAGATGTTTAGAACTTCAGGCCCGCCTCCCGGGCCGATTCAGCGAGAGCTTGCACGCGGCCGTGGTACTGATAGCCGCCGCGGTCGAACACCACTAGTTCCACGCCTTTGGCGCGGGCGCGCTCGGCAATCACTTTGCCGACGACTTTTGAAGCGGCGATGTTGCCGCCACTCTTGATCTGCGTCAGCACGTCTTTATCGAGCGAGCTGGCGGAAACGATGGTGCGTCCGGACTGGTCGTCAATCACCTGCGCGCGAATGTGGCGCGTGGTGCGGTGCACGCAGAGCCTGGGGCGCTCCGGCGTGCCGGAAAGCTTCTTGCGCATGCGCACGTGAATACGCTGGCGATGCGCCTCTCGCGATAGTCTATGAACCGGTGCGGCCACGCTGATTCTCCTTTATACGGCGACTAGGCAGACGTCTTGGCGCCCGCCTTGCCCGCTTTCTTCTTGAGACGCTCGCCGGTGATGCGCACGCCCTTCTGCTTGTACGGATCGGGTGGGCGCAAGGCGCGCAGGTTGGCGGCAACCTGCCCGACCTGCCCTTTGTCCGCACCGGAAACCGTCATATGGGTCTGTTTTTCGACGGCGACTTGAATCCCCTCGGGAATCGGAAACTCGATAGGGTGCGAATAGCCCAGCGCCAGCACCACGTTCTTGCCTTTTACTTCCGCGCGATAGCCGACGCCCACGATGTCGAGATCCTTCTTGAAACCGGTGGTGACGCCGGTGACGGCGTTGGCCACCAGAGCGCGCGCCAGGCCGTGCAGCGCGCGATAGCTTTCCTGCGTCGCGCTTGGCGACGAGGATGCCGTCCTTCTGCTCGAAGGAGATTCCCTGCGGCACGGCAACGCGCATCTTGCCCTTGGGCCCCTGGACTTCGACGGCGTCTTCTTTAATCTGAATTTTCACCCCGGACGGAACCGGGATCAGCTTGTTTCCAATTCGCGACATGGCTCGATTCAATCCTCGCCCGAAAAACCGGCTTACGAAATATCGTTGCTCGAAACTGCTACCAAACTTCGCACAGCACTTCGCCGCCGACGCCTTCCTTGCGCGCCTCCTGCCCGGTCATCAAACCACGCGGTGTGGAAAGAATGGAAATGCCCATACCGCCAACGACCTGGCGAATGCCGGCCTTTCCGGTATAGCGCCTCGAACCCGGCCGGGAGATGCGCTTGAGGTCGGTAATGACGCTGCGGCGGTCCGGGGTGTAGCGCAAGAAAACGCGCAGCGTCTTCTTGCCCTTTTCCTCGACCAACTTAAAGTTGGCGAGATAGCCTTCGTCCTTCAAGATGCGGGCGATTTCCACCTTCAACTTGGAGGCGGGAATATCCACGCGCGGGTGCTTGGCGCGGGCGCCGTTGCGAATGCGCGTCAAAAGATCGGCAATGGGATCGGTGATCATTCTCGGGTCCTCACCAGCTAGCCTTCACGACGCCGGGAATTTCTCCCTTGAGCGCCAAGCCGCGGAAACAGATGCGGCACATTTGGAACTTACTCAGGACGCCGCGCGCGCGACCGCAAATGCGGCAACGGTTGCGCTGGCGAATCTTAAATTTCAGTTTTCGCCGCGTCTTTGCGAACTGACTGTCTCGAGCCATATTTCTCCTTAAGCTCCCGCGGTAGCGCGGAAAGGCATGCCGAGCTGCTTCAAAAGCTCGCGCCCTTCTTCATCGCTCCGCGCCGTGGTGGTGATGGTGACGTTCATGCCCTTGATTTTGTCCACCCGGGTGTAATCGATTTCCGGAAACACCAGCTGATCTTTCAGCCCCAGCGTGTAGTTGCCGCGGCCGTCAAAAGAATTCGGCGCCAAGCCCTTAAAGTCGCGCACGCGCGGGAAAACGATGGCCGAAAGGCGGTCGAGAAACTCGTACATGCGCTCGCCGCGCAGCGTGACCATGCAGCCGATGGGCATGCCCTTGCGGATCTTGAAATTGGCAATCGACTTCTTGGCGCGAGTGATGACCGCCTTCTGCCCGGCGATCAGACCGAGCTCGGAAACGGCCACGTCCAGCAACTTCACGTTCTGGCTGGCTTCGCCCAGGCCGATGTTCACGGTCACCTTCGACACGCGCGGCACGGCCATATTGTTTTTGTAGCCGAAGCGCTTGGTGAGCGCCGGAACGGCCTCTTTGCGGTACTTTTCGTGCAACCTGCTAGCCATTGGTCAATCGCCTCGATCTAATTTTCAAACGTCGCATTGCAGCGACGGCAGATGCGTACTTTGGCGCCGCTCGGCAACGTGGTGTGACCGGTGCGCGAGTGCTTTCCGCATCCCGGGCAGATCAGCATCACGTTGGAGATGTGCACCGGGCCTTCCTTCTCCAAAATGCCGCCGCGGATGTTCTTCTGCGGGTTGGCGCGCGTGTGCTTCTTGATGATGTTGGCGTGCTCGACGGTCACGGTGCGCTTCTCGGGATTGACGGAGAGAATCTTTCCGCTCTTGCCCTTGGAACGCCCGGCCATGATCTTCACCATGTCGCCGTGGCGTACGCCCAACAGTTTCCGTTTTGTAGTCGTCTCTCTCATCGCTACCACACTTCCGGAGCCAGCGAGACGATCTTGGTGAACTTCTTGTCTCGCAGCTCGCGCGCCACGGGGCCGAAAACGCGGGTTCCCACCGGCTCGTTGGCGTCGTTAATCAGTACGGCCGCATTGTCGTCAAAGCGGATGTAGGTGCCATCCTTGCGGCGATGCTCTTTGCGGGTGCGTACCACGACCGCGCGTACTACTTTGCCCTTCTTGATCTGACTATCCGGGGCCGCTTCCTTGACCGACGCGGTAATCACGTCGCCCAATCCGGCCACCAGTCCCGCATCTCCGCCCACCGGCAGGATGCAGGTCAGCTGGCGCGCGCCGGAATTATCGGCCACCGTCAGCCACGTACGCATCTGAACCATGTTCTTGCTCCTCGAGTCTCTCTAGGCTCAGGCCACGCGCGTCGAACGCGCCAAAACTTCCTTGAGCCGCCAACGCTTCAACTTGGAAAGCGGACGTGTGGAAACGATGCGTACCGTATCGCCCACGCGCGCTTCGCCGGTTTCATCGTGCGCGTAATACTTCTTCGCCGAACGCATAACCCGCTGATACAGCGGATGCCTGCTGGTACGCGTGACCTTAACCACGATGGTCTTGGCCATCTTGGAGCTGGTGACCACGCCAACGACTTCCTGGCGGGTGCCGCGCTCCTGCTTCACTTCGTCTTTCACTCCGTGGGCCGCGCCTGCCGGACGCGGAGCTGCTTCGTTAGCCATTACGCCTTCCTCAATTCCGCTTCGCGAAGAAGCGTCTTCACGCGCGCCAGATCCTTGCGCGCTTCCCGCAACTTCTTCAGTCCTTCGGTCTGGCCAGAAGAGAGTTGAAAGCGCAGCCGGAAAATCTGTTCGGCGAGCTCGCGCTGTTGCGTTTCAAGCTCGCCCGGATTCATGTTGCGGTACTTCTCAATTTGCTCGCCCATTACAGTTCCCCTGCGCGCGTCACCAGCACGGTCCTAATCGGCAACTTGCTGGCCGCGAGTTTCATGGCCTCGGTAGCCGACGCCAGATCGACGCCCGACATTTCAAACATGATCCGCCCGGGCTTCACCACGGCTACCCAGTGCTCCGGTGGACCTTTGCCCTTACCCATACGAGTCTCGGCGGGCTTCTTGGTGAACGGCTTATCCGGAAATATGCGAATCCAAAGCTTTCCGCCGCGCTTGATGAAGCGGGTGATGGCCACGCGCGAGGCCTCGATCTGCCGGTCGGTAATCCACGCCGGTTCGAGGGCCTTCAGTCCGTATTCGCCAAACGCCAGCGAGCCGCCGCGCCAAGCTTTTCCGGTACGTCGCCCGCGCTGCTGCTTGCGGTACTTTACTTTCTTCGGCATCAACATGATGGTTGCCCTATTTCCCCAAACCGGTTTCCGAGTTGCCCCGCGGCTTGCGCTCGGGAATTTTTTCGCCTTGATAGACCCAGCACTTCACTCCAATTAGGCCGTAGGTGGTGTGCGCCTCGGCTGTGCCGTAATCGATGTCCGCACGCAGCGTCTGAAGCGGAAGCCGACCCTGCAGGTACCACTCCTTGCGGGCGATTTCCGCGCCATTCAGCCGCCCGGCCACGCGCACCTTGATGCCCTTGCAACCAAAACGCAGCGCCGAGTCAACCGCCTTACGCATGGCGCGGCGAAACGCGACGCGCTTTTCCAGTTGCAGCGCAATTGATTCGGCCACGAGCGTTGCGGCCAGCTCCGGACGATGCACTTCCTGGATATCGATGTGCACTTCGCGGTTGGTGCGCTTCTGCACTTCGTTCTTGAGCTTGTCGATTTCCGAGCCCTTGCGGCCGATGATGATGCCGGGGCGCGCGGTGTAGATGCGCACCACCAGCTTGTTGGCGGCGCGCTCGATATCGATGCTGTCGACGCCAGCGGACTTCAGCCGCTCCTTCAATTGCTTGCGAAGGGCCACGTCTTCGTGGAGCAGGTCGGCATAGTCCTTCTTCGCGAACCAGCGCGACTTCCAGCCCTTGTTGTAGCCCAGGCGAAAACCGTACGGATGAGTCTTTTGCCCCAAACTAGCCTCCTACTTCTTCTTTTGCGATTCCTTGGCGCGTTTTTCGATGGCCTTGCGGGCCTTGCGTACTGCGCCGCGCACGCCCTTGGACGCTTCCTTCTCCGCCACAGCCGCGCGAGCGCGCTCGGCCGTCGCGTGGTGGTGCTCGGAAACTTCCATCACGATGTGGCTGGTACGCTTTTGGTAGCGGAAGCCGCGGCCCATGGGCGCCGTGCGCATACGCTTCCATCGCGGCCCTTCATTCACGAAACAGCTGGTGACGAAGAGAGCGTCGACGTCCAGCGACTCGCCGGCATCATCTGCTTTACGCTCGGCGTTGGCGATGGCGCTGCGCAACGTCTTCTCCACTTCCCGCGCCACGCGCTTTTTCGTGAAGCGCAGGGTCTGCAGAGCCTCTTCCGCACGCTTGCCGCGCACCAAGTCGACGACCAGACGAGCCTTTTGCGGAGAGACACGGATGTACCGCGCCTTGGCCAGCCCTTTAATCTGTCCTGCTGTTTCCGTTGCCATAGTTATCGACCCTTAATTACGCCTTGGGAGCTGCTGCCGGTGCCGCACCGCCGGCGGGTGCCGCCGCAGCCGCACGCTCGAGTGCCGCCTTCACGGCGTGGCCCTTGAACGTGCGAGTGGGCGAAAATTCGCCCAGCTTGTGCCCCACCATCTGCTCGGTGATATACACAGGAATAAACTTCCTGCCGTTATGCACCGCGATCGTATGGCCGACCATCTCGGGCAGAATCGTCGAGCGGCGCGACCACGTCTTGATTACCTTTTTTTCGTTGCGCTCGTTCAGCGCTTCCACCTTGACTCGCAGATGGTCGTCGATGAACGGGCCCTTCTTGAGCGAACGCGGCATTGTTTCTCTATTCCTCCACCCGGCGCTGCTTCACCCACTTCTCGCGGCGCATCTTGCGGAATCCGCGAACCGGACCCGGGACGCGATGCGAAAGCGGGCAGAAGGGACAAACAAACCGCGTCCCTTGCGCGTTGGGAATCTTGTCTACGATCACGGCCCAACCGGACCGGCACAGCCGAAACAACACCTGCGGGGCCGGAGTGAGTCTCGACAACTTCACCGGGGCCTTTACCACAGGCTTCGCCACTATTTTGCCGACGGGCTTAGCCGCAGGCTTCGCAACAGGCTTCTGAGCGCGCCGCGGAGTTGCTTTCCGGGCTCGCGTTGCTCGTCGCGCTGAACGTCTTGATGAACGACGTGATGTTCGTGTCGCTGTCATGAACGTACTCTCTATTCCCCGCCGCGCCGGCTTCATTTTTACTGCTCCACTTCTACGTCTAGTTCGCACTTCTATTTCTACTGCCGGTTCTTGTTCCGCTGCCACTTCTGCAAAGCCTCGGGTCTGAAAACCCGAGCTACATAAATCTGTTTACGGTTTGCGGCGCTCGACGATCATGCGATCGCTCTTGCGCTTCTTCCGCGTCTTGGCGCCGAGGGTCGGAAAGCCCCAGGGCGTTTGCGGATGGTTGCCCTTTACGCGACCTTCTCCACCGCCGTGCGGGTGGTCGACCGGGTTCATGGCCACGCCGCGCACCGTGGGACGCTTGCCGTGCCAGCGGGTGCGTCCGGCCTTTCCGTAGGTCACATTCTCATGGTCAAGATTGCCCAGCTGGCCGATGGTGGCCATGCAATCCACGCTAAATCGCCGGACTTCACCAGAAGGTAGCTTGACCAGCGCGACTTCGCCCTCTTTGCTCAGCAACTGCGCTGCGCCGCCAGCCGCGCGCACCACCTGCCCACCCTTGCCGGGATAGAGCTCCAGGTTGTGCACCATGGTGCCGGGCGGAATGTGCCGGAACGTCAGCGCGTTTCCGGGAAGAATATCCGCACCCTCGCCGTTCTGTACCGTCATGCCCACTTCGAGGCCCACCGGCTGCAGGATGTAGCGCTTCTCGCCGTCGGCATAGTGAAGCAGCGCGATGCGTGAGGAGCGATTGGGGTCGTACTCGATGGACGCCACTTTGGCCGGCACGCCGGTTTTGTCGCGGCGAAAATCAATGGCGCGGTATTTGCGCGCATGTCCGCCGCCTCGATGCCACGAAGTGACTTCGCCATGGGAGTTGCGCCCACCCGTGCGCTTCTTCGATTCAACCAGCGACTTTTCCGGCGTCTCCTTGGTGATCTCGCTCTTATCGAGCATCGTCAGGAAGCGACGCGACGGCGTATAGGGTCTAAATGTTTTTAGTGCCATGTTCCTCTTGCCTCGTACAAAACTGTTTGCGGATGCATTTCCGACTACAAATTCTCGGCGTACTCGATCATCTTTTCGCCCGGCGCGAGCCGGACGTACGCCTTCTTCCAGTCACTGCGAAAACCTTCCGCTCGGCCGCGGCGGCGAAACTTGCCGTGATAGATGGCCGTGCGCACGTGGTCGACCTTGACCTTGAAAATTCGCTGCACCGCTTCGCGGATTTCCGTCTTGGTGGCGTCCGGCGCGACTTCGAAGACCACGGTGTGCTGGGTTTCCTTCACGCCGAGGCCCTTTTCCGTAATGATCGGCCGCCGAATAATCTGATAGACCTTGTTTTCCATGGCCTAATCCTTTTTCGCCTTGGGCTTGGCTTTCTTATCTGCTGCAGGCTTCGCCGCCGGCTTTTTAGCCGCAGTGGGCTTGGCTGCCTTAGGCGCCGCCTTCTTCTTGGCTTCCGCGTGCGGCGCGGCCTTAGCGGCCGGCTCGCTGGCTGCGGCCGGCTTCTTGGCCGGAGCAGCTGCGGCGGTGGCTGGCGCCGGGGCTTCGGCAGACTTGGTTGCCGAAAGCGCGCGACTTAATCGAACGGCCGCCTCACGGGAAAGCATCAGGCGGTCGTGGCGCATCAGGTCGTAGGTTTCAAGACCGTTGGCGGCCACCAACGTGACGCCTTCGATGTTGCGGCTGGCGCGTTCGAGATTCACGTTCCCAGCGGCGTCGACCAGAAGCATCGTGCGCGTTTCGCCGTCGAGCTTCGAAAGCGTCTGGCGGAACGGCTTGGTCTTGTGCGAGTCGAGCGCAAAGTCGTCGATGATGGTCAATTTCTGCTGCGCGAGCTTGGCGGACAGCGCCGAGCGCAGCGCGCCGACAATCATTTTCTTCGGCAGCGCGTAACCGTAGCTGCGCGGCGTGGGGCCGTGCACCGTGCCGCCATGGCGCCAGAGCGGCGAACGAATGGAGCCTACGCGGGCGCGGCCGGTGCCCTTCTGCCGCCATAGCTTCTTGCCCGAGCCGCTCACTTCGCTCTTGTCCTTGGTCTTGTGCGTACCGGCGCGCTTCTCGGCCAGATAGTGGCGCACGCTTTCGTGCAGCAGGTGCGGATTCACTTCGGCCGCAAACACGTCGTCGGCTAGTTCCAGCTGGCCGACCGTCTTACCTTCCAGGCTTATCACGTCAACAACTGGCATCGTCGTCTCTCACTCACTCGTTCGAATAATTCCGCCCAGCTCTTACCGTTTACTTGGACGCCTTGGCCCTACGAATCAGAATATAGGCGCCTTCCGGGCCCGGCACTGCGCCGCATACCAGCAAAAGATTCTCGTCCGTGTCGATGCGTATGACGCGCAAATTCTTGGACGTCTTGCGCTCGTTGCCCATGTGCCCGGGAAAGTGCTGGCCCTTCCAGACCCTCGACGGAAACGAGCTGGCACCGATGCCGCCCGGCGCGCGGTGGAACATGGAACCGTGCGACGCGTCGCCGCCGCGGTAGTGCCAGCGCCTGACGCCGCCCTGAAAACCTTTGCCCTTGCTGACGCCGCTGACGTCGACCAATTCGCCGACCTTAAATCCATCGACCAGCACGCGATCGCCGGCCTTACTTTCGTCCTTGGAGTCCTCGATGCGAACTTCACTGAGATAGCGCATGGGCGCGACGCCAGCTTTCTTGAAGTGGCCGGTGAGGGCTTTGTTCACGCGCTGCGGCTTGATGAATTCGACCAAGCCCAGCTGAACGGCGTCATAGCCATGCTTGTCTTTTGTTCGCCGCTCGACCACCACGCACGGACCGGCCTGCAGCACCGTGCACGGAACGGCCGTGCCGTCTTCGGCGAAGACTTGCGTCATTCCCAACTTGATTCCGAGTATGCCGTTGACTCCCATTTCGCTCGCTCTTTCCTCTTTACTTACTTTTACGCGGCCGCTTACGGAGGCCGTCTACTTGACCGTGTGCTCCCGGCCGAAAGCTTTGATTTCCACGTCCACGCCCGGGGGCAGATCGAGCTTCATTAGCGCGTCGACGGTGTCCGGCGTGGGTTCGAGAATATCGATCAACCGCTTGTGCGTGCGCATTTCAAACTGCTCGCGCGATTTTTTGTCCACGTGCGGCGACCGCAAAACCGTCCAACGGTTGATCACCGTGGGCAGCGGAATCGGGCCGGCCACGTCCGCGCCGGTGCGCTTCGCTGTGTCCACGATTTCTTTCGTCGACTGGTCAAGAATGCGGTGATCGTACGCCTTCAGACGAATTCGAATTTTCTCTCCGTTAGGCATGGTTTACTCGATGATCTCAGCGACGGCGCCGGCGCCCACCGTGTGGCCGCCTTCGCGGATCGCGAATCGCAATCCCTTCTCAAGCGCTACCGGCGTGATCAGCGTGATCTCCATCGCAATGTTGTCTCCCGGCATCACCATCTCTACTCCGGTCGGCAGCTTCACGTCTCCCGTCACGTCCGTCGTCCGGAAGTAGAACTGCGGCCGGTAGCCCGTGAAAAACGGCGTGTGCCGCCCGCCCTCTTCCTTCGTCAATACGTACGCTTCGGCCTTGAACTTCGTGTGCGGCGTGATCGATCCAGGCTTTGCCAGCACCTGCCCGCGCTCGACTTCGTCTTTTTCCGTGCCGCGCAAGAGCAACCCGACGTTGTCGCCCGCCATTCCTTCGTCCAGCAGCTTGCGGAACATCTCGATGCCCGTCACCGTCTTCTTCATCGTCGGACGGAAGCCTACAATTTCGATTTCCTCGCCCACCTTGACCTTGCCGCGCTCGATTCGGCCCGTCACCACCGTCCCGCGGCCCGAGATCGAGAAAATATCCTCAATCGGCATCGCGAACGGCTTGTCCACTTCCCGCGGCGGCAGCGGTATGTGCTTGTCCACCGCTTCCATCAACTCCAAGATCGACTTCTCCCACTTCTCGTCGCCTTCCAGAGCCTTCAGCGCCGAGCCCTTCACCACCGGGATCGTGTCGCCAGGGAATTGATAGGTCTTCAGCAGCTCGCGTACTTCCAGTTCGACCAGTTCCAAGAGCTCAGGATCTTCCACCACATCGCACTTGTTCAGGAACACCACGATCGCCGGCACGCCTACCTGCCGCGCAAGAAGAATGTGCTCGCGCGTTTGCGGCATCGGGCCGTCCGTCGCTGCCACCACCAGAATCGCGCCGTCCATCTGCGCCGCTCCCGTGATCATGTTCTTCACGTAGTCCGCGTGGCCCGGGCAATCGATGTGCGCGTAGTGACGGTTCGGCGTCTCATACTCCACGTGCGACACCGCAATCGTAATTCCGCGCTCCCGCTCTTCCGGCGCGTTGTCGATCGAATCGAACGCGCGGAACGATACCTTCGGATTGTTCTTCGACAGCACCTTGGTGATCGCCGCCGTCAACGTCGTCTTGCCGTGGTCGATGTGCCCAATCGTCCCCACGTTCAAGTGCGGCTTACTTCGTTCGAATTTCTCCTTCGCCATTTCTATTCACTCCTCAGCTTGACTTAGTCAATTTCTAAATCGAAACTTCACAATGTTCCCGGATCCAAGCGCGGCTACTTCTTGGGTCCGCTCCCATTCTTCCCGCCGATAATTTCTTCGGATTTATTCGTGGGAACCTGCTGATAATGCGAAAAGTGCATCGTAAAACTGCCGCGCCCCTGCGTTCTGCTCCGGATATCGGTCGCATAGCCGAACATATCGGACAGCGGCACCTGCACGTTGATAATTTCGGTCCCGGATCGCGACTCGCGCCCTTGCATTTGGCCGCGCCGCGAGTTCAAGTCGGCGATTACCGGACCCATGTAGTCCTCAGGCACCACCACTTCCACCTTCATGATCGGTTCGAGCAGTTTGGGGGTCGCGCGCCGGCACGCTTCCTTGAACGCCATCGAGCCCGCGATTTTGAAAGCCATTTCCGAGCTGTCCACGTCGTGATAGCTGCCGTCAATCACAGTCACAGCGAGATCCACCATTTCGTATCCGGCGAGAACGCCATTTTCCATCGCTTCTTTCACGCCGCTCTCGATGGGCGCGACGAATTCTTTCGGAATCGCTCCGCCAACGATCTTGTCAATAAACAGCAGGCGATGCTCCTTGTCGAAGCGCCATTTGCCGCCTTTGCCCGCCACCTGTTTCGCAAGTTCGTCGAGCTCGTCAACGGACATGTCGTGCATGTCTTCGTGTCCCGCGCTCGGCAGCGGTTGCACCGTCAGCTTCACATGGGCATATTGACCGCGGCCGCCCGATTGCTTCACATGCTTGTGCTCGGCTTCCGACAGTTTCAAAATCGTTTCGCGGTAAGCGACCTGCGGCCGTCCCACACTCGCCTGCACGCCGAATTCGCGCATCATCCGGTCGACGATAATCTCCAGGTGCAGCTCGCCCATTCCCGAAATCAGCGTCTGGCCCGTGTCCACGTCCGTGTGAACGCGGAACGTGGGATCTTCCTGCGCCAGCTTGGAAAGAGCCGTCGCCATTTTTTCCTGGTCCGCATTCGTTTTCGGTTCGATCGCTACGGAAATAACCGGGGTGGGGAAAACGATGGACTCGAGAACGATGGGCTTATCTTCACTACAAAGCGTGTCGCCGGTCGTGACGTTCTTGAGCTGACAGGCTGCGATGTCGCCCGCCTCGACGGAATCAATTTCTTCGCGCTTGTTCGCATGCATTCGCAGCAGACGCCCGATGCGTTCGCGCGTTTTCTTCGTCGAGTTGTATACCGACTGCCCCGTTTTCAGTACGCCGGAATACACGCGAATAAACGTCAGATGTCCGACGAACGGGTCCGTCATAATTTTGAATGCCAGCGCCGCAAACGGCTGATCGTCTGAGGCACGCCGCAGCTCGGGCTCCGAACCATCCGGCGTGGTGCCTTCCACGGGAGGCACATCCACCGGCGACGGCAAATAATCGATCACCGCATCGAGTAGCGGCTGCACACCCTTGTTCTTGAACGCCGATCCCGCAATCACCGGCACCAGCTTCAGCGCAATCGTCGAACGCCGCAGCGATGCGCGCAGCTCCGCCGGTTCCAGTTTGTGCTGTTCGAGGTATTTCGTGAGGATCAGGTCGTCGTGCTCCGCGATGTACTCAACCACTTTATCGCGGTGTTCCTTATAAAACTCAGGGCTAAGCGCCGTGGCCTTTACGGCAGTTTCGAGCGCCGGATGCTCTTTCAGATATTCGGCGTCCCACAACTTTTCGAGCGGCAGGGTTTCGTATTCCGATCCCAACGTTTCGTCTTTCCAGACGATCGCGCGCTCTTCGATAAAATCAATGATCCCGATAAAATTGCCTTCACGGCCAATCGGATATGTGATCGGAACGGGATGCGCTGCAAGCCGTTCGCGCATGGTGCGCAGCGAGTGATCGAAATCGGCGCCGACGCGATCCATCTTGTTGATGAACGCAATGCGCGGAACGCGGTACTTGTCCGCCTGCCGCCAAACAGTTTCCGATTGCGGCTGCACGCCCGCCACCGCATCGAACACCGCTACCGCGCCATCCAGCACGCGCAAGGAGCGCTCGACTTCCACGGTAAAATCCACGTGTCCCGGCGTATCGATGATGTTGATCCGGTATAGGTTGTCGAAACGCTTCCAGGAGGCAGTCGTGGCAGCGGACGTAATCGTAATGCCGCGTTCGCGCTCCTGCTCCATCCAGTCCATGGTGGCGGTGCCTTCGTGCACTTCACCGATCTTGTAAGTCACACCCGTATAGAACAGGATGCGCTCGGTGCACGTGGTCTTACCCGCATCAATGTGCGCCATGATCCCGATGTTGCGAATCTTGTCGAGTTGGAATTGCCGTGCCATTTTCGAAACTTAGAGTCCCTTTACCAACGCCCTCTTACCAACGATAGTGCGCGAAAGCCTTGTTGGCTTCGGCCATGCGGTGCACGTCTTCTTTCTTCTTCACCGCGCCGCCGCGTCCGTTAGCCGCGTCCAAAATTTCTTCGGCAAGCTTGTCCGTCATCGACTTGCCGCCGCGCGTTCGCGCGTACAGCACCAGCCAATGAATCGCCAGCGACTGCCGGCGGAACGGATTCACTTCCACGGGCACCTGATAGTTCGCGCCACCGACGCGCCGGCTCTTCACTTCCAGCATTGGCTTGCAGTTCTCGACGGCCTTTTTGAACAGCTTAAAAGCGTCGTCGTTGGCCTTCTTGCCGACCTGTTCCATGGCGTCGTAGAAAATCGTCTGCGCCGTCGAACGCTTTCCGTCGTACATCATGCTCGAAATGAATTTCTGTACGAGGTCGCTGCCGAAGACCGGATCACCCGGAACCTTGCGGCGCAGCACCCAACCTTTTCGTGGCATCGCTCTCTTCTCCCGCTACTTCTGAGCGGCTTTGGGCCGCTTGGCGCCGTATTTCGAGCGCCCCTGCTTGCGATTTTCAACCCCCGCGGCGTCTAGCGTGCCGCGCACAACGTGGTAGCGAACGCCCGGCAGATCCTTCACGCGGCCGCCGCGCACCAGAATGATGGAGTGTTCCTGCAGATTGTGGCCGACACCTGGAATGTAGGTGGTGACTTCGGCACTGTTGGTCAGCCGCGCACGCGCTACCTTGCGCAACGCGGAGTTCGGTTTTTTGGGCGTCTGTGTATAGACGCGCACGCACACGCCGCGCTTTTCGGGACATCCCTCAAGCGCCGGAGACTTCGTCTTCGTGCGAATTTTTTCCCTGCCGTATCGCACTAATTGTGCAAACGTCGGCACGCTGTTGCTCCTCGCTGCGATCAAGTTTTTTGTTGTCAGTTTTGCGCAGCCCAAACCGTCCCACGCAAAACTCTAGAGGTGAACGAACAGGAGCAGGTTACCCCACCCGAAGAAATGCCAAAAACTCCGCGCCGAAAATTCACCCCGAGGAGTGAACTGCAGCTACCGTACTTACTTCGGAGATAGGCTTACACGGCTTTGCGGGGCTGGCGCCCCATTTCGGCCGCTTCCCTTGCCCCGTTCCTTCGTTCACTGTTCCGGGGCAGGGAAAAAATCCCGATCCACCATAAGGCCGTACTGGCCTCAAGACAACCGGGTAAGTATAGGGAAACGAAGGAGACATGTCAACCTGGTAACGTGTGGAAATAAAAGCAAAACCCGTTTTGGAGCCAAAAAGGCTCAGCAGTCTCGCCCAACTGCGCGTGGCTGTCCGCTCCCTGCCGGGTACTAGAACCATGAATTTCCCCAGCCCTTTTTTTTGCTGCCGGAGTTCCAAGATTGAACGGGTCGAGAGCGTTGAACCGACCCCCAACTCCCTCCAAGACCAATTTATGTGATTGATAACAATATGCTTACATGAAAATGCAGGCCAAATGCAGCTCGCGCTGACTTAGTCTTTCTCCATTTTTTCCTCCGGCGTACCAGTTTCGAAACCGCACGTCACACGTTTCAATTGGGCAACGGTGGCGAGCCGCAAGCTTTACGCTCGATGCCGAACGCGCCTAAACTGGCGCGGCAAGATTTCAACAGGGAGCATCGATGATTCGCGCCTGCCTGGCGCTTTGCCTTATCTGTTTGCCCTTTGCAGCGGCCGCTCAGAATGCGCCCGGCGCGGGCGCAGCTCCGCAAAACGCATCCGGTGATTTCTCACAAGAGCCGTTCGTCATCGAGCAATATTTCACAACCGCGCGTTTTGAAAACGACGGCACCGGCGAATTCGATCTCACCGAACGCATCCGCGTGCAGAGCGACGCGGGCGTCGGACAGTTGGGCGAACTCATCTTCGGTTACAGCTCGGCCAGCGAGCAGATGGAAATTCGCTCCGTGCGCGTTCGCAAACCGGACGGCACGGTGGTCACCGCGGGCGCTGACGCGGTCAAAGACGTTACTTCGCCCATCGCCCGCGACGCTCCGGTCTACACGGACTACAGAGAAAAGCGCGTAACCGTGCCGGGGCTCGCGCCGGGAGTCACGCTGGAATACGAAGTTGTGAAGCGGGTGACCACTCCGCTCGCTCCCGGAGAATTCTGGTATCAGCATTCGTTTCTTTCGAATGCGATCGTGCTGGACGAGCGCCTAGAAATCAACGTTCCGGAGTCTCGCAAAACCAAAATCGAATTCGCCCCCAATGCCGCTCCAGAGAAAACGCATGACGGCGCGCGCGCGATCTATCGTTGGAAAAACGCCAATCTAAAGATTGCCTCCGACGACGCAGCCGGCAAGCAGGCGCAAAAGGCCAACGCCAAGCCTCCCGACGTGCAGATCACCACTTTTACGACCTGGGCGGACGTGGCGAGCTGGTACGCGCAACTGGAAGCGGGTCGCACCGACGCCACCGCCGAAATTCGCGCCAAGACCGCACAGCTCACCGCTGGTCACACGACCGATCTCGAAAAAATCCAAGCCATCTACGACTACGTTTCGACGAGCATCCGCTACGTGAGCCTTTCCTTCGGCCTGGGCCGTTACCAGCCGCACACCGCTGCGGAGGTCTTCGCCAATCAATATGGCGATTGCAAGGACAAGCACACGCTGCTCGCGTCCATGCTGGGCGCTGCCGGATTTCCCGCCGACGCTGTTCTGATTCCTTCGGTGCGCCAGCTCGATGAGACGGTTCCCTCCCCTTCACAGTTCGACCACGTGATCACGGCCGTGCCCCACGGTGGCGATCTGCTGTGGATGGACTCGACTGCCGAAGTAGCGCCCTTCCGCTTGCTCACC
Organism: Terriglobia bacterium; assembly: GCA_963803105.1. Lineage (GTDB taxonomy): Bacteria > Acidobacteriota > Terriglobia > Acidiferrales > UBA7541 > Palsa-295. The sequence continues at coordinate 397,732 of CAWDLF010000005.1, forward strand.
GCAACTCTGCGCAATAAATCGGCGCTGCTCGTTCCCAGCGAAGGCGCGGGGAAAATCGTCACTACTCCGGCCGATCCCCCGTTTCCCTCGACACAGAAGGTTGAGGTGGAAGGAACCGTGAGCGACCTGGGCAAGCTCACCGCGCGCGTCCACTACACAATGCGCGGCGATACGGAGCTCCTGCTGCGGCGAGCTTTTCGCAGCACGCCGCAAACACAGTGGCAGCAATTGGGGCAGACTATTTTCGCGCTCGACGGCTTGCACGGCGACGTGACGGCGGTAAAGCCCAGCGATCCCGCCGCCACGCACGATCCCTTCGAGCTGGTGATGGAGTTCACGCAGTCGAACTTTCTGGATTGGTCCAGCAAGAAATCGAAAACCAACATGCCGCTTCTGACCATCGGCCTTCCGGATCCGCCGGACAGCAGCACCGCACCGATCGAGCTCGGTAGCCCGCTTGATGTGACCGTTGGATTGAAGCTCGATTTTCCGCCAGGTCTCTCCGTGCAGGCACCCATCGCCGTTTCCGTAGCACGCGACTATGCGGAGTTCAAGTCCAGCTACCGTTTCGCCGGCCACACGCTTACCGCCGAGCGCACCCTCGATTTTAAAATGCGCGAGCTGCCCGCCGCACGCGCCGCCGACTTCCAGGCGTTTACGCGCGCGGTCACGTCCGACGAAAGCCAGTCGCTTGTGGTTGAAAACGCCGCGCCCGGCGCGCCGACACTTCCCTCTGACGCGAAGGCGGATGATCTTTTCGACGCCGGCCTTGCGGCGCTGAATTCCTCGAATCTGCGCGCGGCAATTCCCCTGCTCGAACGCGCCGTGGCTCTCGATCCCGGCCACAAGCAGGCTTGGGATGATCTGGGCCTCGCGTACCTGCGGTCAGGCAAAAACGAGGAAGCCGTTTTGGCTTTTCAGAAGCAGCTGGCGGTCAATGCCTTCGACGAGCACGCCAACGAGTATCTCGGCGTAGCCTTCGAGCAGCAGGAGAAACATTCCGAGGCGATCGCGGCGTTCCGCAAGCAAGCGGAACTAAATCCGCTGGACCCCGTCGCCCACGCGGCGCTGGGGCAGATTCTTCTAGCGCAGCACAGCGCGCCGGAGGCGGTTGTGGAACTCGAGAAGGCCGCCATCCTTTCGCCGGAAAACGCGGCGCTGCAAGTGAATCTCGGTCGCGCTTACCTCGACACCAGCCAGCAGGAAAAGGCGCTGTCGGCGTTCGAGCGCGCTGCCGAACTTTCGCCCACACCTATGGTGTGGAACAACATCGCCTTCAACCTGGCGGAACACAAGATCGAACTCGAGAAAGCGCAACAATACGCGGAGTCGGCCATCTCAACGACTGAGGCGAAACTGCGCAATATCGACCTGGCGCATCTGACAGCCGGAGAGCTCGGCGATGCCTCCAGCTTGGCGGACTATTGGGACACTCTCGGCTGGATCGATTTCCAGAAGGGCGATTTGCCCGCGGCAATGCGCTATGTCAACGCGGCGTGGCAACTGGAACAGAATGGCGAGATGGCCGATCACGTGGGGCAGATATATGAAAAGCAGGGCCAGAAGGAGCGGGCGATTCACGCTTACGCGCTCGCGCTGGCCGCTCCGCATGCATCACCGGATACGCGCGCGCGAATGACACTACTGCTCGGAGGCAATGGGGAGATCGATAAGCTTGTGCGGGAAGCCGGGCCGGAGCTGGTGGCACTGCGATCGTTTGCGTTGCCGGGTCTGCACTTAGGGGACGCCAGTGCCGATTTTCTGATCGTGCTAGCGCCTAATGGAAGTGATGGGGCATCGACGAAAGTCGACGGCGTGAAATTCATCAGCGGAAGCGAATCACTAAGGCCACTGGCAGAAAAGCCGAGTGGAAAGTTACTGACTATCGACTACCGCACCGTTTTCCCGGACGCATCGGCGGCGAAAATTGTACGCCGCGGTACCGTTTCCTGTTCGGCGAAGGCGGGCGACTGCACGTTGACTCTGATACGCCCAGAAGAAGTGCGGGGCATCAACTGACGGCGACGCGGTTGCAAACTTAAGAGAGATCCTTCACTCGGCTGATACCGCCGGGCTCAGGATGACGATCCTTGCCGGATCGTCACTTAATCTCCATGACTTCCTTTTCCTTGGCGGCGGAGAGATCTTCGATCTTCTTCGTTTCGGAGTGGGTGAGCTTTTCGAGTTCGTCGAGCGAGCGCTTACGCTCGTCCTCGCTGATCTTCTTGTCCTTCTCGAGTTTCTCGACGGCTTCCTTAAGGTCCCGGCGAATGTTACGCACCGCCGTGCGGTGATTCTCGAGCACCTTGTGAATGTGCTTCACGAGATCCTTGCGGCGGTCTTCGGTGAGCGGAGGAATCGGAACGCGCACCACTTTGCCGTCATTCGCGGGATTCAGGCCCAGCTCGGAGGTGCGAATGGCTTTGTCGATCAGCGGCACGGCGCTGGGATCCCAGGGAGCAACCACGATAGTCGCGGGATCCGGAACGTTCAGCGCAGCCAGCTGATTAATGGGCATGGGCGTGCCGTGGTAGTCGACGCGAATGCTGTCCAGCAGGCTAACGTTGGCGCGGCCGGTGCGAATGCTGGAGAGGTCTTTGCGAAAGTCTTCGACGGCTTTTTCCATGCGCGTCTTCGCTTGCAACAGAGCCTCTTTGCTGGTTACCACCGTGGTCATCGAAAAAATCCTCCGTCTGCGATCTACGCCGCGGTTACGGTCGAGCCCACGCGCTCGCCCTGCACCACGCGCTTCAAATTTCCGGGAACGTTGATGTTGAAGACGACGATGGGCATCTTGTTGTCCATGCACAGCGAGATGGCCGTTGAGTCCATCACCGACAGGCCCTTCTGCAGGACGTCGAGATAGGAGATACGGTCGAACATCTTGGCGCCGGGCACTTTTTCGGGGTCCGCGTCATAGATTCCGTCGACGCGCGTGGCTTTCAGGATCACCTGCGCCTTTACTTCCATGGCGCGCAGCGCAGCAGCAGTGTCAGTCGAAAAATACGGGTTGCCGGTGCCGGCCGCGAAGATCACCACGCGCTGCTTTTCGAGGTGCCGCGCTGCGCGACGGCGGATAAACGGCTCGGCCACTTGATGCATTTCGATAGCGCTCATCAGCCGGGTTTTGCAGCCAGCCTTTTCGAGGGCATCCTGCAGCGCTAGTCCGTTAATTACCGTGGCCAGCATGCCCATGTAATCGCCCGTGGCGCGGTCAATCCCCAGCCCGTGCTGCCGTTGGCCGCGAAAAATATTTCCGCCGCCTACGATCAGCGCCACGTGCACGCCCAGGTCGTGGACTTCCTTCACTTCTTGCGCCAGGTTTTGAATGGTTGCGGGATGGATGCCGAATTCGTCGGGGCCGGAGAGGGATTCGCCGGAAAGCTTTACAACAATGCGTTCGTACTTGGGAGATTTCTCTTTCGAGTCGGACTTCTGCGCCGTTTTCATCGTGTCCGGTTTTGCAACTGCCCCGCGGGGCATTCTAATCCTTTCCGCAGGCTTGGGAGAGGCTTTTTCTAAGAATGCTCAGACGACTGGAGCCGGCGCTGCGACGGGCGCGGCCGCAGTGGCCGCCGAGCCGTCCATTTCGCCCACTTTGAAGCGCGAGAAACGCCGGATGGTGATGTTTTCGCCCACCTTGGAGATGGCCTGATCGACGAGTTCCTTGATCGTCACGCCCTCGTCGCGGATGAAATGCTGCTCGTACAGGCAATTCTCTTCGTAGAACTTTTCCATCTTGCCGTTCACGATTTTCTCAACCACCGCTTCGGGCTTGCCGGTGGCCTTGGCCTGCTCTTTGTAGATTTCGCGCTCGCGTTCAAGAGTAGCTTCGGTGACTTCCTCACGTCGCAGAAAACGCGGATCGAGGGCCGCGATGTGCATGGCTACATCGTGGCACAGGCGCTGAAAATCGTCCGTGCGCGCGACGAAGTCGCTCTCGCAGTTCACTTCCACAAGCACGCCGATCTTGCCTCCTGCGTGAATGTAGCAGCTGACGATACCTTCGGACGTCGCGCGCTGGGCCTTCTTCGCCGCGGCGGCCTGCCCCTTTTTGCGCAGGACGTTGATGGCCTGTTCGATGTCGCTGCCAGCTTCGATCAGCGCTTCGCGGCAGGCGGTAAACCCCGCGCCGGTACGGTCGCGCAGCTCTTTCACCAACTGCGCCGAGACATTCGCTTTTTCAGGTGTTGCCATGGATGTGCTCATTCCTCTTCTATGGGAATTGGATTCGGGCGGCGCGCCGGCCGCACTGGCGCTAACGAGGAGCGGGTTCGTCCTCGGTCGGAACGGTAGCCACGTCTGCCGCAGCCACTTCGGCCGCCGGAGCGTCGGCTACCTCGCCTTCGACGAAGTCGCCTTCCTGCTTCTCATACTTCTCGTAGGCGCTAGTGTCGACGTAGTCGACGCGTTCTTCGCCCGCCGCGCCTTCGGCCGCCTTTTGATCGGCGATCTGTGTCTGCTCGAAGGACTGCCGGCCGGAGAGAACGGCATCGGAGATCTTGGATGTGAACAGGCGAATGGCGCGCAGGGCGTCGTCGTTGCCGGGAATGACCCAGTCGACCAGGCCCGGATCGCAATTGGTGTCCACGATGGCTACCACTGGAATGCCCATGCGCCGCGCCTCGCGGACGGCGATCACTTCAGCGTTGGGATCGATGACGAACATGATGTCCGGGGGAATGCTCATGTTCTCGACGCCGGAGAAATTCTGTTGCAGGTGCTTCAACTCGCGATCCAGCCGCGCCGCTTCTTTTTTGGAGAACTGCGCCATCCGTCCGTCTTCGGACATGGCCTTCAGCAGCTTCAGGCGCTTGATGGATTTTTGCAGCGTGACCCAGTTGGTCAGCGTGCCGCCGAGCCAGCGGTGGTTGACGTAAAACATTCCGCAGCGCTCGGCCTCTTCCTTGATGGCCTCCTGCGCCTGGCGCTTAGTGCCGAGGAACAGGACGCTGCGGCCTCGCGCAGCCTGATCGGAAACGTAACGCGCGGCTTCGCGGAACATCTTCAAAGTTTTTTGCAGGTCAATAATGTGAATACCGTTGCGTTCACCGAAGATGTATTCCTTCATCTTCGGGTTCCAGCGCCGCGTCTGATGGCCGAAGTGAACGCCGGCCTCCAGAAGCTCTTTCATTGTGATTTCGACTGCCAAAGTTTCTCCTCTCGTCAAAAGGGACGCTTTGACCCGCCGTCAGCGGGCAGCGTCCTTTTCTGCCGGTACCTTGCCGGCCGTGAAATCGGCCCGGCGCGAAGCCGGGCCGTGTACAACTACCGCTTGCTGAACTGGAAGCGTCGACGCGCTCCCTTTTGTCCGTACTTCTTGCGTTCCTTCATGCGCGGATCGCGCGTGAGAAAACCGTTTTTTCGCAGCGCGGGCCGCAGTTCCGGATTCAGCCTCGCCAGCGCGCGGGAGATTCCCATGCGCACGGCTCCAGCCTGTCCGCCGACCCCGCCGCCCTTGACGATGGCCTTCACTTCGACCTGGTCGAGCATTTGCGTGAACTTCAGCGGCTCAACCGCAGCCGTGTGCCACGCGACGTTTGTGAAATATTCATCGACCGGGCGATCGTTCACGGTGAACCGCGCCGGGCCGGCCTTGAGGTACACGCGCGCCACCGCTTCGCGGCGACGTCCCGTGCCGTAGAACTGCTTGGCTCCTGCACCTTGCATGGAACTCGAAGATGAACTCAACTTTCCTCCTACCTCAACGACATTCGGCGGCGCGGCGACGGATTCCTCCGCGCGGATCTAAAAATGTAGCGATTCTCCCGTCCGATTACAGAGCGAGTGGCTGGGGCTTCTGTCCGGCGTGGCGGGCGAGCGCTTCCTTTCCAGCATAGACGCGCAACTTGCGCGCGCGGCGGGCGCGGAGCTTGTTCTTCGGAAGCATTCCCAATACAGCTTCGCGAATCACTTCCTCAGGGCGGCGCTGCAGCAGGGCGCGAATCGGAATTTCCTTGAGTCCGCCCGGGTAGCCGCTATGGTGACGATAAATCTTCTGGTCGATCTTGTTACCCGTCAGCTTGACGTGCTCCGCATTGATCACAACCACGTGATCGCCGCAATCGAGGCTGGGAGTGTAACTCGGCTTATCCTTGCCGATCAAAATGCGCGCGATGCGCGTGGCCAGGCGCCCCAGCACCTGCCCTTCGGCGTCCACCACAAACCAATCCTTGCCAACCGAGAGCGCCTCGGCTTCTCTTCCCTTCGCAACGTACGTCCGCATCTGTCCAGTCACACCTTTCCGTCTAGAGGCAAACCGCAAGTTTAGGCCACGCAGGCATTTCTGTCAACGCCAAGAGAGCATGGAAATTGTATCTCCGCTCTTGTTGCGTGTCATCCCGAGCGAGGCCGCTTCTCAGGCCGACGAGGGATCTCTCTTCGATGTAACTCACGGCGATGCGTTCACACGAAGAGAGATTCCTCGGGCACAAACCGCCCTCGGAATGACACCGCTAGGACGGTGCCAGTCCCCGGAGCATCGGCTGTCCTTTCTCGGAAGGCTTTATTTGGGATACTCTTGGTGTGGTGGCGCGCATACTCTATCTCGGAGGAAAGCACAGTGAAAAACGCAACAGCTTCTAGCGGCGATAAGAAATTGACTCGCGCGGATCTCATCAAGCTCCTGAACGAAGACCTGGCCCGCGAATACCAAGCAATCATCGCGTACGTCGTCTATTCACAAGTTTTGAAGGGCGCGGAGTACATGAACATCGCGGCCGAACTCGAAAAGCACGCCGCGCAAGAGCTGAGCCACGCACTGATCATTGCCCAGCAGATTGACTACCTCGGCGGCATGCCCACGGTGCAAGCCAAGACCGTCAAGACCTCAGAAAAGGCCACGCAGATGTTGCAGTTCGACCTGGATAACGAAACGGAAACGATTCGGAATTATCGGGAGCGGGTCAATCAGTGCGAGGCGTTGAACGAATTCGCCATGAGCGAACAGATTCGCGAGATCTTGATCGACGAACAGGACCACCAGATCGCGCTCGCAACCGCCCTCGGCAAGAACGTGCCGGATCTCCCACGGTAACAATGGAATAGGAGCGCGCCCTTTCAGGCGCACCGCTGCGGTACCGCTAAATGAGGGGAATCGCGGCGAGAAACGAAGCGCCGAGCGGCGAAGGTTTGAGCCCCGCCGCTCGGCGGAAAATCAATCGGCCGAGGCGGTAGTCGTCGCAGGCGTGGTACGTGCCGTGGCGGGACGAGCATACTTGTCGCCGCTTTCGCCTGATTCGCCGGCCTTGTCGATCTCGATGGAGCCCTTAAAGTAGGCGCCGTCTTCGATCATGATGCGCGCGGTGGTCAGATCGCCAATCACCGAGCCGTCCTTCTTGATCTCGATGCGGTCGCGCGCCCTCAAATTGCCCTTCACATTGCCGTAGACCACTACTTCGCGGGCAATGATGTCGGCCGTGAGACGTGCGCTCGCGCCGATGGTCAACTTGCGGTCTTCCAACTGAACCAATCCCTCGACGCTGCCGTCGATGGCGAGATCTTCGTTGCCGGTGATTTCGCCTTTGACGTGCAAGCTTGCGCCGAGCCTAGCTGAACCGGTGCTGCTCGTTGACGGATACGTCGAATCCAAAGGTGCCATTGTCTTAGCCTCCCCAGAAAAAGATGGTGCAGGTGTGGAAATCGGTTTAGGTTGCTGCGGAAGCGGCGGTAGCGGCGGCTTCGCGGGAGCGTCCTTCTTGTCTCCCCACATTGATCCTCCTTGGGCCCCAAAACGCCGGAACAAGATATGAAGCGTGGACCGGGGCTAACAATCTATTCCGCGGGAGAAATCCCTCCAAACCCAAAATGGAACATTTGTGTCGGGGGCATTACTAACCGCGTAGGCAGGGGGTAGGAGCTTACCGCCAAGTCGGTGTGGTGAAAAGCACTATTCGTCGTCAGTCTATTGGTCTTCTACGGGATGGACGCCATCGCGGTCGTTCACCTGCCCCGTCTGAAGCGGCTCGATACAGAGCCGCGCGCCGTCAGGGCTGCATTCGTAAACCTGGTAGATCGGCAGATCCTCGGGCTGGACTTCATATTCGCCGGTCTCGGTAGAAACGGCAGCGTCGTAATCGCTTAGCGCATAAGGATTTCCGGGTGTCGCGCGCACCCGAAAGACGCCCGAGGCGGGTTCGTAGTTGCCGTAACTGAAGCAGTGGCCGACGCAGGCGCGGTCGATCATGTGCTGGATGAGGATGCGAGAGCCAGGAAATGGCTTGATGGTAGCCAGAACGCGCTGATTCGCGGGCAGCGTACGGACAAGCTGTTCAGCTTGCGTCTCCATGCGACCGGCTTTGGCCGTGTCCTGATACACGAAGAAAAAGAAAACTGCCGCGAGCGCCAGCGACACGGCCAGATGCCATCGGCGCGCAGGCAAAGTGGCCAGCAAACAGATTCCCAGCACAGCAGAGACCGAGGTCAGGCGCTCAGTCAGCAGGGCGATCGGCGCAATGTTCGGGCCGAAGGTGATTCCCCGCGGCAACAGCGGGACGGCCAATAGGGTGAGGAGATAGAGCTCAAGCGGAATAGCGGCAAGCGCGAAGAATCGCTGACCTGGGCCGCGAACCAGGCCGATCACGAGGGCTGCAATGCCGGACGCGAGGACGGCATCCGCCAGGATTCGATAGCGAGTACCGAACAATATCAATTGATCGCTGCCGTTGAAGATGTACTGCGGGCTCGCCGCCGCTTCCGTAATGTAGTGGTGGGCGAAATAAAAGCGGAGGCCCACAAGACCCGCCACTGCAGCTGCGAATAGGAGCGTGTGCAGCCGCGCGGGAATCCTTTCAGCAATGGCGATGTAAGCCGCGGCAGCGACAAACCAAATAACGCCGATGGGGTGCGCCAAAAACATGAGGGGCACCAGGACCAGAATCGCCCAGCGTTCCTCGCCCGTGCCGCGCCAGAGAATAGCCAAGCCAAAGAAGGAAAAACCCAGCGCGAGATAGAAATTGAAGAAACCCATGTGGAAGGTGTATCCGAAGGCCACCATGGCAATGAAAGGAGCGAGGAACCACGGCGCGCGGCGCGCGGCTGCCGCAACCAGCGCGAATGCTCCCCAGAAAAAAATGAGTACGGCGAGCGAAACGGCGATGCGTTCCGCTGCGCGCCAACCAAAAAGCGAACCGAAGCCGCTCAGCATGAAATCGAAGAGGACGTTGGTGCGCTGCGGGGCGAGCCATAGACCAGGAGCCTCACCGCGGTGGATAAGCTGGGCGAGCCACGCGTTGTAGACGTGGCTGCCCAGATCGGAAGCCTCGATATGGCGATGCCAAAAACAGGGCACGAGTAGAAGGGCGGAAATTACCAAAATCCTCAGCCAATAGCCGCGGACGAATTGGAACGCTACGACGAAGGCTCGCTCTTGGCCGGGAGAATCATCAGGCATCGCGAGCAAACATACCATGAGTGGGAAGAGAGGCGGCGGTCGGGAGCGCGTGAGCTAAGGGACCCAGCGGCAAGCTGCGAGCACGGCTCTAGCGGCGAGGCGGGTTGGGGTTCTGCTGGTGCTGCGTGGGGCGCTTGCGCTCCGATGGATCCCAATCCTCGGGAGGAAAGGCGATGCGCCAGAAGAGCGGCGAGGCTTCGATGAATTCGACGCCGATTTCGGTTTTGCCTGATTCCTTTTGCCCCACAAAAGTGATGGTGCAAGGGAGTTCTTCGGCGGTGCGAGGATTGACGATAGAAATCTCCTGCGCGCGCGTGACCACGGCGGTCAGCTTGAGCAGGCAACCATGAGCGCTGACGGAGATGGTGTGAGCCTGTTCTTCGAACTGCTTTCCAGCGGCCTTGCCGCGCACCAGGATCGGCATGGTGATGTGAACGCGATGGGAGCGTCGGCGCTCGGAGTAGTTTTCCGCTGCGGATGAGGGCGCCGCCGGTTTGGGATCGTTCATCGCAGCTCTCTTTCTCCCGAGGTGCGGGCTCCTGAGATGCGGACTCCCGAGAGAGCCCGAAAAAGGAGTGTATCGTCTAAGCAGGTGGCACGGAAGGCGAGCCTGCCTGCGGTTGAGTTAATCGTCAATACCAAGGGATGACTTTAGCCCTTCTTTCAAGAAGTGAAAAAGAAGACGCCCAGGCGCGCGAATGAGCGCCGGTCGCTGGTGGATTTCGGTACAATCGCAAATATCCTCCGGTGCCTCAGAGCCGTTGTGCGGAGCGGCAACTAAGGGGCGCTGGTGTGGGTGTAATTCGAGGTATTTCGCGTGCAAGAGAGCCACAACAAACGAGAGGCCGAACGCGAAAAGCTGCTACGCGAGGCGCGGCGGCTGGTCGTGAAAGTCGGCACGAACACCGTAACGGACGCCGAGGGCGATCTGTGCGCGGAGCGTGTCGAGCCGATCGTGCGCTCAATCGCGTCGTTGCTGAAGGCGGGGCGGCAGGTGGTGTTGGTGTCCTCGGGAGCCGTGGGATTGGGAAGAGGCTGGCTGGGGCTGCACCGCTCGCGACTGGAAGATCTGGTGACCAAGCAAGCTTGCGCTGCTGTAGGTCAAAGCCTGCTGATGGACGCCTACAAGAAGCTCTTTTCGAACTGGGATGTGAAGGTCGCGCAGGTGCTGCTAACCGAAGAAGACTTCACGAATTGGGGACGATACTCAAGCCTTCGACGCACCATGGACAAGCTGTTGGGATTCGGCGTTCTGCCCATCGTGAATGAGAACGACACAGTGTCCACGGCGGAGTTGGAGTCGGTGAGGCAGGGCTCGCGAGCGCCGGTTTTCAGCGACAACGACCGCCTGGCCGGGCTGGTTATGAGCGGCCTGGAAGCGGACGCGCTCGTGTTGCTGACGAATGTCGATGGCCTGCTGGGCGCCGCGTCGACGGGAGCAGGCGACGCCTCCGGCGAGGTGATTCCGGTGGTCACGGAAATTACGGCGGAGCTGAAGGCGCTGGCCGCGGGCCCCTCGGAAAACGGCCGCGGCGGGATGCGCACAAAATTGGAAGCCGCGGAGATCGCCATGAACTGTGGCGGCGCAGCGGTGATCGCAAACGGTAACCGCGCCGACGCACTGGAGCGAATTTTTGCCGGGGAGAAACTGGGCACCACGTTTTTGCCTGTGCAGCGCATGAAAGGCAAGCGCCGCTGGATCGCTTACGCGGCGGACGTTCGCGGGCGGGTAGTGGTGGACGCGGGCGCGCAACGCGCGGTGACGCAAGGCAAGGCCAGCCTGCTGGCTTCGGGAATTGTGCGCGTGGAAAACGCGTTTGCGTCCATGGACGTGGTGAGCATCGTGGACACCGACGGGCGCGAGTTTGCGCGCGGTATTGCCAACTGTGCGAGCGAAGAAACCGAGAAATACTCCGCGAAAAAGGCGCAGAGCGGCCGCCGGGAGAGCAAGCCTTCCCTTGTTCTGGTCACGCGCGATAATATTGTGCTGCTCGACAAATCATGAGTCAACAGACGGCCACTCCACAGCTTTCAACGAACGAGGCGAGCGTCGCCGCGGTAGCGCGGCGCGCCCGTGCCGCTTCGCGCGCGCTGGCGCGGCTCTCGCTGGAAGCGCGCAATGAAATCCTGATGGCCGCGGCCAATTCGCTCGAGCAGGGTGCGGTGAAAATTCTGGAAGCGAACACGCGCGATTGCCGCGCGGCGCAGCCGGCCGTCGATCTGGGTACCATGTCGACGGCGATGCTCGCGCGCCTGCGAGTGAGCGAGCGCGGCGTGGCGCAGATGGCGGCGCAGGTGCGCGAAGTGGCCAAGCTGGCCGACCCGCTAGGGCGGCGGTTGGCTGCCACGGAACTCGACGAAGGGCTGGTGCTGTACAAGGAATCGTGCCCGCTGGGCGTCGTGGGAGTGATCTTCGAATCGCGGCCTGATGTCGTGCCGCAAATTTCGTCGCTCGCCCTGAAATCCGGCAACGCCGTGATCCTGAAGGGCGGCGCGGAGGCGGCGCACACCAACGAGGCCCTCGTAGAACTGTGGCGCGAAGCCCTAGGAAAATTTCCGGACGTACCGATGGACGCGGTGAGCCTGCTGCACAGCCGCGCGGATGTGCAGGAACTGCTGGCGCTCGACCACGATGTGGACCTGATTATCCCGCGCGGTTCATACGAGCTGGTGCGGTTCATCATGAAAAATAGCCGCATACCTGTTCTGGGGCATGGTGAGGGAATCTGCCACGTCTACGTAGATCGGGCGGCTGATCTCGCGAAGGCCATCGGCGTCACATTCGACTCCAAGGTGCAGTATCCCGCCGTGTGCAACGCTGCGGAGACGCTGCTGGTTCACAAGGAGATCGCCGAGAAGTTTCTGCCTGCGATGGTGGCCAAGCTGCGGGAAGCGGGTGTGGAAATTCGCGGCGACGCCAAGACCATCGCGCTCGTGCCCGGCCAAGGGATTGTGCCGGCGACGGAGCGCGATTGGGCGACGGAATACTCCGACCTGATTCTTTCCGTGAAAATTGTGGACCACTTGGACGAAGCCATCGATCACATCAACCGTTTCGGATCAAAGCACACCGACTCGATTGTGACCGAGGATTCCAAAGCCGCCGGCAAGTTTATGAATGAAGTGGATTCTGCCGGCGTTTTTCACAACGCCTCCACGCGCTTTGCGGACGGATTCCGCTACGGCTTCGGCGCCGAAGTTGGAATCAGCACCAGCAAGCTCCACGCGCGCGGCCCCATGGGGCTCGACGGCCTGACCAGCTATAAATACAAGCTCCATGGGCAGGGCCACACGGTCGATCCCTACAGCAAGGGCGAAAAGAAGTTCACCCACAAGCCGCTCTAACTAGACCGGCGGAGCGGTCGACGCGATCGAGCGCCTGCGCGCGCTCTCCGCATACCCAAACCCCAGCAGCGCAATGCCACTGAGCGCGGAGATGGCGTCGCCGGCGGTGCGATCCCAAGTGCGGCGAAATCGAATTTCCACACGATGAGTCCCCGCGTTTAGCGGCAAGAGCATTCGCGCCGTCACCGGCTGCGAGCCGAACCCGACTTCCCTGCCGTCGACTTGCACCTGCCACGCCGGATAACTCAACAGCTTCAGAGCCAGTGTGACGGGCGCGACCGTTTCCACAGTGAACGATTTTTGCTCCGCGGACCATCGGTCGACTTGCATTTCCGCTCCACCGATCGGCGCAGTCGCACCGCTCGCCGAATCGACCACTTCGACAAGCTGAGCGGGCGTAACGGACGCATCGTCCGCGCGAATGGTCGGATCCGGAATTCCCGGCAGTTCAGAGCGGTCGGCGCCGTTCGGCTGATATTCGTCGGTCCCTTCGTAACCTTGCCCTGAACGAATGCCCGCTACCAGTACCGGAGCGTTCTCGCTGTCCCACCAGGCATTTTTTATCATTGCAGTACCGGCGGCGGCGATGGCCGCGAGTAAAGCAAACATCGCGAGCGACGAAATCCACGGCCGAGTTGACGGCGACCAAGCCGCAGCGATGAAAAACGCGAAGCCCAGGCTCAAAACCTCAAGCCATCTCCACGGGAACTGTACGTACGCCAAATTCGGCAGCAGCCGCCACAGCAGAACGCTGGGAGGTGCCATCAGCACGGCAGAGGCGATGCCCAGAGCCAGAAGCGTCCACCACGGCTCTCGCAAATCGCGCCGCCTTCGTGACGCGAGCAGCGCGGCGACGCCCGTCGAGACAATCAACCCGAGCGCCACCCATGAGACTTTCCGGTTGAACAGCACGAAATCCGGGTCGCCCGAATGCGCGAACAGGAAATTGCGCGCGGGCTGCAAATTGTCGGATACGGCTTGCCCGATCTGCACCCAGCGCCGCTCGAAGGCCGCAGGCAGAATGTAGAAAGCCGCGAGCCCGAACCCAGCGCCCATCGCCGCCGCGCCCACGAACAAGGGCCGAAAGCTGCGCCGCACGGCGGACAGCACAACCAGCGCCATGCACAGCGCGTAGGTAGCGATAACGGCCTCCGGCGCGTTGGTCAGCCAGATCGCTGCAAATACCAGAGCCAGCAGAGGCGCTCGCCGTCCCCCTTCCCGAGCAACGCGAAGCGCGGACCACAACAACAGAGGCAAAAGCGCGCCGGCCAGCAGTTCCGCGAAATCGCTGCGGTAATAGACGGTGATCAGGTTGTACGGGTTCACCATATACAGCGCGGCGGCTGCGGTGGCTTGCGGTTCGGGTAGCCATTCACGCGCGAACGTCCACATGGAGAGCCCTGCCACCACCAGCGTGAGCCAAATGTAGGCGCCGGGAACCATCCTCCAAGGCAGTAGCAGGCCCAGGAGAGCGCCAGTCACCCACGAAGCAGGAGGGTAGAAAATAAAACGCGGCTCGCCAAAGCCCCAGTTGGCCCATTCCGCCCAGCGAGGGTAGACAACGCCCTCGCGCCACTGCCCGGCGACGTCCATCCATGAGGCAAGATGAAATTGAAAATCGTGACCCGAGGCGTTCCCGAGAAAAAACATGGGCGTGATGACAACCGTGGCGAGCGCAAGGACGACCGCCGCGGCTGGACGATAAGAGGACTTGGCTATTCTTAGTGGGCGTTCTGAAGAAGCCTTTGCGCTAGTTACAGCCAAAACGGGTCACCCTGAAAAAGCCGCTCTCTTCGAGAATACAGAATCAAGTCCTGGCACGTCACTCACCGTTTTTCACAAAAAATGCGCCGCGAAACTGCTACCTTTTATGGGCTATGGCCACCGAAGAGGAGAGACTGCGCGCCAGCGAGAATCGGGAATCCCACTGGAAGCGCTGGGGACCCTATCTTTCCGAGCGCCAATGGGGCACCGTTCGCGAGGACTACAGCGCAGACGGCGATGTGTGGGGCTATTTCCCGCACGACCACGCGCGATCGCGCACCTATCGCTGGGGAGAAGACGGCATCGCCGGCATCTGCGATCGCCACCAGCACATCTGCTTTGCGCTGACGCTCTGGAACGAGAAAGACCCCATCCTCAAAGAGCGGCTTTTCGGACTTTCCAATCGCGAGGGCAATCACGGCGAGGACGTGAAGGAATACTACTATTACCTCGATGCCACGCCCACCAGCAGCTATCTGAAATATCTCTACAAGTATCCGCAAGCGGCCTATCCCTACGATCAGCTGGTCGCGGAAAATGGCCGGCGCACGCGGCTCCAACCGGAATACGAGTTGATCGACACCGGCATATTTAACGAGAACCGCTACTTCGATGTTTTCGTGGAGTACGCGAAGGAATCCACCGAGGAAATCCTGATTCGCATTACCGCTTGGAACCGGGGTCCGGAAGCCAGCCGCCTGCATCTGCTGCCGACGCTGTGGTTTCGCAACCGTTGGGGCTGGGGAGATAAGTACGACGTTCCGGAAGTGAAGAGCGTGGCGTGGCCGATCTGGGCCGCGCTCATGGAACTGTCCGACTACCATTACGACCGGCGATGGCTCCTCGCCGAAGGCGCTCCGGAACTTTTGTTTACCGGGAACGAGACGAACACGGAACGACTGTACGGGGAAAAGAATCGCACACCCTATGTGAAAGACGCTTTTCACCGCTACTTGATCGGCGGCGAGCGCCAGGCCGTGAATCCCGCCCTCACGGGAACGAAAGCCGCGGCGCACTACTCCGCCGAAATCCAGCCAGGGGCGAGCTGGACGGTCCGCCTCAGGCTCACCGACAGCAACCCGTTGGAAGAGGCCACACCCGCGCCGGAATACTTCGGCTCCGCGTTCGACGCCGTTTTCACCGAGCGCATCCGGGAGGCTGATGAGTTTTATGCCGAACGCACGCCGGAGGGGTGCACCGACGATGCGCGCCTGGTGCAGCGCCAGGCGTTTGCCGGGCTATTATGGAACAAGCAGAGCTACCACTATGACGTGCTTCGCTGGCTGACCGGTGATTCCACCCAGCCGCCGCCCGATCCCGCCCGCAAGTTCGGCCGCAACCACGATTGGACGCACCTCTACAACTCCGACGTGATTTCCATGCCCGACAAGTGGGAGTATCCCTGGTACGCATCGTGGGACCTCGCCTTTCACTGCGTGGCCATGGCCCTGATCGATCCCTACTACGCAAAGGAGCAGCTCATTCTGTTCCTGCGCGAGTGGTACATGCATCCGAACGGCGAATTGCCCGCATACGAATGGAATTTCTCAGACGTCAATCCGCCCGTACACGCCTGGGCCGCGTGGCGCGTTTACAAGATCGAGGCGCGCATTCGAGGCAAAGCGGATCGCACCTTCCTCGAGCGCGTGTTCATCAAGCTGCTGCTGAACTTCACCTGGTGGGTGAACCGCAAAGATCCCGAAGGCAAGAACGTCTTTCAGGGCGGCTTTCTGGGCCTCGACAACATCGGTATGTTCGACCGTTCGCGGCCGTTGGGCCCGGGAGACTTCGTCGAACAATCCGACAGCACCAGCTGGATGGCCATGTATTGCCTGGACATGCTGGCCATGGCTGCGGAGTTGGCCCGCGAAGACCAGGCCTATGAAGATGTGGCCAGCAAATTCTTCGAGCACTTCATCTACATTTCGCGCGCCATGAACAATATGGGCGGCGAAGGCCTGGGACTGTGGGACGAAAAGGACGGATTCTATTACGATATGTTGCGCCTGGCGGGGAACAACAACATTCCCATGAAGGTGCGTTCGATGGTCGGGCTGATTCCGCTCTTCGCCGTGGGCACAGTCGAACCGGAGGACCTGGCGCGCATGCCGTCCTTTTCCCGGCGCATGCAGTGGTTTCTCGATCATCACGCGGACGTCAGCCAGCACGTGGACATGTCCCAGAAGACCGAACACGGGCCGCGGCTGCTGCTGACCATCGCCAATCGTCAGAAACTCGAGCGAATCTATCGCTACGTTTTCGACGAAAAGGAATTTCTCTCGCCGCACGGCATCCGAGCGCTCTCTAAATTTCACGAAGAGCACCCGTTCGTGCTGAACCTCAACGGCCGCTCGTACGCGGTCGACTACGAACCCGCCGAGTCTACCGGCGATCTGTTCGGTGGAAACTCCAACTGGAGAGGGCCGGTATGGTTTCCCATGAACATCCTGCTGATCGAGTCGATGCAGCGCATGAACTACTATTACGGCGATAATTTCGAAGTGGAGTTCCCCACCGGATCGGACAAAAAGCAAAACCTTTGGGAAACAGCCAGCGATCTCTCCCGGCGGCTCTCGCACATCTTCCTGCGAAACGATGGCCGGCGCCCCGTCTTCGGCGACACGACCGTATTCCAGCAGGATCCCCTGTGGCGCGATCTGATTCTTTTCTACGAATACTTTAACGGTGAAACCGGCGCGGGCCTGGGAGCGAGCCATCAGACGGGATGGACGGCGCTGGTGGCCAAGCTGATCCAACAGAGCGGAACGTAGCGCCGCTACAGCGCTACGAGTTCTTACCGGGGCGCGGCGCTTCTTCGACGATCTCGATCAATACCTTCTTCCCCGCGTCTCCCGGTACCAGGAAAAAATTGATGCGCGTGCCGCCGGCGCCTGCTCGCGTCGCGGGATAGATAGGTTGAAGGCCGAAGCGCGTGCGAAGAATTGTCGTAACGCGCTCGACGTCGCGCGACAGAATCTCGATCTGTTGAATCCCCGCGCCAAATTTCTCGAGGTAACGAGCGATCGCTCCCGGGCCACCCGGCTCTCGCGTGGTCAGCACATCGAGCCGCACCTCTTGCGGAAACTCGAGTTCGAACTCCCTGGCGTCCTGATCGGGCGGCACGTCCGCTAAGTGCGGCATGCCCACTGCCGCGCGAATCTTTTCAAACGATGCAGGATCGACCGCGACGCCAACGATCATTTCCGGGAAACCCGTGTCCGCGATTCGCAAGCAATCGCGCAACTCCGCATCGTTTAGCCAGGACGTAGTGGCTGCTTGGGCCTGGGCGCTGCCTTGGCGGAAAATTTCCGCGGCGGCGTCTTGGCGCTTCTGAGGATCGGCACTCTGCAGGTGGGCGATGAGCGACGCAATGGACGCTGCGTTAGGCATAGCGGAACTCGGGGCCATCGCTACTGCGAGGCATGCAAGGATTGCATCGAGTTGGCATTATCAAGGGCAACGTAAACCGTTTGGCCGGGGCTCACGGTCAGCGGCAAATCCCACTGCGACCGCGCATCGCCTACGCTCGCCGAAACGTCCAGCGTGCTCAGCCAATAATTTCCGGGCGGCAGCTTGTGGATGAAGCCTTGGCCCTGCAGGTCCGTTTCCACGCGTGCCACGAGATATTTCGATTGGGCCAGGCTCACCACGCGGGCGTGGCGTTCGCGCTTCCACTTCGCCTGCAGATCGTTCCACTTCCACTGCGGATTCACTTCTTCCAGGTCGATATCCATGCCGTCTTTGCTGTCCGGAAACGACTCCACGTATTGGCGAACGGCTTGATGGTATGCGACCACTTCCTCTTGATACTTTTCCGGCTTCTTCGTCTGTTCCGCCGCCGTGAACTTCGGTTTCGGGAAGTTCGCGCTCTTATCGCCCGCAGCCCTCTCGGTATACGCCTTGTAGAATTCCGGCACGTTCATCACGTCGTCGGTCTGAACCTTGTGGATGAAATCATCGCCGGAGAGCACCACGCAGTGATTCTTCTTCATCCACGCTCTCAGCGCCGGCGTTCCCGGCTGATTGACGATGAACGCGTCCATATCTGGAGGAGGAAACTCGGTATCCGCTTCCTTGTTAATGTCCTCAAAGCTCTTGCTCAGCAGATAGAACGGAAACCCGCGCACCGGCTCTTCCGCACCGCCGGAGGGAGTGGCTTTGGCCACAAACTCGATGGAGCCGTCCTGCGCCAGGGCGCGTGGGGCCAGAAAGGCTAGGACGGAAAGCAGCAAAATGGCAGGCGATACTCGTTTCATGCGGCAATGTTAACAGAAGCGGCTTAGCCCAGGGACGCTGCTGCTTAGTTGGTTAACGGTGGCAAGCCCGAATGGTAAACAGCCCGATTGGCGAGTAGCTCGTGGCAAATAGGCGCGAGGTCAGAGCAGCTGGAAGGTGACTTCGATGTTCGTACGCACCGCTGCGGGCCTTCCATCGGGGCCCCGCGCGGGCGTCAGGTGCCAGGTGCGGACGGTTTCGACCGCCTTTTCATCCAGGCCGAACCCCAGGCCCTTGGCTACGTGAATATCGGTTACGCGGCCATCCGCCGTCACCGTGGCGATAAGCTCCACAATGCCCTGCACCTTTACCTTCACCGCTTCGTCGCTAAACTGAGGTTGCGGGCAGTACGTGCACACCGGAGTCCCGTAGCCGCCGGTTCCTGCGCTCGGCAGACCGCCACCAGTGTTGTAACCCTGGCCGGGGCCCACGCCATTCCCGTTTCCGTTGCCCACGCCATTTCCGTGGCCCTGGCCCATGGAGTCGCTATTATTCTTGCCGTTCGGGTCGCCCCAATTAAGTGCGTTGATGTTCGGCAGGTTGATCGCCGGATTGCCCAGCACCGTCGGCTGAACCGCAATCTGCGGATTGTCGGGCGGCTTCACCATCGGCCGGGCGAGCTGTGTCCAGGAGAACTTGGGCAGGCGCCCCTTGGCCGCGGGCTGCAAGTCGTGCTGTCCGCCACCGCCGCCGGCCTTCTTGAGCGCGGGCGCGAGCTTCGGAAGATACTTCGAGACGTCATCGAGCGGAGTCGCGAGATAATTCTTCGCCTGGGTGATCTGCGGAGACATCAGCGCCGGCAGCAGTGGAATCACCAGCAGCACCAGCAGCATCACGTGGAAGGCAACGGAAAGCGCCTGCACTCGCGTGAACTGCGGATTCTTCGACCAGATTTCCGGCACCGGAATGGGCTGGCTGGTGGTCTGGAGCGGCGGAAGCTTTCGCGGAGAAATCCAATCGCGAAGGTTCTGCCAGAATCCGGCTCCCTCTCCCCAGTCGACCAGCAATCCGGACTGCACGTTGCCGCGCGGGCCTGCGCGGAAGAATTCCTTCAGATTGTCGCCTATGTTGTCGCCGAATCCGGGCATGCCGAAAGCGTCGGGCGCACCAGGCTTGACCTTCACCGGGCGCTCCGTCAGGAAATCGCGTAGATTGGAAAACAGACTTTTGACGCTGGATTCGTGCGATGGGGAGTGCAGACGCCCCAGCCGAAGCGTCGGTTCGCTGGTCGAGCGTCCCACGTCGTCTAGTCTGGAGCCAAAATCAGACATCTGAGTCACCTAAACCCGTCTCCGGACCATCAAATGCTTAGACGCATCGGTGCCGGAAAGGATGTCTAGCCCCCGGGCGCGGCTGACACACTACACCATTCATTGTAACATAGGGGCGCGAGCGCTAATTTCCGTTTCCACCGCCGGAAATCCTAACTCAACTTGGCCGCCGGAGCAAAGCGCCCGGAGCTTATAAGAAAGGCTTGTCGAACCCGCGAGATGGCGAAAACCCTGGACCTCAAGAGCACCCTGAACCTGCCGAAAACCGATTTCTCCATGAAGGCGCGCCTGCCGGAACGCGAACCGCAGCAACTGGCCGCCTGGGAGCAAAGCGGACTGTACCAGCGCATTCTGGAATCGCGCGAAGGAGCTCCGCTCTTCGTCCTGCACGACGGCCCGCCCTACCCCACAGGAGAGATTCATCTCGGCACGGGGCTTAACAAAATCCTGAAAGACATGATAGTGAAGTCCAAGACCATGGCGGGATTCCGCGCGCCTTACGTTCCGGGCTGGGATTGCCACGGACTGCCCATCGAGACGCAGGTCGAAAAAGAGTTGGGCGGAAAAACCAGCAAAGTTCCGGCCGCGGAGTTCCGCCAGATGTGCCGGAAATTTGCCGCGGGTTACGTCGAGCGGCACAAGACCGAATTCAAGCGCCTGGGTATCTTCGGCCGCTGGGACAAGCCTTACCTCACCATGGACCCGCACGACGAAGCCTCCATCGCTGGCGCGTTCCTCGATTTTCTGGAAAAGGGCTACGTGTATCGCGGGCTGAAGCCTGTCTATTGGTGCATCTATGACCGCACCGCGCTAGCCGAAGCCGAAGTGGAATACGAAGATCACACCAGCACGTCGATTTGGATGCGCTATCCGGTGGCGGAATTTCCGGGCTCGCCGGTTCAACCCAAGGGCGCCTTCTACGCCATCGTCTGGACTACCACTCCCTGGACCACGCCCGCCAGCATGGCCCTCGCGTTCAACGGCGGCATCCAATATGTAGTGGCAACCGACGACAATGGCAACGCCTACATCGTTGCCGAGCAGCTCGCCGATAGCGTCGCCGCTGCCACCGGCCTGCACTTCGTCAAGAAGGACGGCCCGTTCCCCGGATCGCTCCTGGAAGGCGCGAAGTTCCGCCATCCGTTTCTGGATCGCCTCGTTCCCGGCGTGCTGGGAAATCACGTCACGCTCGAGCAAGGCAGCGGCATCGTCCACACCGCTCCCGGCCACGGCGCCGAAGACTTCTACACCGGCCAGGAGTACGGGCTGGATGTCTACGCGCCCATCGATGACGAAGGGCGCTTCATCGAGGGTCTGCCGGAATACAAAGGCAAAACCGTTTTTGAAGCCAATGCCGCCATCGTCGAGATCTTCAAGTCTCGCGGCAATTTGCTGGCTGCGGAAAAACTCACGCACAGCTACCCGCACTGTTGGCGCTGCCACAATCCTGTGATTTTCCGCGCCACCGAGCAGTGGTTCATCGGGCTCGATCGCGAAGACCTTCGCAAAAAAGCTCTCGCCGAAGTCGATAACGTGAAATGGCTGCCGGCCTGGGGCCACGAACGCATGCATGAGATGGTCGCCGGCCGTCCCGATTGGTGCATTTCGCGGCAGCGCTTCTGGGGCGTTCCGTTGATCGTTTTCTATTGCGAGGCTTGCGGCAAGCAGTTCACGGATTACACAGCCGTACGCCGCGTACTGGAATTTTTCGAGCGCGAAGGCGCCGACGCCTGGTACACGCACTCGGCCGAAGAGCTCCTGCCGCCCGGAACGAAGTGTTCCTGCGGCGCGGCCAAATGGAAAAAGGAATCGGACATTCTCGACGTGTGGTTCGATTCCGGCTCAACGCATCTCGCCGTGCTGACCGAAGCGAACGGCCTGCGTTGGCCGTCGGACGTATACCTCGAAGGCCCCGACCAATTTCGCGGCTGGTTTCAGAGCTCGCTGCTTGTGGGAGTGGGAATCCGCGGCCACGCGCCGTACCGCCAGGTCGTCACCCACGGCTGGACGCTCGACGAAAAGGGCGCGCCGATGTCCAAGTCGCGCGGCAACACCATGTATCCCAAGGAAATCTGCGAAAAGTGGGGCGCGGATCTTCTGCGCGTGTGGGTCGCCTCGCAGGATTACACCGCCGACGTGCGCATTTCCGAAGCGATGATGACCCAGCTCGCCGAGGCCTACCGGAAAATTCGCAACACGTTCCGCTTCGCGCTCTCGAATCTTTTCGACTTCGATCCCGCGAAAAGCGCGCTTGCCGATGCCGACCTTTGGGAAATGGACGCCTGGATGCTTCGCCGTACCGGCGCGCTCGTCCGCCAGTGCCGCGATGGTACGAGAACTTCGAATTCCACCGCGTCTATCACGCGGTTCACGATTTCTGCAGCGTCGAACTGAGCTGCGTTTTATTTCGACGTACTCAAAGATCGCCTCTACACCTTCGCGCCCAATAATCGCGGCCGTCGCTCGGCGCAAACCGCCGTGTATCGCATCGCAGATGCGCTCGTGCGCCTGATCGCTCCGGTTCTCGTCTTCACGTCCGAGGAAGTCTGGAAGCATTTGCCGCGCGCCGATTTCCGCATCCGAAAGCGTGCACATCGCAGCCTTTCCCGGACGGTCGAAGAGCTCGAAGGCGCGCTCGACGAAGGCGCGCTCGAAGAATTGGGACAGCCTGCGCAGCGCGTCCGCGAAGAAGTCTTGAAAGCTCTCGAGCAGATGCGCGCATGAGAAAAACATTTCTGCGAACCTCGAAGCCAAGTGTCACTCTGCACAGCTGGCGGCACGCTGGGCGCGCTGCTGCAAGAAATATGCCGCGCAACTCCCCGCCTTGTTCATCGTCTCTCAGGTCGAAGTTCTCGAGAACCTGCGCCGCAGCGATTTGCGAGATCAGCGTCCGGCGAAGCTGGAAATGCTGCGTACACATCGAGATCCTGCGTGCGGACGGCAAGAAGTGCGAGCGCTGCTGGAACTACTCCACTCACGTCGGCGAGAACGCCGACTACCCCACGCTGTGCGAACGCTGCGTCGCCGCTCTCGCCGAAATCGAACGCGACGGAGGAATACTGGCCGGGAGCGCCAAACCGTGAGGGCCGCCGCCGACCGTTCCCGCGGTCTCCTCGCTGTGCTGGCGCTAGCCGTGTTGGCCGCGGACCAAGCCACCAAATACGCGGTGAGCAGACTCACCGCGCCGGGCTCCATGCGCGAAGTCATCCCCGGCGTGCTGAACCTCGTGCACACCAGCAACCCGGGCGTGGCTTTCGGCTTCCTGGCCGATTCGGAAATGCCCTGGCGCGGGCCGCTTCTAATTCTTTTCTCGCTCGCCGTAATGGCTATGATCGTCTGGATTCTAGCCACACATCGCGCGGGCGGCGCATTCGGCCAGTGCGGCATGGCTTTAGTTCTGGGAGGCGCCGCTGGAAACGTGCTCGATCGCCTCATGCTCAGCAGCGTTACCGACTTCATCGACTTTCACATCGGCAACTACCACTGGTACACATTCAACATTGCGGACTCCGCCATCGTGGTGGGCGCCGGATTGATCGTGCTTGAGGTTTTGCGCGATGGGCAGCGGCAAGCGCAGGAGCGCGCCTGACGATGCATCCCATCGTCTTCCAATCCGGCTCTTTTGCTATCTATACCTACGGCGTGCTGGCGGCTGCCGGCTTCCTTTTGGGGCTTTGGTACGGTTACAGCCAGGCGCCGCGCGCCGGCATTGATCCCGGAAAGGCCTGGGATCTCGGCGTCTACGGCATCCTCGTCGCGCTGCTTAGCTCGAAGATCTGGCTCATCCTCAGCGACTGGCACTTTTACGCCGCGCATCCGCGCGAGATGTTCAGCATCAGCACCCTTCAATCCGCTGGAACCTTTTACGGCGGCGTCATCGGCGGCATCGTTTGGGTGATTTTCTACACGCGCTTGCAGAAGCTGCCTCTGCTGCCGGTTCTCGATTTGGCCGCCGCGCCGGTGGCCCTCGGCCACGCCATCGGGCGGCTAGGATGCTTCGCCGCGGGATGCTGCTACGGCAAGCCCACGTCGCTCCCGTGGGGCGTGACGTTCACCAATCCGCTCGCCACCAGGCTCAGCGGAACCCCACTGTATACGTCGCTCCATCCCACGCAGCTCTACGAAGCCGCCGCGGAATTCATGAATTTCGCGTTACTCGTCTGGTTCGGAGCGAAGAAGCGCCTCCCCGGACAGATCGTGGGCCTATATTTCATGCTCTACGGACTCGAACGCGGCACCATGGAATTTCTACGCGACGATCCCGGCCGCACCCTCCTGTTTCAGAATAGAATTTCGCTGATGCAAATCGTCAGCCTCGCGCTCGTTGCGCTCGGCGCTTACCTATGGCTGCACGCCGCGCGCCCTGAAGTTCAGTCCGGGCAAAACGTCCCACGCGGCGCGGGGCCAGGGACTAGCATCGGTTCGCGGCCCGGCAAGGGCCCGAGCGCCGTCTTGAGTGATTCCTAACCTCGCCATGCAAATTCCGACCAACTGCCGGCTGTTTTCGTGACGCCCTCTTCCGAGCACCAGAGATTTGCCGTCGCCGCCGAACAGGCAGGCGAACGCGTCGACCGCTTTCTAGCCTTGATGCTTCCGCACGTCAGCCGCTCGCGCATTCAATCCCTCATCGACGAAGGTCGCATCCAGGTCGACGGCGCCAGCTGCAAGCGCTCGCATCGCGTCGCGCCCGGCGAAACCATCGCCATAGAGGTTCCCGCGCCTCCTCCCACCGAAGTGCAAGCCGAGGCGCTCCCGTTCGAAATTTTGTACGAAGATTCCGACGTCGTCGTGGTGAACAAGCCCGCCGGCATGATCGTGCATCCCGGAGCGGGCGCCGAAACCGGCACGCTCGTGGCCGCGCTGCTCGACCGTTTCGGCGGGGCTGAGGGACTTTCGACTGTGGGCGGCCCGTTGCGCCCCGGCATCGTGCATCGTTTGGATAAAGGCACTTCCGGGGCGCTCCTGATCGCGCGCACCGACCTCGCGCACAAAAAACTCGTCGAAGATTTTCGCGACCGCCGCATCCAAAAAGATTATCTTGCGCTGCTGCACGGCAGGCTCAAGGGCGACGCCGGCAGCGTTGAACTCCCTATCGCGCGCGACTTGCGCCGCCGTTCGCGCATGACCGCGCGCCGCCGCGAAGGCCGCCCAGCCCGCACCGACTGGCGCGTATGCCTGCGTCCTGGCGCGTTTACGCTCATCGCCGCCGACCTGCGCACCGGTCGCACCCATCAGATTCGCGTGCACTTTTCAGCCCTTGGGTGCCCGGTCGTGGGTGACACCGTGTACGGCGCGCCGCGCGTCGAGCGCGTCGACTCTCACATCTTGCCTCCGCTCGGCCGAAACTTCCTGCACGCTGCCCGTGTGGCTTTCGATCACCCGATCTCCGGCAAACGCATCGAAGTGCGCGCGCCCGTTCCCCCCGATCTGACCGGCTACCTTCATGCCCTCGGACAAGCTGCGAAGCTCGACGCCGCGGTGATTGACGCTGCGCTCAGAGAGTTCCTATAATCCAAGCCATGCAGTGCGGTTCCGTCCGTTCCGGGATTCTTCTGGCCGCAGCCGTTTTGCTGGCCTCTGGGGCGGCGTTATCAGCCGCCCAACAACCTCCCGTCGCGACGCCGGCGACGCCCGCGCCGTCCCAGAGCCAGCCGCCCATCCGCGTCACCACCGGCCTGGTCCACCTGGTCGTCACCGTCACCGACAAGCAGCACGACTTCGTCACCGACCTCGATGAAAAGGATTTCAAGATTCTCGAGAACGGCGTGCCCCAGGACATCACCTTCTTCGGCCGCGAGACGGATCTGCCGTTGCGCATCGCACTCTTGCTCGACACCTCCAACAGCATTCGTCCGCGCCTGGAATTTGAAAAGGATGCGGCCGCCGATTTCCTGAACAAAGTAATCCGCCGCGACAAAGACATGGCCTTCTTGGTGACGTTCGACAACGAGCCGCAGGTAATTCAGGACTACACCGACGAGGTGGACCTCTTGAACACCGCCATTCGCCGGCAGCGCGCCGGCGGAGCCACAGCTCTCAACGACGCGGTCGAGATGGCTTCCGCAAAGCTCGCCAACGCGCCGCCGCCTCGTGGCGCGGAATCCGACGTGCGCCGCGTGATCGTCGTCATCAGCGACGGCCATGACACGCTCAGCGATCACGCCCTGAGCGACGCCATCAACGGATCCATCCGCTCCGAAGCCGTCGTCTACACCATCAGCACCAATACCGATTGGCTGGCCACCGATAATCCCGGCAAGCCCTCCAAATATGCTTACGACAACGGCGATAAGGTGCTGCAGCAGATGGCGGATCAAACCGGGGGCCATGCGTTTTTCCCTTACCGCATTGACGACCTGGCCCAATCCTTCCTCGACATCGGCACCGAGCTCCGCAGCCAATACTTCATCGGCTACACGCCCAAGATTCCGGTGACCAGCGGTGAATATCGCAAGATTGACGTGCAGACGGACCGCAAAGGACTCTCGGTGCGCTCGCGGAGGGGATACTACGCAGCCAGCGGCTCTGCTCCAGACACAGCCAGCCACAACTAAACGCGGATTTAGGAACAGCGCGGGAAACCTTGCCTGCTGAACTTCTTACCGAACGGGCTTACTGAACGCGCTTACTGCGTGGGCTATTGAACGGGCGCGTAATATCCCTTGCGCGCCAGCACCTTGGCGTCGGGAGCGGAGACATCTACCTTGATTTTCCGGAACGACCCGTCGCGCTTCGCGTTCGTGGGATAGTAGCCCAGCACGTATTGCGAGCGCAGTTCCGTCGAGATCTCATCGAACGCCTTTTCGAGCGCCTTGTCGCTGCGCACGGCCACCACGCGTCCGCCTGTGTCGCCGGACATCTTGGCCGCTACTCCCGGCCCATATCCCTGTGTCGCGCTGAAATCCGAAATTAGAATCACGTGGATCACGGCGTCGGCGCGTTGCGCCGCTTCTACCGCCTCTTCCAGCCGCACCTTGCTGCCGGTGTCCTCCGCGTCGGTCATTAGCACCACGGCCTTGCGCCCGGCCTCACTTCCCAACTCGTCATGGCAAGCCAGGTACACGGCGTCGTACAAATTCGTGCCGCCGCCGCTGCTCGGGATGGTCCCCGCCGTGATCACCGGCCCGGCGGCGTTTATCTGCGCGCGATGAATGGCGCGATCCAGCACCGAAGGATCTTCTGTAAAATCCGCGAGTAAATTCACGTCCGTATCGAAGCTCATCACCAGCGCTTCGTCTTTTTTCCGCATGACCTCTCGCACGAAGCGCGACGCCGCGTCTTGTTCCGCTCCGATGATGCGCGTCATGCTGCCGCTGGTGTCCATCAGCAGCGCCAGTGTGATCGGCAAGTCCACTTGCTTGCTGAAGAATGCGAGTTTCTGCTCCACGCCGTCTTCGTAGACCTTGAAGTCATCTTTGTTCAGATCGGGAATAATGTCGCCATGCTTGCCTCGCACGGTGGCGAACACATTGACGATGGTCGTCTGCACCTGCAACGACTGACCGGCTTGCGGTACCTGATCTTGCGGAGTCTGCCCGTCCTGCGGTGGCGCGTCGGGCGGTGGAATCAGCGGCCCTCGCACGCCTCCCTGCCCCGCCCAGGCGCGGCTATGGCCGCCACCGGGCAAGATCGCCAGTAGGAACGCGAAAAATATTAAACCGATGATGCCCGCCCCAACGCTACGTGCTCGCATTGTATAATCCTCCTCGGGCAATCAATAAGACTGGTACGATGCGGTGGACGCGCCACCGGATGTTCGGCCACACGGTTTGGGCGGGTCGGAGAGGCAAGCCATGAAGGCCAACGTTTGGATGCTCGTTGCAGTCCTCGCCGTCGCCGTCTCCCTTTCCGCCCAATCCCAGAACGTTCCGCCCGGCACGCCGGCTCCTCCGGCTCCTGCGTCACCCGCAGCCGCCCAGCCCCGGCAGCAAAACCCCGGCACCATCGTTGTTCGCACCGCGAACGTCATTGTACCAGTCACGGTGAAAGATAGCCGTGGCCAGTTGGTGGGCGACCTCGAAAAAGACGACTTTCGCCTGTTTGTCGACGGCGTCGAGCAGAAGATCCTGCTCTTCTCCTCAAACCCTGTTCCCCTCTCGGCCGTCGTGCTCATCGACAACGACCTGGAACAAAAGCAGGCAGAGGATGTGCAGCGCAGCTTGGTGGCTGTCGCCGCGGGGTTCGGTCCCAACGATGAAACCGCGCTGGTGACCTATCAAGCGTTCCCGCAAACGGTACTCGATTTCACTTTCGATAACGATAAGCTCTTCACCCAGCTGAAGCGCCTGGATCTGGCCTCCCATCCCGCGGCGACGATCTCCACTCCCACCACCATGGCACCCACGGTCAATGGCCAGCCTCTTCCCACCAACCTGGGACTGCCGCGCAATGGTTCCGGACGCTACCAGAAGCTCACGTCACTGAATGACGCGCTCTTCGCCGCCAACGAACTGCTCAAAACGCGTAGCCGCGAACGCCGCAAAATTATTTTCCTGGTCTCGGACATGACCAACGTCTCCAATACCCATACCCTCGAAGAAACTCTTCACGCGCTGCAGATCAACGACGTCTCGGTGTACTCCATTTCCGTCGTCCACGAACTGCCCGTCGGCAAAAAAGTGGTGCAGCGCGGCGCCGAGCAGGTCGCACGCTATGCCAATGATACCGGCGGTGAAACTTTTTACGCCTCCAAGCAGCCGGATTTGGAGCGGCTCTATTCGGACGTTACCGAGCAGGCTCGCAACGAATACACGCTCACGTTTTCTCCCCAGGATCTCGATCGCACCCGCGATTACCATGAGATCGAAGTGCGCGTCCGGCGGCCCGGGCTCACCATCGTCACGCGTCAGGGCTATTACCAAAGCGCCGCCGCCATCGGACACTAAAAATATTTATTCCGCGCGGCGAAAATATTTTCGGCGTGTAACGGATTCGCCGCGCGGTCTTCTGCATGCGCGTGCAAATCCTTTTTCCGCTTGACTTCACTCGCTACGCCCCGTATAGATGAACGAGCGATCGAGTGCGACGGAAATTTCTGGCGCGCCCTTCGCGGGGAGAAAGTTCCACAGTCGTTCATGCGCGGAACCAATCCAGGCTTCGGGTTCGATGAAGCCTTTCAAGAAAAACGGGGCATCCCTAGCCGGGTGCCCCGTTTTTATTTTTGGCGGAAAGTTTTCTCAGGCGCTTCGCAGTGCGTCCGAGCGAATCGAAATCAATTGCTCGTGCGCCGGGCATAGCGGCTTGTAGTCGCAGCGGCTGCATCCGTAGCCGGGCCGCGGCGGAAAGTCGCGGGCGCGAATTTGATCCGCTACTGCGGCGATTCGGTCGCGCGTTTCGGCCAGCGCCTTCGCATCCCGCGTGCCCGCCACCGCTTCGTTAGTCATCAGGTTGTAGAACACCAGCCGCTCCGGCTCCAGATCCAGAATTTCCCGCGCCGCCAGCGCGTAGACGCCCAGCTGCAAATCGTCTTCGGCCTGTTTCTCGGTGCGCGGGCGCCCCGTTTTGTAATCGACGATCTCCACCTCCCCATCTCCGAGGCGATTGATCTGGTCGATGCGGCCGGTCACCATCACATCGTGCGGCAGCGGAAGCTCGAAGCCCTTCTCCTGGTGCAGCACATCGGCAGGAGCGGCAAGGTATTGCCGATGAAACACCTCCAACTGCTCGCGCCCGGCCTTGCGGTATTCCTCTTCGTGATATTCGTCGGGAAATCCCGCTGAAGACCACTCGCGGTCGTAGATCGACAAAAGATCTTCGAGCGAGACCTTGCGTCCCTTGCGCACTTCACCCACGAATTCACGAATCGTCGTGTGCATCACATTTCCAAAAGTGGTCTCCGGCCGCGGGCCGCCGCGAATTCCCCACACGTGCCGGAACAAATATTTCATCGGGCACTGCTCGTAGGTCGTGATCGCAGACGAACTCAGCTGCAAAGGTTCCGGGCGCGGCGGATGAAACGCCTTGGCCCACAGCGCGATCCGCGAATACGCCCGCGTGGGTTCGGAAGAATCGAAAAGCAGCCCCTGCGCGCTGTTCAGCTCCACGGAGTTCGCCTGTGCGTTGTTGGCCGGTTGTCCGGGGTCAGCCGCGTCGCCGGCAACCTCCGCCGCTGCTGGCAGCTGCACCTTGGGCTGCAACTCCGTCACGTCGCGCCTCTGGATCGCCGCATTCGTCAGGAAATCATCCAAGAACGGTGACGCCTTCTTCCGCCGGTTGACGATCGTGGCAAGCGTCAGGTGCCGCTTCGCGCGCGTTAGCGCCACGTAAAAAAGCCTCCGCTCCTCCTGCACATGGAAGGCTTCCTTCGGCTGTTCCTCTTTCATCAGCTCGGCGGGAAACTCGAATTTCGGCCGCCGCTGCGAAGACGGAAAGTCGTTCTTCGAAAGCCGCAGGATGTACACATGCGGAAACTCCAGGCCCTTGGCCCCGTGCACGGTCATCAATTGCACCGCGTCGTCGAAAGGTTGCTCTTCGATAGCGATGTCCCCACCCAGCTCGTGGAAATAGCCGAGGTATTCGATGAAGTCGCGAAGCTGCTTTCGCTCGCTCTTGCCTTCCCACTCCTTCACGAAAGCCGTCAGCCGTTCGACGCACGGGCGATCTTCTTCCGAGGCTGGCGTGATTCTGAGCGTCGCCAGCAATTCAGTCAGAAACTCGCGCGCCGTTTTTTCGCGCGCGTACTGGCGCAAGCCGCGCGAATGTCTCCACCAACTCCTTCAGCCGCACATCGCTGACGCCAAACGCTCTTTTCGGCCACCCGCGATTCCTGTTCCGCGGCCGTGACCTCGTCCCAGAGCGGGCGCCGGTGATTTTTATCGGCGCGCTCGGCTAGGCGTACCAGGTCGCGTGGCTCGAGGCCCCAGTACGGCGCCGCGATTACCCGCGCGCAGGAAATGTTGTCCGTGGGCACCGCGACCAGCCGCATCCACGCCAGCAGATCGCGCACCAGCGTGTTGGAAAGAATCGAAAACCTGCGGATCACAAAGGGAATTTCACGCCGCCGTAGTGCCGTCACCAGATGCTCGCGATGCGAATGCTTCCGGTACAGCACCGCGAAATCCCGCCACGCCGCGCCCGCCGCGTGCAGCCGCTCGATATCCGCCGCCACCCAGTGCGCCTCTTCCTCAAAGCTCGCAAACTCCGCCACGCGAACCTTGTCGCCCTCGGAGTTCTCCGTGTTCAGCCTCTTTGGAGGAAGCAGTGGCGACTTTTCGTTGATGGCGATGACCTCTCCTGCCACTCGCAGGATTCGCCTCGTCGCGCGGTAGTTCTGCGAAAGTGAAATCAGGAACTGGTCCGCTGCCGCGCCCGCTGCCAGACTTGTCGCCGTGCCCGTACCGCCCGCCGCCTTGCCGTTCACGCCGCAGAAGCGGTCGAGAAAAATCGTGAAGCTGCCGAACGACGCGCCGCGGAACCGATAGATCGCCTGATCGTCGTCGCCCACCGCCAAAATGTTGCGCCGCCCGCCGGCCAGCAGCCACAGCAGTTCGAGTTGCGCGATGTTGGTGTCTTGAAATTCGTCCACCAGAATGTAGCGATACTGCTCGCGCAGCCGCCCGAGCAGCGCCGCGTCCTTGCGGAGCAGCTCTACCGATTGCAGCAGTTGCGCGCCGAAGGTGTACAGATTCCGCTCGCGCAGCAGGCGCTCGCTCGTGCGGTAGACGCGCGCCAGTTCCCTTTGGCGCGCTACCTTTTCCTCGGCCACGCTGCGCGCATCCTCGTCCATCGACGCCTTGCGCGCTTCATAAGTCCTCGCCAGCCCTTCGGCGTAGCGCTCGTAATCGTCGGGCGTCACCAGCTCGTCCTGGCAGCGCGAGAAAAACGCCACGAAGTCTTTCAGGAACTCCGCCGGCTCGGCCAGCCGCCGGAAAATCTCCAGGTTCAGCTCCGCAATGTTGCGCCGCAGCAGGATTCCGTGATCGATATCATCAAGGGAATGAAGTTCCGGATGCGCTACCTTCAGAATCTTTTCCACGCAAAATGAATGGAAGGTGCTGAGGCACACTTCTTCGGCGCGCTCGCCCGCGGCCTTCACCACGCGATGCTTCATCTCGCCCGCCGCTTTGTCCGTGAAGGTCAGCCCCAGAATGTTTTCGCCGGCCAGCTGCGCATCGTCTTCGAGCAGCCGCCGGATCCGCTCGGTGATCACCCGAGTCTTGCCGGTGCCCGCGCCGGCCACCACCAGCATCGGCCCCTCGCCGTGCTGCACCGCTGCCTTCTGCTCCGCGTTCAGAGGAAATCCTGCGGTTGCGGTCTCCTGCGAATTGGGCGTTGGTGTCATCGTGCGGTGCGCCTATTCTAGCAGAACGCGCCAGCGGCGAACAGAAGGCGAAAGTGAGTTACCGAAGTTGCCGCGAGAAGTTATAGGCGCGGTTATAGGCAATTTATAGAGAATGCACGGCGGAGTGCTCGGCGCAGAGGTTTTGGAAAATGTAGCTGTATTCGTCGTTGCGAAAGTTTCCTATCGAAAATGCGCAGAGAATATCTACGTCGCGTATGGCACCAAGTTCGTTGCAAAGTTGCTCGACGCGAATCGCAGCATCCACGTTGCCTTCCGCCAGCAAGTACGGCGCGCATTCGCCGCACACCGCAATTCGGCGTCGGTTCCCGTCGCACACCCCAGCGAGGCTGTCGAATTTCTCCAGGAGAAGAGCCGCGTCGGGCAAGCCGTTGACCATCACCGCCGAAAGCACGTCGGCCACATCGGCCGGTACATAGCTTCCCTTCTCGATCGCGGCGTCCACATCGAAGCCCTCAGCCCTCAACCTCTGTCTCAGGCCATCCCGGTGCGGCTTGGTGGTGACGGAAATAGCCAGATCGCCGCGCCTCAGGGCTGCGGCGATAAATTCGGTGTAGGTGTCGAGGAAACCGTCATCACTGGAATAGAAAACAACCTCGTGGCGTTCCGGAGCCCCTGTTTCAGCAGCACTCGTTTCGAGAGTATCGGCGCCGGGGGCATCAGCGTAGGAAGCTTCGGCGAACCGCGGCCTTCGCAAGTTATCGCTGACGAATTGCTTCCCCTGCAAAACAGCGGAGACAGCGCGCGACAGATCGCACCCCGCTCGCCCCTTATAGACATAGCCGCGCCCGCCGGCGCCCAGAGCGGCCTGCACTACGTCCGGCGAACTATCTTGGGTCAGGAAAACGATGGTAGAGCCGGGCGAACTTTTTCGTATCTGCCGCGCCGCCTGGATTCCGTTCTGCTTCGGCAGTCCGATATCCAGCACGATCAGATCCGGCCGCAGCTCCCCGGCCTTCTGAACGGCTTCCGCTCCGTCCGATGCCTCGTAGATGTCCTGAAATTCCGACCCCAATTCAAGCAGCTCGCGGGCCTGCCGCCGCCATCCCCTGTGGTCATCAACGATTAGAATTTTAATGGCGCGTTTCCTTCCAAGTAATCTATATTCCCCGCCTGGCATTTAAAGTCCGAGCATACAATGGAGCCGGTTAGAAGGACATACTAGAAAATCCGTAGCGCCGGAGGCTCCGCGGAAGATTGGTAGCATTGATTCCAAGGCCGCATGTGGTACGCTTCCGCACGAAGTGAGGCGTTACTGTTTTTATACGTGCACGAGGATAGACAAATGGAACAGCGGCAGGAACACCAGGAAGCGCCGAACGGGAGGCTCGAGGCCGAGCGCCAGGGCGTGTTCCAGAATGCTTTTGATGCCGCTGCCAACGGGATAGCTATCGAAGATATGGACGGACGCCCGTTATTCGCGAATCCTGCGCTCTGCCACATGCTGGGGTTCAGCGAAGACGAAATGCGCAACAAGCACTGCGTCGAATTCTCTCCCCCGAAGACGCCAAACTGGATTGGGCGCTTTTCGAACAGCTGCGCCAGGGTTCGATCGACAAATATCATCTGGAGAAGCGCTTCTACCGCAAGGACGGTTCCCTGTTCTGGGGGCGCCTGAGCATCTCTTTGATGGCCAATCCTGCCGGCTCAGCTCCGCTGGTCGTTGCCATGGTGGAGGACATCACCGAAAAAAGAATCGCGGAAGAAAAGCTGACGAAATCGGAAGAGAGCCTTCACCACCTGGCGAGCCGCCTGATCCAAGCACAGGAGGAGGAGCGGCGGCGCATCGGCCAGGATCTTCACGACGACATCGGCCAGCGCCTCTCCCTGCTTGTCGTTGGCCTCGAGCAGCTCTGTGCGTCTCTCGGCGCGGGCCAGAGCAGCCAAGGCCAGCTCGCTTCGGAGCTGCAGAGCCGGGCCGATGAGGTCGCAACGGACATCCACGATCTTTCCCGTGCGCTGCATTCCGCGAAGCTCCAATTTCTCGGCTTGAGCGTCGCCCTGCACAATCTTTGTGACAGGACTTCGGCTCAACACCATATCGCGGTGACTTTGGAAGCCCAGGAATTGCCGGACGATCTGCCGTCCGGCATGGAGCTCTGCATTTTCCGCGTCGCGCAGGAGGCGCTCAACAACGCGGTGAAGCACGCCCGCAGCGCCCAGGCCGCGATTGAGTTGACCCACGTAGACGGCGCCGTGGTTCTGAAGGTTAAGGACATGGGCGTCGGCTTCGATCCCTCGACCCACCACCAGGGGATCGGACTCTCCAGCATGCGAGAGCGCCTCCGAACATTCGGTGGAGAGCTGTTCGTAGAATCCGCCCCCGGGAACGGAACCACAATCACCGCCAAGGTGAAGCTGGAAAAAGCCTCAGCCGCAGCAGGCTAAGCGCATCTCCGCGTTCCGCGTTTTCGCTTCTGCTTTTTCGGGTGCCCCATCTGGCGCGTCTTTTGCGACAGGTGGGTCTTCGCCCACGCACCAGCTGTCTTTCGCTCCACGGAGTCAACAGGGATAACGAGCCTTTGGTTTTTCGGGTGCCCCATCTGGCGCGCCTCTTGCGACAGGTGGGTCTTCGCCCACCTACCAAACGCGTTTCACTCCACCGAGTCAACAGGGACAGCGAGCCTTTGGTTTTTCGGGTGCCCCATCTGGCGCGCCTCTTGCGACAGGTGGGTCTTCGCCCACCTACCAAACGCGTTTCACTCCACCGAGTCAACAGGGACAGCGAGCCTTTGGTTTTTCGGGTGCCCCACCTGGCGCGCCTCTTGCGACAGGTGGGTCTTCGCCCACCTACCAACTGTGTTTCACTACACGGAGTCAACCGCGATAACGATTTCTCCCTTCCCTTGATAAAACGAATAACTGCTCCACGGCCAGTCCTTCGGATGCGCCACGAGGCCTCGCTTGACCGGATTCATGTGCATATAGGCGAGCTTCTCCACTTTCTTCTTTTGACTCCAGACATTGAAGTCGTAAAAGCGGCGCTCCCAAAATTGCGGCAGGCGGGTCGCAGACGCTCCTCTCATTCTTTGCGAGACTTGCTGCTTGAGAGACCGCAGGACAGTTGAAGGAGTTCCAAGTTCGGGCTCGGAGATGAGCAGGTGGACGTGTTCGGGCATAACGACATAACCGACGAGCTTGAATCCACGCCGCTTTCTGACGTCATCGAGCATTTGGACGAACGTGTTGCGAGCGCGAAGACTTCCTAGAAGTGGAAGGCGACGGTAACAACTGAACGTAATGAAGTGTAGGTGGCCGAGACCGTAGATCCGTTTGAGGGTTTCCGGCATAGCGCGAAGAACCCTAAGACCCACCTGTCGCAAAAAACGCGCCAGATGGGGCACCCGCAAGATCAAAAGCGAAAGTCACGGTCGCCCCTTCGTCGCCCTTCCCAAAATATCCACAGGCCTTTGATATTGACCGTAGCCGTTTTCGCGACCAAGCTTATCTGAGCGCCCGCAGTTCGGGCAAAGCAAGATGCATGGGCGCAATGAAGCGCCGAGGCTAGGAAGAGAGATGAGGCGGACGATGCGGATGGCGGGAAGGATGGGGAGAAGCACCCCTGTGCCTGGCCTGTTTCCTACGCTTTCTAGGCCTTCTTTGCTTCCTATCCTGAACCACGACCCTTCGACCCAGCCCGGAACGCCTCGATGGACTCACCCCCATGTAACTCCCTCAAAACAAAGGACCGGGGTCGAAGCAGCCCGGAACTTTATTCCGACCCCTTCGACCCTTGTTTCGTACGGACTCGACTTCTTATCCGGCCTCTAGAAGAGGCTGAGACGTTCTTTGACAACTGAATAAGCGGGTGCCTGCAGGAAGGAAAGCAGGTCGAAGAGCACAGGCCCGCCGCGGCGGGTGCCTGTGCCACGCAAACCACCTCAATTACGAGGCGGGGGCGTTTTCTTTTCTGATGGCGTCTACCGCGGCGGGGGAGATTTCGATGAATTCGACGCCCACGCCGACGCCGGGGAGGCAGTAGCGCACTTCGGCGCGCGCGGTGATTTCAGCGCCGGAAACGGCGAGGCGAAAGCGCACGTTCAGGACGGCGCCCTCCGGGAAGACGTGCGTGGTGTTGATGAACATCCCGTGGATGCTGAGGTCGGGCGGCCGCGTGACAACCACTTCGTTGTGGCCTTCGTAGGTGACGGAAATCTCGCTGAGGCTTGAGAAGCGCGGTGCAACTCGCGTGGCGCTCCAACCGTTGCCATTCGATTTCGATTTCTGCTTCTTGCGAGGGCTCATGCTTCGGCTGCTCCTTGTGTCACCAGCGAGGAGCTTGCAGGCCCATCGGCCGTGCTCCGTTTCTGGCCGCAATAGGGACAAAACGCAAAGGCGGGCGAGAGTTCACGCGCGCAGGAGCCGCACAGCGGCACCGAAACCTGTTCGAAGGGCACCACGCGCTGCACTTCGTCGAGCGTGGTCAGGCCGGCGCGTACGTATTCGAGGGCGTACTCCTGCATCAGGCGCATGCCCTTCTGCGCGGCGAGCACGCGAATTTCTTCGTTGCGTCCGCCGGTGCGCACCGCCGAGCGGATAGCTTCATCCAAAACCAGCATCTCGTAAATTCCGATGCGGCCGCGGTATCCGGTGAGGTCGCATTCGTCGCATCCCGCGGGTACGCGCTGGATTTCGGGCGGACGCGTGAGGCCGGCATGGAGCAGCCGGGCAATATATTCTTCGCTCGCCGGTATTTCGTCCGCGCAGGTGCACAGGCGCCGCACGAGCCTTTGCGCGACGATGCCGGTGACGGATGTGGAAATCTGAAATCCCGGAACGCCCAGATCGAGCAGGCGCGTGACGGCGGAAATGCTGTCATTGGTATGCAGCGTCGAGAGTACCAAGTGGCCGGTCTGCGCCGCCTTGATGGCGATCTCGGCCGTTTCGCGGTCGCGGATTTCGCCGACCATGATGATGTTGGGATCCTGCCGCAGGATGGAGCGCAGGCAGGTGGCGAAATTCAGCCCGGTTTTGGAATTCACCTGCACCTGGTTTAGCCCCGGCACGGCGTATTCGACGGGATCCTCGACGGTGATGATGTTCAGCGAAGGTTTGCGCACCTTGTGCAGCGCGGAGTAGAGCGTAGTGCTCTTCCCCGAGCCCGTCGGCCCGGTGACCAGCAGCATCCCCTGCGGCAAGGCCAGGAGGCGGCCGAGTTCGTCGGCGATCTCCTGCGGGATGCCGAGAGCCGCGAAGGCCTGTTGCGGGGCGTCGGCTTCCAGAAGGCGCATCACAACTTTTTCGCCGTACTGCGTCGGCAAAGTGGACACGCGCAGATCGACTTTGTGGCCGGAAATTTTGACGAGGAAGCGGCCGTCCTGCGGGGCGCGGCGCTCGGCGATGTCCATGTCGGCGAGAATTTTGATGCGCGAGACGACGGAATTCTGCAGCGAACGCGGAATGCGCTGGTAGTCGCGCAGCATGCCGTCAACGCGCAAGCGGATGACGGTGTCGGTGGCTTGCGGCTCGATGTGGATGTCGCTCGCGCGCTTGTTGGCCGCGGCGGTGATTGTGGAAGCAACCAGGCGCACGGCCGGCGTGCTTTTCTGCATCAGCTCGGCCTGCATCTCCTGCATGGCGTCGATGTTGCGCTGCAGCGAGCTGGAGGAGATGAACTCCATGCCGGGATCTTCTTCGGGAGTTTCCGCGAGGACACCGGCGACGGTGGCTTCGGCTTCTTCGACCGCGCCATACCACTTTTCGATGGCCGCTTCGATCTCCGGACGGAAGGCAAGGCGAGGCAGGATCTGCATGCCGGTGAGGAAGCGAAGCTCGTCGATGATTTGCAGGTTTTGCGGCTCGGCCATGGCCATGATCAGCTTGGTGGTGCCCTGCGTTTGAATGGGCAGCACGCACCAGCGCTTGGCCACGCCGTGCGGGAGCAGCTTCAGGGTATCGGGATCAACTTCGATCCGCGAGCAATCAATGTAAGGGATGCGAATGACTTCGGTGAGGGAGGCGAGCAGATCATCCTTGGAGACCAGGCCGCGCCCGAGCATGAGTTCGCCGAGGCGCACCAGGCTGCCCTGGCCCTGCTGATCCTCGATGGCCTTGGCTAGATCGGCGTGCGAGATGTGACCGCGCTCCCGCAGCACTTCGCCGAGACGCTTTTTCTTCATTGCCTAGACACCCACTCCCAAGTGTGAGCATCGCGCCAGGGACTTGAATCGCCGCCGCTCCCGTGAGGGGATCGCCGATCCGCCGAAGGGAGGGTACTAGTCCTGGCCGACAGCCTATTTTCCGCGCGCGCCAGGCCCACCGGCAAGCACAACTAGGCGGCTGTAGCGGAAGCGGCAATAACGCCGCGGGGACGTTCAGTAGAGAGCTAGGCGAGGGCTGGGTGCGTGGAGCGGCGTGGAGAGCGGTAAACCTAGGTATTTCTGGTATTTGCGGGGACGAGGACGACGAGCGTGTAAGCGCCGAGGGCGATGCCGAGCGGGTCGCCGATTAGGCCGAGAAAGGCTGCGACTAGCGCAAGACTTCGCGCGGATGCCCCGCTGGACATCAGGACGAGGCCGGCGATGATCGAGACGACGCCAGCGACGATGCCGATGATGATCGCGAAAAGCAAAAAGGCGTGGAACAGATTCATCAACGTGAAGGGATCGGGAACGCGATTGAGCAGCGCGCCCCACATCAGCGTCAGCGTGCCGCTCCAGAGAAACATTCCCAGCGCGCCGATCAGCCGAAGAAAGCCGTACACGACCCACAGAACCCCAAGAGTTCGCATGGCGTTCACGCTACACCCTGGAACACCGGAGACCTAGCGGCATTTTCCTGTATTCGCAGCGGCGAGGAGCCGTAGCACGTGAACGCGTCGCGCCGAACGCACACGACGAACGGGTTTATCAAGGGCTTATTCGGATGTGTACCGAATCGAACATCTATTGCGAGGGCGATGGTTCAATGTAGTTGCCACGGGAGACAGGATTCGGAGCTTGGGACTTGTACCCGGAGGAGGCCACGATGTTTGGATACGGACTAATTGGGACGCTAGTGGTGATCTGCTTGATCATTTGGATTGTAAGGAGCTTGTAGTTACGGGGCATTGATATGTATGGTGCTCGCGGAATCGAAATGCGCGAGCAGCAGCGCGTTGATTTCAGGGGCACATTGAATGATGGCGCCGTGGGATGCGTCGCGGACCTCGACAAAGGTGGCTCCGGGTATGGCGCTCGCGAGGGTTCGACCGAATCTAGGCGGGAATATCAGGTCGTGGGTGGCGCTCAGCACCAGCGTCGGAACGGGATCGAGCGCGCCGAGCCGGCGAAGCGCGTTGAATTTGCTCAAGGCGCGGAGCTGCAGCGCAGCAACTTTGGGGCTATCGGCAGGATCGTGGCCGAAGAAGATCGGCCAATTCCTGGGCGAGAGCGTCCGTGTCACACGCCGCGAGATGCGAAGGCGACATAACGATTTGCGAAAATGCGCGGCGCCGCATCCTGCGAGTGCCGATGCGGCTGCGCAGTCCGAGCCACATGAGTTTCGGCGAGGGCCGGAAGGCATCCTTGCCGCGGCCAGACGTGCACAGGAGCGACAGGCTCAAGACTCGATGACGCGCGGCGAGCGCGACTTCCTGGGCTACGGCGCCACCTAGCGAATGCCCGACGATGTGCGCCGGAATCGATGCCGGCCGCGTCCATGATCGCGAGAGTATCGGCGGCCATCTGCTCGACGGTTATCGGCGCGCCTGCCGGATGACTCCTCCCGATACCCCGATTATCAAAAGTCACGCAAAGCCGTTGCTTGGACAGCTCCTCGACTTGGCGCAGCCAGCCGGAGGCGCGCATCCCGACGCCCTGAATGAAGACGATGGGTTCGCCCGCTCCCATGATTTCGTAAGACAACGGGCAACCGCGAAAATTAGCCGTGGCGAGCATCGATGCATTTTACCGAAATGTGAGGGTCGTGCTTTTTCCCGTACCGGGCACGGCTTGCCACTTAGTTCGGCAAACTCGCGCGACGCAGGATGCTCTGGGGTATTCGACAGGCCGATTGTCGTGGCTCAGGAGAGCTTCGAAAGCTGGCCTTCCACCAAAGCTCCCACCGCAGCTTGGGCCTCAGGCACGACCCATGCAATCGCATTGGATGCGAGTGTCTTCAGCGTGGTTTTGGCCTCATCTTGTCGGCCCATCTCAACTTTCTTGAAAGCCTCAGCGTATTGGTCTACCAGCGCGCGGCGCTGCATCGCCGCATTTTCCCAGCTGACGAACCCGGAATCCGGAAGGTTAATCAAAACCGACTTCAGATTGCCCCAACCGAGGTCTATGACGATGGGTTTGACCAGCATCAACTCCCCCGCTACTTGAGACAAACCCGCCGTCTGCTTTACGAAATAGTTCTTGTCGAATCCATTCGGACCCGCCTCGGTGTCGAGCTGTGCATACGTTTGCGTCCAGCCTCCGGGCCAATCAGCGGCCAGCCCGATTCCAGGCAGGACACGAGACTTTCCCAGATTTAGAAAGCCCTTTACCCCGCCCTGAAATCCGCCATTCGCTCCCGGTTCCACATTTCCCGCTTTCACGTCGACCCTCGGCCAATGATTGTCGGTGGCAGCTTTCGCGACTACGTCCACCAACCACATGTTGTTATTGTGGATGTCGATCAGGCTGGTGATCACTCCGCCGTTTTCGGGAAGTTCGGACGAATATTCATATGTGTTCCCCCCCGGACCGGTTTCGATCGTTTGCCGCCCTCCGAGATGTTCGACCCCGATGGTAGCCACCGTGGTTTTGAAGCGCTCCGGGTGCACCGAGAAATAGTCGAATTGAGGCCAGGAGGCTTCTCCCCCCGGCATAAAGTGCCGGCAATCGAAATAGAAGGTTAGCGTTCGCGGCCGGGCCGCCTTGGGGATGTGGCTGAAGTAAGACATGATGCCCAGCATGCCCAGCCCGCCGTTCTCCTCAACCAGTGACATAGCGTCGGTATGACTCGCAACCATTACCTGCTCGTCGAGCGGTGTGCCGTAATTCTTGCCCGGCAAATACGCAATGATGGCTTTCCCCACATCCCTCTGAAACCGGGCCATCAAAGTCAAGGTGGCCATCTTGCCCGCCCTGGCATCCATCAACACTTTCGCGCCGTTCACACGATCGAGAGTGAGCGTGGGACAGTTTGTGTAGACCGCTCCAAGTCCAGCTTTGCCGTCCGGCGTATAAACGCTCCGTTGCACCAGGCCCAGCGCGGCTCCAGGCGACAGGTCGTATACGATCACCATTGCAACAGCGCGCCCTTTCATGCCAATCGACGCAAACCGGCCGAGTTGGCCCCAAACCCAACGCGAATGGTAAGAAGACGTGGTGCTTGCGGGTGGAGGCGTATACATCGGGCCCCATTTTCCGGGAGAACGCCATTCGTAATCGGTCAACGTATAGCTGTCTAAAAACGCATCCGTGTAGGGTGGATCGGGGTACTGAGCGGTTTGAAATACCAGAATCTTTCCAGCAATTCGTTCGTCGCTGGGCGGGTGGGCAGGGTCGTAGTACAACATTTGCGCGGTAACACCTTCAGGAGGCGTGAAGCCGGAAGTCATTCCGTAGGACGCCACCACCGGCACCGGTTCGCTATCGGAGACGAGTTTTTCGACCGCCATGCCGGAGTTGTATTCGTGGGTTCTGCGATCCGGCCAATCGTCGACGATATAGTGATCGAAGGGAATCTCGATGTAGTCCAGGTCGACGGCGCCGAACTCCTGCGATTTTGATATCAGAAAATCCGTATATCGCTTCCAGCCCGTGCTCCCCGCGTACGTTGGGCCGCCCTTGCTCTTGAAGACGGCCCAGTCCCAAGCTTGATCCGGGGTGATCATGTACTTCTGATCGATTTGAGGAAAAGCAAAATTGCCGCTCTTGGCCGCGGACTTACCTTTAGCCCAAAGCGAATTCGGGATCAGTGCCGTGCCGGCAGCCAGACCAGCGGACTTCAGAAACTCTCGTCGCGAGGGATCGCGCGGGTTGAGACTTTGGCCGCCAGTTTGATTCCGTCGATGGTTGAACGGTCGCGGAATAGCGCGGTGTCTGTTCATAATATGTCCCTCACCTTTTGGTGCAAAATAATCCCGGCATGCCGGTGAAATAATGGCGCTCCGAAACCCAAACCGCGCGACGAGCCGTTTTCTGCGGAATGATAACAAACGATCGCTGTGCCCCAAAGCCTGGCGCTTGAAAAGCTTCCGAGGAGATTCCAGGCCATTGGCGCAAACCGAAAAACGCCCTAGGTTCAGGCATAGACAGGAACACGATATGAACTGTTCAACCAGATGACCGAGCTTTACCCCCACTGGGCAGCCATGTTCGGATTCCCAAGCGCCTGATGTGAACGCGGGCTCGCGCCGCTTTCCGCGCCGGAGCTAGCGAATCAGATCGACGAAGTGATAGGAGTTTGACGGGACAGCGTGTCTGTGTGCGCGCGTGGTGTTACTGGGGCTTCCAGCCGGTCTCCACAATTTTCCCGCAGTTGGAACAGCCGCTTTGCCGCTTCTGTTCGTCTGCCTTTGCCTCCGCCTCGGTCGGCTTGACAGCGCAACCATAATTGCTGCCCGGCTTGAAGTTGTAGCCCTTCTGCTTCAGGTATGCATAAAAGTCGTCGAGAATCGATTGGTCGACCAAGTTCCCGCCGCTCGGCGAGTGTCGCACGCGCGTGGTCTGGAAGGCGCCAGTGAGATAGGTGTCTATTCCTGCGCCTCCTGAAGTCGCGCAGATGACGAAGGATCCGCCACCAGGGACCGCGGAGGCCGTAGTGGACGAGGTCGCTGAAGCGGACGGCGCGGCGACGTTCGACGTCGCAGCCGGGGCCGCGACGGGTGCGGCTGCCGACGCGGGCTTCGAGTTGATGGCCGCGACTTCGGCGGGCGT
Organism: Terriglobia bacterium; assembly: GCA_963803105.1. Lineage (GTDB taxonomy): Bacteria > Acidobacteriota > Terriglobia > Acidiferrales > UBA7541 > Palsa-295. Next base: position 440,926 of record CAWDLF010000005.1, read on the forward strand.
GTCGGTCCAAGCGAGGCGAGTCACCTCGGTCTTGCTCGCCGCCCACTGTTTCTCGAGAGTACTCATGGTGAACGCCTGCTGGTCCGGGGACGAGCTGACTTGCCTGCAATAGCCACTCCCGTACTGGATCTTGTCGATGTCGTAGGTGGCACGCATATAGTTATAGAAATCCTGGGTGATGGTGCTCGCCCCCGCAGTGGTTTGGATGATCGGAGTGACGTACATGATGGGGTGGCCATCTCTCTGGCCTTGAAACCGGCACAGGGTGTAATACGCCGGTACGGAAGCGGAGGGCGGCGCTGGTCTTTGCGCAGCTTGCCCGGGATTGGCCGCGGGAGCCGCAGAAACCGCCGGAGGTGGCGCCGGAACGGCAGTGCGCACCGGGACGGCAACGTGCGCGGGAGCGGGTGCTACGGCGTGGCCGGGGGCAGACGATGTGGTGCGACCAGGCGCTGCGGGCGGGAGGGCTGCTGTCGGGCCGCGATACGTCCAGCCGGTCTCTACCACGGAATGAGCAGAACGCTTTACGTTGTCTTCGTCACCCGCTTTGTCGGTCTGCGCCGAAGTGAGGCTCTGGGAGATGGAACAAATGACGCCCGACACGCCATCTACATAGGGATATTTTTGCTTGAGAAATTGAGAATAGGCTTCCTGGATGTTGGAGCGGTCGAGTTCGTCGGTTGCAAATGGCGCGGAGAAATAGACAGGGGACGCGTCGAAGCGTGTGGTGCAATAGTAGACGGTCGTCGGTACTGAAGATTGCGCCGGAGCTGCCCCGTTAGGATCGGGCGGTTGAGCAAACGCCTGCCGTGCGACGGATGAAAAGCAGAAAACTGCGAGACTCGTTAACAAGAACAAGTTCGCTCGGCGCATGGCGCTCCTTCCCAGCCTCGAGGATTCTCGCGGCCGGAACTTGCTGGAGAATGAGCAGCATCATACACCATGGCCCCGGTTTCGCTCGCCGCGAACGAAACCGGAGCACTACGTTCCGCTACTTGTGGCGAATGTCGTCCGGGGCGCGCTGGCGATCGAGCGGCAGAAGCTGGAGTTGCCATTCGACAGGCACCGACACCGGCGAGTAGCAGATCTTCGTGTCGCAGGCCTGGTAGTCGAGCTTGCCGCGCACGGTGATGGTCCTGCCGTCCGTTCCGAGCGAGTTGCTGAACGGGGCGGAGGTGTCGATCTTCAAGTCCTGGGTGATGGTGAAGGCTCCTTGGAAAACCGGCACTCGCTCCTTGATTGCCGGGAGGTAAAGCACCTTCGGCCGCGGATAGGCTGCAGGAGTGAGGTGAATCTCCGGCGAGGTTTCGAGCGTCAGCTGGATGGGCTTGTATCCCTGGACGCCTGGGGAATACACGTGAACATCGGGCGGCATCTCGATGGCAACGCCCAGCGTGATGCGGCTGCCGGGAAAGGCCGATCGGTCGGACTGCTGGGTGGATACGTGCAGGTGCGGCGCCTCGACGTTAGAGGTCACTTCGGCGCTCAACTCCGGGAAGAGCTTGCCGATGACGTCGTTGCCGGAAAAGCGCTCGCGGTACTTGGCTTCGAAGAACTTTTCGCGAATGACGCCCTTAGTGTCAATGAAGAAGTATCCCGGCCGGGCCATGCCCTTCTGGTACCCGGCTGCTTCGGGGTTCAGAACGCCGTAGGCGCGGATGATTTGCGAGTCCGGATCGGCCAGCAGAGGGAACGTGATCTTGCGGCGATCGGCGAAATACTTGAGGATCGGCTCAGTATCGTAGCTGATGGCCGCGAGCTTGACGCCCTGCTTGTCGAATCTCTCTTTTGCGGATTGCAGCTGGACCAGCTGCGCCTTGCAGTAGGGTCACCAATCAGCGGAGCGGAAAAAGAGGAGTACCGTGCCCTTGGAACCCTTGAGCGTCGCAAGAGTTTGCTCATGGCCGAATTGGTCGCGAGCGGAAAACGGAGGCGCCTTTTTGCCGGGATCGAGCCCGATGGACGTGACCGCCTGAACAGAGGTGGCGTGAATGGTGTCGCCGTCGAGCGTTCCGTGGATGGTGACGCTCTCACCTTCCATGCCCAAGGCCGGGTTCTGCGGGTCGAGCTTGTAGACGTGGCGAATGTTGTCGTCGTAGAGCACCAGCATGGCGCCGGGGAGGCCCTTCTGGGTGCACTCGGGCAGGCCGGCGAAGGCTTTGTCGGCATCGCAGACACTGTTCATGATGACGCCGGACCAAGACCCGGGAGTGGCAGTAGCATCCTGTGCGGCCCGCGTAAAGGCGGCGAGGGAGAGAAATGCTGCCGCACAAATTAACCAATGCCTAGACATCGCTTTGGAATGCTCCTAGAGCGGCCCGGAGCCGCTGACGCAATGTATCATGCCGGCCCCCGAAAGAGCGAAGCTCAAGACGGTTCCTAGCTTAAGGAAATCACACAACCAGATCGGAAAATGACACCTGTCTGGTGACTGTCGCGGCCTTGCCGCGGTCAGCCGCGGCTGGATTCCGGCAGTCGTTTGACCGCGTATGGAGGCGCGCCTATACTGACGCTTGAAAAGCTTCCGAGGAGATTCCCCGCCATGGCACAAACCGAAAAACCTGTGATCTTGAGCGCTGTGCGCACGCCCATTGGGAAATTTCTGGGCGGGCTGGCGCCGCTTTCCGCGACGGAGCTGGGCGCGCGCGTGGTGCGCGAGGCGGTACGGCGCGCGGGTATCGATGCGAATCAGATCGACGAAGTGATCATGGGCAACGTGTTGCAAGCGGGGCTGGGGCAGAATCCGGCGCGGCAGGCGGCGCTCGGCGGCGGCATTGATCCGCATGTGGCGGCGATGACCATCAACAAGGTTTGCGGTTCCGGGCTGAAGGCGGTGGGGCTGGCGGCACAGGCGGTGGCGCTAGGCGACGCGGAGATCGTGGTGGCGGGCGGGATGGAGTCCATGTCCAACGCGCCGTACCTGATCAAGGGCGCGCGGACGGGGCTGCGGCTGGGGAATTCGGAAGTGCTCGATTCGATGATCGTGGATGGGCTGTGGGACGTGTACGAAAACTTCCACATGGGGCAGACGGGCGAACTGGTGGCCGAGAAGTACGGCATCTCGCGCGGGGAACAGGATCAGTTCGCGCTCGATAGTCACCGCAAGGCGGTGCACGCGATCAAATCGTGTTTCGTGAGCGAGCAGATCGTGCCGGTGGAGATCAAGCAGCGGAAGGGCGATCCGGTGGTGATCAAGACGGATGAATCGCCCCGCGAGGATACGTCACTCGAAGCGCTGGGCAGGCTCAAGCCGGCGTTCAAGAAGGACGGCACGGTGACCGCGGGAAACGCGCCGGGAACGAACGACGGCGCCGCGGCCGTGGTGGTGACGAGCGAAGCGACAGCCGCGCGCATGGGCAAGGTGCCGATGGCGCGGATCGTGGCGCAGGCGGTGAGCGGCGTCGAACCGAAGTGGGTGATGATGGCGCCGGTGGATGCCGTCGAGAAGCTGCTCGCAAAAACAGGGTGGGATCGCGAGAAGGACGTCGACCTGTATGAGTTGAACGAGGCGTTCGCGGTGGCGGCTATCGCCGTGACGCGGCAATTGAAATTGAATCCCGAAAAAGTGAATGTGAACGGCGGCGCAGTGGCGATCGGGCATCCGATTGGCGCATCGGGGGCGCGGATTCTGGTGGCGCTGCTCTACGAATTGCAGCGCCGGAACTTGAAGCGCGGCATCGCGGCGCTATGCCTGGGCGGCGGCAACGCCGTGGCGCTGGCCATCGAGCGGCCGTAGCGGGGGCTTTCCGAAGTGCCCGGCGCTAAAGCGCCGATCAGGGACGGGACTTTTCCCGGAGCGCTGAAGCGCTCCTTCCCCCGCATAAATGCGGGGGCTGCTCCCGAGGCAGAGCTACTGCAAGAGGGCGCAGCGAGCAGCGCCCCTACGAAGAAAATGCTCAGGCCTCAGGTCTGAAGACCTGAGGATCCGCGGACGGGCACGGCATGGTGTGCCCCTGCGAAGGAAACGGCAGCGTCGAATCTTGCGCGAGGCGAAGACGACCGGGACGCTTCCTCACGCTCGCACTTACGGGCGCAGGGCGAAAACGGAACGCACATCGACGGGCGGCGAATCCACAAAGAAGTGAATGAGAATGATTTCGGCGTTGGTGACTAGGGCCACTCCTGCCAGCGCGATGATGACCCAGCCCGAGGCGTTGAAAACTAGTAAGGCGGCGACCGCCGCGAGCAGGCAGAGGCCGTAAAACTTCGCCAGGTATGAATGCGTGGCCGGATATTTCCGGAAGCGCGCGAAGCTCACCAGAAGCACGGCCGTTTCCGAAGCAAGTAGAAGCCCGATCGCGAGGAGATTGTGGGCGATCACCGCCTTACAAAGAATCCAAGCGACGGCGAGAATGAATAGGTAGTAAATGATGTCCGTCACGCTGTCATAGCGGCGCAGCTTGTCTGTCGCCACACCGTAACGTCGCGCGAGTATCCCATCGAAAATATCGGAGACGGTGCCGGCGACTAAAATCGGCAGATAAACGATTCGCGGGGCGCCAGCGAACGCGCACGCCAAAGCCACAGGGCCAAGCAGCAGCCTAAGAGTGGTGAGCGCAAATGGAACGTAGCGTTTCATCGAGCGGCCGCAGCGGAGCGATGCCTTTTCAAGGTGCTCGGCGCGAGTAGCATAAACCAAAAGCGAAGAAACTACGCCCGCCTGAAGGCGGCCGCTACAAAGGCAGTTCAAAGGCCTCAGGTCTGAAGACCTGAGCTACATTACAACTACCCCTCTCCTCTACAAAGCTCCGCGCGGTTCGGCTATCATCAACGCATCATGGCTGCGGACTCGATCAAGACGGTTGGCGTGCTGGGCGCGGGAACCATGGGTAACGGGATCGCGCACGTATTCGCGCGGTCGGGCTTCCGTGTGATCCTGCGCGACGTGGACAAGCGCTCGCTCGATCGCGGTATCGAGACGATCGGCAAGAATCTGGATCGCGAAATCAAAAAAGGCAAGGTGGCCGAAGCGGACAAGCCGGCTATTCTGGGGCGCATCCAGGCGGTGACCGACAACGTGGCGCTGGTGGGCGCCGATTTCGTGGTGGAGGCGGTGCCGGAGAAGCGCGAGTTGAAGCTCGCGGTGCTGAAAGAAGTGGACAGGCTCATCGGCCCCGGTGTGATCCTGGCTACGAACACGTCTTCGATTTCGATTACCGAGCTGGCCGCGCAGACCAGCCGCCCGGATCGATTTATCGGGATGCACTTCATGAATCCGGTGCCGCTGATGGCGCTGGTGGAAGTAATTCGCGGGCTGGCGACGAGCGACGCCACGTTTCAAACCACGATGGATTTGTGCGCGAAGCTGGATAAGAAACCCGTCGCGGTGAATGATTCGCCGGGGTTCGTCTCCAACCGCATCCTGCTGCCGATGATCAACGAGGCCGCATTCGCGGTGATGGAAGGCATCGCCACACCGGAGTCGGTGGACGCGGTCATGAAAATGGGCATGGCGCACCCGATGGGACCGCTGGAACTGGCGGATTTCGTGGGGCTGGACGTGTGCGTGGATATTCTCGACGTGCTATACCAAGGTTTCGGCGATCCGAAGTATCGCGCCTGCCCCCTGCTGAAGAAGTACGTGGCCGCAGGCTGGCTGGGGCGCAAGACCGGACGCGGATTCTATAAATATTAGGCGGTACATTTTTCTGTGGAGGCGAATGAAGATGAATGCAAAGTGGATGTTGGTTCTGGTGGCGGCGCTGACGCTAGGCACGGCGAACGCGCAGACGGCGCCCAAGGTCGTCGATATTAAGGCGGCGGACGGTATCGTTCTGAAGGGAACCTATTACGCGGGCAGCGCTCCGGGGCCGGGAATTTTGATGCTCCATCAATGCAACGCGGACCGAAAAGTGTACGACGCGCTGGCCACCGACCTCGCGGGCAAAGGCTTTCACGTGCTGGCATTCGACTTTCGTGGATTCGGCGAGAGCCAGGGCGACAAGGTGCAAGGGCCCGCGGCACAGAAGATGATGGCGGAGACTTGGCCAGGCGACGTCGACGCGGCGTATCAGTTCCTGACCTCGCAGCCGGGAACCGAGACGCATCATACCGGCGTGGTGGGAGCGAGCTGCGGAGTGAACCAAGCGGTGCAGCTGGCCATTCGGCACGGGGATGTGAGCTCGCTGGTGTTGCTATCCGGCGGGACGAATCCGGCCGGCGTGCAATTTCTGACGACGCACAAGAGCGTTCCAGTGCTCACCGCGGCCAGCGACGACGATGGCGCCGGCGGAATGACGCTGACCATGAAGGGCATCACCGCTTTCTCCGACGATTCGAAGAGCCGGATGATTCGCTACGACACAGGCGGACACGGCGCGGCGATGTTCGGTCCTCATCCGGATTTGCAGCAGCAGATCGTGGAGTGGTTCGAGCAGACGGTGAAGAAGTAGCAGACCCACAGGCAAGCGTCCGGCGGTAACCAGGGCGGTAGCCAGGAGGATCTATGAAAGCATGCATCCGATCGATTGCGTTGCTTTGCGCGCTGCTTTTCCCTGGGCTGGCTATGGCTCAAAACACGATTACGTGCGCGTCGGCTCCTGGCGGAGGACGCACCTATTGCGCGGCGGACACGCGCGGCGGCGTTGTGTTGGTGACGCCGAGAGGGCCTCGAGTTCCCTGCCAGCAGGGCGTGCAGTGGGGATTCGACGCGCGAGGCATCTGGGTGCAGGGCGGTTGCGCGGCGGATTTTCGGGTGCAGCCGTACAAGGGCGGACCATGGTGGTGGGATTCCGGTCCGGGCAATCGTCCCGCACCATGGCAAGGCACGGGCGCCTGCTTCTTCAAGAAGGTGGGGTATGACGGGCCATACTTCTGCATGAGCCGGGGTCAAAGGATCGACCGCTTGCCGGACAATTTCAACAGCGCCATCTCCTCGATTCAGATCCTTCGCGCGCGCTCGGTGATCGTCTACGGGCAAAACTATTATCAGGGGCGTTCAGGGCGCGTTCCGGACAGCATTCCAAACCTGAAACAGTGGCGGATTCCGGAGACCGGCAAGAACTGGAACAACCGGATTTCGTCGATTCGCGTGGACTGAGCAGCGCGACCGGTGCAGTGGGTCGAATTCTATTCTGACGGCGCGTGGAAACTTAGCCAGGGTCCTGCCGTTTTCGAATGGCCTCTAGCTGTTCGGCTTTAGCGAAAAGATGATCAGCTTCATTTGAGAGGCTAGAGGCCTTCAACTTCAATTCTTCGGCTCGCTGCCGAAGTTTTTGCGGGTCGTCTTTCGGTGCAAGCAACTTTTGCGTCCCAGCTTGCCGTGGTGTGAATTTTTTCTTTGCCATGCGAACAGTCTCCCGCGGGTCAGATTTCAGCACTCGCCATTTGATCGCAGATTGGCCTCGTGGGGCATTCCTGTACTCCCGCCATCCGGCTTCCGCGGTCTGACGGGCGCTACGGGCGTTGATTCCAGTCTGGCCTCGGGTGACAATGCGCCCCAGTTCGCCATCATAGATTGACCACGTCTACCCGTGATAGGTTCGCAAAGTCTCCAGAAAGTCGGAGTGTCCGTCATAGGAGATGTAGGCTACCCGCCTCGACCCTATAAAGTCCGTCACACCGCCCTCACACGCGGTCTGACAATTAAACACCAAAAAAACATGACTTCTATATCGTAACAGCTGACTAGCATTACCCGGCGTAGATTCTCTTTGCTTTTTGTTCGCCTAATGATAAACTAGCCTGCCAGAAACGATCACCGCCGCGGACCCGGCACTTTGGTAGAATCGGGCCGCCCGCTACGGCGGGACCTAAACGAAAGCCCCCTTGAGGTGTGAAATGAATGACGAAAGAGCTAAAAACCTGGATCTGGCAATCTCGCAAATTGAAAAGGATTACGGCAAGGGCTCGATCATGCGGCTGGGGAGCCGCGACGTGCTGGTGCCGGTCAGTGTGATTCCCACGGGATCGATCTCGCTGGATGCGGCCCTGGGTGTGGGCGGATTTCCCCGCGGGCGAGTGATTGAAGTGTATGGCCCAGAATCGGGCGGCAAGACGACGCTGACGCTGCACGTGATCGCCGAAGCGCAGAAGATGGGCGGGCAGGCGGCGTTCATCGACGCCGAGCACGCACTCGATCCGGCGTACGCACGGAAGCTGGGCGTGGATGTGGACAATCTTCTGGTGTCGCAGCCGGACAACGGAGAGCAGGCACTGGAAATCGCGCAGGCGCTGATTCGCTCCAACGCAGTCGATATCGTGGTGGTGGACTCGGTGGCGGCGCTGGTGCCGCGCGCCGAACTCGAAGGCGACATGGGCGACGCGCAGATGGGTTTGCAGGCGCGGCTGATGTCGCAGGCGCTACGCAAGCTGACGGCCATCGTTTCGAAGTCGCGCACCTGCCTCGTTTTCATCAATCAGATCCGCGAAAAGATCGGCGTGATGTTCGGAAACCCGGAGACGACCACGGGCGGCCGGGCGCTGAAATTCTATTCGTCGATCCGCGTGGATATCCGGCGCATTCAGGCGATTAAGGAAGGCGACAAAGTGATCGGCTCGCGCACGCGCGGCAAAGTGGTGAAGAACAAGGTGGCGGCGCCTTTCCGCGAGGCCGAGTTCGACATCATCTACGGCGAGGGAATTTCGCGCGAAGGCGACCTGCTCGACCTGGGCGTGATGAAGGGCCTGCTCGAGAAATCCGGCACCTGGATTTCCTACAAGGGCGAGCGGCTGGGACAGGGCCGCGAGAATGCACGGCTTTTCCTGCGCGAGCACACCGACATCCGCGACAAGATCGAGAACGAGCTGCGGAAGGCCCTGGGGCTCTCCACGCATGTGGCCGATGTCGCCGAGAAACCGTCCGTCGAACCGGAAAAATCCGCAGCGATGGCTGCGGCGGCTTCGAAGGGCCGCAACAACCGTTAGCTGCGGGCGTTAGCTGATTTCTATTGCTCGGGGCCGGCTTTTCCGAAAAGCCGGTCCCGAGCAGCGATTCCCTTCCCGTGTTCTCGCCCAGTTCTTCGCCCTTTTCTTCCTGGCTGATTTCGCCTGTCCTGCTGACCAGTTGCGCCGAGCGATGCGGCAGTGGAAAATGTACCTGCCTTTGTAGTTGCTTACCCGGCGCGCGTTTTCTTACACTAAACGCGGCTTCCCTATCAGCGCTTTTGCGCATCATATATGGAAGCAGGAATACGACAGGCCCCGGCCCTCATGAAAAAAGCGACATTGATTTTTTGCCTGCTTCTGGCAGGCAGTTCTCGCGCAGCTTTGGCAAGCACGGAACCGAGCTCCGCGCATCCCGCGAAAGCGGCGCACTCCGCGCACTCTGCACATCCAGTCGCACGTCCGGCTCATCCGGCGAAGCCAGCTCATCCAGCACAGCCAACCCATCGGGCGGCGCAGCCCGTGAGCCATAAACACAAGGCGGTCGAGCCCAAGGGGGACCCCGCGAAGGACGACATAACTACGTACGACGATCCGGTCGTGCGCGCCGTCGCCATTGAAGCGCTGGGCCACGAAAAGGGATCTGTGTTGGCCATTGATCCGACGAACGGGCGCGTTCTGACCGTCGTCAACCAGAAAATGGCGTTCTCGGCGGGCTTCGAGCCTTGCTCGACGATCAAGCCGTTCATAGCCATTGCCGGTCTGCAGGAAGGCGTGATCACACGCGACACGATGATTCAGGTGGGGCGCCGCCGATACATGGGCCTGACGGAAGCGATGGCCCACTCCAACAACAACTACTTTCAGGAAGTGGGAAGCGAGCTCGGCTTCGAGCGCGTGCATAAATATGACACGATGCTCGGCCTGGGCCAGCGCGTGGGATTCGGGATTCCGGAGGAACAACCGGGCTCCGTGCCGTCTTCGCCTCCGATATTTGGCGGTGTGGCGCGCATGTCGAGCTTCGGCGAAGGGATCCGCATCACGCCCTTCCAACTGGCTTCGCTCGTAGGAATGCTAGCCAACGGCGGGACGCAGTATTACCTGCAATATCCGCGCACGGAAATCGATCAGCGGGACTTCGAGCCGCGCGTGCGCCAGCAACTGGATATCGGCCCGCTGCTGCCGGATCTGCGTGAGGGCATGCTGGCCGCGGTGCTGTACGGCACGGCGCGGCAGAGCTATGACCCCTACGGCGAGCAGGCTTTGGGCAAGACCGGCACGTGCAATGACGAGAATCTGGGTGGCAGGCTGGGTTGGTTCGCCTCCTATGCGGATCAGGCGAATCCGAAGATTGTGCTCGTGGTTCTGCTGCACGGCGGCAGCCGCATCATCAGCGGGCCGCACGCGTCGGAAATTGCCGGGCGCATCTATCGCGGCTTAAACGCGCGGAACTACTTCGCGGACGCGGACCGCAACGCTTTGAAGACCGATTCCTTTGCTTCTGGCGCGGCTAGTGCGGGGATAGGCTCAGCAGCCCAGTAGAATTATCTTTTCCGCGCCGCTTTGGTTTGCCTTCGGCTACGGCCGCCACGCTACGCGCTCTTCGCTCCCAGTCCCAACAGCTTGACGGCGTTTTCCTTCAGGATGAGCGGCCGCACTTCTTCTTTGATGGGAATTTTGGCGAAGTCCTCCAGCCAGCGGTCCGGCGTGATCAGCGGATAATCCGACCCGAACATCACTTTGTTCTTCAGTAGCGTATTCGCGTATTGCACGAGCGTGGGCGAAAAGTATTTTGGCGACCATCCGGAAAGATCGATGTACACCTGCGGCTTGTGCAGGCAAACGGAGATGGCTTCGTCCTGCCACGGGAACGACGGGTGGGCCATGATGATGGGCATGCTGGGGAAATCTACTGCCACGTCGTCGATGTGCATGGGATTACCGTACTTCAGCCGGATTCCACCGCCGCCGGGCATGCCGGTGCCGATGCCGCTATGTCCGGTGTGGAAGATGACCGGGAGCTCGGCTTCGGCGATCACTTCGTAGAGCGGGTAGGCCATGCGGTCGTTGGGGAAAAACTCCTGCACCGGCGGGTGAAATTTGAATCCGTGAATCAGGCCCGAGGCGATCAGCCGCCGCGCTTCGTTCACCGCTTCGATGCCGCGCGCCGGGTCGACGCTGGCGAAGGCGATCATGATGTCGGAATTTTCGCGGGCAAACTCGGCGACGGATTCGTTGGAAGGATGCGGGCGCCCGGTTAGCCGTTCGTCCACGGTGAAAACCACGCAGCCCATGTTGCGGGAGCGATAGTATTCGGCCAGGGCCTTGCGGTCGCGAGTGGCCCGGCCGCCAAAATACTTTTTTGCCGCCGTCTCCGTTGCGGTCTCTTCCCCTTCGTGCTCGACGTGCACATGTACGTCAATCGCGGTAAGCCGGCTTGGATCCGGAAGCTTTTCCGTTGCCATTCGCATCACCCCTTCAAGAATTTGTCGAATTTGTAGTCGCGCGCAGGCATCCAAACTAACACGGTAGTGCCACGTTGCAAACGCACGCACGAAGGCCAGCAAGAGTCTCGCATCAATTATCTCGATCTGTTCGAACCAAAGAAAGGCACGCGCAGCTGATGCAATCGTTATAGAATCTTTATGAATTTTTACCGACTGCCGGCTTACAGCACGCTCCGCGCGGCCGATTTCTAAAGGATTATGGCTTCTCAAACCCCTGGCTCTTCCTTAGCTAGCTCAATCCGGCCGGCAGCGAAAGTCCTTGTGGCCACCACGGCCATGCTGGCGTTCATTTCCTATTGGCGCGCGGCGGCGATCGTTCTGAACGACCTGGCTTCCTCGGCTTACTACGCGGGCGGCGAGGCGGAGCAGTTCATCGGCAAGACGGCGCCGTGGTTCATTCTGGCGACCATGCTGCTGTCCTACGCCGTGTCGCAGGTTTACGTCGAGAGCTGCGGGATGTTCGTGCGCGGCGGCGTGTATCGCGTGGTGAAGGAAGCCATGGGCGGCACGCTAGCGAAGTTTTCCGTATCCGCGCTGATGTTCGACTACGTGCTCACCGGGCCGATCAGCGGCGTGTCCGCGGGGCAATACTTGGGCGGCGTGCTGAATGAAATGCTGTCCTACGCGCATACGAGCGTGCATTTGAATCCTGACGCCACGGCGGCCACATTTGCGGTGATGGTGACGGTCTACTTCTGGTGGGAAAACATCAAGGGCATCACTGAATCGAGCGAAAAAGCTTTGTGGATCATGCAGCTCACCACGGTGATGGTGGTGATGCTAATCGGATGGTGCACCTACACGGTGATCGTTCGCGGAGCGCATCTGCCGCCGGCGCCGATACCGCGCAACATCCTGATGACCAAGAATTCCATGGGCTGGCTCTATGGGATCCATATTCCTCAGCTGATCACGTTCGCCGCGGTTTTTGTCGGGCTGGGACACTCCGTGCTGGCCATGAGCGGAGAAGAATCGCTGGCGCAGGTGTACCGCGAGATCGAGCATCCCAAACTGGCGAATCTGAAGAAGGCGGCGCTGGTAATTTTCGTTTACAGCATGATCTTCACGTCGCTGGTTTCCTTCTTTGCGGTGATGATCATCCCCGATAAAGTGCGGCCGCAATATTTCGAGAATCTGATCGGCGGACTGGCCATGAATCTCACCGGTCCGTTTCTGGCGCGCCTGATCTTCCACGTGTTCGTGGTGGTGGTGGGAACGCTGATTCTTGCCGGGGCCGTGAACACGGCCATCGTGGGCTCTAACGGAGTGTTGAACCGCGTTTCCGAAGACGGCGTGCTCTCCGATTGGTTCCGCCAGCCGCACCCGCGCTTTGGAACTTCGCACCGGATCATCAACATGGTGGTGATCCTGCAGATCGTGACGATCCTCATCAGCCGGGGCGACGTGACGTTTCTGGCGAACCTATATGCCTTCGGCGTGATCTGGAGCTTCGCGCTGAAAGGCATCGCCGTATTGGTGCTGCGCTACACGCATCCGGAAAAGCGCGAATTCCGCGTGCCGCTGAATTTCCACATCGCGGGCAAGGAAATACCGCTGGGCCTGGCGCTGATCACGCTGACGCTTCTGGCCATCGCGATGACGAATCTATTCACCAAGCCCGCGGCCACCGTATCGGGAATCATTTTCTCCGGCTTGCTTTTCGCGGGTTTCGAGATTTCGGAGAAAAGAATTCAGCGCAAGCGCGGCGAACGGCACGTGGAGCTCGATCAGTTCAATCTGGCGCAAGCCGCCGAGCTGACCGAAGAAAATGTGGGCGTGAAACCCGGCAACATTCTCGTGCCGGTGAGCAACTATTACGCGCTTTATCCGCTGGATGCCGCGCTGCGCCGGGCAAAAAAGAGAGAGGCTGAAATCGTAGTCTTGCACGTGCGCATGCTGCGGCGCGCGGCTTCGGGCGAGTACGACTTGGCCCCCGATCAGCTTTTCAGCACCATCGAGCAACTGCTCTTCACCAAGGTTCTTTCGCTGGCGGAAAAAGAAGGCAAGCCGGTACGGCTAACCGTGGCGGCAGCCAATGACCTCTGGGAAGGCATCCTGCGCACGGCGATGAACCTACAGTCGAGCACCATCGTGGTGGGAAGCTCATCCAATGCCTCGATCACCGAGCAGGCGCGCGAGATTGGCACTGCTTGGGAAAAAATGCCCGAGCCTCGCCCGCAGGTCAGCTTGGAAATCTTTACTCCCTCCGGGCGACGAGCAGGTCTTCTACTCTGGGCCCGCATGCGCCTCGGCTGACGCCCAAGGAAATCGACTTGCTGCACAAAGTGTGGCTCGAATTCAGCGACCGGCTGCCGGGGAAAGAAATCCACCACCACGACATCGTTCACTTCGCGCTCACGGAAGTCGAGCGGGAGATGGCCGATGGCTCGACCGACGAAGTTCTGAATCGTTTGCGCGAACACCTCCGCGAAATCGAGAACCGTCGGATCAATCCCTAGGCCGGCGATGTCGTTTTCCGGCGACCGTTGCCCTGCGAAGACTGTTGGCGCTTGAGGCCAGCGCGATGATTTTCATTTTTCCTTCTCTTGGCGTCTGCGATATCCTGCGGCGCGAGTAATCTTGAAATGGAGCACGGATGCGGATGGCGCGACGGATCGCTTTTTGGGTGATTTTCCTGGCTGCTGCCGCGGCCTGCATTGTTTTGTCCTATCGCCACCGGCGCGCGGCCGAGCAGGACTTCGCGACAGAAGCGGCCGCCGCTCGCGTGCAGGCGCAAGAGATTCAGCGCAAGGTGGTGCTCTTTAAGCAAGGCATCGTGCCGGCGAAATTGTCTTTCGCCTCCTTCCTGCAAAGTTTGGGAATCGACGCGGCCACGGCGGGGCGGATGATCGCGGCGGCGGAGCCGGTGTTCAACCTGCGCCAGCTGCGCGCCGGGAACGCGCTTTCGGTCGGGCGCTCGGTGCTGGGAGACCTGCGCGAGGTGCGCTATCGGATTGACGGGGAGCGCGTGCTTTCGATCGCGCCAAATGGTAATGACAGCGGAAACGATTTCCACTCCTCGATCGAGACAATCCCGTCAGAAACGGATACGGTGGGCGTCGTCGGAAAGATCGATGATTCGCTTTTTCAGGGGGTCATCGACGCCGGAGAGAAGCCCGAGCTGGCGATGCGCCTCGCGGCGATATTCGCATTTGATCTGGACTTTTATACCGACCCGCGGCCCGGCGATACCTTCCGCATCGTTGTGGAAAAGAAAAAGCTGCTGAACGGCGAGACGATATCCTACGGGCGCATCCTGATGGCCGAATACAACAATGCCGGTCGCGCCTATCGCGCGGTGCTGTTCCACGATCTTTCGGGGAATGAGGCCTACTACACGCCGGAAGGCAAGTCGATGAAGAAGGCGTTCCTCCATTCGCCGCTCAAGTTTGCCGCGCCGATCACTTCGCACTTCAGCATGCATCGCTTCCATCCCATCCTGAAAGAATACCGCCCGCACATGGGGATCGATTACGCCGCGCCCACCGGCACGCCGGTGCAGACCATCGGAGACGGCCGCGTGGTATTTGCGGGCGCGAAGGGCGGCGATGGAAACCTGGTGAAAGTGGAGCACTCCAACGGCTACACGACCTACTACATGCACCTCTCGCAGATCCTGGTGCACGACGGGCAGCGCGTCGAGCAGGGCCAGCGCATCGGGTTAGTGGGCATGACGGGCCTGGCTACCGGTCCGCATCTTGATTTTCGAATTCAACTTCACGGGCAGTTTTTGAACTTCGAGCACTTGGGACTGCCCACCGCCGATCCTATTTCGAAGCAGGACTGGGCCGCTTTCGCTGCCGTACGCGATCAGGCGCTGGCGGTAATGCCTTCCCTGCCCTCCGCGCAACAGCCGGCTCTCGCCCGCAATGTGGCTCCCGCGCCGGTTGACAGCCGCCAGTAACAGTCTGAGACAATCATCCCTGCAAGACCGGCGAGCGCCGGCACCGGAGGCGTAAAGATGCGAGTGGGCATTGCCTATTTCCCCGTCGACTATGGAATCGATATTCGCGAGCTGGCCCGCGCAGCCGAAGAGCGCGGCTTCGAGTCACTTTTTCTGCCGGAGCATACGCACATCCCGGTGTCGCGCCGTACGCCCTATCCCGGCGGGGGAGAGTTGCCGAAGTCCTACTCCCATACGCACGACCCGTTCGTCGCGCTGTCCTTTGCAGCAGCGGTGACGAAGAAAATCCTGCTGGGCACGGGCGTCTGCCTCATCCCGCAGCGCGACCCGATCGTGACCGCCAAGTGCGTGTCCAGTCTCGACCAACTCTCGGGTGGCCGGTTTATCTTCGGCATTGGCGGCGGCTGGAACGTGGACGAGATGGAAAATCACGGAGCGCGCTACGAAACGCGGTTCAAGCTGATGCGCGAGAGCATCCTGGCGATGAAGGCTTTGTGGAACCAGGAAGAGGCGTCGTTCCACGGCGACATGGTGAACTTCGATCCCGCGTGGCTTTATCCCAAGCCGATGCAAAAGCCGAATCCGCCGATCCTGCTCGGCGGATCGAGCGACCACACGCTGAAGCGCGTGGTGGAGTTCTGCGACGGCTGGATTCCCATCGCCATGCGCGGCGGCTTCGAACCCAAAGAAGCGGTCGCGCGGCTGCGCAAGGCCGCTGACGCAGGCGGGAGGGACTATTCCACGCTTTCGATCAGCGCGTTTGGGGCGCCGGCCGACGCAGCCACTCTTGCTGGATACCGAGACGCGGGCATCTCTCGCGCGGTGCTACCGATTCCGGACGCGAGTCGCGATGAGATCCTGAAGCTGCTGGACAAGTACGCGCCGCTGGCCGCGTAACCCAGTTTCATACCCGCAAGAGAAAAACGGCGTCTCGGTACTGCGAGACGCCGTTTTCTATCTACGTAGATTGAGTTGAAGCTAAGCGCGGACTTCCCAGGTATCTCCGGCGCGCAGGAGCTTTTCCAGGTCGCCCTTGCCGCGGCGGGCCTGCACCTCTTGAACCTGAGCGTTGATCACATCTTCGTAGCGCGGAACATCTTCCCAGGAACGCAACACGCCGATGGGAGTGGGAAACCCGGGGCGCTGCTCCATGTACGAGAGCAGGAAGGCGTAGGCCGGGCGCGGATTGTGTTCGTCGTGCACCAGTAAATCGCTCTCCGTTACGCCGTTTCCGAGCTGCACAACTTCGAGGTCGAGGCCATTCAGGCGAATTCCCTTGTCGCGGTTCTTTCCGAAGATGAGCGGCTTGCCGTGCTCCAGTTGAATCACCTTCTCGCTGCGCGCATCTTTTTCGGTGATTGTCTCCCAAGCGCCGTCGTTGAAAATGTTACAGTTTTGCAGAATCTCCAGGTACGCGGACCCTTTGTGGGCCGCTACTTTCCGCAAGGTTTCTTTCAGATGTGTCTGGAAGACGTCGACCGAACGCGCTACGAACGTGGCTTCCGCGCCGATGGCCAGCGAAAGAGGGCTGAAGGGACGGTCTGCGCTGCCGAATGGCGTCGATTTCGTTTTCTTGCCCGTTTCAGAAGTCGGCGAGAACTGTCCCTTGGTCAACCCGTAGATGCGATTGTTGAAGAGCAGCACTTTCAGGCCGACGTTGCGGCGCAGCATGTGTATGGTGTGATTGCCGCCGATGGAAAGTGAATCACCGTCACCGGTGGCCACCCAGACTTCCAGGTCGGGGCGCGCGATCTTCAGTCCCGTGGCGACGGCCGGCGCGCGGCCGTGAATGGTGTGGAAGCCGAAGGTGTTCATGTAATAGGGGAAACGGCTGGAGCAGCCGATGCCCGAAATCACCACGAACTTTTCCTTGGGAATCCCCAGCTCGGGGAAGATCGCCTGCACCGCGGAGAGGATTGCATAATCGCCGCAACCCGGGCACCAGCGAATTTCCTGGTCGGTCTGAAAATCTTTTTTCGTTAAGGGCGGCAACGTGGCCGTGGCCATTCGATTCTCCTAAGAAGTTACGTCCACAAGCATCTCTTCGATCTTGCGCTCGAGTTCCGATTGCTTAAAGGGCTTGCCCTGGATCTTGTTGTAGCCGCGGGCATCCACCAGATACTTTGCGCGCAGCACCATCACCAGCTGCCCCATGTTCATTTCCGGTACCAATACTTTGTCGTAGCGTCCCAGCACCTCGCCGAGATTCTTCGGCAGAGGATTCAAATAGCGCAGATGAACGTGGCCGATGCTGCGGCCCTTAGCGCGCTGCGCGTTTAGCGCCGCAGTCACCGGGCCGTGAGTCGAGCCCCAAGAGACGATGAGCAGATCGCCGGAAGCGTCGCCAGCGGGAACCACGTCCGGAATGTCCTGCACAACGGCGGCGACTTTTTCCGCGCGAAGGCGAATCATTTTTTCGTGGTTTAGCGGTTCGTAATTCACGTTGCCGGTCACGTCCTGCTTCTCGAGGCCGCCGATGCGGTGCTCGAGGCCCGGCGTGCCGGGGATGGCCCAAGGCCGCGCCAGCGTCTCCGGATTGCGCCGGTACGGGCGGAAATCCACGGGATTGGTTTCGAAGTGCACCGGAATCTCCGGCAAATCCTCCATCTTCGGAACCGGCCACGGCTCGGCGCCGTTCGCGAGGTAACCGTCGGAAAGAATAATCACCGGAACCATGTATTTAATGGCGATGCGGCTGGCTTCAAGCGCGATCCAGAAGCAATCGCCGGGTGTCGCCGGAGCGAGCACCGGAATGGGCGCCTCGGAGTTTCTGCCAAAGAGAGCCTGCAACAGATCAGCCTGCTCGGTCTTCGTCGGCAAACCGGTGGAAGGGCCGCCGCGCTGAATATCGCAAATCACGAGCGGCAACTCGACCGCCACAGCCAAGCCGAGAGCCTCGGTCTTGAGCGCCATGCCCGGACCAGAAGTGGTGGTCAGGCCCAAGGCGCCGCCGTACGCCGCGCCGATGGCGGAAGTGATGGCCGCGATTTCATCCTCGGCCTGGAAAGTGATCACGCCGAAATCTTTGTAGGACGAAAGCTCGTGCAGAATGTCCGAAGCGGGCGTGATCGGATAGGACCCCAGAAAAAGAGGAATGCCCGCCTTCTGGGAAGCGGCCACGAAACCCATGGCTAGCGCGGCGTTTCCGCTGATGTTGCGGTAGATGCCGGGCGTGAGCTTGGCCGGCGGAATTTCGTAGCTGATCTGAAACGCTTCGGTAGCCTCGCAATAGCTATAGCCTGCCTGCATGGCCAGACGATTGGCCTGCACCAGCGCCGGCTTATTCTTGAATTTATCTTCGATGAAGCGCAGCGAGGTGTCCATCGAGCGGTTGTAGAGCCAGTAGCACATGCCCAGGGCGAAGAAGTTCTTGCTGCGGTCCATGCTCTTGACGTCAAGACCGAGATCCTTGAGCGCCGCGCGCGTCAGCTTGGTCAACTCGACGGCGAACAAGCGGTATCCGTCGAGCGAATGATCTTCGAGAGGGTTCACCGTCATCTGCGCCTTGCGCAGATCCTGCTCGCCAAAGTCGTCGAGGTTGACGATTAGAATGCCGTTGGTCTTCAGGTCCGCAATATTCATCTTCAGCGCAGCGGGGTTCATGGCCACCAGCGCGTCCACGTTGTCGCCGGGTGTGAAGACATCCTGCGAAGAAAAGTGCACCTGGAAGCCGCTTACGCCGGGCAAGGTGCCAGCAGGGGCGCGGATTTCAGCGGGAAAGTCGGGCAGCGTTGCCAGGTCGTTGCCGTACAGGGCCACCGTGTTGGTGAACTGGCTTCCCGTGATCTGCATCCCGTCTCCGGAGTCGCCGCAGAACCGGATGACGGCCTTCTCAATAACTTCGCGTTTGCGTTGCGGTGGGCGAGCCAGGGTTGTAGACATAGCCTCTCTATATCCCCATCTATGTGATGGCGTATTACGCGGGCGAGATGCCGAACCGTCCCACACCCAAACGAGTAGGAGGTCCCGAGGGCTCTCGTCTGAACAAGAGTTTAACACCTCGTGGAGTGGCAGGAAAACGAGAATTGGTGCGCGTTTGCGCACAGGCTGTAGCCGCAGGGAGAAACAAGACTTATGCAGCCGGCAGCAGCGCGGCAGCAGCGAGAATTGCGGCCCCCGCGACCGCCAGTAATTCGTCGCCGATGAAGGGGCCTATGGCGGCGTAGCCTGCGATGGCATCGACCAGCGGCAGCAATCCGCACAAGAGCAGAATCAGGCGCCGTGGCCCGCTACGCGCAAAGCAAGCGACCAGCGTGAGAATTCCGATTACGAGCCAGTGCCAGGCGGCCATCTCCCATACAGCCTGCATGGCCCGCGCTATCGGCTTGTCCAACCCGCTTGCCCGCAGCGCCGCAGATATCTGAGGGAATGCCGCGATTCCGTGCAGCCCGGCGGACAGGAGCAGCACGACGCTGCCGAGAATGGCAAAGCCTTGCGCCACGCGTTTGCTATGGGCCATGGCGAAGGAGTGTAAAGAGGGCGCGCTTCGAACGCAAGATGTGGCGCAAGACGGAGTGGCCGTTGGGACCACTCTAGGGAGCGGAGGTACAGTTGGCCGCGGGTACCATTGACTTTCGCTTTTGGTTCGCCTATATTTCGCTCGGCCCGGCGGTTCAAGTTGCGAGCGTGTATGACTCGCAAAACCGCGGCAGAAGCACCAAAAGGCCCAAGGCGGACGACTATGGCATTGACGAAGCGGCAAAAGGAAGTTCTCAACTATCTCGTCGGCTTTCTCGACAAGAACGGCTACTCGCCCAGCTTTGAAGAGATCGCGCACGCCCTGAAGCTCACTTCCCTGGCGACGGTGCACAAGCATCTCTCGACGCTCGAAAAGAAGGGTTTCATCCGGCGCGGCTACAACCAGAGCCGCTCAATCGAGGTGGTGCAATTGCCTAAGCCGGTGCGCGAGGAAATTCTCGATCGCCACGTGGTGGAACTCCCGCTGGCCGGCCGTATCGCCGCCGGACGACCGCTCGAAGCGGTGGAAGAGAACGAAACCATCTCGCTGGCGGATTTCGCGCGCGGCCACAACACGTTTGTCCTGCAGGTAAAGGGTGAATCGATGCGCGAGGATCACATCCTGGACGGCGACTACATCGTGGTCGAGCAAACGCAGGTGGCCAATCCGGGAGAAATCGTGGTGGCCCTGGTCGGCGAAGATGAAGCCACGGTGAAACGCTTTTATCGCGAGGCCGGCGGCAAGATTCGTCTGCAACCCGCGAATTCGCAGATGTCGCCCATCATTGTGGCGGCCACGGACGTGAAGGTGCAGGGCCGCGTGGTGGGAGTTCTCCGCAAGTACTAATCCTCTGGCGCCGCTCTACGGGTTCAACAAACCGAAGACGACTACCATGTTGGGCGTTCCCACATAGACTCTTCCATTGGCAACCAGCGGCGTGACGTACTTGTTGTAGATATTATCCGCAAAGCTGATCTGGAACAGCTGGTTGGTGAGGTTCGTCGCGTCATAGGCGTAGAGCGTGCTTAAGGGGTTGCCGTTTGCAATCGCCCAGACGATTCCATTCGCCGTTCCATTCGCCGACACGCTGGGCGTAGCTCCGGGGTAGCCGAACGCGGTCGGACTCATCGAAGCCGGCGCGGTGGAAAGCTTGGCATTGGAGATCGAAAACGCCAGGAGCTTGTTGCCGTTTGGACCATAGTAGACGGTGTTATTGAAGTAGGCGGGCGCCGACCAGATTCCGCCCCCCAGCACCCCCGTGCCGGAGCTATCTCCGTTGGGATCGTTATCCTTTTGATAGATAGCCTTGTCGTTGCTCGCGTTGAATTTCCCCAGGGAGTCGCGGTTCACCATGTAGATGAACCCATCCTTGCCCGCGCCCAGGGCCAGATGCCACGTGTGGGCCGAGTTGTCTTGCACGTCGGGCAGAAGCATCACACCCCCCGAACCCAGATCCGTGTCCTGGTTCGATTCAGATGTCCCCGTGCAGCAGGCGTTGTGCATCACGAAGTAGTCAGCCACCGTCAGATTGTTGCCGGAAGCCGTCAACTTAAGGAACGCATTTCCGTAATTGCTGTTGATGGGAAAACCTCCGCCGTTAAGTGTGGTGTCGAAAGTCCCATTGCCCACCAGCACGTAGATAGCGCCCGCCGAGTCCGCCGCCGGCCCTGATCCGGCCATCCAAATGCCGCCTTCTTTGCCTCCCTGCGTCGTGCCGTTGGCAGTAACGTTGAGCACGCTCTGGCGCTGAAGACTAGCCTCGTTATAACCGATCACCCAGCCCGTGTAGTTCGGGTCGTCGCAGTTCGAGGCCCAGGTGGTATAGATCGTGCCGCCGAGCAGCAATAGCGATGCGCGCTCCTTGTACTGCGATGGAACGAACGTCACCGTTCCGCCCACTGATCCTGTGGCCGTGCCTGAGACGCTGGCTTGCACTTCCGTGGGACCGCCGTTGAGTTCCGCGTGAGTGACCAAGTCCAGAGCGTGCAACCGGTGATGGTAGTTGTTGCTGGAGTCTTTGGTCATGGACACGAGGAAGATTGTCCCGTTGGGGCCGGCACTACGGTCGATGACCGGCGTGGAGGTGACGCCGATGCTTGGCGAAATCTGGCCGCACGCACGGCTGTCGCTTGGTGTTTCGTTCGCGCCCAGTACCGATTGCTGCCAAAGGAGATCGAAGGTATCGGCGTCGAAGGCGTAGACGATATCCTGCTCGGTCGCGACGAACAACACGTTGTGCGCGGTCCCGCTCATGTTCAGGTTGCCGACGTAGAGGGGTTCGGCATCCACCAAGCCAGACACCGACATCGATCCCACTTTCCCAAAGTTGGCTGAATTCACGTTCGCCGTCGTGAGGGCGGTTTCGTTCGGATTCAGTCCGGAACGTAAATTGTCGTTGTGATAGGTCAGCACCTCGACATTGCTGAGCGGAGGAGTCCCGCCGCCTCCGCCACCTCCAGAAGATGAACCGCCCCCGCACGCCGACAACCCGAGTAACAGCACAGCGCAGCCGAGCGTGCTTACGGTAGATTTCATTTCAGGCAGTCTCCACGGTGGCCCGTTCCTTGCTGCGAACGCCGCCCGATGCATTTTGCCGGCGCCGATCGATCAACCACGCGCCGATCCTCCACAGCAGCAAGGCCCCGATTATGAAGGCGTACTCCAAAGGCTTGCGATGATCCGATTTGACCAACCAGTAGTAGTGAATCACGCCCAGAATGGCAGCGACGTAAATCAGGCGGTGCAGCATCTGCCAGCGCTTTCCGCCCAGCCGGCGTATCCATCCGGCTGTCGACGTAAGCGCCAGAGGAATTAGCAGGACGAAGGCCGCGAACCCCACGGTGATAAAGGGACGCTTGGCGATGTCGTCGAGCATTTGCCGCCAATCGAAGTAGCGATCGAGCCAGATCCACGTGGTGAAGTGCAGGCACACATAGAAGAATGCGAAAAGGCCGAGCATGCGGCGGAAGCGAATCAACTGCGGAAGCCGCAGCATCTTTCGCAGCGGAGTGATGGCCAAGGTCATGGCCAAGAACCGCAGCACCCAGTCCCCCGTCGTGTGCTCGACGTATTGAACGGGGTTCAGCGTCAGGTCGTTATGAAGGCCCTGCCAAACCAATAGGCCCAGCGGCACCAGGCAAAGAAGGAATACGGGAACCTTGGTCCACTTGCTGGTCAGAATGGCCTGGACGAATCGCATCCCGGCTTAGAAGTACTTCCGGAGGTCCATGCCGCTGTAGAGGCTGGCTACTTGTTCGCTGTAGCCGTTGAACATCTGCGTGGCCACGGGCCGCGCGAACAGGCCCCCCCCCAGGCGATGCTCGCTCTTCTGGCTCCAGCGCGGGTGATCGACATTGGGATTCACATTGGAATAGAAGCCG
The DNA here is from genome assembly GCA_963803105.1 of Terriglobia bacterium. Lineage (GTDB taxonomy): Bacteria > Acidobacteriota > Terriglobia > Acidiferrales > UBA7541 > Palsa-295. Next base: position 463,999 of record CAWDLF010000005.1, read on the forward strand.
TATTCGTTGGGAGCTTGAATATTCCAAGTCGAAGGCGGCTGATCCTTCACCAGCCGAATTTTCACGATCGACTTGATGCTCTTGAATCCGTACTTCCACGGAATGATGATGCGTACCGGCGCGCCATCCTGGTTGTAAAGCGTCTGGCCATACATGCCCATGCAGAGCAGCGTCAGCGGATGCATCGCTTCGTCCAGGCGCAAGCCTTCCACGTAGGGCAGCTCGATGCCCGCTTCCGGCCCCAGCGGCATCTGCTTGATGTCGTAGTAGCTCTGAAAGGCGACGTACTTGGCGTTCGAGTTCGGCTGCACCTGCTTCAGGATGGTGCTCAGCGAATAGCCGATCCACGGAACCACGATCGACCAGGCCTCCACGCAGCGGTGCCGATAGATGCGCTCCTCAAGCGGCGCGAGCTTCATGATTTCGTCCATGGTGAACTTGCGCGGCTTGGCTACTTCGCCTTCCACGGAGACGGTCCAGGGCGAGGTCTGGAAATTCTTGGCGTTCTTCGCCGGGTCGGACTTGCTGGTGCCGAATTCGTAGTAGTTGTTGTAGGTGGTGACGGCGCTTTCCGCCGTGACCATTTCGTTGGTGCTGTAAGGCCCCGGGACCACTCCGCTGAGCTTGACGGGAACCGAACCCGTCGGAGGGCCAGCCATGAATTCGGGCAGTTTTCGCCAGCCGGCCACGGCGCCGCCGGCCGCCAACGCTCCCAGAAGAAAATTGCGGCGCCCCATGTATAGACCCCTGGGGGTTACATCCGCATAGGTCAAATCAGGCGCCTTCTTGATCAACATTTAGGTTCCTCCGCCGCAACAGCCCACATCCATAATAACGCTGCAAACCGCAGGTTGGATGCATGAAAGTGTGCGTGCGGCCTAAGTGGTCTATAGCGAGGGACTTGGCGGCGTCGCCGGTCCGATTTGCAGGCTAACTGGCGTCTAGTTCCGCAAGCAGGGCAGCGCGAAGGGCCTCCCGGTGTTCTGGGGCCAATTTCTTACCACCGGAGGTCAGGTAGAAGACGTCGATGGCGCTCTGCCCTTCCGTCTCGATTATCGCGATCTCAATGTTGCAGTTCTGCCGGGAAAGCGGCAACGCAATTCGATGCAAGAGGCCGGGGCGATCCTGGGTGATAACTTCGATCAGGGTGCTGTGAGCGGAACATTCGTCGTCGATTTCAACGGTGGTGTCCACTTTCACCTTGGGCTCAACCTTCTTGTCGGCTCGCAGCCGATCGCTCAGCATGCGTTCGAGGTCGGCGCGGTCGGTCAGCACATCGTGGACGTTGGTCTTGAATCGCTCCCACTCCGGCAAGTTCAACTCCAAGGTCTGAAAGCGGTCGGTGAAAAAAAACGTGTCCACCACTACGCCGGCCTTATTTGAAAACGCCGCGGCCTTCACGATGTTCATTCCCCACGCCGCCAGCGCCCCGGCGGTGCGCGCGAAGAGGAATGGACGGTCCAGCGTGACCAGAGAGAGCTCGTACCAATGCCGCCCGCGTGTCAGTTCCAGCTGCACCGGGTCCTGCTCCAGGCGGTTGGCCATCTCCATGTGATTGATCACATCGCTGGCCGTCTGCGTCAGCAGATACCGGCGCGGCAATCCTTCTAGAAAGCTTTCCAGCTTCTTTCCCGCCGCCGGTGCAATGGAGCGTAGATGATCTAGCACCTCTGGGTCCATTCCGCGGTCGAGCCGGTCATCGACGCTGTGCATCATCAGATTGGCCGTGCCGATGTAAAGCTGCCAGATGTTTTCCGCTTTCCACGGCGTCAGCGCCTCGGGATTCACGGCCTTGATGTCCGCATAGGTCAGCAGGCAGAGCATCTTCAGCCGCTCGGGTGTGCCCATCTTCGCGGCGAAGTGCCGGATGTTGTCGGGATCGAAAATATCGCGGCGCAACGCGTTGCTTAATTCCAGATGGCTGCCAATTAAAAATCGGACTGTGTCGCGATCCGGCTCATCCAGCTCCAGGCGCTCCAGGGTGTGTTCGGCCAGCGCAAGGCTCGAGATGACGTGGCTATCGGACTTAACGCCCTTCCCGGTGTCGTGAAGAAGGATGGCCAAGTAGAGCAGGTCGGGCTGCTCGAGTTCGTCGAGAATTTCCGCGTAGCGCTGGTCCCACTTCGACTGCGACTTGCGGAGCGCGTGAAGGTTCTCGATGGCCACGAAAGTGTGCTCGTCCACGGTAAAGCGGTGGGAGTAATCGCGGATCACCAGTGAATCGATGGCCTGAAACGCCGGTATCAGCGGTGTGAGCAGGTGCAATGAGTGCATGGCTCGCAACGCGTCGGCGGCATGCGGCGCCAGCAGAATTTCTTGCAGATAGTTCCAAGTCTCGGCGCCCGAGGGCGGCGCGGCGCGTACCACCGGCAGAGCTTCTTCGATCTGGTGCTCCGCGGCGGAACTCAAGCTCAATCCGTGGCGGGCCATAAAGCGAAACATGCGCAGCGGCAGCTGCGGATCCTGTAGCGACTCCTCCCGCTGCAGAAAGATGCGGCCGTCGACCACGTTAAACTCCGTATTCGAGAGCCGCGAGCGCAAGTTTTGGAACTGGCGATAGAGCGAAGGACGCGCTGCCGGAAACTCTTCCATGAGTTGCACGGCGACGCGATGAATCAGGCGCGCCTGGCCGAAATAAACGCGCATCCAATCCGCGGCGGTAAGCTGCTGCCCGGGCGATCCGACGCTACGCGCGGCGGCTTCGTCCTGAGCCTCCCACGCCAGCGTGTTATCGTCGCGTCCCTGGCGGTAGTGAAGGAAGCAGCGCACCGAAATCAAAAAGTCCAGCGCCGCATTGAATCTCGGTCTCAGCCAGGAAGGCAGGAGCTCGGATTCGTCCGGCCATGAGCCCTTCTCCTCCATGGCGGCGATCAAGGCCAGCCAGTGCGCCAGGTTGTAGTCGCGCAAGCCGCCCGGCCCGTCCTTGATGTTGGGCTCGAGATGAAAAACCGTGTTACCGAATTTATTGTACCGGCTGCGCGTGAGATCGGTGAGGCGCTGCACGATGTAGCGAGACTCACGGGTTACAAGTTTGGGAATCACACGGTCGTGCAGCCGCGCGAAGAGGTCGCGCTCACCGGCCAGGTACCGGCAGTCGAGCAGGGAAATCGCAAACTCGACGTTGGCAGCGTCGAACTTCTCGCATTCCGCCAGCGTCCGCGTGGCAGGACTCAATTTCAATTTCAGATCCCACAATTCCTGGGAGAAGGCACGGATGCGATCCTTCAGCTCGCGGTCTGTCCCGCTGCCGGAGTGAAGAAAAAGAATATCGATGTCGGAAAAGGGGAAAAGCCACTGGCGCCCGAAACCGCCCAGCGCTACGAGGGCCAGGTCTTTCGGCCCCGCCGGATCAGAGGAGATAAGTTCCTTCCAGACGCGGAGGGCAATGGTCTCTACGAGCTTGGTGCGGCCTTCGACGGCTGCGCGTCCGTCGCCGTTGGCGGCAAAATCGCTCTCCAGGCGTGCGGATTCCTGCGCATACATCTCGCGCAATTCACTGCCCAATGCGGGTTCGGTAGACATGCGTATGAGAGAGCTTTTTTATCGCGCCCCGTATATCGCCCAGGGTATTCCATACTAGTGTACACGCGGAACCGCTCTACAAAGCGTTGTCGCCGCGTTCGGCATTGCGGATTCGGATGGCGTCGTTGACCTTACTGAGAAAAATCTTGCCGTCGCCGATTTTTCCGGTGCGCGCCGCGACCATGATGGTCTCGACGGTCTTTTCCACCATTTCGTCCGCCAACACCATCTCAATTTTGATCTTGGGGATCAGGTCCACCGTGTACTCGCGGCCCCGATAGAACTCCGTGTGCCCCTTTTGGCGGCCATGGCCTCGAGCCTCTAGAACCGTCATGCCCTCGACACCGATTCCGTGAAGAGCATCCTTCACCGCGTCGATTTTCGCCGTTTGAATGATTGCCTCGATTTTGGTCATCGTTCTCCATCGGCGCTATCGCGCGGCCGCTCGACCCCGGCGCATTATACACAAGAACATTTTCTGACGTAGCCTTTCAGCATAAAACCATCTAGCTCTGTACACCCAGGCCAGGCCGCAACTTTTCTCCCAGCCCTGTGTTTCACCCATTGTACGGCTTCCACTCAATACCGGGGCCGCGCGAATTGAATAACGAATCCATTATCGAGAGGACAGCCATCATGAACACGAAAAAGATCCTTCTGAGCGCCGCAGCCCTGGTTACTTTCTTTGTTCCGTCGGTCTTTGCCCAGCAGCCCGCAACCACCCCTGCGGTCCCGCCGCAAACCATCGCCCAGCGGAAGGACAACCAGCAGGATCGCATCGCCCAGGGCGTCCAAAGCGGACAATTGACCGACCGCGAAACAGCCAACCTGGAAACAAAAGAAGCCGGCTTGAACAAGGAAGAGCACACCATGCGCTCGGAAGACGACGGTCATTTGACCGCCGCTGACCGCACCAAGCTCAACCATCAGCAAAACCGACTGTCGCACCAGATCTACGACAAGAAGCACAACGCGCGCTCGCGCTGATAGGCAAACGCGGCAAGCCTAGCGAGATGAAAAGCCCCTGGCCTGTGCTGGGGGCTTTTTATTCGGAGTAACCCCGAGGGTGGCTTTGCCGCCACTCCCACTGGGTCCGCAGAATCGTCGGTAGATCGGACATCGTCGGCTTCCACCCCAGCACGGTGCGCGCCTTGGTAGCGTCGGCCACCAGTTTCGCAGGATCGCCCGGACGGGGAGGCCCGATGCGTATGGGAATTGGGCGGCCCGTCACTTTGCGCGCCGTTTCGATTACTTCCAAAACAGAATAGCCATGCCCGGTTCCCAGATTCATGAAAATAGATTCGCGCTTGTTATGCAGGTGCTCCAGCGCCAGCACATGCGCTTCGGCCAGGTCCGTCACATGCACGTAGTCGCGAATCGCTGTCCCGTCCGGCGTCGGATAGGTATTTCCGAAAACTGAAACTTCGCTTTTTTCGCCCCCAGCCGCGGCCAGCACGTTAGGCACTAGATGCGACTCTGGTTCGTGACACTCCCCCAAAGTCTTTGTCGCGCCCGCGGCATTAAAATATCGCAGCGCCGCGAATTTCAGCCCGTAGGCGTGGTCGTAGGCGTCCAACGCGCGTTCCATCAGCAGCTTTGACCAACCGTAAGGATTCGCAGGCCACTGCCGCGTTTCTTCGGATATCGGCACCGTTTCCGGCTCGCCGTAGGTAGCACAAGTCGAGGAGAGCACCACGCGCAGCACTCCCGCTTCCCGTAGTGCGTCTAGAAAGGCCACTCCCTGCTCGACATTGTTTTCGAAATATTTCGCCGGCTCGGTCACCGACTCGCCCACATACGCGAGTGCCGCAAAATGAATGCAGGCGTCGATCTTGTGTTCCTTCGCGATGCGCGCGACGAGTGCCCGATCCCCCACTCTGCCTTCGTAAAACGGCACGGCAGGATCGAGAACGGCGCGGTGGCCGCGAAACAGATCGTCCAGAACCACCACCTCCTGGCCTTTCGCCCGCAGAACGCCTACCGTTACGCCGCCGATATAGCCTGCCCCGCCGGTCACCAGTATTTTCAATGCGTCTCCTCTGCCTCTAGCCCCTAGAAACCGCGCATGTGGCAAACATCTCTCGCCGCAGCAGGGCTCGCGATTATAACCACCGGCGAGGAAATTGGAAATCGCGTTGGGCGAGGCGAAACGCCGCAGGCCCCGCGCGCGTAGTAGTATTGAGGATGTAATGACGACATCGAATGGCCATGTGGCCGTGCGCACCGAGAAGGTTACCCGGCACTACCGGATGGGCGCCGCCACCGTGCGCGCCGTGGATGATGTAACCCTCAGCATTCCGAACGGCGAGTTCGTCGCGCTGCTGGGCAGCTCCGGCTCGGGAAAATCCACCCTTCTCAATTTGCTCGCGGGACTCGATCGCCCGACCTCCGGCGCTGTTCTGGCTCACGACCGCAACCTTGCGGCCATGAGTTCGGCGGAGCTGGCGCGGCATCGCAGCCACACCATCGGTATCGTCTTTCAGGCCTTTAATCTGCTGCCGCGCATGACCCTGGAAGAAAATGTCGAGCTTCCGCTGCGGCTTGCCGAAGTGGACCGCGCGGATCGCAACGCGCGCGTGCGCGAGGCCATCGGCCGCGTCCGCTTGGCCACCCGCCTCACTCACCGTCCGAGCGAACTCTCCGGCGGCGAACAGCAGCGTGCCGCGCTCGCGCGCGCCTTGGTCAATCGCCCAACCATCCTCCTGGCGGATGAGCCCACCGGCAACCTCGACAGCGCCACCGGAGACGAAATCATGCAGCTGCTGCGCGAGATTAATTCGTCCGGCGTCACCATCATCATGGTTACTCACGAGCAGGATCGCGCAGAACGCTTCGCTCACCGCCTGATTCAAATGAAAGACGGCAAGGTTGTCGCCGACGGTGCGCCGCATTGAAGCTCGGCGACCTTACTGAACTAGCCGCCCGCAACCTGCGCGAAGCCGTGCTGCGAAACTCGCTCACCACTCTCGGTATCGGCGTCGGCGTGGCCTCGCTCGTGGCCATGCTTTCGTTGGGTGTCGGCCTGCAAAATCTGGCCAACGATCGTCTCGCCCACTCGGGTCTATTCAACGCCATCTTCGTCTCGCCGCGAGTGAACCTCCGAGGCATGATGCGCGGCCCGGAGCCCCCTGGGCCCGCAGGGACCAATGCGCTGCCGCCTGCGCCCCGGCAGCCGCTCGATGACGAAGCGCGCAGCAAGATTGCCGCCCTGCCCAACGTCGTCGAGGTGTACCCGGAAATTCGCTTCCCTACGGAGATTCATTTCGGAGCCAACTCCTACCCCACGGTCGTTGCCGGCGTTCAGGAATCGGCGCGCTCGGGCGGGGCGTTCGACGGCATGAAGGGTTCTTACTTCTCCGGCCCCGCCGCGGATGAAGCCATCCTGCAAATCGAGTTTGCGCGCCAGCTCTCGGATGCTCCCGAATCGCTCATCGGCAAGGAGATCGTGCTGCGCTACGCGGAGCGTCAGGCTTTGCCGCTCGACCCGAAGGACAAAAACTCGGCGGACGGCGGCCCCGCCGGATTTTCCATCGTGCCCCACGAAGAAAGGCTGCGCATCATCGGCATCGTCGAAACAGACCCGGCGCTCGGCTTCGGCGGCATGGGAAATGGCCGCGTTCTGATTCCGCTCCAACTCGCCGAGAAGCTGCGCGCCACGCAGGCCACCGATCTGCGTCAGCTCTTGCGTGACACGCCCACCAGGCACACCTACGAAAACCTTACGGTGCGCGTAACGGGCGCCTCCCAAGTACAGGCCGTTGAAGACGCCGTCAAAGACATGGGCTTCGGCGCTTTCTCCTTGCTCGACGCCACCAGCAACCTCCGCCTGGTGTTTGCCGTTTTCGATCTTCTGCTGGGAATTTTCGGTAGCCTCGCGTTGGTGGTCGCCTCGCTCGGCATCATCAATACGCTGGTGATGGCCATTCTCGAGCGGCGCCGCGAAATCGGTGTGCTCAAGGCGCTGGGCGCGGCGGACCGTGACGTTCGCCGCCTGTTTCTAGTCGAAGCGGGGGCCATGGGAATTCTCGGCGGAGTCTTTGGCGTGCTGCTGGGCTGGATGATCGGGCGTGGCATCAATCTGGCCACCAAGATTTACCTTGTGCGCCACAACCTGCCAGTCATCACGGTATCGGCTGTGCCATGGTGGATGGTGGCAGCCGCCATCACATTTTCGATCGTCACCAGCTTGGCCGCCGGCATCTATCCCGCGGCGCGCGCCGCGCGGCTCGATCCCGTTGAGGCGCTTCGTTATGAGTAGAGGATATGAACAGGAGTTACGAATAGGAGTCATGAATCGGCGCTATGAATAAAGCCCGGCGCTCGGCATTCGCTTCGGTGCTATTGGTCTGCGGCGCGTTGATGGTCGCCGCGCCGTTGCCCGCCGCCGGCCGCGCCGAATGCCGCACGGTCCCCAGCAAGATCCTCGGGCATCCGGTTCCCTACTGCGTCCTGCTGCCTCCGAGCTATGACGCCGCCAAGACCAGCCGTTACCCCGTTCTCTACTATTTCCACGGGCTCGGCGGCGACGAGCAAACCCTGGTCAGCGGCGGCGGATGGGACCTCATTCAAGACCTGTGGGATCGCCACGAAATGGGGGAGTTCATCATCGCCGCGCCCGCCGCCGGCCGCAGCTTCTATATTAATTCCCGCGATGGACGCGTTCGCTACGAAGATTTCCTCATTCGCGAGTTCTTTCCGTTCATCGAGAGTCACTACCGCATCCAGCCCGGCCGTCGCAATCGCGGCGTTACGGGCATGTCGATGGGCGGCTACGGCGCGTTGCGCATCGCGCTCGTCCACCCGGAGTTGTTCGGATCCGTCAGCGCACACAGCCCGGCGCTGATCGCGAAATTGCCGCGCGGCGAATTCGACAGCCAGGATTCCTTCGGAGTGATGGGCCTTATGGGCTCCGCGTTCGGAAACCCCTTTGACCCGGCATTCTGGGAACGCAACTCGCCGTTTACAATTGTGCGCAACGGTCCTCGCCCCACGGGCCTTGCGATTTACTTCGACTGCGGCACGGATGACGACTTCGGCTTTTACAATGGCGCGAAAACCTTCCACGAACTCCTCGACTCCCGCGGAATTCCGCACGAATTTCATCTCTACCCCGGCCGCCACGACTGGACCTATTTCGCCGAGCATTTGCCCGCGTCGCTCGAATTCCACTCCCGAGCCTTCGGGCTGCATCCTGCGGTAAAGTAGGCGCATGCCGCCCGCCGAACCGGTCATTCCTGTTGTACTCGAATCGCCCCGTACGCTCGCGGACTTCGCAGGCCGCGAAATTGGCGTGTCCGATTGGCTGGAAGTCACACAAGAGCGCATTCGCCAATTCGCGGAGGCTACCGAAGACCGCCAGTGGATTCATCTCGAGCGTGAACGCGCCGAGCGTGAATCGCCCTTCGGCGCGACCGTGGCCCATGGCTTTCTGACTTTATCTTTGATTGGTTATCTGATGAGTCGAATACTGCAGTTTCGAGAAGGGCCTCGCATGGCCGTGAACTATGGATTGAATCGCGTCCGCTTCCCCGCTCCAGTTCGAGTAGGCTCGAAGATTCGCGGCCGCTTTACTCTACAATCGCTTAAGACGCGGCCTGGTTGCCTGGAAGCAGTTTGGGCCGCATCCATCGAGGCGGAGAACTCCGAAAAACCATGCTGCGCCGCCGAGTGGGTTGTGCGTTACTACCTCTGAAGTCCGGAAAACGCCGCGTGCTTAGTCGCTGGCCATCGCCGCCTGGCGTTCAAATTCCGCGAAGGTCTTGCCCTCTTCGGCCAACTTCTTGAGCAATGGCGCAGGCTCCCAGCGTTCGCCGTGCTGCTGGTGAAATTCGCTCACGCGCGCGTACACCTTCTTCAGTCCCACGGTGTCCGCATACCACATCGGGCCGCCACGATAGGCGGGGAAGCCGTAGCCGTTGACGTACACCGTGTCGATATCGCCCGCCCTTAGCGCGTAGCCCTCTTCCAAAATCCGCGCGCCGACGTTCACCAGCATGTACACGCCGCGGTCGACGATTTCTTCATCGGAAATCTGCCGCTGCGGAATTTTCGCCTCCGCAGCCAATTTGCTCACTAGCGCCGCGACCTCCGGATCGGCAGTGGCCCGGCGGTCCGCGTCATACTTGTACCAGCCCGCGCCGGTCTTCTGACCCATCCGGCCCATCTTCACGAGTTGGTCTTCCACCATAGGCTGCCTACTACCCGGCTTCTGCAAATGCCGCGCCTGCTCACGCACGCGCACGCCCACGTCGATACCGCTCATATCGATCACCGCGAGCGGTCCCATGGCCATTCCCCAGTTTGCCAACGCCTTATCGACCGCTTCCGGCGCCGCGCCCTCTTCCACCATGAACTGGGCCTCGTTGATGTAGGGCATGAACATGCGATTGCCCACGAATCCCCAGCAGTTCCCCACCAGCACTCCGATTTTCCCGATCTTCTTCGCCACCTGCATGGCGGTAGCGATCACCGGCTTGCTGGTGAGCCTGCCGCGCACGATTTCCAGCAGACGCATCACATTTGCGGGACTAAAAAAGTGCAACCCGATCACCGACTCCGGTCGAGAGGTCACCGCAGCAATCTCGTCGATGTTCAACGTCGAAGTATTGCTGCCCAGCACTGCGCCCCGCTTCGCCACGCGATCGAGCTCCGCGAACACGGTCTTTTTCAGCGCCAGGTCCTCGAACACCGCCTCGATCACCATGTCCGCGTCCGCGAAGTCGTCGTAGCTCAGCGTCGGCCGGATCAGCTTCATTCGCTCCTCGACATACTCCTGCGTGAACCGCCCACGCTTCACCGAGGATCCGTAGTTTTTCTGGATAGTGCCCAGGCCGCGGTCGAGCGCCGCCTGGTCCGAGTCCTTGAGCACAACCGAAAGCCCCGCATTGATGCAGGACATGGCGATGCCGCCGCCCATGGTTCCCGCGCCCACGATGGCCACCTTCGCAACGGGGATCGTTGGCGTTTCTTTCGGCACGTCCGGAATCTTGGAAACTTCACGCTCGGCCAAAAAGACGTGCACCAGCGCTTTCGATTGATCGGAAAACAGGCACTGGTCGAAAAGGTCCGATTCTTTTTTCAATCCTGCGTCAAACGGCAGTTTGGTGGCCGCCTCGATCGCATCGATTGCCGTCAACGGCGCCGTCAATCCGCGTTGCTTCTTTTTCACGGTCTCGCGCGCCGCCGCAAACAGCGGAACATTCTGCTCCGCCGCGCCCAGCTTCTCATTCCGGTCGCGTGTCTTCGGCGCCGGCTTTCCCGCGATTTCATGCGCGAAAGCGACGGCGCCCGCCAGCAGGTCTCCTTCGATCAGCTTGTCGAGGATTCCCAGTTGCAGCGCCTCCGGCGCCTTGACCGGCTTGCCGGCAGTGCACATTTCGATTGCCGTAGCCACGCCCGCCAGCCGCGGCAACCTTTGCGTTCCTCCCGCGCCGGGAATTAATCCGAGGCTTACTTCTGGCTGGCCTACCCGCGCGGTCGGAGCAGCTACGCGATAGTGGCAAGCCATGGCAACCTCCAATCCGCCGCCCAACGCATTTCCGTGGATGGCCACTACTACTGGCTTCGTGCAATTTTCGATCTTAGCGAGCACCAGGTTCAACCCGTCGCCCCGTTTCACCTGGCCCGAGGTCATCTTGACGAATTCCTTGATGTCCGCCCCAGCGATAAACGTCGTGCCCCCACCAATCAGAACGGCCGCCTTCACGCTGCTGTCCTTTTCGACCTGATCGATGGCCGCGGCGATGCCCTCCGGTACGCCGGGGCTGATCGCGTTCACCGGCGGATTGTTGATGGTAATCACGCCGATGTCTCCCTGCTTGCTGTACTGAACCAGGTCGCTCATGTTCGCTTGTCTCCGATGTTGATGTAATGACTTATAGAATTTGAACCACGGGCGCCGATCCTGAATCCAGCGCCGAAGCCCGCGCCGCTACGTTGCGCGCCATGGCGTATATGCTCTTTGCCGTAGGCGCGTCTTCGCCCAGCGCCGCCACTGGCTTGCCGGTGTCCCCGCCGATGCGGATCTGCGGATCGATTTCGATTTCGCCCAAAAACGGCACTCCGAAAGACTCCGCCATGCGTTTGCCTTCGCCGTGTCCGAAGACATCGATGCGCCCCTGGCAGTGCGGGCACGCGAAGTAACTCATGTTCTCGACTACGCCCAGAATCTCGACGTTCACCTGCCGGAACATCTCCACGGCTTTACGTACGTCGGCCAGTGCCACCACCGACGGCGTCGTCACCACCACCGCTCCGCTCACCGCCACGCTCTGGATCAAGCTCAATTGCACGTCGCCCGTGCCGGGCGGCAAATCGACGATTAAATAGTCCAGCTGCCCCCAGCGCACGCTGCGCAGGAACTGTTGCATCACGCTGTGCAGCATCGGCCCGCGCCAAATCAGCGGTTTGTCGCCCGGGCTCAGCAATCCCATCGAGATCATTTTTAAGCCGTAGGCTTGCACGGGAAGAATGTTCTGCTGATCGAGCGCCCGCGGCTGTTCGTTGGTCCCCAACATCACCGGAACGTTTGGCCCGTAGACATCCGCGTCGAGCAAGCCTACCGCCGCGCCCATGTTCTTCAGCGCGATCGCAAGGTTAACGGCAACCGTGGTCTTTCCTACTCCGCCTTTGCCGCTGGCTACGGCGATCAGATACTTCACGCCCGCGATCGGCGCCTTGTCCTGCAATCGTCGCGCTTCCGTAGGTCCGCCACCCATCCGTCCTCTTTTCTGCTTTCCTGTGGCTCAGGTCTTTTCGCCCGAGGGGTTTCTCAGTCAGAGCAATGGTCCGCGCCCATACACCGGGCAAAATTCTGAAGCGAACTCCAAACCGGTGGGCCAGTTTAGCACACGAAAACGGGCGTACAAGCCGGGCTGGTGGACGCCCTCAGGCAAGGAAGATCAAAAAAAGAGCGTGCCGTTTCCGGCACGCTCCTCAATGCTGAGACTGCTGTTCGTCGGACGAAAACTATTTCCAGGTCGCTGCGCAGCCCTCCGCGGTAACACGGACTCGATCCGCGCTGAACTGCTGCTTTGATTTGTTTCCCCATGTACCGAAGAACCGTACTTCCCTGTCCAGCAATGGCTGCGTTACGCTGTCCATGGTTGGGTCGACGGAAACGTGTACTGGGCCTTGTTCCGTCACGAGCGTGTAGGTGTTTGCCGTACCGCTCGGGGCAGCGCGGAGGCAGCCGTTGACCGAAACCTCTTCGGCTGGGACCACGGGCGCCGCTGCTGGAGAACCATCAGCGGGCTTTTGCAGTTCACCGTTCTTAACTACAATTTTTTCCCTGCCGCCCCACTCCTCCGTGTAGTGCTTGCGGTCCTGCTCGCCCTCGAGGCAGCCGTATTCGAGGATTTGATCTTTGTCCGGTTGCCGCTTGATCGTCATCCTCATCGTCCATGGCCGGCTGAAGATCGTCGGATCGGTGATCGTCGCCTCATAGAGCATTGTGTCCGGATCGGTCATCGTGTATCGCTCCACTACGTGTTCGTTCTCATCCACGAAGTTTCCGGACATATCGAGCCAGCTGCGACCGTTGAAGTTGGTCACGTCGATCACCAACGTGTCGCCCTCCCAATGACCGCGTGAGTCTCCATCCCACGCCGTGTAGCCTTTCGGATGTGCCGATCCGTCCAGCGGCACGATGCGCGGCTCATGCACGTACTCGTACATGATCGTGAAGTAATTCTCATCCTGGACGATCTGGTGAGGGTAGGGAGGCTGCTGCGCCGCGCGCGGCACACCAGCCAGGTGGCATCGCGGTTCACCGTCTAGAAACGCATGCGAACCACGCCACTCCATCTCCAGAAATCCTGGAGCGTTGTACGGCACCTTCGGCACGGCTGCGCTGCGCAAATTCGTCGACGCGTCGCCACCGGGCTGCGGGCCGTTAGCAAAAGGATTGCCGGCACCGCGTCCGCCTCGTCCCCCGTCGGGCCCACCGCCACCAGGGGCGATGCCTCGGCCTCCGTCAGGGCCTCCGCCGCCGGGCGCTTGGGCTCCTCGCCCGCCTGCTCCGGCTCCGCGCCCACCGCCGCCACCGGCGCCGGTGGGAAAGGCATTAGTCTTGTACCAGAGGCCGTTCAAATCCGGGTGCCCGTTGGGCAGTCGCGGAATGTTAGCAGCCACCGTAGGAGCTGGTGGTGTAGGAGGCTCCGGAGCCTTCAACGAATCGGCCGGCACATTCGCGGCCGCCTTGTCCCATCGCTCGTAATTGTTCTTCAACAAATTTGCTTGATCGTAGGGAGAAACGTGATGGAACGTTTGAGCCTCGACGTCATCCAGGCACTCATCTTCGTCGATTCTCGCTCCCGCCTTGGTCACGCGATACAGGGTGGTGCGAATCGTCCACGGCTGCGTAAATGTATCTGGATCCTCGATCCGCGCCTCGAACTGCATCGTGTCCGGCCCGGTTCGCGTGAAGCGCTCCACCACGTGCATGTTGTCGCTGTGGTGGTTCCCAGCGGCATCGAACCATGCCAGGTCGTTTAGCGTGGTCACGTCGACCACATAGGTCTTTCCGTCCCAGTGCCCTCGAGAATCTCCCATCCACCAGTCGATTCCCTCGAAGTGCGGCTTGCTATCCGGGTAGACGATCTGAAATGAGTGGTTGTCTTCGTATACGATCGCGAAATTGCCGGGGCTTTGTACGATCTGAAATGGCTTCGGCAGGTAGGTCGCGCGCGGCACGCCGGGCTCCGCGCACTTGTTCTCCGGATCGGCCGTAGCGCGATTCTTGAAATTCTCGTCTCTCTTCGCCAACGCTTCCGGCTTATAGGGAATCTTTCCGTTGGCAGGATCGACGATGATGCTCTTCGACGCCGCTACGCCGTTCCCGCCAGGGTGGCCCTCAATGTTCAAGTAAGCCGTTCCCCGCACTTCCCATATCCCTCGAAGGTCCGGCGTCTTCCCGTCCGACAACGTCGGCGGATTATAAGCTGCTTGCCCTTGTGCTGTACGACTCGCTGGATTCATCGCCATTACGACCAGAAACACAAACGCGGTAGCCAACCCCGACCGCAACAAACCACGCCAATCCATCATCGTCACCCTCTCCTTCCGCGCAGCGCGCGGACCCACCCCACCCTGCGTTCGCTATTCGACCTGCGACCTACTGCGGTTTGTTAGCTTGGTTGTCCGGAGAATCCGGTCCACCCGGGCTGAAAAGCTTGCGGCCGTCCGCCAGCGTGAACGATCTCCCGTTACCGGTGTTCGTTCCGTCCTTGGCGCGATAGGCGTCGATCGTGATGACGTCTCCGGGCTTCAGAATGTCCTTCTTCCATCCCTCGCGAAGCAGTTGGTTCGGATTGCTGACTTCGACCCTCCAGCGTTCCACCGTGCCGTCGTCCTTCTTGGCATCCAGCGTCACCCACCCGTGCGGGTTGATGAATTCAAATGTAATTACTGTCCCGTGCAGCGTTACCGGCTTCGAGAAATCGAACACCGCCGTAAACGAGTGATGCGCCATGGCCGGCACAGCCGCAAACAGCAGCCCGGCGACCACAGTCAAAGCAGAATACTTCAGGCTCTTCATTGAGAGACCTCCAAGCTAGATTGGAAATGCCGAAAAAAACAGCAGGTTCGCACTGTCTGTTCGCTGCGCCGAATCATAGTTGAAACGCGGCGCACAGGCAATCGCCCGCCCTCACCTTTTCCTTGCATTTTCCCCGCAAAACACGGCCCACCCCGAGCGCCGTGTAGAACACCAACCGTTACCAGCCATAAGTATAACGTATACGGTGTGGAACCGGTTTCATAGCGCGTCAGTAAATCGCTGGATGAATTCTGGGGGTATCGGCCGCGACTCCATCTTCTCCGGATTGACCGCCGACGCTGCCGTCCAGACGCGCGTCTCCCAAGCTTCCACGGCCAGCACGTCACCCTTATACAGCCGGTGTTGCACCCGAAAGCTGCTGCGGCCAAACTCCGCGATGCACGTCTCGATCCTTACATCCTCGTCGTAATGCAGCGGCGCCAGGAATCGCGCTCGCGCTTCCACCAGCGGACAGCCCACAATCTGAAATTTTTCGCGCATCTCCCGCTGCGGGCAGCCGGCCAGCGCGAACAGTGCATGCGTGGCCGCATCGAAGTACTCGAAGTATCGAGGAAAGAAAACAATCCCTGCGGCGTCGCAGTGGCCCCACTCGATGCGCACGTTGCGATGATTCACCAGCGTCCCTGGCGGCGGCTCGGCCCTTTCCTTTTGTTGCTCATTTTGTCGCGCTGGCGTTTCCATTTGGTTTCCCGGCCGGCGATATCTGCCCGGCCGCGCCAGTATGCCACGTTTCTATTGCTTCCCTGCCTGTCTGAGGGTTAAGCCGGGGTGTCCGTTACGCGGTGTGGATATGCGGAGAAAGCGGATGGTTTTGTCGCCCCACAGGGTCGGATGAGGACGTTCTTGTCGCCCTAGCGGGTCAGATGGGGATGGTGTTGCCGCCCTAAACGACGCGCAGGAGCAGCCGCTCCGGCGCCCGCAGCAGGATCTTGCCGCGACGTTTTGCGATGGCGCGGTCGTGTTGCCATTCGCTCAGTAGACGGCTGGCGGTGAACGGCGTGATGTTCGCTGCGCTCGCCAGCTCTTCATTCGTCACGTCAAATTCAACGCCGCCCGGAACTTTGTGGCCGATCACTCCAGAGAGGCGAACCAGCACTTGGGCTAGTCTCTCTGCCGCCGTGCGTTCGATAAGCGCCACATGATCTGCAAGATACCAGCCCGCATAATCGAAGGTACACAGCAGCGAATTCTCCAGCAGTCTTGGGTGCTGTGCCGCCAGAGTCCTGATGGTCGACTCGATCCCATTCCAGGAAAGAGCTGTCTTTCACCGTCTCGGCGCTCAGAAGATATTCGCACGGCCTGGGTAAAAGCGTCGCGCCGCCGATGACGTCTCCCGGTGTAAGCCAAAGCAGCAGAACCTTTCGGCCCTCGGGCGACATGAAAAAATACCTGGCGCGACCGCTGGTCAGCAGGAATAGGCGGTGGGCGGCGTCGCCCTGGTTTATGACGATCGAGTTGGCGAGGAATCGTCGCTCGGTAGCAGCGGAGCGAACGATTTGCAGGGTACGCGGAGCCAATCCATCAAGGAATCGGGAATTGAATCCCGCAGGCAGGACAGCTATTCCCGTTGCGGGCATGGACCGGTCTCCTGGCAAGATATCTAGCGATTTCCCAGACTCCTGAATACTGGCAGAACTACCAGTCCGCGAGTAAGCGCTTGCCTGGTTGCGCGCGAGCAGGTTCGAGGTTGCCCGGACGCAACGACGAAGTCAATCCCACATGTGATGCTTTTGCTGCAGAAAAAACAGTTCAACGCTATCGGCCTGTCGATTTGGTCTTGAACTCAAAACAGGAGCACGCCATCAGCAACGATCCACTCATCCGCGTCCTCATCGTCGATGATTCCATCGACTGGCGGCTCTTTACCCATGCAAAGCTCGATCAGGACCGCGCCTTGCGCGTTGTAGGCGTCGCGTTGGACGGGCTCGAAGCAGTCTCCAAAGCGGAGCTGCTGCAACCGGATATAGTCCTTTTGGACATTGGTCTCCCCAAACTGAACGGGATTGCAGCCGCCGGACGAATTCTGAAAATCGCTCCCGAATCTAAAATTGTTTTTGTAAGCCAGGAGTTGGATCTCTCCGTCGCGCGCGCGGCCCTCCGTGCGGGTGGACACGGTTACGTTGCCAAGCCATATGCTGATACCGACCTGTTCGAGGCTATCGAATCAGTCATGCTGGGGAAGGTGTTCGTAAGCCGCCGATTGGCGAATCACGCCTTTGCCGACGTTGTGGATTTGCAAGCTGCCGGCCGCCCGCGGCGCGAAGTGCCTCTTGCCGCGCCCGCGGAAACCGGCAAGAAGATCGGACGCTGCCACGAGGTTCAATTCTATGCTAATGACGCGTCTTTTCTGGACGGGGCCGCTCCCTTGATCATCGCCGCCCTGGAAGCCGGGGATGCCGCCATCTTTATTGGGACTGAGCCGCAGAGGGCCAGCCTTCTTCGGAAGCTGAGGGAACATGGCGTGGCCATTCGTACGGCCATGAATCAGGGGAGCTACATCGCATTGGACACCGCGGAGATGCTGGCCATGTTTATGGTGAACGATCTGCCGGACCCGGTTCGGTTTTTGAAGGCCGTGACCAACTTGATTGTGACCGCCAGCAAAGCGGCCATGAGGGATCAACCGCGCGTGCTGGTTTGCGGAGAGTGCCCCTCTCTTCTATGGGCCCAGGGGAAATCGAACGCGGCGATCCGCCTTGAAGAGCTGTGGGACGAGATCGCTAGAACCTACGGAGTCGATGTCCTTTGCGGCTACCACTTGGCAACGTTCTACCGCGAGGACGCCAGCGAGATCTTTCAGAAAGTCTGCGAGCAGCACTCAGCCGTTCATTCCTGGTAAGTCCGCCTCCGGTAAATCCGGCCCGCCGCTGGAGAGGGATTCCTCTCGTTTTCCGGCTACGCCCTCACGTGGGCAGGACTTACAATGTTTCAGGAGGACTGAGCGATGACACCTTTGCTTAAATCGAAACGCGCCGACACTCGCGCTATTGCGAGCAAGGCCGGTGCCTTTGGCGCAGTGGCTGTTGGTGCTTTTGCAGTCGGAGCATTGGCCGTCGGAGCATTAGCCATCGGTCGCCTGGTGATCGGAAGACTTCTCGTCGGGCGCGCCGGGTTCAAGTCCGTGCGGATCGATGAACTCAGCATAGCCCGGCTTCGCGTGGGAGATCTCGTCGTCACCCACTCGCTCAGCGCGCCCCCCAACGAGCGGGAGTGAAGATTTCAGCAATGCCGCGGTTGCCTAGGTGCGCCTCTAGCAAACCAACCGCTACGACTAGAGGTGAGACGAAGACACGGTGAGCCGGAAAGGGCTCCGCCGCGGCCGCCCCCAAAGACCGTTCAGATCGATCTCCTCGAAACGAACCGTATTTGTTCGAATTTCGGTATATGTCAATCGGTAGAGAGTGCAGACACTTATGTGTATCCACCTCATACAGATAGCCTTGTGAGTCCCCCTATCAGTCCCTGAACTTGGACGCAAACTTGCCGTGCTCCTCCTGAATTTGGCAGCTGGGGCCTTTCGGCCGCTCAAAACAAGGGGGACAAAGCGGTGATGAAACCGGGGAGAAGCACCATCGCGATTTCCGCGCTTCTGTTTGGATTCCTTTTCATGTCTACCCGAGTGCAAGGGCAGACGCAGACCACAGGCGACCTAGCCGGCACGGTGACAGATCCCAGCGGAGCCGTAGTGCCCGGTGCTATGGTTTCTCTGAAAGACAGCAACAAAGGCACTACGCAGGACACGACCACGAACAGGACGGGCGCGTATCACTTCTTCCTTCTGCCTCCTGGGCCCTACGTAGTTTTGGTATCGGCGAGCGGCTTCCAGACGGTGAACCGGTCGATCCAGGTGACCCTCGGAGGGATAACTACCAGTGATATCCAATTGATGCTGGGCGCGCAAAACCAGACGGTGACGGTAACGGAATCGGCTCCCCTTCTGCAAACCGAGAACGGCGATGCGGGCACCACGCTGAACGAGCAGCAAGTGCAACAGATTCCGAACTCCGGCAATGATATGACATTCACGGCGACCTTGGCGGCGGGCACCGTATCCAATACCTCCGGCGGCGGCTTGGGCAATTTCTCGAGCTTCGGCATGGGCGCCGATACGAATCTCTTCACCATCAACGGCATGGATGACAACGACGTTTTCAACAATCTGAACAACACAGGAGCCACGAACCTGATGTTGGGGAACAACGAAGTGCAGGAAGTCTCCGTGGTAGGGAACGCATATTCGGCGGCATACGGCGGCTTGTCCGGGGCGCAGATCAACATCATCACGAAAGGGGGCACCAACGATTTTCACGGGCGCGCCACCTACTACTGGAACGGCCGGGCGATGAATGCCAATAGCTACTTCAACAACGCATTCGACACGCCGCGTTCGTTCGTGAATGCCAACCAATGGGGAGCAGACATAGGCGGCCCGCTCATCAAGAACAAGGTCTTCTGGTACTTCAATACGGAAGGTCTATATCTGGTCATTCCCACCAGCGATCAGACTCTGATTCCCACGGACGGCATGGCAGCCGCCACGGAAGCCAACATTGCTTCGATCTATGGAGCCGCTTCACCGCAGGAAGCTTTCTACAAGAACATGTTCAATCTTTGGGCAGGCGCTCCGGGACGAGCCGGAGCCACGCCTACGACCGGCGGCGGCTGCGACACCTCCGTAGCGACCCTTAACAGCCACCTGCCAGGAACCACGACACCGTTTGGAGATCCGGGCGCGGGGAACTTTCAGCCTTGCTCGCTGACGTTGCAATCAAACGTCGGCGCCCTGACGCATGACTGGCTTGTGGCCGGCCGTATGGATTGGAACCTCAGCAACAACGACCGGATGTATGCGCGCATCCAGAAAGACCATGGCTTGCAGGCGAGCTATATCGATCCCATTAGTCCGCTTTTCAACTTCTTCAGCGATCAACCCGAATACCAGGGGCAATACCAGTGGAGCCATACATTCGGATCCACGATGGTGAACCAATTTAATGCCGCCGGTCAGTGGTACACCGCGGCCTTCAACAACGATCAATCGGCGTCCTTGGGAGCCTTTCCGACGACGATGTCTTTCAGTTCAGGAGTTTACGGGAGTCTATTCGGAACAGCCCTGGGCGGCCTTAACTTCATTATTCCGCAAGGCCGGAACGTAACCACGTATCAGTTTTCCGATGATCTTTCCAAGACGATTGGCAACCATACATTAAAGGTTGGCATGAAGTTTCACCGTGCGGACGTCACTGATCTCGATAACGGAGAGAACACTTCCGGCTTTCTAACTGTTTTCACGCTCGACGCTTTTTTCATGGGTGGATTCGATCCATCCACCCCCACCGCAAACCCGAACATCAGCAATTACGGACAATCGTTTGCGCAGGTGGCTGAATTCCCGGTGGCTTCCTATGAGCTTGCCGGTTACGTCGCGGACGACTGGAAGATTAAGAGTAACCTCACGCTGAATTTCGGGTTCCGCCTCGAACATCAGTCGAATCCGATCTGCACGGTGGATTGTTTCGCAGCCCCAACAGCGGCGTTTACTTCACTGAACCATGACTCGACGATTCCCTATAACCAGGCCATCCAGACGGGCAGACACCAAGCCCTCTACAGCCTGACGCCCGTCAATCCCGAACCGCGATTCGGCTTTGCTTGGTCTCCGGGAAAGCTGAGAAACACGGTGATTCGCGGGGGATTCGGCCTTTTCTACGATGCGTTTCCGGACGGGGTAGTGGACAACTTCGCCCAAAATCCCCCGCTGTATAACACCTTCACAGTGGGCACGGCGGCCAATCCCGGTCAGATTACCCCAGGAACTCCCGGCAATCTATTTACCGCGGCGGCAAACTCCAACGCGGCCTTCACGGCAGGATTCGCAACCGGGGCCACCCTGGCCGACCTTCAGGCCGAGGTGCCCGGATTTGTGCCTCCTTCCCTTGCGTCGGCCTCGGCCCACACCAGTACGGCGCAGGTGCAGAAATGGAGCTTGGAGATCCAGCACTCGTTTGGGGCCAACATGTCGCTCACAGTCGGGTACGCAGGGAACCACGCCATGAATCTGCCGTATTTCAATAACGGCCTGAACGCTTACGCTCCGCCTGGCGTGTTCCCGCCCTTCCCGTTGGCTCCGGCTGACGCGCGGTTCGGCACGGTTACGCAAATCAATACCAGTGCCACCTCCAATTACAACGGAGGGTTCGTCTCCTTCGAGAAGCGTTGGGGAGCCAGCCAGGTTCAACTGAACTACACATACAGCCACGCGCTCGACTACATCTCTAACAGCGGTGATCCGAACGTGACCTTCTCGAACTCCGAGTTCGGGGCGGCAAATACCTCCATCGCGTACCCCGAAGATCCGTTCCACCCGTTCCGGTACAACTATGGGCCAGCCGATTACGATGTCAGACACTATTTCAGCGCCAACTACGTGTGGCAGTTACCCATCCGGCGAGCGCTGATGGGCCACGGGTGGTCGAAGCTGGTGGATGGCTGGCAGGCGTCCGGAACGGTATTCCTGCGAAGTGGCCTGCCCTTCACTCTGGCGGATGGTGGAACCAGCGGCACGCTCGAATCGTTTAATTATGGAAGCGGCACCGCCGCGGCTGAAATATTCGGGACGCAGTTGACGAAGAAGGGAGTGTATGTGAACTGCGGTGTACCGAACACGAATAGTTGCCTGAACACAGCGGCTTTCGCGACTCCACCGCCGCCGCCGGATCCGCTATACGGCGCGGGCTTTGGCAACGTACAACGCAATTCGCTGCGCGGCCCGAATTATTTCGACAGTGATTTCACGATCATGAAGTTCACCAGCGTTCCGGGATGGGAGAAGGCGCGAGTGGGAATCGGGGCCCAATTCTTCAACGTGTTCAACCACCCGAACTTCCAGCAGCCGGTAGGAAACGTGGCCAACACTTCGCAGTTCGGTACGATCATCTCCACCGTTTCCCCGGCGACATCGATTTTCGGCTCCGGATTGGGCGCGGACTCTTCTCCGCGGCTGATCCAACTGAAGGCGCAGTTCGAGTTCTAAACGCGCCTTTAGAACTGCGCCGGGTTCACAACGAGCGCGGGAGTCGGCTTACTACGCCACCTACCTTGATACCGTACTGATTTAGTGCTATATTGCTCTCCGGGGCAATCCTCATGGTAAGGCTTGGCAAATTAACGGACTACGGGCTCGTCCTGATGACCTGCATGGGGCGCAGCGAGGGCGAAGCGTATCGCACCGCGCGCGACCTGGCGGCCGAATCGAAGCTCCCGCTATCAACCGTCAGCAAGCTTCTGAAGGAGCTTTTGCAGAGCGGCCTGCTGGTCTCCCACCGTGGCACCAAGGGCGGCTACGTGCTGGCGCGCGACGCCAGCCGGATTTCCGTGGTGGACATCATCGCCGCGCTCGAAGGGCCCATGGCGCTCACCGAGTGCAGCACCGATATCAGCCTTTGTGCCATCGAGCCCTGCTGCCCCATCAAGAATAACCAGCGCATCATCAATCAAGCGGTGCGCGGCGTGCTCGAAAAAATCACGCTGTCCGATCTGATTCATCCGCTGGAACTGACCAGCATCAAGGATGCCCGCGGCCGTATCGTGCCGGCCATCGCATCCGGGAGAATTCAATGAGTTCGAATACCGACACCATTCGCGATCTAGCCCAACAGGAATACAAGTGGGGCTTCGTCACCGACGTCGCCGAAGACCGCGCGCCCAAGGGTCTGAACGAAGACATCATCCGCCTGATCTCCGCCAAGAAAAACGAGCCCGAGTTCATGCTCGAGTGGCGGCTGAAAGCCTTTCGCTACTGGGAGACGCTGGAAAAGTCGCATGCCGAGCCCAAGTGGGCCAACGTGCACTACCCGGCCATCGATTATCAGGACAGCTGCTACTATTCGGCTCCCAAGCAGAAGCCCAACCTCAAGAGCCTCGACGAAATCGATCCGGAAATCCTGCGTACATATGAAAAGCTCGGAATCCCACTGGCCGAGCAGAAAATGCTCGCCGGTGTGGCCGTCGACGCGGTATTCGACAGTGTCTCGGTGGGCACCACGTTCAAGGCCAAGCTCGCCGAAGCCGGAGTGATTTTCTGTTCCTTCTCGGAGGCGGTGAAGGAACATCCCGAACTGGTCAAGAAATACCTGGGATCGGTCGTTCCCTACACCGACAATTTTTTCGCGGCGCTCAACGCCGCGGTTTTCAGCGATGGCTCCTTCGTCTACGTTCCCAAGGGCGTCAAGTGCCCCATGGAACTTTCAACCTACTTCCGCATCAACGCCGCGGAAACCGGACAGTTCGAGCGCACCCTGATCATCGCCGACGAACGCGCCTCTGTGAGCTACCTAGAAGGCTGCACCGCGCCGATTCGCGATGAAAATCAACTGCACGCGGCGGTTGTCGAGCTGATCGCTTTCGACGATGCGCAGATCAAGTACTCGACCGTGCAGAATTGGTATCCCGGCGACAAGAACGGCAAGGGCGGCATCTACAACTTCGTCACCAAGCGCGGAGCCTGCCGCGGCAAGAACTCCAAAATCTCCTGGACGCAGGTGGAAACCGGCTCGGCCATCACCTGGAAATATCCCAGCTGCATCCTGCAGGGCGACAATTCCGTGGGCGAGTTCTACTCCGTCGCGCTCACCAACAACTATCAGCAGGCCGACACCGGCACGAAGATGATTCACATCGGCAAGAACACGCGCAGCACCATCGTCTCCAAGGGCATCTCCGCCGGCCACGGCCAAAATACGTATCGCGGCCAGGTGAAGATCATGAAGGACGCCGCCGGAGCGCGGAATTACACGCAGTGCGATTCCCTGCTGATCGGCGACAAGTGCGGAGCGCACACGTTTCCTTACATCGAAGTGAAGAACTCCACCGCGCGCATGGAGCACGAAGCGTCCACTTCCAAAATTGGCGAAGACCAGATGTTCTATCTCCGCCAGCGCGGGCTGAAAGCCGAAGATGCCGTGTCCATGATCGTGAACGGCTTCTGCAAGCGCGTCTTCCGCGAGTTGCCCATGGAGTTCGCCGTGGAAGCCCAGAAATTGCTCAGCGTCAGCCTGGAAGGCAGCGTCGGATAACCGAAAGAATAAGAGGAAAAGGAACAGAATGAGCTTGCTCGAGATCAAAAACCTGCATGTACGCGTCGCCGATCGCGAAATCCTCAAGGGTGTCGACTTGACCATCGATGCCGGTGAGGTGCACTCCATCATGGGGCCAAACGGCTCCGGCAAGAGCACGCTCGCGCAAGTGCTCGCGCGCCGTGAGTCCTATGACGTCACCGAGGGCCAAATCCTTTTCAACGGCAAAGATCTGCTGGCCATGAAGCCGGAAGAGGCTGCCTGTGAAGGCGTTTTCCTCGCCTTTCAGTATCCCGTGGAAATTCCGGGCATCAGCAACGCCTATTTTCTCCGTTCGGCGCTGAACGCTATCCGCAAGTACCGCGGCCTTGAGGAAATGGACGCCATGGACTTCCTTCCCAAGCTACGCGAGAAGCTGAAGCTGCTGGAAATGGACGACAAGCTTCTGAACCGCTCGGTGAACGAAGCGTTTTCCGGCGGAGAAAAAAAGCGCAACGA
Source organism: Terriglobia bacterium (assembly GCA_963803105.1). Taxonomy (GTDB): domain Bacteria; phylum Acidobacteriota; class Terriglobia; order Acidiferrales; family UBA7541; genus Palsa-295. The sequence goes on from CAWDLF010000005.1 coordinate 488,650, forward strand.
GATTCTGCAAATGGCCGTGCTCGAGCCGAAGCTCGCGATTCTCGACGAAACCGACTCCGGCCTCGACATCGACGCGCTGCGCATTGTCGCCGAGGGCGTGAATGCCATGCGCAGCCCGGAGCGCGCCATTTTGGTGGTCACGCATTACCAGCGGCTTCTGAACTACATCGTGCCGGACCGCGTGCACGTGCTCGTTGATGGGCGCATCGTGCGCTCTGGCGGCCCCGAGCTCGCGTTGGTCTTAGAAGATAAAGGCTACGCCGACATTGATGGCGCAGCCGCGCAGGCGTGAAATTGGAAACGGGGACACAGAAAGTGGCGACCGCAGCGCAAGCATTGCAAACCTACGAAGAGGCATTCGGCGGCCTGGAAAAGTCCGCGGGTGCCGTAAGTCCGTGGCTGCGCGAGCTGCGCCGCAATGGCTTTGACCGTTTCATCGAGCGGGGCTTCCCCACCCTGCGCGACGAAGACTGGCGCTTCACAAATATAGCGCCCATCGCGCAGACTCCCTTTCGTCTGGCGCGCAACGGGCAGCATGGTCCTTCGCGGCGCGAGCTGGAAGCGTATCGCCTGCCGGGTGCGGTCTGCGAACTTGTTTTCGTGGACGGGCGTTTTTCGCCCGAGCTTTCCTCGCCGGGCCATTTGCCCCCGGGGGTGATCGTAGCCAGCCTCGCCGCACAAATTGCGGGCGATCCGGCTTCCGTCGAGCCTCACCTGGGCCGCTACCTGGATACTAACCGCGACGCCTTCTCCGCCTTGAACACGGCGTTTCTAGAGGACGGCGCGTACGTGCACGTCGCCCGCAGCACCATCCTCGAAGCGCCGATTCATTTGCTATTTGTTTCCACCGTGCACGCTGAGCCGATCGTGACGCATCCGCGCAATTTAATTGTCGCCGGCGAAAACAGCCAGGTGACGGTGATCGAAGAATACATTTCGCTCGGAGCAGGCGCGTCCCAAGGCTCCGCCGCGCTTTGCAACACGGCCACGGAACTGGTGGCCGCGGACCACAGCGTGGTTTCGCACTTCATGATCGAACGCGAGGACGTCCAAACCTTCAACGTCTCCACGCTGCGCATCCAACAGGGCCGCGCGGCGGACGTCTCCTCCCATTCCGTGCTGGCCGGCGGAGGAATCGTGCGCAACAACGTGCATCCGGTGCTGGCCGGCGAGGGCGGCGAGTGCCTGATCAACGGACTGTTTGTAGGCAGCGGGCGGCAGCATCTGGATAACTACATGCTGGTCGAGCACGCCAGCCCGCGCTGCGCCAGCCGCCAGTTTTACAACGGGATTCTGGCTGAGCGCGCGCACGGTGTTTTCCACGGCCGCATCATCGTGCACAAAGACGCGCAGAAAACCGACGCCAAGCAGACCAATCGCAACTTGCTGCTTTCCGATACCGCGCAGATCGACACGAAGCCGCAGCTGGAGATCTACGCCGACGACGTGAAGTGCACGCACGGCGCCACCATCGGCCAGATCGAGGAGAGCGCGCTTTTCTACCTGCGCTCGCGCGGCATCGACGAAGCCTCGGCGCGCCGCCTGCTGCTGGTCGCCTTTGCCAGCGAATGCCTGGAGCGCATGAAAGAAGGCCCCGCGCGCACGCACGTGGAGAAGCTGATCAACGAATCCCTGCGCCCGCTGGCGGGATTTTCGCAGCCCACGCTGCCGCAAAAGCTTCAGGATCGAGATTCGCGATGACCACCGCGGCTAGAAAAATCGACGATTCAACCGGGACAGCGGCCGGCGTACCTTCGAGCCTGGACGTCGCCCGGGTGCGCGCCGACTTCCCTATTCTCTCGCGGCTCATCCGCGGCAAGCCGCTGGTCTACCTCGATAACGCCGCGACTACACAGAAGCCGCGCGCGGTGATCGATACTATTACCCGCTACTACGAGACCACAAACGCCAATATCCACCGCGGCGTGCATTTTCTTTCCGAGCGCGCCACCGAAGAGCACGACGCCGCGCGGCGAACAGTGCAGAAGTTTCTGGGCGCGGCCCACTCGAACGAAATTATTTTCGTGCGCGGCGCGACCGAAGGAATCAATTTGGTCGCGCAGACCTACGGCCGCGCGAACGTCAAAGCCGGCGATGAAATCCTGATCACCGGCATGGAGCACCACTCCAACATCGTGCCGTGGCAAATGCTGTGCGAAGAGAAGGGCGCAAAACTGCGCGTCGTGCCGCTGAACGATCGCGGCGAAATCCACCTCGATGAATTGGCCAATCTGCTGGGGCCGAAAACGAAGCTGCTGGCGTTGACGCATGTCTCGAATGCCCTGGGCACCATCAACCCCATTCGCGGAATCGTCGAGCTGGCGCACGCGCACAAGGTGCCGGTGCTGGTGGACGGCGCGCAGGCCGTGCCGCATCTCCCAGTGAACGTGCAGGAACTGGGCGTTGATTTCTACGCGTTCTCCGGCCACAAGATTTATGGCCCCACGGGCATCGGCGTGCTCTACGGCAAAGCGGAACTGCTCGAAGCCATGCCGCCTTACCAGGGCGGCGGAGACATGATCGCCTCAGTCACTTTCGAGAAAACTCTCTACAACAAGATTCCCTACAAGTTCGAAGCCGGCACGCCGGATGTTGCCGGAGCCATCGCCCTCGGCGCGGCACTCGACTATGTGACCGGCCTGGGCCTTACAGCCATCGCTGCGCACGAAGAGGATCTTTTGAGCTACGCCACCAGCGTCGTGTCCGCTATTCCGGGTGTGCGTCTTATCGGCACCGCGAAGCACAAAGCCGGCGTGCTTTCGTTCACGCTGGATGAGATTCATCCTCACGACATTGGAACGATACTCGACCAGGAAGGAATCGCCATTCGCACCGGGCACCACTGCTCGCAACCGGTGATGCAGCGCTTCGCTATTCCGGCCACGGCGCGGGCATCCTTCGCGCTCTACAACACTCGGGAAGAAGTGGACGCGCTCGTGCGCGGTATTGAAAAGGTGCGGGAGGTTTTTCACTGATGTCGGACTTACGCGATCTCTACCAGGATGTGATTTTGGAGCACAGCAAGGCCCCGCGGAATTTCCGCCCGCTGGCCGCGGCGAACCACAAGGCCGAAGGCTACAATCCGCTGTGCGGCGACCGCTTCACCGTCTATCTCACGCTCGATGGCGACCGCATTCAGGACATCAGCTTCGAGGGCTCAGGCTGCGCGATTTCCAAAGCCTCCGCCTCGATGATGACCCAGAGCCTGAAAGGCAAGACGGTGGGAGACGCCGACAAACTGTTCGGGCGATTCCACGATTTGGTGACCGGGCATGGCCAGCCGGGCGGCCCGGAGCCTGAGCTCGGCAAGCTGGCGGTATTTTCCGGAGTGTCGGAATTTCCCGTGCGCGTGAAGTGCGCCACGCTGGCCTGGCACACGCTGCAAGCGGCGCTAGCCGACAAACAAGAAGCGATTTCGACTGAATGACGCCGGAAGCCATGACCTCGAATCAACCCATTTCGCTCAGCCGCGATTGCAACGCCATCGAAATTCCCAGCGGCGAACCGCGCATGTTGCCCACGGGCACGGGCATACGCGTGATGCAATTTCTCGGCAACAGTTACACCGTCGTTTGCGAGTACGGCATGTTTCGCGTCGACGTGAAGGACGCCGAGGCTATGGGCATCACACCCCCCGTGGCGCCGGCTACACCCACAGCCGAGCAAAGAGTTTTCACCGAGCAGATGGTGTGGGACCAGATGAAGACCGTTTTCGATCCCGAAATTCCGGTCAATATTGTCGACCTCGGATTGATCTACTCCTGCGAAACGAAGCCCGTCGAAGAAGGCGGCAAGCGCATCGACATCAAGATGTCCATGACCGCGCCGGGCTGCGGCATGGGTAACGTGCTGAAGATGGACGTCGAGAACAAGTTGAAGACTCTGCCGGAAGTGAAGGAAGTAAACGTGGAAATCGTTTTCGAACCCGCATGGAGTCCCAGCCGCATGTCGGAAGCCGCAAGATTGCAGCTCGGCTTCGACATCTAGCCTGCCGCTGAAAGAAAACAGGAATTAGCGCTCGGATGCGGACAGTTGCGCCTGCACCGGACCCGGAGCCCCAGCCGGAGCCAAGGCGGCGTGGCCCGCGGGCTTCGCGAGCATCGCGCGCGAGCCGGTCCAAACCAGCTGCAAGCCGGCGAAGATGGCGATGGCGGCGATGACGTACTTCAGTTTGCGTGCCGGGACTTTTTTGGCGAACAAGCAGCCCACGATCACCCCGGGCAATCCCCCCATCAATAACTGGCGAAGCACCGGCCCGGTAATGGCGCCGAACTTCCATTGCAAAGCGCTGCCGATCACCGCGAGCACCAATCCAAACAGCAAGTCCGTGCCCACCACTTCCGGCGGACTCATCTCCGAGTAGTTCAGCAGCAGCACGGTACCCAGCGCCCCCGCGCCCGCCGAAGAAAAGCCCGCTTCGATGCCGATGGGCAACGCGAGCCACGGAAGCCAGCGCGAATTCTTGCGCGCGAAGCCCTGATTCTGCGCGCGCGGCACGAACGTAATGGTCGAAGAAGTGGTAAGGATGAGGCCGAGCAGCAGAACGACAATCGAAGTGTTCGATTGCTTGCTGAGCAGGCGCAAAATCAAGGTGCCGATCAGCAAGCCGGGAACTGCCCCCTGCACCAGAAGCCCCAAATAGCGCCAATGGATATGCCGGCCGGCGAGATAAAAGGGAGACGCGACTAAGCGCAGCACACCGGCAAACACGAACGCCGTGCCCACGGCCGCGCCCGCAGGCAATCCGGCGATGAGCACCAGCGCGGGAACGGTGAAGCTGCCTCCGCCGATGCCGGTCAGCCCCACGGCGAGGGCAATCAAAAAACCGATGAGGACGTTCACTCCTCAGCCAGTTTTGAAGCGGTGTGGATCCCGCACTCGAGCTTCTTGCCGCCCCATCTTCCCGAGCGCGGGTCGGAGCCTTCAGCGGGAATGGCGGTGCACGGCTCGCAGCCGATGCTGCGATAGCCGTAGTCGTAGAGTGGAAGGTATTCGATCTTTTCGCGAGCGGTGAATTCCCACACGTCGCCCCAAGTCCAGGCGGCGAGCGGGCTGACTTTCAAAAGCGTTTTGCCGCTGGGGAGCAGATGGTGCTCGACGGCTTTCAGATTCTTGCGCGTGGGCGACTGCTCGCGCCGCAATCCCGTGAACCACACGTCGAATTTTTCGAGCGCGCCGAAGAGCGGCACAACCTTGCGAAGATGGCAGCACTTCGCGGGATCGGTGCGGTTCAAAATTCCGAACTGCGATTCCTGCTCCGAAACGGACTGCTTGGCGGCAAGATTTTCGAGGTTCAGCTTCCAGTCCCGCACCATTTGATCGCGATATGCGTAGGTTTCGTCAAAGTGGTAGCCGGTGTCGAGAAACAGCACCGGGATTTCCGGCAGACGCTTGCGCAGCATGTGCAGCACGATCATGTCTTCGGCTTGAAAGCTGCAAGTAATGCAGGACAAGGCCTTCTCTGGCCCCGCGGCGGCATCCGCGAGCACGCGTTCGATGAGCGCATCGGCGGCGAGCGTTTCGTATTCGGTGAGCACGGGGACGCTCATGCCTTCCCCTTCGGCGAATCGGAATGCGTGTCACGCCACTTGCGCAGCACCTTCATCACGCGCTCGACGGCTTCCTCATCGGTATCGTCGTCGATGCGCACGGCAAAGAACGAGTCGGGCCCAAAGATGGCGCGCACCACCTGCTTTTGGTCGGTGCCGTCATCGAGCGGCGAGAAAATAGTTACTAGGCCGGACAAGCGGTAGGCCTTGGCCACCGAAGCAAGCTCGTGCGCCAGAAAATCGTTGGGGCCGGCGAGCTGCACGTGCCAGCCCTCGTCGAAGAGCCGTCGCTCGAGAAGCTCGGCCACGTGCGGGCGGCCCTTGAGCCACACCGCTGCGGACGAATGCCCGAAGCGCAGTACCCGCTCGTCCTTCGATGCGCGCTTGCGAGAAGTTTGCGGCCGCGCCAGGTGGCTCTGGCTGACGGCGCGTTCGATGATCCCCGCAGCCACCGTAGCGTTGGTGAGCGGATCGATAAGAATGAAGCTTCCGGTGTGGCGATTCTCACGATAAGGATCGACGAACAGCGGCAGAGTGGATTTCACGTCCACGGCGGCGATTTCGTTCAGATCGAGTTTCGTCGCCGGGCCATGTTCAAGCGTGTTGATGTCCACGCGGTAACGAATCTGACTTACGCGGGCGCGCACCGTGCGCGTCGTGTGCTTCAGTAAATAGATTTTGTGCGGATCCAGCGGCTCGGGATGCATCCATACCAGGATGGCCTGAAATTCCGTGCTGGTGGCCGGGGGAAGATCCTCGGCAACGAGCATGTCGCCGCGGCTGAGATCGATTTCATCGGTGAGCGTGACGTTGATGGAGTCGCCCGGGCCGGCCGATTCAGGCTCATCTTCGAAGGCTACGAGCGATTGGACGCGCGTCTTCACTCCAGACGGCAGCGCGACTACGCTCATTCCCGGCCGCAATTGGCCCGAAGCGATCTGCCCTGCAAATCCGCGGAAGCTGGCGTCCGGCCGCACGACATATTGCACGGGGAAGCGAAGCGGACCGGCAACCGCCTGGCTGACCGGAATCTCTTCGAGGAATTCAAGAAGCGACGGGCCTTCGAACCACGGCATGCGCTTGCTGCGGCGCACCACGTTGTCGCCTTCCAGAGCGCTGACGGGAATGGGATACACATTGACGATGCCGAGCTGCCCGGCAAAATCGCGAAAATCCGCGGAGATTCGATTGAAAACTTCTTCGGAGAAAGCCACCAGGTCCATTTTGTTGATGGCCGCCACGATGTGCTGCACGCCCAGAAGATGCGCGATGTACGCGTGTCGGCGCGACTGGCGCAGCACGCCCTTCGTCGCGTCGATGAGGACAATGGCGGCATCCGCCGTGGAAGCGCCGGTGGCCATGTTGCGCGTGTACTGCTCGTGGCCGGGCGTGTCGGCAATGATGAATTTGCGGCGCGGGCTCGAAAAATAACGATAGGCGACGTCAATGGTAATGCCCTGCTCGCGCTCGGCGCGCAGCCCGTCGGTGAGCAGCGAAAAATCGATGGGGCCCGCCGGCGCGGTTGATCTTGCTCTTGCGCACGGATGCGAGCTGGTCTTCGAAGACTGCCTGGCTGTCGTAAAGCAGGCGCCCGATCAGCGTGGACTTGCCGTCATCGACGCTGCCGGCCGTCGAAAAGCGCAGCAGGCCGCGCGTGGTGGTCAGCGAGCCGGTCATGCCCGCCGGCGCACCTACCGAAGTGGGCGCAGTAGCGGGCCTGGCCGAAGCAGCGGTCGGCGCTTTGGCCTCGGGTTCTGGAGCCGTGGCGGACATCAGAAATATCCCTCGCGCTTCTTCATTTCCATCGAGCCTTCTTCATCGTGATCGATTGCGCGATTTTCGCGCTCCGAGCGCCGGAAGGAAAGCATCTCTTCGATAATCTCCGGCACTGTGTCGGCGTCGGAGCGAATCGCGCCCGTGCACGGCACGCATCCCAGCGAGCGCATGCGGCACTTCACCATTTGAGTTTTCTCGCCGGGCAAAAGCTTCACGCCCGTCTGCAGCAGGATAATGGAATTGCCGCGCATCACGGCCTCGCGCTCCTTCGCAAAATAAAGCGGCACGATGGGAATCTTTTCGGCTTGGATGTAGAGCCACACGTCCAGCTCGGTCCAATTCGAAAGCGGAAACACGCGAATGCTTTCGCCCTTATGGTGCCGCCCGTTGTACAGATTCCAAAGCTCCGGCCGCTGGTTCTTGGGATCCCACTGGCCCAAAGCCGTCGCGGAAGGAATAGACGCGCTCTTTGGCGCGCGACTTTTCCTCGTCGCGGCGCGCTCCGCCGAAAGCGGCGTCGAATCCGCCTTCCGCAAGCGCGTCGAGCAGCGAGCGCGTCTTCAGCAGGCCGCAGCACTTCTGCGTGCCGAGGTCGTAAGGATTGGCGCCATCGTCGAGCGCCTTCTGATTCTTGTGCACGATCAGTTCCGCGCCGACGCTCTTCGCGTACCAGTCGCGGAACTCGATCATCTCCGGAAATTTGTAACTCGTGTCGATATGCAGCAGAGGAAAAGGAATCTTGCGCGGGATAGAAGGCCTTCTGCGCCAGGCGCAGCATCACCGAGGAGTCTTTGCCAATGGAGTAGAGCATCACCGGATGCGCGAATTCGGCTGCCGCTTCGCGCAAGATGTACATGCTCTCGGCTTCGAGCACCTTCAAATGGTCGAGTTGGCTTAGAGAGGGTTCCATGCCTCGCTCTGCACCGTGAAGCTCAATTTGGAATTCGCTGGACGCCATAAAAAAACCCGCCTCCCGGGCTTCGCTCGAGGGCGGGACGAATTCAAGTGCTTGACTACGATGAGCTTAGCTCACGAATTCGCCGCCTCGCCAACGCACGCTACCGTGCCAGGCTACAACAACAGGGGCGACATGGATTCGGGAGCAACATGGTCGGGTGGATACAGCACCAATTTAGTCAACTTCAGCGGCCGTGTCAAATGGCATTGGACTCGGTGCCGCTGCGATCGCGCTCGGCGGATCGATAAGCCCAATAACGATATACCCTAACGGATGCATCTGTGTTAAAGCATATTAGAATGATCGCGCGGGCGCTTCCTCCTTACAGCGTATCGCCAGCTTTCACATAGGTTTACGGTGCCATGAGTCTAACGAGTCGATTCCGGGATGCACGGCGCACGATTCCAGCGTTGCTGCTGGTGTGCTCAGTTGTCTGGGCTGGCCAGCCAGCCCCAGGGCCGGCTACAACCGAGCTAACCGTGTCGGCGGCCATCAGCCTGAAAGACGCCCTCGACGAAATCCGGTCGACCTATCTTGCGCAACACGCGGGCGTGGCGCTGGCAATAAACTACGCCGCCTCCGGAACACTCGCGCTGCAGATCGAGCAAGGCGCGCCTGTAGATGTGTTCCTGTCGGCCGCGCCAAAGCAAATGGACGAGCTGCAGGCCAAAGGGCTGCTCGCTGAAGGATCGCGTCGCGATTTGCTGCGCAATGAGATTGTTTTAGTCGTCCCCAAGGATTCAACCGGCGTCACGAGCTTTCAGGATTTGCTGAAGCCGAGCGTGAAACACGTCGCGCTGGGCGAGCCAACGTCCGTTCCCGCGGGACAGTATGCGCAGGAGGTGCTCACGAAGCTGGGCATCGCGGAAGCGGTGAATGCCAAGGCGGTGTTTGCCAAGGACGTGCGGCAGGTGCTCACTTACGTGGAGACGGGCGACGCCGACGCCGGCATCGTCTACTCGACAGACGCGCTAGAGTCCGCAAAGGTGCGCGTGGCGGCGCAGGCCCCGGAAGATTCGCACGCGCCGGTAATCTATCCTGTCGGCGTGATCAAAGGCTCGAAAAACGCCGCAGCAGCGGCGGATTTTGAGGCGTTTCTCTCCGGCCCGCAGGCCCGCGCAATCTTTCAAAAGTACGGCTTCAGCATGCTGCGCTGAAGGCCGCCGCCCTTAGGCGACCTTGCGATGCACGGCCGGGGCGATGGCGCGAATCTCCTGCATCAACTCCGCGAACTGATCGGGATAGAGCGATTGTGCGCCGTCCGAAAGCGCGCGCTCGGGGTCCGGATGCACCTCAATGATCAGCCCATCGGCGCCCGCGGCCACGGCGGCGCGTGCCATCGGCGCAACCTTATCGCGCCGCCCCGTGCCGTGCGAGGGATCGGCGACGATCGGCAGGTGCGACAGGCTCTTGATCACCGGGATAGCCGCAATGTCGAGCGTGTTGCGCAAGTAAGTATCGAACGTGCGGATGCCGCGCTCGCACAGGATTACCTTGTAGTTGCCGCCGGCCATAATGTATTCCGAACTCAGCAACAACTCCTCGATGGTGGCGGACATTCCGCGCTTGAGCAGCACCGGCTTGGTCGTTTCTCCGAGCGCACGCAGCAGGTGATAGTTCTGCATGTTGCGCGCGCCCACTTGGAAGACATCCACGTAGGGCAGCATCACGCCGATCTGCGACGGGTCCATCACCTCGCTCACGACCAGCAGGCCGTTCTTATCCGCGGCATGACGCATGAGCTTGAGGCCCTCTTCTCCGAGTCCTTGAAAGCTGTAGGGCGAGCTACGCGGCTTGAAGGCGCCACCGCGCAGGAGCTTCGCCCCGGCCTTGGCTACGCGCGCGGCGATGTCTTCAATCTGCTCGGGCGACTCGACCGCGCACGGGCCGGCGGCGACGATGATTTCCGGGCCGCCCACGGTAACGCCCTTGCCGAGATCGACCACCGTTCCTTCGGGCCGCACGCTGCGCGCCGCAAGCTTGAAGGGATGCGAAATCTTGACCAGTTCCTCCACGCCCGGCGCGGAGCTGAGCGCCTCCAGCTCACTGCGGTGTTTGTTGCTGTTGCCGACGACTCCGATCACGGTTCTCTCCTCACCGCGGATCAAATGGGCCTGGAATCCGCACTCCTTGATGCGCTCGACCACGTGATTAATCTGTTCTTCGGTAGCTGTGCCGAACATGTTGACGATCATCTTCGATTCCTCGCTCCTGACTAAGATTTCGTGTTGCTGCTCCACTGCGCCGAGGGATAGCACCCCAAAATGCGCAGATCGACGACCAAACCCTCAAGCTCGCCAAGCGCCGCCGCCACTGCCGGATCGGTGCGCGACGCCTGCAAATCCAAATAAAATCGGTATTGCCACGGACGCCCATGCACCGGCCGGCTTTCAATTTTCATCAGGTTCAGATTGCGGCTCGCGAACGGCCCCAGCGCATGAGATAGCGCGCCGGGACGGTGATCGAGCTCGAACACCAGGGAAAGCTTGTCTGCATTCTCGACCGACTCAAGCGACGGAGAAAGCAGCAGGAAGCGCGTGTAGTTTTCGGCGTTGTCTTCTAGGTGCTCGCGCAGGATCACTCCGCCGTAAGTCTCGGCGGCGCGGCGCCCGGCGATGGCCGCGCGCGTGCGATCGCCCGAGCGGAGAACGTCGCGAACGCTTCCCGCGGTGTCTTCCGTCGCGATTCTCTTCAGCCGCGGATTGGCGATGAAGAACTGCTCGCACTGCGCGAGCGCCACGGGATGCGACTCGACCACCGCGACATCCTCGAAGGTAGCGCCGGGTGCGGCAATCAGGTTGTGCACGATGGGGATGATGACTTCGCCGAGAATGTTCAGTTTGCTCTCGACCAGCAGATCGAAGGAGCGGTGCACGGAGCCCGCCAGGCTGTTCTCGATGGGCGCGAGAATGTAATCGGCGGCGGAATCCTCAATCGCGCTGAACGCGGCTTCGAAGGTCGGGCGCGGAACCAGATCGATGTTCTCGCCGAGCAGTTTCACGGCCGCGTCTTCGCTGAAGGCGCCGTGAGCACCTTGAAAAGCAACGCGCGGCTTGGCTGTAGCGTTCATCGGCGTTTCTTTTTCACCCTGGGCGCGCCCGAAACGCGGCCGGACTTCGCTGACGGTCCCGTCGGCCCGCAATTGCGCTGTTGCGCACGAACCGATTCGGCGAGAATCACTTCGTAAATCTTCACCACCGCCCGGCTCTCGAGCGGCCCAGGATTCAACTGCTTCATGCGTAAAACGATGGCGTGTTCGCGAGCCGGCACGCGCAGTGCCAGGCCTTCGAGGTTTTTCATGCGCGCGACCTCGATAGCGAGTTCAGCCCGAAGATTGAGTAGGTGAAGCATGGCCGTGTCGATTTCGTCGATTTTCCTTCGCCAACCCGTGATGTCCATGGCTTGCGTCCCTCCCGCGTCGCGCGCCTTCAAAGAACTCGGAACAACAAAAAAGGCCGCGTCCTCGTTGGGAGGTTCGCGGCCGGCGATCAAAACTTGGTGCGGATTTTAGTTACAGTTCATTTCCGCGCGCGTTTCGCCGACCCGCTCCCCCACCAAGGGAAGCGGTAACTAAAGGCGAAATAAGGATAAAACGTGTTCATCGCGCGGTTCCCAATGCCTCGTACTCAATACCTTATAGACGCGCTGCAAATATACCGGACGCCTTGCGGGCCCCGTCAAGCCATTCCTGGAAGCCCAATGATATACTCCGCCGATAACCCGCATCCAGACAGAAGGATTATTCATTTGAGCCCGAATTCCGACGACAAGAGCCCATTGGAACGGGAATTGGGGTCACGCAGCGAAGGCGATGCTCCCATTCTCACCGGTTATGAGGTGGGTGAGGCTACCCCCGTGCCTGTCAACAAATACCAACCCGAAGCTGAAATAGCGATCGGCTCTACCATTGTCAATACGGTATGGGCCTGGATAGAGGGACTTCGGATGCGGCTGAAAATCAAGAAAGACCTCGGAAGGAAAGCTACGGAAGCGGACCTTACCTCAATTGAAACATGGATGAAGGTGGATGAAGCCGAGCAGCGGAATCGGGAGAAAAAGCCCCTGGGCTAATTCTCTGGTTGCGGTGCGAACAGCAACGTATAAGCACAGCTCAAATGGCTCACAGCCCTTGCGGGCCCCGTCAAGCCATTCCTAGCCTTTGTGGCACAGGCACTCTTGCCTGTGCGGTTTATCCCCGGCCGTTCCGGGCCGCCACGCCCAGGTCCGAATGGCGGATACGTCCGCGGATTCAGCACCTCACGCTCGAGAAAGAAATCCGTCAGCGCGGCGCACATCTCCGCAAATTCCGGATGCATATCAAACTCATGCGGCACTCCCGCAAAAGTGTGAAGTTCAGACGCCACTCCGGCCGTACGCAGGACGCTCAATAGATCCAGGCTGCTCTCAGGAGGCACGGTCATGTCCGCGAGCCCGTGATAAATCACCGTCGGCGGAAATCCCGCCTTCACATGGCTAAGCGGGCTCGCCTCTTTCGCGGCAGCCGCGTCGCCTCCGGGGGCGAGCAATGTTTGCTGCAGAGCCTGCGGCTGCACCGCCGGATAGAACGCTACGCACGCGGCCAGTTGCGTGTCCGGGTCGCCCGCGGCAAAAAGCGCCAGGTCTCCTCCCGCGGAATATCCGACCGTCGCGATCCATTTCGGATTGATCCCCAGCGAATCGGCGTTGGCGCGCGCCCACCGAATCGCCGTTTTCACATCCTCATTTTGCGCCGGCCACTTCGCGACACCCGTCAGCCGGTACTGCGCGGCAATGGACACGTATCCCCGATTCGTGATCGGTGCGACTTTAGCGGCAAGAGTGTCTTTGCTGCCGCGCGCAAATCCACCGCCATGCAGATGCACCAGCGCCATGTGCTTTTCGGTGCCCGCGGGCGGCCTGTAGATGTCGCAATGAAGATCGACGTCGCCACCTTTGCCGACGACGACATCTTTTTCCACTTTCAGTGGAACGGCCGAAGCAGTCTGCGCGCGCTCAGCGAACCCGAGCAGTGGAGTTGCCAGCGCGGCTGCGCCGCCCGTGGCGAGCAGCGTCCTGCGAGTAAGTTTCAGTTGGTTTGACATGCGCGCATTATAGGAACGAAAACCAATGCGCGGCAAGCACAATGCGCGAAACTTTCAGTCGCGGCGCGAACCGAGGGCCATAAGCGCAACTTATGCCGGAGCCAGAAATTACATATTTGACTTATCGGGCGTCGCGCGGCTAAATGAAGAGGCATCGCGAGCCGTGCACCAAGCGTCGTGATGCACAACGAAAGCAATTGTCGATTCGGATTTGAGACGATACTCTATGACACCGCCGATTTACCGCCGCGTATATGTAGGAATCAGGTGGGGGCCGCCCTCCTAAGCCAAGCTTAGGCGACTGCGCCCCGCACCTGGAAACAGGATGCGGGGTTTTTCATTTTCGGGGCACTATTCTCAGCACTCAGGACACGGAAAGGCCGATTGGAATGCAAAGTGACGCAATCAAGAAAGGTATTTCGCGAGCGCCCGCCCGCGCCATGCTGAAAGCCACCGGGCTGACGGACGCCGATCTGGCGAAGCCGCTCGTGGCCGTCGCGAATACTTGGACCGAAGTGACGCCGTGCAATTTCCACCTGCGCGCGCTCGCGGAAAAAGTGAAAGAAGGAATCCGCGCCGCGGGCGGGACGCCCATCGAGTTCGACACCATCACTATTTCCGACGGCATCACCATGGGCACCGAGGGCATGAAGGCCTCGCTCGTTTCGCGCGAGGTAATTGCCGATTCGATCGAACTCTTCGTTCGCGCGCACGCGTTTGACGCCGTCGTGGCGCTGTGCGGCTGCGACAAAACCATTCCCGGCACGGTAATGGCGCTCGCGCGGCTGAATCTGCCCAGCCTTTCGCTCTACGGCGGCTCGATCATGGCCGGCCGCTTCCACGGGAAAGACGTCACCATTCAGGACGTCTTCGAAGCCGTGGGAGCCTGCGCGGCAGGCAAGATGACCGAGAAAGAATTGGGCGAACTCGAAGATCGCGCCTGTCCCGGCGCAGGTGCATGCGGCGGCCAATACACGGCAAACACGATGGCCACGGCGATCACCTTCCTCGGAATTTCGCCCATGGGCGCGAACGAAGTTCCGGCCGTCGATCCGCGCAAATCACAAGTGGCCATCGATTGCGGCAAGCTGGTGATGGAGCTGCTGAAGAAAGATATTCGCCCCGCGCAAGTGATCACCCGCGCCTCGCTCGCCAACGCCATTGCGTCGGTGGCGGCAACGGGAGGCTCGACCAACGCGGTTCTGCACCTGCTGGCCATCGCGCGCGACGCAGGCGTGGCGCTGACCATCGACGAATTCGACAAAATTTCCGCGAAGACTCCCACGCTGACGGACCTCAAGCCCGGCGGGCGATTCACTGCCCCGGATATGTACGCCGCGGGCGGCATGCGCCTGCTCGGAAAACATTTGAAAGAAGCGGGACTTCTGCAGGATGGCCCAACCACCTCCGGCCGCAGCCTTTTCGCGGAGATTGCCGAGGCGCATGAGACGCCCAACCAGCAGGTGATTCGCCCGCTGGCCAATCCGTTGAAGAAAGATGGCGGCCTGGCAATTCTGCGCGGCTCGCTGGCTCCCGACGGCTGCGTCGTGAAGCTGGCCGGACACGAGCGCCTGTTTCACAAAGGCCCGGCCCGCGTTTTCGATTCCGAGGAAGCGGCGTTTGAAGCCGTGCAGCAGCGGAAGATTCAAGCCGGCGACGTGGTGGTGATCCGCTACGAAGGACCCAAAGGCGGCCCAGGAATGCGGGAGATGCTGGCCGTCACCGGTGCGCTTGTCGGGCAAGGGCTGGGCGATTCGATCGCGCTCATCACCGACGGACGCTTCAGCGGCGCCACGCACGGATTGATGGTCGGCCACGTTGCTCCGGAAGCCGCCAACGGAGGTCCCGATCGCCATGGTGCGCGACGGCGACACGATTACGCTCGACGTAAAAACTCGGCAACTGAACGTGGACGCTGATCTAACCGAGCGCCGCGCGCAGTGGAAGCCGCCCGCGCCGCGATACAAGACCGGAGTGATGGCCAAGTACGCGAAATTGGTTTCGTCGGCGTCGGAAGGCGCGGTCACCACCGCGTAAAGAGATCTGCACCAATCCTAAGGAGAACAAACAATGGCAAAGATGTATTGGGAACAGGACGCAAACCCGCGCGCGCTTGAGGGAAAGCGCATCGCGGTGCTCGGTTACGGCAGCCAGGGACGCGCGCACGCCTTGAATCTGCGCGACAGCAAGCTCGATGTAGTGGTGGGTCTGCGCCAGGGCGGCCCGTCGTGGAAGCAGGGCGAGCAGGACGGATGGAAACTGCTCTCAGCGTCCGAAGCGTCGAAGGGCGCCGACGTGATCGTCATGCTTGCGCCGGATATGGCCCAGCCGGCGGTCTATAAGAATGACGTGCTCCCCAACCTGAAGCCCGGCGCCATGCTGCTTTTCTCGCACGGCTTCAACATTCTGTACGGGCAGATCGCGCCGCCGGCGAATATTGACGTGACCATGGTCGCTCCCAAGGGGCCGGGAAACCTGGTGCGGCGCCAATACGAAGCCGGCCGCGGCGTGCCTTGCTTGATCGCCGTGCAACAAGATGCCTCCGGGCACGCCTTTGATCGCACGCTCGCCTACGCAAACGCCATTGGCGGCACGAAGCCCGGCGTGATCGAGACCACCTTCAAGGAAGAAACCGAGACGGACCTCTTCGGCGAGCAAGCCGTGCTGTGCGGCGGCGCGCGCGCGCTCATCCAGGCGGGATGGGAAACATTGGTCGCAGCCGGCTACCAGCCCGAGTCCGCCTACTTCGAGTGCCTGCACGAGTTGAAGCTGATCGTGGACCTCATCTACGAAGGCGGCATCGCGGAGATGCACAAATTCGTCAGCGAAACCGCGAAGTATGGCGACCTCACGCGCGGCGGCCGCGTAATCGACCCGCATGTGAAGCAGGAAATGAAAAAGATCCTCGAAGAAATCCAGAGCGGCGCATTCGCTCGCGAATGGATCGCCGAGGACAAAGCCGGTCGCCCCAAGTACACGGAGCTGCTCGAGCGCGACAAGAATCATCCCATCGAACGGGTCGGCCAGGAGCTGCGCAAGCAAATGGCCTGGCTAAAGCCGGACGCCACGGCCGCAGCCCGCGGCAAGAAGTAAACGCTCGCGGGCCCGAAAAGCAGGGGGCGCGAATGTCTTCGCGCCCCTGCCTTTTGGGAAGTATGCCGTTCCTGGGATCGCCAATCTCCGTATTGGCGCCTTCGCGCCCGTCCTTTGTCCTCCAACCTGGACGTACCTCGCCGTGAATCTGTTGCCCATAAAACAATTCTAGGGGTGTCATCCCGAGCGAGGCCGCTTTTCAGGCCGACGAGGGATCTCTCTTCGGCGTCACTCCCGGCGATGGCGGGGGGGGCGGGTGGCCCTGCCTTCACGCCTTTCATGGACGCCTCTGTCGTCGAATCGTACTCCCTTCAGCCGCGCCTCCGAGACCATCCACGCCGAGGGGTGCCCCACCCTTCGTCTTGGGAAGGGTGGGGCTTCAAGCGAGAACTAGAGCACTGTGTCCCGAACTACCACGGTGGACGATCCGGTGTGCACATGTTCTGGCGGGTGGCCCTGCCTTCACGCCTTTCATGGACGCCTCTGTCGTCGAATCGTACTTCCTTCGCACCTGACCTCCGAGACCATCCACGCCAAGGGGTGCCCCACCCTTCGTCTTGGGAAGGGTGGGGCTTCAGGCGAAAACCAGAGCCTCCTACCGAACTACCACGGTGGACGATCCGGTGTGCATATGTTCTGCTCTCCATATCGATAGAAACGGTAGCTGCTCCAGAACCAGAGCTTGGGGTCGCCAACCAGCCCGCGCTTCACCGGATTGAAGTGCATGTAGTGGAGCTTCTCGTTTTTCTTCTTCGTGCTCCAGACGTTGAAGTCGTAGAACCGCGGTTGCCAAAAGCTTCGAGGAGATCCGATCGGCACTTCCTTCGAGAGGTGCATTTGCGACACAGAAAGCTTTGTTCGACCTCGGGCGCGCAGAATTTTTGAGACGCGTTGCTTCAACACCTGCATAACAACCGACGGAGTCGCGCCCGGTGGCTCATCGATCAGAAGGTGAATGTGCTCGGGCATAACGACGTAACCGACCAGCGTAAGCCCGTAGCGATGCCGGACTTCATCGAGAACCTTCAAGAATAGATCGCGCGCGCGAACGGATCGAAGAAACGGTTGGCGGCGATAGCAACTGCAAGTGATGAAGTGCAGGTGGGCGTGCCCGTAGCGGCGTTCGAGCCCCTTGGTCATGCGGGGAGTCCCACCCTTCCAAAACCGAAGGGTGGGGCACCCCTCGGAGAAATTGGCATTGTCTAAACCGGCGCAGTCGTATCATCCGGTCGCGCCAGCCGTCAAGATGGGAATCGAAGCTCACGACAAGTGTGGACCACTCGGCGGGTCGCCCCCTTCACCGCCTTGATTGACGCGAAGGCAATGACGAGATGGTCGAATCATACTCGCTCCGCCCCTGACCTCCGAGCTCATCCCACGCCGCCAGGGTGCCCCACCCTTGCGCTCCTTGCAAGGGTGGGGACTCAGGCGAATGCTAGGAGCAACGTACGTTCGAGCTACCACGGTGGACGACACGGCGTTCATGAATTCCGGCTCGGCGAACCATTCGAGTCCCCCGATCATGCACGGCGTCCCACCCTTCCAAAACCGAAGGGCGGGGCACCCGCCGAAGGAATTTGGCATCGTCTAAGCTGGCGCAGTCATAGCATCCGGTCGCGCTAGCCCTCGGGACGGAATAGAAACTCACGAAAAGGCTGGGCCACCCGCCACGGATCTATCTGTCCCTGTGGAACAAATTCAGTGAATTGTGCTCTTTCTCATATACCACCAGTTTGGCCGGCATGAAAAATCCCAGGAAAAAACTCCACAAAAACACTAATGCCAAAAATATCCCTATAAACGACATTAAAAAAATCCCTCCACGCAAGCCCAGCGAACGGCAAATGACCATCGCGCTTACAGCTGCGAGCACCGCATCGAACGGGTACGAGCCAGCTCTCCGACGGAGGGTTGTCCCGCAGACAAGGCATTTAAACGGCCCGGTTACCCAGGACGGATTGCGGTCAAGCATAGATCCGCACTTGGGGCATGCCAGTGGCTTAAGGTTCAACTTTTGCACCACACCTTTACTTCTTCGATGGCGGGGGAGATAGCGTCCCCATGACTAGCGGGTGGCCAACCTTTCCGCCGTTCATGGACGCATCGAACATCGTCGAATCATACTCGCTTCGCCCCTCACCTCCGAGATCATCCCACGCCGCAGGGTGCCCCGCCCTTGCGTCCTTTGCAAGGGTGGGGCTTTTCTCGCGGTTCAAAGCCGAGTGGAAGCGACCACCTCTCGCGTTGCTCTACCCACGCGAGTTTCGAAATCCTTCGGCCGCCCGGTGCATCGCAACCTCATCATCCTGAAAATCTTCCCGCACAAAATCTCCACAGGCCTTTGATATTGACCTTCGCTCATTCGGCCCTAGAATTATGGGTGCGCGCCCGCACTCCGGGCAAAGCCGAGATGCAAGCGCGCAATAAGGTAGGCTAGGAAGAGAGATGAGGCAAAGGATGGAAATGACGCAGACGGTGCGAAGCCGGACGCCAGGGACCGCAGAGCCCGCCCCACTATTTCCGGTACTTCCTGTGTCTCCTTTGCTTCTTCGCCTGCACCACGACCCTTCGACCCAGCCCGGAACGCCTCGATGGACTCACCCCCTCGTAAGTCGTTGGAAACAATCATCGAGGGTCGAACCAGCCCGGAACTTTATTCCGGCCCCTTCGACCATCGTTTCGTGTGGCACTTTGCTTCCTCCCCTGCTTTTGCTTCCTCCGTGCCTTCCGGCTTCCTTGCATCCTCGCCTCCTGCAAGGCAGAAATCGGAGACTTTTAGGGGGTCGGAGCTTCAGCTCCGACATAAACAACTCGCGCGCGAGCGCGTTCCGATGCGCCGCTTCATCCGCAGCAAGTATTTCTCGGTCCGTCCCCACCGCCGACCCTTCACTATCCAACAGTCACCACTCACAAATCACAGCCTCTACCCGTCAATGGCTGCAAGGTAGAAATCGGCGCAACTCGCTCAAAACAAAAGACGGACGCAAATTCTACCCGTCAATAACTAGGGCGGTTTCGGTACCACCAATCACCAATCACTGCTCACCAATCACAGTTTCCCGGTGCACTAATGAATAGCCCGTCGTTCCGCCGCGTCGCAATCCTCGGCACCGGCCTGATCGGAGGGTCCTTCGGCCTGGCGCTGCGTCAACAATTCCCCGAGATTTCCATTGTGGGCTACGGGCGGCCGGAGTCGGTCGCGGGCGCCGTGGCGCGTGGCGCAGTCGCGGAATCCGCGGCGGACATCGCCGCTGCGGTTCGCGGAGCGGATCTGGTGTATATCGCCCTGCCCATCGGCGCGGCCATCGAAGCGATCCCAGCGGTTGCGCGGCATGCCGAGGCCCACGCCCTGGTCACGGACGCGTGCAGCACGAAGGCGGTGATCGGCCGAACGGCCGCGGAACATTTTTGGCCGGTGGTCAAGAACGGCGCGCGGTTCCTGGGCGGGCATCCGATGGCCGGCAAGGAGCGATCCGGCATCGAGCAAGCCGATGCCGGTCTTTTTCGCGGCGCGCCTTACGCGCTCATCGGATCGAGCGAAGACGCCGATGCGCGCGTGAAGAAATTCGCAGAAGTCGTTCGCGCGATCGGCGCGGAGCCGGTGTGGTGCGACGCCGAAACCCACGATTGGGCGGTGGGCATCACTTCGCACCTGCCTCAGCTCCTGGCCGTGGCGCTGGCGCGCGTAGTGCAGGACGAAACCGACGAAACGGGCCTGCCGCTATCTCTCGCTGGCCCCGGTTTGCAAGACATGCTGCGGCTGGCCGGCAGTCCCTATGAAGTCTGGCGCGACGTGTTTATGACCAACACCGAGAATGCCGCGCGAGCGCTCGACCGCCTGGGGCAAGCGATCGACTACCTGCGGACGCACCTCACCAGCAAAGATCTGTCGCAGGAATTTCAAGCGGCCAACGAAATCGCAAAGCTTCTGCGCGAGCGGCAATAGCACATGCGACCGTCGGCAGTTGGCCGGACGCGAGGCTTAGCGGCGATGAGCCAGGCGGCCGTGCCCTTCGCCGTCGGCAGCCGCGCCGGTCACTCCCTGCCGAACCAGCGCGACGAAGGCCGAAGCAGAGCGCGGCAGCGTGCGGTCGCGGCGGTAGACGATTCCCAGCTCGCGCCAAACTTCCATGTCGGAAATGGGGATGAGCTTCACCACGCCGTTGCGCGCTTCGTCGCGAGCAAAACCTTCGCTGATCAACGAGACGCCCAGGCCCGCGGCCACAAACTGCTTGATCATGCCCACGCTAGGGAGCTCCATCGTTATCCGCAGATGCGAACGGAACGGGCGAAACTGCTTGTCGAGCACCTGGCGCGTGAAGCCGGTCTTCGGGAAAGATCAGCGGCTGCCCGGCGATGTCCGCAGTGCGCACGCTCTTATAGGCAGCAAGAGGATTCGTCGGGGCGACCATGAGCATGAGGCGGTCGCGAAAGATGGGGTGCACTTTCAGGCTCGGCGATTTCACGGGCAAAGTGACGATGCCCACGTCCACCGTGCCGTCTTCGACTTTCTCGAGCACCTTGTGGCTGAAGTTGCGGTAGATGCTGATCTGCACGGACGGAAAGCGGCGGCTATATTCGGCGAAAATGTCCGGCAAGACGTAGAGGCAGGTGGCTTCGTTGGCTCCCACGGCCAGGGTGCCGCGCGGCGTGCTGGCCTGATCCGCCACGGCGCGCAACGACTCATTCCGCAGGGTAAGCAGGCGGGAGGCGTATTCGAGCAGGGTCTCCCCCGCAACCGTGAGCCGCACCGACTTTCCCACGCGGTCGAACAGCTTCTGTCCGTACTCCTGTTCCAGCTGGCGGATCTGGGCGCTCACGGCCGGCTGCGAGCGGTAAAGCTTCTGGCCGGCGCGGGAAAAACTGCCCTGTTTGGCAATCTCTAAGAAGGTAACTAGATGGTCGAAATCCATTTGGGTGACCGAATTATAGCAAAAAGGGGCCGCCGAACGCCCACTGGTTCGATGGATCGAGGGAAAGCGGGGGAACTTGGGTCACTTCGTTGAGGGGGCAGGCTGCGCGGGAGGAGCTGGAGCGGCGGTGCGCTGTCGCCCGTTCCTGGCTTGCATCGGATCGCGCCATTCGCGGCCTTCGCGTTTCAGGAGCTGATCGGCTTGCGCGGGACCCCAAGTGCCCGCCGCGTAATTCGGGAAATCGCGCTGCGGCAAAGCCTTCCACACATCGAGGATCGGTTGCACGACCGTCCACGCAGCTTCGACCATGTCCGCGCGCTGGAAAAGCGTGGGGTCACCCATCATGCAATCGTAGATCAGTGTTTCGTAGCCCGTGGAGGGTGTGGTGCCGAAGTAGTCCGAATATTCGAAATTCATGTTCACGGCGCCGAGACGCACGACGGGCCCGGGGACTTTCGCCTCAAAGCTCAACGAGATGCCTTCGTCCGGCTGGATATTGATGACCAACTCGTTGGGGGCGATCGTCTCAACCGAAGTCTTGCGGAACAGCACGAAGGGCGGGCGACGGAAGCGAATGACGACCTGCGTGTAACGCCCGGCCAGGCGCTTGCCGGTGCGAAGATAAAACGGCACGCCGGCCCAGCGCCAGTTGTCGATCTGCAGCGCCATGGCGACAAATGTAGGTGTTTGCGAATCGGGCGCTACTTGGGGCTCTGCGCGATACGCGGGCACGTGCTTGCCGTCGATGGTGCCTTCACCGTATTGGCCACGGACGGCGTGATCGAGAACACGCTCGGGGGTCAGCGGCTGAATGGCGCGCAGCACCTTGGTCTGTTCGTCGTGCACGGCCTCGGCATCGAAGGAAATCGGCGGCTCCATAGCGGAAAGCGTGATCAGCTGAAAGATGTGGTTGGGCACCATGTCTCGAAGCGCCCCGGCCGTGTCGTAATATCCCCCGCGCAGCTCGACGCCGAGCTCTTCGGCAACCGTCACCTGCACGTGGTCCACGTAGCGGCGGTTCCACACCGGCTCGAAAATCCCATTGGCAAAGCGGAAGGCCAGAATGTTCTGAACGGTCTCTTTCCCGAGGTAGTGATCCATGCGGTAAATCTGCTTCTCTTCAAGCACAGAGCGGAGCGCGTGGTTCAGCGCAACTGCCGACGGCAGGTCGTGGCCGAAGGGCTTCTCGATGACCACGCGGCGCCACTTTCCCGCTTCTTCCTTGGTAAGACCGGCCGCGCCCAACTGCTCCGCCACCACGGAAAAAAATACCGGACTGGTAGCCATATAGAAGAGGCAGTTCCCTTCCGTTCTTTGCTCCTGCTCCGCCTGGCCTAACACCTCCGCCAATTTGCGGTACAGACCGGCATCCTTGAAATCGCCCGAGACGTAGTAGATACGCTTGGCGAACCATTCGCGGCTCTTGGCGTCGACGTTTTCGCCGGAATACTGGCCAATATCTTCGGTCATGAGCTTGCGAAATTCTTCGATCGAATACTGCTCGATGGATACGCCAATGATCGCGAACTGCTCAGGCAGCAGTTTGCTCTTCGCGAGGTTGTAGATGGCGGGCATGAGCTTGCGCTTGGTCAAATCACCGCCTGCGCCAAACAGAACCATGGCGCATGGGCCTGCCTGCTGGCCGGCTGTGCTCTGCGTGTCGGAATCGCCGTTCATCGAAACACTCCCCTGGTGATGGCCAGCCTCAGGGGTTAAAACCCCTGAGGAGTAGGCGAACTTTATGTCGGAGCTAAAGCTCCGACCCCCTAAAAACCACAAGACAAAGACGCCCGGCTAAAGCCGGCCGCTACGAAAACCTGAGACAAGCCAAGAGCAAAACAAAAAACAAATGCGCCCGCCTAAACTGCGAGGCGGCCCCTACAAAGATTGGAGAACGTCCGCGCTGCCCAAGCTTCAACCCCTAAAACCGCAAAACAAAGACGCCCGGCTAAAGCCGGCCGCTACAAATGACGGAGAAAATCCAAAAGGCTAAAGCACCAAGGCCCAAGGACTCGACCTTCCCCGCACGCGAACTATATCTGTGAGATGGCTTCCAGCGGGCAGCCAGGAAGGGGCTCCTAGAAAAGGGCCTCCAGAATCGCCTGACGGAGCCTCGCGAGACCCGCCTGCACGTCGGAGCCTAGGTGCACCCGCAGCGCACGGCGCTTCCGCTCCACGAGTACTTGGAAATCGCCTCGCGCCTGCGCCGCCTTCACCACCCCGAAGGTATATTTCTGTTCCGGCACCGGCACATCCGCGGCGTCATCACAAGTAACTTGCAGAAAGACTCCGGAATTCGGGCCTCCCTTATAGGCTTGTCCCGTTGAATGGAGAAAACGCGGACCGAAACCAAGGCAGGTGGCCACGCGTTTGGCGTCGCGCACCTCGTGGCGAATTGACTGCAGCAGGCCGGTATTCTCTTCGTCCATCTGGATGAATCCCAGCAGCGCGAAATAATCGCCGGCCAGAAGGCGATTCAGGTGCGCGCGTAAATATCCGACCACGGTGGCATTCCCGCTCACCGAGTGCTTCAGAGCCGCGGCATTCTGGTCGTCGGTGAACAGCTTGAGGCCGCCCTCCTGTAGCAACGGAGTCTCCGCGGGGAGCGAGCCTTTCTGTTCGTACTCCGAGGTCAGCTTGCGCGTCTCGATCTTGCTGGCCTCCACATCCGGTTGATTGAAGGCGTTGATGCCAATGATGGATCCAGCGACGGCCGTAGCGATTTCCCAACGGAAGAATTCCTGACCGATGGCGTAGATATCCGGCACAGAGATCCGCACCACAGGCTGACCGGCTTTTTCGAGGGCTTCGACGCCCGCGTCCTGCTTGGCGTCCGGTGCGTTTGCCAGGCGGAGGTAGACGAAAACGCGGTCTTTGCCGTATGCCGCCGGTTCCGCAAGCTCTTCGCGGTCGACGGGGATCAAGCCCTTCCCTTCCTTACCCGTGGATTCGGCAAGCAACTGCTCGAGCCACGCGCCCAGGTCGGAAATTCCCGGAGACGTAAAGAGGGTGACTTTATCGTGCCCCTTCCTCTGCAGCGTTCCAAGAATAGCGCCGAGCAACACGCCCGGATTTTGATCCGGGGGCACCGCCGCGCCACAAGCGCCAACCATCTCCTGCGTGCGATCGAGGAATTTCGCGACATCCAGGCCCTGGACGGCGGCGGGAACCATTCCAAAATCCGACAGAGCCGAATAGCGTCCGCCGATGCTGGGCAAACCGAAGAAGACGCTTCGGAAGCCATCCGCCTCGGCCACTTTCTGCATATGCGAGCCAGGGTCGGTGACGGCGATGAAGTGCTTCCCTACTTCCGCGGCTCCGACAACGGGCTTGAGGCGATCGTAGAAATATTGCTTGAAGATGTTGGGTTCCAGAGTGCTGCCGGACTTGCTGGACACAATGAAGAGGGTATGGGCCAGGTCGAGCTTGGCTTCAACGGCCTTCACCTGCGCCGGATCGGTGGAATCCAGCACCAGCATTTTCGGGCCGCCGGCGATCTTGCCGAAGGTCTTCTCCATCACTTCCACGCACAGGCTCGACCCGCCCATGCCCAGCAACAGCACGTGAGTGAATCCCGCGGCGCGGGATTCCGCGGCAATTTTTTCGAACTGGGCGCGCTGCGCGATTTGCTCCCCGACAATCCCGAGCCAGCCCAGCCATTTGCCTTCGTCGGTGTTGGTCCACAGCGAAGCGTCCCCAGACCACAAACGCTGCACTTTGTTTCCGGCTTTCCAGTCGTCGAGCGTGGCCTGAACAGCTTTGGCGAGATCGTCCGGCAAACGATACGTGAGGGCGCCCTCGGCTGCGGGCGATTTCTTTCCGGCATGCTCGCTTACAACAGCCAGCAACTTGTCGAAGGCTTCCGCAAAAAGCTTCACGCCTTCGTCGGTAAGTTGATCGGTCACCTGCTTCATGGAAATTCCAGCAGTGGCCAGATCCTTCATCGTCTGCCGGGCCTGCTCGACGCCTTCTTCGAGGCTGGCGCGCGGCCGGCCGTGATCGCGAAACGCATCGAGCGTGGCCGGGGGGATGGTATCCACCGTGGGCGAACCGATTAGCTCCTCCACATACATAACATCGCGGTACGCGGGATTCTTGGTGCTGGTGCTGGCCCACAACAGACGCTGCGTCTGCGCGCCGCGCTTGGCCAAGGCATCCCATCGAGGACCGCTGAAGATTTCCTTGTACATTTCGTAAGCCATCTTGGCATTGGCGATGGCTACTTTTCCCTGCAAGCCCTGCAGAAGCGTGCGGTCTGAATCGCTGGTGGCGCTCTTGATGCGCGCGGCGAGCAAACCATCGACCAGCGTGTCGATGCGGCTCACGAAGAAGCTGGCGACGCTCGCGACGCGGCTGACGTCGCCTCCGCGCGCGGCAAGATCCTCTAGCCCGGCGATGTAGGCCAGCGCAACTTCGCGATAAACCTCTTGCGCAAAAAGCAGAGTCACGTTGATGTTCAAGCCGCGGCCGATCAGATCGCGAATCGCCGGCAGTCCCTCGGGCGTTCCGGGAACCTTGATCATTACGTTGTCGCGGCCGACAGTCTTCCACAGGCGTTGCGCCTCATCGATTGTTTCGCCCGTCTTGTGCGCAAGATATGGCGAGACTTCCAGGCTCACGTAGCCGTCCCGGCGCTGCGTGCTGTGATACACCTGGCGCATGATGTCGGCGGCGTCCTGAATATCGCGCACCGCAAGCCGTTCGTAGACGGCGGTGGCATCCAGGCCCTTTTCCTTCTCCAGATCCTGGAGAAAGGGGGTGTATTCCTTGCTGTCCGCGATGGCCTTCTCAAAAATCGACGGATTGGAAGTCATGCCGCGCAGGCCGTCTTCCTTGATCAGGCGCGCCAGCTCTCCGGTAGTGATCAAGTCGCGCCGGATGTAATCCAACCAGACGGACTGCCCAAACTTGGCAAGCGCCTGAAGCGGATTTTCCGTCGTCACCGCTCCGCGTACGTCGGGGGTCGATTTCGGGGAACTCATGGCTGTCTCCTTATCACTTTCCTCTAGGTCTTAGCAGCAGTGGATGTAAGCGCGCGTGGTGCGAAGCGCGGTGGAAAATTGCCTTGAAGGTTCGCCGCGGCGCCGGGCTGGTTGCGGCCACTGAGCACGGAAAAAGGTTCAACACGCCCTGCTCCGGCACCATTCTACCGCAGGAGAGACCACCCGCGTGAGCTTTGAAATATAGGCGCGAAAGCGATGCTTCTATGGCGGCTTGACTCGTCAACGCTCACAAACTAGTTTCCGACCACGAACATGTGTCCGTTGTTTTGCGTGTAGAGTTTTCCGTCTGGCCCGATGGAAAGAGGCGTGTAAGCAGCCCCCTCCGCAAGGTTCAGGAACAGATTTCCCGCGGGCACGGTGAAGATTCCGGAGTGCCCCTGGGGCAGCATGTAGATGTTGCCGTCTTCGCTGGTGGCATAGACCGTTCCGCTCGCGTCCACCGCCGGCATGTTGATGCACCACTCAAAGCCGTTGGGGTTCGTCGTCGTACAGCTGATCGAACCGTTCGGATTTCGCATACAGCTTTGCGTGTTCGTACTCTTAAACTGCCAGTCGATCGTCAGATCGGAATTCAGCTGGGTGATGTAAAAGGGTCCTTCCAGCTGGGATTGGCAAGTGGAACTCGACAGGTTGCAATAAAGCGCGCTTGGATAATGAT
This sequence comes from Terriglobia bacterium, assembly GCA_963803105.1. GTDB lineage: Bacteria > Acidobacteriota > Terriglobia > Acidiferrales > UBA7541 > Palsa-295. The sequence continues at coordinate 515,681 of CAWDLF010000005.1, forward strand.
TGTCCTTCAGCACGATGGAGTACGTGCCGCCGTGCGAATAGACCGCCGCCGTCGAGTCCCAACCGAAGTCATACGCGCCCGCGAAGTTGCCGAGGGCGTCAAACTTAAACAGGTGCCCGCGAAAGCCGTTGTAGTTCGTCATGGCGCCAAAAATAACGGAGCCATCGGGCAGCACTGTGGGTGAGGAGGAAGACTCCGGCAGAATTACACCGGAGCCGGGAGCGTTCGTAGTGGGATCAACGCCCATATTGGAGCCCACGCGGCAGGCGTTCGGAGTGCTATTGCTGGGGCCGATCGGAACGAGGAACCCGCAGCCGTCGTTCAGTCGATTCTGCAACGATGCCGCCCACTTCGGCCCCGAAAAATCGGACTTCACGGCCACGAGGTAGGCTTGCATTTCGTCCAGATGCGCCACGCTTACCGTATAGATCGTTCCATCCGGCGCGATGGCCGGCGTGACGTTGATGCCCGGCCGTTGCGAGCCGCAGAGTTCCGTCGGAGGCACCGCCGTGGTACTTGGGGGCCACGGAAGCGTTGATGCTCCAGAGAATTGCCCCGGGCAAGTGGTCGCGCCTCCCGCGGGTGCTCCGGGGATCAGTGAAGCAAATGTGAGAGTGCTCGCCGTGTCGCCAGGCGTTACTTTCACAAGCCACGCCCCCAGTATGTCGTGCAGCCATGGGTCGCCCTGGGCTGGGTCGGCCATCTCGACTGTGTTGTAGTAGATGTTGCCTGAGGCGTCGGCACTCAACGGGCCGGCGACGAAGGTGTCCGCAGCGTTGATGCCGGTAGCAGTGAACGGATTGACGTGCGAGATGGGATTGCCGTTGGCCTTATCCACTTTCCAAATCGTGCCGCCCGCGCCGGGAACGTAGATGAATCCGTTCGCGTCCAGCGGATGAAAAACCGGTTCCCAACCTTGTAGTGCGCTGCCATTTGGCTCCGGCTTCCAATCGGTCGGAAAATCCCAGACCTCGACCAGACTCCCGCCGATCCAGGTGAAGCGCGCTTCGTTCCATATCTCGGTCGACCAAGTATTGGGCCCGCAGGCGGCTCCGGAGGACCACGCGCCAGCCGGACTACAAGACTTGTACGTGCCGGTCTTGACCATCATGTAGACGTCATTGCCATCGGTGATAGGCGCCTGATAATGCACGGTCAGCTCGCCGTCTCCGGTCGCGCCCTTCGTCTCGGCTTGCTCCTGCGCGACGAACGGTTCGTACACAATGTCGGCGAGCTGGTGGGCTACGTTTTGGCCGGTCGTGGGGACCATGCCGGTGTGCTGGGGATCCGCTCCCCATTGGCCCCAAAATGCGGCGTTCGAGGGTGTGGGCGCGACGACAAACGTGACCGTGACCACGGCAGGTGATCCCGACGCACCGGCGGCAGTGACGGTGATGTGACCCGTGTAGCTGCCCACCGCCAACGCTCCCAAAGCGACGGAAACTTGCAGCGGCCCAGGGGCGCTCCCGCTTCCAGGAGTCACTGAGAGCCAGGGCGAGTCGCTCGAAGCCGTAAAGGAAAGCGTGCCACTACCTGTATTCGAGACGCTCACGGAGACAGGCACGGGGTTTGTTGCGCTGCCGATCGAATTACCGAACAGGATGGTCTGCTGCGAAAGGGCCAAAGCCCCCGCCGCGCTGCTGCCGCCTCCACAACCTGTCATTACAATCGCTAGCCCAATCGTCAAAACCAACAGAGCCAGGCAGGTTCGGTTCATCATCATCCGGTGTTGTCTATCCTTCCGCCTCTAGGCTCAGCTGAATTTTTAAAATTATTCGCTGCGAAGTGAGCCAACTTTGATATCACTCACGCTTGGGGCTGTCAAATTTGCCGCTCAGTTGGCCTGCGAGCTGACCGGGCGAACCGGCATTCGCTGCTCTCGAATTTATGATAATCTCTCCGGCATTTGAAACTATTCACGCCACGCGAGGCCGCGAAGGTCATCGGCATCAGCTATCCGACGCTGAAGCAGTGGATCTATAAGAAAAAGATTCGCACCGTTCAGACCGCCGGCGGCCATCATCGCGTCCCCGAAACGGAAGTGGATCGATTTCTGTATAAGGCCTCCGAACAACACGAAGTCGCGGACCGCCGCAAGAATTACCGCAAAATCAGCGGGCGAAACCAATTGGTGGGGCGCGTGACGGACGTTCAGATCAGCGGGCTGATGGCCCAGGTAACCCTGTCGATCGGCGGCCAGCACATTACCTCGATCATCACCGCCGATGCCGTGCGCGAAATGCGACTGAAGGTGGGAGAGACCGCGGCGGCGCTGGTGAAATCGACCGAAGTCATGATCGTTCGGCCCTGAGTTTTCCGCAAGGCTGTCCTGGACTCCGCATCAATTCAAGAAGGGCGCGACGAACGATCCCCTCCTAGCCCGTACTTACGCAACAGCCGGAACGGGCGCAGCAAGATATAGAGGGGCATGAGAGCGCGCGGAAGATGCAGGTCCGACCAGTCGTCCTGGGCCGGAGCCAGCGCCAGCCGCAAAGAATAGGCACATCCCGCGCGTTTTCCGGACAGCATGCGGCGGCGTAGATTGAAACGCGCGGAGGAACCTAGCGGCGTCCATCCGCGACTAAGCAGTCTTCCTTCAAATTCCCGAGCGAGCCCCGCAGCGATATGGTCCGCGCAGATGCGGGTGCGAACTTCCGCGGGCGCGGGGCCGTCCAGAAGCTGCGTGGCAAGGATCAGACCCAGATGCAGCATGCGCTCGGCTTTGACAGACTGCGCGAATCGGAATACAGAATCCCAATCTAGATCGGGGCGCGTGCGGAGGAGCTCGGCGATGTCCACCGCCCAGGAAAGCCGCTCCCAAAGATCCTTCGATCCGTGGACGGAGAGAAACGTCAGCCCGTCTTCCGCTGCGAAGGTTTGAACTTCGTGCCCGCTCAAGACCACGGGAACCAGTCGCGGGGCGAGACGGTCCAGGTCCGGCGTCACCGGAAAGTGGCGCAGCGTGCGCTCGGTGTGAAGCTCCACTATCAGGCCGCGTGCTTCGTCACGATAGCTGTATTCGCCGGGGATGACCGGCGAGTCTTCCACAGAAAAGCGCCCGAGGGAGTTGGTGGCGAAGCCGAGGCTGGTCATGACTTTGTGTGCCGCGGCCATGTCCCGCTGGCGGACGATGATGTCCAGGTCGTCAAATTCCCGCAGCGTAAGGTCGCCGTAGGCCTGCGCCGCGAGCACCGGGCCTTTGTAGGGAATCGCGAGGATATGCGCAGACCGCAGAAGGTCGAGCACGCCGAGAAGCTCCGCCGTCAAAATCAAACTGCGGGCCACGTTGGCGCGAGTCGACTTCTCGAGCAATTCGAGCACGGCGGTGGGAGTTTCGGGGGCGCAAACAGGAAGGTGACGCGCCACGAGCGGCGTTACGGAATTTTCGGCGGCCTCTCGCAGCAGGAAATCCCAGTCCAGCGGGCCGGCCGCAATCGCGCGAATTTCTTCCGCGATGGCGGGGCGCATTTGCGTGCGGGCGCAACAAACCAGGAGGCGCTTTTCCGGGCAGACCGTAGTGCTGGAAGAAGGGGCCATCAGCCTCGAGCGAGACGGGACAATTCTACGCCACGGGCTCAGCCGAAGACTGGAAATCTTGTGCCGCGGACAACGACTCCCACGTATCGCGTACGCGTCGAACACTCACCGCCGGCCAGATCAAGCCGCGAGCGGCGGGCGCCAATGGTTGTTCATTTCGACTTTGTCGCCGATCTTCAACAGCTTGCATGAAAATCTGTCCGGATCGAGGCCGGCACCGGCGCACACGCGACTGAGGTTAGCTTGATCGTCGAACAAAAACCGCTGCGCCTCCCGGCGTTTTCTGAGCGTTCCCTGCCGCCAATCGTCAACGGCCTGGATCAGAACCGCGGTTCCAAAGGCGGCGCTCGCCGATGATTCCTTCCGTCGCGCCTATTGCCACCTTGCTCCCCATTTCCACTATGTTGTTTTCCATCGCTTCACCCCCTCAGTTCTACGGACCCGGATTCCCTGCCTTTGACGGCCTGCTTCGATTCCGGGTCTCACCAAAGAAGCGTTGCACGCCGAGCGCCCAAGGTGCACTGAGTACGCCTGTTCCGCGCCAAGGCACAACCACCTATTTGTCAGCTAGTTGGCGGTATGAAGCGGTCGAGTGGACGATAGTCCAGGCTACGAAATGCGATGGGAAGTGATTCACACGCGCACAGCTGTACCAACCGGAAACACTGTGGTGGGGTATCGCGCTTCAGCGGAAAGGTCGGGAAAGAAGACTAGCGGCTACCGCACCGTTTCGGCGGCCAGTATCTCGCGGAGCTTAGAGGCAAGTGTGGCCATCGAGAACGGCTTCTGAAGCAGGATGGCGTCGCTCTCGAGTATCCCCTGATGGACGACGGCTTGGTCCGTGTATCCGGACATGTACAAAATCTTGATCTCAGGGCGGATTTTCAGGACGCGCTGGGCCAGTTCGCGTCCGCTGATGCCGGGCATCACCACATCGGTCATGAGCAGATGAATCGGCCCGGAGTGCATGTTGGCCAATTCGAGCGCCACATGACCATCGCGTGCTTCGAGAACGGTGTAACCGCTCAGCTGCAGGTATTCGCGCGCCAGTTCGCGGACTCCCGCCTCGTCTTCAACAAGCAGGACAACTTCGGTGCCGCGCAGCGATTCCGTGATTTCGCCTGGGCGATCGCGCCCCGTCACCACGCCCGAACCTTGCACGCGAGGCAAGTAAATTTTGAACGTCGTGCCGCGGCCGGGTTCGCTGTACACCCAGATATATCCGCCGCTCTGCTTCACAATACCGTACACGGTCGCCAAACCCAGACCTGTGCCCTTGCCTTTCTCTTTGGTCGTAAAGAAGGGCTCGAAAATGTGCGCCTGCGTTTTGGAGTCCATGCCGCTGCCGTTGTCGGTAACGGCAAGCATCACGTATTTGCCGGGCGCGAGCACGGTGGGCGAATGAGAAAACGACCCGTCGAGCTCGACGTTAGCCGTTTCGATAGTTAGGCGGCCGCCGGAGGGCATGGCATCCCGCGCGTTCACGGCGAGATTCATGATCACTTGCTCGATCTGGCTGCGGTCCGCGCGCACCAGCCAGAGATCCGGCGCAGCGGAAACACGAAGCTCGATATCCTCGCCAATCAACCGGCGGAGGATCTTCTCCATATCCGCAACGACACTGTGAACGCCAAGAATCTTCGGCGCGAGCATCTGCTTGCGGCTGAAGGCCAGTAGCTGCTGCGTGAGCGAAGTAGCGCGCTGCGCGGCGGTCTGAATCTGCTCGGCGTTGCGGCGCAGCGGATCGCTCGAAGGAATGCGATCAGCTAGCAGATCCGCATAACCCTGAATGACCATCAGCAGGTTGTTGAAGTCGTGCGCGATGCCTCCGGCCAGCCGGCCGACGGCCTCCATTTTTTGCGCCTGGCGGAACTGCTCCTCCAACTGCTTGCGATCCGTAATATCAAGCGCCATGCAAATCGCGCCGTGAATCTCGCCGGCGGCGTCACGAAGCGGCTCGACGTGGCAGGCATAGCTGCCGTCTTTCCATTCGACGTGAAAGGTAACGGGCTCGCCTTTCGACGCCCGGCTGTGCGCGGCGATCGGCGGAAACGTTTGGTCCGTAGTTTCAAAGTATTCGGAGAGCGACATGCCCACGATCTGGTTCGGTTGCAGCCCCAGGCGGGCCAAGCCCGCGCCGACCGCGGAAGTGAAGTGAAGGCTGTTGTCCACAGTCCATAGCACGGCGGGCAACTGTTCGATCAGAACGCGCGAACGCGCTTCGCTCTCCCGCAGCTTCTCTTCGGCGCTCTTGCGTTCGATGGCCAAGGCGATCTGTCCGCCGATCGAATGGAGGAATTCCATATCGCTTTCGGTGTAAGCATTCTCGCGTTCGTAATTTTGCACTACCAGCACGCCCATCTTCGCCGCCGGAGTCCGCAACGGGACTCCGAGCCAAGATCGAGACGGCGTGCCGATGAGATCCACCGCGTTTTCCTCCGCCAGTTCCTGAAACCGCTGGGGGGAGATCAGCATAGGTTGCCCGGTGCGGAAGACGAAGTCCGAGCAGCCCCGGCCGAGCTTCTGCGGCGCCGGGGGCACGTCAAATCGATCGACGAAGAACGGAAAGTTAAATATTCCCGAAGAAGGTTCGCACAGGGCCACGAAGCAGTTTTCGGCGTCCAAAACCCTCTTGAGCGCCAGATGGATGAAGCGCAGCAGGTCATCTAAATTGTCCGTCACCGTAACGGAGCGGATGATTTCTAGGGTTACCTGCCGTTCGAGTTCCGATCGCCGCCGCTCGGTGATGTCTTGAACGGTGCCCTCATAACTGACGATCTTCCCTTGGCCGTCGCGTACCGCCCAGGCATTCTCCGAGATCCATATGGCCACGCCGTCTTTCCGACGCACCTGATACTCGAAGTTCTCTACCGCGCCTCGCTCTTCCATCAGGCGCTTGAACTCCTCGCGCCGCTCGAAGTTGACGTACACCTTGCGGCCGATGTCCCGGATGCTTTGGGCCAGTTCTTCGGGCGAGTCATAGCCGTACATGCGGGCCAGCGCGGGGTTGACGCACAGATATCCACCTTCCGGGGTCGTCTGGAACATTCCTTCTACGGCGTTTTCGAAGAGCCAGCGGAACTTCTCGGAAGACTCTGGACGGGGCTGGGGTGTGCCGATCGGCAGGGATAATTGCCCGTTCTTTCCTGGATGCTGGGATTTGGGGCTTACGTCGGTCCCGTTAAGGGCCTGAGGGCGCAAAGAACCGTTATTCCTGGAGTCGAAAGTCACTTTTAGGCCGAAATGAGCTTAGACACTTGGGCGCGACCCCAAAAGCTGCTCAGCAAGATCAGTCAAATATCCGTCGCAAATGCTGTTAGACGGACTGGACCAAACCCCGCATCCATGTTCGGGCTCAGCGAGTTAGCCGCCAATGGTACTTCCGTACTAAGTTTGAACAGGTTGCTTCGTTGTGGAACCAGCCCCGTTTTTTGAGGCCCGGCCGAAATGAGGTGCCGGATCAGTTTCTGGTAACCCGATTACTCAGGAGTTGTAAGTCCTCGACGGTAATGCGAACAAGCGAGACGGGTGTACTATGGCGCTGTTTGCACATAAAAGGCGATGCCTAGACTCGTCGGGGTCTGTGTCAAGTGCGGTGCAGTTTTGAGGCGCAGGGATGTTTCGGCCGTCCGGCCGTTTCCCTGCCCGGTGTGCCACGTTCAACTCGCTTCCCCTCGCTCCTATGGGAGGGCAGGCCTTCTGATAAACCTTGTACTGTGTGCAATCATTTTTCTCCTCCTCGGGATTCGGGGGGACAACCTCTTATTTGCTTTACTCATAGCCTTATACCCGATTGCGTATTTCACTGCGAACCTACTAAAGTACGTGATCCCTCCGAAAATCGAATTCTATTTGCCCGAAGGGTCGTCTTTGAATTTACGGGACGGGACCGCGTCTATGAATTGCTGCTGTGGTCATGTTTTTCAGCGAATTCTTGACCCAACTCCTGAGTAACGCACTTACCCGAAACTGACCCATGACCGGAAATTAGGACATCTGGCGGAGAACCCTGCGCTCCGCTAAGATGTAGCTTCCGAGGCGCGCGAGTCGAATGCACACCAATGAGGTTTCCGGCGGCGGCACAATTAAAGACGGCTTCCAGGAAGAGATTGACAGCATTGCAGGTGCAACACACTCGGAGCCATTTCAGGTTCTAGGCCCGCATTGGGTCGAGCGGAACGGCAAGCCGGCGCTGGCCATCCGCGCCTACCACCCCGGTGCGAGAGAGGTGCACGTTCTGTGGCGCCGCGGAGCCGTGCCGTTTGCCGCCAAGCGCATTCATCCCGACGGCTTGTTTGAAGCGATTCTTCTCCCTGAAGCGCCGGTGCTTATCCCGGGCCAGACTGTCAATCCGACGGCCTATGGGCTGGAATTTACATTCGTCGACGGCACCCGCGTGCAGATGCATGACCCCTATGCGTTTCCTCCGTTGCTAAGCGACTACGACCTTCACCTGCTGAGTGAAGGCACGCATTACCTCAACTACGAAAAACTTGGCGCGCACGTGCGAGAGGTTGACGGCATCAAGGGCGTCCATTTTGCCGTGTGGGCGCCCAATGCCCGCCGGGTGAGCGTTGTCGGCGAGTTCAACTCTTGGGACGGGCGCGTGTACCCCATGCGCAGCCGCGGATCGAGCGGCATCTGGGAGATCTTCCTGCCGGGCCTGACCGAGGGAACCCTATACAAATTTGAAATCCTTTCGAGGATCGGAGAGCACCTGGGCCTGAAGGCCGATCCGTATGCCTTTGCCACGGAAGTGCGACCCAATAACGCATCGGTCGTCTCCAACATCGACCGCTATGAATGGAGCGATTCGGGATGGCTCGACGCGCGGCGGTCCCACGATTGGCTGCACTCGCCGATGTCCATCTATGAGGTTCACATCGGGGCATGGAAGCACAAGACCGCCGAGGGTGATCGCTGGCTTACCTATCGTGAGCTGGCCAAAGAACTGATCCCCTACGTGAAGGGCATGGGCTTCACGCACATCGAGTTGATGCCCATCATGGAGCATCCCTTTGACGCTTCCTGGGGCTACCAAACCGTCGGCTACTACGCCGTAACCAGCCGCTTCGGCTCGCCCGCCGATTTCATGTATTTCGTCGACCAATGTCACCAGCAGGGCCTGGGCGTGATTCTTGACTGGACGCCCGCGCACTTTCCACGCGACGCCCATGGACTCGCGTTTTTCGACGGAAGCCATCTTTACGAGCACGAAGATCCGCGCATGGGCGCGCATCCCGACTGGGGCACGCTGGTATTCAACTACGGCCGGCACGAAGTGCAGAATTTCCTGCTGTCGAACGCTCTCTTCTGGGTCGACAAGTACCACATCGACGGCTTGCGCGTGGATGCGGTGGCCTCCATGCTCTATCTCGACTACTCCCGGCGGCCCGGCGAGTGGGTGCCGAACGCCTTCGGCGGGCGCGAAAACCTGGAAGCCATTGCCTTTCTGAAACGGCTGAATGAAGTGCTGCACGTTCGCCATCCGGGGGCTCTGACCATTGCGGAGGAGTCCACGTCATGGCCCGCCGTTTCTCGCCCGACTTACGTGGGAGGGTTGGGCTTCGACTTGAAGTGGAACATGGGCTGGATGAACGACACGCTCCGCTACATGTCCTTCGACCCCATCCATCGCCAGCATCACCACAACGAGTTGACCTTCTCCATGCTCTACGCTTTCCACGAAAACTTCATCCTGCCGCTCTCGCATGACGAAGTCGTGCACGGCAAGCGTTCCTTGCTGGAAAAAATGCCCGGCGACGACTGGCAGAAGTTCGCCAACCTCCGGCTGCTTTTCGCATACATGCACGCTCACCCCGGAAAGAAGCTGATCTTCATGGGCAGCGAGCTGGGGCAGCGCAGTGAATTCTGGGAAGCTGCCACGGTGGAATGGCCTCTCGAGAATTCGCCATGGCATCGCGGCGTGCAAACTCTTCTTGGGGACTTGAACCGGCTGCACGCAAGCGAGCCGGCTCTGCATGAAGTCGATTTCGAATGGTCGGGATTCGAGTGGATCGAGGCCAACGATGCGGCCGCGAGCGTTCTTTCGTTTTTGCGCCGCGCGCGAAAGAGCGAGGACTTCGTGATCGCCATCTGCAATTTTACCCCGGTGGCTCGCGAAGAGTACCGCATTGGCGTGCCGCGCCCGGGTTTCTATCGCGAGATCTTGAATACCGATTCGAGACACTACGAAGGCTCGGATGTGGGCAACGCGGGCGGCGTCAACGCCGAGCCGATTCCGTGGAACGATCGCCCGTATTCCATCAAGCTGCGCTTGCCGCCGCTGGCGGTGATGTACTTCAAGCCGCAATAGGGCGGGAAATCCCGGATGGAGAGGAAGCTGCTGACGATCCATGCCTGAGAACGGACAACATTTTGTCGCCATCATCGGCGGAGCCGTTTCCGGCTCGGTAGCCGCGGAACAGCTGGCGGAGCACGGAGTTCGCGTCGCCGTCTTCGAGCAGAACCCAAGGCCCTACGGAAAAATTGAGGATGGCCTGCCGCGTTGGCACGTCGAGCAGCGCAAACAGGAATATGCCCGCATCGACGCGCGCATGAAGAAACCCGGCGTCTACTTCATCCCCGGAACCCGTTTGGGGCGCGACATTCCCTTTCAGGAACTTTGCGAGAGCTGGGGCTTCTCGGCTGTGATCCTGGCCAATGGTGCGTGGCGAGACCGCGATCTCGGCGTGCCGGGGGCGGACAAGTTTGTGGGGCACGGGCTGCTTTACCAGAATCCGTTCATCTATTGGTACAACCACAAGAACGAGAAGGGCTACACCGGCCCGCGGTACGAGACGCCGGACGAAGCCCTGGTGGTTGGCGGCGGCCTGGCATCCATCGACGTGGTGAAAGTCTTGCAGCTGGAGAACTACGAGCGGGCGTTGCGTGCGCGCGGCGTCGACATCGGTATGCACGAACTGGAAAAGGGCATCCCGGCCGCGTGCAAGGCGCACGGCATCAAGCCCGAGGAGCTGGGCGTAAGGGGCTGCCTGCTGATTTACCGGCGCCGCGAACAGGACATGCCGCTCGCGCAGCCTCCCGATGGCGCCACACCCGAACAGATCGCGAAGACCGAACAGGTGCGTTTGAAAATGCTGCGCCTGGCCCGGGACCGGTATCTCTTCCGCGTTCAGGATCGCCGCGTTGCCACCGGCCTGCTGGTCGAGGACGGAAAGGTCGTAGGACTGAAGGTCGCGGAAACGAAGGTGGAGGGGCGCAAGGCAGAACCGATTCCCGGATCGGAGCAGGAGTTGCGCGCTCCGCTGGTGATCTCTTCCATCGGCTCGGTGCCGGAAGTGATTCTTGGCGTGGCAATGAGGGGCGAGTACTACACCTTCACGGACGAAGAGCTTCCCTGCTATACCGGCGCTGAGCGCGTCTTCGGAGTGGGCAACGTCGTCACCGGGCAGGGAAACATCCGCGTGTCGCTGGTGCACAGCCAGAAGGTCACTTCACACTTGATCGCAAACTATATTGGCGTCGGAAGCGGGAGCAACGGAGGAAAGTTGTCCGGGCTGTACGCACCCGCCGAAGCCAGAGCTGCTGAGTTGGCTGAAGCGATCGAAGAGCGCGTCCGAGCTTTGCCTGCTCTTTCGCCAAGTCAGATATCGACACTGGAACAGCGCATTCGCGCCATCCAGGAGCGAGTCGGCTACACGTCCGACTACGACTCCTGGATCGCCAAAGTAACGCCCCCCGACCTCGAATAGCTCTCTACTGGTTGGCAGACGGCTGTTGCATAAATAGCGCGGGATTGAACGGCTGAGGCGTGCCCACGATCTTATCCTTTTCGTCGGTCAGCTGTTTGGTGAGCACCATCGTCGAATCTTTGCCCGTGTGCTTGACTACTCCCAGCGGCGTGACTTTGTCGCTCACCCAGGTGTCCCCCGAGCCGTCCTTCATGCGGTAGTGATCGCACGAGAAAGTGCCGGCGGGCGTGGTAATCGATTCCGTGCCGACGAGCTCGGCTTGACTCTTGATGTCGCCCATCGTCTGCTGCTGTCCGTTCATGCGTTGCGTCATTTGCTGCGGCATTTCCATGGGCGGCCGGTTTCCCATCTGCATGATCACCCGTGACGGAGCTGCGCCTGAAGCGTCGAAAGCGTTCAGCGTCTTCATCACCATCATGCCCATAGGACCCGCCTCGGTGGTGATCTCGAACCAGTAGGCATCTTTGCCGTTCACGGATTCCTTGCCGACAATCGCGAATTCGATAGTGACCTTCTTGCCGTCCGCAGTTTGCGTCTCATACTGCGCGCCCGAGCCGACCACCGGATTCATCAGTCCGCGCGGGATCGAAGGCCCGCGGCCCATCATTTGCGCGTTCGCCGCCGTCGCCAAGAACATCAAACAACAGATACCCAACGCAGCCCGCTTGAAATTCTTCATCGTTCCCCCCATTTTTGATTCGCGCCTTCGCGTCCGCCCAAAATTTGTCCGGCGCTTGCCCGATGATCCCCATTGATCACCCCTGGGCGCGCCAGAAAATCTTAAACCCGGCCGCCCACGGCTCCTTTTGGGAATCCAGACCGCGTGCGCTTTTCGGTAACGCACGGCGCAGTCCAAAGATTAGTCTAATTCGCGGTAGGTGATCAGGCGGATGCCATGCTCGTCGACGGCGCTCCGCACTTCGGGAGCCAACAGCCCCTCCAACTCATTCTGCCGCTCGACTTGGAGCCGAGAACCCGTTCCCCGCAGTTCGGCGTCGCAGACTCCTGGATGGAGCATGATCTCCGTGCTGCCCTGCCGCACGCGTTCGAGAAGGAGTGCGAGGCGCGCCGGGCCCAGCTCGCCTGTAGCCGCGAGGCCCAGGAACCGGTCCGGGGAGCGCAGGCCGTATGTTCTTGAAATGGCTCGAAATCGGAAGGCGACACTCTGTACCGCTGCTGCCGAGGCCATCCTTTTAGGCGCCCCTGGCAGGCCGCGCGATGACGCCCAGGAGTCGCGCAAATCTTCCACCGGCTTGCGCACCCGCGGAATCTTCAGATCTTGTACCACCTGTGCTAGTACTTTCATCACCGCCGGATGCGCGTGCGTGTGCTTGTGCGTGTCGCAGTGCGTCGGTTCAATCCCCGCTTTGCGGATCTTTTCGATCTGCGCGCGAAGTTCTATTTCAATATCTTGCGCGCGAATCTTGCCGGAACTCAGCCTCACCACAAAATCACCTAGCGATTTCGGCAAGCGGCCGTCACCGTCCACAAGTGACGGAATTTTCTCCCACGGGGCGATAGCCACGCCCCCGGTCAGTACCAGATGGCAGCCTACTCCCAACGTAGGAGTTGCTCGCGCGCGCTCGGCCGCATCTTCGAAGGCGGGCCCCGTCGCCATCAAGGTCGCGCTCGTTAGGATGCCGTCGCGATGCGCGCGGATAATTCCTTCATTCACACCGCGCGTCATGCCGAAATCATCGGCGTTCAGGATGAGTGTCTTCACTGTGAGCGGAACGACAGCTGCGCAGGGCGGAATAGTATCACGGCAACCGCGAAGGATGTCTGTGTGTCAGCGGAGACGACCTGCGACTCGCGAGGCAATTTGCGCACCATACTTCGGCGCTGTCGATCGGAACTTCGTGAATTCTCCGTGAAAGTTTTCAACAGCTCTGTTGAAAACCGTGTGGAAAAGCCTCTCGTCCAATTCAAAAACACGCCATATATCTACGTTTCATCCTCTTTGCACAAGTTCCGGTGCAGATGCGCCTCATCGAAACAAAAATCGAAACAAATTTATTTTTCTGCCGGCGTCCTGCTGGTGGATTTTTTGTCGAAGGAGGAAAAAATAGCGTAATGAGTTCCGCTTTAGTACCAATGCGGAGGCGGATCGAGCTTAATGGAAATCACTTGCTCGCTTTTGTCCACGTCGTACCACTTTCCGAACGTGTGCCAGCCCGGCGCAATCACTTGGATCATTATTTTGCCCTGAGGAATCTCCGGAACCTTCACGGAGCCATCTTGATTGGTCTTCAAATCCATCTCGGTCAGCTTGTCATGATGCAGAAGACCGCCGGAAATGTTGTAACGGACGTAAACGCTGGCATTTGCGACAGGCTTGTCGGTATTTCCGGTCACCAAAATTCGCAACTTCGTCGTACCGCCCTGCGCGGAGCTCTGATCCTTGTCGTCTTTCGCCGCGGCATGGTCGGACGCCGCAGGAGCATCGGAGCCGGTCGCTTGCGCCACGGCCCTCGGCGCGCCAAGCAAGCCTGCGACCAAGACGAGCGCCCAAAGAGCGTCCATCGAATGCACACGAGCGTGGTGCGGAAGCCTCATCCCTCGCCCTTTCTAGCGCAATTTCGCGTCAGCGACAAGTTATCGCCCCGGCCCACGCCTCTAGCGTGACCGCGCGGGCCGAACAGACTCATCAATCCATTGGAGATAGCTCGGCAATCCCGCCGCAACGGGCAGCGCCAGGATTTCCGGCACCTCGTAGCTGTGAAGTTCCCGGATGGTTCGCTGCAAAGCCGCAAATTCTTTCTTCCTCGTCTTGATCACCAGCAGGAACTCCCGAGCTGACTCTACCTTCCCCCGCCACCTATAGATAGACTCCACCGGAGCGCTCAAAATATTGACGCACGCTGCCCGTTTTCCTTCCACCAGCTTGCGAGCGATTCGCCGCGCCTCGGCCGCCGACCCGCAGGTGGTCAGCACCACGATCTTGTCTGTCATCTGTAAGCCTTTACTCTTGCGAGTCGTTCCTCGGCGATTGCAGGATACATACCACACTGCGCGCCACTACAATAGCCGCCCGTGATGAACCAAACCATCCATTTCAACGGCTTCGGCCAGCGAGGCGCGATTTGAGTGCCGGCACGGTGAGCTTCTCCGAGCAGATGCGGGAATTCCTCCGCACGCATATGAGCTGGTTCCTAGCGGCCGCGCTGGGCCTGCTTCTGCTGCAAGACGTATTCGGCACACACGGCCTGATCGCCATGCGCCGCTCGCTGCACGAGGCTGCTCAGGTGCAGAAAGAAATCAATTTGATGAATGAAGAAAACAGGCAGCTTGAGGAGCGCGTCAAGTCCCTCAAGACTGATCCCTCAGCCGTCGAGCGCATCGCGCGTGAGGAAATGGGCTTAGCTCGGCCCGGAGAGTACATCTTCAAAATTCAACCGAAGCCGGTCGATGCCGTTGCGCCGTCGCCCGCCGGCCAGTCCTCTACGCCGCCGACGTCCGCTCCATCTTCAGCTCCATCCTCAGCCCAGCTCCCGCCAACTAATCCAAAGCGCCTAGCCGGCCGCAGCGCGCTGCTGCCTCCCGCGAAGCCGTGCCAGGATTTCCGCGCCACGCCCTTTCCAGCGCGTCCGGGCCATCGATAGCAGCACCATCATCACGCATATCACCAGCAGCCCAAACGTAGCCATAGGGATCGTCTGCGCGCGCTTGGTCAGAATCGAGAGCGTTCCGTACACGAATTCGATGTGCACCCAGTAGACCAACAGAGACGTCTGTCCCAGTTGGATCAGCGGGCTGAACCCGATCTGCCCAGCGCCCCAACGGCACCAAACGTATGCGCCCAAGACGATCGCCAGCAGGAATCCCACGCGCGCCAGGAAAAAATTCGGGCTCGTGTGCCAGTAGTCGTAAACAGAATACAAATGCACCGGCCCGGCATCGAGCCAGGAAGAAATGAAGAATATCGCCACGCCTGCCGCGCCCACTGACACCAAAGCGCGCGTCTCGTGTTGCGCCGTCCAGCCACTCCATAGCCAGAAACCCGTGGCCATTCCCGCGAACGCGAACGCCGTCCACGGAAAAATCGGAAAGAGCCACGACTGGGGAGTGCCGACATTGTGCACGCCATTGACGTACGACTCGAGGTACCACGGCAGCCAGCGCGGCGCCCACGTGGTCCACAGCGGAGGCGTCACCATCGAAATCCCCAGCGCAACTGCCGCAGCAAGCATCGCTTTGGCCCTCGGGTTCGCTGCCATCCGGCCGACGATGCCCATGAACACAATCGAAAGCCCGATGGTGTTCAGAATATCGACCCGCAGCAGGTCGGTCCACGGTGCCCAACCCCCGGCCAGTGCAAATTCCTGCATGCGAAACAGCAACCCCAGACCGAAAATCTCGGCGCCGCGGCGAACGATCGTGCGCGTCGTTTCATCCGCGGACACGTCCTTTGCTGCCCATGCGATCCATCATCAGCGCCAGCGGAAACGCCGGCCAGAAAAAGAAACAGCGGCGCGGGCAAGGTTCCCAGGAATTGCGACCAGCGAATGAAAGATCCTTCCCTCGCCGCGCCGCCCAGCCAGGAATCGTAGCAGTGCGTCTGGAACATCAGCACGCAGGCGAGCCCGCGCAGCCAATCGAGGTAGGCGATGCGATGGGAGGAGGATGGCGCCATAGCGCTAGGCGAGCACAGAATCGCCGAGGCCGCGCGCCAAAGCAAGACTTTATCGCCGTTTATCGGCGCGCATCGCCCCCTTATAGATTGACCTCAGCTCCGCTAAGATGGCTCCTTGATGGCCACTTCCCGATCCTGGCAGATGCGCCTGCCCGCGGCTGTAATTCTCTGGGCCCTTGTGGTGCTGCTGGCGGCCTTTTGGGGAATACGCGCTGGGCTCACGGGCGTGCGATTCGCGGTCGCGCTCGGTGTGGCCGCGGCACTCTTTGCGTTTGAGCTGTTTCTCGCCGCGCCGCGATTCCTCGCGAGCATTCAACGTCTGCTCGCTGGACGCGCTGCCCTATTCGCCTCGCTCGTGCCGCTTTTTGCCGTCTTGATATATTCCTTCAGCGCCGCTGGAAATTGGAAAACGATGCTCGCCGGCGCGGCCTACGCGGTCGTCCCCGCGGTTCTCTTGGTGGGCGCTGCCGGGAAGCCGCCGGGAACCTGGGAGGACTATTTCGTCGTTCTTCTCATTTGGCTGCCCGTTGAATTTCGCTGGATGTATCGCGTCTTCCCTTACCCGCCGCAACTTACCCACACGCTAACCATCCTGCTGGCGCTCGGCACCGGCGTCGCCGCATTTATTCTGGTGCGCAGGCTCGAAGGCGTCGGCTATGCCGTCGAGTGGCGGCCCGGCTTCGGTTGGAACTTCGCGTTCCACTTTGTCGTGTTTACGGCCGTTGCCATTCCGCTGGGTATGAAGCTCGGATTTCTTACCTGGGCGCCGTCGCTCGCGCGCTTGCGTTTTCTGCCGCTTGAGGCGCTCGGCATTTTGCTCTTCACCGCGTGGCCGGAGGAATTTCTCTTTCGCGGAATCCTGCAGAATTTACTGTCACGAACCTTGAAGAGTCAGTGGGCAGGGCTTGCGGTCGCTTCGGTGATTTTCGGGCTGTCGCACATCTTCCACGCGCCGTATCCCAACTGGAAATACGTGCTGCTGGCTACCATCGCCGGTTTGTTCTACGGACGCGCCTGGATGAAAACCGGATCTTTGCTCCCCGGCGTGCTCATCCACGCGCTCGTCGATATTTCCTGGCACGTCCTCTTCAAGTGAAACAATAGCGGCGATGCGTTTTACGTCTTTTGTAGCGGCCGGCTTTAGCCGGGCGTCTTTGCGGTGTACTGCGTCGCTATCGAACGACTCCTGCCACCGGGCTCGACGCCGTGGCGTAAAGCTTCTTCTCGATGCGTCCGGCCAAGAACGCTTTCCGTCCCGCCTCTACCGCGGCGCGCATCGCCTCCGCCATGAGCACAGCGTCTTGCGCGCCGGCGATGGCCGTATTCATCAGCACGCCGTCGGCGCCTAGCTCCATCGCAATCGCCGCATCCGACGCCGTCCCCACTCCCGCGTCCACGATCAGCGGCACTTCGGTAATCCGCTCGCGCAGGATGCGCAGGTTCGCCAGATTCTGGATTCCCATTCCCGAGCCAATCGGCGCACCCAGCGGCATCACCGCCGCGGCGCCCGCATCGACCAGCTTGCGCGCCACAATTAAATCATCGCTGGTATAGGGCAGCACGATGAATCCCTCTTTCACCAGCGTCTTCGTCGCGCGCACCAACTCTTCGGTATCCGGAAACAAAGTCTGCTCATCACCGATCACTTCGAGCTTCACCCATTCCGAAAGTCCGGCTTCGCGTCCCAGCCGCGCCGCACGCACTGCTTCGTCGGCCGAGTAGCATCCCGCAGTGTTGGGCAAGATGAAAATCTTCTGCCCGGTCAATGTAGTCGAGCAACGATTCCTTCGAGCGGTCTGACAGGTTTACGCGCCGCACCGCGACCGTCACCATGTCCGCGCCAGACGCTGCATGCGCCCGCGCCATCTCTTGAAAGCTGCGGTATTTCCCCGTGCCCACGATCAGCCGCGAGCTGAACGCCCGTCCCGCAATTACCAGTTGTTCTGCCATTGCTGTTTCTCCCTCGTCGATTCTACCGCGCCGCGCCGAATTTTAGGGCGCTGGGCTGACCCGCCTCAGCGCTCAGGCCATTTGCGAAGGACGCGGCTCCTGGACGTCCGCGTACATTCGCTCGATCACATCCTGGTAGCGCTCCTCGATCACTCTGCGTTTGAGTTTCATCGTGTACGTCAGCTCGCCCGTCGCATACGTAAAATCCTTCTCGATGAGCGCGAATCGCTTCGGCTGCTCGTAGTGCGCGAGCTTTCCCGTGAGCCGCTCGATCTCGTGGGCGATCAGGTCGCGCACCCACGAATCGGATAGCGCCTGCCCGGGAGTCAGAATCTCCCTGCCCGCCTTTTGCGCTTCGGCCTCGATGCGCGCGAAATTCGGCACGATCAGCACGGAAACGAACTTTCGCCGGTCCCCGATCACGATCGAATTCTCAATGAATGGCGAACTCTTCAGCAGGTTCTCGATCGGGGCCGGTGCGACGAACTTTCCCCCGGCGGTCTTCAGCAACTCCTTCTTGCGATCGGTGATGCTGAGGTAGCCCTCCGCATCCAGCGCGCCGATGTCGCCGGTGCGAAGCCATCCGTCCGGCGTGAACGCTTCGCGCGTGTCGTCAGGCTTGTTGTAGTAGCCCTGCATCACGCACTTCCCTTTCACTAGGATTTCCCCGTCCTCCGCGATGCGTACTTCCACGCCCGCGATCGGGCGGCCCACCGTGCCGATCTTGTTCGCGTCGGGAGTGTTCGTTGATACCACCGGCGAAGTTTCCGTCAGCCCGTAGCCCTGATACACCGGTAGCCCGATGGCCCAGAAAAATTCGATTAATCCGGCGCCGAGCGGCGCGCTGCCGGAACTCAGGAAACGCAGCTCTCCTCCCACTCCGCTGCGAATCTTCGTAAAGACGAGCGCGTTGGCCAACTGCCACTGCCAGATCGTTGCAGCGGACGGCCGCCTGCCATACGCGCGCCATGGAACGGCTTTCTCGGCCGTGCGGATCGCCCAATCGAAAAGCCGTCTCTTGATTCCCGTTTCGCGCCGCCCGCGCTCGATGATGTTCGCGTACATCTTTTCGTACAGCCGCGGAACCGCGGCCATGGCCGTCGGATGCACTTCGAGCAACGCTTGCGGGACCGTTTCGATCTGCTCGACGTACGCAACCGTCACGCCGCGGAATATGTAGCTGTAATCCACCACGCGACCGTAGACGTGCGCCAGCGGCAGCAGAGAAAGCTCAATATCTGAAGGCAGTGTTTCAAAGCCGCGGCAAGAGTCCGTAGCGTTCGAGACCAGGTTCGCGTGCGTCAGCATCACGCCCTTGGGCTCGCCCGTCGTGCCGGATGTGTAGATGATTGTAGCCAGCTGCGCGGAGGTCACCGCTTCCGTCCGCCGCCGGTATTCGCTCACGGCGTCATCGTCTGCCGCGATCAGATCTTCATATCGCACATGTCCAGCGTTCAGGTCCGCGGGCTGGCGTGCGGAAATCACACGCTCGATGCCGGGCAACTGCGCGCGGCTCTCCGCTACCTTCCGTGATTGCGACTCGCCTGCTGTCACCACAATGCGCGCGCCCGAATCCTTCAGGATGTAAATCATCCTTTCGGGCGATTCATTGAAATAGATCGGGACGGTCACCGCGCCCAAGCCCTGGATCGCAAGATCTGCGGTGTGCCACTCCGGGCAGTTCGGCGCAAAAAGCGCCACGCGATCGCCCGCGCCAATTCCCAGTCCCGCGAGCGCCTTGGATAATCCCGCCACCCGCCGCAGCATGTCCTGGGCGGAAATAGACTCCCAGCGGCCGCTGCCGGAGGGTCCGTCGGCGACGCGGTACATCTGCGCGCGTGGATTCGCATGGCGGTCGACCGCGTCCAGGAAGCATCCGGCGATCGTCGTGGGTTCGGTTGCGATGGGCTTGCTCCCGATCTCGTGAATCAATCCAAAGTGGCAGCCAATCTAACCCATCGCTCCGCACGCACGCAACGCACCGGGCGAAAAAGTGCACACCATGGTTACGCTTGCAAAGCCGCCCTGCGTGTTAGAATGGCGTCGGCACCGGCTTCCGATGAAAATCGCCACTGAAGACGCGACCGCGTATCAGCCCGTGCGGGCGCCTCGCGGTACGGCGCTCTCCTGCAAAGGCTGGCAGCAAGAAGCCGCGCTGCGCATGCTGATGAACAACCTCGATCCCGAGGTTGCCGAAAAGCCCGAAGACCTCATCGTGTACGGCGGCCGCGGAAAAGCAGCGCGCAACTGGCGATGCTTTCACGCCATCGTCGATTGCCTGCGGGCGCTCGAAAATGACGAAACGCTCCTGGTGCAGTCCGGCAAACCTGTGGGAGTTTTTCGCACCCACTCCTACGCGCCGCGCGTCCTGATCGCCAACTCCAACCTGGTCGGGCGCTGGAACGATTGGAGCCACTTCGACGAACTCGATCGCGCCGGCTTAATGATGTACGGCCAGATGACCGCCGGAAGCTGGATCTACATCGGCAGCCAGGGAATCTTGCAGGGCACCTACGAAACTTTTGCGGCGGCCGGACGCAAACACTTCGGTGGCGACCTGGCAGGGAAGCTGATCGCCAGCGGGGGCATGGGTGGCATGGGTGGAGCGCAGCCGCTCGCCGCGACGTTAAATGGCGCCGCGTTTCTTGGCATCGACGTCGACCCGGAACGCATCAAGCGCCGCGTGAAGACCGGCTATTGCGACGTGATGGTCAGCGATCTCGATGAGGCGCTGCGCATCTTGAAAAACGCGGTCCGCAAGCGCGAAGCCGCTTCGGTCGGCCTAGTAGGAAATTGCGCCGACGTAATCCCCGCGCTGGCGCGCCGCGGCGTTGTTCCCGATCTGCTTACCGATCAGACCAGCGCGCACGATCCAGTGGGCGGATACATCCCGCAGGGGCTGGACGTGGCACAGGCGGCCGAACTTCGCGCCGCCGATCCGGCCGCGTATCGCAAGCGCTCGCTCGACTCCATGGCGCGGCACGTCGAGGGAATGCTCGCGCTCCAAAAGCTCGGCTCCGTCACGTTCGACTACGGCAACAACATCCGCACCTTCGCATTCGAGCAAGGCGTAAAAAACGCCTACGACTTCCCCGGCTTCGTGCCCGCATACATTCGCCCGCTGTTTTGCGAGGGGCGCGGGCCGTTTCGCTGGGTCGCACTTTCCGGCGAGCCGTCGGATATCCATCGCACCGATCAGCTGGTGCTGGACATGTTTCCCGACAACGAGATCTTGTCGCGCTGGATCAAGCTGGCGCAGAAGCGCGTGCGCTTCCAGGGATTGCCCGCGCGCATCTGCTGGCTTGGATACGGTGAGCGCGACAAATTCGGCCTGGCGCTGAACGATCTCGTCGCGCGAGGCGAATTGAAGGCGCCCGTCGTGATCGGGCGCGACCACCTCGATTGCGGTTCAGTTGCCTCGCCTTATCGCGAAACGGAAAAAATGAGCGACGGCTCGGACGCTGTCGCCGATTGGCCGCTCCTGAACGCTTTGCTCAACACGGCCAGCGGCGCGAGTTGGGTTTCCATTCACAATGGCGGCGGCGTGGGCATCGGCTACTCGCAGCACGCGGGCCAAGTCATCGTCGCCGACGGCACAAAAGAAATGGCCACTCGCATCGAGCGAGTTCTCACCAACGACCCGGGCATCGGCGTCGCGCGCCACGTGGACGCCGGCTACCCCGAAGCCGCAGCTTTCGCCCGCAAATCCGGCGTCAAGATTCCGCTTCCCCCCGAGAACAAGTGAACTCCCCACAAAAAAAGAGGATGCAGCCGGACCTGCTGATTACCGGCTGCGCCGAATTGCTCACGCTGCGCGGTGCCGTTCCGCGCCGCGGCCGCGCGTTGGGCGAACTCGGCATCATCCGCGATGGAGCGCTGCTGGTTCGCGATGGCCGCATTGCGGCAGTCGGTCAGCGCGGCGAAGTCTCGCGACTGCCCGAAGCACGCCGCGCCCGGAAAATCGATCTCGGCGGACGCACCGTGCTTCCAGGCTTCGTCGACTCGCACACGCACCTGATTTTTCCGGGAAGCCGCGCTGAGGAGCGCGGGCGGCTGCTAGCCGGTGAAAGCTACGGAGACATCGCGCGAAGCGGAGGCGGAATCCGCTCCACCGTCAAAGCTTTGCGCCGCGCTTCGCCCGCCGCGTTAAAAAAACGAGCGCTGCATTTCCTCCGCCACTTTGCCGCGAGCGGCACCACCACCCTCGAAGCCAAGAGTGGTTACGGCCTGGATCTCAAGAGCGAACTGAAGATTCTGCAAATTCACCGCGATCTCGATTGTAGCCAGCCGCTCGATATCGTCTCCACATTTCTCGGCGCCCACGTTGTCCCGCCGGAATTTCGCCGCCGCCCCGGCGCGTTCATCGATCTGCTCGTCGAGCGCTGGATTCCGGCGGTCGCGGCCCGCAAGCTCGCGCGGTTCTGCGACGTATTCTGCGACCGCGGCGCGTTCAGCGTCGCTCAGTCGCGCCGCGTTCTTCAAGCGGGCCTGGAATACGGCCTCGCGCCGCGCATTCACGCCGAGCAACTTGTCCACAGCGGTGCAGCCCGCCTGGCTGTCGAACTTCAAGCTGCCAGCGCCGACCATCTCGACCGGGTCGACGCGAGCGATATTCGAGCGCTCGCGCAGTCGGACGTGGTTTGCACGCTGCTGCCAGGCTGCTCGCTCCATCTGGGCCTCACGCACGGCGCTCCTGCGCGAGCTTTGATAGAGGCCGGCGCGATTGTCGCTGTGGCCACCGATTTCAATCCCGGCACGAGCCCCACGACGAGCATGCCCATGATTCTTTCGCTGGCTTGCGCGCAAATGCGCATGTCGCCCGCGGAGGCCATCGCCGCAGCCACCACCAATCCAGCATATTCGCTGGGTCTCGAGTACCAAATTGGGTCACTCGAAGTTGGCAAGTACGCCGACATCGCCGCGTTTAACGTGACGGATTATCGCGAGATTCCGTACTATTTTGGTGTGAACCTCTGCAGCTTCACAATGAAGCGCGGAGCCATCATCCACTCGAATTTGTCTTGAGCCATGAAGCGCCTCATCGAATGCGTTCCGAATTTTTCCGAGGGCCGCGACTTAGCCAAGGTCGACGCCATCATCGGCGCTATGCGCGAAGTACCGGGAGTTTTCCTGCTGGACCGCGAGAGCGATCCGGATCACAATCGTAGTGTCGTTACGCTGGCCGGCGATCCCGAAGATGTAGCCGAGGCCGCCATCCGCGGAGTCGGGCGCGCAGCGGAGCTCATCGATCTCACCCAGCACACCGGCGCTCATCCGCGAATGGGAGCTGCGGACGTTGTGCCTTTCATTCCTGTTTCAGGAGTCACGCTTGAAGAATGTGTGGTTCTCGCAAAAAAAGTGGGACAAGAGATCTGGCAGCGCTTTCGCGTCCCGGTGTATTTCTACGAGGCGGCGGCAGCGCGGCCCGAGCGCGTGAATCTTGAAAACATCCGCCGCGGCCAATTCGAAGGCCTCCGCGAGGCAGCCCAGAGCGACCCCGATCGTGCCCCAGACGTAGGCGAGCCACGGCTTCATCCCACAGCCGGCGCCACCGTGGTGGGCGCGCGAAAGTTCCTGATCGCCTACAACATCTACTTGAATACGCCAGACGCGGCGATCGCCAAGCAAATCGCCAAAACGATTCGCTTCTCAAGCGGCGGCTTCCCCTTCGTCAAAGCCATGGGCTTGCTCGTGGAATCGCGAAACCTCGCTCAGGTTTCCATGAACCTTACGGACTTCGAGCAGACGCCGATCCATCGCGTCTTCGAAGCCGTAAAGCAGCAAGCCGCGCAGCTGGGAACATCCATTCTCAGCAGCGAGATTGTGGGGCTGGTTCCCCGGCGCGCGATGGAGATCACCGCCGAGGCCTATTTGCAGCTCGAAAACTTTTCGCCGGCGCTGGTGTTAGAGAATCGACTGGAGGAATCCGTCGGCTCTGCACCAGATACACCTTCGTCGAGCCTCGCTTCGCTCGCGCAGCCATTTCTCGACGCCGTCGCGCGTCCCACGCCCACGCCGGGAGGAGGTTCGGTAGCGGCGCTGGCAGGGGCTCTCGGCGCCAGCCTGGGCCGCATGGTGGCGGAACTTTCCAGCCGCAAGAAATCGCAGGCGGCGCACGCCGCGGAGTTGACCGCGGCCGCGGCCGATTTTGAAGACGCCTCGCAAAGGCTCACTGCAGCCATCGACCGCGACGCCGCATCTTACGAAGCTGTGGTTGCCGCGTACAAACTGCCGCGCGCGTCGGCCGCGGACCAGGAACTTCGTCAAGCCGCGATCCAGACGGCGCTGAAGGGCGCGATCGAGGCGCCTTTTGAAATTGCGCGGCGCGCCGCCGATCTATTTGAGCGGCTGGGAAAACTGGAATCCATCGCCAGCCCGTCGATGATTTCCGACGTCCGTGTGGGCCGTCTAATGGCTGCAGCCGCGGTACGCGGTGCAGTTGAAAACGTGGCCATAAATCTCGAATCAGTAACCGACGCCGAATTTGTCCGCCGCGCGCGCTCCGGGGCGGACGCTCTTGCCGAGCGGGTCGCCGAGAATCATCGGGCTCCCGAACGCAAAAGTTCCGCAAGCATCTGAGGGGGAAGACGTGAAAAAAATAGGAAACCGCTTCATAGCACGGCATTTGTTGAAGACATCGCTGTTTCTCGCCGTTTTTACCGCGATAACACTCGGCTTCGCGCCGGCCAGCCAGGCCGGTTCGCTGAGCACCGCGGTTATCGGAATGTTTCCGAAAGACGTGGGAGAATTTGCCTACGCCGATTTGAAGTCCGCGCGGCAATTCTCATGGTTTCCACAGCTCCGCGAGCAGATCCTGCCCAGCCGCTTTCGCCAGTTTGAGCAATTTCTTACTTCGGCGGGCGTCGACCCCAACGCACAAGTGGACGAAGTGGCGTGGGGCTCCACGAAGATGGTCAAAGGCGCAGGCGAGCAGGTGATCGGCGTCGCGCTCGGTTCGTTCAATCCGTCGGCGAGTGAGGATCGCTTTAAGCAGCAAAAGTTGCCGATGATCGACATACACGGCTACCACGTTTACGCCTTCGGCAGCGGCACGGGCCCCAACGACATTCTGTTCACATTCATCGATGCCAACACCGCCGCCTTCGGCCACCGTACTGCGATCGAAAACTTGATCGATGTTCGCACCGGCGCGGCCCAAAGCCTGCTTACCAACGACCTGCTCTTTCCGCTGATCAACGAAGCTAACGGGACGGGCATCATCTGGGCGGTGATGGATCAGGACTACACTCACCTCGGCGTGCAACAGTTGCTCCCGCAGATGTCCCAGTTTCCCCAGGCCACCGTGATGCTACAGCGGCTTCGCGCCATGACCATCAGCGTGAGCGCGGACAACAGCATCGACGCGCACTTCCAGACGCTGTGCGCTACAACCGACGATGCCAACCTTCTGGGGGCGGCCCTACAGGCGGGAATCCTTTACCGGCGGTATCAGCAGGCCCAGTCGCAACCCGAACTTGCCAGCGCGCTCGATCAGGTGCGCGTTACTCCCAGCGGCGACCGTTTGAAAATCGACATTCCGTTGAGCCAGGATCAATTGCTGTCGCTCATCCACACACGGGCCTTCGCTGCACCATCTAGTTAAGATTGCTGTGCCTTAGCGGTGGGCCGATGAATCGCCGGGGGCCGGGGTGTAGCTCTGCGTGCCGCACAGCCTCAAAATGGTCATGTGGAAGTAGCCTTCGCCTGCATCCCAGCGAATCTGCTCCGCAAGCTTGCGCTCGAGTGACGTCTTAACCGGCGAACTCGCGGGATGCGTTTTCGCTTCGGCGGGTTCCAGAGTGACCTCGATGCGATCCGGAAGGTCGGAGATGTCGAGGCGGAGCGGCGGTGCCCCCTTTTCAGGCGCGCTCTTCGATGGAAAGGCCTTGCAGCACACTTCGATGGCCGCGTCGGCGATCTCTTCTTGCGCTTCCCTGGACAAGCCGGCCCGACGGGCAGCGTGCGAGGAGATGGCGGCAGCGCCGGCAAGAATCAAGCGGGAGTCGTTCGCAACGCTGCAGACTATCTGGCCGGGGCTATCGCTCATCGGACTCCGCGACGCGCAAGTCGCAGGCTTCCCGGCAATCCGGACAGTAGTAGAGGCCATCGACGCACAGCCGGATGTAATATTGCGATTGGCAGAACGCGCAATACTTCTCGCAGGTGCACTTTGACTCCGGCTTGTCGCACTGCGAGCATAGTGTGGTGACCATAGAACCTCCACCGCACGCTCCGGTGTTAACTCTATGGTAGGCTACCCTCGCGCCACGGACAAGCATGCCAAGCGCTCCGGTTGCTGCGCGGTTAACCGGCCGGCGCAAAAAGCCGGTCTCCGGGGCTTTCTTGACACTCGAAAACCCACATGCTAGCTTCGTTTTTCTCGCTGTAATTTCGAGAAATTCCTTGTGACCACACCGGCTACCGCGGAACTACGGAAAACCGCTCTGCACGCGACGCATCGCCGGTCGGGAGCCCGCATGGTCAATTTCGGCGGCTGGGACATGCCGCTGGAATACTCCGGAATTCTCTCGGAGCACCAGGCGGTGCGCACCCGAGCGGGACTCTTCGACGTAAGTCACATGGGCGAAATCGAGATCCAAGGGCCGGGCGCGCTGGAGCTGGTGCAATGGGTCAGCTGCAATGACGCTTCGAAGCTAATCGAAGGGCAGGCCCACTACTCCGGATTGATGACGGGACGCGGCACGTTCGTGGACGACCTGCTGGTGCACAAAATCTCGCCGTCGCACTATTTGCTGTGCGTGAATGCCGGAAATCAGGAGCTGGATTTCGAGCACATCGTTTCGCACAATCGCTCCGGCGCGAAGGTTGAAAACGCCGGCCCTCGCTATGCGCAACTCGCGCTGCAGGGGCCGCGCTCCGAAGAGGTTCTGGCGCGGCTCACCCCCGCGCGGCTCGCGGCCATTCGCTATTACCACTTCGCATTCGGAAAAGTAAGCGGAGTCGAGTGCTTAATCGCGCGCACGGGCTACACTGGTGAAGATGGCTTCGAACTTTATTTCGATCCGCAATTTGCGGAGAAGCTGTGGAGCGATCTACTGGACGCCGGCGAGTCGGCTGGCGTGATCCCGTGCGGGCTGGGAGCCAGAAACACGCTGCGGCTCGAAGCGGGCATGTGCCTTTACGGACATGAGATCGACGAAACGACAACGCCGCTCGAAGCCGGCCTGGGATGGATTTGCAAGCTCGGGAAGGGACCATTCCTGGGAAGCGATGTGCTGCAGCAGCAGAAACAGGCAGGCATCCAGCGCAAACTTGCAGGATTTGAAATGCTCGACAAGCGCATCGGCCGCGACGGATATAAGGTGCTCATTGCAGGGCTTGAAGCCGGACGCGTCACCAGCGGCTGCCCGGCACCCTTTCTGAAGAAAAATATCGGCATGGCCTACGTTCCGCGGGAGTCGAGCGCGCCTGGAACGGCGGTCGAAATCGAGATTCGCGGACAGGCGGCTCCAGCCCGCCTCGTGCCGCTGCCTTTTTACAAACGCGCTACGTAGATTGGACCTCTTGGAGGAATCGCTTATGTATCCCGCGGAATATCGCTACACGAAACAGCACGAATGGATCGACGTGAAGGGCCCAGTAGGAACCATCGGTATTACCGACTACGCGCAGCAGGAACTGGGCGACGTCGTCTTCGTCGAGCTGCCGAAAGTGGGCGCGCAGGTGAAGGCCGGCGAATCTTTTGGCACGATCGAGTCGGTGAAGGCGGTGAGCGAAATATTTTCTCCCGTCTCGGGCGAAATCACGGAGATCAATTCGGCGCTGGCGGATACCCCGGAAAAGATCAACAGCGACCCGCACAGCTCCGCATGGCTCGTGCGCGTGCGCCTGGCGGACGCCAAGGAGATCGCCGGCCTGCTGGACGCGGCCGCCTATCAAGCGTTCGTCGCCGAGGCCGCCGCCGGGAGCGCCCACTGATGCGCTATCTGCCGAAGAGCGCGTCCGAACGGCAGGAGATGCTGGACGCGACGGGCGCCGGGTCGATCGAGAACCTGTTTCAATCCATTCCCGAGAAGTTCCGTTTGCGCCAACCGCTTCCCTTGCCCGGCCCGCTTTCCGAAGCGGAGATCATCCGCTATTTCCAGGCGCGCGCCGCCGAGAACGCGCAGGGTTATCCTTCGTTTCTGGGCGCCGGCGTTTACCAGCACTTCCGTTCGGTGGTGACCGACGCGCTGATCCAGCGCGGCGAATTTCTGACTTCGTACACGCCCTATCAGGCGGAAATTTCGCAGGGTACGCTGACCGCGATCTTCGAGTTTCAAACCTTGATGTGCCAATTGACGGGCCAGGACGTGGCTAACGCCTCGATGTACGACGGCTCGACGGCGCTCACCGAAGCCGTGCTCATGGCTGAGCGGATTACGGGCAAGCACGGCGTACTCATCGCGCGATCCGTGCATCCCGAATATCGGCAGGTGCTGCACACGTATGCCAAGAACGTCGGTCTAACGGTCGAAGAAATTGGCTACACCGAATCCGGGCAAATGAACACCGCCGACATTGCGCCAGAGAAGCTCGCCAATGCGGCCGCCGTGGTGATGCAGTCGCCTAACTTCTTCGGCGTGCTCGAAGACGTGCCGGCACTGGCGCAGGTCGCGCATCGTTCCGGGGCGCTTCTGATCACCAGCATCGCCGAAGCCGTTTCGCTTGGCATTGTCCGGCCGCCGGCGGAGGCGGACATCGTGGCCATGGAAGGCCAATCGCTTGGACTCGCCCCTAGCTACGGCGGCCCGTTCGTGGGCGTCATCGCCACGCGCGACAAATTCGTTCGCCAAATGCCGGGCCGCCTCGCGGGACAGACGACGGACGCCGCGGGGCGCCGCGGATTCGTGCTGACGCTCGCTACGCGCGAACAACACATCCGCCGCGAGAAGGCTACTTCGAACATCTGCACCAACGAAGCGCTGTGCGCGCTGGCGGCCACGATCCATCTGTGCCTGCTGGGCAAAGAGGGCCTGCGCGAGATGGCGCTGCAGAATTTGGCCAAGGCGCGCTTCGCGCAATCCGAACTCGAGAAGATTCCCGGCGTGCGCCGCGTTTTCTCGGGGCCTTCGTTCAATGAATTCGTACTGGAATTTCCGCGTTCCGTGAAACTAATCAACGCGGCGTTGCTGCGCGACAAAATTATCGGCCCGCTGCCACTGGGCCGGCATTACCCCGAGCTGACCAAGCGGGGCGTGGTCTGCGTGACTGAAATGATGCCGCGAGAGGAGATCGAGCGGCTTGCCGGCGCGGTCCGGCGAATTCTAGAGACTCCGCTCTAAGGAGCACTGCCTTTGTCTTCGAAGACGACCGAAACAGAAATTCCGGCCGAGACCCGCAAGGCCCGGCAGCAAGTTAGCCTTGACGAGTCGCTCATCTTTGAGAAATCCTCGCCCGGAAAGCGCGGCATGGAGCTTCCGCCACTCGATGTTCCGGCCGTCGATCCGGCTGTGGCGCTGGGCCCCGCTTTCACGCGCGACGCGGTAGAGGGCTTTCCCGAAGTCAGCGAAATCGAAACCATCCGCCACTTCACGCGGCTCTCCGGATGGAATTACGCGATCGATCTGGGGATGTATCCGCTGGGCTCCTGCACCATGAAATACAACCCGCGCGTGAACGAACACGTCGCGCGGCTGGATGGCCTGGCGAACGCGCACCCCGAGCAGCATGCGGACCTCGCGCAAGGCTGCCTGCGCATCTTGCACGATCTCGAAAAGT
Organism: Terriglobia bacterium; assembly: GCA_963803105.1. Classification (GTDB taxonomy): domain Bacteria; phylum Acidobacteriota; class Terriglobia; order Acidiferrales; family UBA7541; genus Palsa-295. Next base: position 545,237 of record CAWDLF010000005.1, read on the forward strand.
GCCTACTGGCAATCACCGGCATGGACGCTGCCACGCTGCAGCCGGCCGCCGGCGCGCAAGGCGAGCTGACCGGCCTGTTGATGATCCGCGCGTATCTCGAAAGCCAGGGAAACGCGCGCAAGACAGTGCTGATTCCGGATTCCGCGCACGGAACGAATCCCGCTTCGGTGGTCATCGCCGGATACGAAGTGCAGAACATCAAGTCGAACGCACGCGGGCAGATCGATACCGATCACTTGCGCGAATTCGTCACCGGCGATGTTGCGGCGCTGATGCTGACAAATCCCAACACGCTCGGCGTCTTCGAAGAACGCATCGAGGAGATTGCCTCGATCCTGCACGAGCGCGGGGCTTTGTTGTACATGGACGGCGCGAATATGAACGCGCTCGCTGGAGTCGTGCGCCCCGGCGATTTCGGCGTGGACGTGATGCATCTGAACCTGCACAAGACGTTTTCGACTCCGCATGGCGGCGGTGGCCCGGGCTCGGGACCCGTGCTGGTGAAGAAATTTCTCGAACCATTTCTGCCTATCCCGGTAGTGCAGTATGACGGCAAACGGTATGGCTATGACCCCAAGCGGCCGCAGTCGATCGGGCGCGTGCGCGCGTACTGCGGGAATTTCGGCGTACTGCTGCGCGCCCTCGCATACACGCTGGCGTACGGGCCAGGCATCCGCCAGGCCACCGAAGACGCGGTGCTGAATGCCAACTACATCCGCAAGAACCTGGAGAAATATTTCGAGCTGCCCTACGATTTGCCGTCGCTGCACGAGGTGGTGTTCAGCGACGCGCGGCAGCGCGCGCACGGTGTAAACACGATGGACATCGCCAAGCGCCTGATCGACTACGGATTTCATCCGTATACGACGGCGTTTCCGCTGATCGTGCCGGGCGCGCTGATGGTGGAACCGACGGAATCGGAATCGAAGGAAGAGTGCGATCTTTTCATCGAAGCAATGCAGGCGATCGCGCAGGAAGCGGCGACAAATCCGGAGTTGGTGAAGACCGCCCCGCATTCAACACGCGTCGGCCGCCTGGATGAAGTAACCGCCGCGCGCAAACCTATTCTTCGCTGGAAGCCTTAAGACGGGGGAAATTCGGATCGCGAGGCGGCGTTCGCGATTCCGAGTTGCCGTCGCGATCGCCGCAGCCCCGCGGAAGAACTACTCTTTTTCGTTCCTGGCTCTCTCCGTAGGTATCATGCGATGCGCACGCGCCGGAGTCGCCTTCGGTAGCGAGGCAGCCTCAGCCGCTGCGACCGTGGTAGCCGGCAGAGCAAATTTCCCGGCCGTCCGAGATGGCTGCCGCGGCATCTGTAATCGTTCCGGGCACGGGAGCAGGTATAGGCACGAGCGCACCTTCAGGATCCTTCAGGAAGGTCAGCGCTGTATCTCCCTCATTCCAGCCGATGGAGATCACGTCGCCCAGCGACACCTGTTCGGTGGCCAGCAAGCTTGCGAGTGGGTACACCACGTACCGCTCGATGGCTCGCTTTAGATGCCGCGCTCCGTACTTCATGTCCGTTCCTTCGCGCAGCAGAAATTCCCGCGCTCCAGGCGTCACACGGAACAGGAAACGACCCTTGGCCGTCTCTAGCACCCTCTGCTGCACCATCCCCAGCTCGATCTCCAAGATCTGTTCCAACTGCTGCGACCGCAGCGGATGAAACACCACGACCTTGTCGATCCGGTTCATGAATTCAGGTGCGAATTTTCTCTTGGCCGCTTCCGACGCTGTCCGCTCGACCTTCTCGTCCAGCTTCGGCTTCGACTCTGCACGCACCAGCGGCGCGAAACCCATCCCGCCGGTCATCAACTCGGTGATCTCCCCGCCTCCCAAGTTCGAGGTCATGAAGATCATGGTCTGCGACAAATCCACTCGCCGGTTATCGCCCAGCGTAAGCGTGGCTTTGTCCAGGATTCCCAGCAGCAATTGCCACAGAGCGTCCGAGGCCTTCTCGATTTCGTCGAATAGCAGGAAGCTGATCTTCAGCTTCTCGGTGTGGTATTGGCCGAGCGCCTCCTGCGTGATCAGCGGATGCGTCTCCCGGTGCCCCAAATATCCCGGCGGCGAGCCGATCAACTTGGCGATTTCGTGCGAGTGCTGAAACTCCGCGCAGTCCACCTTGATGACAGCTCGTGGATCGCCGAACAGCACTTCCGCCGTCGCTTCCACCACCCGCGTTTTACCGGCGCCGGTCGGCCCCAGAAACAGCAGATTCCCCACCGGCCGCCCGGGCGAGTTCAGCCCCGCGCGGAACACCTGGTAGAGATCCACCACCGCCTGCACCGCTTCGTCTTGCCCAACTATCTTTCGTCGCAGCCCCACCTCGAAGTCGCGCGACTCCACGCTCCGAAGTGTTGGATCGAGTTGTAATGCTTGCGCGCCCATGACATGCCCCCTATCGGTACTGTCTCCCGCCCCCTGGATTGCGCGGCCCGGAACGCTCGAATTGATCGAGCTTGATATCGAGCGTCGAGCGCAACAATCGCAACTGCGTGACCAATTCCCGGCTGGAGTTCGCTCGATCGGCCAGCACCAGAAGTGGCGGCGACAGATCGGCTAGATCCAGGTTGAGGCTGCGTAAGGACTGCATTAGGTTCTGCACGTACGGCGACTTAATGTTGAAAAGCTCGACACGGCTGTTCACCTGCTCCCGCAGCATCGGCCAATCGACCTCGACGAACGGATGATTCCGCGAAACCTTCCGTACGACGTCGTCCGTGATCCGTGGGCGTTCCCCCAGCCGTGCCAGATACAATTGCTGTACCTTTCCCTGACGGCGCACGTTGTGCACCAGGTAGTAGCTATTGCCTCTGCGCCGAATGAAAGCCACCGCGCCTCCTCTTTCGGGCCGGGACACCACGAAACGAGCGTAGTGTATGGCCCATCCACTACACCGTCAATGGTACGATGCTGCGCGTAAACAAAGGTTGCATCGTATCGGTTACTAACCACGCGGAACGCGCGCGAGGCCGGTTTCGAGGGTAGTAAGCGGAGTCGAAGCTCGAACGGTTCGAGAGGAAACGAATAATCCTCTCCTGTTTACTTAGACGCCGAATTCGCGCGAAAGGTAGCATCGGCAAGGCCGCCCAACTGGTGGACGACCGCTCGGTTCGCTCGCGAGGAGAAAACGAAAAGTGTCTTGGGCGCCTGTTTATCGGCTGGTGAAAAAAATCCCGCGTGGGCGCGTAACCACCTACGGGCAGCTCGCGCGAGCGCTCGACCTTCGCGGAGGCGCCCGCGCGGTCGGCTACGCGATGGCCGCTTGCCCGAGCGGACGCGGAATTCCATGGCACAGGGTGATCGGGGCCGGAGGGCGGGTGCGCATGCCGGAACCGCATGCCAGCCTGCAGCGCCGATTGCTCGAATCGGAAGGCGTAAAAATCGAGGGCCGCGGAATCGACTTAGAGCGGCACGGCTGGTCGCCCTTCAAGAGGTCGGCTAAAAGCCGAGCCAGCAAAAAGACGAAGCCGCGCGCTGGAGCGCCTCGCCAAAAGAAGGCCACGAAACGGCGCTGATTCGCACCGCCATCGCGTTTATGATAGAAGCTTCTCCAGAAAGACAGGGACACATTCGGTGAGCGAACCGGTTATCCAAGTCGAAGACCTCTACAAGAACTACGGTGACGTGGAAGCGCTGCGCGGCGTGAGCTTTGCGGTCGAGCAAGGCGAGGTGTTTGGGCTGCTGGGACCCAACGGCGCCGGCAAGACGTCCACTGTCGAGATTCTCGAAGGGATGCGCACGCCCGACCGTGGCATAGCGCGCGTGTGCGGCCTCGATCCCGAGAAGGCCGGCGAACAGTTCAAGCAAAAGATCGGCGCGGTACTGCAGTCCACTGCGCTGCCGGACAAGATGCGCGTGCACGAAGCGCTGGAGCTATTCGCGCACTTCTACGAGCGCCGCGCCGACACCGAGCAGCTGATCAAGCGATTCCAACTGGAAGAAAAGCGCGGCGCCTATTACAACCAGCTTTCCGGCGGGCAAAAGCAGCGGCTCGCGCTCGCTATGGCGCTTGTGAATGATCCCGAAGTGGTTTTTCTGGACGAGCCGACGGCAGGGCTCGATCCTCAGGTGCGCCGCGAGATCTACGACATCATCGAAGGCCTGAAGCGGGAGAAGAAGACGGTACTGCTGACCACGCACTACATCGAAGAGGCCGAACGGTTGTGCGATCGCGTAGCCATCGTCGATCACGGAAAAGTGATCGCGTTGGGCACGCCGCGCGAGTTGAAACACAACTCCGCCGGAACCACACGCATTGAAGTGCGGCTGGCAAGGCCCCTGGCCGACGGAATGCTCGGGCGACTCGACGGCGTTGCCGACTCGCGGGAATTCGACGGCACCTACGTGCTGCACTCCACGCGGCCGCCGCAGACGATCGTGGCCTTGGTGAAGCAGCTGGAGGCGGAGAGCAATGAGCTGCAAAGTTTGGAAATGTTTTCGCCGTCCCTTGAGGATGTTTTCATCGAATTGACGGGCCGGCGTTTGCGGGATTGAAGTGACGTTGAGCTCGGCACAAGACGGAGGGAGTAAAAGACTTGGGTAATATCTGGGCACTCACGCGGATGCGCATGCGCCTCGCGGTGCGCAATCGCGCCTTCTTTTTCTTCAGCTTCGTCATGCCGCTGATCTTTCTTTTCGGCGCCGTCACGCTTTTCGGCAGGAGCGGATCTGGCAAGGAGATCGCCTACCTGCTCGGCGCGATTCTTACGCTCACGGTGATGGGCAGTTTCTGGGGACTCAGCGTGCAGTTGGTCACGTTTCGCGAGCAGGGCATCCTGCGGCGATTCCGCATTGCGCCGGTGGGAGCGCGCGCGATGCTGGCCTCCAGTATCCTGTCGAACTACTTCCTCACTTTGCCGATCGTAGTCATTGAAATCGTTCTGTGCCGGTACGCCTTCCACTTGCAGTCGTGGGGAAACCTGGGGGCCGTCCTCATATTGATTACGCTGGGATCGGCGGCATTTGCCGCGTTCGGTCTGATTGTCGCCAGCGTGACCAACACCATGCAGGAAACTCAGATGATCAATAACCTGCTTTGGATGGGCTTTCTGTTTCTGTCCGGCGCGACGATTCCACTGGCCGTTCTGCCCAACTGGCTGCAGCGGTGCGCGCTCTTTATTCCCGCCACGTATCTGGCCACAGGGCTTGAATCCGCGACTACAAATCTTGCCAGCTGGAGTGAGATCGCCGGAGATATGATCGCGCTCGCCCTCGGCCTGTTGGTCGCGTTTGAAATCTCGCGGCAGCTGTTTCGATGGGAGCCGGAATCCAAGGTGCCGCGCCAGGCGAAGCTCTTGGTGCTGGCGGCATTTCTACCGTTTCTCCTGTTTGGCGCGTGGGAGAATATCTATGGAACGCAGTTGCAGCATATTCGCGAGAGCTACCGGGTGATCGGCAACCGCAACATGCCGGAGCAGATGCCGCAGGTCGGCCCGGATAGCAAGTAGCGCCGCCGTGGGGTCATCAAAAGCTGCGGGATGCCGCGAATCGCATCCGTTCTCAAGGCCTCCGCGCCCCACAACTGTAATAATTAATAAGGAGCGCCCATGAAGGCGATCGTAGTGAAAGAATTTGGCGCACCCTCGGTCATGCGGATTGAGGAAGTTCCCGATCCGAAGCCCGGGCCGGCGCAAGTGGTCGTTCGCATCCACGCAGCGGGCGTGAATCCAGTCGACACTTATATTCGCGCCGGCGTGTATTGGAAAAAGCCAACGCCCCCGTACACGCCGGGCTCGGACGGCGCGGGCGAGGTGCTGTCGGTCGGCAAGGACGTAACGGGAGTAAAACCCGGCGACCGGGTCTATCTGGCGGGAAGCCTGACCGGCACTTATGCGGAGCAGGCGCTCTGCGAAGAATATTCCGTGTTTCCTTTGACGGCGCACCTTTCATTTGCGCAGGGAGCGGCGATACATGTGCCCTACGCCACGGCCTATCGGGCGCTGTTTCATCGCGCAAAAGCGCAAGCCGGAGAAACGGTGCTGATCAACGGCGCGAGCGGCGGCACAGGAATTGCGGCGGTACAGCTGGCGCGAGCCGCGGGGCTACGCGTAGTCGGGACGGCGGGATCGGAGCGAGGATTGAAGCTGGTGCTTGCGGAAGGGGCGCACGTGGCCATCGACCACAAAAAGGCGAGCCACTTCGACGATGCTCTGGCGGCCGCGAACGGCCGCGGCTTTAACATTATTCTCGAGATGCTCGCGAACGTGAACCTCGGACGCGATCTTCCCCTGCTCGCTTTCGGCGGGCGCGTGGTGGTGATCGGCAGCCGCGGAAACGTAGAAATCACGCCTCGCGATTTGATGTCGCGCGATGCGGCGATTCTGGGCATGAGCCTGCTGAACGCCCAGCCGCAGGAACTGTCCGGCATTCACGCGGCTTTGGTGGCGGGTCTCGAAAACAAATCGCTGCGCCCGGTAGTTGGACAAGAAATCCCGCTCGCCGAGGCGCCGCGCGCGCACGAAGCCGTCATGCAGTCTGGCGCACACGGCAAGATCGCTCTCATCACCTAACCGCTCCTGCTAACTTTTTTCTAACTTAAGGACGAGTCGACATGGTTATCGCCGTCGTCGCGGGCGCGCTCATCATCTGCGGAGTACTTTGGGAATCGTTCGAGACCATCGTACTGCCGCGCAGGGTCTCGCGGCGCCTGCGCCTGACGGTGCTGGTCTATCGCGCCACATGGCTGCCGTGGCGAGCGATCGCACACTTATTCAGTAAGCCCAACCGCCGTGAGACGTTTCTCAGCTTCTACGGACCTCTCTCGCTGCTGATTCTTTTTTTCATTTGGGCGGTAGCGCTGATCTTCGGTTTCGGGCTCATCTACTACGGCGCATCCGCCGCAACTCCGAACGCGCCCAGCTTCGCCACGCGCATGTACTTGAGCGGCACCACGCTGTTCACGCTGGGGCTCGGCGACGTGGTGCCGCACACCTGGACCGAGCGCGTTTTGGTTGTCGTGGAAAGCGGCCTGGGTTTCGCCTTCCTCGCGTTGGTTCTCAGCTACCTACCGGTCATCTACCAGGCGTTCTCCCGGCGTGAAGTGCACATCGTGCTGCTCGATGCGCGCGCCGGATCGCCGCCCACCGCGGCCGAACTGCTACGCCGGCATTCCGGAGCGCAGGGTGCTGAAGCGCTCAAGCGGCTCCTGGAGGATTGGGAGAGGTCTGCCGCGGAAATTCTGGAAAGCCATGTCTCCTATCCTGGAGTGGCCTACTTCAGGTCGCAGCACAACAACGAATCTTGGCTGGCCGCGATCACCGCGATCCTGGACACTACTGCGCTCTTGCTGACCTGCATCGAAGGCGCCGACGTGCGCCAGGCGCGCCTGACGTTTGCCATCTCCCGGCATACGGTGGTCGACCTCGCGCAGGTTTTCAACGCGGCCCCGCGCGGCGTCGAGGCCGACCGGCTGCCTGTCCCGGAGTTCGAACGCATGAGCGCCGTACTAACCGCGGCGGGTTTTTCCCTCCGAAACACAGGCGCCGAATGCAAGAAGCTGAAAGAGCTTCGCGAAATGTATGAGCCCTACCTGCACGCGCTTTCCGAATTCCTGTACATGTCGGTTCCGCCCTGGATTCTAGCCAAGGAAATCACGGACAACTGGCGGACCACGGCGTGGGGTCGCATTACGGGCTTTTCGGAAGGGCGCCAAGAACACGACAGCCATCAAGACTAGCCGCTCCCCCCTCGATTTGTGCGTGCGTCCAAATTGGATGCACGAAGCCTATCTGTGCAGGAACGCACCCAAAAGCCGAGCTTAGCCCCTGTGCTACAATGCCGTTTATAAGGTTATAAGTACGAATGTTCTGGAAAGCTGGAGTTTCTTATGAGCCTCTCAAAGACCGAAAAGATTTGGCATAACGGGAAGTTCATCCCCTGGGACAGCGCGCAGCTTCATGTGCTTTCCCACGTTGTGCACTACGGCTCCGGCGTCTTTGAGGGCATCCGCTGCTACGACTCCGTCCAGGGCCCCGCGATTTTCCGCCTGCGCGAACACATGCAGCGTCTGGTGAACTCCGCCCACATCTATCGCATGGACGTTTCCTTCTCGGTCGATGACCTCTGCAAGGCCGCGCTGGAACTCGTGGGCACGAACAAGATGAGCGCCTGTTACATTCGGCCCATCGTTCTGCGCGGCTACGGCGACGTCGGCGTTGACCCGCGCACCTGTCCCATCGAGGTCTACATGGCCTGTTGGGAGTGGGGAAAATATCTCGGCGAAGAAGGCATGCGCGACGGAGTCGACGTTTGCATAAGCTCCTGGAATCGTCCGGCGCCGAACACCCTTCCGCAGATGGCCAAAGCCGTCGCCAACTACATGAGCTCGCAGCTAATTCGTATGGAAGCGAAGATCAACGGCTACGCGGAGGCCATCGCTCTCGACGTGAACGGCTACGTGAGCGAAGGCTCCGGCGAAAACGTCTTCCTGGCGCTGAACGGCACGGTGATGACGCCGCCGTTCGCGAATTCTGCGCTCCCCGGCATCACCCGCGACTCGATCGTCACACTCTGCCGCGACATGGGGATTCCCGTCGTCGAGAAAACCATTCCGCGCGAGATGCTCTACGTCGCCGACGAAGTGTTCCTCTGCGGCACGGCCGCCGAAATCACTCCGATCCGCTCGATCGATCGCATCACGGTTGGAGCGGGAGCGCGCGGGCCAATCACCAAGCGCATTCAAGATGAGTTTTTCGCCATCACCAGCGGCAAGAAGCCGGACCGCCACGGCTGGCTTTCGCTCGCGAGCGTCCCAAGCGGCGTGGCTGCTCGTTAGCCGGCGGCAAGCTCCCTTTTCATGTTCCGTCAGAAGTTTTTTGACCGCCCGGTTCCCAAATCCATTAAAATCCGCGCGGCTTGATTCCCGCTCTATGCGCGGAGGCGCCGTTGTATAGCTTGCTGCAAAAACTGGCCGCCGAATTCATCGGCACGTTCGTGGTGGTTTTCACTGCGACGGGCGCCATCTGCGCCGACGAATACCTGCGCGGTGCAAACCAGAAAAGCCCGGACGTGCTGATCTACGCGCTGGCCTATGGCTTGGCTGTGGCTGTCATGGTCGGCGCCGTCGCGCACATCTCGGGCGGACATTTGAATCCCGCGGTGACCATCGGCCTGTGGGTCACGCGCAGGCTCGGCTGGCTGCACAGCCTTCTCTATTTCGTCGCGCAGCTCCTCGGAGGAGTTGCCGCCGCCTACGTGCTCATCACAGTCCTGCCCGACACTGGCTGGCGCTTCGACGCCCTGCGTTGGATCACGCCCGAAACGATGACCGACTTTTCCCGCTGGAACGCGATGCTGCTCGAAGGCGTGCTCACGTTCATCGTGGTGTTCGTCTATTTCGCGGCTCTGGTCGATCACGTCGGAGAAGGCACGAGTTCTCTGCGTACCAACGGCTTCATCGGAGGCCTAGCCATAGGCCTTACGGTTGCCATTGAGACTCTCGTCGCCGCGCCGTTTACCGGAGCGGCGCTGAATCCCGCCCGCAGCTTTGGTCCGGCCCTGGCCACGCACCACTGGCAGAACCACGGCGTGTATTGGGTAGGCCCCCTCTTTGGCGGGGCGCTGGCCGGGGTCGTTTACAACGCCATTTTCCTGCCGGATCGTCCCCGCCCGTAGGCACAGACCAACCGTAGCGGCCTTCCCGAAGGTACAGTTGCCCGCCTAGAAACTACCGCCGCCTGGCACCTTTCGCAGCCTTGCTGGCGCGTGCTAGCGTCACTTGAAGGCCCCCAGTTCGGGCTTCACGCCATGGCTATCAACGTAGACGATCTCCTCCGCCGCGCCGTCGAAAGCAGGGCCTCCGACCTGCACCTGAAGGTCGGAAACCATCCCTATCTGCGCGTCGACGGTCTGCTGAACGGGCTCACCGACGTCCCTCGCGTCACGCCGGAAGAGATGCTCTCCATGGCCTTCAGCATGATGACCAACCGGCAGAAGCAAAAGTTCAAGGAAACGGCCGAATTGGACATGGCCTACGGCGTCGCAGGCCTGGGACGCTTCCGCGTGAACGTATTTCAGCAGCGCGGCAACGTCGGCATGGTTCTGCGCGTAATTCCCACGAAGATTCGCACCATCGAAGAGCTCGAGCTGCCGCGCATCCTCTCGCAGATCTGCGAAGAGCAGCGCGGGCTGGTGCTCACTACCGGCACCACCGGTTCGGGTAAATCGACCACGCTTGCGGCCATGATCGACCGCATCAATTCGCTGCGCCCCGAGCACATCATCACCATCGAAGATCCTATCGAATATCTGCATCGCGATAAGAAAGGCTTCATCAACCAGCGCGAAGTGGAAGTGGACACTTCGTCCTTCTCGACCGCGCTGCGCGCCGCCCTGCGTCAAGATCCCGACGTCGTGCTGGTCGGCGAAATGCGCGACCTGGAAACGATTTCTACCGCGCTGTTGGCGGCCGAAACTGGCCACCTGGTTTTCTCGACTTTGCACACGCTCGACGCCACCGAGACGATTCAGCGCATCATCGCCGTCTTCCCGCCACCCGAGCAGAAACAGATTCGCTTGCAGCTGGCCTCCACGCTGAAGGCCGTCATCAGCCAGCGCCTGGTGCGCCGCAGCGACGGCGAAGGCCGCGTCCCAGCCGTCGAAGTAATGATCTCGACCGGCTACATTCGCGATTGCATCATCAATCCTGACAAGACCCGCATGATTCGCGACGCCATCGCCGCCGGCACCAGCCAGTACGGCATGCAGACCTTCGATCAGTCGCTCTTCGATCTCTACTCGCGCAACCTGATCACTCTCGAAGAAGCCATAATGCGCGCTTCTAACCCGGACGATTTCCGCCTGCGCGTCCAGGGCATCCGTTCCTCGGCCGACGCCGCCCGCGAGGACATGGAACGCGCCATGAACGAATTCGAACGCCTCGGCACCCGCTAGTCGCGACCCCGTTTTCTGCCGGTCTGCCTTTCGTTCCTCTTGCCTTCTCTTCCCCGCGCGCCTCTATGCTTCCTCCGTGCGATCCCGTTCCTTCCCGCGCCAAGTTTCCACCGAGCAGGAACTTTACGCCTCCGCCGTTAGCGCGCTGATGCGTCGCGCGTATTCCATCCACGAAATGCGCGTTTATCTCGATCGCCGCACGGAAGAAAAGGATCTGACCTCGCAAGTAATTGGCCGGCTGCGCGAGCGAAACTACCTTGATGACACTCGCTACGCCCTCGACTTCGCGCGCCAGCACGCCAAGACCCGAAAGCAGGGCCGCTTCCGTATCGCTCGTGAGCTGCGCACGCGCGGAGTTCCCGACCGCCACATCGAAGCTGCTCTCGACGCTGTCTTCGCCGAAACGGATGAGGCCGCCTCCGTGCGCGCCCGCCTGCGCCGCCGTATGGCTCATCTGCGTGGGCCTCTCGACCAGCGCAAGCTCGCGTCGCTCTATGGCAGCCTTCTCCGCGCAGGATTCTCGTCAGACACTATCCGCGCGGAGCTGCACGCTCTTACACATTTGCCGGTGCCGGAAGTTACAGAAGAGGTACCGGAAGAAATGAACGATTGAATTAGAAGGTGGAAGAGCCCGCCGCGCAGACTAGCGCCACGGCGGCCCACCCGCGCCTGAATGGAGCTCGCCCATCAGAGCATCGGCAGTTGTGAAGATGGGCTCAATGTCCGTAGGAATAGATTTCAGCCGCTCGAGTGCATTCTTCACCGGGGGGCGCATTTCGCCGCTCGCCATCAATTTCTTCGCCCCTTCATAGTCCCCCGTCGCTTCGATCGTTAACAAATCGTGGTCGAGCGAAGCGAACGCGTCCTTAACCTTCGCGAAGTTAACCGAAAAAGTCCCATCCGCGTTAGCCACGAACCCGCCTCGATCCATCAGGTAGTTGAGCTGCATAGCCATGCCCCGCGCGTGAGCGTCCTGCAGTCCAAAGCGTAAGGTGCGAAATCCGGAAGCGAGATAGGTGACGTAGAGCTGCCGCTCAGCGTCGGGGCCGTGAGCCAGCGGCGCTTGCGTCTGGCCTTTGTCCGCCTGATTCATCAGGAACTGTAAAGCGAAAAGGCCGGTTACGTCTGCTTTGGACTCTTCGATGGCTGCGTACTGATCCTTCAGCTCCAAACGCGGATTCGTTTCGCGCCCGCCGATGGTGATCTGGTGCGGCCCAAGGCCATGCATCAGCTCGTGCGCGATGATGGCCGCAAAAAACGCGTCAAAGCTCACGTCTTTCTGATCCGACGCGCTGAGCACGACTTGCGAAATGGGAATCAGCGTGGCCCTGAACTTGGCCTCCTGCACGTTTTTCAGCATCACGCGCTTGGCGCCCTTCTGCTGCACTACGTTGTCGTCGTTGGGCAGGTTGTAGGCCGCGGTTTGCACGCCGTGCGCGCCGTCTCCGGCTGCGAAGACTTCATTCACCACGCGAATCGGCGCGAGGGCGCCGAGCTTTACGTTGCGATACTTGGCGTCTTCGGGAAGATTGTTCTCGATGTCCTGCAAGTGCTGCGCGAAAAAGGCCAGCCGGGCGCTCTCTTTGTCATCCCGCAAGTTGACATACGATTCAAAAGCCGCCTTGTACCCGAAAATTTCGTCGTTGTAGGTCTCGTAGGGGCCATAGGTAATGTCGAGCGGCGCGTCCAGATCCATCCACGCCATGTCGCTGTCGAAGTAGTTGTTGGAAAGAAGAGAATCGGCGCGCGTGCTGAGGAATTTTTTCAGGGTAGCGTTGTCCGTCGATCCCGCCGCCTCCCGCAGCAGGCTGGCCGCCTTCGCAAGATCGGTTTTATATTCCACGTTGTAGGGCACGATCTTCAGTTTACGGTCCGGGCCGCGGCGGATGACCGTGAAGAATCCCTCGGCCTGATCCTTTTCCGCAGGGGAAAGCGTCTTCACCCAAGTCTCGAATTCGTCTTTGGTCATGTCCTCCGGATAGAAATTCGATCCCAGCGGCTTGCGCGCCGGCACGCCTGGAATAAAAGCTGTGTGTTCGTCGACCTCCGACCACGGACCTTTGTTGAGCCAGAAATAGTGCAGGCGCGCTCGGCCCAGCGACGAATTGTCTTGTTCCAATTTTTGGTACAGCGCCAGATCCCCGCTCCAGAATTGCTCCATGAAGATGTGGTTCACGATGCGCGAGGCCTGTATCAGCTTGATCAGCGCCTGGCGGTCGCCCGCGGAAAGACCGGAGACGTCCACCGCTAGCGGCGTAGGCGCGAAACGCGCCTGCATCGCTTGGAGTTCGGGTAAATCGGGAATCGACGTCGCCGCTTTTTGCTGCCCCGCCGAAAGGAGTACCGCGATCGCCGCCAAAAATAGTGTGACTCGCATATCCCGTAACATAACACTTCGCCGCCATGGATGGAATCAGGCCTCCGTCTCCGGTTCGTCCGTGATCGCTCGCGTTAGCAATCCGAAATTGTGTCCCACGCGCGCATCAAAATCCCAATTCTCGGGTTTAATCTAATGGGAGCTTATGCGCAGATTCGTAATCGTTGTTTTGCTGCTGGCGGTCCTCGGGTTCTGGGCCGTATCGGGCCGTCGTGGACGCCTCCTCGCGGCCATCGTCACGGCGACGCGCGACAATCCACGTCACTCGCTCACCGTGGACGGCGTCGAGCGCAATTATCTGCTGCACGTCCCGCCGCACCTGGCACCCGGGCGAGCGGTCCCGCTGGTATTGGCCTTCCATGGAGGCGGCACGCACGCGTGGAGCATGCCAGGTCTGACCCATTTTGATCCGCTGGCCGATCGCGATGGATTTCTGGTCGCCTATCCCGATGGGCTCGACCGCAGATGGAATGACGGTCGAGAGATGTCCACCGCAGATGACGTTGCCTTTGTCCGCGCCGTCATCGAAGACATCGAACGCGCCCATGATGTCGATCCGCGCCGCATCTACGCCACGGGAATCTCCAACGGCGGATTTTTCTCGAATAAGCTGGCCTGCGATCTGAGCGGCAAAATTGTCGCCATCGCTTCCGTTGCCGCCACCATGCCGGAAAAGCTGGTTTCGGTGTGCAAGCCTTCGCGCCCCGTGTCCGTGATGTACATCCAAGGAAGCAAAGATCCGCTGGTGCCCATTGGCGGCGGCAAGGTCGGTTTTGCTCGCGGAATACGTGACCGGGGAAAATCCGTCTCGCTCGCCGACGCTGCTCAGTTCTGGCGCACCGAAGATCAAACCGCCGCTGCGCCTGCAGTTGAAAATCTGCCCGATCGCGTGGACGACGGCACGCACGTGCGCCGTGAAGTCTGGAGCGGCGGCAAGGACGGCACCGAAGTGGTTGTCTACACCATCGACGGCGGAGGCCATACCTGGCCCGACGGCCCGCAATACTTGCCGAAATTGATTGTCGGAATTGCCAGCCAGAATCTCGACGCCACATCGACCATATGGGATTTCTTCCGGGCGCATTCGCTGCCCTAAATGCCTACTGCCCCAGACATCCGGCAGATGCACGTCCGAATCCCCGCGAAATAATGTGTGAGACCGCTAACTACCTTTTCTGCGGTTCGCCGTCTATACGGGCATCGAAAAGGCGTCCACCGCTGACGACCGACGACAACCGGTGACGCCGCCTTGAAGGAGACTCGCATGAGAAACGCGTCACGTTTCGCATTGGGCTTTGCCGTCCTCCTCGCGCTGCTGCTCGGCGCCAATCCCGCCCACGCACTGGACCAGGCTGTCGCCAAGCCGGCGGACACCACGCGGCCAAGTTACGACCTGAAACCGCAAGCCTTACAGGACCTGCAGGACATGCAAACGAAGTTCATCAGCCTCGCGCAAGCCGTTCCCGCCGACAAATACACCTGGCGGCCGGGCCCCGGAGTTCGCTCCATCGCGGAAGTCTATCTCCACGTCGCCGGCCTCAATTTCGGAGTCGCCCCGGACCTCGGCACCATGCCCGCGCCCGCCTTTCAGGCGAAGGGCTACGAAACCTCGACCACCGACAAGGCGCAAATTATCGAACAATTGAAGCAATCGTTCGACTACACGCGCGCCGCAATCGAGAAAATGTCCAACGCCGATTTCGCGAAAGCCGTCAAGAAATACGGCCCGGACGCCAGCACCGGCGACCTGGTCTATCTCATAGTCGCGGATTCGCACGAGCACCTGGGGCAGTCCGTAGCCTATGCGCGCATCAACGGCATCGTCCCGCCATGGACCGCAGCGGCCGCCGCAAAAACCAAGCAACAACATCAGTAGCATCGACCTGGGGCTCGTCCGGGGCGGGTGCTGCCGATAGGCGCTTTATTCCGTTCACCGTAGGGGCGGGTCTGTGACCCGCCCTGTGGGCTGCGCCTTGCCGAGTGCTGGCGGGGCTGCCTTTGTAGCGGCCGCCTCGCCTTCTAGGCGGGCGCCTTGGGCTTACGCTTTAGGTTTAAACGTAGCGCCGCGGCCTGAACTTGTCCTGAGCGAGCCGAGGGAGCGCGGCATAGGTCGTCGGGTGCCGCACTCTTCGTCTTCCAAGGGTGCGGTATTTGACTTTTAGTCGCGCGCCCCTACGCCGCAAGTCATCCCCGGCGCCGCATCCTTCACGCCCCCAGCACCAGCAGCAATAGCGTTCGCCGGGCATTATGGTGATTTGTCGTCCCGAACCCAGCAGCGGTTTGTGCGGTTGGTAGTGAGGGATCCGCTTTGGCCTTTTAGGGGGTCGGGGCTTTCAGCCCCGACATTAATCGATGGCGCGAAGCGCCAACCGATGCGCAGGCTCACCCGCAGCAAGTCGTCCGCGTCCACCGCCGTGCCCGTCGCGCATCCGTCGATGCAATTGCAGGTATAATAACGCCCTCGACCTGAGGACGCCTTGACCGGAAACGAAGTCCGCAAAACATTTCTAAAGTTTTTTGAGGAGCGCGGCCACCGCGTGGTGCGCAGCAGCTCGCTGGTGCCGACGAACGACCCCACACTGCTCTTCACCAACGCCGGGATGAACCAATTCAAGGACGTCTTCCTCGGCCTCGAACAGCGTGACTATCGCCGCGCCACCAGTTGCCAAAAATGCGTGCGCGCCGGCGGCAAGCACAACGACCTCGAAAACGTCGGCTTCACGAATCGCCATCACACTTTTTTCGAGATGCTCGGCAATTTTTCCTTCGGCGATTATTTCAAGAAAGAAGCCATCGCCTACGCCTGGGAGCTGATCACCGGCAAAGACTGGTACGGAATTCCGGTCGAGAAGCTCTACTTCACGGTTTTCGGCGGCGCGGAAGTTGCGCCAGGCAAGATGCTGGAAGCCGACGCCGAAGCGGCTGCTCTGTGGGCTAAAGTCGGCGCGCCCAAAGACCGCATCATCCCCATTCCGGGCCTGAAGGAGAATTTCTGGGCCATGGGCGACACCGGCCCTTGCGGCCCGTGCAGCGAACTCCATTACGACATGGGTCCTGCAGCTTCCGATCAAGGGCACACGGACTGCGCATTCCCGTGCGACTGCGGCCGCTACGTCGAAATCTGGAATTTGGTTTTCATGCAATTCAATCGCGACACGAGCGGCGCTGCTGAATCCTCTGCCGAAGCCGTCCGTTGACACTGGCGCCGGCCTCGAACGCCTCACAGCCGTGATGCAGGGCAAGATCAGCAACTTCGATACCGATCTATTCACGCCCCTGATTCGGGAAGCCGAAAAATTCGTCCCGGCAAGATACGGCCAAGATCCCAAGCTCGACGCCTCATTCAGGATCGTCGCCGATCACGCCCGCGCCACGACTTTTCTGATCGGCGACGGCGTGATTCCTTCGAACGAAGGCCGCGACTATGTGCTGCGAAAAATCATGCGCCGCGGCATGCGTCACGCACGCTTGCTTGATCCACCCAAGCCGTTCTTCAGCGACATGGTTCTTGCCGTCCGCGAGTTGATGGCCCCTGCGTACCCCGAACTCATGGGAGAAGCCGGCGCGCACATTCAGAAAGTTGTCTCCGAAGAGGAGCGGCGGTTCGAGCGCACCGTCGATGTCGGACTGATGAAGCTGGAAGAGGACTTGAGCCGGCTGACCGGAGCCAGCAACCGCACTTACGCCGGCGAGAAAGCGTTCCGCCTCTACGACACCTACGGCCTGCCGCGCGACTTCATCGAAGATGTGACGCGTGACGCGGGGATCCACGTCGACTGGGCAAGCTTCGACAGTGCCATGGCCGAGCAGCGCACCCGCGCGAAGGCTTCCTGGAAGGGCGCGAACAAGGATGTCGCCAACCCTGCCTACGCCAAGCTCGCCGAAACATTCAAGACCGAGCCCGATTTTTATTTCGGCACGGCAATGCGCGATTGCCGCATCGAAGCCATCATCACCAAGCAGGGCGCCGTGAACGAAATCAAGAAGGGCGCCGAAGCGGAGATCGTCCTCGACCGCACGGCCATCTATTCCGAGTCCGGCGGCCAAGTGGCAGACACCGGCGGATTCTACGACGACTCCGAAACTCTCGAAGTCGCAGAAGTGAAGGGCGCCTATTATCCCGTCACCGGCCTAATCGCGCATCGCATCGTGGCGAAAGAAGATTTACATGTGGGCGATCGCATCGCCACCGTAGCCGACGCCGCGCGGCGCGCCCGCAACATGCGCAACCACACCGCGACGCACCTGATGCACGCCGCGCTGCGAAACATCCTGGGCACGCACGTGAAGCAAGCCGGCTCGCTCGTTGCGCCCGACCACCTGCGCTTCGATTTCTCGCACTTCGCCGCGCTCGATCGCAGCGAGATCGCCGACATCGAACAGCAAGTGAACGACGAGATCCGCCGCAATCCCGAAATCCGCACGGACATCATGAATATTGACGACGCCCTCGCCTCCGGCGCGCTGGCCTTCTTCGGCGACAAGTATCCCGAGGCCAACGTCCGAGTCGTCACCATTCCCGACGCCGGTTCCCCGCGCGGCTTCTACAGCAAGGAGCTTTGCGGCGGCACGCACGTCACCCGCGCCGGCGAAATCGGCATCTTCAAAATTGTCGCCGAGCAGTCAACCGCCGCCGGCGTGCGCCGCATCGAAGCCATCTCCGGAGACGGCGCCCTGGCCGACTACCAGCGCGCGCTCACCACCCTGCGCTCCGCCGCGGGGCTTTTGAACACCAGCGAGAACGGCCTGATCGACGCCATCGAGCGCCAGCTCGAATCCACCAAGCAGCTTGAAAAACAGCTCGAAGGCATGAAGCGCAAGGCCAGCGGCTCGCAGGCCCAGGGACTGCTCGACGGCGTCCAGGATGTGAAGGGCGTGCGCGTCCTGGCGGCCGCCGTCTCTGCCGACCGCGAAGGCCTGCGCCAAATGGTCGATAGCCTCCGCCAGAAGCTCGGCTCGGGCGTCGTCGTCCTAGCTTCCGCCGACGACGGCAAAGTCTCTCTAATCGCAGGGGTTACGAAAGACCTCATCCCCAAGCTGCACGCCGGCAAGATCGTTCAGGAGCTGGCCAAGATGGTGGGTGGCTCCGGCGGCGGCCGTCCCGATTTGGCTGAGGCTGGCGGAAAAGACACATCTGCCATAGAAACTACCCTGCGGTCCGTTTACCCCCTAATCGACCGGTTGCTATAATTTCCCTCGCCAGAACGTTACGCCGCGAACCGTGTGTCTCGCGAGCGACCTATGTCCTATTCTCACTTGAAATTGAGCCCGTCTGCCTTCCCCCTTGCGGCTCTTGCTGGGCGCATCGTCAGCAGTAGTTTCGCCAGTGCCACCTTCGTCACGGTGGCGCTCTTGGCGGCCTGGCTATCGCTGCCCCAAGGTGCCTGCGCTCAGGTTGTGGCATCTCTCGATCGAGGCAAAGTGGTATACACAAACGATGATTCGCCGAACAGCCGCGCCAGAGGTACTATTAGTTCTCCCTCTGGACCTTCGAAGCCCCGGCAGGCTCAAACGAGCCGCGCCGCCGTCGAGAAGGACACCCGGTTGGACAGCATCGTGAGCGCGGCGGCCGAGCGGCACAAACTCGATCCCGCGCTGGTCAAAGCGGTCATCGACACGGAGTCGGGCTGGAATCCGCACGCGGTTTCCTCCAAAGGGGCCGTTGGGCTGATGCAGTTGATTCCTTCCACCGCCCAACGGTACGGTGTAGGCAACGCCTTCGACCCGGCGCAGAACGTCGAGGGCGGCACGAAGTATCTGCGATCTCTGCTCGATCGCTACGACGGCGATTTGACCAAGTCGCTCGCGGCATACAACGCCGGTGAGCGCGCCGTGGATCTTAGCAACGGCGTTCCGGCTTACCCGGAAACGCAAAAGTACGTGCAGAAGGTAACGGACGCCTACTTCGAGCCGCACTCGGGCCGCGACGCCACTCTCTGGCAGCCGCGTCGCCCTCCGGTGCGGCGCGAAGCGGACTCCAGCGGTCGCGTGATTTTTACGAATCAATGAAACGCGTTCTTTCGCTTTCGGGGGGATTTTTCATCGCTCGTCCGGGCATCGCCATGGGGATGGCCGTCGCGTTTCTGGTGTGCTTCGCCCTTCCCCTCCGTGCCGGCGACAAGAAGTCCGACGCCCGCGACCAGTTCGAGCGCGCCGTGGGGATGCGCACGCAGCTCGAGGGCTACCTCGAAAAAGACCGCTCCCTCTCCGATTACAAGCAAACCGTCGCCGCCTATCACAAAGTCTATTTGCTCTCGGCGCAATCCGAGGAAGTGACGCCCGCGCTCACCGCCGAAGCGCGCTTGTATGAGGAGATGGGCCGCCTCTACGATCCCAAGTATTTCCAATCGGCCATCAACACCTATAACTTCTTGCTGAAGCAGTATCCCGGCAGCCAGTACCGCGGCGAAGCCATCTTCACCATCGCCAAAATTCAGAAAGACGACCTCGGAAAGCCGGATGACGCGACGGCGGGTTTCCAGGAATATCTCAAGCGTTTCCCCCACTCGGAGCGCTCGGCCGACGCCCGCGCCGCGCTCAAGGAAATTGCCGATGCCTCCGCTGCGCCAGCTGTGAAGTCCGCTCAGCCTGTCTCGACTCCGGCGGCGGCCTCTGCCTCACCGGCGTCGCCAGTTGCCGCCACTCCCGTGGTTACCGACGTTGCCCAACCGCCTGATGTGGCCGGCCAGCGCGTCAATCCGCAACTCGCCGCCAACGGCACGCCCGCCGTGAAGGACGTCCAGACCTGGAACACGCAGAACGCCACGCGCATCATCGTGGCCCTGGACGGCATCATCAAGTATGACGCCGCGCGCATCGCCTCGCCCGATCGCATCTACTTCGATCTTTACAAGGCGCGGCTCACGCCCAAGCTCGCCAACAAGAGTTGGAATATCGACACCGGGCTGCTGAAATCCCTGCGCGTCGGGCAAAACAAGCAGGACGTCGTGCGCCTGGTTCTGGATGTGGACGGCGCCAAGAATTACTCCGCATTTCTAGTGGCCAATCCGTATCGGCTGGTTATCGACGTACGCTCGAACTCTGCCCCCCCTGCGATCGTGGCGAAGAACGCTCCTGCTCCTGGCAGTTCGAACGCGTCCCCTGCCGTGTCCGTTGCTGCGGCGCCGTCCCCGGTGGCCCCGGCGTCGAAAGCGCCGGTAACCTCGGCCCCGGCGACTGCGAGCGTTGCCAAGCCCGCGCCCAGCCCTGCTCCTACATCCAACAGTACCTCCGTCAGCGAAACAGTTTCCGTCAGCGCGGCGGATAAGGCGGCCGCGTCGGCAGCTTCGTCGAAGGCCAGCGCAATCGCCAAGATGAATTCCCTGCCCCCGAAAACGCCCGCGAAATCAGACGCCTCGAAGGTCGCCGAACTCACGCCTCCGCCCGTGCCGAAGCCCACGCGCGATGGTCAGCACTCTCTTACGCGCGCGCTCGGATTGAAGGTCAACCGCATCGTCATCGATGCCGGCCACGGCGGCCACGACACCGGCACCATCGGCCCCCACGGCCTGATGGAAAAGGATCTGTGCCTTGACGTCGCTCTGCGGCTTGGCAAGATGATTGAAGATAAGCTGCCGGGCGCCGACGTCGTCTACACGCGCAAGGACGATACGTTCATTCCGCTCGAAGAGCGCACCGCCATCGCCAACGAAGCCAAGGCTGACCTGTTCATCTCCATTCACGCCAACTCCAGCCACGATCCTGACGCCCGCGGAATCGAAACTTACTACCTGAATTTCGCAAACTCCGAGGACGCCATGGAAGTAGCCGCGCGCGAGAATGCCGCCGCCCAGGAGTCCATGCACGACCTGCAGGACCTCATCAAGAAAATTGCTCGCAACGAAAAGATCGAGGAGTCCAAAGAGCTCGCAGGCGACATCCAGGACACTCTGACCCAGCGGCTTCAGTTGGTCAGCCGCAGCGAGCGCAACCGCGGAGTTAAGAAGGCTCCCTTCGTTGTGCTCATCGGCGCGGATATGCCTTCCGTGCTTTCCGAAATCTCTTTCGTCAGCAATCCCGCGGACGAAAAACTTCTGCGCAAGACCGATCAGCGCCAGCGCATCGCCGACGGCCTCTATCGCGGCATCGCCAGCTACCTCGACAGCATGAATAGCCTCGACGTCAACAAGCAGAAGCTCATCTCCGAGAATCACGCCCAAGACGGCCGGTTGGCCCCCGCCGCCCTAGCTTCCGCTGGGAACCCTAAGTAAGATTGCGGCATCTAAGAAGGAAGCCCATGCGCCGCTACCATATCGCCATTATTGCGCTCTTGTGTCTGGCTACCGTGCCTGCCTTCGCTCAGCACGGCTCGGCTCAGCCGATCCTGCCCCGCTCCTTCGCCGGATGGAACTGCGCCGCGCCGGCGAAGCTAAACCTGTCTCAGCCCAACGGCTTCGTTGCCGGAGATCCCGCGGCTATCGCCGCTGAGTATGGATTCGCCTCCGGCGAGCAGTGCGCCTACATGCGCGGCCAGGACTCGCTCCAGGTGCAGCTCTACGTCATGAAGGACGGAACCGCCGCTTACGGCGAATACTCCTACCTGCGCACACCCGACCTTGGCAAGGCTGACTTTGCCGAGCACTCTTCGACGTCAGACCGGCGTGCCCTGGCGCTCGACGGCAATCTCGTGTTGGACGTTTCCGGCGACGTCGGCAAGCTCGGGCCCGATCTCAAAGCCTTGCTCGGCACCGTCTCGGCTCACGCGCAGGAAGGGCCGCTACCCACTCTCTGGCAGCATATGCCGGCCGAGAACCAGGTGTTGCGCTCCGACCATTACATCCTGGGGCCGGCCGCGCTCGCGCAGTTCTTTCCCGTGTCCTCCAGCGGAGATTGGCTGGGATTCTCTAAGGGAACGGAGGCGGAGGCGGCCCACTACCGCCTGGGTGACGGCCAGGACGTAACACTGCTGATTGCGGACTTCCCCACTCCACAGCTCGCCTCGGCCAAGCTGGCTGAGCTTCAACAGAAGTTCGGCTCAAACGGGCCCCAACGGTGCGCCTCCACAGCTCTTCGCCAAGCGCTCGGTCACCCTCGTAGCGATGGTCGCCGGTGCGCGCAGCCGGGCCGAAGCCGACACGCTTTTGAGCCAGATTGAAACCGCCACCCAGGTAACCTGGAACGAACCTGCCTTCCAATTCAAAGAGCCCAGCATCGAGATGATGATCGTAGGGTCTATCGTCGGAACGGGTGCTATTTGCGGCTTCGCACTCGTTGCGGGGCTGGCCTTCGGCGGGTTCCGCCTGTTCATCAAGCGGGTGCTACCGGACAGGGTGTTTGATCGCAGTAGCCACCTGCAGGTCTTGCAGATGGGACTGTGCAGTAAGCCCATTAATTCAGAGGACTTCTACGGCATCAGCGGAGAACTGGTGCCTACAGACACCGTCGATCGGGATGTGCCCGATCGCGTCGCCCTGCGGATATTTCGTTGAAATACATACACTTAGCCCGTGCTTATACAGAGGTTTACCGCTTGACTTCATTCTTGTCGGCCACTAAACTGCGGTCGAGGAAAGGGTCCTGATAGCCATCCGCGCATTGGCGTGGGGCTTTCTCCCCTCGGAGGCCCGCCGTGAGGCGGGCCTTCTGTTTTTATAGCCATCCCGGCCGTCAAACCCTTTCATCGAAGATTGGAGTTTTCCCCTTGGAAATCCTAAGCGTCGAACGCCGTTCGTGCGCGGTATGGTTATAGTATTGTTAACATCCATGCGTAACCCGGGCTGGCACACCACGAAGCTCTGCCTGATTGCGGTTCTGGCCGCAGTGTTCGGCATTGCTTCGTCCGCACGGGCTCAGGAACAGCCTTCCCTCGACCCAAGTGCCCCGGCCCAGCCTGCATCTGACACCACTGGAACTCAGACCACGCCCGATCAGAAGGCCGACCAGAAGCCGGACCAAAAGGCCGCGCAGAAAACCGACCCAAAAGCCCCTGACCGCAAGGCGGATGAGACCGAGGCCCAGCAATCTGAGAAGGGCCTGAAGGACGACCGGATCTTCGGCATTATGCCTAACTATGCGACCGTCGGGAATGAAGAGAGTTTTGGGCCACTGTCGGTAAAGCAGAAATTCATGCTTTCTGTCGATAGTGTCATTGACCCCTACACCTTCGCCTTCATTGGAGTACAGGCCGGCATCAGCCAGGCGCAGAATAGTGAACCGGCTTACGGCCAGGGCATGATGGGCTTCGCCAAGCGCTACGGAACTTCGTTCGCCGATGCAAGCATCGGCACGACCATGACCACGTCGCTCTTCCCTGCTTTGCTGCACCAGGACCCGCGCTACTTTCAGTTGGGAACCGGCTCCATCCTCCACCGCACCGAGTATTCCATCGGTCGCCTTTTCGTGACCCGTTCGGACTCGGGCGAGCACCAGTTCAACACCTCGGAGATTCTCGGCAACCTGGTGGCTGCCGGAATATCGAACACCTACCATCCTGTCCAGGACCGTTCCGTCGCGAACACCATGAGCGTCTGGGGCACCGACATCATGTGGGACGGGGTTTCGAATGTGCTGAAGGAATTCTGGCCGGATATTCGCCGCCACTTCCGCAAGAAGCACAACGATCAAGACTGATCGCCCGTAAGCTTTCCCAGCCAGTATTCCAAGATAGGCGTAGAATGACGCGGGCCAGGCCCCCAAGGCTGGCGAGCTCTCGGACCCAGGCGCCCCAGGCACCCTAAGCAAATGAGCAGCGCGATCGATACAACCCCGGTGGACACTGAAAAGAGCGGCAGCGCGCGAGGCGCTATCGCTTGGGCAGTCGTACTCATCCTGGTAGCCGTCTACTGCCTCCAGTTTGGCCTGCAGACCCTCTTGTGGATCGAATCCCGCCAGTGGGCCGCCAGCAATCCGCCACTGGCCGAGATTCCCCAGCCGCTGCCTGCGCCGGCCTCTCCGCCGACCACCCCTGCGGCGGCATCAAAGGGCACGGTCTTGAAGGCCTACGATTACCAGTTTCGCGTGCCGTGGACCGGCAAGTGGAAGCAAACGCCGCCGATGGCCACCACCGAATTCCGCTTCGATTCGGGCCAGATCGTCCTGATGTTTGACCCTGATACTCAAAAAGAGGTGCTGCGCGGCATTCGCACTTCAAAATCCCAGGACTATTTGAACTTCGCGGACGTGCTCGCCGGCCAGAACGTCGACTCCGATTACGCGCTGTTCAGCGCCGTTTATGGCTCGTCACCGGCGCAGATTTCGCCGTTCATGCATCAAAGCGACGCCCAGCGGGTCGATCTTCTCTTGTTGTGGAAGCTTTCCTTCGGAGCGGATGCCCAGCCGGGAACTTACTCGTTCAACTTCGGCGCAAACCGCGGCTTTCAGTTCGGCACTCCGGCCCCGGGGCACCTCGTGGCACTGCGCGTATTCGACGATCAAGAGAGGCAGCTTCGATTGATCTTCACGACCGCTGCCGGTTCCGGCGCACAATTCACGCAAGATGACGTCAATCTAGCGGCACAGTCCCTGAAGTCGATACCGATGCTGGAGCGGTAGCGGGGAGCTCTGCGGCTTAACTGGCAGCGCGAGCGGCCGAGCCGCTGGCGTTGAGGATTTTCTCGTAGAAGCGCTCGTAGCGTGGAATGATGTCGTTGGCGCAATATTTTTCCCGCGCGTTGGTGCGCGCCATCTGCCCCATCAGGCGCCCCCGATCCGGCAGCGTGAGAATCTTAAGCGCGTACTGCGCGCCGGTAGCTACGTCGCGCGGCTCGAACAGATAGCCATCCACCCCATGCGTGACGACTTCCGGCAAGCCACCCACGTTGGTGGCTACCACCGGAACTTCGCAGGCCATGGCCTCAAGCGCCGCCAGTCCAAATGACTCTTCATCGCTGGGCAGCAAAAACAGGTCGGCTACGCCCAGCTTCTCGTGAATGAAATCCTGCTTACCGAGAAAGAAGACATCCTTGCCCAGCCGCTTTTTCCGCACCAGATATTCCGCGGCGCCGCGGTCCGGGCCGTCGCCGATCATCACCAGCTTCGCGGGCATCTTCTCGTGCACCAGCGCGAAGATCTCCACCACGTCGGTCACGCGCTTCACCGGGCGAAAGTTCGAAAGGTGCATCAGGATGGGCTCGCCGTTTGGCGCCCAGCGCTTTCGCAGCGATACATTCTCGGAACGTTTGTAAAGGTCGCAGTTCACGAAGTTGGGAATCACTTCGATGGGATGCTTCACTTCGAATTCCCGCACGGTGCGGTCGCGCAGATACTCCGAGATGGCCGTCACGCCGTCGCTCTGTTCGATCGAGAAACGTGTGATGGGCAGATAGCTGCGGTCGCTGCCCACCAGCGTGATGTCTGTCCCGTGGAGCGTAGTGATGAAAGGCAAGCGCCGCGGCGCGCTCATCATCCGCGCCAAAAGCGCGCTGACGGAGTGAGGAATAGCGTAATGCACGTGAAGCAGGTCCAGCGGAACTTGCTCGGCTACCTCGGCCATCTTCGTAGCCAGCGCCAGCGTGTAAGGGGGATGATCAAAAAGTGGATAGGCGGTGACTTCGACCTCGTGAAAATGGATACGTTCGCCAGCGCCGGTCAAACGAATAGGCATGGCGTAGCTGATGAAATGGACTTCATGGTTGCGCGCGGCTAGCTCGATACCCAGCTCGGTGGCGACGACCCCGGACCCGCCGTACGTTGGATAGCAGGTAATCCCGATTTTCATGGACGTTGTCGTAGTCGTGACAGGGACGTGCCGATAGCGGTGCTGGCAGAACTTCGGTTTGCGAGAACGCGCCTGGCGTCGATGCCTGGGCGTGCGCGTTACTGCCCGTTCGAGCCGCCTTGCGCTGCGTCCTCGCCATCTTTGTAGACGTACTTGATGCAGCGTTTGTAGATCAGAAGATTGGGATCACCGGCGCGAGTCAGCTTGATGCAATCACGGTCGTACCATTCAACGGTGCCGCGAAGTATTTCACCGCTTTCCAGAACCACGGCAACGGGCGTGCGCGCCTGCATCTGTTTCACGTAGTAAAAATTTTCTGCGTAAGTCTGGTCCGGGGGCGCAGGCTTCTTCCGCTGCGGGGCCGATTGGGGCGCGGGCTGGCTGGGGGCCTGGCGCGCTGGTACGAATTGGTCTTTGGCTTCGGTGAGAGTGGGGCGAAAGAGCTTGCGGTTGACCATGAAGACTCCTTGGGATGATTGCGGTTCGTTTGCTACCCCATATGACTACGGGAGACCTGAATCGGTTGCAACAATCCGGCGAAAAACTTGGGCCGAAACAAAAAATCTCCGAGTCAGCGAAGTGCGAGCGACACCATCAGCGCATCCAGACCAAGCTGGCGGCCGATATTGCGGCGCAAACGGCTCTCAAGAGTATCGAGGCCACGCGTCGCTCGAAAAATCCACTCCCCATTTACTTTCTTGCCGAGAGCTTCGATCTCAGCGTGCAAATCGGGGTTGCGCGGGACTCTGCTCTTAGGGCTGTGGGAAAACTCGAGCAGGTCTGTGAGAAGACTATAAAGCACATGTAGAACATTTTCAAACGATTCATTCTCCTGCTTGGCCAGCTGGGCGGTGGCGGCAAACACGCCGGCATATTTTTCGCCCGCCGTGGCGCGATCGAGCAGCCCGAGCACGCTCTTGCGCAACCGCACCGAGCGTTCCAAATCGAGCGCGAGCGCAGCGCCGGGGCTTCCGGCCGAAAGCTGCGCGATGAGTTTGCGGTCCCCAGGATTTCCGTGCGCGGAGTCTTTGAGAAACTTCTCAACTTGCTCGACGGGAACGGGCGCGAAATGGAATTGCAGCGAACGCGAACGAATGGTGGGCAGAAGCGAATCGGGTGTAGGAGCCAGCAATATCAGCGTGGCGGATTCCGGTGGCTCCTCGAGAATTTTGAGAAAGACGTCGGCGTCATTCCAGCGCATCGTATCCGCGCCGTCGAGTATGAACAAGCGCCGCTTGCCTTGCGGCTTGAACGAGGCGGCGCGCTGCACGGCTCGCAATTGGCCCACGCGAATCATCGGCCGTGCCACGGGCGTCCGCAGGCGTACGGGATCGGGAACGATCAACCAGACATCGGGATGCGGCTCGATGATGAGCGGCGTGCGTTCGACGGCGGCGGCATCGGCGCTTTCACCGCGCTCGGCAAGGCCGGCCTCGATGAGCGGTGCAGGGTCGGCGAGCGGAGCCATCCGCCGGCAAGAATCGCATTCGCCACAAAAATCATCCTCGAGGCGCTGGCAATTGGCGGCCTGCGCGAACATGCGCGCGAGCGTGTATTTTCCGATGCCGCGCGGCCCGGTGAAAAGCAGCGCGCTGGGAACGCGCCCGCGACCGAGCATGCCGCGAAGCGCGCGCACGATGCGCTCGTTGCCGAGAAATGCGTCGAAGCCCACCCTTTTATCCATGGTGTCAGCCCCTGGCTCCAAGCGCGGACGGAAATGTGCGCTTCGATGGCGGCGAGAACATCCTGGTGGATGGCGGCGGGCGGACGCAGCGCGCCGGAGGCGTCCATACATTCGATCTTCACCCAGTTCGGCTGACGCGAAAGCTCGTCGTATAGCGCGGCGGCGGCTTGCAGATGCGTGAAGTCCGCCTCCTGCAGGTCGCGGCGCAGATTCGTATACTGGCGAGCGCTTTTTTCGCCGATCAAGCGGTGCGCTTCAGCGACCGGAACGCGCAAGTAGATAACCAGGTCTTCGGCGGGCAATGCATAGACCCGATATTCGAGCTGCTTGAGCCAGGCGAGAAACTCGGCGCGCTTTTCCGGGGGCATGCGTGAGCCCTGATGCGCCAGGTTCGAACCAACATAACGGTCGGCGAGGACGATTTTCCCGGAAGCCAGAGCGGCGTCGAGCAGCGGCTTCGATTCCAGACGGTCGCCGGCGTAAAGCATCGCCGAGAAATGCGGATCGACGTCGGCGAGAGCGCCGAATTCACCATTCAAGAAGCGGGCGACCAGCTTGCCGAAAAAGCCTTCGTAGCGCGGAAAACTGATCTCGGTCGTGCTGACCCCGGCGGACCGAAAGCTCCCGTGCCAAAGCCTCAAGCTGCGTGCGCTTTCCCGATCCGTCGATTCCTTCGAGAACGATGAGTTTTCCACGGGCAGGCATCGAATTGGCGGTCAGTTTAGCATAGGACTTCGACGAGGACCGGCGCTGAGAGGTTGAAAAGCGAGGCCCGGAAAAGTGTCGATTAGAAAAAGTTAAGACATTGATTCGCCGTAGGTTAAGCCCATTTCTAATCGCCGGAGTGTCGATTTGAGGCCGCGACTCCAATTTGTGAGGTCGAGACATCGAGACGGTCGAAGGGGCCGGAATAAAGTTCCGGGCTGCTTCGACCCCGGTTCTTTGTTTTGAGAGAGTTACATGGGGATGAGTCCATCGAGGCGTTCCGGTCTGGGTCGAAGGGGCGGAACCCGAAAGAGGAGGCAAAGGAGGGATGGGAGGCGCAGCAAACAAGCAAGGCACAGCCGCCCGTGTTCTTCTTCCTATGCTGTCCGTCATTTCCATCATCTGCGTCATCTTGCCTCTTTTGCCTCTCCGCGTTCTTTTGTCCGTTTCGTGGCGGACTGCGAGCGCCTCACACAATTTTGAGCGCCGAGATTGTGTGGGTCAATATCAAAGGCCTGTGGACATCCGCAGAGGAGCAGCTACGTCTTCATCGGCGTGGCATCATTTTTGGCGGCTGGCCGCGACGGCGCGAGCGGAAATCTCTCCGTGCTAGAATCCCGGCCGTGAACCAGCAAAGCTCTGAGATCGCAGCGAACCTGGCGCGAGTGCGCGAGCGGATGGCGCGGGCGGCCGAACGAGCAGGACGGCACTCCGATGAAATCACGCTGATGGCGGTGTCAAAGACGTTTCCCGTGCAGGCGATTCGCGCGGCATACGAGCTGGGCGTGCGGCACTTCGGCGAGAATCGCGTGCAGGAGTTCGAGGCCAAGCAGCCGAAGCTTGCTGGCCTGGACTGCGTGTGGCATTTCATCGGGCACTTGCAGGGGAACAAGGCGCGGCGCGCGGCGCATCTTTTCGGCCGCATCGACGGAGTGGATGACGAGGGACTCGCGCGAAAGCTCGATGCCGCGGCAGCGGCGGAGGGCAAGCGGCTGCCGGTGCTGATCGAGGTGCATCTGGGAGAAGAGACAAAAAGCGGGGTGGCGGAAGTGGAATTGCCGGCGCTGGCCGCGAGCGTTCGGGGCCTCCAACACCTGGAGCTGCGAGGGTTGATGGCAATTCCTCCGTATTTTGAGGATCCAGAGCAGGCGCGCCCGTATTTTCGCCGGTTGCGGGAATTGCGCGACGACGTCGGCGGACAAATAGGGGAAGCACTGCCGGTGTTGTCGATGGGGATGAGCCACGATTTCGAAGTGGCGATCGAAGAGGGCGCGACGGAGATCCGTGTGGGGACGGCGTTGTTTGGCGGGCGGGGGACGCAGGGGTCAGAAAAGCCTCAGGTCTGAAGACCTGAGCTACATAAGATGCCGAGCGCTGCGACGGCTGGACTGCGCGGTGGGAAGCGGCGACTCGGCACGGCGGGCGGGTCACAGACCCGCCCCTACGAAGAAAAAACAGATCGCTGCGCTTCGGGTCTCGCGTACCGTTCGGAGCGCCGGAAACGTGCGCCTCAGCCCGATGGGCAGCAACCGATCGGGAGATCGGCGCTCCCAGGAAAATCAGTCGGGAAGGGTTTGGCCCTTGGTTTCGTAGCCCAAGGGAACGAAGAGCAATCCCACCAGGAATGCAATCGAAGTAAGCGAAACGGGAATGCCGATGGTGTGGAAGTGCGCCACGCCCGCGCCGACAAGGAATGTGAATCCGGCGCCGACGAAGCGTCCGACGGAAGTGGCGAAGGCAAAGGCGCTGCCGCGGCACTCGGTGGGATATTGCTCCGGCAGCCAAAGGGTGTAGACGGCGAAGCTGGCTCCGCCGAAGCCCAGGAAAAACAGAGCGACGATGAATGCGCTGAGCGCGTGCTGCGGAAGATAGAAGATGTAGCCGAATCCCACCGCAATGGAAAGTCCGGTAAGGACGAAATACGAGGCCAGGGCTTTGCGGCGCCCGGCGCGTTCAGCGAGCCAGGCCATCGGCAGGCAGCCGATGATCGTGCCGATCGACAGCACCATGGTGGCGTAGGTTGCCAGGCGCGCGGCGGAGGAGCGACAGGCCTTCGCGCGCGGCGATCTCGTTCACCGAAGCGGGAACGTAGACCGAGCCGGCCCACAGGCCGATGATGGACACCAGAACGCACAGCGAGTTGATGATGGTTCGGCGGCGGAAGCGAGGCTGAAATATCTTCGCCTAGGAAGCCGGAAGCGGGGCGCGTGGAAACCTGTGCCTTTTGCGCCTTCCAGCGAGCGGGCTCGGTGACGCCCCACATCAGATAGCCCACCAGAATCGACGGGGCAGCGCCGGTGATGAACATCGCCCGCCAGCCGTAGACCTCTCCCGACGAAGTGATTGGCGATGGCCGCAAGAAGAATCCGAAATAGTAGCCGGTGTGCATTAGGCCTGCGCCGGTCTTGCGACGCTGCTTCCGGCCACTCCTCCGCAACGAAAGTGCCGCCCATGGCCCATTCGCCGCCGATGCCCAGGCCGGCCATGAAGCGGTAGGCGGCGAGCTCCCAAATGTTGTGAGCGAAGGCGCAAAGGAGCGCGAAGATGGCGTAGCAGAGGATGGTGAGGAACAGGGTGCGAGCGCGTCCGAAGCGATCGGCGATCGGTCCCCAGACGAGCGCCGAGCCCCAGCCCATCAGAAAAATGGCGAAGAGCAGTCCGCCATAGAATCCGGTGTTTCCGGGGTTGACGGGGATGCCGGATTTCGGCAGAAGCTCGCGAAGCGCGGGCACCAGGACAAGTGCGTAGATGAAGGAGCCCAAGCCGTCGAGCGCCCAGCCGGCCCATGCGGCCCAGAAGCCGCGGATCTGGTTGGAAGTGAGCTTCACCTTCGCCGGAGATGATGTGGCTGTCGCCATATGGGGACGGACGGCACGGCAAAACCGCGCAATAGTAGCTGATTGTGGGTCGGAAGACCATACTGGCGGGAGCATGCTGGGTCAGCGTTTGGATGCGCCGCTAGCGGCTGTTAGAATCGTGGCCGGCGAAGAGAGCCGGAAGAAGCGCGGGGAGAGCGAGAGAAAGACTCAGGTCTGAGGATCTGAGCTACATAGAGCGGGAGAGGCTGAGGCAAGGCCTCGGCTCAGCCGCACCGGGCGGGTCACAGACCCGCCCCTACAAAGGCAAAATCAAAGGCTGCCGCTCTAAAGGCCGCAGCGCTACGTAAGACAGAAGCAAAGGCGCTCGCCTAAAGGCGGCCGCTAGAAAAGCAATCGGCGGAGACGGAGCCCGCCATCCAGGAAAGGCACTATGCCGGATATAAAAGCGATACAAGCGGAGTTGCGGGCCGGGAAGATCGACGGCTGGCTTTTCTACGATCACCATCGGCGCGACCCGATTGCCAATCACATCCTGGAAATAAGCAAGGATCAGATGGCCACGCGGCGTTGGTTTTATTTCATTCCGGCGCGCGGCGAGCCCCGCAAGCTTGTGCACCGCATCGAGCAAGGCATGCTCGATGCGCTCCCGGGCAGCAAGCAGGCATACTCCAGCTGGGAGGAACTGCACAAAGGTCTTCGTAAACTGCTTTCAGGCTCCGCGAAGATCGCGATGCAGTATTCGCCGGAGAACAACATTCCGTACATTGGCCTCGTGGACGCCGGCACAGTGGATCTCGTGCGCAAGTTGAAGAAGAAAGTGGTAACTTCGGCGGATCTGGTGCAGAAGTTCGAGGCCACGTGGAATCCCGACCAACTGGAATCTCATCTGGAGGCCGGGCGCAGGATCGATCGCATCACGCGCGGAGCCTTCGAGCGCGCAGCAGAATTCGTGCGCAAGGCGAAACCCATAAGCGAGTACGAACTGCAGCGGTGGATGCTCGATGAGTTTCGCACGGGCGGGATCTATACGTCCGACCCGCCTGTCGTCGCGGTGCAGCCGAACAACGGAAATCCGCACTACGAGCCGAAGGCCGAGGGATCGAGCGTGATTCGCGCAGGCGACCTGCTGCTGCTGGACGTGTGGGGCAAGTTGGATCAGCCGGGGAGCGTCTACTACGACATCACGTGGACAGGCTACATGGGCGCGCGCGTGCCGGATGCGTACGCGAGGATTTTTCGCATCGTGCGCGATGCGAGAAACCGCGCGATCGAGTTTGTGAAGGACGCGGTGTCGCGCGGCCGCAAGGTTCACGGCTGGGAAGTGGATCGCGCCGCGCGGGAAGTGATTCGCAAAGCAGGTTACGGGAAATATTTCGTGCACCGCACGGGGCACAGCATCGGGCAACAAGTGCACGGAAACGGCGCGAACATGGACGGCCTGGAAACGCGGGACGATCGCCAGATCGTGCCGCTCACGTGCTTCTCGATCGAGCCGGGAATTTATCTGAAGGAATTCGGGATTCGCAGCGAAGTGGACGTGTACGTCGGCGGCGGAGAAGCGCGCGTCACCGGCGCGATCCAAGACGAGATTTTGACGCTCCTCTAAATGAGACGGCCGCTGATAGGCCTCGCCGCTAAGCCGTCAAATCCTCAGGACGGATAGGCAGGCGGCGAATGCGCTTGCCGGTCGCCGCGAAAATCGCGTTGCAGACCGCGGGCGCGAGGCACGGGACCCCGGGCTCGCCAACACCGGTGGGCTTTTCGTCGCTCGACACGATGTGAACCTCGATTTGCGGCGCTTCGTTGATGCGGGCCATCTGGTAGTTGTTGAAGTTGGTCTGCACCACGCGGCCTTTGTCGATCGTGATCTCGTCTTTGAGCATCGACATAGCCCAAATCACGCTGCCTTCCATCTGAGCGACGATTGTGGAGGGATTTACTGCGCGGCCGCAATCCATAGCGACTACGACGCGGTGCACGCGATAGGTACGCGCCTTACGATCGACCGATACTTCAACAACCTGCGCGTTGTAGCTTTGAAATGGACTCTGTACCGCGATACCGCGATAGCGGCCCTCAGGAAGAGGCTTGCCCCAGTCCGCTTTCTCCGCCGCGAGATTCAGAACCGCAAGCCGCCGCGGAGCTTTGGCAAGCAAGCGGCGGCGAAACTCGTAGGGATCTTCCTTGGCGGCGGTAGCCAACTCGTCCACGAAGCATTCACTGAAGAACCCATTCTGCGAATGCCCTACCGAGCGCCAGAACGTGATTGGTATGCCGGTTTCGGTGAGCTGATAATCCACCTGGATGTCAGGAATGTCATATTCGATATCGGCCAGGCCCTCGACGCTTTGCGGATCGAGATTGTCCTTCAAGGATCCGAAAGCGGACTTGGAAACCGATTGGCAGGCGACCTTGGCGGTGAATACCGAAGGTTTGCCGTTGGCATCGAGACCAGCCGTGAACTTGCAGTACGAAAGCGGCCGGTAGAGGCCGTGCTGCATGTCGTCTTCGCGAGACCAGGTAAGCTTGACCGGCTTGCCGACGGCCTTTGAAACTTGCACGGCTTCGGCGATGTAGTCATTGGTGCCGCGGCGTCCAAAGCCGCCACCGAGAAACGTCGTGTGCAGGATCACCGCTTCGGGCTTCACTCCGACGATCTTCGCGGCAATGGCTTGGCCGACCGTCTGCATTTGGGTCGGAGCCCAAATCTCCGCGCCGTCGGCATGCACGTCCGCCGTGCAGTTCATGGGCTCCATCGGAGAGTGAGACAAATACGGAGCCTGGTACACCGCCTCTATTTTCTGGCTGGCGTTCGCGAGACCTGCCGCGCCATTGCCCTGTTTGCGAGCCGTAGGGCACGGTTGCGCGGCTTGTTCCGCGAAAGATTGAAAGATCGAATCGGTGGAGAGGCTTGCGTTGGGACCCTCGTCCCACTGAATTTCAAGTGCTTTGCGGCCCTGCATGGCGGACCAGGTATCACCGGCAATCACGGCTACACCACTCGAAATCTGGATCACATCCTTCACGCCGGGAACGGCCTTGGCCTTCGTAGCGTCGAAACTCGCTACTTTACCGCCGAATACAGGGCAGCGAGCCACCACCGCGTAGACCATGCCGGGCCTGCGAACATCGATTCCGAACTGCGCCCTGCCATCGACCTTGAGCGGCGTATCGAGGCGCTTCGTGGGCTTGCCAATCAAATTGAATTGCGAAGGATTCTTGAGAGGGGCGTCTTCAGGTTGCGGAAGCTTAGCCGCATCGGTAGCTACGCTTCCGTAGGTAAGGCTCCGATTCGTCGCTGCATGAATCACCTTACCGTTGGAAGTACTGCACTCGGATGGAGCCACGCCCCATCTTTGCGCGGCAGCTTGCACTAGCATGGCGCGCGCCTTCGCTCCCGCCTTGCGCATCGGTTCGTAAGCCGAGCGCGTACTGGCGCTTCCGGCTGTGCCCTGGACGTGGAAGGCGGGATTCGCATAAATGGGTTCGGCGAGCGCAAATTCCCAGCGAACGCGCGACCAATCGCAGTCGAGTTCATCGGCCCCGAGCATGATCATCGACGTAAGAATGCCCTGCCCCATTTCGGACTTGTCGCAAACGATGGTCACGACATCTTCCGGGGTGATGTGAATCCATGCGTTCAGCGCTTCGGGCTCGGCGGAGGTGGTGGTAAAGGCTTTCGCGGACGGAATATAGAAACCGATCACCAACCCGGTGGCGCCGGCAAGGCCGGCCTTGAGGAAGCCACGACGATTCAAAACGGTTGCGGCGCTCATTGGCCCCCTCCCGCCGCAACTACATCGGGTAGCGGCCTAATTTCTCCCGCGGCTCCCTGGTCTGCGCCCGATTGCAGGCGACCGGCACGGTGGATCGCTTCGCGGATCCGCTGGTAGGTGCCACACCGGCAGATGTTGCCAGCCATGGCAGCGTCGATCTGGGCGTCGGTGGGCTGGGGCGTCTTGGCCAGGAGCGCGGCGGCGGACATGATCTGGCCGGACTGGCAATAGCCGCACTGGGGAACGTCAATTTCCATCCAAGCGCGCTGCACGGGATGGCTACGGTCGGGCGAAAGTCCTTCGATCGTAGTGACGTGCTTGCCGGCCACAGCGGAAACCGGCGTGATGCAGGAGCGAATGGCAGCGCCCTCAATGTGCACGGTGCAGGCGCCGCAGAGGGCCATGCCGCATCCGAACTTCGTGCCGGTCATACCCAGCTCGTCGCGCAGCACCCAAAGCAACGGCATATCCGCCGGGACGTCCACGGTGTGAGACTTGCCGTTCACGAGAAATTGGACCGCCATGGAAAGCCCTCCGTCAGAAATTTACTTGGAATCGCCCAGATAAGATTGCCATTTTGCGTGTGATCTGTCGAACGTACGCCAGGGGTGTGGGGCTGTCAAGCGAGCGGGGCAAAGTGGCTTAAAGCAGCTCGCTGATGCGGCAACAGGCGATGAAAATCGTACAAGAGCAGTGCGTTGCAGCTTCGCAGGAGCGATGTTAGATTGGATGCAACGCCGAGGTAGCTCAGTTGGTAGAGCAGCCGATTCGTAATCGGCAGGTCCCCGGTTCAAGTCCGGGCCTCGGCTCCATTCCCTTTGGAATCAATAAGAACACCCGTGGCGGCGCCTACGGTATTCACTGGATTGAGTGCGGTTCGCATTCGGATTAGGCTGCACGGCGAAATTACAGGATCTGCGCGGTCATACCCCTGGGGAGTGACTGCACGCGGTCACCGGGTCGGCCTTTGCTGTTTGACCGGCTGAAGCTGCCCTTGGCCGCCAGATTCTATCCTGCAGTTTCTGGTTTTGTCGGGGCATCAACTCTAGATTTTGGATTTGTGCACGCTGGGAACGAGCGGAAGCCGCATTTCCTAGCAGTCTATTCCGGTCACGAAATGGAGGCACTAATGAACCACAAGACCGAAGAAAGCGATCAATCGGCCGAGAAAGTCGCGATCACACTTCCGGGAACGGTCGAGAAGATCATTCCCGCCATCGGTCCGGTACCTGAGAAGGCTCAGATTTCCGTGGAAGGGGCCGAGCCTCTGTATCGAGAGATCCGAGTGGAGAACACGCTGCAAGATCCGACGGGCAATCCCGTGAGTCTAAAAAAGGGCGCCGAAGTGGAAGTCACGATCGAAGCAGATCCGGAAGCGGTCGCGCCCAAGAAACAGGACGGCTCGCCTCGAAATAATTGAGTTCGGCGCGAGTTTGAAACGCTGCGCGCTTCTGACATTTTGGGAGCGCGCCGTGGTCTCTCGCCTTCAAAAGTGTCCCAATGTGAACAGTTATATCTCCTCGCTCCTTCTATGATTCCTTCGTCATAAGAACAAACGGGGAACTCACGAGAATCAAGCGGAGAATTAAAGCCGATTGGCGTGAGTTGGTAATTTTCTCTCCTACAGCAAATACCGCGCGTATCTGCAGTTAAGTCCGTAAACAACGGTAGCGACGATCAACGCACAATCCGAGAGTGGTCTGTGTCCGTATCGCTCCAGCGCACTAGATAACAATTACTTGCCGCGTGAACAAAAATCACGCGTTTGACTGGAGTGTTCGGAAATCGGCCAATCGTTAGAGCAAGTTACGGCCCTTTTTAATGGCCGCGTGCGTGCTTCCCTTTTATTGCGCCCTCAAGTGGAGGCGTGGAAATTGACAGGACAACAAGCGTGAGCGAGCAAGACACAAACCCAGCTGAAGCACCGGTAGCCAACTGGAGCGACCGACTGAAGGCCCTGCGCAGGGTTCCTCCTGTGTTCCGCATGGTCTGGGCGTGCGCGCCGAGTGTTGTGCTGCTGAGCGTGCTGGCGCGCGTGGCAGTTTCCGTGATTCCCGTGGCCTTGTTATTCGTAACGCGGATCATCATCGACGCCATCGTGCGCCACACCACGGCCCCCCATGCCCCTCTGCCGACTCATTTTTGGCAGTTGGTGGCGCTGGAATTCGTCCTTGCAAGCCTTGCCGCGATGATAGGCCGGATTCTGGTTTTCTTTGACGCGGTGCTGGCCGACA
Organism: Terriglobia bacterium; assembly: GCA_963803105.1. Lineage (GTDB taxonomy): Bacteria > Acidobacteriota > Terriglobia > Acidiferrales > UBA7541 > Palsa-295. The sequence continues at coordinate 582,383 of CAWDLF010000005.1, forward strand.
AGTTCACGCGCCACGTCAGCACACGCATCATGGAGCACGCGTCGAGGCTGGATCTCACCCGGTACGAAGACCCACTCTTTTACGACAAGATGGAACGGGCCCGCGCGCAAGGCACCGATCGCGTGATGCTGGTGCAGATGACGGGTCGCCTGATTCAAGAAGTGATCGGCGCCGTAACTTTGGCGGCCGGCGTAATGTTCTTTTCGCCCTGGTTGCTGCTTTTCCTGGTCGTCTGCGTCGTACCTGCATTCCTCGGCGAAACTCATTTCGCGTTCCTCGGATACTCCCTGAATTTCCAGCAAACCCCCGCGCGCCGGCAAATGGACTATCTCCGAGTCCTCGGTGGCAGCCGAGAGAGCGCCAAGGAGCTGAAGCTCTTCGGGCTGGGCCCATTCCTGATCGGGCGCTATAAGGTTCTTTCCGATGAGCTTCATCGACAGAACGTCGGATTGGCCAGGCGTAAGCTGATCTTCGGAGCTTTTCTGACGATCCTCGGCACACTTGGCTACTACGGCGGATATGCATATGTGATCTACGAGACGGTCATCGGCGCACTGACGATCGGCCAATTGACCTTCCTGGCAGGCGCGATCGCGGGCGCAAGCGCGGGAATTCAGGCTACGTTCACCACATTCTCGGGAATTGCGGACCAGGCGCTGTTTATGACGGACCTGGTGGACTTTTTCTCGGTGCAAGCGACCATTCGATCGAAACCGGGCGCGCTGGTGGCGCCGCGTCCGATTCGCCAAGGAATCGAATTCAAGAAGGTTTCGTTCGCCTACCCCGGCAGCCGGCGGAAGATTCTGTCCGCCGTCGACATGCGCATTGAGCCGGATGAGCGGATCGCGTTGGTCGGCGAAAACGGCCAGGGCAAGACTACAATCGTCAAACTTCTCACGCGCCTCTACGATCCGACCGAGGGGCAGATCCTGCTGGACGGGATCGATCTGCGCGAATACGACCTTCAAGACCTGTGGAAGGAAATCGGCGTCATCTTCCAGGATTTCGTGCACTACGAGATGACGGCGTCGGAGAACATCGGCGTCGGCCTGATCGAAGAAGCGCATAATCCGTTCCGGATTCGCGCGGCCGCCAAGAAGACGTACGCTGAGAAGGTGATTCAAAAGCTGCCCCGAGGATACGATCAGCTGCTCGGATGTCGATTTGAGGGCGGAATGGATCTCTCCGGAGGCGAGTGGCAGAAGATCGCTTTGGCGCGCGCCTATCTGCGTGACGCGCAGCTGCTGGTGCTCGACGAGCCTACGGCCGCTCTGGACGCGCGGGCCGAGAATGAGGTATTTCAGCTCTTCTCGGAACTCACCAAAGGCAAAATGGCGCTGCTGATTTCCCATCGCTTTTCTACCGTGCGCATGGCGGATCGAATCCTGGTGCTGCAGAAGGGCGAAATTGCCGAGCAGGGACGCCACGAGCAGCTTGTGAAGGACGGTGGTTTGTACGCCGAGATGTTTGAGCTGCAGGCCGCGAGCTATCGGTAAAGACTCAGCGCAGGTTTCTTACCTTTTAAATCCGGCGCGCTGCATGCCTCGCTGCGCTTCCGGGTTCTTCATAAACGTTTCCCACACAAACCCCGAGCGGGCATTCTCCGCCATGAGCATGGTAATTCCCGTATCAATTCCCACCACATCGCTGTCATACCAGCTCGTCAGCGGATTGAAGGCATCAACGAATCCGTAACGGCTCCAGGCGCGAGATCCATACCGGTTCTTGATAGTGTGGAGGACGCGCACCGTCTCCTGCGGGAGAAAGGGCAACGAACCTCCGGCAGCGCAGGGAACAACGGTTCCGTCGATGGGCCCAGTTGCCGGCGGGCCTCCCCAGACCACGTAGCCTTTCGGCGAGTCCGAAGCCGTGATGCCCCAAAGATCCTCGGAGTAGTCGGGAAACTGTGAGGCAAGATCCAGGCAGAAGCGGCGGTGAACCTCCGTGGCAAGGATCGAGTTCTTGAAATAATCGGCGTAGCGGTCGCGCTTGTCGCGAAAATCGAACCAGGCTTGCGAGTATTGATGCACGAAAAGAGGCGCGAAGGAGCCGATGTACTGCACACCGTCATATTCGAAGGTCGCTCGTTTCCAAGCGTCCCAGGTTTCCGCCGCTAAGGGATGTGTAGCGGACCCCAATCCCAGCAGGTACATCATCATCATCTCGCTGTAATTGTCCCAGCGGTACTGAAGGAAACCCGTTTCGGGCGTCCATCCGTGGGGCAGCAGGCGCGTGTCTTCGGAGAGCCACGTCCAATCCACCCGATCGAAGATGAGGCCTGCGAGCCGTTGGATTTCTGAGTGTTCGAAGTGCTGGCGGCAGGTCAGAATTCCGCAGAGCAAAATCGCCGTATCGACGGACGACACTTCCGAATCAAATGACCTTTCGCCTGTGTCCACATTGGCCCAGTGGTAAAAAAAGCCGCGGTGATTCGGCAGTTTTGCCCAGGCGAAGCGCAGAGCATTCAGGGCGCGTCCCCGCGCTTCCGCATGGGAGATAAAACCTCGTTTTTCACCAATACAAAGAGCCGTGAGTCCGAACCCCATGGCCGCGATGCTGCCGAGCGGATTCCTCTCCTGCGTGATGACGTTGCAGCGGTCTTTCACGATGCCTGTGTCGGGATTGGCCTGCTCCCAGAAGTAGCGGAAGTTGGCAGCCTCCACGTCCTGCAGCAACGCTTCATCCTCGGGTGAAAAAGGCCTTTGGCCGGCAAGGGACGTGAACGGAGCGAGCTTGGCTGGACGCGTTTGCGCAGCGCACGACATTCCGGAACCAACGAAGGGCAGACAGACTCCCGCCCGCAGCAACTGCCTGCGGGTCATCCCCTTCGATGCGATTCCCCCCATGCAAAAAAGTATAGTCGTTTACGCGGGGCCGGCGACACTCTTTGCGCTTGGTAGGTGCGCGGCCAATTGGAACCCCGTGTTCCGTATTTTGCTAACATCACTATGGGGGGACGTTTGTATGGCCGAGGGCGCACGCGAGAGGCGGATCGTATTTCTGTCGGCCCTGGGGGGAGCCCTGCTGATTGTTCTGATCGTTCTCTTCGTCCATTACGCGAAACCAATTTCGCTGGCGGGAGCTGTGATCAAGGAGGACGGTGACGCCAGGAGGCAGTCGCCGATAGCCAACGTGGAAGTCACCGCGATAGACGGCTCCCCCGTCGCATACGCCACATCCGACTTTTCCGGCTACTTCAAGCTGACGTTGCCACGGCGGATTCTGACGGGGCATGCAATAGCCCTCCAATTTCGGCATCCGGATTACCGGCCGCTCGATTTGAAGGAGACGGTTAGCGGCAACCTTTATGTCGTCCGCATGATGCCGGTTCATCCCGAAGACGATGCGGCTGAATCCAACCGGCCCGAAATCGCCGTGGCGAACGTATTCGTGCGCTACTCCATCGGATCCAGCACGACGGCCAATATCGGTACAGGGATCAAGACGTTCCAGGTGGAAAATACCGGCAACGTTCGATGCGATCACCGCCCGCCGTGTTCGCCTGACGGCAAATGGAAGGCCGCGACGGCCTCGGCGTCGCTGGACGCAGGGAGCGGGAACGAATATGAAAATGCCCGGCTTTCGTGCATCGCCGGTCCGTGCCCGTTTACAAGAATTGTCTCGGACGGTTTTTCGCACGGCGGCCGCACCATCGCCGTATCGGTGCTCAATTGGTCCGATACCACCACTTTCCTTTTGCAGGCGGAGGTATTCCGCAGCGAAATCAGCGATATCGTGCGCGAGTCTTATCCTGTGATTTTCGGCGAGTCGCTGAATTTCACGCTTCCAGCTGCGGCCCACGGACCCAGCCTCGAAGCGGAAATCAATGGCGCCAATATTGTCTTTCCGCTAGGCCCGACGCCCGTGCTGAGCTGGGCAGAGTGCGACGTGCGCGTCGGAAATGACCGGTCGAAAATGTATCGTTGCGAACTGAAGCCGGGATATCACTTTCGGTGAGGGCTTCGGCCGATTGACGTCTAGCGGCTACTGCTTGAAGAAGGCGATGTCCTTGGGGATGATGAAAACGGATTCACCCTTCAGTAGCTGTAGCGCCTGGAATCGTTCCTGAGACATTTCCACGTGAACCGGCGCGCCCCATTCGGTGACTGCTTCCACCTTCACGAGCGGACCTGCCGCGTTGATGTGCTTCGTGGTGGCTCGGAAATGAGTAGAGCCGTTCGGCTGGCGGGCGATTTCGAGCAGGTGAGGGCGCACGAAGAGCAGATGGCCGGAGGAGGTATCGTCGATGAGAGGCTTGCCATCGTCGACGCGGCCGTGAAACAGGTTCACGTTGCCGAGGAAGTTGTAGACGAACGAGCTGGCCGGGTGATTGTAGACTTCGTCGGGGCTGCCGACCTGCTCGATGCGCCCCTCATTCATGACGGCGACGACGTCCGCCAGCTCGAGAGCCTCTTCCTGGTCGTGAGTGACGAAAACGCTGGTGATGTGAACCTCATCGTGTAGATGCCGCAGCCAGCGGCGCAATTCCTGCCGCACCTTAGCGTCGAGCGCGCCGAAAGGCTCGTCCAGCAGCAGGACGCTAGGTTCCACGGCCAGCGCACGAGCCAGGGCCACGCGCTGGCGCTGGCCGCCGGAAAGCTGCGAGGGGTATCGCCCCGCTTGATTCCGCAGCTGGATCAACCCCAACAGCTCGTTGACCTTTTTCTTGATTTCGTCGTTCGAAGGCCGCACGCGCCTCGGCCGCACGCGGAGGCCGAAGGCGATGTTTTCAAATACCGTCATGTGCCGGAAGAGAGCGTAATGCTGAAAGACGAATCCGACGTGGCGTTCGCGAGCGGTTTTATCGGTGATGTCGCTGCCGTTGAATTCAACCGTCCCGGAGTCGGCAAACTCGAGGCCCGCGATAATGCGCAAGAGGGTCGTCTTCCCCGAGCCCGAGGGGCCCAGCAGTGCGACGAGCTGGCCGTCCGGTATCTCCAGATCGACGCTCTTGAGCGCCTTAAACTGCCCGAAATCCTTGGTAATGCCGCGAACGCTGATGCTCATTGGCTGATTGTCCTGTCGTCGGTGGCTTGCGTCGCTAGATGCTGGCCAGTCTGCCACTCTATTACGCTCTTGACCAACAGCGTCATAAGCGCCAGAAGCGCCAAAAGAGACGCAACGGCGAATGCGGCGACGAATTGATAGTCGTTGTAAAGAATCTCGATGTGCAGCGGCACTGTGTTGGTGAGCCCCCGGATGTGGCCGGAGACGACCGAAACGGCGCCGAACTCTCCCATGGCCCGCGCATTACATAAAATCACTCCGTAGATGAGCGCCCACTTCACGTTCGGCAGGGTCACGCGGAAGAATGTTTGCCAGCCGCTGGCGCCCAGCGTGAGCGCGGCCTCTTCCTCCTCATTTCCCTGTGCCTGAATCAGCGGGAGCAATTCGCGCGCAACGAAGGGAAAAGTAACGAAAATAGTGGCCAGCACGATGCCCGGCACCGCAAAAATAATTCGGATGTCGTGTGCGATCAACCAGGGTCCGAGCAAGCCCTGCAAACCAAAGAGCAACACGAAGACCAAGCCGGCCACCACCGGAGAAACCGAGAACGGCAGGTCGATCAGAGTGATCAGCAGGCTCTTCCCCACAAAATCGAATTTGCCGATCACCCATGCCGCCGCAACTCCGAAGACCAGATTCAATGGCACCGCAATCGCGGCCGTCAGCAGGGTCAGGCGAATGGCCGAAAGAGTGTCGGGATCCTGAAACGCTTGCAGGTAGACTGCGAAACCCTTCTGGAGCCCGGTCGCGAACACCACGATAAGCGGGAAGAAGAGAAAGATACCCAGGAACGACACTGCGATAGCGATGAGTATCCAGCGGACGAACGCAGGCTCGGACGTCGCGTGCGCGCTGGCGCCGCTTGCGGGCCTTTGGAGTCGTAGTGAGACGGCGGCAGCCATAGCCTATTGGCTTTCTCCGGTGTAGACGGGCTTCAGACCGGAGCCCAAGGGAACGTCAGCTACCGGTTCGTGCTCGCGACGGCTGCTGGCCCACCTCTGCAGCAGGTTGATGGGCAGCAGCAATAGGAAAGAAACAACGAGCATGGCTACGGCGATGGCCGTGGCTCCCGCATAGTCATACTCCTGCAACTTGGTGATGATCAGGAGCGGCGTGATTTCGGTTTTCATGGGCATATTACCGGCAATGAAAATTACCGATCCGTATTCGCCGATGGCGCGCGCGAAAGCCATGGCAAAACCGGTGATAGCCGCAGGCAGAATGGTCGGCAGAAGCACGCGCGTGAAGGTTTGCCAGCGCGCGGCGCCCAGGCTGGCCGCGGCCTCCTCCAATTCCTTGTCGAGATCTTCCAGCACCGGCTGGACGGTGCGCACCACAAAGGGCAAACCGATGAATGTGAGCGCTATGGTGACTCCCAATCGCGTGTAGGCCGCGCGAATGCCCAGGGCGAGCAGCGGACGGCCCAGCCAGCCGTTGGGCGCGTAGATGGTGGTGAGCGCGATGCCTGCGACGGCCGTAGGCAAAGCAAAGGGCAAATCGACAACCGAATCAAAGAGAGCCTTGCCCGGGAATTTGTAGCGCACCAGAACCCAGGCCACGAGGATGCCGAACACGAGGTTGATTAGGGCGGCGATGAACGACGCGCCGAACGTCAGCCGGTACGAAGCCAAGGCCCGAGGGGAGTCCACTACGTGCCAGAACTGGTGCCAGGTCAGCGTCGACGTCTTGATGAAAATCGCCGCCAGGGGGATCAAGACAATCAGCGATAAATAGAATACCGTATAGCCCAGTGACAAACCGAATCCGGGCAGTATGCTTCGCTGTTTTAGCCTGATCGTCATAGTGAACTTCCTTCGCCGCCTACCCAGACTTCCGAAAATAGACACAAAAACGGAACCGTCAGGGTCGCCATGCACTTAGTCCGCGCCCCTGACGAGTTCGTTCTGTTCTCTTCAGCCTAAAAACCGGCTATTGCGGTTGGTAGATCTGATCGAATACTCCTCCATCGGCAAAGTGGACCGTCTGGGTCTTGTGCCAGTCACCGACCACGTCCGCTAGCGTGAACAGCTTCACTTTAGGGAATGTCCCGGCATATTTCTTGGCGACGGACTCCAACCGCGGCCGGTAGAAGTTCCTGGCCGCGATCTCCTGCCCTTCCGGGGTGTAGAGATATTCGAGATAAGCCTGGGCCACGGCGCGAGTTCCCCGCTTGTCCACGACGCTGTCTACAATCGAGACCGGCGGCTCCGCAAGGATGCTTTGCGAAGGCACGACGATCTGCACCTTGTCTGGCCCGAGCTCTTTGACGGAAAGCAGCGCTTCGTTTTCCCAAGCGAGCAATACGTCACCAATACCGCGCTCGACAAAAGTGGTCGTCGAACCACGGGCCCCGGAGTCGAGCACTGGAACATTCTTGTAAAGTTTCTGGACGAAGTCCTTCGCCGCAGAGTCACTCTTGCCCGACTTCAAGTACGCGTAGCCCCAAGCCGCCAGGTAGGCCCAGCGCGCTCCGCCTGAGGTCTTAGGGTTGGGCGTGATGACCGCGACTCCCGGTTTCACGACGTCGTCCCAGTCCTTGATGTTCTTGGGATTCCCTTTGCGCACGAGAAAAACGATGGTGGATGTGTAAGGGGTGCTGTTGTTGGGCAAACGTGATTGCCAGTTCGCAGGTATCAGTTTGGCCTTTTCAGAAATGGAGTCGATGTCGTAGGCAAGAGCCAGGGTCACGACGTCGGCCTGCAATCCGTCGATCACGGAGCGAGCCTGAGCTCCCGAGCCTCCGTGCGACTGCTTGATGGTGACGTCCTGGCCGGTTTTGGCCTTCCAGTATTTCGCGAAGGCTGCGTTGTAGTCTTGATACAGCTCGCGCGTCGGGTCGTAGGACACGTTCAAAATCGTTACTGGCCCTTGGGCGCTCACGGATTGGATGGGCCCGAGAATCAGCCCCATGACGATCAGAAATGCCCACATTATTTTGTTCGCCAACTTCATTTGCTCGCTTCTCCTTTTGAATTCTTCGCAAGAGCTATGGGGATCTCGGGTCTTCGGGATCGCCCGTTCGACGAGCGATCCCGGCCCGAGGGCTGACTTTTCCGTTACGGAATGATGTAGCGCAGGTTCACGTAACTGACGAACGCGTGCGCGTTCTTGGGGCTGCCGTCAGGCACGTACCAGGGCGCACGAACCACGTAGGAGAACTGCGTGATAACTTGCAGCTTTCCGTAGTTCGGGCTCGACCAGATCGTCGGCACGAAACCGATGGTGGCTTCCTGGTAGGACTTGTTGTTCGTATTCGCCGAGTTTGGGAATCCGAAGCCCACGCAATAGTCGGCGCCGCAAGGAGCTCCGAGGGCCTTTGTCGTGAGAGCGTAGTTGCGAAAGAAATAGGCGCCGCTGTAGTAGCTGTCAACAATGAGGTTCGGCGTGGCCTGCCATTCGAAGCCGGCAACACCGGAGCCGGCATGAACCGCCGAAAGCGTTCCATTCGGCCTGATGACGATGTCAGGGCCAAGGCTGCCGATATAGCGGCCTACGCCATCTCCATAGAAGGAATTACCGATCAGATGGAATCCCTTCAGCACTTCGAAGTTCAAGTCGAACTGGCCGGCACCACCGGTGATCGTGTTCGTCCCGGCTGGCGTGACCAGGTTGCTATAGGCTTTGAAGCTTCGGAGAACGCCTCCGGTATCGATGTGAAACAGCTTGCCGTTGCCGACATACCAATCGAAAGCCATCTTGACGATGATGTCTGGATGCAAGTTAGGTGATGAAGTATTGGTAGCAGCGCTGGAGGCGCTGGTGCTGCTGCTGCCGTTGTCGCACTGCGTGGAGAAAAAGTTCGTTGCGCCGTCGGTTGGGAAAACGACGCTGCTGGGCACAAAGCACTCCGGATTCTCCGCGGCTACGGCAACCTGCCACCAGTCCTTCACGTGGTATGTGAATCGAATGCCGGGTTGGCGATCGTAGATCAAACCCGCGAGGTAGCTGGTGTCCAGGCGCAGGCCCGTAAAGATGTTGCCGGGATCCGGCGAGAGGCCGTTACGAGTAGGCGTCATCAAAGTCCACGCCTGGCCGGCGAGAAGTTCCCATTTGTCATGCCTAATCTGCGCCCAGGCGAGCCGAGTACGGAAGCTGCTGCCCTGGGTGCTGGTATCGGAGTTGGGCGGCTCGAAACCGTTGAAATCGCTTTCATAATAGCCAGTGACGGCCGTCGTCTTACTCGGGTTGGCGTCCACCTTCAACGAGAGACGCGTGCCTTGTCCCGTAAATCGGAACTCCGAAAGCTTGCCCTGAGGCAAAGTGTTGTTGTACGGCAGGTTGGGGAAACTGGTTCCAAGATTGGCGGTGCCGACGTTCGTGCTGCGGAAGATTCCGGTAAGGTCGATAAACCCGCCCGGGGTAACTCGGCGCCGCCGATCTTGATCGATAGCGGATTCGGATTTTCCGTTACGTTGATTGGCTTGCTATTGTGCGTGGTGGAAGAGCCACTCGCGTCTGACGTCGGTGCATTTAGGGCCGACAATGCGGGTTCGAGCGCGGGGGCGGTAGGCGAAATTCCGAGTTTTGTCTCGAGCGCAGAGATGCGATCGATTTCACTGTGCAAAGCTGCGCGTTCCGCTTCCAGCTCCTTGCTGTGCTCGGTGAATTGCTCCGCCTGGGCTTGGACGCTGGCCTTCAACTCTTGCAGTTCAACCTCCACCGGTGTTGGCGACGCAGCTGCCGTTGCGTTTGTGGCTGCGGGCGCTGTCGCCGCCGTCGCCGGCTGAGCGGCGGGCTGCGAAGAGCTCGATCCTTCGGCAGAAGTGGTGTTTGGATCGGCCCCGGGCGCTGCCCATGTGAGCGGCGCAGCGTTGAGCGTAAGAAGCAACGCCAGAGCGATTCGTTTCGATTTCCTTGCTAAATGTGTCGGCATTTCAAAGTCTCCTCAAAGTTTTTGGCTGCACCTTCAAACAATTCAACTGGCGGGCTACATCAGCACTCGCCAGATTTCCCCTCTCGAATCAAATGTGTTTAGGTAATGGCGAACGAACTTAAAACTGCGGAAAATCTAGTTGCGGCTGCGACAACAGAGGTCAGAAAGCGAGGTGTGATCCAAAATGCCCGCAGTGGCGTTGCGGACATCCAACAACACGCGGAACAAAGGCCGGTGCTTGGGGTCGTCGTGGATGCGCTGGCGCAGAGACTCGGCGTCCTCAAAGGGAGCCAGGGGCCCATCGATCCTGCGAATCACTTCGCCCAGCGAGATTTTCTTCGGCGAGCGCTTCAACTGATAGCCGCCATTGGCGCCACGCAGGCTGCTGACGATGCGGGCGCGCTTGAGGTCCAGCAGAATAGCCTCCAGAAACTTCTCCGGAAGATCTTCTTCTGCGGCGATGTCCTTGATTTTGACGACGCCGGCTGGATGCTCGGCGAGCACCGTGAGTGCCTGCAAGGCGTACAGTCCCCTTTGTGAAATGCGCATGGCGTGTTTTCAATTCCCCACTAATCCTGCAAAGTCTACCAACTTACTAGACATTGTCAAGCAGGGATTTATCGCGCGACTTGCCGTAGCGGGAGAAAGACCCGACCGCCTGGCGGGTGGTAGGATGTCCCCCTATGCCTACAAACCCAGAGAGTGAACCAGCCTCGTCCTCGGCCCGTCAGCTGCTTCGCCACACCATCGCTACCCTAGCCTATCGCGGCGGTAAGGCCCTGCGTGGCGCGCCCGCCGAATTCGCAAACTTCCGCGCCGCCCCGGGGACACGCACGCCGGGCGAAATCCTAGCGCACCTGGGCGATCTGCTGGATTGGGCGCTGTCGATCGCGCGCGGAGCGCAAGAGTGGCGCGGCTCCGAATCGTTACCGTGGGACGAGGGCGCGAAGCGGTTTTTCGCGTCGCTCCAGGCCTTGGACGGCTACTTGGCTTCCGGGGCGCCTCTAGGTTGTTCCGCCGAGCAGCTTTTCCAGGGGCCGGTGGCAGATGCGCTCACCCACGTTGGACAGATTTCGATGCTCCGCCGGCTAGCGGGTTTCCCCGTTCGCGCGGAGAACTTTTTCCGGGCAGACATTGAGACAGGGCGAGTGGGCGCACAGCAAACTGCGCCGATACGCGAGTTTGATTGATTGATATTGATTGATCGAGGGACGGCGAAGGACTTCGACAGCTGCGACCCGGATGAACGAACGGGCCCGGCGCAACGACAGAAAATAGGAGCCGGGCGGCACCGGCTGAGGGACCCGAACCGCCCGGCTTTTCTCACCCATCTCCGCAGGGTTGTGGGCAAGAACTTGTTATGCGCTACGCGGCGTGTTCGCCGTTGCGCATGAATTCATATCGCTCGATAGCCGCCGCCACGCCGACCAGTCCGGCATCTTCGGGGCTGCTACGAAGCACGCGACCGAGGCAGCGAACGCGTACCGGCCCGGCCTGCGTCAGCTCGTGCGGAAGAGTCATTACGATCTCCACCGGTGAGCCGCTCTTCAATCCCTTGGGCAAATTGAAATATAGCCCGCGAGAGCTGACTTCCCGCGATTCCGTGGCGGCCTCGCCAACCACGCTTTCATCCGTCCAGCGCACGGTCAGCGGCAGACGCATCAGGAAACGACGCGAGGCGCGCCGCTCTTTGGATGAAGCCAAAATAACCTCCTGCTTACCCGTGTAGATTACGGGCGCGGCCCCTTTAAACCTATAGAGCAAAGGCGTCAATTTTGAGGGTTATTTTCGGTACGGAAGTACTGTACTGGCCAGGCACACCGCATGGCGCAAAGGTCAGATTCGGAGGGGGTTAGAGATGTGCGGGATCAGGCTTGGTCGATCAGGCGGTGATGGATGGCATAAAGGGCCAGTTCAAGGCGATCGGAAACGCCCAGCTTGTCGAAGATGTTGTGCAGGTGATTCTTTACCGTCTGTTCGCTGATGAAAAGCTTCTCGCCGATTTCGCGGTTGCGAAAGCCCTGCGCAACCAGCTGCACGATCTCTTTTTCGCGGTCGCTCAGCAGAGGCTTTTCGCGCCGCTGGCCGGATTCGGCGGATTTCTTGAAGGCGTCGATCACTTCAGCGGTCATCCGGTTATCCAGCCAGATTTCGCCGTCGTAGACCTTGCGAATGCTCTTGAGCAGCAGGTCGCTGGCGGATTGCTTCAACACCACGCCGCGCGCGCCCAGGCGCATGGCGCGCACCACGTCGCGATCGTCTTCGGCAGCGGTCAGAACGATGACTCGCGTGGGGGTGGAATCGAAATTGACCTCTTCCAGCACGCCCAGGCCGTCTTTTTCGGGCATGCGGAGGTCGAGCAGGAGGATGTCAGGCTTCAGCTTGGCGAGCATCTTGGTGCATTCCACGCCGTTGGAAGCCTCGCCAACGATGGTAACGTCGTCCGCAGCCTCCAAAAGCTTGCGAAGGCCGTCGCGAAAAATGGCGTGGTCGTCCGCTACCAGGATGCGAATCGCCTGCTTTGCTTTGGTCATCTTAATTGAAGGGAATCTCGATGGTAAGACGAGCTCCGTGACCGGGATTCGACTCCACAGTCAGTGCTCCACCAACGCTTCGTGTGCGTTCCTTGATTGAAATTGGCCCCAGACGCAGCCGGTCTAACTCCTCGCTTGCATAGGACCCTGAAAAACTGAAACCCCGCCCGTTGTCATCTACGACGAGAAGGACTTTCGCCTCGTCTTGCTTAAGTTTTACCACGACGTGGCTGGCCTCCGCATGCTTTTTTACGTTGTGTAGTGACTCACGATATATCTGGAAAAGCTCGCGGCAGATGCGGTCGGGCAGGTGCAGGTCGCGATCTTCGATGAAAAGGTCGACGGCCATGCCGTGTTCGATGCGGAAACGCTCGGCGAAACCGAACATTAGCTCACGCAAGTCGGCGCTCTCCACGCGGAGGGGCCGAAGGTCGGTGACCATGCGCCGGAGCTCCTCACTTTCCTGCTGAACGGTCTTCTGCAGGTGTCCGAGGTCTTCCGCCGACTGCTCCGGCTTCTGAGGCAGGGCTTCGCGCAGCACCCCCAGCTGAATTTTTAGGCTGAGCAGCGTTTGCAGGATGCCATCATGCAGATCGCGGGAGATGCGGCTGCGCTCGGCTTCAATGGCCCGCGCACGCAGGCTCCGCAGCAGAAGGATATTCTCTAGCGGCGCCGTGACGTGGCGCACGATCTGCTCGAACCAGCGCAGGTCTCCCGCCTCGAACCGCCGGCGCGGCGACTGCGGGTTGATCAGCAGGAAGCGGCCGGTGGGGCGACCGCCCGTCTCGATGCTGACGGCCAACAAGGAGCGAGCCCCCAGCTCCTCGCGGCTGCCGGCGGGAGGCGACGGTACGTCCTTCACCCGCTGCCCCGTGCGTCGATCCCAGCCAAAGCCTTCGCCGCTTCCGTTCTTAAATTCCCAGCACAGGGAAACTTCGAGAGAATCGATCAGATAGGTTTCGGCGCGCGCCAGAGGAAGCGTGTCGGGGCCGCGCGACTCGCGGTCGCCGGCGCGAACCCTCCAGACGAAGACGCGCTCGATTTCGTCGTCCCGCGTGGCCAACACCGCCTGTTCGCACTTGAATGCCAGCGCCATTTCCCCGAGCAGCTGGCGTATCGACTCGGTCAGGCCGCGGTCAAATCGCAGCAGGGCGGTAGTCTTCTCGAGGAACTGCTGCCGCGCCAGATGCTCTCGCTCGCGCGCGCCTAGAAAACCCATCCCCAAGCCGGAGACAAGCGTGCCAGCGCCAATCGCGATCCAGCGCCACACGTCCTGCGCGCCGAAAGACGTCTCTACCGCAACTCGCAGGATGATAGCCGCCGTGGACGCGGCCACGAACGCGAGCATCGCCCGCGTGTTTCCGCGCGTCGCCAAGGCAAACACGGCAAACATGAACAGAAACCAGAAGGCCGAAACCGAAGGGGTGAGATATAGAAATACCGCCAGGACAAGGAAGTCCACCGTCAGTGGAATCCGGATGCGGGCTTCGCCGCGGAACCGGTCGGCCAGCGCCACGACCAGAGCCAACGTGAGGTAGCACAGGAGAAAAACCACCGCCGCCCGGCGAACGGGCGCGCTGGAGGTCTCCATCAGCGCCACGAGGGACAGGGCCGCAAAAATGGAGCGAGCGAGCGTAACCTGCCGCTCAAAATAGGCGTATTCCGTGTTGTCCAGAGGCATGGTGGCGCGCGGCTTCCGAAGAAAAGTCTAGCAAGCTGGCACGGCGGTGCAATTCTGCCGCGGCGGCCTGTCATCTTATGGTAATCGTGCCGCGGTTTTTCGTGGCGTCTCCGTCGTCCGCGTCAGTGCCCTCGTTCCTTACACCAAAGCGCCGAGCGGGGAGTTGACAATAGGTGCATAATCGTTTGCGAACGGAGGTAGGATCGCCGGCTTGTCACAACGATATACACGAAAAGAAGCGGGACGCATCAGCGGCGTGAACGCGGCTCGCCTTCGCTATTGGGAACGGCTCCAGTTGGTGCGCCCCAAGGCGCGCTGGGGCGAACGATTCTACAGTTTCGGCGATTTGGTCGCGCTCGGTACGCTCAAGCGCTTGACCGGCAATCGCATCCCCGCCCGAAGAGTCCGCCGCGCCATAGAATTGGTCGAACAGCAATTCGGGCAGGCACCTTTGCCGCTCGAAGCTTTGCGGTTGCTCGAGCAAGGCCGTGACGTCCTGGTGGTGCCTCCGGGCATTCCTCATCCATTCAATCCCTTCAAGCAACAATGGGCTCTGCCGTTCGAGTCTTCCCTTCTGCCGTCAAAACCGCACACCCTGACCGCACCCACTCCCGAGGAATTATTCGAATCGGCGCTGGACTGCGAGGCCGAGCCGGAATACTTGCCAGAGGCCGTGCGCAACTATCGCCGCGCGCTGGAAATGGCGCCCGACTGGATCGAGGCGCACATCAATCTGGGGGTAGCTCTCTATCAGATGGGCAAGGCCGAGGAGTCCCAGGCCGAGTTCTTGTCCGCGGTGCAGCTCGATCCGCTGAATGGCATCGCCCAATACAACCTGGGTTGCGTACTCGAGGAGCAAGGGGAAATCGAAGAGGCCATCGTGCACTTGACCCGGGCGGCGCGTGCCATGCCTTCGCATCCCGACGTACATTTCAATCTGGCCCTGGCATACGAAAAGCGCGGAGACATCAAGCCGGCATGTGACCAGTGGACACTCTACCTGCGCTATGCGCCCAACGGCCCATGGGCCACGCAAGCGCGTATGCACCTCAAAAATGCTTCGGGGCGCCGCAAGCGCAGCGCCCCGATCCCCTTCCCTAATAAAGCTTCCGGAAAGCGCTAGTTCCCTCGCCTTCGTCGCGAAGCTTTATCTATAGATGGCTGTCGTTTACCAAGTGTGACTCGTCGTACTCGATGCACGGCGGCGCCTCGACCACCATCCCATCGGAATTGAGCAGCGTGCGCGGCGTCAACACCCAGGGCCCCGTCAATACAGTGGGATCCTCGACGGTAGCTTCGTAGCGCAGCGTGTCTCCCTTGCGGGTGAGGCGTTCGACGACGTGCATCTTCCGGCTGTGGAAGTAGCCGCGGCCGCCCATCCAGGTGTCGTCGGTAAACTTGGTGACATCTACGACCAGCGTGTCGCCCTCCCAATGACCCACTGAGTCGCCGAAATACAGTGGGTCAATGTCCTTGCGATGCTCACGGCCGTCGGTGGGAATCAAGCGGACAGCATTGCCGGGCGTGTCGCCCGGACCGCCGTCAATCTGATACAGAAAGATGACCAAGTTGGGGGTGGCCACGATCTGCTTGGGCGGTCCCGCACGAGGAATTCCTTGCGGCTTGCAGAAATAAGCCGGGTCCTTCCTGGTCGAGTGATCATCCAGATCCTTCACCTTCGCCAGGAGTTCGGGCTTGTAGGGTGGCGGATTCGGATCGGGCCGGTGCGGCGTGCCCCCGGAGCTCTGCGGATTGCCACCGTTCTTGCCGAAAAGGTAGGTCGTATTGCCTTCGTTGATGTCGTCCTTATTCAACGCGGACGGAACCCCCCAGAAGCCGGTCAGGTCGGGATGCCCTGCCAGTTGCGGTGTAGGCTTGGCGGCAGCCGCTGCGACCATCTTGTCAAATCCCGGCGGCGGCCCCCCTTGGGCTGCGGCCGGAGTGGGCATGAGAACCAGCGCGGCTGCTATCGCGGCGGCGGCACCGTGCAGAATCGTTCGAGTATTCATAGGGAAGCTCCATTCATGTCTAAAGGCCGGTTGCGATCCTCGGCCTACTTACCCAAAGTTATTTGGTTGTGGCGATCTTGTGGCCGTCCGGCAGCGTGATGTCCTTCATGAACAACAAGGCCTTTGTGCCATCTTTGGCCTTCCAACCGTTCACGGTTACAACCTGGCCTTCGTCGAACATATCGCGGTAGATTCCGGCGCGATGCATGGTGCCCGTCGGGTGGCACTCGACGGCCCAGTTGGTCACCTTGCCGCTCTCATCTTTCACATCGATATAAAAGTAGACATGAGGATTGACCCACTCCACTTTGGTTAAGACACCTGTGATGGTGGCCGTCTGATCGGCGTCAAACTCGGCTGTAAAGGCGTGATGCGCCAAAGCAGGCATCGCCGCCAAAAGCAAGCCGATCACCGCTACCGCCCCGCGCAACTGGTTCCTCATCTTTGTAAGCCTCCGGAAAGCATCTGCCTATCCGCTAATTACAGGAACGCCCGCCCACTTGTCAAACGGTAATCCCCGTACGAGAAGCTGCGCCCTGTTCCTCTGGGACGCTCAAACCGATGAATTTGGGTACAAGCAAATATGTCGCGAACGAGCGCGGCCTTCCGGTACCCGTCGCGAGCCCGTTCCCGCTACTTCCCAGGCGCCCTACCCTCATCCAACCATGGCTCCAGAATCTTCGCGGCCATAGCGTCGCCCTTGGGCGACCAGTGGCCATCGCAGCTCAGAAAATAGGAGCGGTAATCGCCGCCCTTGGCCTGCGCGTCCATTTCCGGCAGAAGATCCTTGATCGGGATTCCCACTTCTTGTCCCCACTGTTCCATCACCGGCCCCAGTCGATCCGCGCCCGAGTTATGCAGACGCTGAAAATCGACGGCGCGTGGAATCAGAAAGACGGCGGTTTTGGCTCCGTGCGCGTCGGCCGTGTTCTTGATGCTCTCCAGCGACCTCTTGAGCCGTTCCAGATCCACGTCGGTGTAATCGTTATAGCCGGAATAAGGCCCGCGCATTCGCCAGTAAAACCGCGAGTAAATGTATTGGCCTACATGGTAGGAGGCAAGATACGCGCGCAAAAACGCTTCGGCATGGCTCCAGACTCCTTCGCCGGGGTTCGGTTTGAAATGGCCCGCATAAATGATCGAGAAATCGTCCGCGTAGTAGGGCCGATAGCGATCGCCCATCCCATGCGCCTGCCAGTAGGCCAGCGACATATCGTGAAAATCGTTGTCGGGCAGCACTCCTACAATTACCAGGTTATGGTCGAAGGCCGCCGCCATGCTCTTGTACAGCAGCGCATATTGCAGCGGCCCGAAGTCGCCGCCGGTTCCGAAGTTGAGATGCTCGCGGCCTGTATCCTTCTCGAGGATGTTGCTCAAGCGAGCATCGTTCGGAATCCCCAAGCCCTCCATAAACGAATCCCCCAGCACGATCGTGCGCGGCATGGGCGAATGCAGGCTGCGCTCCACGTCGCGCGCGCCGTAACTATTGGTGGTGTATTCGACGGTGAAGCAGCCACCCTTGTGGATGTAGTCGCCGTTGGGGCGATGCCACACGCCGAAAACCGGATTGCTGTCGATCCAAAACGCGTTGTACGTGAGGTGGTAGTTAGGTCTGCTCGACGGCCAACTCTTGCGGTTGACCAATACGATGGAGACAAGCTCGGCCGCCACGGCGAAGATCAGGAAATTGATCGCTACGATTCGCAGCACGGACAATATGCGTGCGCCAACAGATCGCCGCTGCGGGCGGGCCGAGGCGATTGGTTCCGTCATGCACACTCCGCAAACGGCAGCCGGTCGGCGAAAAGCTTGTTGGAGTGAATGGGGTTCCTCGCGTTTTCTAAATCATTATCTCAAGTTCCAGTCACAGTTGTCTCTAGGCAGGGCCATCGACTGCCGTTTATTTTCCGGCTGCTTTGTTCTCGTTCAGCCACGGCTCCAGGATACTGGCCGCCTCGGCGGCGCCCTGCGGTGACCAGTGGCCGTCGCAGCTCAGAAAATAGGATGCGTAATTGCCGTCTTTGGCTTGCGCGTCCATCTCCGGAAGCAGGTCCTTGATGGGAATTCCCACTTCTTGTCCCCACTGTTCCATCGTAGGACCCAGTCGATTCGATCCCGACTGATGCAGGCGCCGAAAATCGTTGACGCTTGGAATCAGGAAAACCGCAGGCCTGGCACCATGCGCGTCCGCCGTGCTCTTAATGTCCTCCAGCGCCTTCTTCAGCCGTGCCAGATCCACGTCCGTGTAGTCGTTATACCCGGAGTACGGCCCGCGCGTTCGCCAGTAATACCGCGAACTGATGTACTGGCCTACGTGGTAGGAGGCAAGATACGCGCGTAGGAACGCCTCGATATGGTTCCAGATGCTCTCTCCCGGGTTGGGCGTGAAATGCCCCGTATAGACGACGGAAAAATCGTCCGCGTAGTAGGGACGATAGCGATTGCCCATTCCATGCGCCTTGAAGTAGGCCGCCGACATATCGGTGAAATCGTTTTCAGGCAGCACTCCCACAGTCACCAGATTATGGTCGTAAGCTGCGGCCATGCTTTTGTACAGCAGCGAATATTGCAGCGGCCCGAAGTTCCCGCCCACCGCGAAGTTGAGATGCTCGCGCCCCGTATCTCTCTCAAGGATGTTGCTCAACCGCTCGGCGTCCGTCAGCCCCAGCCCCTCGATGAACGAATCTCCCAGCATGATCGTGCGCGGCATGGATGAATGCAGGGTGCGCTCCACGTCGCGCGCGCCGTAGCTGTTGGTGGTGTATTCGACCGTAAAGCAGCCCTTCTCGTGGATGAACTTGCCGTTGGGGCGGTGCCACACGCCGAAAACCGGATTGCTATCGATCCAAAACGCGTCATAGCTGAGGTGGTAGTTGGGCTTGCTCCCCGGCCAATTGGTCACGTTGATGTAAATGAGGGATACAAGCTCGGCCAACACGAGAAAGATCAGCAGATTGATAGCTATGATTCGCACCACGGAGAGTCCGCGCGAAAGCAGAGAGCGTTTCCCAGTGGGAGCGCCGGCCAATGGCTCCGTCATCCGCGCTCCGCGAACATTGGCTGGGTGGGGAAAAACTTCCTTCTTGTAGGAATCGGCAAACCCCTCGTGAGCCCTAATTCGGTCTCCCGAGCTTTGTATCACACATAGTGCGGGAGATTTCATCAACCCGCCTGGCACGTTTGCGGATCAAGGCGGTAGGCGGCGCCACGAGGAAAAAGTGTTAAACTATTTTCAATAATCAGTGGTGAGCGTAGCTCAGCTGGTAGAGCATCGGTCTGTGGCACCGAGGGTCGCGGGTTCAATCCCCGTCGCTCACCCCAACTTCCTCTAGAACCTCTGACCGATAGGGCTGCAGCTTCCGTGCTTCGGTTTGCGCCGCTTCTATTTCCCTACCACCAGAACCGAAAACGAACCCGGCACTATCTGGCCGCGTCCACGTCCTCCGGGCGGAGGCGGCGTGGGAGGAGGGCCAAACTCCGCGCCGATCAGCAAGATGCGATTCGTTTTCTTGTCGAGCGTCAGTGTCTTGGCATTCGGCATTGTCTGAACCGTCTGCTCCAACACGAAATTCGTTGGGCTATTCTCCTTGATCACGCTCAGCGTGCCGTCCCGCTGCGAACTGAACGCTTCCATGGTCACGGGATTGAATACGGCTCCGTCGCAACCGTTGCCGATCGGCACCGTAGTGATCACTTTTCCGTCAGTCGCCCTCAGGATGACCATCGTCTGCGGATCGCGGCAAGCCGCAAACAGAATGCTGTTCTTGGCGTCCAATGCCAGTCCGGCGCACCCGTTACCCTTGCCCGCTAGATCGTAGTGCGTGGTCACCGTGAGCGTCCTCGCGTCCACGACCGCTATGCTGCCCTTGTCTTCGATATCGACGTACACGTGGCCCTTGCCGTCCGAGACGGCTTGTTCCGGCGCTCCACCCAGGTCTATCGTGCCAACGATGGAGCCGTCCTTCGCGTCGATCACCGTGGCGTTCGGCGCGCTATGGCTAAAATCGTAGACTCGCTCAGCGAATGGATCGAAGAGAATGCCGTCCGGATTGCCCTGCACCTCGATCGTCTTGATCGTCGTGAGCGTCTTGGTATCGAACATCGTGAGGGGTTTGCTGGTGGCGAAGCCATGATTAGATTTGGGATCGACGGCAACTCCGTGCGCCGATGCGCCGGGAATTTCGCCCACCGGCTCGATCGTATCTAGATCGAATACCGTGATGCGTGGGGTGGCGCCGTTGCGCGGAACGTAGAGCCGGCGTCCGTCGGAATCGGCGCTCACATAATCGAAGCCGCCATCACCTCCTACTTTTGCCGTCTTGATCACCCGATAAGCGCCAGTGGCCGGAGCCTCTTGAGCCAATCCCATCAATGCCAACACCGCGATGCCCGCCGCAACCAGAAATGCCAGGTACGCTCGCCGCAACATGCATGCGCTCATTTTGGCTCCGGGACTTCCCTCTTGATCTACTCGCCGTTGCGAAAATATACACCCATTCGGGTCGCGCTCGACCTGCCGGCTCGAGGGCGCCTGCATGAGTTCCATTCGCAACATTGGGGAAAAGCTGTATTCCCATGGATTCATGGGATTGTTAGATTATGCGCATGAATTGCGTTTTGCGGCATGGATGCCAAGCTTCTCTCAGTCTTCTCCTTCTCTGCGCAGCCACAGCGGCGAGCGCGCAGGGGCCGCAGCCCGCCCATCAGCCGGGCCAGACGGCGAGTGAAGCAGCCGGAAGTGCTTCGCCGGACACATCCGCTTCGATCTCTCCACTTTCTTCGCTGAAATCCCATACCGCGGACGAAACGTATACGCCGATCACAGGGAAACAGCGCCTCCAGTGGTTCATCACCCAAACAATCGGGCCTATCCACTTGCTCGGCGGCGGCACTATTTCGTCGGCCATCGGCACGGCCCTCGATCGCCCTTATGAATATGGTTCCAGCTGGGGAGGCTTCGGGGATCGGTTTGGCATGCGGCTGACGGGCATCTCCACCGGAAATGCAATGGAGGCAGGCCTCGGCGCGATTTGGGGCGAAGACCCGCGTTACTTCCGCGAGCCCGACAAATCCTTCGGCGGCCGCGTGGCCAGCGTGGTCAAACAGACGTTTGTTGCGCGGCGTCGCGACGGAGAGTTTGCGCCCGCCTACGCGCGATACATCGCCGTGCCGGGGAACAATTTCCTTTCCAACACCTGGCGCGTACATAGCGAAGCCAATGTCGGAGATGCGCTTTTGCGAACGGCCGAAGGATTCGGCGGCCGCATGGCGTCCAACGCATGGGACGAGTTCTGGCCCAGCATCTCAGCGCGCGTTTTCCACCACGGCAATTAAGCCGCCTGATTCTTTCACCGCCGCGAGGTGACAGTTCGCCTAGTGACGGCCCTTCTTCTCGAACTGTGCTTCTTCGGTCGAACCGGCGAGCGCGCCCGTAGAAAGACCCTCTCCCACAATCTTCTGCGCGATCACATCGAAATAGCTGGTTCCCACGAAGCGCTGATGCGTCGTGGCCATGTAGCCGCTTCCCTTTTCGTGCTCGAACTCCTTGTCCTGGAAGCGTGCGTAGGCGGCCATGCCTTCGTTCTTGTAGGTTCGCGCCAGATCGAACATCCCCAGGTTCAGTGAGTGGAATCCCGCCAGGGTGACGAACTGGAATTTGTAGCCCATCGACGCCAGCTCCGTCTGAAAATGGGCGATGGTGGCCTTGTCCAGCTTCGCCGACCAATTGAACGAAGGCGAGCAGTTGTAACTCAACAGTTTTCCAGGAAACTTCGCCTGGATGCGTTCAGCAAAAACGCGCGCCTCGTCCAGGTTTGGTTCCGAGGTTTCGCACCAGATCATGTCCGCATACGGAGCGTAGGCCAACCCGCGCGCGATCGCCGCGTCGATCCCGCCTCGCATCCGGAAAAACCCCTCTTCGGTTCGCTCGCCGGTTATGAACGCGCGATCGTGTTCGTCGATGTCGCTGGTGATCAGAAAAGCTCCATTCGCATCGGTGCGGGCGATCAGTACCGTAGGCACGTCCAAAATGTCGGCAGCCAGCCGAGCAGCTACAAGTTTCTGGATCGCTTCCTTCGTCGGCACCAGCACCTTGCCGCCCATGTGCCCGCATTTCTTGGCTGATGCCAGCTGATCTTCGAAGTGCACGCCCGCCGCGCCGGCTTCAATCATCGCTTTCATCAACTCAAAGGCATTCAGAGGCCCCCCGAATCCCGCTTCCGCGTCGGCCACGATCGGTGCGAACCAATACGGCCCGCGCTTTCGTCCGTCGGCATGCTGGATCTGATCGGCGCGTTGGAACGCATTGTTGATTCGCCGAACGACCGCCGGAACGCTGTCAGCAGGATACAAGCTCTGGTCCGGATACATCTGTCCCGCGGTGTTGGCATCCGCCGCAACTTGCCAGCCGCTTAGGTAGATCACTTTCAGACCTGCCTCAACCTGCTGAATGGCCTGATTGCCCGTCAGCGCGCCCAGCGCCGGCAGATAGTCGTCCGTATGGAGAAGTTCCCAGAGCCGCTCCGCGCCCATGCGCGCCAGGCTGTGCTCGATGTGCACCGTACCGCGCAGCTTCTCCACGTCTTCCGCCGTGTACGGGCGCTCGATCCCTTGCCAACGCGCCCCGGCCCAACTTTTCTTGATCTCTTCCACACTATGAAGTGCCATGTCGTATCTCCATTCAAATTGCAGCCATAGATTCCAAGCGAGAGGATACAAGCACGCTAGGACCGGCACGCGAGAGTGTCAAGCGTACTCCGGACGGCTTTGAGATTTTGCGTAATTTCCAGACTAGGACGAAAGGGCGTTATTCGCGAGAATTTCTGCGACCACTCTCTGCAGTTGGTCGCCCAAGGCCGTCTTCGTCAGACAGGCGGCGGCCCCGGCATCCTTGGCGGCCGTGGTAATTTGAGGGGAGTCGTGCATAGTGAAAATGACGACCTTCGTGGAGGGTGAAACTTTTCGGATTTGGCGCGCAGCATCGATCCCGTTCATCACCGGCATGCTCACGTCCATGATGATCAGGTCGGCTTTCAACTCGACAACCTTCTCCACCGCTTCCCGGCCGTTGCTCGCCTCGGCGCAAATGTCCCAGTCAGACGTTGCGTTCAGCAAGCTCCGGATTCCGCGGCGTATTACGTCGTGGTCGTCTGCCAATACGATTCGTGGTTTCGCCATTCCCCCCACCTGCTCCACGCTATCCAAATAGCGGCCGTCAGGGCAATACCGACATTCCTGTAGAACAACAGTACAAGTGTACTCTCGGCCGAGAGGTAAACCCGATGCATCCGCAACATCAGTCGCCCGTCACGGCGCCGAAGGGAACCCAGTTTTTCCCGTTGAACTTAATCAGAAACAGCTGCTTGATCGGCTGATAGTCGCTCGGACTCGTCGTGATTTTAATCCCAGGGCGAAGCATGCCGATTTCCAGATCGAGGCTAGCGGCCTGCTTCATCACGTTTGCGCGCGTAAGATTGTCCCCGCACTTCTTGAGCACCTCAACCAAGGCCTCCGCGCGTTCGTAGCCGGCCACATTGTTTTGATCGCGAAGGCTCGCCTGCGGATTGTACTTGCTCATCCAATCCAGAAACTCGCTCACCACAGGATCATTTCGCGCCTGCGGCTCGAGCCAGCCCTTGGAGCGCGCATTGGAGACAATGCCCTTGGCCTTCTCGAGGCCCGCGGGATCCAGGAATGCAGCGACCGAGAGCGACGCGTTGGGAATGAACTGCAACGGGTGCCAATCCATGTCGTAAGCCGTGCGAATCGCCTGCGTCGTAAATGCGCCAATCGACAGGTTCAGAAAAACGTCCGCGCCCGAAGCCTTGAGCGCCATTAGCTGCGGATCGAGTGTCGCATCCGACGTTAGATACGACGCTTCCTTCACGATCATCGTAGTCGCCTTGTCGCCAAGCCCTGCGTGTACGCCCGCAAGATACTCTCTTCCGGCATCGTCGTTCGCATAGAGCACTGCGATCTTCGCGTCCGGCTTGTTTTGCAAAATGTACTTCGCATAGGCCAAGCCCTCCGCCCGGTAGGTCGCGAAGAATCCCATTGTCCACGGGAAATGCGAGGGATCGTCGAACACCGCTGAGCTGGACTCCACAAAAAGGTGCGGCACCTTCTCCTGGTTCAGGTAGCCGCGAATCGCCAAATTACTTTCCGTGCCGATGGGGCTAAAGATCAGCAGCACGCCGTCTTGCTCCACAAGCTGCTGCGCCAAATCGAGATTCGTCCGAACCTCCGAGCCGTTATCGACGCTTATGAAATTGATCTTGCGGCCGTTTATTCCGCCTCGATCGTTGACCATCTGAAAATAGGCGGCCTCGGCCCGGGCTATCGCGCCGTATTCCTTGCCCCAGCCCGTGTAAGCCGAGATGTTCCCGATCTTGATCTCGGTGTCACTCGCGCCCGGATCGTACGTCTCTTCTGCGCCGACAGTGCCGGCGCAATCATCAGGCTTGCCATCAACAGCGCGGAAAATATGCGTATCATGCGGCCATCCACGGTGGCTGCCCCTCTCCAACGACAACTGTGTATTTGAATATCACACTTTGCATTCAAGAGCGGAGTATTCAGACGGGTGCTACAATAGCCCTTTGCACGCGCCCGTAGCTCAGCTGGATAGAGCATCTGCCTTCGAAGCAGAGGGTCGGGAGTTCGAACCTCTCCGGGCGCGCCACTTTTCACATGTTTGCGACGTACGTCTTGCGCAGTATAACCACTCGCCGCTTATATACCGGCTCCACTGCGAATGTCGCGCGTCGGCTTGAGGAGCACAATGCTGATGCCAGCGCCTCCACTAAACACCGAGGCCCTTGGGAGCTGATCTATTCGGAGAGTTTTGAAACTCTCGCCGGGGCCGCGCGGCGCGAGCGTTATCTCAAGACGGGCAAGGGACGCGAAGAGCTAAAGCGAATTCTGGCAGGAAGGCAGCCCCGTAGCTCAGCTGGATAGAGTCCGCCGCGGCGGACCTTCGAAGCAGAGGGTCGGGAGTTCGAACCTCTCCGGGCGCGCCACTCTTCATCTTTACTGCTTCGGGAAAATCGCACGGAGTCGCTTTCCCTAGAGCGTTTTATCGCAGCACCTCGGCACAGTGGATATGCGTAAAAATTGATTCTACGGTACAATTTAGGTTCCTTTGCTCTCCGTTAACAACATCTCGATGCGCTTCGGCGCCAGAATACTGTTCGATGAGGTCACCTGCACGTTCCTTCCCGGACGGCGGTATGCCATCACCGGACCCAACGGCGCTGGCAAATCCACGCTCATGAAAATTCTTACGGGGGAGCTGGAACCCTCCAAAGGCTCGATCGGGCGCCCCAAGAAGCTCGGGATTCTCCGCCAGGATCAGTTCGCCTATGACGAGTACCGCGTGATCGACACGGTGATCATGGGCAACGCGCCGCTCTGGAAGGCGCTTGTCGAGCGAGATGCGCTGTACGCCAAGCCGCACGAAGAACTCAGCGACGCGGATGGCATGCGCCTCGGCGAACTCGAGGGAATCATCGGCGAAGAGGGCGGCTACACCGCCGAGGCCGACGCGGCTGTGCTTCTCGACGGACTCGACCTGGATAAATCCGTGTGGGAACGCAAGATGCGCGAGCTGCAAGGCGGACAAAAGGTCCGCGTGTTGCTGGCACAAGCGCTTTTCGGCAACCCTCCCGCGCTTCTGCTCGACGAGCCGACGAACCACTTGGATCTCGATTCCGTTCACTGGCTGCAGGATTACCTGAGCGAATACGAAGGCGTGCTCATCGTGATTTCGCACGATAGGCATTTCCTGAACAGCGTCTGCACGCACACGAGCGACATCGATTACGAAACCGTGATCATGTACAACGGTGCATACGACGACATGGTGCTCGCCAAAACGTCGATCCGCTCCCGCATTGAATCCGAAAATGCCCAGCGCGAAAAGAAAATCGCGCAGCTGAATGAATTCATCGCGCGCTTCTCGGCAGGCACGCGTTCCGCCCAAGCCACCTCGCGTAAGAAGGAAGTCGAACGGCTGAAATCTACCGACCTTGCAAAGTCCAACATCGCGCGTCCTTACATCCGATTCCAGGTCGACCAGCACTCCGGAAAACATCCGCTGGAAATAAAGAGCATCGTGAAGTCGTACGATGGGGTGCGGGTCTTCAAGCCATTCTCAGCGAGCGTCGCGCGCGGCGAGAAGATTGCTCTCATGGGACGCAACGGCACGGGCAAAACGACGATGCTGAAGTCCCTGCTGCGCAATGCGCCGGGATTCATCGACGGCGCGGAGACGCAGTTTCCCGTGGACAGCGGGACCGTCACCTGGGGGCACAACGCGGCCGTCGGTTACTTCGCGCAGGATCACACCGACTCGATCACAAAAGGCACCACCGCCATCGAGTGGCTGCATCAATTTAAGCCCCAAGCGACTCAGGAAGAGCTCCGCGGCATTCTCGGCCAAATGCTATTCAGCGGTGAAGACGCGCTTAAGGCCACAAAGGCATTGTCCGGCGGCGAGTCCGCACGGCTGATCTTTTGCCGCCTGATGCTGCAGCGGCCGAATATTCTCGTGCTCGATGAGCCGACAAACCATCTCGATCTCGAATCCATCAACGCCCTGAATTTTGCGTTGCAGAAATATGAAGGAACCGTGCTGCTGGTGACTCACGACCATGACGTCATCGATGAAGTCGCGACGCGAATCTGGCATTTCGAGGCGGGACAGGTGGAAGATTTCAAGGGCCCATACGAGGAATATATGACCATGGTGCGCGACCGAGCCGCCAAAGAGACCGCAACCCCCTCCCGCCAGCGCCGCGCCGGATAGATTTCGAGGGGCGCACACGATGTAATCTCTGCGTCTGTGCAAGCTCGACGGTCTAGTCCGATCCCCCGTTTTCCGCAACAGTCGCTTGCCCCGCCTCCCAATTCTGTGCTATTCAGCCGCATCGACAAGAAAGAGAGCTAAAATGCGAAGCGCACTCATCAAGTTCGTTCTCTGCCTCACGGCAGTTGCCGCAAATGCGACGCTCGCCAAACCGGCCGGCGCTGACACGCTGGTAATTCTGGACAAAACCGAATTCAAGGCCATCCTCATCGACCCCGCGACGAACCAGCCCATCGTCAAGCTGCCCACGCAGCCCGGACCACACGAAGTCTCCCTTTCGCCGGACGGCCGCACCGCCTACATCACCGACTTCGGTGCTTTCGTCCGCGGCGATCATCCGCACATGGAACAGGGCAACACCATCACGGTCGTCGATATTCCCTCGCAAACGGTGAAAGCCACCTTCGACTTGGGCAGTAACAAGGCTCCGCACGGAATCGCCGTCAGCCGAGACGGAAAATATCTGTGGGTTACCACGGACACGCCTCCCGCCGCCACGGAAGTCGATGCTGCGTCCGGACAAGTTCTGCATGTCTGGCCCACCGGGCAAATGGGCGGCCATTTGTTGGTCGCGTCGCGCGGCGATAAGAAACTGTACGTTTCAAACACCGGTTCCGGCACCGTCAGCGTCATCGATCGCGCGACCGGCGCCACGAAATCCATTCCCACGGGTCCTGGCACCGAAGGCATCTGGATTTCGCCCGACGGCCGCGAGGTATGGGTCACCAGCCGCGCCGACAGCAAGATTTCCATCATCGGCACGGATAAAGACGAAGTCGTCGAAACGCTTGCGAGCGGTGGCAAGGGGCCGGCGCGCGTGCGCTTCACGCCCAATGGCAAGCAGGTCTGGATTCTGAATCCCGGCAGCCGCGAAGTCACCGCGTTCGACGCGCGCCACCGCAAAGTTCTGGGATCAACGGTAGTCGCGCCGGACGTGAAGCCCATTCCCAACCCGACGGCAATCGTTTTCTCCGCGGACGGCCGCCGCGCTTATGTGGCCGACCCCACCATGAAGATCGTCACCGTCCTCGATGTGCATTCGAGGAAAATTCTGACCACTTTCACGCCCGGCACGGAATGCGAAGGCCTGGCTTGGTCAACGAGCGGCGCGTCTCGATAGAAAGCGCCGCCGCGAATTTTCCGAGATCCCCGTTTCTCGCGCGGGAACCCGTCCCGAGTTTTCAGCAGCCGACCCTCCACCTCCCCATGTACAATCGAGAACTTGCGCCGGTCGTAGCGGCGCTTCCGACATGGTGACCCTTCAAAAGATTCAGGCTGCGGCGGCTCGCATTCGCGACTCCATATTCGTGTCTCCATTCGTTCGCTCGGAGACATTCTCCAAGCTGACAGGCAATTCCGTCTTCTTTAAGCTCGAAAATCTGCAAATGACCGGCTCCTACAAGGAGCGCGGCGCGCTGAACAAAATTCTCCTGCTAAGCGACGATGAACGCCGCCGCGGAGTGATCGCCGCGTCCGCCGGCAACCACGCGCAGGCCGTGGCGTACCACTCGACCAAGCGCGGAATCAAAGCGCAAATCTGCATGCCGCTGACCACGCCGCTCGTGAAGGTGACGGCCACCCGCGAATATGGCGCCGAAGTCATTCTCGTGGGCACCAATTACGACGAAACTTGCGAAGAGGCGCTGCGCCGCTGCCGCGAACAGAACCTCACCTTCATCCACGCTTTCGATGATGAAGACGTCATGGCCGGTCAGGGATCTCTGGGATTGGAAATGCTCGAACAGCAGCCGGACCTCGACGTCCTCATCGTTCCTGTGGGCGGCGGTGGCTTGATTTCAGGTGTGGCCTGTGCGGTGAAAGAGACGCATCCGAAAATTCAAATTATCGGCGTGCAGACCTCGAAGCTGCCCTCGATGAAATCGGCCCTGGAGCACGGCAGCCCGGTAGTTTTGCCGGCCAAAGTGACCATCGCGGACGGCATCGCCGTTCGCTGCGCCGGCTCGCTCACGTTTCCAGTGGTAAAAAAGTATGTGGACGACATCGTCACCGTCGACGATGAGGAGATCGCCAACGCCATCCTTTTGCTCCTGGAAAAGGAAAAAACGCTGACCGAGGGCGCCGGCGCCGTGGCTACTGCCGCCCTGCTACAGCACAAGGTTCCGTACACCGGAAAGAAAATAGGGATTTTCATTGGCGGCGGCAACATAGACGTATCGTTGCTCTCGCGCATCATCGAGCGCGGCTTGGTAAAGGACGGCCGCCTGGTGCGCTTGCGTATCCATCTACCCGACCATCCGGGCGCGCTGCAGCGGCTCGCCGCCGTCATCGCCAGCAAACAAGCCAACATCGTGGAAACCAACTACGACCGCGCCTACTACGGCGTGCTTCTGGGAGATACGGCGATCGACATCACCTTGGAAACACGCGGGCCCGAACACATCGCCGAACTCACCGCTGCGCTGGAAGCCTCCGGCTACCCGCACGAACGCGTTATTTAGCGCCTGCAACAAGAGGAAATCGCGATTCAGATAGCCCGCCCACTCAGATAATCGTTCTTATCTTCGGCCTCTTGCCCCCGTCGAGCCGGAAACAATCTCTCGGCAATCGCTTTTCGTCTTGACAAGCTTTCTCGCTCTGTAGTATTTAGCGCCCCATTGGGGATGTGGTTGTAACAGTAGAAGTCTTTCCAACGGGTGCACGACCGCGACAATGGGGCGCGGGCAAGCACTAGATCAAAAACAAAAAACGCGTTAAGCGAGACGCACGAGCACGTTGCGGCGGTGTCTTTCGCACGGCTTGTCATTCGCGTTTGCGGCTTTCGGGCTCATCGCTTAGCGCATTCGTGCTCTACAGGGGTGCTCCGCCGGGATTTGTCTGGCAGCAGGACAGGGTGGGTGTGTCCGGACTCGGCAAGCCGACCATAATCCAAGGAGAAAAACCGATGAGGCTACCACGGTGGTTGTGTGTGTCGCTGGTATTGGGTGCGATGATCGTGCTGGCAGTTCCTGCCGCGCCCGCACAAACAGGCGCCACCGGCGCGCTCACTGGCATAGTAACGGACCCCAGCGGCGCCGTGATTCCCAACGTGACCGTCACAGTCACCAGCCTTGGCACGGGTCAGGTTCGAACCACCGCGACTGCCGGAGATGGCTCCTTCCGGGTCGGTTTGCTGCCTCCGGGCAACTACCACGTGAAGTTTGACGCCAACGGATTCAAGCCCACGGACGTCCCCTCTGTCACAGTTACCGTGACGGAGACCGGGACGTTGAATCAAACCCTGGCGGTGGGCTCGCAGACACAGGAAGTCACCGTGCAGTCGAACGTGGAAACTCTACAGACATCGAATGCCACGCTGGGCACAACGCTCAACTCCAAGACCATCACTGATCTCCCTCTCAGCACGCGGAACTATACGAATCTCTTGTCCTTTTCAGCGGGAGCCAATGCAGCCGTCAATAACGCCAACGGCCTGGGCAAGGGAATTACCACCATCGCGGTCAACGGCTCCAGTACGGCCCAGAACAACTTCCAGATGGACGGCGTCTCCGTGATAAGCGTCATGAGCTTCGGGACCCTGAGTGAGAACGGATCCTACGCCGCCATTCCCACTCCCAACCCGGACGCCATTCAGGAATTCAAGATCCAAACATCCAACTACGACGCCAGCTTCGGCCGCAACCCCGGTGCGAATGTGAACGTCGTCACAAGATCCGGAACCAACGCCTTCCACGGAACGGCCTTCGAATTCTTTCGTAACACCTATCTGAACGCCGCCGACTACTTCATCAAGTTCAGCGAGCTCCAGCGGGGTCAGCCGAACAAGCCCGGCCCATTCAATCAAAATCAATTTGGGGGAACCATTGGCGGCCCCGTAAAGAAAGACAAGCTCTTCTTTTTCGTTTCTTACCAGGAGACCCAACAGAAAAACGGGAACTCCGCATTTGGATTCTCCAGCGTTGAGTTGCCCCCCATTCCCGCCGGCGACCGCTCCACCCCCGCTTTCAAAGCTGCTCTCGGCAATGTGATCTGTTCGAACCGGCCAGCCACGATCACACCGACGACAACGAACGGGCAGCTTCAAAATGTTGCCAATAGCGCAGCCAACGCCAACTTGGTTCAGGGCGCACAGGTAGCTTGCAACGGATCCAACATCAATCCCGTTTCGTTGGCTCTTCTCAATCTCAAGCTCGCGAATGGGAACTATTACATTCCCAGCTCCGGACTTGTAAATGCCGCGGGAGTCGTCACTGGCGGAACGAACCAAGGTTACGCACAGAACGTCGCCTTGGTCGACCCGGCCATCTACAAGGAGTATCAGCTCGTCGGCAACTGGGACTGGGTCATTAGCAGCAAGAATACGCTCTCCGGCAGATACTTTTATTCATCTGATCCGACGGAGGCGCCCTTCGGCAACGGAAGCACATCGACCACACCCGGCACTGGACTTATCGGCGCGCCGCTTAAGACCACGTTCACGTATGACAACCTGGTGCTGAAGCTCACATCGCTGATCACTAACAACCTCGTAAACGAGTTTCGTGCTACCTATCAGCTCTATAAGGCGAACGACGTTCCCCAAATTCCGTTTACGAACGAACAGGTCGGCATCCAAACGTTGGTCCCTGGCATCGACCAACTGGCCAACGTCAGCATCCCCAGCGTTTTCCAGGTTGGCACCCAGAATATCCAATATCAAACGGTGACACCCAGCCAATGGATCTTCGCCGACCAAGTCTCATGGACTCACGGGAAACACACCATTCGATTTGGGTTTGAGGGCGAGCGCGACCAGACCAATTGGATCTTCCCTGGTCTCTCGGTCGTTGCCGAGGCCTATCCCAGATTTGCGGATTTTCTCCTCGGCCTGCCGGGCTGCGCTTCTCCGGGGCCCGCGTGCACCGCTACAACGAACAATGGGACCAACTTGTTGGGCACCACCGGTCTTAACCTTGCCAGCATGTCCAGTTCCGGCAATGGCACCACAAACAGTTCGCCGGGCGGCGTCTATCACGAATATCGCGTCTCGGCATTTGATGGTTTTATCCAGGACGACATCAAAGTCAACTCGCGCTTCACTCTAAACGCCGGCCTTCGTTGGGACTATGACGGGGCTATCACCGACGCGCTGGGGCGGCTCACCAACCTGTGGCCCACCCTCGCGGAGACCATGCCCATTCCCGGCACAACCCCCTGCACCGGCACTCTGATC
Organism: Terriglobia bacterium; assembly: GCA_963803105.1. Classification (GTDB taxonomy): domain Bacteria; phylum Acidobacteriota; class Terriglobia; order Acidiferrales; family UBA7541; genus Palsa-295. The sequence continues at coordinate 614,521 of CAWDLF010000005.1, forward strand.
GGCTTCGTGGTGCCGAGGAATGCCAAGTTCCCGTTGACCCAGAGCTATCCCGCAAACTACTCCCCGAATGGGACTACTTTCCCTTGTGGCGCGGGAAATCCCGCTTCCACGGTGACCGGAGTTTACCAAAACAACCTCTTGCAACCGGGCCAGAAACCCATCCCCTTGGACAACTTTGCCCCGCGCCTCGGCTTCGCCTGGCAACCGCTCCGGAGCAACAAGCTTGTCTTGCGCGCCGCCGCGGGATACTTCTACGACCGGCTTCCCCTTGGCACCATAGCGATGGGCGTGGAGCAAGGGCCGCCGTATGCCAATACCATTGGCGCCGCAGGACCCAATAACTTCTTTGCCACTGCGGCGGTACCCTATGCCCCCATTCCTCTCGGCTGGACACCGCGGTACGTAAATCCCAATCCGGGTGTCGGGCAACTCCCGACTTCAAGCATCTCCAATCCCATCTACCCCCAGCTGTTCACAGTTCCACTTGTGTACGAGTGGAATACGAGCCTGCAGTATGAATTCAAGCCCAACTGGATACTGGAGGTCGGTTACGTCGGATCGCACGGCATTCACCAGCAGATCAGTCACTCCATCAATACACCGCAGTTGATTCCCACCGCTACGGGTATAAATTGCGGCCTTCCCCCCAGTGTCCCGCAATTCATCAACGCCAGCGGTTGCGTCAGCACGGTCACCGCCGGAAATTTCAATTTCCGCGTGCCCCTCCTGGGTGTGGCGCCAAGCCAGAGTGAAACGGACACCAACGGGAACACCGAGTTCAACAGTCTGCAGGTGACCGTCAGGAAGCAGTTCTCGCATGGTTTGACGTTTCAAGGCGCCTATACCTGGAGCCGCGCCTTCATCACCACCTACGGCAGCTTGAATACAGACAATCCCTACGCCAACATCTATGGACTGAACCCCAACTATCGTACCAACCGCCTCATCATCAACTATTCCTACAACATCCCTTCGGGCAATCACGAGGGCGTAGTGGGCAAGATCGTAAACGGCTGGAACGTGTCCGGCGTAACCACCCTACAGAATGGTACGCCCCTCACCGTAACCAACACGGGCGGCACAGGCTTCCTCGGTACCGGAGGCACCGGCCGGGCTCAGTACTGCCCCGGCGTAGGTCCTTCCAACGTCGTAACGTCGGGTAGCATCGAGCAACGACTCGGCGGTAGCCTCAGTACCAACGGCTATTTTGTGAAGCCCGCTGGGGTCTTTTGTGCCGCGCCTACGCTGGCATCGCTGGGATTCCCCCACACCGATGGCATCGCCACCGGCTTCGGTAATGAAGGCATCGGCCAATTCATCGGTCCTGGCCAATTCAACTGGGACATGAGCATCATCAAGAACACCACCGTCGGCGGCATACATGAAGACGCCGTGCTGCAGTTCCGCGCGGAATTTTTCAACGCCTTCAACCATCCGCAATTCAACAACCCGGTCGTGACCGCGAACACTGCCAACTTCGGGCAGATCACGTCCACGTCCGTGAATCCGCGGCTCATCCAGCTCGCGCTGAAGTATACGTTCTAGCTTCTGAAAGCCGAAAAAGGGGCGGACGCAACGCGCGTCCGCCCCTTTTTCTTTTTCTGCGTGACGCCTGCCCACAAATCAGCGCTCTTCGCTGCCTGCGTCGAGCGACGCGAACCTCCTCTGCCGAAATGCTACAATTCGCCGCCGCATGTTCTCCGCACGTACAAATTGGGAGCTGTCCGAAAACGCCTACACGCGCGCGCTTCTGCGTTTACGGGAGAGCGGAAAGCCGCTTTTCGATCTCACCGCTTCGAATCCCACCACGTGCGGCTTTCAATACGACGATGTGGCCATCGCCGCAGCTCTTGCCGCGTCCGCGGCACGCGCGTACGACCCAAACCCTAAGGGCTGCCTTGAGGCGCGCGCCGCGATTGCGGCCTACTATGCTGAGAAAAATCCCGCCGCCCCCTTCAACCCTGAGCATCTGATCCTCACCACCGGAACCAGCGAAGCCTACTCGTTTCTATTTCGCTTGCTGTGCGAGCCGGGCGACGAAGTTCTGATCGCGCACCCCAGTTATCCGCTGTTCGAGTTTCTCTCCGCCATTCAAGATGTCAATCTGCGCCCATTTCGCCTGCTCTACGATCACGGATGGCAGATCGATCTCCACGCGCTCGAAGCTGCCATCGGGCCGCGAACGCGAGCCATTCTGCTCGTGCATCCCAACAATCCCACCGGGCACCTCGTCAATCGCAGCGAAGCCGACCATCTCAATCGCCTTTGTGCGGAGCGAAATCTTGCCCTCGTCGTCGATGAAGTGTTTCTCGACTACGAAATGCCGGCGCCGCCCGCCACCGCAAACCGCAGCCGCCGTGGCACTTTTGCCGGGAACAGCGGCGCGCTTACCTTCGTATTGAGCGGGCTCAGCAAGATCGCAGCACTGCCGCAAATGAAACTGGCATGGATCGCGGCGAGCGGTCCTGCCGACGCAGTGCACGACGCGCTCACGCGCCTGGAAGTGATCGCCGACACCTACCTCTCGGTTAGCGGGCCTCTGCAGTTCGCGCTGCCGGCATTGCTGGCCCAGCGCAAGAAGATGCAGCCGCAGATTGCCGAGCGCACGCGCGAAAACCTAAAGCAACTCGATCGAAATCTCTCCAAGCAGAAATTAGTTTCGCGACTGGAAATAGAAGCGGGATGGTATGCGGTTTTGCGCGTGCCGGCCGTTGAATCCGATGAAGCTCTGGCCGTCCGGTTGATCGAACAGCAGTCCGTGGCCGTGCACCCTGGCCATTTTTACGATTTCCCCGACGACGGCTATCTCGTCGTCAGCCTGTTACCATCGAGCGATTCATTTGCAGAAGGAATCGCTCGTTTGCTTCGTCTGCTGGCAGGAACTTGAAGCCGGCCCCGCTGGTCTCTGCTCGGTACTACTTCTTCTTCGCGAAGGTTCGAACGTAGACGACCAGGTTCTGGATGTCCGCCTTGCTCAGCGTGCTCATGAACGGCGGCATATTATTTTTTCCTTCGGAGATGATCTGGGTCAGCATCGCGTTGGTTTGCTTCTGCACCGTATCGGAATGCAGGTCGGGCGTCATTAGAGCCTTCCCCGTTTCCGTGCCTTTGCCATCTTCTCCATGGCACACCACACAGTTGACGCTGAAAAGCTGCGCGCCATCCGGGGCAGGAGCTGGGCCCGCTTGCGCATTCGGCGCACCAAACATCAAGACGCCGGCGACTAGTCCGCCCCACGCCGCGCCGCGCAAAACATTCAGCCATCTGGTCATAGTAGGCAGTCCTCCGGAGAAAATTGGCTTCCTCCCGCGGGAGTATTCTGCATGACTGAGGAAGTATCTGCAAACGGAACCGTCGATGGGATCCGTCCGCAACCCGCCCTCACAGGAACCAGAATCTCTTGCGCCGGCCGCCCGGCTTACCACTGGTCTTGCCGCTGTTCTCGCCAGCCGATTCCTCAGGCAGTTCCGGAACATACGGCAGCGGCAGCCCGTCGAATACCGCGCGCGGATTATTAACCAACAACGCCTCGGCCACGCTCTCGCCTCGCGTCTTCGCCACATAGTCGAAGGCTTCCCGCAGTCGCAGCGGACGCGAAGTCGTGTTGTGCGCGTCGCTCGCCAGAAAGTGTACCGCTCCCTTGTCGAGCCACTCCTCCGCAGTCTCCTGGGCCGCCTTCCCCCATTTTCCGAATAGCGACTGCGCTGTGATCTGCACGTAACAGCCCTGCTGCAGCCAGCGAAACAGCCTCTCGGGTTGCGCCCGGATCAGCGGATTCCGCTCCGGATGCGTCACGATGGGACGCAGCCCCGCCAGTTGCAACTCGTGAAGCGCCTGATCGAGCGACGACGGAATCGAGTAGTCTGCAAACTCAACCAGCAGGTAGCCCTTCTGATTCAGCGTGAATCGCTCCGCGTCGTGGCGGATCTCCTGCAAGTTGTCATAGCTCAGGTGAAAATCGCATCCCGTTGCCAGAGTCAGCCGCCCCTCGAAACGAGCCTGAAGTTCATCTCGGCGTTCTTTTACCAATTCGGGAACAAACGGGAAGTGCGAATTCGCGTGCGGGGTGCCTACGACGTGGGTAATCCCGTCCGCAATGGCGGACTCAGCCATGGCGCACGCCACTTCAAAAGACTCTGCGCCGTCATCGAGATTCGGAAGTATGTGGCAATGAATGTCGACCATCTGTGGGCAGGATAGCGCAGCACAAAGCCGAGAAGCAATCGAGCGCTCACCGCATTTCTCCAATCCTGCACGTCGTAAATCGAATGGCGAAGCGTTTGCAACGTACACGGTGAAGCGATTGAAACAGTTCCATCTCGGGAATCGGAGACGTGGTTCGTGAGGGCGCGCATTAGACGCTGTCTCACAAATGGCTGAGTCGGAAGGGCGGGGCTTCAGCCCCGCCGTCAGCTCCGCAAGAAAAGGGCTTTAGCCCCTGAAGCCATCCCTTCTGAGCCGTCGAGTATTTATGAAATAGCTTCTAGACATTTTGCGGATGAAGTGTTCGATAGGAGGTCTTCAATATGAAAAGACTAGCTGTGTTTCTCGATCGCGACGGCGTCATCAACCGTTACGCTTATGACCCCGAATTCGGCACCTTCGATTCTCCTGCCCACCCCGAGCATTTCGAGCTGCTTCCTGGCGCCGGCGAGGCTATCGCGTCCCTGAACCGCTTAAATCTCCCGGTGATCGTCGTCTCCAACCAGCCCGGCATCGCCCATGGAAAATTCACGACCTTGCAGCTCGACGCCATCAATGAAGCCATGCGCTTGCAACTCGCCCGCTCGGGCGCCCGCATCGATGCCGTCTATTATTGCCGCCATCACCCCAACGCCACCGTGGACGCCTATCGAGTGGACTGCGACTGCCGCAAGCCCAAGCCCGGCATGTTGCTCCGTGCCGCCAGCGAACGGAACATCGACCTCCAGCGCTCCTTTCTCGTCGGCGACGGCGTTCCCGACATCCTGGCGGGACGCTCCCTCGGCGTCACCACCCTCCTCCTTTGCGCGCCAAACTGTGCCGTCTGTGAGGAATTTGCATCCCGCGGCGCCGTGCCGAACTTCCCCGTTCGCGATCTTCGCCACGCCGTCCAAGTCATCGCCGATACCCTTTTCGGCGGCCACTTCCCCGCCCCCGACTTTCGGAATCGCGAGCCGGCCCCGTGCCTGCTTCACCGCGCCCCCAGCATCGGCGGCAGCAAATCCGGCCCGCGCGTCGTGAAGCCCTCGCCCACCGCCAAAGTCATCCCGCTTGTCTCCTGGCGCGTCTAGCGGCTGCGACTCAGTTTTTGTGGCACAGGCACCCGCCGGGGCGGGCCTGTGCTCTTCGCCTCTGCTGTCTTCGTGACTCTGACAGCCGCCGCGCCGGGCTGCGCCCTTCTCGCCCGGGTCGTCCGTAGGGGCACGGCATGCCGTGCCCGGGGCCGAAAGCGATCTTGTCTGTACGTAGCGCCGCGGCCTGAACTCTTCCGGAGCCTGCCGAGGGAGCGCGGCAGCCTTTGATTTTGCCTTTGTAGCGGCCGCCTCGCTTTTTAGGCGGGCGGTGTTGTTTTTCTTTTCGTCTTCAGGGCCCGCGCAGGGAGGCAGCCTTTGATTCGCCTTTGTAGCGGCCGCCTTTATGGCGGGCCGGTTTGTCTTTCTTTCGTTTTTTCCGGCGCCCGCGCGGGGAGCCCGGCAGCCTCCGATCCGCCTTCGTAGCGGCCGCCTCGCTTTTTAGGCCGGCGGGGTTGTCTTTGGCGTTGTCATCCCAAGCGAGGCCGTCTCCAGGCCGACGGGGGATCTGCTTTTCCAGCCCCTCGCGCCACAAATCGAACCACCCAGGACGCCTTCGGTCTAGAATTGTCTTCGTAGGGGCGCTGCTTGCTGCGCCCGGGTTCCATGAGCAAAATATCTAGAAAACAGAGAAAGGAACTGGCGGCCGTCGCCGCGCTGCGGGACACGCAAATCGACTTCTCCGACGCCGCCGAAGTCCGCGCCTGGAGCCACTCTGTCGCCGGAAAATTCTACCGCCCAATCAAGAAATCCCTGACCATCCGCCTCGATGCCGACGTCCTCGCCTGGCTCAAAGCCCAAGGCCGCGGCTACCAGACCCGCATCAACAAACTCCTCCGCACTGCAATGGAAGGCCAGTCCCGCCGCCGCAGAGCCTGACGCGCCCGATTTACCTGGGGAGTTGCCTCTAGCTGTCATCTCTTCGGCGGTTCCGATGTTTTTCGAGAGCAGACTTGAGCACACCTTCAATTCGGGCGCCGCGACGCTGAAACCCTAGCTCCGGCAGCAGTTCTTCGATGATCTCTTCGTCACTCCGCAGCCGGCCGTCCGATTCTATCCAATCAATCATCGCCATAAGTTCCCATTCTGAATATCCGGTAATTGTGTCGCGGCGGCTTATCCCGGGACGCGCATCCCGAATCCGCTTAATGGGCGGCTCACGTTGATCGACAGGGGGCGCTGCAACCGTCGAGGCTTCGACAGTCCGATTGGAATTATCGACGGACGCGACAGCATTTTCATAGGCCGCCACTGCACGGCTCACTTCTTCGTCCTTGCGCATGAACCAATCTGTCGACCATATCCGATGAAATCTCCAACCGAGATTCTCAAGCTGTTGCTGTCGCAGACGATCTCGATCGCGCGCCGTCGGACTCGAATGGTAGGATGCACCGTCACATTCGATCGCCAAAACGTATCTGCCTCGTTGCTTCGGATGCTGAGCGACGAGATCGATCCGAAAGCTGGATGCTCCGCATTGCGCAACGAGTGGGATGCCCTTCGACTCAAGAACGTCAAAAACCTCTGCCTCGAAGGAATTCATTGGAAAGGTCGTCGAAGCCAAGTCTCCTAGCCTCTTTCCGCCACTCGCGGCATACTCCAGGTAGAAACGGAGTAGTTCAACCCCGGTGCCCGGCTTCACCTTCGCCAAGTCCATATCAAAATGGCTGAAAGACGACACCAGTGTCATGCGCTGCCTAGCCCGCGTCACGGCCACATTGAGGCGCCTCTGGCCACCAGAAGACAACAGAGGACCGAACCTGAAAGGTAAATTGCCGCCTCGGTCCTTTCCGTAGCCAACAGTCAAGATAATCGCATCGCGCTCGTCTCCCTGAACACGCTCTAGGTTCTTAACGAAGAAGCGCTCTTCAGCATCGGCGTCGAAAAACTGACTGAGTTCAGGTCTGCGTAAGAGGGCCTGATCAATGGCTCGCTGAACGCGGTCCGCGTGGCGGAGGCCCATTGCGATGACGCCGAGCGATTCCCGTGGCCTCTTCTTAACGTGCTCCAGGATAAGCTCAACGACCTCATTCACTTCCGCGGAGGAACTTTCTTCCTGCCCGTCGGCGCCGAACGGTTGTTGAACTAAAACGTGCTGGACCACGGGGGTACCCCCAGGCCCGGGAAACGTCACCAGACGATCCTTATAAATGTGGTGGTTGGAAAAGCTGATTAGCGTTTCGTCTCGACTTCGATAGTGCCAGTCGAGATACCAAGACGGCATGAAGGCATTTGTGGTGTCAAGCAGACTCTCGAATCCCTCGATCGCGGCATTTGCCTCGTCTTCGAGCAATTCTTCCTCGTCTGAGGCCGCAAAGAAAGTCGTCGGAGGTAGCTGCCAACTGTCGCCAGCAATAACAAGATGTGTCCCGCGCATGACCGCTGGAATTGCATCTTCTGGCAGAACCTGGCTGGCTTCATCAAATATGACAAAGTCGAAGGATCGCGTCGTGTCGAGGAGTTGACTTACCGACAGAGGGCTAGCCATCCAACAAGGACAAACGGCCGTAAGCACATTCCGCGCTTCGGCAAACAGTGCCCGAAGAGGGCGGTGCCGACGCTTCTTCTCTGCTTCGGACCGAATAACGTATTCCTCGGTCTTGCGTTCATTCATTGCCGCTATGGCTCTCTCGGCGTAGGCCCTACGCACACGCGCAGCCGCGACCCGAACGCGTTCTTTATCGAGTTCCTTGAATTCCCGCACGAACGCATCATGTGTCCGCCCGTTGAAACCGGCAATTTCTGGGTCTTCGGCTTGTGCAGCTTCGAGACTAGAGGAATACCAAGAGTGGTCAAAGGCAGAGAGCCACGTCCCCGCAACCATTTTCTTCTTGCGGAGTTCCTCAACGAGTTTTCCGACGCCACATCTATCGAGCCCTTGTTCGACCTCACACAATTTCGGCAATTTCATAGGTGTCAGCCGGTCTTTGGAAAGAGCGTCGACATACGCCGCAACCTCGCCCAGCGTTAGCGAATCGGTATCCTTCCTTGCAACAATGGCAGTGAGTGCTGCGAGATCGGTGGCAGCCAACTCCAGCTTTCTGCGGCTGTCCGCATAACCAGGGATCGTCTGAGGCAACGAGGATCGGCCGCTTAGGTCTGCCCATCTCATTCGCTGGTCCTCGGCCGCGCTCAGCTCTGTGACTAATTCCGGGACGCGAGTCTTACCCGCAATGCGATAACTAAGAGCCTGTCTTCGCGCGCGACGGTAGTCGCCACTTGTGCACCAGGTCCAGATGGCTCTTGGCCCGCCGGTTTTCCCTCGGGCCAGCGCACGAATCATCCTTTGAATGTCCTGAGTAAAGATCTCGGGCGAATAAAGGTCAAGCGTCTTGCTCACAGTTGCGATCAACGAATACGTCTGCTCTGCGTCTTTCAAGGTCTTCGCCGCGCGGAAGCCGACCACCTTTTGCAATTCCAGTAGAGACGACACGAATTCGGGCCAAGTTCGCGAAGCTAAACCCGTCACGAGATCGATAGCGTGCTGGGCGGCCGCGCCATCGGCAAGCCTCACACCGTTCCATGGAGAAGGATCAGAGCGGAGAAACAGCGGAGCGAACCCTACAGCTTCTCTCAGAAAGTCACGTATTCTGGCTGGATCTGCTTCTTCGATCCTTACGAGTTCGGCCCCCCGCCATCGAGTATCGGACTGTATTTCCGATTGCAAGCTGAGCAAGGTTCCCTGTAGCTCGTAAACCGACATCCCACTTGGTTTCCGCCGCCGATGCAGACTCTCAACATGGCGGTTCAAGCGATCACGTCGTTCTACGTATTGCTGGTGCATCCGATCACAGTCCACGGGAACAGCTTGCCGAACTGTATCAAGAGCAGCGGCTACCTGCTCCATAACGCGCCTGGGAGACACATCGGCCCCGTGTAAATCGATGGCTATCTTGCTGAGGCCAACTTGTTGAAGTCGTTTGAGCACAACCTGCAACGCTGCTCGTTTTTCAGCAACGAAGAGAACTCGCTTCCCCATAGCCGCGAGGCTTGCAACCAGGTTCGCAATCGTTTGGCTCTTTCCCGTGCCAGGTGGCCCATGAATGACCGCGCTTTGGCCGGCGAGAACAGCCGCGATGGCGGCCTGTTGGCTGGAATCAGCGTCGAGAATCAGAAACTCCGCTTTTGGTGGGATCGTGTCGAATTCTTTGGGATCAGGATTCTGCGTCTTAACCCCAATCGACTGCTTTGCTTCTGAATCACCAGCTAATGCCGCTATCAAGTCACTGGCGACAAGATGTTCCGAGCTTTCCTGGAGGTCTCGCACCATCGCCATTTTCTGGAAGGCAAAATTGCCTAGAACGGCGACATCACGAATCTTAAATTCTGGAATTGGTGCACATTCGTTGTTGAAGAGTTCAAAGACAGGGGATGGATCAAAGACGCCCTCTTCCTCGTGCCCCTGTAATCTAGAAAGCACCTTTTCCGGCGATATCGAAACTCCGAACTCGGTCATCAGTACGTGAAGAAGAACGAGATTTGCCTGCACGGGTCCGGCGCGGCGAATCGAAAGCGAGATTCCCGCATGTCCTTTCATTTCGAGTCCAACTGGGAGGAGCAGAACTGGTGCATCGGAGTCCCGGCCACCATCGGCGGCCTTCCAACCCGACATCCCCAGAGCAACGAACATCGTAGCGAGTCCCTTCTCCTCCTGATTCGCTTGGGCACGACGCCAGATGTTTAACGCCTTTAGTACCAGCTCCTCATCGGGCACGTTCCTAACCAAGCTCCTCACTGACACGGGGTCACCGCGCAGCAGAGCCGCCCAGCGTTCACCGTCTTCGAGCGACAAGCTCAAGGTGCCCCACTTGAGCGAACGGTAGTAGAGAAGATTGTTGCGGCGCGACAGGTCAATCAGCCTCTTAATCCAGGCTTGGCGGGCTTTTTCGACGGATTCTCTTCTTTGGGGACTAATTTCCAAAATTATGCCTTGGTGATAGGGAGCGTTAGGTACACCGGGGTTAGCGACAAGCGCAATATATCACGGAGTAGCGGTCAATCTCAGGGTGTAAGGCAGACCACTGTCCGCCCTTACTTGATGCGGCATGGCATGCCCTTGTCTGCGCCCAGCCCGCTCCTTGCTGCTTTCGCATCCTTTCACCCAGGCGTTCACCCGATTCTTGCTACTATTGACCCAGCTTTCCGTTTGTTTTTCACGCTCGGTCCCGACCAAAATTCCGAGGCCGCGATCGCACTCTCTCTGGGAGGCAGGATGGGTAAGGAGCGCAAGCCGGAGTTCTTCGCAGGAAAAGGGATCGAGATCGGCATCATCGGCTGCGGCTACGTGGGCCTGCCTCTGGCGCTGCGCTTTGCCGACGTGGGACACCGCGTCACCGGGTTCGACACGGACCCATCCAAGATCGAGAAGCTCAACGCCGGCCAGTCCTACATCCAGCACATCCCGGCGGACAAGATTCGCGAGCACGTCCAGGCCAAGCGTTTCCAGGCCACCACCGATTTCGCGAAGCTGCGCGACATGGACGCCGTTCTGATCTGCGTCCCCACGCCGCTCGATGAACGCCGCGAACCAGACCTCAGCTACGTGGAGCAGACGGCGCGCTCCATCGCTCCCAACTTACAGCGCGACCAGTTGATCGTTCTGGAAAGCACCACCTATCCCGGCACAACTGAAGAATTGGTGCTGCCCATTCTCGAAAAGGGCGGCCTGAAGTGCCCGCTCTCTGCCGACAACGAGAACATAGCCACCGACTTCTATCTAGCCTTCTCTCCCGAGCGCGAAGATCCCGGCAACAAGCAGTTCGGCTTGGCGCAGATTCCCAAGGTCGTCGGCGGAATCAATCCGCCCAGCGGCCGCGCCGCCTGCGCCCTCTACGCGCAGATTGTCTCGCGCGTCGTTCCCGTTACCTCCACGCGCGCCGCCGAAATGGTGAAGCTGCTCGAAAACATTTTCCGCTGCGTGAACATCGCGCTCGTGAACGAGCTCAAGCAGCTCAGCCTGCGCATGGGGCTGGACATCTGGGAAGTGATCGACAGTGCCGCCACCAAACCCTTCGGCTTCATGCCCTTTTATCCCGGGCCCGGCCTCGGCGGCCACTGCATCCCCGTCGATCCCTACTACCTTTCGTGGAAGGCTCGCGAATACGACTTCGCCACGCGCTTCATCGAGCTGGCCGGCGAAATCAACACCGAGATGCCCTACCACGTGGTGAACGCTGTGGCTGCGGCGCTCAACGACCGGCAAAAGAGCATCAAGGGATCGAAAATCCTGCTGCTCGGCATGGCGTACAAGAAAGATGTGGACGACCTGCGCGAGTCCCCTTCCCTGAAGCTGCTCGAACTGCTGGCACGAAAAGGGCGCGGTCATCGACTACAACGATCCCTATTTCCCGGCGCTGCACAAAATGCGCCACTACGACTTTTCGAACAAACGCTCCGTCGAGCTGACGCCCGCAAGCCTGGCCGGCTACGACTGCGCGATCATCGCCACAGATCACACCAGCTACGACTACGAGGCAATCGTGCGCAACTCGAAGCTGGTCGTCGACACGCGGAACGCCACGCGCCGCATCAAGCAGGGCCGCGAGAAGATCGTCGCCTGCTAGGGTACCAACCCCGATGCCGGCCCGCTACGGCTGGCCCGCGAGCGCCTGACCGAGCCGCTGTTTACTATCCAATCAGACCTGTCCTCGCGTCCTATTGGCAACGACATTAGCGAACGCTAATTTGGACCTCTATGCCGCCCCTCACTAGAGACCAGCAAGACAAGCACGGCCTGAGCCTCGATCCGGGCCGCCGGCGCAGCATGCGCGTACTGCTGAGCATCCCCATTCAGGTCAGCGGCAAGCGCTCGGACGGCGAGGAATTCAAAGAAGACACGCGCACGCTGGTTGTGAACGCGCACGGCGCGCTGATCGCGCTGGCCTCAGCCGTTGCCGCCGGGCAGAACATCAGCCTCACCAACCGCTCGACGCGCGATGCGCGCGAATGCCGCATTGTTTACCTGGGAAATGCCAATGCCGGTAAAGTGCAGATGGGAATCGAGTTCCTGGAGCCATCGGCGACTTTCTGGCACGTCGACTTCCCGCCCGATGACTGGGTCGTTCCCGAAAACTAGAGTCGTTCCCGAAAATAGCAAAACATTGAGTTACTTCCCGGAGGTCAGCTCCGCGCGAATATTTCCGAAGGGCAATTCCGCCTGAATAATCACCGGAGTTTTTGCCGCGTCGTCTGTCAGCCACGTCACAAAGTGAACCGCCGGAATTTCCTTGCCGCCGCGAAAAATGCTGATGCTGATGCGCGAGGTGGAAAATGTGCCGGCAGGCACCTTCACCATTTCGCCGGAGGATTCGCGCTTGGCGCTCGCGTCAAAGAGGTCGCGTCCGTCGTACACCGGCATGCGAACTTCGGGCGTGCTCCAGTCCGCGGCGCGCACCGCGTAGGCGAAGCCCAGCGGATCGCGCGTCCCGGGCCGCACGGCCACGTGGGGCAGCGGCGCGTGCGACACCTGTCCGGTGGGCGCGAAGTGCAGCACCTGATCCTCGATGCGCCCCATTTCACTCAAATGCGTTTCGTACTGGCGGCTTTCGAACGTGATGACGTCGGTGTAGGAGTCGAACTGATCGTCGACAGTGAAGAGCGTGCGCACCGAGCCTTGCGTGTGCGCCACGGCGCGGAAATGCCAGGTGTTCCAGCCGAACAGGTTGCGCCGCTCCGGAATGCTGAGTTCCGCGGAGCCGGCGTTGGAAAATGCGGACCACGAAACGCGATAGTCGAGCGTCTCGCCAACGTGGAAAGGCACTGGCATTTCCTTCGCGGGTCCGATTGTGAAATTTTTCCGCAGCTTCGTGGTGTTGGTCGGCTGCGACTGCGATTGCGATCGTAAGGGCAGTGCGGTAATCACCGGTACGACAACAACCACCGGCGCCAGCAGCGCAATCAGCGGCAGATTCTTCCAGGAGTGAATGGATCTCATCTGCCGCCCTGGGGAGACTTGGTTGTGCCACGGTTCACCTGCGCGGCGAGGTGCTCCAGGCTGTCGACCATGAGGTCCGGCGGGCAGGCGCGCAGACTTTCGAGTCCGAAACCGTAAGTTACGCCGCAGGCCCAGGAGCCGGAGTTGCGCGCGGTCTTCACATCCACGTCCGAATCGCCCACCAGAATGGCCTCGCGCGGCGCGACTCCGAAGTGGCGCAGCAGGACGTTCATTCCGTAGGGGTCGGGCTTCTTACTTTCGAAGCTGTTGCCGCCGTAAACGTAGCGAAAATATTTCGTCAGGCCCAGGCCGTTCAGAATCCCCTCGCTGAAGCGCACCGGCTTGTTGGTAAGCACTGCCATGGGATGATTTTTCAGTAGCTCAAGGCCTTCACAGACGCCGGGATACGGCACGGTGTTGTCCAGCATGTGCGCGCGGTAGTAATCGAGGAAATGTTCGAGCCCGGTGGCGGCTTCCTCATCGGTAGCGCCCGGGCCGAGCACGCGGCGCACGAGCAGCGCGGCGCCTCCTCCGACGTATTTGCCAACTTCGTCGTTGGGGATGCGCGGGCGGCCCATGTATTCGAGCGTGGCGTTGACGGCCAGCACCAAGTCGAGCTTGGAGTCGATCAGCGTACCGTCGAGGTCGAAGATCAACACCCGGACATCTTCAAGATTCGCCAGATTAGCTAGGTTGGCGCACTCCGAAAAGTCTTGGGACGCTTTGGATGTATTTGGTTCTACGGTGGTCTTTGTGGTGGGGCTCTCTTCCGTCATCCGCTCTCCGCGCGCGTCTTCGTATATAGCAATTCTATGGGCGAGGGGGTGCGTTGTCACGCGCGGACACGCGTCCACCGGCCCGGAATAGAGTTCCGGGCTGCTTCGACCCCGACTGTGTAGTTTCATGGAGTTACGTGGGGATGAGTCCAAGAGGGCGTTCCGGGCTGGGTCGAAGGGTCTTCGGCCTGTTCGAGATGTCCAGGCTGGTCGGGCTCCTCCCTTTTTTCAAAACCGGGGGTGGAGGCCGGAAGAAGGGTCACGGTGCGGGCTTCGTCGGACATGGTCTCCGCGTGGTCGCTGGTCAGCTGGGTGCTGCATTGGGCGAGCGGAAGACCGATGGGGAGATCGGCGGGCCCGGCGAGGCGAGGTCCGGGGGAGATGACGAAGTGCTGCGGCGGATCGATCCATTGGCCTTGATCGTTGACGCGAGTGAAGGCGCGCACGGCGCGAATGATGGCGTCGGCGGTGGGCATGACGCGCGAAGATTCCTCGATGACGTGGCCGAGCGCGAAGCGGACGTTGCGGCTGCGGCGATCGAAAAGCTCGAGGGCGCCGGCGTGGCGATACACGGCGCTGCGGCTGATTTCGTATTCCTCGGCGATTTCGGCGGGGCTGTCCCAGCGGAGGAAACTCTCCTCGATGGCCTTGCGATCGGGATGCGGGCAAATAGTGCAGTTGCGCTGGTGGTATTCGAGCGGGCTGGCGCTGGGTGGGAGCGGTGGCGGCTGAAGAGCGAGTTCGCGGCGGCGACGATAGGCGGCACGTCGGACGCGGAGATGGCGGGCATGGCGGCGGTCTTCGGCCTCCTGCTCGGCGGCCTCTTCGGCAGCGCGGACTCGTTCGGCATAGGCCTGCTGAGCAGCGACCCTCGCCGCTTCGGCGGCTTTCGCTCCGGCAGCCTTTTGCTCGGCGATGGCTTGGGCGTGGGCGCGTTCGGCCGCGGCACGCCCGGCCGCGGCGAGCTCGGCGGCAGCCTTTTGGTCGGCGATGCGCTGTTCTTCTTGAGCCTTAGCGGCGGCAGCTTCCGCAGAGGCGCGTTCGGCGTCGAGTTGAGCTTGGGCGGTTTCGTAGGCGGATTCATAGCGGATGGGGTGCCCGCCAAAGGTTCCTGGGTTGGAGAGGGGGAAGAGGTTTGGTTTGTGGAATTTGATCATGTTCATGCTCCTTGTATCGACGCTAGAACGAAACGGGGAGAAATGGAAGATCAAAGGCCTGTGGATATGGAGTGCGAGGGGCGCGAACCGATCAGGCTCTGGTATGGCTGTCCTGGAGCACTCGTCTGGGTTCTCGTTGGTTATACAGCCGACATATCGTTGGCCACGCGGAGGGCTCGCACCGTTTCAATACGGGCGACCGGGAGTACCAGAACACTACTTGTCCGGTAGGGGCGTTACACAGGATTTAGGCTTATACTCTCGTTCTAAAACACTAAGCCTGCGCCGCACTCCTTCAGGAGGACAGTCATGGCAACAGATGAGCAAGTCATCCAAGGAATCTTGCAACAGATCGAAACAGCGTGGAATCTTTACGACAGCGTCAGCCTTGCAGCGTTATTTACCGAGGATGCCAACTTCATCCAAATCTTTGGGGGACAGTTAGACGGGCGGGCTGCGATAGAGGCGGCGCACCGGCACATCTTTGAGACGATCTACAGAGGCAGCCGCGCCAGTTTTGTGCTACGGAGCGTGCGCTTTCTGCGCTCCGATGTCGCGGTGGTATTCGCCCGAGCGCACGTGAAGTTCGTGGAAGGCAACGAAGCCCGCGAAATAGAAACGCGCCCAACATTGATCGTCGTAAAGGAACACGACAAATGGCAAGTCGTCGCGTTCCAAAATACCAAGGTCTCCGAGGTGCCAACCGCAGCCCAAGCCGCGGCCCGTCTTGCAACTTAGTGGGGAAATTACCGGACAAATGCTGTACTAGGACCCCACTTCTCCGGTAACGGTTAATCAGGACTTGACCCCCAGGCGCTCGGTATTTTGAGCAATAATGGTCCGTCTCCAGTCGCTTCTGACAATAGTAAACAGGCCGCTTCTCGACTTATCATTCGAATCGCCAAATCCGGCCAACTTAGGTTTCGGGATAGGAGAACAACCGTGTGCAATCGATATACCGCCCTGTTGAGCACTGCAATTCTCTTTTTAAGTTTCGTCTCCAGAGTGAAAGCGCAGGGAGAACCGCTTGGAGGCCAGCCCGAGCCCGGAGCCAAACAATCCGTGAAGGATCTGGGCGAACAGGTTGCCTACCAGAGAGCTTTCGAGGCGGTCTTATGGGCTACGCCCGCATCCGCAATCTACCGCTTTCGCGTTGGATTGTTAGAGCAACCCGGAATGGCTGACAACGTAATTACCGCATATTCTGGCCCGCTCACAATGGCTCACGAACTGATTACCCCCAATCAGGTGACACCGTACATCGGAGCGGTATCCGACCTGCGACAGGGTCCGGTCGTGTTGGAAGTTCCGGCTAAGACAGACAAAGCTGTTCTCTACGGTCAAGTCGTCGACGCGTGGCAGGCCACGATCGCCGACGTCGGACCGTCCGGACTCGACAAAGGCGAAGGAGGCAAGTATCTGTTTCTCCCGCCCGGTTACAAAGATTCCATCCCCGATGGTTATCTCGTGATTCACTCCACCAGCTATCGAATCCTTCTCGGATTTCGCTCCATTCCAATTGGAGAGGCAACGGACGCAGACGCACATGCCTACAGCCTGACGCTTAAGATGTACCCGCTGTCCGAAGCGCCTAATCCCAAACCGACGCGCTTCACGGATGGTCGTCAGTACTCACTGCATACCCTGCCTTTCTATGACATTCGAGCGTTGAAGGACATCTACGACATCGTGAGCGTCGAACCCGTGCAACCACGCGACATGGTTATGATGGGAATGCTGGCAACAATCGGCATCGAGCCCGGAAAGCCTTTCAACCCGCCGGAGAAGTACAAAGCGGCTTTGGAGCGAGGAATAGTCGATGCTTATTACTATATGCAAGAACTCGACACGAAATTGTTTGCCGAGAATTTATACTGGCCCGACCGCCACTGGAATTTCGCGATGGTTCCTGATGTAAACCGTGGGTTTAGCTTTGTGACCGACGATGCCGTGCAAATCGACAAGCGGGCCGCAGCGTGGTTTTTCTTTACGTTCTATCCGAAGGTGCTGACCGAACATGCCGGAACTGTTTATCTTGCACCGATCGCGGACAGTGACTGGCAACCTCTCAGAGCGGGCAAGACGTACAAGCTACACGTACCGAAAGAAATTCCGGCCAAGCAGTTTTGGTCACTGACTCTTTATGACCGCAGAACCTGGGCCTTCATCAAAAACCCTCTCGACCGCGCCGGACTAGGTTCATTCAATCTCAACCAAATGAAAACCAATCCCGACGGTAGTGTTGACCTGTATTTTGGACCAAAGGCACCGGCAGGAATGGAATCTAATTGGATTCCGACGGAAGACAAAGAGCCCTATCCGTGGCTCCGGCTCTACGCACCGGAGGAATCCTTCTGGAACAAGTCATTCAAGATGCCCGACGTTGAACTAGTGAAGTAGGGTTTCCGTATTCAGATCCTGAAAAGTCGGATTCCCGGACATGTGGTGGGCTAGTACCCGTATGGCGCTCGCTGTAGTTCCCTCGCCATCCTGCGGCTTCGGTAATGGTTAACCACCGAGCGAAAACACAACAGAAATAGTGGTATCCACTTCCACAGGATCGCCATTCAACTGCGTCGGCGTGTAGCGCCAATCGCGCACTGCATCCATCGCAGCCTTCATCAACAAAGGAGGACCGGAAACATATTGGAGCTCCTCGACGGTGCCGTCCTTGGAGATGATGGCATGCAATGTGACTGTTCCAGAAACGTGAGCCGTCTTGGCGATCTGCGGATAGACGGGCAATGTCTGCCGGAGCATCTTGGCCGCTTGGACGTTGCCGCCGACCTTGATTCGAGCCGGAGCTTGGATCCTCGGTGGTGCCGGTCCCGAACTGCCCAAGATGTCGCTCGGAAGACCCCTGGTGTTGACGTTAGTAACTTCGAAGCCGCCGACTCCAGAGATATCGGGAGCTTCATCCTGAACCACCGCTATGTTTTTCGGGATCCTCGTCGGAGCAGTCATGGTCTGCGTAGGAATAATTTTCGGACGAATAACCTTCACCGGCGCGGCAGCGGGCGGAGGCGGAGATGGAGGCGGAGGCGGAGCCACGAGAAAAGTCGTGAGTAGAGTTTTCGGCAATGCCTCGGTGTAAATAAGGGGAATCAAAACCATGACACCCAAGACTAGGCCTTGGACAATAGTCGAAAGCAAAACGGTCCAAGACTTGTGGGTCTTCTTTGCTTTTCCGGACAACACTAGATCGTCGAACATCGCTTACCTCCCAGCCTGGACACGTTCCTCTCTCGATGGCTATAGACACCGGCACCAGGAATTGGTTCCTTATGTCGTCGCGGCCTTTCTCGCACTCAAGTCCTGATGAGTCGGATTGCCGGACAAGTGGAACACTGGAACTCGGCTGCGCACTTACTGATTCGGAACTCCTAAAATTTCCCTGATTTTTCGCCGCTGGGAGACTTGGCGCGGCGAGCCGCCCTCCCTCCGCAGCCATTTGTCGAGGCCCTGCAATTTCACGGAGTGCTCGACGGGGATGTCCGTGACGGAGACGCGCGCGGCGTTCAGGGCCTGCGCGATTTCGGCGACCCATTCCTCGGCTGCGAGGGCCTTGAGACCGGAGGGCGGGTCACAGACCCACCCCTACCCGCCCAGGCGGGCAAGCTCAGAGCGGAGCGAGGCCGGCGCGAGGATAGAGTCAAAGACCGCACCCTTGAGAAACGCAAGGATGCGGCACCCGCCAAGGGCCGATCGGGAGATCGGCGTTCCCAGGAAGAGCGGGCACGGCATGCCGTGCCCCTACGAGAGCGGAGCGATGGCGCGTGATAGCAGAGATAAATTCTAAGAGCACAGGCCCGCCGCGGCGGGTGCCTGTGCCACGTGAAAGACGAAGACCCACCTGTCGCATAAAGCGCGCCAGATGGGGCACCCGGAAAAACTGAGCCGAGGGCGGGTCACAGACCCGCCCCTACAAAAGAGTGGACGCGGCGAGGGCATGGACTGCTAAGAGCACAGGCCCGCCGCGGCGGATGTCTGTGCCACGCGAACGGCGAAGACCCACCTGTCGCGAACAGCGCGCGACAGATGGGGCACCCGGAAAATCTGAGCGGAGGGCGGGTCACAGACCCGCCCCTACCCGCCCAGGCGGGCAAGCTCAGAGCGGAGCGAGGCCGGCGCGAGGATAGAGTCAAAGACCGCACCCTTGAGAAGCGCAAGGATGCGGCACCCGCCAAGGGGCCGATCGGGAGATCGGCGTTCCCGGGAAGGCGGGACCGAGAGACGCAGCGCGCTGTGGCGCGGCGGGCACGGCATGGATTCGGCTTCGCCCACCGCGGGTCGCCGTGCCCATACGAGAGCGGAGCGATGGCGCGTGATAGCAGAGATAAATTCTAAGAGCACAGGCCCGCCACGGCGGGTGCCTGTGCCACGGGAACGGCGAAGACCCACCTGTCCCGCCGCGGCGGGCAGGCTCCGGAACGGCGCCAGATGGGGCACCCGGAAAATCAGAGACGAAAGCTTTAGTGTTTGCGGCCTTTGATGTCGTCGTAGACGAAGATGGAGAGGACGACGAGAACCCATACGGGGAAGACTCCCATGCCGGGGATGGCTTCGGCGAGTAAGCCGGGCAAGATGGCCCATCGGCGGCCGAGGATGAAAAAGAGAAGCATCGCCGTGGCGACGTCAATGGCCCACTGCATGGGCGGGGCGAGGGCCGTCCAAAAGGAGAGGAAGTCCGAGACGGCGGCGATGACGAATGCGACGGCGAGCCGTTTGCGCGAATGGCGCGGAACGGGCGCGAGCACCTCGGTGGGCGTCAAAACGATCGGGTGGTCGGTGGGCGTCATTGGGAGCCTCCGTCGCGGCGATTCGGTTGCTGGTTAAATCGTGCCACGACGGCGGGTGGAGTGCAAGGCGACGGGTCCCCGGAAGCGATGGGCCTTGCGAACGCGAAGACCCACTTGGCGCAAAAAACCTGCGCCAGATGGGGCACCCGGAAAACCGGAGGGCGGGTCACAGACCCGCCCCTACGAAGAGCAGGGCAGAAAGAAAGTCTCAAAGATTTCTTTGTACCCCATTACGAGCTTATCGCGTGGGCGCCGTGGGTGATGGCGGCGCCGGCGCGAAGAGCCGCGGTGACTACGACGGCCTCGGAAATTTCCTGGGCGGAGGCTCCGGCTTCGCGGGCGCGTCCGGCGTGCAGCTCGATGCAATACGGGCATTGAGTGGTGAATGCGACGCTGAGGGCCATGAGTTCCTTGTACTTCACGGGGATGGCGCCGGCGGCCATGGCGGCTTTGTCGAAGGCCCAGAAGGCCTTCATCCCTTCGGTGGCGTTGGCGTCGAGCAACTTGAGTTTGGCGAGATTCTTCATGTCGTACATAGCGGGCCTCCGCGAAATTTGATGGGATTTCTCAGGGGTGCTGAGAGCTTCGAGGGTATTGATTATGCCATACGCGAAAACCCAAGAGAGATTCTTCGTCCGCTGCCGCGGACTCAGAATGACGGCGCGCTACGGCACGAGTCAGAAGGGCGGGTCACAGACCCGCCCCTACAAAACAGAAAGACATCCCGGGGAGTGTCTGCGCCACGCCCAAGGCGAAGACCCACCTATCCCGCCGCGGCGGGCAGGCTCCGGAACGGCGCCAGATGGGGCACCCGGAACATCAAGAACCAAACCTCAAACGCGGGCGCGCGGGAAAATCTTAAAGAATCCTCCTTCGCCCATTAAAAGCTTGCCCATTACAAGCTTACTTCTTCTTGGAGGATTTGTTGAAGATGTCGGCGACGATGTAGGGGTCATCGGGCGTGCCGGTGATGAGAATGAGGCACGCCGGAGCCGTTGCCTGAACCGCTCAGCTTCGAGAGCAGGCTCACGCCGAATTTGCCGATGCCCTTTGCGGTGGTGACGTTCGCGATGAGGTTGAAATTCAACTGATTGGCGGGCGAGACGAAACCGCTGCCGGTGAGGCCGCCCATCGCTGGAATTACGGCGTCGATGTTGTCGGCGACGACGCCGGCGTTGGTGATGTGCACGTTGAGGTGCAGCTTCTGAAACTGCGTGGTGTCGCCCGTTTTCACTCCGCTGAGCGCCGCGATGCCGTGAATTTTTGATCCGAGGTCGAAGCCAACCAGGCGCGTGTTGTCGAGCGCGATGGGCCCGGAGATGGTGAGTGACTTGGCCTGTCCGCTCACGGCGAGGTTGAGCGAGAGCGTGCCGCCCTTTAGCTGCGAGCCATTGGGCAAGCGGACGGCGGCCGCAGTCATGAGCGATTGGAGCTCGTCGATCGGCAAACTTTGCCCGGCGAGTTTCAGATTCAGCAGCGGGTCGCCTGTGCCGGGCGCGGGTTGGTAGGTGCCGGTGATGTGGAGCGCGGCGTCGCCGATCTTTATGGTGGCGTCTTGAATCTGGCCGGTACTGTCCTTCAGGCGATGCGCGTCGGCGAAAGCGACTTCGACCGGCTTGGGCGAAGCGGCCGCGCCCTTGCGAAGCTTCAGATTGTGGAGGTGAACGGTGCCGCTCGTGGTGAGCGTTTGCCCGTCGGACGCGGCGTGCATGTCAACATCGGCGACGAGCGAGACGCCGGCATCCGGGGCGAGGAATCCGTCTGCGACGGGGTCAAGGCCGGTCGCGGAGATCTGCGCGTCGGCGGGGCTGGTTGCGGCGTCAGCGCGATTGATGGGGCCGACTTTGCCGGCGACGCTGATCGTG
This sequence comes from Terriglobia bacterium, assembly GCA_963803105.1. Taxonomy (GTDB): domain Bacteria; phylum Acidobacteriota; class Terriglobia; order Acidiferrales; family UBA7541; genus Palsa-295. The sequence continues at coordinate 636,324 of CAWDLF010000005.1, forward strand.
CCTCCTGCGGGCAGGTTTGCTTTCAGCTCAAACGGAAACTGCGAAGTGAAGGAAAAATCGCGCGCCGTGAAAGTGACGTGGTCGTAGACGCTCGGCTCGCCGTGCGCGGGCAAGGTTGTGACGGTAGCGCGGCCGTCCTCGATGACGATGCGGTCAACGGAGAGCGGGAGCGCCGGAGCCGAGCCCTCTGAATTTTGCGAGGGGGCACCGTTCGGGGCCGGTGTGGCCAAAGCGCCGTGCGCGAGGCTGGAAAAATTCCAGGTGCCATTGGCGGCGCGAATAACATTGATCTGCGGCGACTCGATCTGGAGAGTGCCGACGTCCACGTGGTGCGAGAAAATGAGCGGGGCGAGCGAGACGCCAATGCGGATTTGCGACGCGGTGAGAAACGGCGCGGAGCCGAAGCTGGGATCCTCGGCGATGCTGAGGTCTTTGGCGAGCAGGCTCCCCGAGAAAGGCGCGAGACTTAGGTTGCCGAACTTCACGCTGCGGCCCAGCGCTGCTGTGAGTTGCTTTTCGATGGCGGGGCGGAAGGTGTCTGCGTTTATAAGGAAAGGCGTCAGCGCGACAACCAAGACGACGAGCCCGGCGAGTGCTAGCAGTATCTTCGTCCAGCGTTTCACGGAGGGCCTCAGTGCGACGGGTCAAGAGCGCGATCAAGATATCAAAGCAAGAGTATATGACGGGCCGGGGAACGATTCATAGCTGCCGGGGGCGGCGGGCACAGCCGTAGGTGGCGCGCTCTTGTGGACGGCGCGGGATGATAGATGGGGTGATAGAATCGAGGCGCTGGTCGAGAGGAAACCCTCATGGAACATGCAGCGGCCGTATTGGTGCAGACAATATTCAGCTCGGATGCGCGGATGCAGGCGCTGCTGAAGGATCAGGCGGCATCGAGTCCTCAGGCGGCCGCGGAATTTCTCAAGCCGTGGTATCAAGCGATGCTGGCGATGATCAAGAACGCGGAAGACTTCGATCAAAGACAGACGGAAGCTTAGTGGAACACCAGTTCAGCTGCCCTTACTGCGGTGAGGAGATTTCGATGGTGCTGGACTTGTCCGTTGGGCGGCAGACCTACATCGAAGATTGCGAAGTGTGCTGCAAACCGATCGAGATCAGCTTTACCGTGGTGGATGACGACCTCGAGACCTTCCACGCCAAAACGCTCGGCTAGCTCCGGCGCAGCACGGCAATTCCCGCTCAGCGGGCGGGTCACAGACCCGCCCCTACAAAGAACGGAACGGCGCCGCACGGGGTGCCTGTGCCGCGCACCTCTTCCGTAGAAACCCCGGAAGACGAGCCGAAAACCAAGAACGCCCGCCTAAAGGCGGCCGCTACAAAAGCTCCACAAATTCGATGCGGTGCCACCCTGGACACGATACCCTAAGAGCACAGTTTAGAGGGCGGGTCACAGACCCGCCCCTACGAAGAGCCGGTCGGGAGATTGGCCATCCCTGGAAGAGCGGGCACGGCATGCCGTGCCCCTACGAAGGACGGAAGCGCAGCGGCAGGGTGCCTGTGCGGCGTACCTCTTCCGCAAAAACCCCAGAAGACAAGGCGCGAAACAAGAACGCCCGCCTGAAGGCGGCCGCTACAAAAGCAACGCAAAGTCTACGAACAAGAAAAAGATTGCGCCGCCGGCAGGGCCTTCCCCGCCGAGCAGCGCAATTTACGAACGGCAACGTCCTAGCTGGTAGGCGCGGTTCCCGTAAAGAAGAGCACGACATAGGCCTTGATGGTTCCGGCGACTTGCGGCACACCGAAAACCTTCACTGGAGTGGTCGTAACCAAGTCGGTGGTCAGGGTTGTCTGACCGGCCGTGGTGGTTATGTCTATGGGAGTGATGGTGACGACGGTCCCGGTGCGATCGACCTGGTAGACGAGCGTGCCGGAGCCCACCGTAGTGCTGAGGTTAATAGTCACGGCGACGGCGCCATTCGGTATGGACATGGTGAAGGCGCCGGCCGAATAACCGGCGGCCACGGTGCCCAGAGGTACGTTGGAAGGCAGAAGAACTTCCCACGGCATGGCCCAGGCATTAACGGCGGCTGGGTCATTCCAAATGGCAAAGCCTTCGCCAGCCGGCTTAAAGGCAGTCGTGGTGCCGGCAAAGGTTGCCGAGCCGCTGGTGGCCGTGTCGAAGGTGGAAATCGCCGTCGCGCCACTGGTGACGATGGTCGGCAGCGTGAAATTCCACCACTTGAAGCCGGCGATCGCGGTGCCAGTCACAGGATCCGCACCGTTGGAGCTGCTGGCGGAAATGAACGGCAACGTAAGCGCGTAGTTGTCGGCGACAGTGGTGAAAGTGCGCGTATCGAGGAAGTTGGCCAAAGTCGCGGCCGAAATGGTGCCGTCGTATTTGGCAATCTCGATGTCGATCGTCTGAGCGACCAAGGGGCTGGCCAATGGATCGACGGCGCTGGCATGTACCTTGAAACCGCGCACCACGTTGGTCAAGAACGCGGTTCCTGTGCCGATGGGCGTGAAATCCGATAAAGCGACACCCGGTGTACGGAAGAAGAATTGAGTGGTGGCGCTTATGGTAACCGGAACGCCGACTCCAAGTTCGTTCTCCACGGTCAGAATGTGGCCGACATTATCGACGTGAAGAACATGGCCCTCGGGACTCTGAAAGACTTTATTGAACGACGTGCTGGCCCACGCGCGGACGGCGACGAGCGTGCCGTTGGCCTGATAGCGAGCGGCCACACGAACGAACTTACCGCCGAGCGTGGCAGAGACCGAGCTGAAGTTCATGATGGTCGTCGCAGTCGCGGCATCGATGTCATAGAAGATGGTGCCGTTGGTAGCGTCGGCGAGAATCGTCAGAGGCTCCGTGGTGGCAACGGGGGTCTCGACGGTAATCGGCGGCTCAAGCGGAAAGTCTTTGGTAATGGTGATGGAAGTGTTGTCTACAGAGACCGCGGTCGCGGTGCCGTAGATATGGCGAAGAACCAGATGAGCGATGTCGGCAATCGGATGTGGGAGGACCGTGCCATTAAAGTCTACGGCCCATTCGGTTAGTCCGACGGCCGGCACGTGAGGCACGAGAAAAGCGGGATGGGAGAGCTGGAACTCGAGATCGAAGCTACTGGCCAGATTGGCGGAGACGACCAGCGGAGCGGCGAAAGTGACGCTCACCGGGACCGTCAGACTTCCGACCGCGCCGGTCGCGCCCATGATTTGAATCTGGCCGGCGGGGACCGTCGCGCCGGCCGTGCCCGCAAATCCAGTCGCAGGATCCGCGGCGGCGGTGAGAAGAATGTCACCAGGGTTGGCGCTGATCGTGAGAGTCGCGCCTGTATAGGTGCCGGTGGCCACAGTGGCGTTTGCCAGGAGCTCGCTGAGCTGGTCGAGCTGCACTAGATTGACGATCGGCGCGGGGGTCGGGGCGGTGTAGACGGCCACGGGAGCCCCGGCGGCCGCCGGAGTGAGCGAGATCGACAGTACCTTGACGCCAATGGTGGCCCAATCCTCGGTGGACGCATCGCTCATCATGGTGTTGACGGAGCCGGTGCGATTGTTATGCCCAGGATTGTTGTTCGTCGAGCCACACCCGATTGTGAAGAGCGGAATTGCGGTGATCACCAAGCCCAGCATGAGACGAGAAACTCGACGGTTCATTCTATTTCTCCTATGGGAGACTCTGCGGTTTCCCTGGTATTGAAACGATTTAACTTCACGAATCTTTAGGCGCACGGTCGCGCGGGGAAGCGCCCTCTGGTCATTCATCGGCAGGTGCTGCAGCGCCATTAGGCATACTTCATTACCGGAGTTATGACCTGGGCACGCAAAGGCCGGGCGATCGCTCCGTTTCGCAACAGTTTCAGAACGGGCAGAGCGCAGGGTGTGTGACGACGAAGGCTAGAGAGGGGAGTGAAAGAGAAGAGAGGGTTTTTGGCGGCAGCTTATCTGTTGGAGGCGAAAAAAAGGGCCGACCCGAAGGCCGGCCCCGAAAGCGGAGAATCGGATCGATTCTCAGTAGTTAGAAGTTGAAAACAACTCCCGTGGAAATACGGACGTTGCTCTGGGTGCTGTTTGTGCCTTCGATGCCTACGTTGAATCTGGTCATCAGGTAGTCGGCGTCGAAAAGACGGATGGAGATATGGTCCATAAGCTTGTAGTCCACACCACCGCCCAAGGCCATCGCGAACGAGTTAAGGGATGAGCTCGCGCCGCATACTTCGCCTTGCGCTCTGCGGGCGCCGTCGCATTCACCTTCAATACCAGCTCCGACCCATGCGCCGCCAAAGAGTGCTTGAACGAACGGCGACCACTTGCCACGACGAAGCGTGAACTTCGGCCCAAACAAGTAGGTGAAGATGGTCCCCGAACCGCCCCGGCCGCCCTCACTGAAATGGTATCCACCAAAATCACCGGTAAAGCCGATCATGGGATTGAAGTTATACGTGACCTGGCCGCTGCCGCCATTTCCATTCAATCCGGCGTTGGGAACCTGAAAGCGCAGGTAGGAGTACCCGCCGAAAACGTCCACCTTCGAAGAGTCCTGGGCTTTCGCCGAAAACGAGCAAGCAAGCACAAGACTGCAAACAAGAATCCACCTCTTCATCAATATTTCTCCCTTAGATTTAATTTGGACCCCAAGCTGAGGCCGACCGTAAGGTCGCCGCGAGGTACGTTCGAGGCTACGTTCGCGCCGGCAAAGGCACAACTGGTAAAACTACTAGTACCCAGGGGAAAGGTAACGGAAACAATGCCGGCGCCCGCGAGAGGAGAAAGAGGCCGAAACAATTCTTCCCGGCACGCACATCTTCGCGACTACAATTTCAGCCGGCCGCACAGCGGGGTCACTGGGAGGGGCGCGTTTCACGATGAACGAATCACATCAGCACCGTACCGATCTTCTGCGAATGCACATGAGCGAGTTCTGGTCCGGCGACATTGGCCTCACGCTGGTAACCATCTCCGTAGCAATTCTTATCTTCGTGATCACCCCTCTCGGCAAAGCCGGCCTGTACGGGCGAGTCTTTTTCGACCTGGTTGTGGTCACGCTGATGATCTCCGGCGCCATACTTACAGGCACGCGGCACATTACCAGGGCCTTCATGATCGGCTTCGTCGTCGTCAATGCAGCGCTACTAGTGGCCGGTCGTATCTACCCCACGCCCCTTCTTCATCAAGTCGGCAGCCTTATCTCCACCGCCACTCTGCTTCTGTATGTCCGCATCGTGTTGCTCCTGATGTTCCGGCAAGGGCCGATCACGTGGAGCCGGATTCAGGGCGGAATATGCGCCTATCTCCTCATTGGAATGGCGTGGGCTTCCGCCTATTCGCTGGCGCAAGATGTCAACCCTGGGTCGTTTCAATTCGTTTCGCCGCCGCTCAACATAGACCAACTGACGGCGAAGCTCACTTACTACAGTTTTTCCACGCTTACGACGGTCGGCGGCGAGGTGATCCCTGTGACTGCCTTTACGCGCTCGCTTTCGACCGCCGAGGCGGTGATCGGCCAGCTTTATCCAGCGGTGCTTATGGGTGCCCTGGTGGCGATGGCCCTGCAGTCCCGCTCGAAATCCTGATTACGTGGCGGTGGTTGACAGGGCGCGCGAGCCGAGTGCATTCTTCTGGCCGCGCCGCAGTATTAGGACGGGCACCGAAGGAGATCGTGTTGGCTAAGCTGATCACGAAAATCCAGAAGATCATCGTTTGGGTGCTCGCTGCGATGCTCGTGATCGTGGTGTTGCTGTCCACCGCGCACTTGGGCGTGATGATTGCCGAAGAAGCCTGGAAGACGCCCCGGTTTCTGATTCCCGTGGAAGGCCTGCTCGACATTTTTGGATATTTCCTGCTGGTGCTGATCGGCGTGGAGTTGCTGGAGACTTTGAAAGCGTACGCCCAGAGAGACGTCATTCAGGTGCGCGTGGTTGTTGAGGTGGCGCTGATCGCCATGGCGCGGAAGGTAATTATTGCGGAACCCCACGACCTGCCGGGCATAACTTTGTTGGGAATCGCGGCGCTGATCCTGGCGCTAGGTGTGGCGCTTTACTTCGAGCGGCAATCGGGCGGTTGACAAGGACCGCGGCCCGCCACTTCAGCTTCGGCTGGAGAGCTCGGTTTTGGCCACCGCTCCGGTGCGGAAAAACAAATCCCGAAAAGAGTCGTCGCCCATCACCCGCTGTAACTCCCTGAACGCGAAAAGCGGAATAAAAGTGCAAAAGATAATCAGACTGCGCCCGATTAGGTCATCGATGCGTATAGCGGTCCACGCTGCCGTCATACTTTCTCCATGCACGAGGTGCTTGATCGCTTCCTCGACGGTGTGAAAGGCCAGCACCAGCAAGCCAAATAGAAACGCTTTATAGATGGCGGAGTAGAGGAGCCCCCTGTCTTCCAACTTCTTCCCAAGATGCGCATACTCTCCGATCAGGATCACCTTGGCGACCACGAGAGCGTTGATCAGCGCGAAGCCGTAATTTAGATACGGAATGTTCATCTCGCGAAGTAGAAGGGTACGGTACGTCGCAAGAGCGCAAAAGAAAAAAGCCAGGTATACGAACAGGCCGAAAAGCTCCTCAAGTTCATGTACGGCTTTCTTCTTCAGCTCTGTTTTCCGCGCAGCGTCGGCAGCCATTCGGTATCTCCCTTTTTCAGGTACGAAAGAAATCGCGCCGCCCCTTAACCAATGCTCTGGCAGCCGATGCTCAGGGCAGCGCGATTCCCTTCCGTTGGAAATTCTTCTTCAGGCACGTTTGATGACGCGGGTGATCGCGACCAAAATCACGGCGCCAACAAATGCCACGATGATGGAGCCGATCATGCCGCCGCCGGGCCAGATTCCCAGCATTCCGAAGAGCCATCCGCCGAGAATACCGCCGAGGATGCCGAGAATGATGTCCACGAGCACGCCGTAGCCACCACCCTTCATCACTTGTCCGGCAAGCCAACCCGCAATCAACCCAACCACAATCCATGCAAGGAATCCCATATTGTTTCCTCCTTCTTACTTGCTACCTCGCGACAAGCTGGGCTTCCTGCTCCAGCTTGCTCCCCAACCCGTCCGTGACTGTACTCTGAGCCCCGTGAATCTGCAATGAATGCGAATCGCATAGACAGGGGACGTGCGGCCCTCGGACGCAGCGAGTGGGTTTACTGATAGGCAGAGGTGCGATGAGCCGGTTGCAGCAAAAGCGAAGGCGGCGGCTATTGTGTGAGCACCCAGCGAAAATAGGCCACAGGACTTGGAGACGGCGATGAGCCGCATTTGGGAAATGATCAAACAGGCGCGGCTGCAGCGCTCGCGGGATGAGGCGAGACAGCGGGCCGCAGGCCGCGAAGAAACACGCACTCCTCTGGAGCGGCGCTCCGTCTCGCGGCGCGCGCATCGGGCGGAGCTGCTGGTGTACGGTTCCGGTGAAGACAAGCAGCCCTTCCACGAAGAAGGGGAAACCGTCGACGCGAGCGATAGCGGCTGTCTGCTGGTGATCGAGACGCCGGTCTCACCCGGCCAACGCCTGTTTGTAACCAACTCACAAAACCTAGCCGAACAGGAATGCCGCGTCGTACACGTCGGCCCTCGCGCCCAAGGCAAGCTCCGCGTGGGAGTGCAGTTCCCCAATCCCGTGGGCCACTTCTGGAACCTTGAATAGGGCAGTTGCTTAGGGACGGGTGACTAGGGGCGAGAGCGCCCCGGTATCCGAGCGCCTTGGGGCGCAATGGGGCGCGCCGCAAAGACTTCGCCTGCTACAATCTTTCCTTCCGGAGCGGGCGCAGCAAGCGGCGCCGCTACGAAACTCCATTCCCGAGGTCAGCATGGCGGACATCCAGCCGTTTCGCGCATTTCGCTACGACACGCAACGCGTCGCCCTCAAAGACGTGCTCACCCAGCCCTACGACAAAATATCTCCGGCCATGCAGGAGCGCTACTACGCGGCCAGTCCCTATAACCTGATCGCGGTGGAAAAGGGACGAACGCTCGCCGAGGACACGGCGGGAAATAATGTGTACACGCGGGCTGGCCGGAAGGTCGATGAGTGGATCGCTGAGAAGATCCTGGTGCAGGACGCCGCCCCGAGCGTCTACGTCTATTCGGAGGAATTCGAAGTCCCCGGAACGCACACGCGAAAAGTGCGCACCGGGTTTATCGCGCTTGCGCGGGTGGAAGACTACGACGCAAAGGTGGTGTTCCGGCACGAGCGCACACTCTCAGGGCCCAAGGCGGACCGTATCGAATTGCTGCGGCACACGCGGGCGCAGACCGGGCAGTTATTTCTCCTGTACGACGACGCGGCCGGGCGCATCGATACACGGCTGGAAGAAACGATGCGCAAGAGCGTTCCGCTCGAGTTGGTGGACGAATACGGCGTGACGCATCGTCTGTGGCCGTTGGCGGACCGCGTGTTGATCGCTGCGATCCAACGGGAGATGAAAGACAAAAAGCTGGTGATCGCCGACGGGCACCATCGCTATGAGACGGCGCTGGCCTATCGCAATGAGGCTCGCGAGCGGGCGGGCCAGAGTGATCCGATGGCGGCGACGGAGTTCGCGATGGCGACGTTCATCAACACGCGTTCCAAGGGGCTGGTGATCCTGCCGACGCACCGCGTGGTGTCGCGGGTGGCAAATTTCAACTTCGAGGCGTTTCGCGAGGCCGCTGGGAAATATTTCGACTGGTACGCTTATCCTTTTGCAAACGCGGAGGAACGGCCCGCGGCGTATGCCGAGTTCCGTAAGGATTTTCAGGGCGCACCGGCACGGGCGTCGCGCGATCGGCGTGTACGCGGCGGGAAGCGGCGCGGCGCAGGCATTTTATCTATTTGCTTTGCGCAAGGATGCGGATTTGGAACAGCTGCTGCCGGACATTTCCGAAGCGCAGCGCGGGCTGGACGTGGTGTTGCTGCACCGGCTGATCCTGGAGAAGGCGCTGGGCATCACGGCCGAGGCGGTTACCGCGGAAAAGAACGTCAGCTACGAACGGGAGATCGATGCGGCCATTGCGGCGGTGGACAGCGGAGGCGCGCAACTCGCGCTGCTGCTGAATCCGGTGGGCGTCCAGCAGGTGGCGGAGATTGCCTTGGGCGGAGACGTGATGCCGCAGAAGTCGACGGATTTTTATCCCAAGCTGCTGAGCGGCCTGGCTATCTTTCGCGTGGAAGGACGGCTCGAAAAGTAGGCGGGCAGGCTCGATCGAAACCCGCGCGTGCAACGGTGAACCGCAATTTCCGGGGCGAGCCCCGAGGCGGAACCCTCGGGGCGCAGATGAGAAGCCTATTCCGAGCGGACAGCCGTGCTACTTGCTGTAGCTCTGGATGGCGGCCGCTTCGCTGTCGTACGTATCGAAGACGGTCATGAGCTTGGTGACCTGCAGGACTTCCTTGAACTTGGCCCCCAGGTTGGCAAGCTTCAGCGTGGCGCCCTGCGAGCGCGCCGTGTGGAAGGTGGCGACCAGGGTGCCGAGCCCGGAGCTGTCAATGTAGGTGACGTTCTGCAGATTCAGGATGATTTTCTTCTTGCCGGCGGCAAGAAGGCTCTTCACTTTTTCGCGGAAGGAGTTACTCTCCTCGCCGAGTACGATGCGCCCTTCGATATCGAGCACGTCTACGCCGTCCACATTCCGATCGATCATTCGCAGTGCCACGTTCACGCCTCCTGGAAATTTCGAAACTTTTGTTGCGTGGTGCCAAGGGAAAAAGCAGCCCGCCGGGTGTGATGCGGCCCGTCTTCCCTCAAATAAAATCCGAGCATGACATGTAATAGCCACAGCCGGAACAAATCAGCTTGCAGCTCCGCGGCGCCAAACGAGCCGAGCAACGCGGGCAATATGAGGACGCCCATCCGGCCCCATTCTCCAAGCTTGCGCCGGTCGAGACAGCAGCCTCGGCACGCGACACGGCCGGTAAAGCGGCCGGATCGGCGGGGGAAGCGGCTGCGTTAAACTGCGCCATCTGGGCTCCTCGCTCGACGGACGGATGGTTATAGCACATCCGGCGAGGCGGGGAAAGACAAGTGGTGCGCCGGGGCCGCGGCCAGGGCTATTTATGATAGCTGCAACCGAAGCCAGGGCGCAGCCATCCTATATGTACAGTTAGAGAGGTGGCCGGAGCAGAAACGAGGCAGCCATGATGACGAAGCTTCAGTTGGGGCTGGGCACAGCTTTTCTTACGATGTTTTCGACGGTCGTCCCCTCGGCGGCGCAGGCGCAAAGGATGGCAGGGGTCGCGGCGATGCACGCGCCGATGCCGACCGTTCGCGTAAGGACGGCTACCATCCATGCGACGGCTCCTCGGTTGGCAACCGGGACAGCGCGCGGCGCGAATGCCGGGTTCCTCGGACCGGGCTTTGCGCCGGGTTTCGGTACGGGTTTCGGTACGGGCGGGTTTTCGAGCTTTGGCAATGGATTCGGAGGCAACCTGGGCGTCGAGGCGGCGATTGATCCGGCAACGCAGTGGCGGATCGCCTTGGCGGAAAGGTTCGCGCGATTCAATCGGTCCTTTGGGGGAGCGGGCTACTACCTGCTTAACGGGGGATACCCCTATGTAGGCGCCCGACGACGAGACCGGGAAGCGATCCCGGGCCGTATCAAGCTCAGCAGGGGCCCGGGCAGCAGCCGATCATCGTGGTTCAGCAGGCCGCACCACAGCAGGCTGGGATGGCACCGGATGAACTGGCCGCGCCGCTGCCGGACGTTGGGCAGTTCACGCTGGTGCTACGCAATGGCGCGAAAATCGAGGCCATAGGCTTTACGCGCATGGGCGACAAGATTGTATACATCACCGCTGAGGGTAGCCGCCGCACCATGGCCACGGCGGATTTGGACACCAAAGCCACGCAGGAAGTAAATGAAGAGCGCGGCACTCCGCTGCAGCTTACTCTCTAACCGGCAAGCCACGGGCACGGTGTCCAACTTCACCGGGCGGGTCACAGACCCGCCCCTACGAGGAACGCAACCAGCGCACGCGGATACGCGAAGATTCTGCTGAATTAGACTGCCGGGAGGCCGATCAGGAGATCGGCGTTCCCAGGGAAGGCGAAACCACATCACCGCCGCGCGCAAAGTAGACGACTAGCGCGCCGAGAGTGGCAAAAACCCCCGCAAACAAGAATCCCGCTGCGGGACCGACCTGCGACCATAGCGCGCCAACCACCACGCTCGAAATCAAATCCCCAACGCCATTCACCGCGGCAAGAACGCCAAAACCGGAGCCACGAATTTGCGCGGGCAAAATTTCCGAAGCAGCGGACTTTTCCACCGATTGCTGGACCGCCCCATGCAGGCCCGCCAGGGCAAAGAGGCCGGCGAGGATGGGCAGCGACGGCCCCTCCAAAAAGATGAAAGCCACAAAGCAGAGCGCACCGATCAAATAGCCGATCGCGAGCAAGCCGCGCTTGCCGACACGGTCGCTGAGCGCGCCGGCGGGATAGGAAGCGGCGGCATTGATGATGTTGTAGAAGGTGTAGAGGGCGACGGAAAGAACCGTGGCGCGCGACGCGCCAAAGCGCGGAGCGAGAATCTGGCTGGCGCGGAGAATCAGAAGCGTAGGCGCGAAGTCGCCGATGCCGTGCGCAAAAACGCCGGCGAGAAAGTATTTGTAGCCTGCTGGAAATTGCGCGAGGCGCTCGGCCAGAGGCAGGACAGGAGCATGCGGACGGCCGGCTGCGCGTTCTCTGGGGGCGAGCAACGCGAAAGCCACGGCGGCCGTGAGGCCAGGCACGAGCGACCAGCGCATCACGCCGCGCGCTCCGAGCAGGCCGAGCAGCGCGACGGCACAGAGTGGACCGAGCACGGCGCCGAGCGTGTCCATGGCGCGCTCGAAACCGAAGGCGCGTCCCTCCTGGCCGGGTGCGACAGAATCCGCCAGCAACGCATCGCGGGATGGCCCACGGCTGCCGCGGCCCATCCATCCGAAGGCGCGGAGCAGTAACACGGCCGGCCAAGTGTTCGTGAAGGCGTAGGCAAAGGTAGTCAGCGCGGTGGCCAGGTAGCCAACGATGCCGGTGGGCTTCCGCAAGCGTGGATGATCGGCGATGAAGCCGCCGGCGAGTTTCGCGAAGCTGGAGAGGCCATCGGAGACGCCCTCGATGATGCCGAGGGCCACGGGCGGCGCGCCGAGGCTGGCGAGAAAAGCCGGCAGGACGGATGTGGCTGCCTCGTGTCCCCAATCGGAGAAAAGGCTGGCGAGGCCGATGCCGAGAACGCCTGGGGTGAGCCAGCGTTTGGGTCCAGGCGATGCAGAGGTTTGGCTCATGTGGCCACGCGGAGAGTCGATCCGAGAATTGATCGTAGGCGGGGAACGGGCGCGAAGCAAGCATGACAAAAGACAAGGTAGAATCGTCGAATCATGAGACTGGTGATTCAGCGGGTGAGCCGGGGCCGGGTGACGTTAGAGGGCCAAGTGCGTGGCGAAATCGCGGCAGGGCTCGTAGCGCTGGTAGCCGTCGGGCGCGAAGACTCGGCCGCAACGGCAGCAGCGATGGCGGAAAAAATCGCGAATTTGCGAATCTTCAACGACGAACAAGGAAAGATGAACCGCTCCGTGTTGGAAATAGGAGGCGCGGTGCTGGCGATTTCGCAATTCACGCTTTACGGGGACGTGCGCGGGCAGCGGCGGCCGAGCTTCATGCAAGCGGCAACGGCGGAGCTGGGCAAGTCGCTCTATGAGGAATTCGTGACCCGCCTCGCGGCGCTGGGAGTGCGCGTGGAAACGGGCGTTTTTCAGGCGCACATGGAGGTCGAACTCGTGAACGACGGTCCGGTGACGATTCTTGTGGATTCAGACAAGGTCTTTTGAGCAAGGGAGGAGGCGCTTCGTCCCATGAACGAAATTGGCAGCAAGAACGAGATCCGAAGAATCCTCGATCAAATGGACCGGGCGTTCTCAGGAGACGCTTGGCACGGGCCGCCTCTGCTCGCCCTGCTTGAAGGGTTATCGGCCGAGGATGCCTCCAAGCATCCGGTAAAAAGCGCGCATTCGATTTGGGAACTCGTACATCACATCGGCGCATGGAACACGATCGTGCATCGCCGGCTCGAGGGCCAAGTGGTAGAGGTGACCACGGAACAAGATTGGCCGCCAGTGTGGGAAGTAAGCGATGTGGGATGGAAACGCGCGATGGACAATCTGAAGGAAAGCCGCGGACGGTTGCGCGACTACGTGGAGAAATTGCAGGACGATCAATTGGAAGAAATCGTGGGCAAGGGCCGCACGTCGCGCTACGTGGTGCTGCACGGCATCGTGCAACACGGCCTGTACCATGGCGGGCAGATCGCGATTTTGAAGAAGGCGTTGAGCTAGCGACGTAGAGTACCGCTGACGCGAACCGCGAGTTCTTTTCGCAGCGACTTCGCCGAACATCCCTAGTCAATTCCTACTCTTATTCTCTCCCCGACACTCCGGCATTTCTCAATGCCACTTTATATCGTGTCACGATATAATGGATTTATGAACAAGCCTACCGAACGGAAGATCGACTATGCGGCGCTGGCGGAATTCCGGTACGAAGTGCGGCGATTCTTGTATTTCGCGGAGCAGGCGGCGCGGGCGGCAGGCATCGAGCCACAGCAGTATCAGGCTCTGCTGGCTATTCGGGGCCTTCCCGCCTGGGCGCGATCGACCATTGGCACGCTGGCGGAGCGGATGCAGATCCGGCACCACAGCGCCGTGGAGCTGAGCGGACGGCTGGAGCGAGCGGGATGGATCGAACGTTCGCGCGGCGACGCCGATCGCCGCGAAGTGTTGCTGCGGCTGACCCGCCAGGGGGAAAAGCTGCTGGAGAACTTATCGCAACTGCACCGGCGAGAACTACGCACCACGGCACCCAAACTGATCGAAGCGCTCGGATCCGTTGTGGCACATGGTGAAAATTCGAATCGAGCGCCGAATGGCCAGAGGGGCCGCGACAGGAGGCGACCTGTTCGCGAACGCTCAAAGAAATTGAGGAGGATTGCGTGACGACGGTCACAGGAAAAGGCAGGCACAGGCAGCCCACACCAGTGGCCGGCTACCGTATCGGGTGGATCTCGCTGATGGCGGCGATCGTGGGAGTCCTCGCGGGGATCGTAGCCTACCTGCTGTATGACTTGATCGGGCTTTTCACGAATTTGGCTTACTACCACGAATGGTCGCTTCGCTTCCGCAGCCCGGAACATAACACTTTGGGATTATGGGCAATCGCCGTGCCCGTGGTTGGCGGGATCATCGTGGGCCTGATGGCCAAGTACGGGTCGGACAAAATCAAAGGGCACGGCATTCCCGAAGCGATGGAAGCGGTGTTGACCTCGCGCAGCCGCATTCACGCCAAGGTCGCGATCCTAAAACCGCTCTCTGCGGCGATCGCGATCGGCACGGGCGGACCGTTTGGCGCGGAAGGGCCAATCATTCAGACGGGCGGGGCGTTTGGTTCACTTGTTGGGCAGCTGATTTCGACCACGGCATCGGAGCGCAAGGTATTGCTGGCCTGCGGCGCCGGAGCCGGGATGGCAGCGACGTTCAACACGCCCATCGCCGGAGTGATTCTGGCGATTGAGCTGCTGCTCTTCGAGTTTCGTGCGCGGTCTTTCATTCCCCTGGTGATCGCGACGACGCTCGCGACCAGCGTGCGCGCCGTGCTGCTGGGGCAGCGATCGATGTTCACCATCGGCAACGTGGATTTCGACGTGCTGCACGGGCTACCGTTCTACGTAATCCTGGGAGTGATCTGCGGCGGCGCGGCCATCGGACTGACCAAGCTGCTCTACTGGGTGGAAGATCAGTTCGACCGTCTGCCCATCGACGAGCTATGGCATCCGGCCATCGGCTCATTGGCGGTCGGCGTGTTCGGCTTTTTTGTTCCGCGAATCCTCGGCGTCGGCTACGACACGGTGTCCGACATTCTGAATAACAATCTGGGCGTGAAGCTTCTGTTGCTAATCGCCGTTTTCAAGCTGCTCGCGCTTGTACTGTCTCTGGGATCGGGGACTTCCGGCGGCCTGCTGGCGCCGACGTTCATGTGGAGCGCGGCGATGGGCGGGGTGTTCGCGATGGGCGTCAATCACTTGTGGCCAGGGGCGCATCTGGCTCCCGGGGCATACGCGCTAGTGGCCATGGCGGCGGTATTTGGGGCCGCGTCGCGAGCCACGTTCGCGTTCATCGTCTTCGCATTCGAGATCACCCACGATTACAACGCAATTCTGCCCTTGATGCTGTGCTGCGTGATCGCCGATCTGATTGGTCTGCGCTATTTGCGGACGTCCATCATGACCGAAAAACTGGCACGGCGCGGGCTGGCCGTCCCGGGCGAATACGAAGCCATGGCGTTGAAGACGGTGCGCGTTGCAGATGTAATGCGTAAGGACATCCAGCCGATTTCTCCGGACCTGACGGTAGCGGAACTAGCGTCCCGCATGGAGAACAGTAAGCCAATGGTGCCGGGCATAAAGACGCGCGAGGCAATGCCGCAGCTGATTCGTGGCCTGCCGATCGCAAACGGAGAGGGCAAGTTGCTGGGTGTCATCACGCAGGGAGACTTGCTGCGAGCGCTGGAAGACGATTACGCACGGTGCGACGACGGTGCTGGAGGCGGGATCGAGCCCAGCGGTTGTGGCATATAGCGAGGAGATGGTGATGGACGCGCTGCACCGCATGCTGCAGTACGACATTGGGCGGCTTCCGGTGGTGAATCGCACGGAGCCGGAAAAGATGATTGGCTTTCTCAATCGCTCAAGCGTGCTAGGCGCCTGGACGCAACAGATGGAAGAGGAACACGTGCGCGAGCACGGATGGCTGGCGGGTTGGCGCGGAGCCTTCGAAGCCGCGCCACAGGGCGAAACGAAGTAGCGTTTTTGCGGAGGCAAGTTTTCGGCGGTGAGGAGGGTTTTATGACTACGTCGCGTTGGGCACTCGGCTTCTCGGAGTTATTTTGGGGAACGCTGGGGCTACTGGGCTGTCTCGCAATGGTTGCGTTTGAAGTTGTCATGATGTGGCTGCTCGTAGCCAAGCATGGGTAGGATGAATTTTGTTCACCTAATGTACAGAAAGGACGACTGCCATGGAAAATGAGAATGATCTGATGCGGTATTACCGGCCCGGCTTGATTACCGCGTATGCCGCGCTGGTGGCTGTACTTGTTTTTGCGATGCATTTGCCGACGATTTTTCAGATCGGCTTGCTGATCGCGGCAGTGCTGGTTTTCGGATGGCTGCTTCGTTCCCGCGATAGCTCCGAACCGCCATGCGGCGCGGAACCTTGGTGGCGAGGCAATCGATAGACCGCGGCCTGGGTTCAAACCATAGGGGATGTAATGTCTGCGGGCTCGGTGCGAAGTGAGGCTAGCGGAGGGCGAGCTTTTCGATGATGCGCAGAACGTGGGAAGCGGGAACGTCGTATAGCTCGTGCTCGTCTTCCTGCTCGAGGCGCTCGCGGAGATATTCGGCGGCGATGTAGCTGGCTTCGCGATCGGTCAGGTTGCGGCCGGCGCTTTCGCGGAAGGTGACGAAACCGGGATGCGCCAGGCCGACGATGACGCCCTTGCCATCGACCAGAAATTTGCAATCCATGGTGTCGGCGTGGCGAGTGGCGCAGGCATTCCAGCAGTGGGAAAAGCGGCACTTGTAGACGACGTCCGTCATCTTGGAAGGGACATCGAACGCGCCGATAAATTCGCTCATGGCGCCGGCGTTGGCAATGGTCGGATATATCGCGGCGGCTTTAGCAGCTGCTTTGGCCATGAGTTCCCCTTACTTTCTGACTTCCACGCCTGCGGTAACGGGCTGCGAGGCTTGTTGATAAACGCGCGTAGCGGCGGCAACTCCCGCACCCAGTGACAGGCGGAATCCCTGTTCACTCAAAATTTTTTCCAGCGCGGCCATCAGCAACAAGACGTTGTTTTGCTGGCTGGAATGGCCCATTAGCCCGATGCGCCAAATGCGGCCCTTTATCGGACCGAGGCCGCCGGAAATCTCGATATTGAATTCGTCGAGCAACTGCCGGCGCACGCGCAGGTCTTCAATTCCAGCGGGAATATTCACCGCGGTCACGGTGACCAGGCGATCGGCCGGACTTTGCACGAACAGTTCCAGACCCAGCGCCTCAAGGCCGGCGATGAGCGCCTGCTGATTACGCGCGTGCCGCTCCCAGCGAGCCTCCAAACCTTCCTCAAGAACGATCCGGAGGGCTTCGCGCATCCCGTAAATGAGCGAAATGGGCGGCGTGTGGTGGTAGAGGCGCTCCTGGCCCCAGTAGCTCATGGTGTGCGTCAGATCGAAGTACCAACTGCGCACGGGTTCCTTGCGAGTCTGCATGACTCTCTCGACGCGCTCGTTCACGCTGATGGGCGCCATGCCCGGAGGTGCGCTGAGGGCTTTCTGGGAGCCGCTGAAGCAGACATCGATGCGCTGGCCGTCGATATCGAGTGGAACTCCGCAGAAACTGGCTACGGCGTCGACCACCAGCAAAGCGCCAAGTTCATCGGCAACTTTGCGGTAGGCATCGATACGCTGCAGGACGCCCGTAGAAGTCTCACCATGGGTGAGTCCGACAAATTTGATTTTCCGGCCCTTGCCCGCGCGCAGGACATCCTGCGGATCGACGGTGCGGCCGTAAGGAACTTCGACGCGGATCACCTTGGCCGGCAGGCGCTCAGCAACGAGGGCCATGCGCTCGGAAAAAACTCCGTTGGTGCAAACGATGCATTCGTCATCCGGTTCGAGGATGTTGGCAACGGCCGCTTCGATACCGCCCGAACCCGATGAAGACAGAGGGAAAGTGATGCGGTTGCGGGTTTGAAAAACACCGCGGAGCAGGGTCTGTACATCGCTCATCATCTCGGTGAACCACGGGTCCATGTGGCCGACGATGGGAGAAGCCATGGCGCGGTAGACGCGGGGATCGACGCAGGAGGGCCCCGGCGTCAGGAGTATCCGCTCCGGAGGCAAAAGCTCACCGATCAGTTCTCGTCCCGCGTGACTCATATAAACGCTATTCCCCGTGCCGGATGATTTTTCCCCATTTCGCAGACCGTAGAGACGATGACGCGGCGCTGGAGGGAGGAAACCCGTTCTAAATCCCGTGGTCTAGTCTGCTAAATCGGGGGGATTCGGTCAACCACCAAAATGGACTTAATTGTCAGAGGGTCAGAAGGATGCGAGAGGGGGTGAAGCCCGCCATGGCGGAAATCTTTCCAAGGGAGGGGGTTAGTGGTTTCGCAACTGCGGTTCCGGCGCGTTGGAAAGGTTCAAATCGCTATGCTAGTCTGCCAAATTGACAGAAAATGTCGATGGCAAACGAAAAAATCAGCTCGGGCAATAAGCAGCACATTTCGCGCGTCGAAGTGTACTGGCACACAGTGCGATACCGCACTGTGGTGCTGTACGTTCTGGGCATCACCACGATCGTTCTAGCGACGACGTACCTGGTGTTCCCCGACATGTCCGCCCGGGTGCTGCAAAAACTTTCCGACGCCGTGGGAAAGCAGGACAGCGGCGTGGCCACCATTTCCGCGCGGCAAGCCCGGTTCGTGAACCTCGATGGACACGTGCAGGTGAAAAAGGTTAACTCAGTGCAGTGGGTCAACGCCGACTATCAGATTACGTTGGATAAGGGCGACCTGATTCAAACCGATCCGGAAGGCGTGGCGCGGCTGGCGTTTGCCGACGGAACGACGTACACAGTTAAGGGCGACACTCTGGTTACGGTAGAAGAAAATCTCGTCCAACAGGATCAGGCCACGCAAGTAGCCGTGCACATTTCCTCCGGGCAAGTGGACTTGGCAACGGGCACCTGGCAGGTGGCGGGATCGACGGCGCAGGTTTCCTTCGAGAATGCGGTGGCTTCGGCGCGGGCAAACAGCCGTTTGGCGGTGCGCAGCGATCCGAAGACGAACCAGCAAGACGTGACCGTGGATACCGGAGCAGCGGAACTCAGCCGGGGCAACGAGCATGTAGACATCGGGCAATACGAGCGCGCTACTCTTCCAGTAGGCGGCGGGGCAATCGTAAAGTCGCAGGTGCTGGCGCCGCCGAAGCTGACCGAGCCGCTGAATTTGCAGCCGATCATCCTGGCGGATACGAAGAAGGATCCGGTGCGGTTCTCTTGGAGTCCGGCGGCCACTGGCCAAGATGTATGATTTTCAGGCCAGCACAACGTCGATGTTCAATCACATCGTGATGGAGAGAAAAACCTCGGCGACCAGCGTGGAGGTTACGGGTTTCGACCCCGGGGACTACTTCTGGCGAGTGCGGGCCATCGACGACAAGGGCAACATGAGCGACGCGAGCGATTCTTTCAAGTTCACGCTCGTGACGCAGGGCCGGGAGCAGCAGATGCTGCTGGAAGTGGATGGCACGGAGTTGCAGGGGAACGTGGTGGAAGTCATCGGGCGCACCGAGCCTGGAGCGGCACTGATCATCAACGGAGAACAGGTGCCGGACATCCAGGCGGACGGAAAGTTCCGCTACTTCACGCAACCGATGACGCGCGGCGACCATGAGATCGTGATCACGGGACAAAATCGGCGCGGGGGAACGGCGATCAAACGCGTCGATGTAGTGATTCCGTAACTTAGCGCGAGAATTCCGCGCAAAGAAAAAAATCAGCAAGGCGGCGCCAGTGGGTATTTCTGCCGGCGCGCGAGCCGACCGGGGGAGAAGCGATTCGTGAATAAAAACGGTTACAACATGCGGTCGGTGTTCAGTTTGTTTTCTTCCGACCTGGCGATCGACTTGGGCACAGCCAACACGCTGGTTTTCGCGCGCAATAAAGGCATCGTGGTCAACGAGCCTTCCATCGTGGCCATCAACAAGAACAGCGGCGACGTAGTGGCTGTGGGGCGCGAAGCGAAGGAAATGCTCGGACGGACGCCGGGGAACGTGGTGGCCATCAAGCCTATGAAGGACGGCGTTATCGCGGACTTCAAAGTTACGGAAAAGATGCTGACGTACTTTATTCAAAAGGCGCACAACCGGCGAGTGCTGGTGCATCCACGGATCGTGATCGGAGTTCCGAGCGAAATCACTCCGGTGGAAAAGCGGGCGGTGCAGGATTCGGCTTACCGCGCAAGAGCCAGCGAAGTTTACCTGGTAGAGCAGGCCATGGCCGCGGCCATCGGCGCGGGCCTGCCGATCGAAGAGCCCTCCGGCAACATGGTGGTGGACATCGGTGGAGGAACCACGGACATCGCCGTGATATCGATGAGCGGAATCGTGTATTCGAGATCCGTGCGCGTGGCCGGCAACGAGATGGACGAAGCGGTGATGCACTACCTGAAGCGCAAGTACAACCTGCTGGTCGGAGAGCGCACCGCGGAGCAGATCAAGATCGAGATCGGCTCGGCGTATCCGCTGGAAAAGCCTCTGACGCTGGAAGTAAAAGGCCGCAACCTGATCGAAGGCGTGCCGCGAACGGTGACCATCGACGACAGCGAGATTCGCGAAGCGCTTTCGGAATGCATTTCGACGATTTTGAACGCCATTCGCGTAGCGCTGGAACGAACGCCTCCCGAACTTTCGGCGGACATCAGCGATCGCGGCATCGTGCTGACGGGCGGCGGGGCGCTGATCAAGAACCTCGACAAGCGCATACGCGAGGAGACCGGGCTGCCGGTTTCGATCGCGGATGATCCGCTGGCTTCAGTGGTGCTGGGCACCGGCAAAATGCTGAGCGATTTCCGGCTGCTGCGCCTGGTTTCTATCGATTAACCGCTTAACGCTGGGTGATTGAGGATTCACGGCGGCGCCCGAACCGCGAGTCGCAAAATGGCCGACATCATCTCTCGTCACCGCCCGCTGGCCTTGCTGGCCGCGACGGTGCTCGCACAAGTAATGATCCTCGCGTACCAAATCAAGCGCGAGCACGACGTGCGCCTGCTTCGCTACTGGGCGGCCGAGGTGTTCACGCCGGGGGCGCGCGCGGGAACGTGGGGCTTCTCGAAAATCGCCGGCGTATGGAACGGCTACTTCGCCCTGCACCATGCGAGCGTTGAAAACCAGCAGCTGCGGGCGGATCTGGGCGAGTTACAGCTGCGCAACCGCGAGCTGGAAAGCCAAGCCGCGGAGGGGCAGCGGCTGGCGGTGCTGCTGAGCTTTCACGACGCGCATCCGGAAACGCAGATGCTGGCGGCCCAAGTGATCGACGCGAGCGCGGACCCCGCGTCGCATACGATGTTCATCAATCGCGGCGAGCGCGACCACATTCGCCGGAATATGGGCGTGATCACACCGCAAGGAATCGTGGGCAAGATCGTCGAGACCTATCCAACGAAGTCGGAAGTGCTGCTCATCAGCGATAAAGACAGCGGAGTGGGCGCGCTGCTGGCGGATACCCGGACGCACGGCGTGGTAAAGGGCGGGGGAGACTCCGGCCCGCACCTGGACTACGTGGTGAACGATGAAAAAGTTCATGCCGGAGAAATTGTGGTGACGTCGGGTGAAGACCGCATTTTTCCCAAGGATCTTCTGGTGGGAAAAGTGGCTGAGTTTCGTCCGGGAAACCCTTTTCAAGTGATTCGCGTGGAACCGTCGGTGCGTTTGGATCGCCTGGAGGACGTGCTGGTGCTGCTCACGCAGCAAGAGATGGCTCAGAAGAAAACTGATGACGCCTCTACGGCGGTGGCGCCGGAGGATATCGTCCAGACGGAGACTGCACCAGTGGGGAACGCGATTACGCTTCCGGTCGGGACAAACGTGACCGCACCCGCAGCAGCCCCAGCGAACACCGCTAAGCCCGCCGCTGCCGGTGCGAATGCGGGCAAATCTCCCGCTCCGGTTGCGAATTCAGGCAAGCCTGCGGCGACTGCAAATTCGAGCAAACCCGCGACGACGAGTACGACAAAGCCAGCAGCACCGAAACCAGCGGCAGCGAACCACCCACAACCTTCTCAGGAGCCGGCGGGAACTACTCCGCAGCAGTGAGATGGCTTCCGTGCTCAATCCAACCGCGCATTCGGAATCAAACATCGAGGTTCATCGCTACTACAGCGGAGCGGTAATCGCGGTGGCGTTTCTGGCGCTGGTGCTGCAGGGGTTTCTGCACAAGTACGGAAACTGGACCCAGCTTGTCGACCTGCCTCTGCTGGTGACCATTTATTTTGGCGTGAGCCGGCGGAATCCGGTGAGCGGGCTGCTGTTGGGCGCGGCCATCGGCATGACGCAAGACGCGCTCAGCCACGACAACCCCATCGGACTGTATGGAATCGCGAACACTCTGGTGGGATACGTAGCGTCGTCTGTGGGGGCGCGGATCGATACCGAACATCCGATGAGCCGCTTCGCGCTGGTGTTCCTGCTATTCCATTTTCACCAGGTGATCCTCGCGGTCACCGAACGCGTGCTGCTGAACCACGCCGCGCCCATGTTTACGCTGCGGCTTCTGCTCGACTCCGTGGCCAGCGCGGCCGTGGGAGTGGTGCTGTTCGCGCTGCTCGATCGCCTGCGCCGTTCTTCATAGCCCTTCGAAACCTTCCAAGCCCTGCGAGCGTTCACCGTGTGACTGCGGCGACGTTCGACTTGGCCTCCGAGGAAGACACTTTCGGCTCAGGATTGGCGCGCAGGACGAGCACGGGGCAGGCAGCGAGCCGGACGACCTTTTCTGCGACCGATCCGAACGCCAGTCTGTGCCAGCCCGTCATGCCGTGCGTAGCGATGACGATTAAATCCGCGCCCTCTTGCTCGCCGATTCGCAGGATTTCCATGCCTACGTCGTTCGCGGTTCCGACGTGTGCACGAGCGGTGATTCCCTTCCCGGCGTACTGCTGAGCGAGCGCTTCGAGTTGTTGCTCTGCGTCCTTGTGGAGCTCCCGTTCGTATTCCGCCTCGTGGAAAATGGCGCTGGCACTGGGCAGCTTGGGCAAGGCCGGAACAACGTGTACCAGCAGAAGCTGAGAACCAAACTTACCCGCGAGCTCGGCTGCCGCGATCAGAGCGTCTTTTGAGTGATCGCTGAAATCAACCGGAGCAAGAATTAACTTCGGTAGCATTTTGTCCTCCGTCTAAAACTCAGGGCGTCCAAAACCTTGTAGCGCCGAAGCCTCGTGACGCTGAACCCGGGCTAACCGATCTTGCGGAACAGCCAGAACAAACTTGCCGACAGGAAAATCGACGCCGGAAGCGTGAGAATCCAGGCCATAGCCAGATTGCGCACGGTGGACAATTGTATGCCGGAGTGGTTGGCGGCCATCGTGCCGGCCACGCCTGAGGAGAGCACGTGCGTGGTACTGACGGGCAGACCGAACCAATCGGCGGCTCCGATGGTGAGCATGGCGGTGATTTCCGCGGCGGCGCCTTGCCCATAAGTGAGGTGGTCCTTACCGATTTTCTCACCCACGGTTACGACGATGCGCTTCCATCCGATCATGGTGCCCAAGCCCAGGGCCAAAGCTACGGCAACCTTCACCCAGGTGGGAATGAACTTGGTGGCGCCGTCGATGTGCTTCTTATAGTTCGCAAGAATCGCGGTATCGGCGGTTGAAAACACGGGCTTATGCGACTTCTGCATCAAGCGTAAGGCTTCGCTGACCACGTACATGTCGTTGCGGAAGTTGCGTACCTTATCCTGCGGCACGGCCTTCAATTGCTTATACAGCGCCATTTCCGTGCCGATGCCGTTCACAAGCTCGCGCAGCGCCAGCATGGTGTTGGGCGTGAAGTTCTTGGTGCGAATGTAGTCGGTCACTTCCTCGCGCGAATCGCCGATCAACCGCAGCGGGATCCACGTAGTGGCCTAACATGTCGGCGGTTTGCGTCGACACCGCGACGAAATCCTGGGTCTGCTCGTAGGTGACGGCGTGGTTCACGGCGTACGCGGTCGGCACGGTGCCGATCAGGATCAACATGATCAAGCCCATGCCCTTCTGTCCGTCGTTTGAGCCGTGAGCAAAGCTCACTCCGGTGCAAGTGAGAACGAGGAGGCAACGAATCCAGAACGGAGGCGGCTCGGTTCCCTTGGGAGCCTCATAGAGCGCCTTGTTCTTGATGATGGCCTTGGAGAGCAGCAGCAGCAGCCCGGCGCCGACGAATCCCACAACAGGAGAAAGCAGCAGCGTCTTGCCGATATTGGTAGCCTGCGCCCAATCGACACCACTGGTGCCCGTCTTACCGGCCATGAGCTGATTGGCGATGCCTACGCCGATGATCGAGCCGATCAAGGTGTGCGAGCTTGACGCGGGCAGTCCGAAATACCAGGTGCCCAGGTTCCAGATGATGGCGGCGACCAACAAGGCGAAAACCATCGCGAACCCGGCCTGGCTGCCCACTTGGAGAATCAGTTCCACGGGGAGCAGGGAGACGATGCCGAAGGCCACAGCCCCGCTGGAGAGCAGCACCCCGATGAAGTTCCACATGCCGGACCAAACCACGGCCACGTGCGGCTCGAGCGAATGCGTGTAGATGACCGTGGCCACGGCATTCGCGGTGTCGTGAAATCCGTTCACGAATTCAAATGCCAGCGCGGTCAGCAGCGCCACACCCAGCAGCACATACGGCAGGAAGCTGGCGGAGTGTACGTCCGCAAGGTCGGAGATGAGGTGGTAGCCGGCATAGATGAAGCCAATAACCAGAGCGACTCCGAAAATCATCATTCCGATGCGCGCGGGTCCCGTGGCTTTCCCGGTCGCCAGTTTTGTATCGAGTACGGAAGTTCCTGTTGCCGTGGCCATCTTTCACCTCATCAAAATTAGAAAACCAAATCGCGGGTCTCGGGGCGCCTTCGTTTTGCTCGCGCCCAGTGGCGCAGCTCGGTCCGCAAACGCCCCGGCCCGGGGAAAAGAGCCGCTATCGCCCGGCGGCGGCTGCTGCTTTATGCCCGTGCTTTTCGACGTGAATCTTGGCCGCCTCAGTGGCGTGGTGCGTTGCGTGATGGTGGTGTCCCTGAGCCGAGTGCGCGTGGTGCGCGGCGGACTCATGGTTGCCTGCTTCGTGGTGCTTTGCAGCTTCGCGATGGTGCCGGGCAGCGTGTTCGTGATGCTCTGCTGCCTTGTTGTGGTGCTCCGCGGCTTCCCTGGACATATTTCCTCCCTTACCTTCCGTGCGGACTGAACCTGCGACGGGGAAGCTATACGGTGCGTATGAATGGCGCGTGACAGCCACATAAACACTGACTAACCCCTGTGGGAATCCCGCGAGCGAGAACCGGGTGAGCGCCGAGCGGGAAGCGGATGGCCCCCGTGGCTGTGGTCGTTGCCGGAAAGGACATCGGTGGGTTGCGGTGCGCTCGAAGCAAGTGTTAGCTTAGGATTTACGTCTTACCCGCAAAGATAAGCACGGGGGCAATGTTCGTCCCGCCGCGCAGGAGTTTCGTTGGCACCTTGGAATGCAGGTGATCGGAAGATACCGCAGGGCCGCCTGGCGCTGTTCTCCTACCTTTCCGTCGCTTTCGTGGTGTTTCTGCTGGTGGGATTCTGGAAACTGCAGGTGGTGCAGTCGGGCCACTACGCGGACCTCGCGGAAAAGAACGGCATTCGCTCGATTCCCATCATCGCTCCGCGTGGCACCATGCTGGACCGCGAAGGGCGCGTGTTGGTCGATAGCTATCCCTCGTTCAGCATCCTGCTCGAGCGAGACAATCCCAAACTAGTGGAGCGGAATCTTCCGCAGATTGCCGACGGACTAGGCCTGACGCTCCAGGATCTGCAACAGCAGCTGGATGCGGCGCGCTTCGAGCCCAAGTTCCTGCCCATCATCATCAAGCCGGCAGCCACCGAGGGCGACATCGCGTTTGTGGAGTCGCATCGCGCGGACATCGCCATGCTCGATCTGATGATGGTGCAGCGGCGGCGCTATCCGCACGGCGAGATGTTGGCCAGCGCCATCGGATACGTGGGTGAAATTTCTCCGCAGGATTTGGAAAAGAATCCCGACAAGTATAAGCCCGGAGATATCGTAGGCAAGGCAGGCCTCGAGCGCGAGTACAACGATCAGCTCGAAGGCACGGACGGAATGCGCCGTGTGGTGGTGAACAGCGTGGGCAAGGTGATGCGCACGCTTGATAATGTGGAAGCCATTCCCGGAAAACCCATCCAACTCACCATCGACGAGGATTTGCAGGCTGTTGCCGAAGCCGATTTCGACAAGGCCGGCAAGGCCGGCGCTCTGATCGCCATGGACGCGCGCACGGGCGAAGTGCTCGCGATCGTGAGCCGGCCGACGTTCGACCCCAACGATTTCGCGGTGCGAATTCCGCCGAAGGAATGGGCCGTTCTGAACACCGATCCTGATACGCCCCTGCTCAATCGCGCTATCCAGGCACAACTCGCCCCCGGTTCGGTATTCAAAGTCGTCGAAGCCGCGGCAATGCTGGAATCCAAAGCCGTCCCGGCCACTTACACGGCGTATTGCCCAGGCTCGGCGACATTCTATGGCCACCTATATCATTGCGATCATGCGCATGGACAGGTCGATCTTCATAGGGCGCTGGTAGCTTCGTGCGACGTCTACTTTTATAACGTCGGCAAGATGCTGGGCATCGACCTCATCCACCAGTACGCCAACGATTTGGGACTCGGAAGTCGCACAGGAATCGACTTGCCCGGTGAAGAACCGGGGCTGATTCCTTCGGAGGAATGGTCCCAACGCGTGAACCACCACAAGTGGTGGCCAGGTTCGACGATTTCGGTGGCCATCGGCCAGGGGCCGATCACTGCAACACCCGTGCAGCTCGCTCGGATGATTGCCGCAGTGGCCAGCGGCGGCAAGCTGATCCAGCCACACCTTTTGAAAGATGTCACCGGGAAGACGGGATCCTTTCCGCTCTCCGATGATACGGTCGCGCAACTCACGGACGCGATGTGGGGAGTTGTGAACGAGCCTGACGGCACCACTTCCGGCACGGTGAAGCTGCAGAATGTCGATTTCGCAGGGAAAACCGGCACCGCGCAAACGGAAAGCTTCGCTCTTCAAACCAAGTTGGGCAAGCACTTGAAGGAAAACGGATGGTTCATCGGCCTCGCCCCGCGGCGCAACCCGGAAATTGTCGTCGCCGCGCTGGTTCAAGGCGCAGGCTGGGGCAGCTCGGTCGCGCCGATCGTTCGCGACGTTGTGAAAGCGTTCTACGACAAGAAGAACGGCGTCGCGCCGCAGATTTCCACCGCGGAAAATATCACGCCGCCCCCGCCTTCTCCGGTCGCAGCACAACCGGTGGCCCACGCGCTGGCAACTTCGTCGACGGTACAACGATAGTGAGCAACCTACAGAGATCATGAGCAGCCCACAGAGACCATGAAAGACCGGCCGCGAGTTCAAGACTGGGACTGGACTTTACTAGCCATCGTCGGCGCCATCAGCGCCGTGGGTGTGCTGGAGATCTATTCGTCCACGCACGCAAGCGCCATGGCCGGCATGCAGTGGAAACAGGTGATCTGGATCAGCATCGGCTTGATCGCGATGTTCGCGATTTCGCGAATCGACTACCACACGCTTTTGGATCAGGCTCCGGCGCTCTATGTTTTCGGCCTAGCGACGCTACTGGTAGTACTGGCAATCGGCCATTCCCGTTTTGGCGCGCGCCGTTGGGTGGAGGTGGGCGGCCAGGGAATTCAAGTGTCAGAGATAATGAAGTTGATTATAATCATCGTGCTGGCGCGCTACTTTGCGGAGATGCGCACCGATCGGCTGACGCTGGCTGATTACGCCAAGATTGCGGCCTTGACAGCGATACCCGCCGGGTTGATTCTAGTGCAGCCCGACCTGGGAACTGCGTTGGTGCTGATTCCCGTTGCAATTGTCGGAGCGTTTCTCGCCGGCATCGAGTGGAGGCATGCCGCGGTTGGTCTTCTCGTCGTTGCGCTGCTGATCCCCATCGGTTGGAACATGCGGCGCCACCTGAAGCCCTACCAGCAGCAGCGCATTCAGACGTTCCTGCATCCGGAGGAAAATCCCCGGGGCGCGGGCTATCAGATATTGCAATCGGAAATAGCGGTGGGAGCGGGCGGGTTCTGGGGCAAGGGATTCGGCAAAGGCAGCCAGAATCAATTAGGTTTCGTGCCGGTGCGGTATTCGGATTTTATTCTTGCGGCGCTGGCCGAGGAACAGGGTTTTATCGGGGTATGCGTCGTCTTACTGCTGTATCTGGGCTTGATCCTGCGCTTGACGGACAACGCGCAAAAAGCGAAAGACAAAGCGGGGATGTTCGTAGTGATGGGAGTGACCGCGATTTTGGGCTTCCACGTTCTAGTCAACGCTTCGATGGTGATCGGATACATGCCGGTCACCGGCATTCCGCTGCCGCTGATGAGCTACGGGGGGTCGTCCACCGCGTTTGTATTTTTAGCATTGGGTCTGGTGATGAACGTCCGCATGCGGCGGTTCGTCAACTGACGCAACGAAAGAGTGCCCGAGCCGTCGACAACGATCCGGCCGGGAAATTTGCGATTGAGTGAAGGGCACGCCGGGTGAGGAAAGTAATCCCGCAAAAGAGAATGTTCTTGGGTGGCCTGAGGCGCGGAGAAGGCATTGCCTTCTGCCGTGCGGGCCAGGCGCGCGCGCAGGTGTGCGCCAGCGGAGAGATCCCCACCAAGGTCCGGTGCCCTTTGAGGAGTTTTCATGTCAAAGGAAATGGTTATATCAGCGAACCCGCACGAGACGCGGGTAGCGCTGCTGGAAGAAGGACAGCTTTGTGAGTATTACGTTGAAAGAGAAAAAGAGTTTGCGTTAGTCGGAAGCATCTACAAGGGCCGTGTGACGCGCGTGCTGCCAGGCATGCAGTCGGCCTTCGTGGAGATCGGCCTCGATAGCGACGCCTTCCTGTACGTCAGCGACTTCCTCGAGAGCATTGAAGATTTCGACGACCACGTCACCGCGACGGCCGACGAGAAGGTTCACAAGATCGAGGAGCAGGGCGGCCGCGCGTTTGTCGAAGGCGCGGGCACCGCGGCTCCGGCGATGGAACCCCTCGATGTGGAATCGGCTGCGGACCCCAGCGCCGACGGCGCCGAAGAAGGCCAGCCCGGCGCGAGCGCGCCTTTCGCGGCCGCATCGCCGGCGGGCACGCTGCCATCGTTGCCGGGAACATTCCGAGCTCCAGGCTCAGGTCAAGGATCTCAGGCTCCGGGAAGGGGCCCTCGGCCGTTCGATTCACGCGGCCGCGGAGGCAGTCGTGACTTCCGCGGAGGTGGTGGTAGCGGGGGCCGCAGCGGCAGCGGAGGCCGTGGCGGACGCTTCAACCGGCGCGGCGGGCGCCCCAGTGGCGGACGCTTTGGCCGGGACCTTCCGTCATCCAAGTACGCGTCTCCGCGTCCCTACGAAGATCGCCCGGACGAGGCGGCTCCACCGCCGGACGGCTCCGTTCCGATTATTTTGCCGGGCGAGTCGCTCGCCAAGTACAGGGAAAAGCCGGCCGCAGCGCCGGGCGTGAGTTCGGCCGAAGAGTTCGCACAGGCCGCACCTAGCGCAGTCGAGCCCGTGCAAGAGAATGTGCGGGAGCAGTCGCCGTGGCAAGCACCAGCTCAGGCCGCCGAACATTCACCAGCCGAGCGGGCGCCAGAGGCGCTGCGCGAACCCAGTGGAGAATCCGCCGCTGAGTCTTCGGCTTCGAGTTCGCCAAATGCGATTCCCGAGCCGCCGCGTCCATCGTTCACACATTCGCGTCCGTCCGCGCCGTCATTCGGCAGCGGCGGACTCGAGCCTTTGCCCGGAGAGTCGCTTGCGAAATGGCGCAAGGCGGAACCTGCCGCAGAGGTACCCACCGCCGCACCTGCTGAGACGCACGAGACATCCGAAACAGCAGCGGCGCAGGCGTTCGAGCCATTCGAACGCGAAAGTGAAGGAGAACACGACGAGGACGAGCACCATGAGCCGCAGCACCATGAGGCTAGCCATACGGAGGCGGGCCATAGCGCGTCCGGATCCATCGATGGCTTAAGCGATGAAGAAGCGCAGCTCGTTGCCGAGCATGTGGCTGAAGCGCAAAGCGAGATGACCGAGCGTGACGGCGATCATCAAATATTTGCGCCGGTTTCGGGAGCGGAAGTCGGAGAGGAATCGCACCAGGAGCACATTTCGGCGCAAGAAGAGCGCGAGATAGAAGCGGAACAGCGCGATCTCGACGAGGAAGAGGCGGACGCGGAAGCCGAGGGTATGCTGGCTCCGCCGTCCCAAAGCGGAGATGCGGAAATCGAGCACGGAAACGCCCTGGCCGCCGAAACGGCATCGCCCTCCGGAGAATCTTCCGCTACCGAGCAACAGCCCTCGCGGGCCAGCGTGCGGGACAACTTCCGCGCGCGGATGCAGCAGCCCGGCCGGCGCGGTGGACGAGATCGAGGCCGCCGCGACGATCGCGGCCGGCGTCCGCACCACGGCCACGGACCTCAACGGTCGCAGCCGCGGCGCCCGCAACTAATCTCCGAGATGCTCAAGCAGGGCCAGGAGATCATCGTCCAGATCGCCAAGGAACCACTGGGCAAGAAGGGCGCGCGAATCACCAGCCACGTTGCATTGCCTGGGCGATATCTGGTCTACATGCCGACGCTCGATCACACCGGCGTCTCGCGCAAGATCGCTTCGGCGGAAGAGCGCGCGCGGCTACGCCACTTGGTGAACGACGCCAAGGGCACCGCGGGCGGAGGATTCATCGTTCGCACGGCAGCGGCCAGCGCGCCGCCGGAGGATGTGCGCACCGACGTCGAGTTCCTCACGCGCACGTGGTCGGAGATCAAGGCGCGTTCCGAGCAGCGCAAAGCACCCTCGCTTCTGCATCGCGACCTGAATCTGATCGAGCGAATCTTGCGGGACTTCATCACGCCGGATTTCGGCGCCATCTGGGTGGATTCGGAAGAGGAATACACGAAGGTTGTCGACTTCATGAGCCGCTTCCAGCCCGCGATGGTGAACCGCGTGAAGCTCTACACCAAGAGCACGCCGGTCTTCGAGGAATTCGGCATCCAGCAGGAAATCGACAAGGGCCTGCGGCCGAAAGTATGGCTGAAGTCGGGCGGATACATCGTCATCAACCACACGGAAGCTCTGGTGGCCATCGACGTCAACACCGGGAAGTTCGTGGGCAAGGGCTCCACACGGCTGGAAGACACCATCGTGCGCACCAACGTGGAGGCGGTGAAGGAGATCGTCCGCCAGATGCGGCTGCGCGATCTGGGCGGCATCATCATCATCGACTTCATCGACATGGAAGAGCGGCGCAATCGCGAAAAGGTGATGGCCGCGCTCGAAGATGCGTTGCGTGCAGACCGCGCGCCATCGAAGATGCTGCGCTTCAATGAGTTCGGCTTGATCGCCATCACTCGCAAGCGCACCAAGCAGGCTCTCGAGCGTACGCTCTGCCAGCCGTGCCCGTACTGCACGGGCTCGGGCATGGTGAAGTCGATTCCCACGCTGTGCTACGAGATCCAGATCGAAGCGCGGAAGATGGCGCCGGAACTGGAGTCCAGCAGCATCACGTTGCGCGTCCATCCGGAGATCGCCAAGGCGTTCAAGACGCGCGAGGCTTCGCTGGTCGAAGAGCTTGAGCGCTGGACGAAAAAGAGCGCGATCATCCAGTCCGATCCCACACTGCACTGGGAACAGTACGACATCTACTAGTAGAAGCTAGCAGCTGCAATCGAATGGTAGAAGCGCCGCGGATTCCACCCCGCGGCGCTTATGCTTTTCGCTTTCCCCTGCTCTACACCACCCTGTCTAGCACGCATGTACGGGTCGGATTCAAGAGTTCAGTCACGCGGCGTTCTGCGAAAAGCTTCGCCAGGGCCTCAGCACCCCTGGCGTTCTTGTACGCCAATTCTTTCTCATACAGTGGGCATACTGCCCATAGCAAAACCTCTTCACCGCGCACACGAACGCTCGGTTCAGTACCTAAGAGGCTCGGCCGCAAGAGCATCACCGATGACATTCTGGTATTCGGAGCAAAAGCCTTTCCATATGACACGGAATGACCCCCATACAGCCACGTATTGTTCTCCTGAGGATAGCGAGCAAGCATTTTCAGCAATCTCAGCGGCCAAAAATTGTTCTCTTCCTTGAAACGATCCGTATTCAAAGGCCACTCCGCGGGCAGGCACATCATTAACTCAGCAAACGGATTGGCATCGCACCCATCTGGCAAGTTCATAGGCTTTCTGCTCATGCCCGAGGTGAACAGCCAATGATAGCGAACGTCCCCCCGCGATCTACCGTGATGAATGTCAATATGGAGGTCGTCTGACACAACCTCGTGAAATACCTGTACGAGTTCTCCAACATTTTTCTCGATGAAGGAGTCGATTGCCGGGATGATGTCGTCGATAGAATTCATGGGTTCGTCCGCGTGAGATCATACTGTTTTTGCTATGATGGCGCGACTGGCCGATTGATTCGCCACAAGTGAGGAATCCTTGACTGCGCACATTCTGAACGGTAACGCGATTCGCGACCAAATCTACGACGAGCTGCGCGGCGAAATCGCGGCGCTCGCAGCGGCGGGCATTCGTCCGGGGCTGGCCGCTGTGCTGGTGGGCGACAACCCCGCCTCCAAGATTTACGTGAAGAGCAAGATCGCGGCCTGCGAAAGGCTGGGGCTGGCGAGTTTCCACGTAACGCCGCCGGCAAACGTCACGACCGCCGAACTGCTCGCCGTGGTCGATGAAATGAACCGTCGAGACGAAGTCGACGGCATCCTTGTGCAGCTTCCGTTGCCATCGCAGGTTGACTCCAAGAAAATTCTTGAGGCCGTGGACCCGTCGAAGGACGTGGACGGATTTCATCCCTTGAACGTAGGGTGCCTGGTCGCTGGGCGTCCACAGATGGTGGCGTGCACGCCTGCGGGCGTGATGGAGATCCTGAAACGCAGCGGCATCGCCATCGAGGGCGCAAACGCGGCGGTGCTCGGGCGCAGCGACATCGTTGGCAAGCCCATGGCGCTTCTGCTGATTCACGCGAACGCCACGGTCACCGTGTGCCACTCCAAGACGCGCGACCTGAAGGAGACCGTCCGGCGCGCGGATATTGTAGTCGCCGCCATGGGCCGTGCCGGCATGGTGACGCCGGACTACATTCGCCCCGGTGCCGCGGTGATCGATGTGGGCATCAACCGCGTGACGGATGCGTCGCAGGCGGAAAAATTCTTCGCCAACTTTCCGGAGCGCCTCGCGGAGTTTCGCGCCAAAGGCGCAGCTCTCGTCGGAGACGTTCATCCCGACGTCGCCAGCGTGGCGGGTGCGCTCACGCCTGTGCCGGGCGGCGTGGGCCCGCTGACCATCGCCATGCTGATGACAAACACTGTGAAGGCCGCCCGCCTGCGCCGCGGCGCTCGCGCTCCCGCCGCGGCCACGTCGCGCCCGTGATGCTACGCCTCGGGCTTACCGGTGGGATTGGATCGGGCAAGTCCACGGTGACGGCCATGCTGCGCGAGCGTGGCGTGCCGGTGCTGGATGCCGACCCGCTGGCCCACCAACTCCTTGAGCCCGGGCAAGCAGCGTACGAAGAAGCAGTACAAGAGTTCGGCAAGCAGATTCTGCGTCCGGATGGAACCATCGACCGCTCGAAACTCGGCGCCATCGTGTTTGCCGATGCGGCGAAGCGAGCGAAGCTCAATCAAATGACGCATCCGCGCATCCGAGCGATCACCGAAGAATGGTTCGCTTCCATGGAACATCCTGGCGGGCCCGATTTCGCGCTGGAGGACGCCGCGCTGATTATCGAGAGCGGAGGCCGCGGCGATTTCGATCGCATTGTGGTTTGCTGGTGCCGACCCGAGCAGCAACTCGAGCGCCTGCTGGCGCGCGGACTCTCGCGCGAAGACGCCGAGCGTCGCATCGCCGCGCAAATGCCCATCGATGAAAAGCGCCGTCTGGCCGATGACGTCATCGATTGCTCCGGCCCGATCGAGGAAACCAGCGCCGGGTGGACGAACTAATCGGAAAATGGAAGCAACTGGCGGCCGAGACGAACATTTCCTAGGTAACGCGCGTATATTCGGCGTATATTCGGAAAGCACAAGACCGGGGCTGCGGAGAGGTGCCCGAGATGCCGCAAACGAAGAGCCTTCGAAACGCGATCCGCTTGCTTCTAGCCGGCCTGGTGATAGGACTGGCCGCCTATTGGGCCGGCACGCGCTACGGACCGAAGCAGCCCGCCAGCGTTTCTGCTTTGCGGCTGGCCGAGCCGGGCACCAACGAACAGCTCGACGTCATCGAAGCGGAGAATGTCCGCATTTACAAGTTGGCTGCGCCGGCGGTGGCAAACATCGTCACGCGCGCAGTGCAGTACGACTTCTTCTTTGACGCTGTGCCGGTCGAGGGCGCGGGCTCGGGCTTTCTGATCGATAGCGACGGGCACATTCTTACCAACTACCACGTGGTGCAGGGCGCGCAGACGATTGAAGTCACCCTGGGCGACCAGTCGCGCTACAAAGCGAAATACATCGGCGCGGACACGCGCAACGACATCGCATTGATCCAGATCACTCCGGGCGCGCACAAGTTGACGCCGCTCACGCTGGGCGATTCGCGCAACCTGCTGGTCGGCCAGCGCGTGCTGGCTATCGGCAACCCCTTCGGTTTCCAAAGCACTCTGACGACCGGCGTGGTGAGCTCACTCGGCCGCACCGTCCAGACCGGTGAAAACACTTTCATCGACGAAGCCATCCAAACCGATGCGTCCATCAACCGCGGCAATTCTGGAGGGCCGCTGCTGAATTCGCACGGCGACGTGATCGGCATCAGCAGCGCCATCTATGCTCCCACGGGCACGACGGCGGGCATCGGCTTTGCGATTCCCGTCAACACCGCGCGCAGGGTCGCGGAGGATTTGATTACCACCGGGCGCGTGCATCGCGCCTCGCTCGGCCTGGCCGGCCGCGCGATGTGGCCGGGTCTGGCGGAAGCGCTAGGTTTGAACGTCCAACAGGGCGTGTTGGTTGAGCAGGTGACGCCGGGAGGCCCGGGTGCGCAGGCTGGAGTTCACGGCGGCAGCCGCACCATGATGGCCGGACTGCAGGAACTGCGCGTGGGAGGAGACGTAGTGGTCGCCATCGACGGCCAGCCGGTGACGAACGAGTTGGACCTGAATCTGCTGCTCAATCGCAAGCAGCCCGGCGACACCGTGACCCTGACGGTAGTGCGTGACGGCAAAAAGACGGACCTGCCTGTGAAGCTGGGTGAGGCGAACGTCACGCCGTAGGCGCCTTGGTGCCTCGTGGTGATTCCCAGGGGCTACGCCGTAGCCGATTGCGATGCCGGCCCACGAGAGACACTGTGCGTGCCTGCTTCGCTCCACTCGTCGCGCAGGCGATCCTTCTGGCCTTCGCTTAGCTCGAACCAGGATTCGGCCAGATCGCGAACCCGTTCGAGCGCGGCTTGCATCTCCGCTAGTTTTTGCTTCATCCCTTCGCTGTCCGCATCCATTGGAACACGGATGGGCGGCGCGACGAACACGACCGCGCGCGAAAATGGCAGCGGCACCCGGAACAGATCCCACGATTTCTTGAACGTAAATCCACGCTCGACGGCAATGTGGAACACGGAAATAGGTTTCCCCGTGCGGCGGCCCAGAATTACGGGTCCCGGCTTTGCGACGTAGCGCGGGCCCCGCGGGCCGTCGATGGTAAATCCGACGTGGTGTCCCTCTTCCAGACGTTGCGCCATTACGGCAAGTCCCTCGACCGCGCCGCGCGAAGAACTGCCCTGCGCGGTGCCAAAACCGAGGCGCTCGATCACCCGGCGAGTCCATTGGCCGTCGAAATTCACAGTGTTCAGGATCACGATGCCGCGGTCGCGAAAAATCCATGCTGCCGGGAAAATGCAGCGATGCCAAAACGCTCCGATAGCAGGCTCGCCCCCTTGGGGGATTTGCACGGCATTGTGTATGCCGATAATTTCGGTGCGCAGCGTGGGACCGATCGTCCGCACGCACCCATAGACAAGCCAGGCGATCACCGGAATCTGCATGCGCCGCCAGGCCGAGAGCTGCGGCATGGGAATGGTGGAGGACGCCTTCGCTACACCATCCGGAAGCGCGGATTTTTCCCTGTTCTCCACTGCGGTATAGTATAGGCGGTCTCAATGAGCGCCCGGCGCCAATTCGCGCGCGCTGGGATTGCGGCAGTGAGGTTCGCACGCCGCGTCCAGCCGATTTTTCTCGTGGGAGCGCTGTGCCTCTGCGCGGATTTTTCCTATGCCCAGGCGCAGCCTCCGGGAGCCGTCGGACGCGTCGAAGGCAAAGATATTTCGGTCGAAGACGGGCCATCCGTCAGCAACAGCCTGGGCCAGGCCCTCACCGGGATTTTCGTGAACAACGGCAGCGTGGTCACCGTTCATTCCGGCCACGCGCGCATGGTGCTGTTCGCCGGCGGCCAGGTGGAGGTTTGCGGCCCGGCGAAGTTTACGTTGCTGCAAACGAACGGCGCCATAACCGTAGCGCTGAATTTCGGCCGCGTGCGCGTGCAGTTGCCGATCAATAGCGCCCTTCGTGTTTTCACACCTACGATCGTCGCCACGCCGCTGGACATCAGCGGCGGCGCGCGGGACGTTGCCGTCGGACTGAACCTCGACGATTCGCTCTGCGTGCGCGCAACCAGCGGAGCGATTCAGCTCGAACACCAGTTCTCAGGCGAAAAGCTGATCGTGCCGGAACAGGGAGAATTCTTCCTGAACGCCGGGCAGCTCCTGCCCGTGGCCGGAACTCCGGGTAGCTGCGAGTGTGACGTGTCGGATTCGATTCCGATCGTCGTGCCCGCTCCCTCTGCGCCGCCTGAATATGCGATCGTCACGCGGTCGTCTCCAGCGAACCCTGGCGCGCCGCCTCAGCCGGCCGCAGACGCCGCGCCGCCGGCATCATTCGTGCCGCTCCCGCCGGCAGTGCTGCAAAAGCCGGGGCCCGATTTCGATTTGGAAGTGCTCGCGCGCGCGAGTGAAGCCCATCCCGTGCCGCCGCCGAAGAATGTTGTGTTCGAACAGCCGCCCGATCTGGCCACCACCGTAGGCGTGGGCTCGGCGCTCACCTACGTAGCGCCCAATCTTCGGCCGCCCCTCGATCCCGGCCCGGATATGATTCTGCTGATCCGGCAAGCGCAGGTCGCGCCGGATTGGGAGTTCACCGGCCACGTCGCCGCTCCGGATTTTGCTGTCGCGATGCAGCACGCTCTCGGGCAAGGCGCGCCGGCGTCGGCGGCACCGTCAACGCCGCAGGAACCAAAACCAGCGAAGGCAGAGAAGAAAAAGGGTGGCTTCTGGGCGTCTCTGAAGAGAGCGTTTGGCTCAGGCTCAGGGGACCAGCAGGATTGATCGCTCGGCTCCCGATGGTCGCTCGGGATGACGACCCTGGTCGGATCGTCACATGCCTTCGTAGTTCGGTCCGCCGCCACCCTCGGGGGGAACCCAATTGATAATCTGGTAGGGATCGGCGATGTCGCAGGTTTTGCAATGCACGCAGTTCGTGGCATTGATCTTCAGCTTCGGCTCCCCTTTGTCCATCACCATTTCATAAACCGCCGCGGGACAAAAATACTGGCAGGGGTTGCCGTACTCGCGCACGCAGCGGTCGCTGCAGATGCTGGGGTCGAGCACATGCAAATGCGGGGGCTGATCTTCATCGTGGCGCGTGCCGGAGTGGTAGACGTCGGTGAGCCGGTCGAAGGTAAGCCTGCCGTCGCCCTTGAAGCGCGTGGATTGATCGACGAGCGTCCGGTCGCGGTTCAGCTTTTCGTAATCCTCGTAGCCGGGCTTCGTGCGCATGGGATCGACCAGCCCGCGGCCGCCGGTGATCAACTGCAATCCGGCATTCGCTAGTCCCTTCACAACGCCGCCGTGCAGCCCCTGATGAAAATTCCGCACGGCCCAAAGCTCTTTCTTCAGCCAGCTGCCATCGAGCTTCTGGGCATATCTTCCGAGCGTCGCGGCGGAAGTGTCCCCGGCGCATAGCGCTTCGTAAATTGTCTCGGCCGCCAGCATGCCGCTCTTGAGAGCGGTGTGAATTCCCTTGAGCCGCTCGGAATTCAGCAGGCTTGCTGAATCGCCGATGATGAGGCCGCCGTCGACGTAGCTGCGCGGCATAGAATACCAGCCACCGTAGGGCACCGTCTTCGCGCCGTAGCGAACCAGCTTGCCGCCCTCCAGAATTCTCTTCACGAAAGGATGCGTCTTGAATTTCTGAAACGTGGCTTGAGGGTCGAAGAGCGGATCGGCGTATTCGAGCGCAAACATCATGCCTAGGGACACACGATTATTCTTCAGCCCGTAAATCCATCCTCCGCCGGAGAGATCGGTGAGCGGCCAGCCGAGGGTGTGCGCCACGTAGCCCGCATCGATGCGCCCGGGCTCGACGTCCCATAGCTCCTTGATGCCGAGGCCGTACACCTGCGGATTCAGCCCGTCGAGCTTCAGCTTGTTGACCAGCTCTTTCGTCAGTGAGCCGCGCGGGCCCTCGGCCAGCACCGTCACCTTCGCGCGCAGCTCGTAGCCGGGAGTGAAGTTGTCTTTGGGCTTGCCGCCCTTGTCCACGCCCTTATCTTCGGTCAGCACTCCGGCGATGCCGTTCTTTTCGTAGAGCAGTTCCCTACCGGCGAATTGCGTGAAGATGTTGACGCCCTTCTTTTCCACCAGTCTGCCCAACCACTTCACCAGCCGATTGAGCGAGACAACGTAATTGCCGTGGTTTTGCAGAGGGGGCGGCGTGATGGGCAGCTTGAAGGAGCTTTTCGCCGTCAGGTAGTAGGCAGCGTCATCGGTGACCGGCGTATCGACGGGCGTTTCAGACGGCGACAGCTTTTCGAAGTCCGGAACCAGCTCGCGCAGCGCCCGCGGATCCATGATGGCGCCGGAGAGTTGGTGCGCGCCGATTTCACGCGCCTTCTCCAGCACGTAAATGTTCTCCGCCGAAAGCTCCGGCGACTTCTTAGCTTGGTTGTGCTGCTCGATTAAATTTGCCAGATGCAGAGCGCAGGCGAGTCCCGCCGGGCCCGCGCCGACGATCAGCACATCCGCTTCAAGTTGCTCGCGTTCGATTGTCATCGGAGATTCGCGCCGCCGGCTCGCCGCGGGCGCATGGAACTTCGCCGCATCAAACTCGGCCTCTTACGCAGCCACAGCGTGGAAATCGAGTTCGGTCGAAATGTCGATAGCCTTGTACAGCGAGCGATACACCGGGCACGCGGACGCGTACACTGCAATCACGCGCTCCGCCGCCTCGCGCTGCGATTCCTCGGCGCGCAGCCGCACCTGCATGCGAATGCGGCGAATCACCAGCACACCATCCTCGGATTCCAGCTCACCCACTGCTTGCGCTTCCAGACGACCGCCGCTTGTGTCGATCTTGCGCGCCTGCAACGCGCGGTTCAGTGTACCGAGCAGGCATCCCGCCGTCGCGCCCACCACGTAGTCGAGCGTCGACGCACGCGGCGTGAACGCACCCTCGGCCAATTTGTAGTGCCGCGCGATGGCTCCGTGCATTCCCATGGGCACGGGTTCGGACTCCATCGGCAGGTGCACCATCTTGATGCCGCCGGGCTTCGCTTCCACGCGCACCTCGCTGCGATAAACGACTTCAGAGGTTGGCTCTGCAGCTTTAGCGGTACTGGTTGTGGCCGGAGTGGCGGATTCAGGCATCGATGTGCTCCTCTTTGCGCGAAATTCGAAAATGACGAAGTACGATGGATTCAATCAAGCTTGCCCCAACATAGGAAAATTGTCCACCGCCCGGATCAGGGTTGGCGGGTCGGTTTCCGGTTCGCGTACTTGCCTATAAATTCCTTGCACCACACTCCGGAGTGAAAGCATCGAACACGTATGTGCGCTGCCTCGGCTTTCGATGCCCTTCAAAGCAATAAATATGTGAGCCTCGAATCCTTTCGCAAAAGTGGTCAGGGCGTGATTACTCCTGTTTGGTTCGCGGCTGATCCTGTAGACGCCGCTCCGAAAACCCTCTATATCTACAGCACGGCGGATTCCGGCAAAGCGAAACGCATCAGGCGAAACTCGCGGGTGAGGATTGCGCCTTGCGATATGCGGGGCCACCTGCTCGGTGATTGGATCGAGGCGCGCGCGGAAATCGTAGCCGACGAGGAAGCGCGACGTGGCATGCTCTTGCTCGATAAGAAGTATAAGCCGTGGAGGCAGATACTCGATTTTTTCTCGAGGTTCAGTCGCCGCGGCCGCGTCGTGTTTGCCGTACGTCCTGTATAGCAATCGGTTGGAGCGTTGATCTGACCGAGAAGTCGTTAGAACCCTTGCCAGCATCTGTCATCCCAAACCCAGCCGCGCCGCCGATCCGGATAGGATCGGCTTCAGGTAATTGGAGCGGATGGTGTTAGGGATCTACTTTTTCTAACTGACGCGCAACCGAATACTAGTGGGTCAGCTGAGGTTCCGCAGGGGCCGGTTGCGGAGGCAGCGCCGGGACGACGGCTACCGGCTCCGGCGCGATAATCTCCCAGTCGCAGCCTTCGGTCAGGCACGTACGGAAGTTGCCGTGCTTGGTGCGCTTCTCGACGATAAACGCCGCGCCGCACTTCGGGCACGGCTCGGCGATCGGCTCGTGCGGACTGGTGTAATCGCAATCGGGATACCGGCTGCAGCCGTAGAAGATGCGCGCGCGTCCGCCGCGGCCCTTCGATGAGCCCCGCCGCACGAATTCGCCCTCGTCGCACTTGGGGCACTTGATTCCCAGCGTGATGGGCCGAGTGTATTTGCACTTCGGATAGTTCTGGCAGCCGATGAAATCGCCGAAGCGGCCTTCGCGCCGCAGCAGCTCGCCGCCATCGGTCGGACACTTCTCGCCGAGCAGCACGTCCGGCTGACGCGCCTTCTTCGTGCCGGTCACGAGCCGCCGCGTGGTCTTGCAATCGGGATAGCCGGTGCACGCGAGGAACGTGCCGAAGCGCCCGCGCTTGATGGCCATTTCCTTGCCGCAGTTGTCGCAATACTGCGTGGTGATGTTCGCGTCAGCTTCGTCGCTCACCACGTCGGACAGGTCGCGCGTGTAGTCGCAGTCAGGGTAGCGCGTGCAGCCCAGGAAGAATCCGTGGCGGCTGATGCGTTCGAGCAATTCGCCCTGCCCGCATTTCTCGCATTTTTCCCCGGTGGGAATGCCGGCCTTGTACGACTGCATCTGGTCCGATGCTTTGCCGAGATCCACCTCGAAGCGGTCCCAGAATTCCTTCACCGACGCGCGCCAACCGAGCTTGCCTTCCTCGATCTCGTCGAGTTCCTCTTCCATGCGCGCCGTGAATCCCACATCGAAAATGTCTTCGAAGGCTTTTACCAGCAGGCCGCTGACGCGCTCACCCAGCAGCGTGGGCGCGAAGCGCCCCTGATCCTTGGTCACGTACTCGCGCTCGACGATGGTAGAAATAATCGCGGCATACGTCGACGGGCGTCCGATGCCCTTCTCTTCCAGCTCCTTCACCAGCGTCGCTTCCGTGTAGCGCGGCGGCGGCTCGGTGAAGTGCTGCTCGGGGCGAATCGTTTCCAGGCGCAGCGTCTCGCCTTCGCGCACCTGCGGCAGCGTGCGGCTCTCGGCGTCGTCCAAGTCTTCTTTTTCTTCCTCTTCCTTCACGATCTGGTAGACGGCCAGGTAGCCGTCGAACTTGATCACCGATCCGCTGGCGCGGAAGGTGTAGTCGTTCGCCGCGATGTCGATGGTGGTCTGGTCGAAGACCGCAGGAACCATTTGCGAAGCCACGAAGCGCTGCCAGATCATCTGGTAGAGCCGGTACATGGATTCATCCAGGTACGGCTTTACGCTTTCCGGCGTGCGCATTACTTCGGTGGGGCGAATGGCTTCGTGCGCTTCCTGCGCATCCTTCTTCGACTTGAAGAAGTTCGGCTTCTCCGGCAAATACTTCGCGCCGTAGCTTCCCCCGATGTGATCGCGCACCTGATCTAGCGCGTCGTTCGAAACCCGCACCGAGTCGGTACGCATATAAGTGATCAGCGCGACGGAGCCCTCGGAGCCCAGCTCGACGCCTTCATACAGCCGCTGCGCCAGCATCATGGTGCGCTTGGCGGTGAAGCGCAGGCGGTTGTAGGCGGCCTGCTGCAGCTTGGAAGTCGTAAACGGCGGCGGTGCGAAGCGGCGCTTCTCTTTCTGCGCCACGCTCGAAACCTGCCAGATGGCGTTGCGCACCGCGGCCAGAATGCGCTGGGCCTCGGCTTCGTCCGGAATCTCCACATCCTCGCCCTTGTACTTCGCGAGTTTCGCCTCAAAGGCTGGCGGGCCGCTGGCTTCCAGCAGCGCGTGGATGGTCCAATATTCCCGCGGCACGAAGGCGCGTATTTCCCCTTCGCGCTCGACGATCAGCCGCAGAGCTACGGTCTGCACGCGTCCGGCGGAAAGGCCGCGGCGGACTTTGTCCCACAGCAGCGGAGAAACTTTGTATCCCACGATGCGATCCAGCACCCGGCGGGCCTGCTGAGCATCCACCAGGTTTTCGTTTACCTGCGTGGGCTTCTCGAAAGCCGCCTTGATGGCCTTCTGCGTAATCTCGTTGAACATCACGCGGGAATACTTGGCGCGTTGGGTCTTATTGGTGGCCAGCGCCTCAAGCAAATGGAAGGAGATGGCCTCGCCCTCGCGATCCGGGTCGGTTGCCAGGTAGACGTTCTCTGCCGCATTTGCGGCCGTGCGAAGCTGCTCGATGATCTTGATCTTGTCGGGGATGATCTCGTAGGTCGGCTCGAAGATGTTCTCAGCCGTAATGGCGATCTTCTTCTCGGGCTTGGCGGCGGCTTTGACCTTCCCGCCTTTCTTCTTGCCCTTGGCCTTCGCCTTGCGCTTGGGCTTGTCTTCACCGGGCAGCAGAATGCCGATCGTCTTCCTGGGGAGGTCGCGCACGTGGCCGTAGGAGGCCTTGACGGTATAGTTCCGCCCCAAATACTTATTGATCGTTTTCGCCTTCGCCGGCGATTCGACGATTACGAGTGACCTAGCCATGCCTTCCTTTTCTCTCCACTTCTCTCAATTTCGACTGGCGCCGAGCGCTCAAGCCACGGCTCATTCAGCGCCGCAAAACTTCACGGCTGCGGACGCTACATCCTAACCTGTTGTCCAGCCGTTGATTACAACAGGACTCTTAGGAATTGCTTCCCAGGTAACTGGCGTACCACGCCTTTGAGCTCCAAGTCAAACAGCGCCGCCAGCACTTCGGAGGAACTTAGGCCCGAAAGTTCTACCAAATCGTCCACGTGGCGGGCCGCATCTTCAGTCAGAAGTTCGTATATAGGCCGCTCAATCGGCCCCAAATCTTTCCGCACCAGCGCCGCGCGTTCTTCCGGCGAGACCGACTCGACAGCCATCAGCTCGGCCCGCACCGGTGTGGGCAGTTCCTCGACCACGTCTTCCCATCCGGTCACCAGCTTCGCGCCCTGCTTGATCAGCTGATTGGGTCCAAAGCTCGCTTCGTGGGTGGCGTTGCCGGGCACCCCAAACACCTCGCGCCCAAATTCCATCGCTAGCCGCGCGGTAATCAGCGACCCGGAGTACTGCGCGCCCTCGACCACCACTACCCCGAGCGCCATCCCGGCAATGATGCGGTTGC
Source organism: Terriglobia bacterium (assembly GCA_963803105.1). Taxonomy (GTDB): domain Bacteria; phylum Acidobacteriota; class Terriglobia; order Acidiferrales; family UBA7541; genus Palsa-295. Next base: position 679,697 of record CAWDLF010000005.1, read on the forward strand.
GGATGGGAAAGTTTTGCGGCGCCGGAAATGTGCCCAGGGGGAATTCGCTCACGATTGCTCCCCGCTGCTCGATCTGCTCGAAGATCTTCTTGTTTTCCTTCGGGTAGATCACGTCAATCCCGCAGCCGAGCACCCCGATCGTCGTTCCGGCTGCGGAGCTTAGCGCGCCTTTGTGCGCGCATGCATCGATTCCCCTGGCCAGCCCGCTGGCAACTACCAAGCCTCTGGCCGCCAAATCCTTCCCCAACCTCTCAGCCATTTGATTCCCGTAGGGGGTCGGGCGACGCGCGCCGACGATGGCAATCACGTGCTTGTTCAGAAGTTCAATGTTACCGCGCACATACAGGAGGAAGGGCGGATCGTAGATTTCGCGGAGACGCGCCGGGTACTCGGGTTCGTCCCACGTGAGCAGGCGGCAGCCGGCGGCCTGGGCCTTGGCCAGCTCGCGAGCGGCCTCGCTGAGCGGCTGGCGCGAATGAATGGCCTGCGCAACCGCAGCGGGCAGCCGCTGACCTTCCAGCGCGGTCAGCGAGGCGTTAAAGACGCCGTCAGGGCTGCCAAATTCACGCAGCAGTTTCCCGGCGAGGCGCGGCCCTAAGCCGGGGGTCAGAGCCAGCGCAAGCCAGCCCACATAGTCGTCGGCATGCATCGAGAGGGAGGCTCGCGGCGCGGTGTGGACACCCCGAGGACACCGTCTGCGGAATGTGACGAAATGCTGGGATTTTCGCAAGAGACGAATGTCCCTAAAAGGTACAGAATTACTTAGGCGCGAGCCTGATCAATGCGCTTAACCGGCAAGTTCCTGGCTTGAGGGCGTTTCCATTTTGCTATTTGGGCACACGGTAGGAGCGCCAGATGGCCGCCGCCCAGGCTCCTGCTATCCTTTACTTCAATAGAAAACCAAGGGAATCCCGCGTAGATTGACACCGAAAAGGGGACTGCAATGGGCAAATGGAACCGCCTCTCTCTACTTATCATCCTCGCCAGTGGTTTTGCGGGCGTAGTCATAGGGCAAACGCAGACAACAGCCAGCCCGGTCACCACCGTCGAGCAGGCCATCGATCGCATCGTCGCTCGCGAACATGACGAAAACGCGGTCATACGCCGCTACAAACCGATCGTTGAGACCTACGTGCAGGATATGAAGTCCGATCCACAGATGGGCTTCGTCCCCTTCCGCGATCACTATTACCTCGGCCAGGCCGATCTGTCGAACGGCGTCGTCGACAATTCGATGCTCGACAAGAAGAAGAAGGGGAAAATGGAAGAAATCAATCCCCTGTCCCATGGGGGAGGATCGTCCGGCACCAGCTTCCTCCGCATGATCTACGTGGACGGAAATGGGCTTGACCGGGAGAATTACCGGTTCGATTACGTGGGACGGGAATTCCTGGGCGAAGTCCGCTGCCTGGTGTTCGATGTAACCCCTTTGCCCAAATCGGGCAAGGATCGCTTTTATGGCCGCATTTGGGCAGAGGATCAGGGATTCGCGGTGATCCGGTTCAACGGCGTATACAGCTCCGGCACGGAGCCTAACGGCTTTAGCCTGCATTTCGATAGCTGGCGATTGAACGTCCAGCCGGATCTCTGGCTTCCCGCGTTCGTCTTCAGCCAGGAATCAGAAGTGAAGAATTCCACCGAAAATACCATCCGATTCAAGGCCCAAACGCGTTTGTGGGGGTACGACCTGGAAAATCGCACCAGCGCGGTTGCCTTCAATCAGCCGGCGCTCGATTCGCCCGCGATTGGCCAACCGGACAATTCTCCCATCGACGTAGAACGCCAGTGGCAGAGTGAGGCGGAAAAGAACGTAATCAGCCGGCTGGAGCGTATCGGTTTGGTCGCGCCTCCGGGGGAAGTAGACAAAGTCCTCGAGACCGTCGTCAACAACCTGGAAGTGACGAACAATCTGGATATCGAGCCGGACATTAAGTGCCGCGTCATGCTAACCGGCACGCTCGAATCCTTTTCGATAGGCCACACGATTGTGATGAGCCGCGGCCTGATTGACGTCCTTCCGGACGAAGCGAGCCTCGCAGCCATGTTAGCGCGAGAAGTGGCCGTTATTCTCGTCACGAAACCATCCACGGACCAGTATGGATTCAACGACACCACCAATGTCACAACCGCTGAGGCTCTTTCTCGCTTCTCGTTCAAGGCCACTCCCGCCGAAGTGGATATGGCCAACCAGAAGGCGATCGAATTGCTCCAGCACTCCCCTTATAAGGATAAGCTCGCGACTGCGGCGCTCTTCTTGAAGCAGCTCCAGGCGGATTCGGCAGCTCTCCCGTCTCTCATCGATGCGCGCTTGGGGAATAGCGTAGGCTTCAGCTCCGCGCTGCTGAACCTGGGTCCGCCGCTGCAAGCGGACAAGCTCGACCAGGTTGCGGCTCTGGCGATCGGCAGTCGCGTCAAAGTCGACCCGTGGAGCGACCGCGTGGAGTTGGTTAAGTCGAAGCCTGTTGCACTCCATTCGGCTCGCGAGAAGATGGCGTTTGAAATCACTCCCTTCCTGCCCTTCCTGACGCGCTATAGCGAAAAAGGCCCGCAGAAGCCGGGGGTTTCCGCTCGCGCAAACTAAGAGCCACACCACTACCTGCTTCAAGCTCGCTCAGCAGGTGGTGGTATCTCAAATCCCTGGGCAAATGTGCCCGAGCTTGGGAGCTCCGTAGTGCTCGTAGGGGCGCTGCTTGCTGCGCCCTTCGAGGAAGCTCGTAAGTGACTGAGGCGGCGCAGTTCCTAGGAACGCCAATCTCCCGATTGGCGGGTTTGCTTTTGCTTTCGCCCTACGCTTTTGCCCTCGTCGAGCGAACTCATAAATGACCGAGCCGGAAGGGCGGGGCTTCAGTCCCGCCGTCAAGCTCCATAGCAGAGGGGCTTTAGCCCCTGAAACCATGGCCGCCCTGGGTCAATCCCGCGCCTGTGCTATATTTGTTCCGGGGAGCAGAGCAGAATTTGGCCAAAGTCCGCATCTCCGTTGTCGAATTCCTGAACACTGCGCCGCTCGTATGGGGCTTTACCGACGGCCCTCTCGCCGGCAAATACGACCTTTCTTTCACCGTGCCCTCGCAATGCGCCGAAGCTCTGCGGCGGGGCGACGTCGATATAGCCATCAGCCCTGCCATCGAGTATCAGCGAAGCGAAGGATTGGTGGCGCTGCCGGGAATGGCCATCGCCGCGAAGCGCGAGGTGCGTAGCCTCCTCGTCGTGGCCAAAAAGCCCATCGAGATGGCCAAGCGTATCGCGCTGGATACCAGTTCCCGCAGCACGGCCGCTCTTGTGCGCATCCTCGCCGCGGAATATTGGAAGATAAAACCGGAATTCGTCGATGCCGCCCCTGACCCTTCGGAAATGTTGAAGCACGCCGACGCCGCCATGGTTATCGGCGACCCGGCGCTGGGCATTTCGCTGAAGATGGAAGCGCTCGTGAACAAAGTCGTGCCGAGCGCCAAAGAGCCGTGCTGCCAGGGCGAAGCCGAAGACATGCCCGTGCCGGGATTCGAAACGGTGTTCGTCTACGACGTGGCCCACGAATGGCGCAAATTCACGGGCAAGCCTTGTGTGCTGGCCATATGGATGGCGCGGCCCTCGGCGCTGACGCCGGAGATAATCGCCGACTTTCAGGCGTCCAAGCAGTATGGCCTGAGCCACGCGCACGAAATCGCCGAGGCCGCCTCGATCAAGCTCGACCTGCCGCCCTTGGCCCTCGAACGCTATCTGACCGAAAACATCAATTTCGATCTCGATGAAGAGAATCTGGACGGTCTGAGACTGTATTATGAGAAGGCTGCGGCGCTGGGATTGATTCCCCGCGCGCGGCCGGTTGAGTTCGCAAGTTTTCTGGCGGGCGACACCGCGGCAGATCGAACCATGAGAACCACACGGGGCGGGCGTTCCTAAAACCTATGAGCATGACTCCACAAGAAGCGCTCGACCTGTTCAACTCCGACGACCTGATCGGCATCGGCATGGCCGCGAACGAAGTGCGCCGCGCGAAGAACGATCCGCGCGTGGCTACCTATCAAATTGATCGCAACATCAATTACACCAATTTCTGTACCGAGTACTGCTCTTTCTGCGCCTTCTACCGTCCGCTGGGTTCGAAGGAAGGCTACATCCAGCCGCTCGAGGCCATCTACGCGAAGATCGACGAAATGCTTACGATGGGCGGTAACGGCGTGCTACTGCAGGGCGGCCTGCATCCTGACTTGAAAATCGACTGGTACGAAAACATGCTGCGCTCGATTCACGAGCGCTACCCACAGGTGCACCTGCACTGCTTCTCGGCGCCTGAGATCACCTGCATCGCCGAAGTTTCCGGACTGTCTTTGAGCGATACCATCTCCCGGCTGCGGGACGCCGGCCTGCAATCCATTCCCGGCGGCGGCGCGGAAATTCTCGACGATGAAGTGCGTCATCGCATCTCGCGTCTGAAGTGCAAATCTTCGGAATGGGAAGACGTGCACCGCAGCGCTCACAAGCTGGGCATGCGCACCACGGCGACGATGATGTTCGGGTGCGGCGAAGAGTACCGCCACCGCGTCAACCACCTTGAGACCATCCGCCGCATTCAGCAGGACTCCGGCGGCTTCACCGCTTTCATTCCCTGGATTTTTGCTCCGGAAAATACGCCGCTAGGAAAGAAGATTCCTGAAACCACGGCCTTTGATTACCTGAAGACTCTTGCGATCAGCCGGCTCTATCTCGATAACATCGACCATATTCAATCGAGCTGGCTTACGCCGGGCATTAAGATTTGCCAAGTGGGCTTGCAGTTTGGCGCCGACGATGTGGGCAGCATCCTGATCGAGGAAAATGTGGTCTACGCCGCCGGAGTCCGCAACCGCACCAATGAAGAAGAGCTTCGCCGCATCATTTCCGACGCAGGCTACATGCCCGCGCAGCGCGACACCCTCTACCGCTCCTACGCCTGGAAGCCCCGCCCCGCCGAAACGGCGGCTGCGTAGCTAGCTCTCGCGCGGTGGCGCGCGCAAATCCAGTACGACTTCGACGCCTTCCGGCAAATCGAGCGGTTCGGCCGGCACCAGCACGCCATTCGCAAAGCGCGCCCGCACGCGCCGCACTTCCCTCTTAGAATCTTGCCTCTCCGCCTGCGGCCGCGCTTGGTTGACCGGACCCGAATCCAGCGCCACGTTGGCCAGCGCGTCGGCGTCGCGATTCAGTTCGCGCCTCACGTGCTCGATCGCAAAATACGCCAGCTGCCGTGAAACCTTTTGCGCCCGCTCGTGCAGCGGCTTCAGTTCCGGGCTCTTCACCTTGTAGCGCCCCTGCATCTGCCGTACCAGCAGCTCCGAATCGCTCCGCACCCGGAGCGCGGTGATGCCGTTTGCCGCCGCGTAATCGAGTGCCGCCAGCAGCGCGTAATATTCGGCGACGTTGTTCGTCTCGCGCCCCAGCCGCTTGGCAAGCTCCAGCGCCACCCTGCCCTCCGGGTCGCGAATCACCACGGCATACGAAGCCGGCCCCGGATTCCCGCGCGATGCCCCGTCGATATTGGCGATGTGCACTCCGGGGGGCGCGGCGGCCTGCGGGTGCGCATCCGCAAACAAACGCGCGCTCGACGGCGGCACGACTCTTAGCTTGGAAGTCATTCGGTTGTGGAGCCTGAGGATGTAGAGCCGGAAGACAAACCGCCGGAAGATGCTGCCGAGGTATTGTTCGAGATCGCGTTGTAGGTCTCGTCGCTGAGATACAAAATCCGCGTGCAGGTCTCGCAGTGAAACATTTGATCGTTTCCTTCGCGCCGCATTTCCTGAAACACATGCGGCCGCACGATCATTCCGCAGGCGCCGCACTTTTCGCTGCGCACTTCGGCCAGCGACACGCCGTTGTGTTTTTTTGCGATGCGCGCGTAATGGTCCAGCAGATTTTCCGGGATTCCCGCCACCACCCGGGCGCGTTCGGCCTCCGCTTCGGCCAGCTCTTTGTCCAGCACGGTGCGATCCCGTTCGATTCCCGCGCGTTCTCCGCGCGCTTCCTCTTCCGCTTCCTTAACGATTTTCTCGCCGGCCTTCACGCGCCGGTCGTACTCTTCGGCGTTGACCATTTGTTCGAGCAGCCGATCCTCAGCCTTGGCGATTTCGTCTTCCGCCATCTGCACTTCGTGCTGCAGCGCCTTATAGGCCTCGTTCGTCTTCACCTGCGAGGTCTGGCCGCGGTATTTTTGTGCGCGATCCTTCCACTGCTCCACGTCCAGCTCGTATTTTTTGCGATCTTTCAGGGTAGCCAGCTGCGCGGCCTTGCTGGCGTCCAGCTCGCCCTTTGCGGCGGCCACGCGCCCTTCGCTGTCCGCGAGCTTCTTGGGGATTTTCGCCAGGCGCGTGCGGACGTCGTTCAGCCGCACATCCACGCTTTGCAGTTCCAGCAGGTTCTGGAGCACCTTCTGCACGATGCGCCGATTCTAGCACAGTGCGCCGCGCGCTCCCTTTGTGGTGGCATCCGCTGCGCCGCTGCTGGTGTATACTCCCGCTCGCCGAAAGACCCCAAAGTTTGCCCAAGATCCCCCAAGGGTCCGGCGGAGAAGAAGCATATGAATTTGCCCGGAAAATCATTGCGTGGCGCAGCGCTCGTGAGCGCGCTCCTCGTAGTCGCTGCCGCGTGGGTGGGTGTGTGGGCGCAAGCACCACAAGCTTCGCCACAGGGCGGCGCCGCCCCCGCAACAGCCCCGGCAACCCCCGAGATACCGCCGTACTCGCCCTCAAGCATCGACGTGCCGCAGAGGAAGGCGTGGGGTGGATATCCCTATGCCGCTTACATGGACGCGGAGATTGCCGATCCCGACGTCCATCGCGTCCTCTACGAAGACGCGAACGTTCGGTTCCTGGAAGTTTCCAACCCTCCCGGCCTGGACGTGAGAATGCACGGCCACCCCTACCCTTCCGTATTCGTTCGTGATTCGAATGGCGCGGCGGGCGGAGGCGGCCTGCGCGCCGCCGGCGGAGCAAATAGCGTCACCCCTGCCGCCACGGTTGCGGCAGCTGCGGGTGCCGGAGGCCGAGGCTTAGCCGACGCGATTCTCGACCCAAACAGCCCCTTCAACGGCCAGGGCTGGACGCTAGGTCCCCCGCCCAAAGGCATGGACTTCCCGTCTTGCACCAATTCTCCGCCGCAGGCGCCGCACAAACCCATCAACCGCGGCGCGGTTCCACTTCACTTTTACCGTGTCGAGTTCACGCGCCTCGACGGCGAAGACCTTCAGGCTCATTGGAAGGAATGGTATCCGTGGATGGCCGGGCCGGCGAAGCCGGTGAAGGATCTCGTCCGCGGCCCGGCGCTGGGCCCCAATTTCTCGGCGCAATGGCCCTACCCCATCGCCTATGACTCCGTGCAAGCCGCTCCCAATAATTACCGCGTGCTCTACCAAGACGACCATCTGCGACTTCTCGAAGTTACGGTTCGCCCCGGAGAAACCACCCCCATGCACGGCCATCCTTATCCTTCCGTGCTCACCTTTGATTCCATCAGCGGCGATCCGTCGCTCGTCACCGAAACCAGGCTCGATCCGCAGAGCCCGCTCAACGGACAGGGCGCCGGCTATGGCCCTCCGCCGACGGTCTTCAACATGAAGGTGCCTACGTGCGAGACAATGGCGCCCGAGGCTCCGCACACGATTCACAATGGCGGCGCCGTGCCACTGCATTATTACCGCGTGGATTTCCTGCGCATCGACGGCGCCGACTACGCGGCCAACTGGCGCAAGTGGTATCCCTGGATGGCCTACATGAAGTACATGCGCTAGCGCGAATCGGCCGCAACCCTTCGCGAGGATGGTTTTGTAGCGGCCGGCTTTAGCCGGGCGTTCTGCTTCTACAGCTAGTGTCACTGCCAGCGAAGCGGTTTGCGGTTACTGCTTACGGCGCGGTCTGCACTTCCATATTCTGGTCGATCGAATAGCTGGTGCATCCTGGCATGGTCGCCGCGGGGCAAGTCGCCGTCACTCGGAAGGTATCGGTCGAAAACTGCGCATCGTAGGTATATCCGTCGCGTGGGGCCTTCTTGAGCGTCATCGCGCCGCTCGAAACCAGATCGTCGAGCGACCCGTAGGACGCATGCCCCGCCTGGTAAATACGCTCCGCCTGCCCAATCGCCACCAAGTCGTTTTTCACGCCGACGGTGTCGATCGTCTGTACCGGATGCTCAAGCACCTTGCTCGAAGGAGACGGCGCCAGGTAAAACCGGTAGACCATCGCGGCAATCAACGCTACGACTAGAAGGCTAATCAGACCGCCAAAGCTGCGCATGAGTCCATACCAACATAACGGCCCCGCCCCGGCAAGTCTCGCCGCTCACGTATTGGCCAATCGAGAAACAAGCCCTCGCCGAAAACCTATTGCGTCTTCGTTTTCTCGCCGAAGTCCGTAATGTGCCCTTCATCCGCTTCATGGCAAGGCGCATTTTCGACGATCAGGTCCGTCGTCGCTTTCGCAATTCGCGGATTCATCGTCCAAGGCCGCGTGAACACGTTCGCATCCTCCAACGTGGCCTGATAGCGAATCGCATCGCCCTCACGAGTAATCCGCTCGACCACGTGCAGCGCCGTGCTGTGGAACCAGCCGTCGATTCCGATCCATGTATCGTCGTTGAAACGTGTGGTGTCTACGACCAATGTATCTCCGTCCCAATGCCCAACGGAGTCCCCGTAATATGACTCGTCGGCATCTGCAACATGCGGGCGGCCATCCATCGGCACCAGGCGGAACGTATTGCCGGCGATAACTTGATAAAGAAATACGATGGGCATCCCAGGCGCTTGCACAATCGCATGCGGAGGACCGATGCGCGGAACTCCGCCCGGCTTGCAGTAGAACGCCGGGTCATACTTGCTTTCGAATTGGGCAAGCTCCTTCACCTTCGCCAGCAACTCCGGTTTGTAGGGGGGCTGATTCGGATCATCGTGCCGTGCCTTGGCAGCCGCAACCTCGCCTCCTGCCCCGGCTCCCCTTCCACCTCTCGGAGGACGAGGACCGAAAGTCGCGCCTACAGGTGTATCCGGGCCCGAACTGCTCGCCCAAAATCCATTCAAGTCCGGATGTCCGTCTGCAAGCCGCGGTACTGGCTGGGCGGGCTTAGCGTCCTGACTCGCGTTTGCCCCAGCGGGAGCTGACGCTTGCTGGCCCGCCGCCGGCGCGGGAGCCATGTAGAGGAATGCGAGTATAGTCGCCGCAACCAAACCAGTTCGAAGGTAGTGCTTCAACGGGATACCCTCCTGATGTCAGTCTATGTCACGCGGAAACTCTATGCCGATCGCTTGCCCTTCGCAAGAGACGGCAAGCGCATTTGTCGTTCAATTGGCCCTAGCATTTCGGGCATTCTTTTCCCCTCCACACGCGTCTAAGAAAAGGACGCCTGCCGGAAGTTTGACACCAGAGCGATGCGCCGGGATACTGGGTAAGCTGTTTTCGGCGAAATGTTTGGAAGGCTGGAATACCGGACAATCCACCTTGCAAGGCATTTAGGTTTCTAGGGGGGCGGAGCTTCAGCTCCGACATACAGTCCCCTCTGTCTCAGGGGTTTTAACCCCTGAGGCGCACGAATCGGCCCTTCGGGCGTCGGCGAAACACACTTCACATTGGGGAGTCAGCACGGATGAGCAAATTGATTCGCACTGCCGCCGTCGCGTTCGGCGCGGTACTCGCCCTGGCCGTCGGCGCGCACGCACAAGCTCCGGCACCCGCGCAAGCTCCCCCACAGACCAGCGGTGCCACCGAAGCCCGCCCGCCCAAGCTGAATTTCTCGACCCACACTCTCTCGAACGGCCTCCAGGTCATTCTGCTGGAAGATCACTCCGACCCCATCGTCGCCGCGCAGCTCTGGTATCACGTGGGATCGAAGGACGAGCTTCCCGGACACTCCGGCTTCGCGCATCTCTTCGAGCACCTGATGTTCAAGGGCTCCGCGCACGTCCCGACCGATGAGCATTCTCGAATCATCGAAGCGGCCGGCGGCTATGACAACGCCGAGACCAACGACGACACCACGAATTTCTTCGAAGTGTTCCCCAGCAACTATCTCGAGCGCGTCCTGTGGCTCGAAGCCGATCGCATGGGCAGCCTTAACGTGGACGAAGCCAATTTCAAATCCGAGCGCCAGGTCGTCGAAGAAGAGTTGCGCGTCCGCGTGGAAAATCAGCCCTACGGAAAGATCGAGCAGGATCTGCGCGCCGCGGCCTTCACCGTGCACGGCTACCATCACACGCCCATCGGCAGCATCGAAGATCTCGACCGCGCCACTCTGCAAGACGTTCGCGATTTTCACGACACCTACTACAAGCCCAACAACGCCACACTGGTTCTAGCCGGAGATTTCAATTCCGCCGAAGCCCTCGCCTGGGCTGAAAAGTATTTTCAAGGCATCCCCGCATCCGCCAAACCCATTCCCCGGCCGAGCAAGCCCGAGCCGCCGCAGACCGCGCAGCGCACGGTCGAAAAGTCTTATTCCAACTCCCCGCTTCCCGCGGTCGTGATCGGCTACAAGATCCCCGCGCGCTACGCTCCGGACTCCTATCCGCTGGATATCGCTTCCGACATCCTGACCGGAGGCGAGAGCAGCCGCCTCTATCGCGCGCTGGTTTACGAACAGCAGATCGCGCTGGAAGCCGCCGGCTTCGGAAGCTTCAGCGAAGATCCCAATCTCTACTGGGCCTACGCCATCATGAATCAGGGCCATACCGCGGAAGAGGGAGAAAAAGCTGTGCTCGCCATCCTCGACGGGCTGAAGGCTAAGCCGGTCGACGCCATGGAATTGCAGAAAGCGAAAAATCAGGAAATCGCGTCGTTCATTCTCGGCCGCGATACGGATAACGAAAAGGCCGAAGCCCTTGCGGGCGCCGCGGTCATCGGCAAGAATCCGGATCTGGTGAATAGCGAGTTGGGGCACTACCTCACCATCACACCCGCGGACGTTCAAAACGCGGCGAAAAAATACTTTGTTCCGGACAGCTCCACCGTGCTGTTCGTCAAGCCCGCGGCTCCTCCGTCCCAACAAGCGCCCGGCCAGGAGCGCCCGTGATGCGAGCCCGAGCCCTAATGCGAAAAATGACGCAACCAATGACGAAAACAATCGCGCGAACGCTGAGCTCGATCCTTACACTACTCGTCCTCGGCGCTATTACCGCTGCCCCTGCGCCCGCCCAATCGGCAGCGCCAGCACAGACGCAAGCCGTGCCTGATAGTCCAAAACCTGCCGATGCGCAAAAAAGCGGAGAAGGCCTCATCCCGCCCGGCGTGAAGCTGGTTCCGCAGGAGCCCGGGCCCTCCGCGCCGAAGCCGTTTCATTTTCCGCAAGCGGCCACCAAAACATTGCCCAGCGGCCTGCGTGTTTTCGTGGTCACCGACCGCAGCCAGCCCGCAGTGGCCGCGCGCCTGGTGATCCTCTCCGCCGGCAGCATCAAAGATCCTGACAAAATGCCCGGCGTGGCAAGAATGACCGCCGGCCTCCTGACCCAGGGCACGCAAACGCGCTCCGCGCAGCAGATCGCCGAAGCCATCGACTTCATCGGCGGCTCGCTCGACGCCTCCGCCGGCAAGGACTCCACCACCGTCACTTTGAACGTCGTGAAAAAAGACCTGCCCACCGGGCTCGACTTGATGTCCGATGTCGTTCTGCATCCCGCTTTCGGCGCCGACGAGCTCGACCGCCAACGCCAGCAGCTTCTTTCAAACCTCACGGTGCAGTATTCCGATCCGCAGTATTTGGCCTCGGTGGTCTTTGACCGCACCGTGTTCGGCAAATCGCCTTACGGATGGCCCGAGGAGGGCACGCCCGATAGCGTGAAGCAATTCAATCGCGACAACTTCGTCAAGTTCCATGACGCGAACTATGCACCTAATGAAGCGCTGCTGGCCTTCGCCGGAGACATTTCGCCGGACGAAGCCTTCGCCGCCGCCGAAAAATATTTCGGTCCCTGGACCAAGCATGACGTCGTGCCCTACGGCGTCGGCCAGATGGCGGCTGCCTCGCCGGGCGTGCGTATCTGGCTCGTCGACAAGCCGGACGCCGTGCAAACTCAGATTCGCGTGGGCAAACTCGGCATTCGACGCGGCGACCCGAACTACATTCCCGTCCAGGTGATGAACCGCGTTTTCGGCGGGGGATATAACAGCCGCTTGAACACCGAGGTACGTGTGAAGAGGGGCCTAACCTACGGCGCCAACTCGTCGTTCGATCCCCATCGCTACGCCGGTTCGTTCGCCATAGCGACGTATACGCGTACACCCGCCACCGTGGAAGCCACGAAACTCGCAGTCGATCTCATCGCACAGATGTCCAAGGGAGACATCTCGCAGCCCGAACTCGACTTCGCGCGCGACTACCTTGCCGGCGTCTATCCTATTCAGTCCGAAACCGCGGAGCAGGTGGCCAATCGCGTCCTCACTGCTGCGGCCTTCGATCTACCCGCCGATTACAACAGCACCTACCCGGATCGCGTACGCAGCGTTAGCACAGCGCAAGCCAATGACATGGCTCGGCAGTATCTGTCCCCCGATGATCTGGATATCGTTCTGGCTGGAAACGTCTCTGCTTTTCGCGATGATCTGAAGAAGGCCTTTCCGGATGCCAAGTACGAGGAGCTTTCGTTCGATCAAATCGACGTACTGGCGCCGAACCTGCGCGCCCCGGCCGCAACAAAATAGTGGAAGGGCGGGGCTTCAGCCCGCCTTGTAGGCCGTCGGGGCGCTGGGGCGCTGCTTGCTGCGCCCGCCTAGCGACATCCTAATTGGCCGAGCAGTTCCTGGGAACGCCAATCTCCCGATTGGCGGTTTTGCCTCTGCTTTCTTGCTCTTGGTCTCCCGCACGATCCGCGAGACTCACTTAACCCACAGCAGCACTTTGCCGATGTTCTTCCGCTCGTGGATGAACTGATGCGCCTCGGCTCCCTGCTCGAGCATGAATTTCTTGGCTATCACCGGCTTGATCTCTCCCGCGCCATACATCCGGAAGATTTCGTTTAGTTCCCTTCTCACTAGCTCGGGATGCGTTTGCAGCACGCCCAGATTCACTCCGGAAACGGAGATATTGTCGCGCATCAGCCGCAGCGGATGGAATCGCGGCGTCTGTGCCAAGGCCGTCAGCCCGCGCAGCCAGTTCCGCTTGCCGTCTCCACCCGCCGCCGCCGAAAAACCGTAGATCACCAGCCGCCCGGTAGGCCCCAAACATTTGTAACTCCGCGCGAACGACTTTCCGCCCACAGGATCCATCACCATTTCGATTCCGTCCGACGCAAATTTCCGCACCACCTCCACGAAATCGTTCTTTTCGTAGTCGATCGGATGGTCCACACGGATCTTGCGCAAAAATTCCTGCTTCGTGGGTCCCGCCGTACCGAAAACCACCAAACCCCGCTGACGCGCCAGCTGTACCGCAGCGATGCCAACGCCGCCCGCCGCGCCGTGGATCAGTACCCGGTCGCCCTGCTGCAGATTGCCCACGGTGAACATCGAGTAGTAAGCGGTCAAATAATTTGACGGAATCGCCGCGGCATCCTCAAAGGACATCCCCGCCGGAACCCGGTAGACGTGGCGCGTTTGCACCGCCACCCATTCCGCATAGCCACCAAACGGGACGAGAGCCACCACCGCCTCGCCTGCCTTGAATACCTCCCCGTCAGGCGTCGCGGGTCCCTCGCCTACTCGCTCCACTACCCCGGAAACCTCCATGCCCGGCACGAAAGGCGGTTTGGGCCCCTGTGGATAGAGCCCCATGCGCTGCAGTAGGTCGGCAAAGTTCACGCCCACACACTTCACCCGCACCAGCACTTCCCCGGCTTTCGGCTGAGGATCGGGCTGCTGCCGCATCTCAAGATTTTTTGGCGGGCCATACCGCCCTACGACCAAAGCGCGCATCTAACCTCCTGACTAGCGACAGTGTGGGTTCGCCCCTATGCGCTGGCGCCTATTCGCACGGCTCGAACCGGAGCGCTCAACACGCCCCGGTTTTTTACTGGGCTTCGGCCTGCATCCTATCTTACACTGTAGAACTTCGCCCAACGATGAACCCCCGACTATCACGAAAGAGTTTTCTAGCCGCGCCTCTGGCGCTGGCATTGGTTCTTGCCGGAGCGTGGGCCTGTGCTGCGGCTGCCCGGCCAGCTCGCGCCGGTGACCACGCAGCGGCCCGAACCAGTGCCGCAACCGCCGCAGCCTCGGCCAGCTACACACGCCGCGAACGCGCCTACTCCGCCCGTGCTCACTGCCATGCAGGAAGAGCTCGACCGGTCGATGTCCATTCTTCCCAAGGCCGACCCGGGTGTGTATTTCCTTAGCTACACGGTTTCGGATCGCAGCTTCACCACCGTCTCCGGCTCCAACGGAGCGCTGCTGAACAGCACCGAAGACCGCGGCCGCTGGCTTGAGGTGCAGGCCCGCACTGGAAACTACGAGCTCGACGATACCCACAAGCTGGGCGATCGCCCCAACTGGACCAGCCCGGGAACCTCCGTGGCGCTCGATGACGACCTCGCCGTGCTGCGCCACGAGATCTGGCGCGAGACCGACCGCCAGTTTCGCGCCTCCGCCCAAGCCCTCATCCGCGTGACGACCAGCCAGAAGGTGCAGGTGCAGACGGCCGAGGGCGCCGCCCCCGATTTCTCGCGTGAGACGCCGCATGTCTCTATCGGCCCGCGCGTCGATATCCAGGTCGATCGCAAGCCCTGGGAAGAACGCGTGCGCCGCTATACCGCGGCGTTCAGCAAGTCGCCCGCGGTGCTCAATTCCATCGCCACGTTTACGGCACAGGCGACCAATCAGTATCAGGTGAATTCCGAAGGCACCAAGCTGGCCTTCGGACAGATTCACTATCGCCTCGAACTTTTCGTGCAGAGCAAAGCGCCCGACGGCATGGACATCAACCGCTTCGCCAATTTCGACTGGCTCGATCCCAAGGACGCGCCGGACGAGAAAACCGTGATGGCGCAGCTGCAGACCTTGATCCAGGAAACCCAGGCGTTGGACGCAGCACCGGTGGCCGATCCCTTCGCGGGTCCCACGCTGCTCACCGGCCGCGCCGCTGCCGTCTTCTTCCATGAAGTTTTCGGTCACCGCGCCGAAGGTTTCCGCCAGAAGGACATCGCCGAAGGCCAGACCTTCACCAGCAAGATCGGCGAAAAAATCATGCCGGACTTCATTTCCATCAAGGACGATCCCACCGAAGCCAGCTTCAACGGCCAGATGCTCCTGGGAAATTATCCTTTCGATGACGAAGGCGTGCCCTCGCAAGACGTTGTTCTAGTCGATCATGGGGTGCTGAAAACTTTCCTGATGTCGCGCTCGCCGCTGGTGAAAATTCCGCAGTCGAACGGCCACGGCCGCCGCCAGTTGGGCTACGCGCCGGTCGCGCGCCAGGGCAACCTGATCGTCACCAGTTCGCAAGGTGTGAGCAACGACGAGCTGCGGCAAAAACTCATCGACTTGGTCAAAGCGCAGGGACTGACGTACGGCTTGATGATCGACGACATCGAGGGCGGATTCACTTTTACCGGCCGCGGCCAGCCGCAAGCCTTCCAGGTGACGCCGCTGGTCGTCTATCGCGTGTACGCCGACGGACGCCCGGATGAAATGGTTCGCGGCGTGGACATTGTCGGTACGCCGCTCGTTTCGCTCACCAAGATAGTTGCCGCAGGCGACAAGCCGGAAATCTTCAATGGCTACTGCGGCGCGGAATCAGGCTCCGTGCCGGTGTCCGCCGTTGCGCCGCCCATCCTGATCTCCGAAATGGAGTTCGCCAAGAAGGAAACCTCGACGGATCGGCCGCCCATCCTGCCGCCGCCGGCGCACGACCCCGACGCAGGGAGGCAGCAGCCTTGAGGAAGCACGCAGTTCTTTGCCTGCTGGCCACACTCGCCCTGCCGCTTTGCGCCTCCGCCTCCAGCGCGCGCGGGAATAACATCGCAACCCGCGCGACGGGTCGCGCCGCGAAAAATCCGCTGCCGCAAGCGCCCGTGCCCGCCGGTGACAATGACCAGACCCTGCGCGCCATGCACGACGAAATGGAACGAGCGCGCACCCGTCTCGTTCTTCCCGACGTGGATAAACCTTTCTACATCGAATATCGCCTGCTCGATTTGGACGTGCGCGCCGTGACCGCTACATTCGGCTCGCTGATTTCCACCAGCGTCGCGCGCGATCGCTTTATGAGCGTGGATGTGCGCGTAGGCGGCTACCACCTGGACAGCTCGAATTTCATCAGCGACAACGATTTTCAAGGCTTCCTGGGTTCCACCGGCCAAGTAGGCATCGACCGCGATTACAATTCCCTGCGCCAGGATCTTTGGCTCGCTACCGATCAGGCCTATAAGCAGGCCGCCACGCAGATGGCGCTGAAGCAAGCCTTTCTTCGCAGCCTCACCATGCCGCCGGAAATCGATGACTTCTCGAAAGCCACGCCGCTGGTGAAGGTCGATCCGCGCATCGAGCCCAATTGGACCTCGCGCGACTGGGACGCCGAGGCCCGCGCCGCTTCCGCCATTCTGAAAAAGTCCGACCAGCTCACCGGATCGCGCGTCAGCTATTACCTGGTCTATGCCACCACGTATCTGATGAATAGCGAAGGCACCACCATCCGCACGTCGCGCAGCATCGCAGCCATTGAGGCTGCGGTCGATACCACCGCCGACGACGGCATGCCGCTTCACAATTATTATGCGGCCTACGCCCCAGACCCCGCCGGCCTGCCCGATGTGGCCACCGTGTCCAAGGGACTCAGCGTTGCCGCCAGCGAACTTCTGGCTCTGCGCATCAGCCCCATCGTTACGGACTACACCGGCCCGGTGCTTTTTGACGCACCCGCCGCCGCGTCTTCCCTGGGGCAAATGCTTGCTGCGTCGATACAAGGATCGCGGCCGCCTCTCTCGGCGATGTCCTCCTTCGATCAATTGATGGCCCGCATGGGCGGACGCAATGAATGGTCCGGGCGCATCGGCACACGCGTCCTGCCCACCAGCATGTCGCTCGTTGACGATCCCACGCTGACGCAGTTGCAGGGCCAGCCGCTTTTGGGCGCCTACGACGTGGACGACGAAGGCGTAAAGGCCGCGCGCGTTTCGCTGATCGAAAACGGCATCCTGCGAAATCTGCTCATGTCGCGCCGCCCCGGCCCGGATTTCCAATACTCCAACGGCCACGCGCGTTCGGCGGTGTTGTCTGACACCAAGGCGCTCAGCAGCAACCTGATATTGACGTCTTCCGAGGCGCTCAGCCCCGCGGATCTCCGCAAGAAATTCCTGTCCGCTTGCAAGGACGACGGGCACGAATGGTGCATCGAAGTGAAGCGCATGGATAATCCCGCGCTCTCGTCGATTCGCCAGGAGGATTTCTCCGACTTCCTCGGTGAGATGGCTGACGGCATCGCCACCGGCGAACGGATGCCGCTCGTCATGTACCGCGTCTACGTGGCCGATGGCCGCGAAGAACTTGTGCGCGGCGGAGTCATCGAAGGTCTGACGCTGCGCAACCTGCGCAACATCGAAGCGGCCGGCGACGATTCGGCGGTTTACACCTACATGCAGAATCCCCAGGATGGCTTTGCCGGCACGGCCCTCGGCTCTTTCGGCTCGGCGCAGGGCGGCATCCCCAGCACCGTCGTCTCGCCCTCGCTGCTGCTCGACGAAGTCGAAGTCCGCGGATTCCACGGCGAGCCTCGCCGCCTCCCGCTCGTCCCCCCTCCGGCCCTCTCGATCCACTAATACTCGAAATCGGTTTTGTTCTTCGTAGGGGCACGGCATGCCGTGCCCGGTGCTCTGCTTTTACGGGTGCCCCATCCTTGCAGTATTTGCAAGGATGGGGATTTTGACTTTTCTTTCGTGGCACAGGCACCTTCCCCGTGCGGTTTGGATTTTTACTTTGTAGCGGCCGCCTTTAGGCGGGCGTTCTTCTTGTTAAGGTCGGAACGTAGCGCCGCGGTCTTTAGCGCGGCAGCCTTCGCCTTTGCTCTTTCGGGTGCCCCATCCTTGCGCTCTTTGCAAGGGTGGGGCTTTTGACTCTCCTTTGGTGGCACAGGCACTCTTGCCTGTGCGGTTTGGATTTTTACTTTGTAGCGGCCGCCTTTAGGCGGGCGTTCTTTCTTGTTAAGGTCGGAACGTAGCGCCGCGGTCTTTAGCGCGGCAGCCTTCGCCTTTGCTCTTTCGGGTGCCCCATCCTTGCGGTGTTTGCAAGGGTGGGGATTTTGACTTTTCTTTGGTGGCACAGGCACTCTTGCCTGTGCGGTTTGGATTCTTACTTTGTAGCGGCTACTGAACTTGTCCCGAGCTCGCCGAGGGAGGCGGGCGTTCTTTCTTCGTTTGTCCGTCGCGCACCCGCCGCCCTGCGCGCTTTTCCGATTTGGTCTTTCCGCTGCTTTGGTGTACTAACAATAGACGATGAACAAAGAACTAGACCAACCCGCAATCGGATGGAGCGTGTGGGCAAAACGAGCCGCGTCTGTCGGGCTCGCCACTGTAATCGTGATCTTCGCTGTCCTCGGCACTTTCCTCGGCGGCCTCTACCTCCTAGTCCGCTTTATCCACTGGGCGTGGGTCCACTAATCGGCCCGCCGGACGGCGCTTCGTTTTTGTGGCACAGGCACTCTTGCCTGTGCGCCTTTTCCTCCCTCAATTTCCGGTCCGCGCCCTTTGGGCTATGGCGTTCCTCTGCTCTTTGTAACCATGGTTACAATATGGATGCGTCACTTGAAGATTGCTCGCGTTATGGCTTCCTCCATCTGCAACACGCTGCTCATGATCTATCGATATTGCCTGCTTGGGAACGAAACCATTGCAAATGGGGCATCTTATTGTGGAAGTCAGTCCATCGCGTAAGACGATGCCCGATTTTACTGAAGTAGAAGCTCTCTTAGGCTGGTTCCCGTCATAAAGTACCTCCCCGGGCTGAAGATACTTGTACGTATCCATCAAGGTTTGGATAATTTCCTGATCAGACTTATCGGCGCCTAACATTTCAAGAATATCTTCATAGAATTTACGAAGATGACTGGTTCCAGAGTCTTTTGTCCCATACTTACGCACGACCTGATTAACGAGGGCGCGATTGCTAATCAGAAGGGATTCGAGCCGACCTCGCATAGCAGTGAACCACGGCAGCTTTCTTCGTTGTTCCAAATCGACCATTAGTTGGGCGACCATCAAGAAAAGAATTGGCTGTTGTTTTCCTGTCCAACTGTAGAAGTACACGGCGGGATGTAATCCCGATGAA
Organism: Terriglobia bacterium; assembly: GCA_963803105.1. Taxonomy (GTDB): domain Bacteria; phylum Acidobacteriota; class Terriglobia; order Acidiferrales; family UBA7541; genus Palsa-295. The sequence continues at coordinate 698,899 of CAWDLF010000005.1, forward strand.
GAATTATCTGCGCTTACCAACAAATTCATCACGCGTTTGCAACGAGTAAGATAATCAACGGTACGTTGGCCGTCTTTATCGTCTTCGGGCGATACTACTCCCGCAGCCAAATTTATGAACCCATAGACCATACTTAATGAAGTAGAAGACGAAACCGGTCCTCCTGCTGGAAGTTCGGCCGACTTTAATGGGTATTCCTGTTTCGGCTCAAACATCAGCGCGTGCATCTCCGTAGCGAGTTCTTCGATCCTGTCTTGAATTGGAGGGCCGAAACTTTTCCAATACTTATGCCCTGTCCCACGTCGTAGGATCGCACGTGCAGCAATTGCATTCGGCTTTTTGCGACTGTTAATGAGTTCCAACTCTAGCGGGGTAATCATTGCCGCCTGCTGGTTTATACGCTTGAATGATTCCTCCGCTTTATTAGCATCCCCACGAACCCATTGGAGGTCTAGGCTTAGGCGAGCAAACCGCCGCGCACGATTGACCATATCTGGCCCGTACGACTCGGGAGTTTCTATTGCCTTAACGTGATCCGCATACGAGCCAAATGCTTTTTCCACCATCGCACGAGTCTTTGTAGCCCGTTCTAGCTGTTCTTCTTCGATTTCATGCCCGAAAAACGGACGTGATATGTCACCATCGCCGTAATCGTTTTGCACCCCAGGCAATCAATGCACTAAGTCTATGAGAGCCATCCACAACAAAATTTAGACCACGCTCGTTGGGCCACAAAATCACGGCGGGAATCAGTTCATCCTCTACAAACGAGCGGATCAGTCCAAGCACTCTCTTGGGAGACCACTCAATAGTTTCACGTTGAAAATCTGGCTTGCGAAGCGCCTTAAAAAAGAAGTTGTCGCCCTGGAGTTCAAAAATAGTAATCGATCTTTTATTGGGCATCGCTTCGCCATCACTTAGTACTTCAAAATCCTCACGCGGGATTAGCGCATCCAAATTAACGGTAACCGGCATTGCGGCAACCTCCTGAGGGCTTCATCGTACACCCCCGCCTAACGACGCACTACTGCGATCCTTCTCCGTTACCCTGCCAACCGTATTCCGCATCCAGCCAATCCCAATCGACAAATTCCTGACTGCCCCAAACCTGCCCTTTCGGGCAGGCCCTATTTCTAGTTCAGTTACCCTCCGTTTACCAGTCCAGTACTAGTCCTTGTCCTTTTTTTGCCCGTCCGTACGGTTCTTTTTTTTCTTCACAAAATCCATAATCGCCCAGGCCTCGCCAAGTCTCAAAAAAATGGCGAGAGAAAGGTTACGCGAAGAAGAGGAAACCGAACATGTTCGAAACCATCCCGAAAACCCACTACATCAATCAATGGGGACAAATCGTTCCGCTGAATTCCCCTCCGCCGCTCCCCTACCCGAAATCGCCTCAGAGCCGCAACCCAGTCCCCAACCCGCGCCCGCAGCCACCGATTTGGCCGCTGCGCCCGAGGCCCTTCTCCCCACACCCAGCGCGACGGCAGAAGCGAGTGTCGCGGAAAAGACCGGTGTTGCCGAACTTCAGCCTTCAGCCGAGGAGGAAGAAACGCCCGATCCGCCTAAGCCCCGCCGGCACAGGCACTCCCAGCGCCGCCGCGCCAAAAGATCATCCGCGCCGCGCGAAACCAGCCGCGAGCATCACCAGCGCCACTGCGCCATCTGCTGCCGCGACGATCGCGAACTCATCGAGGAGGAATTCCTCCACTGGCACAACCCGGACAACATCGCCTTCGATTACAAGATCGGAGTGCGCTCGGTCTACCGCCATGCCCACGCCATGGGACTCTTCGCCCGGCGCGACGCTAATCTGCGTTTTGCCCTGGCCGGCATCATCCAGCGTGCCCACAACTTCAAAGGTACCGCCGACTCCGTCATTCGCGCCGTCCGCGCGTACACCCCGCGTGACCACCGCCGGCGAATGGATCGATCCTCCCGCGCGCGTCCTCATCGTTTCTTCCGGCGGACGCTTCGTTGAACCCCAATCCGTCGCTCAGGCTCTAGATTCCGCCAAGACAATCGACCTGCCTCCGGCCCCAGCAGCTCCCGCCTTGGCGTCAAATCTACCCGACAATGAGAACAAGGTAGAAAACGGTGCAACCCCTTGAAAACACGGCGTGGCGGGCAATTCTACCCGTCACCAACTCGGGCTGTTTCGCCGAACTCGGAACCCGCCCAGCCGATACCGCGAGAGCGTATAATCTCGCGACGCGGAGGGCTGGACTCGGTATGACGGACGCGCTTTCACAGGCTTCGCGCGAGAAGCGCATGGCGGCGCTGGGGTCGGTGGGCTCCGCCGTGGTGCTCGTGTCGCTGAAGGTGTTTCTCGCGGTGGTCACCGGCAGCCTGGGAATTCTCTCCGAAGCGCTGCATTCGATCCTGGACCTGGTGGCCGCGGTCATCACCTACCTCTCGGTGCGCGTGGCGGATAAGCCCGCCGACGCGCAACATCTCTACGGACACGGAAAAGTGGAGAGCTTTTCGGCGTTCGTCGAAACCGGGCTGCTGCTGCTGACCGCGGTTTACATCATCTGGGAGGCGTTCCAGCGGCTGCTCTTCCACCACGTGGAGATGCGGCCGAGCGTCACGGCGATCGTGATCCTGCTGCTGGCGATGGGAATCGACTTCATCCGGGCGCGCGCGCTGAACGCGCGTGGCGAAGAAATATCCCAGCGAGGCGCTGGAGGCCGACGCGCTGCATTTCTCAACCGACGTGTGGAGCACGTTCGTCGTGATGCTGGGCATCAGCGGGGCGCATGGCTGGGCGAGAGATTCGGCTGCCGTGGCTGGCGCAGATGGACGCGGTCGCGGCGCTGGGCGTGGCGGGCGTGATCATCTGGATCGGATCGCGGCTGGGCCGCGAGACCGCGGAGGCGCTGCTGGATGTGGCGCCGCGGGGCTTGCGCGAGAAAATCATGACCGCCGTGGACGAAACCGAAGGCGTGCTGCAAACCGAGCGCGTGCGCGTTCGGCGCGCCGGACAGCGCTATTTTGTGGACGTCACCATCAGCGTGCCGCGCACGGCGAGCATCGAGAAGGCGCATGACGACCAGTGACGCGGTCGAACGCAATATCGAGCGCATGGTGCCCGCCGACGTGGTGGTGCACGTCGAGCCGCGCGCGCGCCAGGACGAAGATCTCTTCGAAACCATTCACGCCATCGCGCAGCGGCACGGCCTCGCCATCCACGAGCTATCCGCGCATCACTTGGAGGGGCGCCTCTTCGTCGAACTGCACCTGGAAGTCGACGAACGCGCGAGCCTGAGCGAAGCGCACGCCCAGGCCACGCAGTTGGAGGAGGAAATTCGCGCCGCTACCGACGCCAACGCGCTCGTGAACATTCACATCGAGCCGCTTGGCGTGCGGATTCCGCAAGCCGAGGAGATGAAGGAGCTGGGCGCTGCGGTGCAGCAGTTTCTGAATTCGCTGCCGTCGCGGTATCCCGAGCTGATCGATTGCCACGAAGTGCTGGTGCGCAGCGTGGAGCATAGGATTCTGGTTTCGTGCCACTGCGCGATGCGCGGAAATTTGCCCATCACCGAAGTGCACGACCTGACCGGCGTGCTGGAAGACAGCGTAAAAGAACATTTTTCGCAGATTTTTCGGGTGACCGTTCACCCTGAGCCGGTCGAAGAAAGCAAGTGATCGCGCACGGGGTCCAGTTTGGCATCGCGATGGGCAAAAGTCTGCGCGGCGAGCGCCAACAGAGCGGGAAAACATTCGAGCACGTATCGCGGCTCGGGCGTGTCGACAAACACCGCGAAAAACGCCGTGCGCACCAGGACGAATAGAATTAGAAACGCCCATCCGGGGTGCCCACGCGCGAGCCACGCACCCGCAAGCGCGAAAACGACGTAGAACAAATTAACCGCGGCCAGCAGCAGGGTCACCAGAAAATCCGGGCGATCGTCCTCCCATTCGCCGGCCAGCGGCCAGAGACGTCCGGAGACCGGCAGCAGCTCGGTGCGCGGCGTGAACCACAGCGTGAATGAGCGCAGCAGTGGAATCTGCAGCCAAGTGCGCAGTGGATGGCGCGCGGTGCGCTCGCGGGCGATCTGGCGGAAGGCGGCGTCCTGCTCGCGCGACAGCGTGAGCGTCTCGTTGTAGTCGTCGAGAAGCTGCGCGACGCGGTCGCGTTCCGCGGGCGAATCGAAAGCGCGCGGCGGCAGCGAGTCGAGGGGAATTTCCTCCACATCGACTTTCCAGTCGGTCAGGTAGACGTCGCCGAAGCGCCACAGCCAGGTGCGCGTCCAGGCGCTGAACCCCAGCGGAGTGAATTCCCCCGGCAATTCGCTGTAGCGCGGCGCGAGGAATTGCACTTCGTGCAGCGTGCGCCAGTTGCGCGCGGCCCAAGGCAGAAGCGGCAGCACGAGCCCGGCGGCCATCAGCACACCGGCTCGCAGGAGCTTGGGCCAATCGGGCGGCCGCCACCAACGGGCGACCAGCGCCAGCCCTGCGGCCAGGAGCACCAGAGGCGTTTCGGGGCGCACCAGCGCTCCGAAACCGGCGAGGATTCCTCCGAGGAACCAGGGATTCGCGAACGCTGAGGCCGCAGAAACGGCTGCGGCGGCCGGCGCTCCCGAAGCAAGGCGATATCCGTCTAATAGTACGAGGACGGCGAGGGCCGTCAGGAAGACGCAGAGGGTTTCGGTGATCTCGACGGCGGCGTAGTTCGCGGTAAACGGGCAGAGCGCCGCAAGCCAGAGTCCGGCGAGCGCGACGCGGCGACGCGCAGCCTCCGGAGCGAGGCGGGCGGCGATGAGCGCGATGACGAAGCAGGTGGCAAGGTCGAGCGCGGCCTGCGCCACCAGCACGGCGCGCGCGGAGTTCCCGAAAAAAGTGAAAATCACCGCCAGAAAAGCCGGATAGCCCGGAACACGCATGTCCACGGGCGTGAGCTGGCCGTTGATCGTAAGGCCATAGACGCCATTCTTCAGCCAGTTCCAGGCTAGCTCGATATAGAATGGGGCATCGCCGGAGTCTGCTACCGGAAATCTGAGCACCAGGGCCAGGCGCAAGATCAGGCCCGCGCATGCAGCCAGGGCCACGTGCAGGCGCATCTTAGTAACGATCGGTATGGACAATTTTGCGGCTCGCTTGTATGAAGCTCGTTAGCTTGGATTGACCCGATGCCGGAACGCAAGCCCATTTTCTACGACGAAGAGCGCCGGCGCTGGCGGCGCACGCGGCTAGCGCTGGAGATTGCCGGCGGCTTCTTCGCATTGGTGCTGCTGGTGTTCCTGCTGAACGTGGGGCGCAATCCGGAACTGCCGGAAATTTTGCGCTCCGGCGGCGGACATCCGTTGCTGCGGGCCATCCGCACGACGCAGCGCGTGAAAGTGACACGCGGACGGCACCGCAAAGTGGCGTCGCTGGGTAAGGAACCGCAGAATTACGATCCGCTGCGCATAGGCTTCTATGTGAGCGACGATTACACCAGCCTCGCTTCCCTTCAGCTGCACTATCACGACCTCGACGTGCTGGTCCCCGACTTGTTGCACGCCGTCTCAGCAGACGGCGGACTCGACGCGGACCGCGATCCGAAGCTGCCGGCATTTCTGCAATCGCTGCAAACACGAAAAGTGGATCCCGTCGATCTGCCGGTGATGTCCATGGTCAACAACTACGACGGGAGGAAGGGCTGGTGCCCTCCGGGCACGCTGCAAATGCTGGCCGATCCGGCGGCGCGGAAGCGACTCTCGGCAAGCATCGAAGAGTACGCGGACACCGAGCACAATCCGGGAATCGTGGTCGATTTCGAGTCGCTGCCGGAATCGAGCCAAAAGGATTTTCGGGATTTCATCCACGACCTGGGAACCGATTTGCACGCCAAGGGCCTGAAGCTGATGGTGGCTTTGCCGGCGGCGGATTTCAGCTACGACTACAAGTATTTTGCCGCGCAAGCCGACGCCATCATCCTGATGAACTACGACTTCCATTGGCCGACGTCGTCGCCCGGGCCGATCGCTCCGCAGGATTGGTTCGAGCGCAACATCGACAACATGGTGAAGCTTGTGCCGCCGGACAAGATCATCATGGGCATCGCCAATTACGGCTACGACTGGGCGGCGAAGACCAAGCGCGATCCCAATCCGGTGGCGCAGGCGGTGACTTTCCAGCAGGGTGTGATTACCGCAGTTGAATCCGAAGCGGATATCACCTTCGACCCCGACACGCTCAACCCGCACTATTCCTACGAGGACGAAAACAACCGCGTGCACACGGTGTGGATGCTAGACGGCGTAACGGCCTACAACGAATTGCGCGCCGCGGAGCGCGCCGGCGTGCGCGGCACGGCTCTTTGGCGGCTGGGGATGGAAGATCCCTCGATCTGGACCATTTGGGACGCGACGCATGCCGACAATGCCACGCGCGCGAAGCTCGAAGAGATTCCGCCGGGCTACGACCTGATTCTCGAGGGCGATGGCGACATCTGGCGCATTACCGCGACGCCGCAAAGCGGAAAGCGCACATTGGAATATGACGCGGAGTCGGACGGGTTCGACGACGAGAGTTTCGAGAGCTATCCACTTTCCTGGCGTATCCAGCAGATGGGCGCGGCGAAGGGTAAGGTCGCGCTGACGTTCGACGACGGGCCTGATCCGCTTTGGACGCCGAAGATTCTCGACGTGCTGAAAAAAAAGCACGCGCCGGCGGCGTTCTTTGTGATTGGCGAATCCGCCAACCAGAATGAAGACATCGTGAAGCGCGAATACGCGCAGGGCGACGAAATCGGCAATCACACTTTCACACATCCCGAGTTCGAAACGATTTCGAAGCAGCAACTGCAGCTGGAGCTGAATCTGACGGAAATGCAGCTGGAGAGCAGCCTGGGCGTGAAGACCACGCTTTTCCGGCCGCCTTACGGCATCGATCATCAGCCCGAATCGGCGAGCGAAATTCAGATGCTGCCGGTGCCGCAGTCGATGGGCTACGTGATTATCGGCGCGCGCATCGATCCGCACGACTGGGGCGAAGTCAACGGGGGCGCGCCGCCTCCGGCGAACACCGTCGTCGAGCGAGTGCTCGCGGACGTGGAAGCCAACAAGGGCAATATCATCCTGATGCATGACGGCGGCGGCAACCGCAGCCAGACGCTGGCCGCGCTACCACAAGTGATCGACGGACTGCGGGCCAAGGGCTACGAGTTTGTGTCCGTCTCCGATCTGCTGGGGCAGACGCGCGCACAGGTAATGCCGTCATTGAGCCGGCCGGAGTGGTTCCAGGTGCGCGCCGACGCGTTTATTTTCGATGTGGTTCGCTGGCTGCGCGCGAGCATCGGATTCATCTTCATCGCCGGAATCATGCTGGTCAGCGGGCGCGCGCTGATTATCGGATTGCTGGCGCTGATCGAGAAGCTGAGGCCGGCGCCGAGCGACAATCCCGATTACAAGCCGGCGGTGACAATCATGATTCCTGCTTACAACGAAGAGGGGGTGATCGTGCAGACGGTGCGCGGGGCGATTGCCTCCGATTATCCCAATATGGAAGTGCTGGTAATCGACGACGGCTCGACGGACCGCACTGCCGAACTCGTGCAGCAGCTCTTCGGACGCGATCCGCGTGTACGCCTGCTGCTGCAAACGAATGGCGGCAAGCCCTCCGCGCTGAATCACGGATTGTCGGAAGCTCGCGGCGAAATCATCGTCTCGATCGATGCGGACACGGTGATCGATCCGGAGACCGTCCCCCGACTGGTGCGCCACTTTGCCGATCCCAAAGTCGGCGCTGTGGCCGGTAACGTGAAGGTGATCAATCGCAATCGCTGGATCACGCGCTGGCAGGCGCTGGAATACATCACCAGCCAAAATCTGGAGAAGCGCGCGTTCGATCTGCTGAATTGCATTCCGGTGGTGCCGGGCGCCGCGGGCGCGTGGCGCGCGGACCTGCTGCGGGCGAGCGGAGGCTTCTCCGGCGACACGGTGGCCGAAGATACAGACCTCACTCTGACCATCCGGCGAAATGGATGGAAGATTCTCTACGACGAAACCGCTATCGGCCGCACCGAAGTTCCGGAAACGGTAGACGCGCTGATCCGCCAGCGGTTCCGCTGGACGTTTGGAACGATGCAAGCGGTATGGAAGCACCGCGACACGACCGGCAACGCGCGCTACGGCACGCTGGGATGGATCGCCATACCGAATATTTTCCTGTTCCAGATTTTGCTGCCGCTGGTGTCGCCGGTGATCGATTTCCTTTTCCTGCTGTCGCTTGCGCTGTGGGCGCTCGGCCAGCTGCATTTTGCGCGCCTGCCACAGTTGTGGACTTCGCAAGACGTGGAGCGCTCGCTGATTTTTTTCGCTATCTTCATGGCCATCGATTTTCTGACTTGCGTGGTGGCGTTCGCGCTGGAGAAGGACGAGGACTGGACGCTGCTGGCTCCTCTCCTACTGCAGCGCTTCTACTATCGCCAGATGATGTACGTGGTGCTCTTCCGCGCGCTGAAGGAAGCTGTGCGGGGCCGTCCGGTCGGCTGGCGCGGAGTGGAACCGCACGCGCCGGCAGCGCCACCGCCGCCTGCGGCTGTCGCCCAGGTGTAAATCCCCCGAGAGTACGTTCTTGGCTTCGCGCTTACGCCGCACCTCGGGATACGTGCACGGGCAGGGGTGCCTGGGCCACAAAGGCGAAGACCCACCTGTCGCAAAGAACGCGACAGATGGGGCACCCGAAAAATCAACGCCTAAGACCTCACGCGTCGAAGAGAAAATCCTCAGGTCTGAAGACCTGAGCTACCTAACAAAACCTAAACGGCACGGCCGCCATTCAGGAGAATGGCGTTCCCGGGAACACCAGGTGTCGCCGCAAGGTCGGTTTCCGATTATCCGACAGGCTAGAAGGCATTTTGAAGCCTAGACGCATACTGCATTCCCCGTCGAATCCTACAGATAAAGCCCTATCGAGAGTTATTTCAAAATCACTAGAATAGAGATGTTGTTCGGCCATATTTGATTGCATCGCAAAGCGCCGCTCAAATCCGCGCCCGCGGGCCTCGTGCCACAGCGGGTAACGAAAAGGATGAGCAGGCAGAAGGAAACGCACAATGCGTACAGGCATCGCAATTCGGTCGTTACTTTTTGCCTTTATTCTGTTGGTCTTCTCCCACGGTGCATCCGCTCAAGTCGCTATCGGTATTTCCGTAGGCTTCGGACCCCCGGCAATTCCAGTCTACGAGCAGCCAATTTGTCCCGCTGACGGCTACCTGTGGACACCCGGTTACTGGGCCTACGATCCCGCATACGGCTACTACTGGGTGCCGGGCACCTGGGTGCAGCCGCCCACCGTTGGCTTCCTATGGACTCCGGGTTATTGGGGCTGGGGCGGCTCGGCGTTCATTTTCCATGAGGGGTATTGGGGGCCGCATGTGGGCTTCTACGGCGGCATCAATTACGGTTTCGGCTACGGCGGAGTCGGATATGAGGGCGGCCGGTGGGAAGGTGGCCACTTCTCCTATAACACTTATGTGAACCACGTGAATACAACCATCATTCACAACACTTACAACACGAGGATCACCGAGGTTAACAATCACGTGAGCTACAACGGAGGCGCGGGTGGCGTCGAAGCGCGTCCCACGCGGGAAGACGAGTCCTACGCCAACGAGCGCCATGTTGGTCCGGTAGGGGAACAAACGCAGCACGTTCAGGAAGCACGCAATAATCCTCAGCTGCGCGCCTCCGAAAACCGAGGCAAGCCGCCTATAGCGGCGACTGCTCGGCCGGGCGACTTCAAGACGGGCGTTGTACCCTCGAGAGAAGCCGGCGGTGAATACAAGGCTCCTCCAGCGAATGAGCGGGCTAATGCTGAGCGCGGTAACGAAGCGCGTCCGGCGAACGAAGCTCGGCCGGTGAACCCGCCCGCCAACAACAACCACGCGAGCGACTTGCAGCCGCACAAATTCACTCCGCCAAACACGGGCAACACGGCAACAGACAAGAAATATCAGGAGCAACAGGACAAGCTAGCCGCGCGACAAACGCAGGAACACCAGAAGCTACAACAGCAGCAGGAGAAAGAACACCAGCAAGCCACGCAGAAGAATTACAACGAAGCGAAACAGCAGCAGATGGAGCAGCGGCATACTCAGCAAACGCAACAGCTGGAGCAAAAGCACGCCGCTCAGCAAAGTCATATGGAACAGCACCAAGCACCGCATCAGGGTGGATCAAAGCCGCATTGATCGCGGGTTAGCAAAATCAAGCAAGGAAGCGGGCTGGAGCGATCCAGCCCGTTTCTTTTATTGCGAAGAGAAAATCCTCAGTCTCAAGACCTGGGCTAAAGGAAAAAGCCGCCATTCAGGAGAATGGCGTTCCCGGGGGACACGCGCACAGGCAGGAATGCTCGTGCTACAAAAGCCAAAGCGAAGACCCACCTGTCGCAAAATGCGCGACAGATGGGGCACCCGAAAAATCAAGGGCCCGACAAGAGTCACACGGCAAGGCCGCCATTCAGGAGAATGGCGTTCCCGGGGAAACACTCTATTGTGGAGCTACGATGCGGAGGAGCATGCCGGAGGCGCCCACGATTTTCGTTTTTGATTCTTCGAAGCTGAGTGTGATCACGCCGACGGGATCGGCGTTTCCGTCATGGCTAATTTTCAGGCCGCGAATATCGTACACTCCGCAGGCGTCCGCGGAGAAAAGCCACAGGGCCTGCGGGCTGTCGTCGCCATCGACGGGTCCGTCGCATCCCAAGGTCGGATTCGACCGAACGTGCACGAGCACGCCGCCGCTAACCCCTTCCCCAACTTTTTGCCTCCAGCGGTTCAGCACTTCGCCGCCATCGCCGTAGCGGGTATCGCCCCCGATGAGAACCGTGTTCGCCCAGCCGGAAGGAGTGCCGGTGACGTCGGTGAGCGGCTCGATGGCCGATTCTACCGCCTGATAGGAGGCGATGGCGCGCAAACTCGTGGCCACCGGAATGGTTCCACCGCCGGACTCGATTTTGTCGAACCGCAGCGACACCTGCGCGGGTGAGCCTTTGCCGCCCGGCACAACGGATACGATGGTGCCGCGGATGTGCGATCTAGCGTGAAGCTTCTGCCCATCGGGCAGAGGCACCTGCTGCATGATCTCCGTGTCGATCACTTGGCCGGCCCGTGCGTCAGCCGCTGAAAGGGTCTTCTCGATTTTTACGGGGAGTATGGTGCCTGGCGGCAGCGAAAGTGAAAGTAACGCGGCTGTGCTCGATGAAAACGCCAGTGCGCATGCGAGCCCCACCGGGAGCAGTACGAATCCGGCCCAGCTCAGCAGCGCTCGTCGATTCCGTTTGGGTTTAATGAATAGCTCCCGGGAAAGAGTTATGAAGTCGAACCAATTCGACCGTTTTGTAGTTCCCAGCTAAGGTACATCGCCCGAGGCAACGCGCGCAAGATTGGGGGGCTCGATCTACCGACGATTAGCACGCATGGTGGAGCGACCTTTCGTGACTGAGTCAACCGCTGCATCCCTTAACCTTCGCATCACACCTGTACCTCGTTCGTCATCGGCCGGTTTTTTGAGCTGATAGCGTAGGACGAACGGAACCTAAGAATCCGTATGGGGAGAAAATACACATGAGCCTTCTCGACTCCATTGTAGACCGATCCTTCAGGGATGAAAAAGCGGGCCGGGCAGTCGTGTTCGGCGGGGGTCGGCGCGGCCGCGGTTATCTGGTACGGTCCGGGGACGATGAGCGAAAAATCAGGTCGTTTCTAAAGATGTTTCTCACCGCTCAGTTTTCGATCCTCGTACTCGGTTACTGCCTGGCATCTGAGTGGTCGAGAGAGCTCAACTATGCGCTGGGCAGGCCGGCCTTGCATATGTATAGAACCGTCGGGATTTGTGTGGGGATATATTCGGCCGTTGTGGGGCTTCCTTATATCTTGCTTTGGAGATCCTACAAGAAGGCGTTTCGAAGTTTTGTTTCGGCTGAAGATGAGGTCTCGACGACAGGCAATCGTCCCAACAAGCCACAGATTCTGATTGGCGTCAGCGTGATGGCCTTCGCGATTCTGATATTACTGGGAGTCTTCTTACTGGTTCGGTTCAAGTAATCCGGATTCCCGTATTCGAGGCTCAGCGGCTTTGCGAAATCGAAGGGGAGTCTGATAGACTTGGTCAAGGTTTGGTTTGGGTTATGGGCTGCACCCTGATGCTTAGGGGCGGCACCGGAGGAAACCATGAGCGTCGCGCCTCGCGCGGGCAACGGGAAAATTACCGTGCCCGACATTCTCTCCCGCAAGTCTGGAACATTCAGCAAGTCACCAGAAACAAAAAAGATCACATGCCTGACGGCATACGATTATCCTACCGCGCGCCTGGCGGATGAAGCGGGCGTGGACGTCGTGCTGGTGGGCGATTCGCTGGCCATGGTGGTACTCGGATACGACAGCACGTTGCCGGTGACGCTCGACGAAATGTTGCTTTTCGTCCGCGCCGCGCGCCGCGGCACCCGTCGCGCGCTGCTGGTGGCGGACATGCCGTACGGCAGCTTCCACGTGTCCATCGAAGACGCGGTCCGCAACGCCGTGCGCTTGGTGAAAGAGGGTGGCGCGGAGGCGGTGAAGATCGAAGGCGGCGAGCGCCGGCTGGAATTGATCCACCGGCTGGTGGAAGCGGAGATCCCTGTGATGGGCCATGTGGGGTTGACGCCGCAATCGGTGAACGCGATGGGCGGATTTCACGTGCAGGGAAAAACGGTGGACGCCGCCGAGCAGGTCGAGCGCGACGCCTGCGCCGTGGAGGCAGCGGGTGCGTTCGCCGTGGTGCTGGAATCGATGCCGCGGGAGTTGGCGGCGCGCATTACCGCGAAGGTACACATCCCGACGATCGGCATCGGCGCGGGGCCGGATTGCGACGGCCAGGTGCTTGTGTTCCACGATCTGGTTGGATTGAACATGGGGCACACGCCGAAATTCGTGCGGCGATATGCGAATCTTTCGGCGGATATTTCTCGCGCGGTAACCGAGTATTGCGGCGACGTTCGCGCGGGGCGGTTTCCGTCCGACGCGGAGTCGTACCATTCCGTCGCGGAGCTCAGCGTGGCGGCTTCGGCTGGTCATTCGGCTACAAGGGCGCGAAGCTAACGCGGCGCGCATCGACCATTTCCATACACACTTTGAAAGGAGAGCTCACATGAACGTGGAAGAGATTCGCTTGCTCTACGGCTTCAACTCCTGGGCCAACCAGCGCACGCGCGAGGCCTGCGCGCAGCTGACGCCCGAACAATTCACGAAGGGGCTGGGATCGAGCTTCAGCTCGGTGCGCGACACGCTGGCGCATCTTTTGGGCGCCGAGTGGATTTGGCTGGAACGCTGGTCGGGCCGCACGCCGGAGGTGTTCCCTAAGGCCGCGGATTTCCCGGACCTTGCGTCCCTCGAGCGGCGCTGGGCGGAAATCGAGCGCGAGTTGGCGACGTACATCGCGTCGCTGAAGCAGGAAGATTTGGATCGCGTGCTGCACTACAAGACCATGGCCGGCACGCCGATGGAGGGCCAGCTTTGGCAGATGTTGCAACATCTGGTGAACCACGGGTCATACCATCGCGGGCAGGTCGCCACATTGCTTCGGCAACTCGGCGCGAAGCCGAATTCGACGGACCTGATCGGCTACTATCGCGAGCTGGGCATGAAGGCGAAGGCGTCCGCTTAACGCGCGCCTAGTGCGCGGTCGAGCCCGATGGAAACAATTCACACGGTAGAATGGATGAAGCAGGTCGCCGGCGAAGCTCGCGCGAAAGAGCGCGTGCTGGGCCTGGTGCCCACCATGGGCGCTCTGCACGAAGGCCATCTTTCGCTGGTGCGCGAGGCGCAGCGCGAGTGCTCACCGGTGGTGGTATCGATTTTCGTGAACCCCAAGCAGTTTGGACCCGCCGAGGATTTCCAGAAATATCCACGCACGTTGGAAGCGGACCGCGAAAAGCTCGCCGGGCTAGGCGTGGACTATATTTTCGCGCCGTCCGGCGAGGAAATGTATCCCGCGGGATTCTCTACCGGCGTGGTGGTGGACGGGCTGAGCGATCGACTGGAGGGGCGTTCACGTCCCGGGCACTTTCGCGGCGTGACGACCGTGGTGCTGAAACTTTTCGAGATCGTTCAGCCGCGCTTCGCGTTTTTCGGGCGCAAGGATGCGCAACAACTTCGCATCATCCGGCGGATGACCAGCGACCTGAATCTCGGCGTGGAGGTGGTGACGTGCCCCATCGTGCGAGAGGCGGATGGCTTGGCGCTTTCGTCGCGCAACGCATACTTGAAAAGCGACGAGCGGCGCGCGGCGACGGCGCTTTACCGCGCACTCGAAGCGTTGCGGCGCGACATCGCTGCTGGCCAACGCGATCCGGCGCGACTGGTTGCGTCGATGCGGCGCGTGTTGGATGTGGAGTCGGGGGTGAAAGTCGACTACGCGGACATTGTTGACGCGGACACTTTCGAGGCTGCGGCCGGACTGCGCAAGGCCTGCTACGCGGCGATTGCCGCGCGCGTGGGGGCGACGCGGCTGATCGACAACGCGCTCATCGAACCTATCGATGGGCCAATCGAAGAAAACGACGGACTGCGCGTCACACTGTAGCGTTCGCGAGCTGGGCTTCGACTTCGCGGATGGCAGCCAGCGCTTCGTCGGCGTGACCTTTGACATTCACCCGCGGCCAAACCTTGCGAATTGTGCCGTCCGGCCCGATCCAAAACGTGGTGCGGATGATGCCCAGAAACGATTTACCGAAGAAACTCTTCATCCGGCGCGCGTCGTAGGCTTCAATGACCTGGAACTCGGTATCCGCGAGTAGCGGGAAATTCAAACTGTAGCGCTCCTTGAACTTGGTCTGCTCCTCGACGGTGTCGCCGCTGACGCCGACGATGGATGTTTTCAGAGCTTGGAAGTCCATCATGCGGTCGCGGAATTCCATGGCTTCATGCGTGCAGCCGGTGGTGTTAGCTTTGGGATAAAAATACAGAAGCAGGTTTCGACCGCGGAAATCCTCGAGTGCGACGGTGCTTCCGTCATCGGCTGTAACCCGGAAATCGGGCGCCACTTCTCCTTCTGCTGGCATGTGCTCCCTCCCTTCGAACTGCGGACTACTCAGCGAGAACGCGCTTCACAACTTCATTCACCACTTGCGGATTGGCCTGGCCGCGCGTCTCGCGCATCACCTGGCCGACGAAAAACTTGAATACGCCTTCGTTGCCGGCGCGATATTTCGCGGCATTGTCCGGACTCTTGGCCACCACGTCGCGCGCGATTTTCTCGATGGCGCTCGCGTCGGTGATTTGCGCGAAGCGTTCGGCCGCGATGATTTCCGAGGCGCGCTTGCCGCTTTCATACATGGTGGCGAATACTTTTTTCCCGCTGGCCGCCGTGATTTCGCCTTTGTCGATGCGGCTCAGTAGATCCGCCAGCGCGTGAGGCGGCAGTGGGCACTCGGAAATATCTTTTCCGGCGTCGTTAAGGCGGCGGAGCAGCTCGATCGAAATCCAACTCGCGGCTACCTTGGCCGGCGCTCCGGCGCGCACGACAGCCTCGAAATAATCGGCAAGGGCTCGCGACGCAGTGAGCACGCCCGCATCATATGGAGCGATGCCGTAGTTGCTCAAAAAGCGCGCCAGCTTGGCCTCCGGCAATTCCGGCATGGCCGCGCGGATCTCCTCCATTTGACGCTCGGAGACGGTTACAGGTAGCAGGTCGGGGTCAGGAAAATAGCGGTAGTCGTGCGCAAATTCCTTCGAACGCATGGGCTCGGTGCGCGCCGCGGCGACGTTCCAGAGGCGCGTTTCCTGCACAATCGTGCCGCCCGCTTCGATGGTGGTTATCTGGCGTTCGATTTCGTATTCCAGAGCGTGAGCGAGATAGCGGAAGGAATTCAGATTTTTCACTTCCGCCTTGGTCCCGAATTTCGGCGCGCCGCGCAGGCGCACGCTCACGTTGGCGTCACAGCGCAGGGAACCTTCCTCCATGTTGCAGTCGCTCACTTCCGTGTATTCGAGGATCTGCTTGAGCGTGTTGAGGTAGGCGTAGGCCTCGGCCGGCGAGCGGAGGTCCGGCTCGGAAACGATCTCAATGAGCGGCGTGCCGCAACGGTTGAAGTCGACGTGCGTCCAGCGCTCGGCGTCCGGGAAACCCTCGTGCAGGCTCTTGCCGGCGTCGTCCTCCATGTGCAGGCGGGTGATGCCGATGCGCTTGTGCTGGCCTTCGGCTTCGATATCCAGATAGCCCGCGAGCGCCAAAGGCAGCTCGTACATCGAAATCTGGTAGCCCTTGGGCAGGTCGGGGTAGAAATAGTTTTTGCGCGCAAAACGCGAGTATGGCTGGATTTTGCAATTAATGGCCAGTGAAGCGCGCAGAGCCAGCTCGAGCGCGCGTTTATTAAGAACCGGCAGCGCCCCGGGCAGACCGAGGCACACGGGGCAGGTATTGGAATTCGGAGCCGCGCCGAATTTTGTCGAGCAAGCGCAAAAGGCCTTGGTGACGGTCTGGAGCTGGGAGTGCACCTCGAGGCCGATGACGGCTTCGTAGCGCGCCATTACGTCCGGCGCGATGCGCGACGATTCTTGTGCGGTTCGGATCATCGTGAGTGAAGAATTATAACACCTGCCCCGCGGGTGCACGGGACCGCGATTTGGCGGCCGATGGGGCCGGGCGACCGGACAATTTGGCTCGGTTCGCGGTTCCGGACACCGAGAAAAACCGCCCCCTAAAGGCGGCCGCTACAAAAGCAAAGGCAAAAGCCCCACCCTTGCAAAAACCGCAAGGACGGGGCACCCGAAAACGAAGAGAAAAACAGATCCCTCACACCATCCGCAAAGGGCGCGGATGGGTTCGGGATGACACAACCATCCACGGGCGGCGAGATCATTCCCCGCCCCATACGTAGCGGATACCGAAGCGATAGTTGTAGCCGAGCGCCGGGTATCCGATGGCGTCCTGGTAATGGCGGTCGAGCAGGTTGCCGAAGTACGCCGTGAGCGAGATGCCGTAGTGCAGCGGCATGCTGGCGGCCATATCGAGACGGAAATAGCCTGGATTGCTGGTGATGCCGAGGCCGAGGAAATCGCTATCGGTGCGGACGCCCACATAGTGGCCGCTCATGTTCCAGTTTGCGCCGCGCCAATGGGCGTTGAGGGCCAGATTCGCGTCATTCAGCGGGCGCTTCAGTAGACGATTGCCCGGCAGGAGCGCCGGATCGGTGGCGTTGGGGGAGTCGAGCACTTTCGAATCGTCGTAGCTGTAATTCGCGGTGACGTCGAGCCAACTTGTGGCCTTCACGGCGAGCGATGAATTCGCTCCAAAGGCGCGCGCCTTGTCGGTGTTGAAAAAACTGCCGCCGAAGGGCGGGCACGTGGGGTTTTCACCGCCGGATTCGAAGCTGACGATGTCGCGAAAGTCATTGTGGAAATAGGTGACCGTCAGCTTGGCGCGGTTTTCGGCGAAGGACTGCTCGATACCGGCGTCAATAGTGGTGCTCTGCTCAGGATCTAGAACCGGCGTGCACCCTACGGGAAACAACACTGGCTCTTTGATCCCCTGACCGTAGGAAGCGAGCAGACGGGTGGCGCCCCAGAAACCGCTGCCGTATCGTAACGCGTAGGAAGCCCCTACGCGCGGGACGGCGCGGGTGCCGAAGAACCCGTTATCCTCCACTCGCCCACCTACGACCACCGAAAGCCTCGGGGGAAAGTTGTAATGCACTTCGACGTATCCGGCCTGATTGTGGCGCGCTTGAGCTCCGCCATTTTCGACTTGAAACATGTAGCCGGTGGTAACGCCTCCGTTCCGGAACGAATAGGTTGCCTGATCGTCGAACCCGGCGGTGTTGAATTTGCTGACGAAAGGCTCGAAGGGCGGAGTGAACTCCGACTCCTCAAATCGAGATTCGTAGCCGACCAACTGATTCTGCCAGTGCTGGCTGAGCGCGACGTCCCACGTGAGACCGGCCGAAAAGTTCTGAAGATTCGTGTGCTGACCCGGATCGACGGCAAACGGAGAGTCATCGGCCAGGAGTGTCTGCCCCGGCTGCCCGGCGTCGCTGGCGCTGTTGCGAACGGTCAGGCGCAGCGTGTCGGTATCAGAGAACTTCCAGCCGAAATTGCCCGAAAGCGTAGTGTCCCGAAAATAGTCCAGCGGGCGCTCGCCCATAAACGGGGCGGCGATCTGTCCGCCCGTTGAGAAATATGCCGCGGCAAGCGAGTAATCGAGCGGGCCGAGCAATCCACTCAGTTCCCCACTGCCCTGGCCGGTGTCAAACGTCCCGCCATTCCCTTCGAGAATCAGCTGTGGCGCGGGCGTGGTGCCGCGATGGGTGAATAGCTGCACAACGCCGTCCATGGCGTCCGAGCCGTAGAGGACGCTCGACGCACCGTGGACGATTTCTATTTTGTCGAGGCTGTCAGTCGTGAAATTCGAAAAATCGACAGCTCCGCCTGGCTGATTTACGGGCACGCCATCGATGAGCACCTTGGTGTAGTTGGAGTTGCCGCCGTCGAGGAAGAGCGACGTCACTCCGCCCATGGGCCCGAGCTGCGAAAAGCTGACGCCGGGGGCGGTGGCCAGCACCGGAGAGAGAAAAATGTTCTGAGTCTGGTCGATTTGCTGACGCATGATCACGTCAACAGGAGCGGTCTCCGTTCCCGCTTCGACGGGTTGGGCTTGCGCGGTGACGATGACGCTTGAGGACAGTACCGCGAGCACGAGCCGAGCGTCCCACATCTTGCTCTCGCCCGATGCGAAGGAAAACTCCTGATCGAGAGGCGCAAACGAGGCGTGCGTCGCGCTCACGCGGTATCTGCCGGGCGCAAGGGCCAGTGAAAATTTTCCGTTTGCGCCGCTGCGCGCCTCCGACGGCTTACCGGTGGAATCGAGCGGCTTGGCGGCGATGGTCGCATTGGGAATGGCCGCGCCGCTGGGGTCCGTGATGGTGCCGGCGAGCGTGGCACTGTTTTGCCTTTGGGCGGTTTCTTGGGCGGAGGCTGACGGAAGGAGCAAGGTTTGCAGCAGGAGCACGAACAAAATCGGAAAAACAAAAGCGGAAAGGCGGCAGAGTCTCATCGATTCCTCCTCTCCCTCTCGCGCGGGAGTTGAAGGTTGTCCTGAAGCGCATGCCATAGGCATACGAAGCAGGCTGGAGGCTCCGCCGGTCTCCTGGCTTGGCGGCGTGCCCCGGCAAATCGTGGGACCCCGGCACGGCCTTCCCAACCCGCGGGCGATTTACTGCTTCACCTTGCGGATCAGTGGCACGCGCCGAATAAAAAACTTCCGCCTTACAGTCGCGCGGCGGCGACGGATTTGCACCGTCTTCCCGTTCGCGGAGTCTCCGGTGATTGTGGACGGCGCGATCAAGTTCGTCGTGGCCGTTTGCCGAGGCCGACAGCCGGCCTCAGCTGAAAAAAATCAAGTTTCGCGCGTCCCGGTCAGCACGACGCGCGGGCGCCCGTTGGCTCGCGTCTCTACTTCCAAAGGCGCCTCAAAAACTTCCGCCAGCAAATCGCGATCGTAGACTTCCGCCGGAATTCCGGCCCGCAGACACTTGCCTTTGTGCAACAGCACGATGCGGTCGGAAAACTCCGCGGCCAGGTTCAGCTCGTGCGTGACTACGAGGACGGTGTAGCGATTGTCATCCGCCAGGCGACGCAATCGCCGCAAAAGCTCCAACTTTCCGCCGATGTCCAAATGTTGCGTGGGCTCGTCAAGCAGGAGTAGCGAAGGCTGCTGCGCCAGCGCGCGGGCCAGGATCACTCGCTGCTTTTCGCCGCCGGAAAGCTCGTCCATCCAGCGATCGCGCAGGGCGTCAGCACCCACTTGCGCCAGTGCATTCCCGGCCAGCAAACAATCTTCCTCGGATTCAAATCGCAGGCGTTTACCGTAGGGATAGCGCCCCTGCAGGACGTATTCCCACACGCGCAGGGCAAACAACAGCTCGCTTTCCTGCTGCACGAGCGCGATGCGTTGAGCGCGCGTGCGTGCGTCGAGCGAGCTCACTTCCCCGCCGTTGACCTCCACGCGGCCGGAAAGCGGTTTGGCAACTCCCGCCAGCAGACGCAGCAGCGTGGATTTCCCGCTGGCGTTCGGCCCCAGGATGGAGACCACTTCGCGCTCCTGTGCTTCAAAGCTGACTGGGCCCAGCGTGAACTTGGGCGCCGAACGATCCGTCGCCGCATAGGCGTAGCTGGCCTGCTCGACCTTCAAGCGCACGGCAGGCGCATTCGAAAGCGGCGCGGGCGCAGCCACGGTCGAGGATCCGCCTGAGCTCATCGGACGCGTCTCCGCATGAGGTAAATGAAAACCGGAGCGCCAGCGAGAGCCGTCATCGCGCCCACCGGCAATTCCGTCGGGGCTACGACGGTGCGCGCGAGTGTGTCCGCCAGCACGATCAAGATCGCTCCGCCAATGGCGGATGTCGGGATGAGCACGCGATAGTCCGTGCCGAACATCATGCGCATCACGTGCGGCACAAGCAGGCCGACGTATCCGATGGCACCGCTAACCGAAACGGCCAGCCCGGTGAGCACAGACGCGGAGATGTACACGACAATCTTCACGCGATCCACGTTCACGCCCAGGTGCTGCGCTTCCTTCTCGCCGGTCAGAATCAGGTTGAGGTCGGACGAGGCCGAATAAATTGCACCCGCCGCTACCACGAGCCCCAGATACAGCCACAGCAAACTGACATTTGGCTGTGTCGCCAGATCGCCCATGAGCCAGAAGGCCATGCCACGCAGGTCGCGCCCGCTGAGCGTGGTCATCAGGAAAATGATGGCTGCGGAGAGAAACGAAGCGGCCACGATTCCGCCGAGCAGCAATGTGGGGCTATCCAATTGTCCACCGCGGCGCCCGAGGAAATAAACTGCCGTAATCGTGGCGCCGGCTCCGACGAAGGCGGCGAATTGAATGGCTCCGGACATGTGCGGCGCAAAAATCAGGCTCAGGATCGCACCCAGGGCCGCGCCACTCGATACGCCCAACACGTACGGCTCGGCCAGCGGATTGCGCAGCAAGGCCTGAAATCCCGCGCCGGAAGTGGCCAGCGACGCGCCGACAAGAATTCCCAGCGCGATGCGCGGCAAGCGGACGTCGAATACGATGTCCTTGAATTCGACAGGGATCTCATTCCAGCGGCCGAGCGCGCCGTTGATAAGAGTGGCGACGATATCGCTGACCGCGATCGGATACGCGCCCATGCGCAATGCGACGACCACTGCCGCGAAAAGCACCGCGCACAGCAGGGTGCAAATTCCCAGCACACGCCGGGGCGTCAGCGGGCGCACGGCGATACCTCTTGGCTTGCGGCGACTGATGCCGACTTTACGCCTGCGCGCGGGGTGCAGGGCGGCAGAAGCGCGGCGCTGATTTCGCTTTTCGGCTTTCTGTTCTCCGTGGCCGGCGCGAAGGCTTCCGGATGCAGTCGCTGGGCCAGGCGTTCAATATTGTCCACGAGTCCCGACGACGGGCGCACCATCTCTTCGTCCACATCCACGACGTGGCCGAGTTGCACGGCTTGCAAATCCTTCCAGATGGGCCGCGAGCGCAAGTCGGCCAACTGCGAGGCGTCGGTTGCGCTGGTTCCATGATCGTCGGTAAAAATGAGGTAGTCCGGTTGCAGGCGCACGACTTCTTCGAGACTAACCTGCGGCCAGTTGCGGTCGGACGAAATGATCGATTCGGCGCCGGCCCAGCGCAGCGCGTCAGCGATGAATGTATTTTGTCCGATGCTGATCAGCGGCTGCTGCCAGGTGACAAAAAGTACGTGGGTCATCGGGCGGTCGGCGAGCTTCGCGTGCACGGCGTCGAGCCGTTCGCGCAGTTGCGCCACAACTTCCCTGCCCTGGGCGCCGGCTCCCATCACTTCTCCCATGCGCGCGACCGAATCCAGCATCCCGCGCACGGTGTGCGGGTCGCTGGTGTAGACGGCGATGCCGAGGCGCTCGATCGCGTCCACTGTTTCCTCACGATTGATGGAGGCTGAGGCCAACACGAGATCGGGGCGCAGCCCGGCGATGGCTTCGAGGCTGGGATTCTGCGGATTGCCGACGTGGGGCTTCGATTTGGCCGCTGGGGGGTTATCGCAGAAATTCGTATCGCCGGCGAGGCGGTCGCCGAGCCCCATTGCGTACACGGTTTCCGTCAAATCGGGCGCCAGGGTGACGATGCGCTTCACTTCCGCGGGAACTTCTACGCGCCGGCCCACTTCATCGGTGATTGCTTCCGCGGCAGGATGGCTCGCGGGTGCATTTTGGGAGGTGGCCTGGGCGGGGGGCCGCGCGGGAGCGTGCGTGTCAGCGCGCAAGGCCGCAGCGCCGAGCAGCAACGCACAAAAGATCAACGCCCGTATCCAGAATTGCTTCAATGCATCTCTCCAAAATAAAAAAGCCTCGCGAGCAAAGCGAGGCGAATGGCCGCGCCCTTTCTCGCGAAGAGCGCCAGCGTAGGCGGCCTGGAAGGCGTCCTGACTTTCGGCCTGCGCCGCTTTTTCGCTGCGCGGCCGATCACAGTGGCGGGACCGTGGCCGATTTTCACGGCCTTCCCACAAACCAGACCAGCTCAGATTGTCGAAGGCGAGTCTAAGCTGTGTTCGCGGCCGGTGTCAACGGCGGCCGCGACGAGTGCGCACGCCAGGGAGCGAATCGCCTTAACGATTTTTCCACTTCGGTGCGCGCTTTTCCACCAGCGCTCGCAAACCTTCCTGCGAATCTTCGAGGTCGGCGAGCTCATTCAGGAAAACCTTCATCGAGTTGCGCACGCCGTCGCGCAACGGCAAGCCGAGGCTGCCCATGATTGCTTTCTTGGCCATGGTGAGCACAGGGCCGGACTGCGCCGTGACCTTGGCGGCGACTTCGTCTACTTTCTTCTGCAGATCCGCTTCCGGCACCAGCCAGTTCACCAGGCCCAGCTCGCGGGCGCGCTCTGCTGAAATGGTTTCACCGGTCAGCACCAGCTCCAGCGCGTGTTTGGGGCCGAGCAAGTAAGGGAGGACGGCCGCGGCCAGAGGAGGAAAAACGCCGAGCTTGATTTCCGGCTGCGCGAATTTCGCTTTAGGAGTTGCAATCACCAGATCGCCCAGCGCCGCGAGCTCCGCGCCGCCGCCGAAGGCCGGCCCGTTCACGACGACCAGCAACGGCTTGGAAGTGTCGAGCATGGCCGTGAACGCGCCGTGAAACGCGTCCAGCATCTGAAAGACGCGACGCTGCGTGTATTCGCCGAGCTCGATGCCGCCGCAAAAGGCCTTCGCGGCAGAGTCCAGCACGATCAGCTTGATGTTGCTGCGCTCGCCGAGCGTGTTGATGCCCGCGGCCAGCTCCGCGAGCATGCGCTCATTGAGGAGGTTGTGTTCGGGACGGTCGAGGGTGAGGCGCGCGATTTCGCCCTCCACGCGCACCTTCACGAATTCGAAGTCTTCGATTTTCGGCGCGACCAGCGCCAGGGTACCCAGAACTTCTACGCCGCGCGATTCTTTGGGCATCGAAACCGCTCCACTCCGCCGGAAACCCGCTGAAGATGGGCCAAACGCGCCCTTTGGGGGGCTGCTCCGAGCTTAGACGGTTTCGATTTCCACTGCCACGCCCAATCCACCGGACACACACAAAGTGGCAAGGCCCTTGCGGCCAGTTCGGGGGCTGGCCGAGGGGCCAGCGGACGCGCTGCCTGGGGTGCGGATTTCATTGATGAGCGTGGTCATGATGCGCGAGCCGGTGCAGGCGATGGGATGCCCGAGGGCGATGCCGCCACCGTTGGGATTCAGTCGCTCACGATTGAAATGCAGATCGCGATCGCAGGCCAACACCTGCGCGGCGAACGCCTCGTTCAATTCCACGGCGTCGTAATCTTCGAGTTTCGTCCCAGTGCGCTTGGTCAGGTTGCGTATCGCCGGGACGGGGCCGATGCCCATCACGCGGGGATCGACGGCGGCAATGGTGGCGTCCACGATGCGCGCGATGGGCTTCAAATTCAGCTCGCGGACTTTTTCTTCGCTCGCTAGCACCAGGGCCGCTGCACCGTCAGTGATGCCGCTGGCGTTTCCGGCGCTCACCGTGCCGGTCTTGTTGAAAACGGGCGGCAGCTTCGCGAGACCTTCGAGGGTCACGTCCGGGCGGACATGCTCGTCTTTCGCGAGCACGGTCTTGTTGCCCTTCTTGTCCGTGACGGTGATGGGAACAATCTCCGCCTTGAAGTGGCACTCGGCAGCCGCGCGGGCGGCACGCTGGTGGCTGGCAAGCGCGTAGGCATCCTGCTCGTCGCGGGGAATTTTGTAATCCTGCGCCAGCAGATCCGCCGTTTCTCCCATGATCATTTTCGAAATCGGGCAGGAAAGGCCGTCGCGATACATGGAGTCGATGAGCTGCTGGTTGCCGAGGCGATATCCCCAGCGCGCTTCGAGTAGATACGGGACGCGGCTCATCGATTCCGCGCCGCCCGCGACGACGATGCCGGCTTGTCCGGTGAGAATTTCCTGCCAGGCGAGGACGATGGCACGCAGGCCCGAGGCGCAGGCCATGTTCACCGTGAATCCCGGCACGTCATCGCCCAGCCCCGAACGCCAGGCAATCTGCCGCGCGGGATTGGGACCCACGCCGGCCGGACGCGCGTTGCCAAAGATTACTTCATCCACGTGCCACGGCAGGGCCGCGCCCGTCTGGTTGGAACCGTTGTGCCCCGTATGCGTGTCACCGGGCGCGTAATCGAACTCGCCGGGCGTGCGCTCGGGCGGCAAAGGCAAGCCGAAGGCGCGCTCCAGCGCCGCGCGCACCGCAATCACTCCCAAATCCGGATGCGAGAAGTCCGCAAGCATCCCGCCGAATTTCCCAATCGGCGTCCTTACCGCACTGACGATATAAACTGTATTTGGCATAGTGATTTGATGTTAGCACACCTATTTCCGCTTCAAAATTGGCTCGCGAGGCGCGCGGAAACCTTACGGAATCACAACGCAGTGCCGAGCTAGCCTGGGCCGTTGACTCCACTGAGAAAGCCGCCGATGTGTCCGGTAAGGGCAACCAGAGACACGGCCGCAAATTCTACGATCAGCCGACCAGCAGGTGACATAGGTTTCGGTTTGCGTTGCGCCCGGAAGTGAAAACTCCACACCAGCCAGATCGCAGCAGTCGAGAGCAGGGCCAAGATCAAATGCAACCGCAGGTTCCCCCTAAGCCTTGCGCCTTCTAGTTGGAGTTGCCATGCCAACAGGCCGGTGACTACGGTTGGCACCGCGAATATCGCCGCCGCCGACATGTTGTAATAGGCGGCGGCAGCGAGCGTGCGACTGCTCTTCCAGAGCGCGATCACATCGAAGGCCACTCCGGTAATGAACAGCGCGATGGGAAAGTGCACCAACACCACGTGTTGCGCGTGCCGGGCAAGCAGCGCGGTTTTTAAGTCGAAGGGATTCATGTCTTCTCCGTGCTTACTGGATGATCGTGCTTACTACTCCACTACGATCTCGGCCATCATCTTTGGATGGACCGAGCAGAAGTAGGGGTATTTACCTGGCTTGGTGAACGTGTAAGAGAATTTATCGCCGGTATCGAGAGCGCCCGACTTGAAGGTCTTGAGGTCTTCGCTCACCACGGTGTGCGGAACATCGTCATTGTTGATCCAGGTGACAGTGGTTCCCGCAGCCACCGTCAATGTCATGGGGCCGAAGCTGAAGTTATCGATTTTTATTTCGATTGTCTTAGCGGTGTTCTCGGGAGCACCAGCGGCGTGGCTTCTTTCGGCCCCGGCCATGAAGAGGAAGCCGGTTGCCAGAATTGCTGTCATTCCAAAAAGCAGTGTTGCTTTCTTGACGTTCATTGTTTTTTCTCCTTTGCGAATTTTTTCTACTGAGAGTGGTTGTCTTCGTATTCGGGGATCACGCGAGTGACGAGTCAACGATCCCCAAAGTGTGTTTGCTGCGGACAAAGTTGACGTCGGTGACACCCAAGAGGCTGCGGAGCTGCTCGGCCGGAACTTTCATTGGCCCCGGCGAATCCGCTTGGCCCGGCTGCGGCTGTGGAAACGCCGTGGAGCACGCGGTGTGAAACGTGATGTTGCCCTCGACCTTAGCCATGGTCTGGTGAATGTGCCCGTTGAGTACGGTCACAGATCCGAATCGCTTCAGATACGAAAGGGCCTCGGCGCTGTCGTCGGTGCCCCATCCCCACTGCGGATAGACGGCCCAGAGAGGAATGTGAGCGAAGACGATGATGGGAGTGCTGCTCTTCAGCCGCGCGACGTCGTTCTTCAGCCACGCGAGTTGATCGGGGCCCAGGTATCCGAGCCCGCCGGCACGCAGGTTCAGCACGTTCACAAGACCGATGAAATGAATCCCCTTGGCGTCGAAGCTGTACCAGCCGTCGCCCTGCGTATCCTTGCCAAAGCGGCTGCGGTACTCGGCGCCATTGTCGTTCAGCACGTCATGTTCGCCGGGCACGAAGAAGATGCGGCTGGTGTTAAGGCTCTTGAGCGATTCCGCGAGGGTGTCGAACTCCTCGGGCTTGGAGAGTTGCGTCAGGTCGCCTGTATGCAGCACAAGCGAAGGCGGCGTGGGCAGCGCGTTTACTTTGGCGATGGCTTCGCGCAGGGTAGCGGTGACGTCCGGGTTGGCAGCCTTGTTAAATCCGATGTGACTGTCGCTGATCTGCACGAAGCTGAAGTCACCGTGCAATCCCTTGATCTGCTCGCGTGTGACATCGCTCAGCGGATAGGAGCGCAGCACACCTCCCTGCAGCAGGCAGAGCACGCCCGTGCCAGCCCAGGCCATGCATTCCAGGAATCCCCGGCGGTCGATGCCGTCGCGGTTATGGTTTTCGGTGATGTATTTCGGTTCGTTGGTATGTTTTGCCATTGTGTCTCCTTTGCGGCATAGCCGATTTGGCTGCCTCACTTGATCGGACGCCTTTGGGCTCGGAATATTCCCGGCCGCGACGGGAATTTAGGCCCGGGAATAAAATCGTTGGCAGGAGCGTCTAAGAACGGATAGCGTTACGAGATCGAGATCATGTTGGTCACCGAAACCGAATCCGCGCGCTTCGAGGAAGCCATCCTTCCGCACCTGGACGCGGCGTATAACCTGGCGCGTTGGCTGGTGCGCGGCAAGGACCAGGCCGAAGACCTAGTGCAGGAATCGTGCCTGAGTGCGTGGAAGGGCTTTTCAGGATTTCGCGGCGGGAATACGCGCAGCTGGCTGCTGGCCATTGTGCGTAACACCTGCTACTCGTGGCTGCGCTCGAACCGGCGGCAGGAGCTTGCAGTGGAATTCGACGAGGGCGCGCATACGCCGCAGACCGAGGCGCCGGACGCCGAGGGATTGCTGATTGCCGAGGCCAGCCGCGAAACGCTGGCGCGCGCGCTCGAAGAGCTGCCGGCTGAGTTTCGCGAAGCCCTGGTGCTGCGGGAATTGGAAGGGCTCTCGTACAAGGAAATCGGGGACGTAGCGGGAGTGCCGGTGGGCACAGTAATGTCCCGCCTGGCGCGTGCCCGCGCGCGGCTGGCGAACGCTCTGAGTGCGAGCCCGGGAAAGGAGGTGGCGGATGAACTGCGCGGAAAGTAAGCCGCTGGTCGGCAGCTATGTCGACGGCGAGCTGGACGCGGTGCACAACCTGGAAGTGGAGCGGCACATCGCCGGCTGCCCCGCGTGCGCGGCCGCCCAGCAGAGCGCGCTAGCGCTGCGGTCATTGGTGCGAGAAAAGGCTCCCTACTTCCGCGCGTCGCAGAGCCTGCGGGCGCGGGTGAGCGCTATCGCCGCTGCGGAGCCATCCGTGAGCTCGGCAATGCGCGGCGAGAGCACGGCAAAGGCGCTGCGCCCGAGCGCGTTTCCCTCTAGGCGGCTCGCGTGGAGCTGGATGGGTGCAGCTGCGGCATTTGCGCTGGTGTTGTTGGTTGGCCTGCGTGCTACGAGCCTCTGGGGACCCTCGCAGGAGAATCAACTGGCGGGGGAAATCGAATCGGCGCACGTGCGTTCGCTGATGGCCAACCACCTCATGGACGTGCCTTCGACAGATCAGCACACGGTGAAGCCTTGGTTCCACGGCAAGCTGGATTTTGCGCCACCGGTGGCAGATTTCGCGTCAGACGGATTTCCCCTCGTGGGCGGACGGCTGGACTACATCCACGGACGGGCGGTGGCTTCGCTGGTCTACCAGCGGCGGCAGCATCCGATTAACGTGTTCGTATGGCCGACGCCGACGGACAGGGATAGCGGCCTGCGCGAAACCACCCGCGATGGCTACAACATCCTGCACTGGACGCGCGGCGGAATGACTTACTGGGCCGTGTCCGACCTGGCGCTGGACGAGATGCGGCAATTCGCGGATTTGCTCCGCCGGTAGGCTTGTCGGCGCAATCTAGATGCTGGCGTACCGAAGAGGTACAGGTTTAAGGACACAAGGCTCGCGCCCGAAAGACAGTTATAGGACTGGACTGAGGACAGGGGCCGCCCCCGATGTATCCCCTCAGGTTCCCCTAGGATTGCACTCTGATTACAGTGGGGTTACGAGCACAGGCAGGAGTGCTTATGCCGCAACGGCACACTCAAGTCAGTCGACGCGGGACTATCCACTCGCCACTCCTTTCCGCTATTCTAATCCGCTCATGCTAGACCTTGGATTTGTGCGAGAGCACCCCGAAACGATTGAGAAGATGGCGCGCGACCGCGGAATCACGCTGGACCTGGCTCCTTTCCGCGAGATCGACACCGAGCGGCGAAAGATCATCACCGAGACGGAGCGGATGAAGGCGGACCGCAACAAGGCCAGCGAGCAGATCGCGCGGCTGAAACGCTCTTCCACGGGCGCTTCGGGTAGCGCAGCCGGCGGCGATGCGCTTTCGGAGATCCTCGCGCATATGAAGGAGATGGCCGAGGAGATCAAGCGCAACGACGAGCGCATTGGCGAGCTGGACGAAAAGCTTCGGCAATTCATGCTGACGATTCCGAATATCCCGCACGCGAGCGTTCCGGTGGGCGCGGGCGCGGCGGACAACGTGGAGGTCAGGCGCTGGGGCGCGCCCCCGGCGTTCGATTTCGCGCCGCGGCCGCACTGGGAGGTTGGTGAGGGCGCGGGAATCCTGGATTTCGAGTCGGCGGCAAAGATCGCCGGCGCGCGGTTCGCCGTATACCAGGGAGCGGGCGCACGTCTGGAAAGGGCCATCGCGAATTTCTTTCTCGACGTGCACACGCGCGAGCACGGCTATACGGAGATCCTGCCGCCGTTCCTGGTGAACACGGCGTCGCTGACCGGCGTGGGGCAGTTGCCAAAATTCGCAGCGGAAATGTTTCACATCGAAGGTACAGATTTGTGGCTGACGCCCACGTCGGAAGTGGAGTTAACCAGCCTGCTGCGCGACGAAACGCTGGACGCCGATGAACTCCCACGCAAAGTCTGCGCGTGGACGGCGTGCTTCCGCGCCGAAGCCGGCGCGGCGGGAAAAGACACGCGGGGCCTCAAGCGCCAGCATCAATTTCAGAAGGTAGAGATGTTCAAGTTCACGCGGCCAGAGCAGAGCTACGACGAACTCGAGTCATTGGTAAGCAACGCGGAGGCGCTGCTGCAGAAGCTGGGCCTGCACTATCGCGTCGTGCAGCTGTGCACGGCCGACATGGGGTTCGCATCGGCGAAGACCTACGACATCGAGGTGTGGCTGCCGTCCGCGAAGGAGTTCATGGAGATTTCTTCATGCTCGAACACCGAGGCGTTTCAGGCGCGGCGGTCGGGGATCCGCTTTAAGCCCAAGGGCGGCAAGTCGGAATTCGTTCATACGCTGAACGGCTCGGGGCTGGCGGTGGGGCGTACGTGGATCGCCGTGGTGGAAAATTACCAACAGGCGGACGGGTCCATCGTGATTCCGGAAGCGCTGCGGCCCTTCATGGGAGCGGATAGGATCGAAGCACAAAAATAACGTGGAGCGCGGCGAAGGCCACACTCCACGTCGAATAGCAGGTTCGGGATTCAGCTGCGCTAGCTGGCGTCGGCGATGGAGTCGACGTGCAGCGAACCATCGTCCATCAGATGGCCGGTGACCTTCACTTCTTTCCCCAGATTCTTCTCGCCGCTGACGGCGTCTTGGTTGTGGATGGCGATGACCTTCTTGTCCGCGGTGTTGACGAACACCCAGGACGATCCGTTCTTGGTTACGCATGTGTTAGCACAAGCCTTGTGCTCCGCGCTCATGCCCTTGGCGCCGCAGTGCGCGTCGCTGATCCAACCGGTCCACGTCGTGGTCTTACTGTCCGCGGCGGAAAGTCCGACGGCCGCGGCCAGAAACACAAGCAGGCCGAGCGTGCTGATAGCTCTCTTCATGATTTACATCCTCCTCAGAAAAAGCGGCAGGAATCGCCCTTTTGCCTGCCGGATAGAGTGGTTATACGCCCAGGAGGCGTCCTCCACAAGCGAAGAGAGGGTCAAGTTGACCTATGCCAACCGGACCAGGACGCAGGATCGAAACTAAGAGACAGGGCCTACCAAAACCATGGGACCCGTGGGTTGCGGCATGCCACCGGAGGGCTCGAGGCTCACCGCGAAGGCCTTGGGCGCGGTGCCGGGAGGCAGGGCCACCATCCAGTGGTCCGGCAGACCGACGGCGGGTTTGAAGACTCCTGCGCTGATGGGTTTCCCGTTCACCGGGACGAGCCACAGCTGGTAGATCTTATCCGACGGGGCGGGTGCGAGCGCGCCGTCATACATGAGCATGCCGGTTTTCGGATTATAGGAAACGTGCGCGCTACCCGCAGGCATACCAGGCTGCTGCGCGAGCGGTACGGTGATGGTGTCACTCGACGCGAGCAGATCCGCTACCTGCCGGGCTTCGTCAAGTTGCTGCCGCTCCAGACGCACGGTGGAGTAAAGCGCATCGAGCTGATGGCTCAGATGGCGGTTTTCGTTCCACAGGAAAATCGTGGCGATGGCGAGAGCGGCGCCGACCGGGACGAGCACGGCGGCCCACCAGCGGCCGAAGAATCCGCTGGAGCGCTCGCGCCCGGCGCTTTCCGTGGCAGCCCTTCGCGGGTCGGGCCTTTCAGAAGTCTCCCTCTCAGGAGCGGTTCGTTCGGCATCGCCGCGAATCTGGCTCATCAGCCGCTGTTTTACGGCGGCTGACGGCGCAACTGGAGGTGCGGCGAGGGCGAGAAGCGCGATGCGCCCCTGCGCTTCGCCGAGCTTACGCGCGCACTCGCGGCAGCCGGCGAGGTGCGACTCGATGGCCTGCCGCTCTTCGCCTTCGAGTGCGCCGAGGGCGTAGAGATCGAAATCTTCTTCGCGAGTTGGATGGCCGTTCATGCCGTTCATATCCCCGATGCCACCGAAGTATGCAGCGTTCGCCGCAAGGTTTCGAGCGCCGAGCGCAGGCGCGTTTTCACGGTGCCGAGCGGATCGCCGGTACGAGCGGCGATCTCCGAATGCGTGAGCCCCTCGAAATAGGCGAGCTCAACGGCGGCGCGCTGCTCGGCGGGAAGACGGTCAAGCGCGCCCTTCACGCGGCCCAGAAGCTGCTGCTGCGAAACCTCTGACTCGAGATTGAAGGCCAGCGCCACGGTGTTCTCATTCAGCTCATCGCCCGCCGCGGGATTGTGCTGGCGCAAGCGCGAGATGGCGCGATTGCGGGCGATTACCGTCAGCCACCCTGGCAAGGAACCGCGCGAGGCGTCGAAGCGTTCGGCGTTGCGCCACAGCTGGTAGAAAATATCCTGCAAAATCTCCTCGGCGGCTTGGGTGTCGCGCAGGATGCGAATCAGTACGGACGAAAGCATCCCCGCGTAGCGGTCGTAGAGCATAGCCAGAGCGGATTCGTCCCGCTGCACAACTCTCTCCATCAGCGCCGCGTCCGAGACGTTCGGCTCTGCTCGCGTCGACGAACTCACCGGGTCTTACGACTCCCTCGATATAGGTACGCGCCCATGAGCATTCTGGATTGAAAAGCGAACCTGCTAAAGCCCTTCGATGTCACGGGAAGCGAGGGTAGCGCGGCCAGTAGTAGCGGTCAACATGGGCGCCCCGATGGGGTCGCCAAGAGGTCAAGAAGGCGTGGTTTTGCCCGTGAGCCATGAAATGGGCCCAGCAGGGCCGACACGCCGTGCTTCATCTATACCACTCATTATAAAAGGGTTATATGCGCCACGAAGAAAAGGGGTGTTTGAGATGGCGTCGTTACACGTTTAGGGATGGACATCTTTTGCCAGGGTTTCCATTGACATCCTTGGCGGCTTGGCTAAACTTCGATTCTCGTAGGAGTTACAAACATCCGCACAGTTTGGGTCCGCGAAAGTGGTTGGCAGGTTTGCGGAGGCTTCCCACCCAGGAGGAAGGCACGATGGCAACAGTTGCCAAGCCGGCTGCCCCGCCGGTACCGCGGATAGCGCCGCGGGAAGACCTCAACCCCCATCGCATCGCGCAGATTCAGTTCGATATCGCAGCGGAACACCTGAAGCTCGATGCCGGGCTGCGGCAGATCCTGCGGACGCCCAAGCGCGTGCTGGAAGTGTCGATTCCCACGAAGATGGACACCGGGCAGGTGAAGGTGTTTACGGGCTACCGCGTGCAGCACAACGTGGCCCGAGGCCCGGCCAAGGGTGGCCTTCGCTACCATCCAAACGTCACTCCGGACGAAGTGAAGGCGCTGGCCATGTGGATGACGTGGAAGACGGCAGCCGTGAATATCCCCTTTGGCGGCGGCAAGGGCGGCGTGATCTGCGACCCGAAGCGTATGAGCAAAGCCGAGCTGGAGCGCATGACTCGGCGGTACACATCAGAGATTCTGCCGGTGATCGGGCCGGAGCAGGACATTCCGGCGCCGGACGTTTACACCGATTCGCAAACGATGGCGTGGATCATGGATACATATTCCATGACCAAGGGATATTCGTCGCTGGGAGTGGTGACCGGCAAGCCGATTTCGATCGGCGGCTCGGAAGGGCGCGCGGATGCGACGGCGCGCGGATGCGTGGTGGTCGTGGAAGAAGCGTGCAAGGTGAAGAAGATGTCCCTGCGCGGCGCGAGCGTGGCGATCCAGGGATTCGGGAACGCGGGCTCGATGGCGGCGCGGCTCTTCGCGGAGAAAAAGGCGCGCGTGGTGGCCATCAGCGATTCGCGCGGAGGAGTATTCAATTCGCGCGGCATCGATCCGCTGAAGGCCATGCGCTACAAGGAACGCTCCGGCACAGTCGTAGGCATGCCGGGAACTTCGCGCATCTCGAATGACGACCTGCTAACGCTGAAGTGCGACATCCTGGTGCCTGCGGCGCTCGAAAATGTGATCACGCTGAACAACGTGGAGCAGATAAAGGCGAAAATCGTGGCGGAGGCCGCCAACGGCCCGACCACTCCGCACGCCGATGAAGTACTGGCCCGCAAAGGCATCACGCTGCTGCCGGACATCCTCGCGAACTCGGGCGGCGTGACGGTGAGCTACTTCGAGTGGGTGCAGGACCTGCAAAGCTTCTTCTGGCCGGTGTCGGAAGTGAATTCGAAATTGGAAAATGTGATGCGGCGCGCATTCGCGGAAGTGTATGAGACGACGCGAAAGCATCGCACTCACCTGCGCACCGGAGCTTACATCCTTGCCGTCGGACGCGTGGCGGATGCAACGCTGGTTCGCGGCCTCTTCCCGTAATTTTCGGCGCCAGTTCGAAAGTCGTTCGACAGCTTCCGCGGGCCGGCGCATTTCCCCATAAGTGAAAATTTAATTGTTGCGCGTGGAGTAAGAAGGCGCGTACATTTTGAAATGCCGGCGCGCTCTACTGGGCGTGACCGGCATTTGTGCCTGACGCGGAGGGCACGCGAAGTTGAGCAGTCACACAAGCCACACTAATAACGGCCATCACCGGCCTCCCATCCTCCTGACCATCGCGGGATTCGATCCCTGTTGCGGCGCCGGCACGGCGGCCGATCTGAAAACATTTGCGGCGCACAACTGCTACGGCGTGGCGGCTATTACGGCGCTCACGGTGCAGTCGACGCAGGGCGTGCGCACGGTGCACGCTACTCCGGCGGCGACGCTGCGCGCGCAATTGGACGCGCTGGTGGAAGATGTCCTGATCGCGGGCGTAAAAATCGGGATGCTGGCGAATCGCGCGAATGCTGTGGTCGTGGCGGAATTTCTGGATGCACACAAATTTCCGCATGTGATTCTCGATCCCGTTTCGCGGCCCACGGCGGGCAATGCGGAGCTGCTCGATGCGCCCGGACTAAAGTTTGTGCGCGACGAATTGCTCAAGCGCGCCACGGTGATCACGCCCAACATTCCGGAAGCGGAGTTCCTGACCGGCCTGGATGTGAAAGATCTACAAGGAATGAAGGCTGCGGGACAGCGCCTGCAGGAAATGGGCGCGCGCGCCGTGATCGTCACCGGCGGACACCTCGAAAGGCCCATCGACGTGCTATGCGATGGCGCGGAGATGGAAACCTTCGGCAGCGACCACGTAAAGAGTCCGAACACGCACGGCTCGGGCTGCACATTTTCCTCGGCAATCGCGGCGCAGCTCGCCGGAGGTCAGCAATTGCGCGATGCGGTGATCCTGGCGAAGGCCTACGTCACCAAGGCGATCGAGAAATCCTACGCCATCGGTAGCGGCGCCGGGCCTCTCAATCAGTTCTTCCGCTTTCACCAGGAAGCGCCGGCACGCGGCGTCCACGAAGTTCCCCAGCACGGAATGCATCCAGCCGCAGAACCGGCCGCGCATTAAGTTCTCTCGAGTTTAGGACGCGTGCCAAATATCGGGCACGGCATGCCGTGCCCCTACGAAAGCAGATTTGAGAATTTCTGCGCTCGCGAGTAGCTATTCGGCGGCTGAAGCAGCGATGGACTCCACGACCGCTATGTTGGGGACGAGGTCCTCCGGCAAGCGGTGTCGACCGCGAAGGTAAACGGACGAGTTGTAAGAAACCCACACTTTTCCGGACTCATCTTCCCAAACCAAAATCTTCAACGGCAAGTCGATGGCGATGCTCGGCGTAGCAATCATCAGCGGAGTGCCCCCCTTGGGATTGCCGAAGATGAGCAACTCGGTGGGCCGCATCTTCAAACCTACCTTTTCGGCTTCCCCGCTATGATCAACTAACGCGAATAGCGTGATCCCCTTCGCCTGCAAAATTCCTTTCAATTTTTCGACGGTAGCGTCGACGGAATTCTTGCTTGGCTTGTTGACGACTCCGTTGTCTAAGAACTGCGGCATAGTGCTCTCCCCTAGTCGAAATCCAGCTTACCGCCAGGAAATCAAATAAATGGCCATTGCTAGCCCAACCGCCGCCAGAATAAGCGCGACGGCGAGGGCCCCAAACGACGGCTTGGTGAACTCCATGCCGCCGCGATTCAAATCGCGAACCAGCCGCACGTGGCGCCACGAAGCGTAAATGTTTACAAGCACCCCCAGGCCGATCATCGCCGTGCCGGACCTGACTGAGAAGCCGTAGGATTGAGTTCCAAGTTGCGGCTCGGCCAGCCGGATCTCCTGGAGAAAGAGACCGAAGCGGGCAACCACAAATCCGAACCCCATCAGCGCCAATCCGGTTCGAATCCAGGCCAGAAAGTTCCGCTCGGCGGCGAGAAAGTCGGTGGCGCTGTATTTCCTCGAAGTAGGAGCTGTGTCCACGTTGATCCAGACTCGACTTATCGTCGATAGACGATGCGTCCGGCGACGATGGTGGCCATGGGCGCGCCGCGAAACGTGCGCCCGTCGAATGGTGTGTTGCGGGATTTGCTGGGAGATTCCGCCGCGTGGTACGTCCAAGGATGATCGGTTGAGAAAATGGTGATGTCGGCAGGCTGTCCGGCAGCGATGGTGCGTTCTCTGCCGAGAACTCGCGCCGGGCCGCTGGTGAAAAGCTCGACAAGGCGCATGAGCGGGATTTTACCCGTGTGCACCAGTTCTCCAAGGCCGAGAGCCAGAGCGGTTTCGAATCCGATGATGCCGAAAGGCGCGCGGTCGAATTCCACGTCCTTGCTCGCGGGATGGTGCGGCGCGTGATCGGTGGCAATGGCGTCGACGCTGCCATCGGCCAGCCCGGCGATCAAGGCTTCGCGGTCGGCACGGGAGGCGAGCGGCGGATTCATTTTGTAGTTGGAGTCGTAGCGGACATCTTCGTCGATGAGCGTGAAATGATGCGGCGTGACCTCGCTGGTCACGCGCGCGCCGACGCGCTTTGCGAAGCGCACGTACTCGAGCGCGCCGGTGGTCGACATGTGTGCGATGTGCAGGCGGGCGCTCGCAAGCAGTGCCAGCTCGACGTCGCGCCCCGCGCAGATGGATTCCGATTGCGCGGGAATTCCCTTCAGACCAAGCCGGATGGCGCGCGGCCCTTCGCGCATGACGCCCCCGGCGAAAAGCGAAGCATCCTCGCAATGGTCGATAACCGGAAGATCGAGCGAGTTGCAGTAGTCCATCACCTGGCGCATCAAGCGGGCGGTGGCGATGGGTCTGCCGTCGTCGCTGACGGCGACGATGCCCGCGTCTTTCATGGCGCCGATCTCCGCGAGCGCCTCGCCCTTGCTGCCGACCGACGCCGCGCCGATGGGCCATACGCGCACCGCGGCGGAAGCGGCAGCGCGTTCGACGATGCCGCGCGTGACCGAAGCGCTGTCGTTCACCGGCTGGGTATTGGGCATGCAGCAGACCGCGGTAAATCCGCCGCGGGCCGCGGCGCGCGTGCCGGTTTCGATGGTTTCGGACATCTCCCCGCCGGGCTCGCGCAGATGACAATGAAGGTCGATAAAGCCGGGAGCGACGACCAGGCCGTGCGCGTCGAAAACTTCCGCGTCAGCAGCGGAGAGATTGGCGCCCACTTTGGCGATGCGGTCACCTTCGAGCAAGACGTCGAGCGCAGCGTCGGTCTTCCGGGCGGGATCGAGCACGCGGCCGTTCTTAATCAGCAGCATTCGAGTCATTCCTTTACCGGATCGGCCTTCGTCGGCTGGGCCTTTGCGGGATGGGGCGCGTCGGCCGCAGCGCCGCCAATAAGATGGTAAAGCAGAGCCATGCGCACAGCGAGGCCGTTGGTCACCTGCTCGAGGACCGCGGACTGCGGGCCGTCGGCAACCGCAGAATCTATTTCCAGGCCGCGAATCATCGGGCCCGGGTGAAGCACCAGCGCTTCGCGGTGCGCGAGAGCCAGGCGAGCCGGCGTCAATTGATAGCCGCGAATGTATTCCTCGGGCGCCAGCGCAGGCTCGTGCAGGCGCTCGGTCTGCACGCGCAAGACGAGAACCACGTCCGCGCCTTCGAGAGCCTCCTCGATCCGCGGCGTGCGGCGAATGTTGGGTGCGAGCGATTCCAGCTCACGAGGACACCACATAGCCGGGCCGCACAGTGTAATGCGAGTGCCAAACTTTGCGAGCAAGTGAATATTCGAACGGGCTACGCGGCTGTGCAAGATGTCGCCGAGGATGGTGACATTCCAACCTTCGAGCTTTCCCTTGCGGTCGCGAATCGTGAGGGCATCGAGCAACGCCTGCGTGGGATGCTCGTGGGTGCCGTCACCGGCGTTCAGAACGGGAACTTCCAGCCGCTCGGCCACGAACTCCGGCGCACCAGAGGAACTGTGGCGCATCACGATGCCGTCAGGGCGCAGGGCCTCGAGGGTGCGTACCGTGTCGATCAGCGACTCGCCCTTTTTGAGGCTGGAGGCTTCGGCCTGCAGGGCCATGGTATCGGCGCCGAGCCGCGCAGCAGCGGTAGTGAAACTAATGCGCGTGCGCGTGGAGGGCTCAAAAAACGCGATGGCCACGGTCCGGCCGCGCAGAGTGGCCAATTTTTTCAGGGGATGGCGTTGAAATTCCTGAAAGGGCTTGGACTGATCGAGAATAAAACTGATTTGCTCGCGTGTAAGTGCTTCGACGCCGAGCAAGTGTGACAATCTCTGAAGCACGATCTCCCTTTTTGGCGCCGCCCGCAGGCGGCCATCGCGCGGACGCTAGGGGACGCGGTCCACGATCATAACGCGTTCCTCGCCATCGATTTCCTGAAGGCGGACTTCCACCACTTCCGTGTCTGTAGTCTCTACCGTTCTGCCGACGAAGGTGGCTTCGACGGGCAGCTCGCGATGTCCGCGGTCCACCAGCACGCACAGGCGAATGCGCCGCGGCCGGCCAAGATCGAAAAGGCCGCTCATAGCGGCGCGAATCGTGCGGCCGGTGTAGAGGACATCGTCGACAATAACGAGGTCGCGGTCATCCACGGAAAAATCGATGTCCGTCGATTGCACCACCGGATGGGGACCTATGGTTGAAAGATCGTCGCGGTACAGAGTGATATCGAGCGTGCCGACCGGCACTTCAGTCTTCGCGCTCGCGCTAATCAGCTTCGCCAGGCGCTGGGACAGAGGAACGCCACGCCGCCTGACTCCAATCAGGGCCAGATCCTTGGCTCCGCCGGTCTTTTCAACGATCTCGTGGGCCAAACGATGGAGAGTGCGGTCAATTTCCTGTGCAGAGAGGAGCTGCCTCTTCTCAACGACGCGCATCGGGTGGACATGCTAGCACAGACCGGCCGGGTTCGCAGCGGCTGAATCGTTTTCGCGGGGAGCGGAGACCTCGAATCTTGACCCGCGTGCTAGAATGGCGCCAGTGAGTTCGCCCGAGACGGCTCCTCCCGCTCATCGTCCCTCGGGGGTTGATCTCCGAGTCAGCGTCGGTACCCTTCGTCTCAAAAACCCAGTTATTGCGGCCAGCGGCACGTTTGGCTATGGCATCGAGTTCGCGCACCTGGTGGACTTGAACCGCCTAGGCGGCGTGGTAGTCAAAGGCCTCTCTATCGAGCCCATGGAGGGCGCTGCCCCGCCACGCATGTGCGAAGCGCCCAGCGGGATGGTGAACGCCATCGGCCTGCAGAACATTGGCGTGAGGGCCTTCGTCAGCGACAAGCTACCTCAACTCCGGCATTTCGACCTGGCGATCATCGCCAATGTCTTCGGGAAGACGGTTTCGGAGTACGCCGAGGTGATCCGCGTCTTGGAGGATGCCGAGGGTCCGGCAGCCTACGAACTGAACATCTCATGCCCCAATGTGGAGCACGGGGGAGCCGAGTATGGCGCCGACCCGGAGTTGGCTGCCGAGGTCGTTAGTACTGCCCGCAAGGTCGCCAAGAGGCCTCTGTGGGTCAAGCTATCACCAACCGTTGGAAGGATTGGACTTATAGCTAAGGCCGCGGAATCGGCCGGCGCGGACGCCGTCGTAATAGCGAACACATACCCTGCTTTGTGTCTAGATCCCCACAAACGAACGTCTCGTCTAGGTAGTACCAGTGGTGGGTTGTCCGGTGCAGCGGTGAAACCTATAACGGTCAGGTTGGTTTACGAGGCAGCTAAGGCAATTAATATCCCGATTCTAGGACTTGGGGGTATTGAGCGCCCGGAAGACATAGCTGAGTATCTGATAGCGGGCGCGACAGCGGTCGAAGTCGGTACAGCCCACTTCGCCGACCCTCGCGCTTCAGAAAGGTTGGTGGAAGGATTGGAAACATGGTGTGAAGGAGATAAGGTGTTTGAAATAAGTAAGTTACGTGGCTCTTTAAGGACTTAAATCGATTGCCAGGAGCGGTGCCAAAAGCTACAATATCCTGGTGATTTTAAAAAGGTTAGGTGTCTATGAGAGGTCTAAAGTTCACGTCGTTGGAGACGGTGTTTTTAGGATTGGGTCTGCTCATTCTGAGCCCGGCGGCCAACCCCTTGGCTGCCAGCAAAGCGAGCGACCCTTCCCGACCAGCGTCCCTCCAAGCGTCAATACGCAGGAACAACCCCGCAACGCAGCCTAAGCCGCTGGCAGTCTGGCAGTGCACCTCCAGTTGGTACGGCGAGGACTTTGATGGCCTCCCGACAGCAACCGGGGAGACTTACGATATGTACGCTGCAACGGCCGCTCACCCGACCCTACCCTTGGGGTCTATCGTGAGGGTCGTCAATCCCCGCAATCACCGAAGCGAGGTGGTTCGGATCAATGACCGGGGTCCCTACGTGGGCGGGCGCGAACTTGACGTCTCCTACGAGGTGGCCCGCAGGCTCGGATTCGACCAACGCGGATATGCCAAAGTGCAGCTTGAACTGCTGCAAGTGCCCTCGCATTCCGCCTCAGACCGTCACAACAACTGAAACGCAGGGCCTGGCTGCCGGTGGTAGCGTCCGGAGGACGTGTGCGCGGCGGAAGCAGGGTTCCCGCCGCGCCGGCCGAGCGAGCGTGATATACTGCGGATGAACTGGGGGCTCTGGGCCTCGGCGGCCCGAGCGTGGAAAGGTAGGTGCCCGATGTGGGATAGCCCCATGCATTTGCTGATTATCGCGGTGGTGATCCTCGTGCTGTTCGGAGGGCGCAAGATCCCCGAAGTGATGAAGGGACTTGGCCAAGGGGTTCGTGAGTTTAAAGAAGGAATGCGTGGCGACCAGCCCGCGCAGACAAGCCAGCCGGTAAATCCTCCGGCCACGGCTCCGCCGGTGACGACATCCACCGAAGAGAAAAAGTAACGCTGCGCCGCGTTCGCGCAAGCACGATGAATTTCTGACGGCGGCCCTATGGCCGCCGTTTTCTTTTCCGCCCTGTGCTTTCGACTTATGCTTTCCAGCCGAATTCGCGCAGCAGCGTCCAAAGCCACGCGAGCGGCAAACCCACCACGTTGAAGTAGCAACCCTCGACGCGCGAGATATAGCGGCCTCCGATGCCTTGAATGGCATAGGCTCCGGCCTTGCCGAAAGGCTCGCCGGTCGCCACGTAGCTCTCGATTTGTTCCTCGGTGAGCGGAGCGAAGGTTACGCGCGTAATTTCTTCGGCCACGCGTTCATCGCCACCCGGACGGCCTAGCAGCGCCACGCCCGTATGCACTTCGTGGACGCAGCCAGCGAGCAGCCGCAACATGCGGCGGGCGTCTTCTTCCGAAGCGGGCTTGCCGAGGATTTCGCCGGAAGCGACAACGACAGTATCCGCGCCAAGAAACAGAAAATCGCCTAGCCCGGTCTGTGCGCCCGCAGCGGCGCGTGCCTTTTCGAGGGCCAGGCGACGGACGTAGTCTCCGGGTGTTTCTCCGGCGCGTAGGGATTCGTCGACGAGCGCCGGCTGGGCTTCGAAGGCAATGCCCGCGGCCCGCAGGATTTCCGCGCGGCGAGGCGAAGCGGAAGCGAGGATCAGTTTCATCGAGTAGGACGATGGCGCCGTCAGATGACGACGGATTCCTGGTACTCGCCAAAGGCGCGGCGAAGCGCATCGGAGATTTCACCCACGGTGGCGTAGGCTTCGACCGCCGAGAGAATCGCGGGCATCAGATTTTCACTGGTGCGGGCTCGGCGCTCGACTTCCGCCGCTGCTGCGCTGGCCTTCGCGGCATCGCGGCGTGCACGCAGCGCTTGCAGGCGGGCAACTTGCGAGCGCTCGATCTCCGGATCGACGCGCATCGTGGGAATGGGGCGCTCTTCTGCGACTTGAAACTTGTTCACGCCAACAACCACCTGGGCGCCGCTTTCGACCGCTCGCTGATATTCGTAGGCGGACTTCTGAATCTCCTGCTGGACGTAGCCGGCTTCGATGGCCCGCAGCATGCCGCCCAAGGAGTCGATTTTCGCAATGTAGGCTTTAGCGCCGGATTCAATTTCGTCCGTTAGCTTCTCGATTACGTACGAACCGCCTACAGGATCGATGGTGTTCGCGACGCCCGTTTCGTGCGCGATGATCTGCTGGGTGCGCAGTGCCAGGAGCGCGTTCTGCTCGGTTGGCAGCGCGAGGGCTTCGTCGAGAGCATTGGCGTGTAGCGACTGGCAGCCGCCCAGCACCGCGGCGAGGCACTGCAAGGCTGTGCGTACCAGATTGTTCTCCGGTTGCTGCGCGGTCAGCGACGAGCCCGCGGTCTGGGCGTGGAAGCGCAGCATCGTGGAGCGCGGATCGCGCGCGCCGAAGCGGTCGCGCATCGTGCGGGCCCACAGCCTGCGCGCCGCGCGAAACTTGGCAATCTGCATTAGGAACTCATTGTGCGAGTTAAAAAAGAAAGAGAGCTGAGGCGCGAATTCGTCCACCTGCAGTCCGGCAGAGACGGCCGCTTCCACGTAGGCGATGGCGTTGGCCAGTGTGAACGCCACCTCCTGTACTTCCGTCGAGCCCGCCTCGCGAATGTGG
The DNA here is from genome assembly GCA_963803105.1 of Terriglobia bacterium. GTDB lineage: Bacteria > Acidobacteriota > Terriglobia > Acidiferrales > UBA7541 > Palsa-295. Next base: position 740,907 of record CAWDLF010000005.1, read on the forward strand.
TAACCGGAAATGGAGATAGGGTTCCAGTTGGGCACCTCCGTGCGGGCCCAGGCGAACATGTCGGTGACGATACGCATGGCCGGGCGCAGCGGATAGATGTAAGTGCCGCGGGCAATGTATTCCTTGAGAACGTCGTTCTGCACCGTCCCCGCGAGGCGAGTGAGATTGGCGCCTTGCTGCTTTGCCACGGCAACGTAAAGTGCCAACAGAATAGCGGCCGTGGAGTTGATGGTCATCGATGTGGAGACGCGCTCCAGGGGAATCCCATCAAAAAGCGTTTGCATATCCTCGAGCGAGTCGATGGCCACGCCCACTTTGCCGACTTCGCCAAGCGCCAGCGCATGGTCGGAGTCCATGCCGATCTGCGTGGGTAGGTCGAAAGCGATGGAAAGCCCGGTCTGACCCTTTTCGAGAAGGTAGCGGTAGCGGTTATTGGATTCCGCGGCGCTGCCGAAGCCCGCGTATTGCCGCATGGTCCAAGGGCGGCCGCGATACATCGTGGGATAGACGCCGCGCGTGAAAGGAAACTGTCCTGGGGAGCCGAGATCGCGCTCCGCATCCCAACCGTTCAAATCGGCTGCGGTGATGACAACATCCATGGGCAAGCCGCTGGTGGAAGCTGCCTTACGGTCGGAGACGGCAGGGGATTTCTTGGCGTCAGTCATGTGAAGTCTGTGAAGATCAGCGCACGCGGCGCGCTCGTCGAAACGCTCCAAAGGCGAAAGCGGCCATCATTATTGCATAGGCCACGGAGACGACGACAACCCACACAACCGGGCGGTGGTGCCATTCGTGCCAGGCCACAAAAGCACCAAAAACGGCAAAAAGACCGAAGAGCGCGCCGGTCGTCTCATGAAAAAGCTCGCGGATAACACGCCACCAAACACGCAGCGTGACCTTGATCGATCGCCAGAGCGCCGGGAGAAACTCGTCGGGCATATTTGGATTTTAATGCGGGTTCGGTCAGTGAGATAGGGTATTTGCACCAGCATCGACGCTACCCCTCCACACATCTATACTCTCGACATGGTCTCCGACGCGGAACTTCTCTCGGCGTTGCGCCGCTATTGGGGATACGACTCGTTTCGTCCCCTGCAGCACCGCATCGTTCGCAGCCTCCTCGGAGGCTGCGACACGTGCGTGATCATGCCCACAGGCGGAGGAAAATCGCTCTGCTATCAGCTGCCTGCGGCGATGCTTGCCGGACAGACGGTCATCGTTATTTCCCCGCTGATTGCCCTCATGCAGGACCAGGTCGCGCAACTCACTCAAATGGGCATCGCTGCAGCCGCGTTGAATAGTACGCTCTCCAACGAAGAGCAATCCGCGCTGATTCAGGGAGCGCGCCAAGGGCAGTACCGGCTCTTGTATGTCTCGCCCGAGCGCCTGGCTCGCACTGACACGCTCGACTGGCTTGCCGGCGTTCCGATTTCGCTCTTCGCCATCGACGAAGCGCACTGCATTTCGGAATGGGGCCACGAGTTCCGGCCGGAATACCGGCAGTTGAGCCGCCTCCGCGAGCGCTTTCCGGATCGCCCCATCGCGGCATTCACGGCCAGCGCCACGCAGCGCGTCCGCCATGACATCATCGATCAACTCAAGCTGCGCGACCCGCACAAATATATCGCCAGCTTCCATCGGCCGAACCTGAGCTACATCGTCAAGCAATGCGACGCACGTACGCAACCCGATCTGCTCCTGAGGGCTCTAGAAAATCATGCAGGCAGCAACGCGATCGTTTATGCGCCCACGATCGCGCGTGTGGAAGAAACCGTGGCGCTCCTCGGCGAGCGCGGCATTCCAGCGATCGCCTACCACGGCAAAATGGATTCCCGCACGCGGAGGGAGAATCAGGAACGCTGGATGTCGGACGAAGTCCGCGTGCTGGTCGGCACCATTGCTTTCGGACTGGGCATAAACAAAGCGGCGGTGCGCACCGTAATTCATCTGTCGCTGCCCAAGTCGATCGAACAGTTCTACCAGGAGGCGGGCCGCGCCGGTCGCGACGGAGATCCGGCCGATTGCCTGCTGCTTTGGCAAAAGCGCGACACAGCGCTGCTCGTGCATTTTACGAAGCAAATCGCCGACGAGGGGGAACAGAAGCGGGCCTGGCAACGCTACGACGAAATCCGCCGTTTCGTCGAGCCCGGGAAGTGCCGCCATCACCAGATTTGCGCCCACTTTGGCGAGAATCCGAAATGGAACACGTGTTCGGCCTGCGACACATGCAGCGGAGAGCCGACGTGGCTATCAACGCAGCACGTCGAAGCTCCACCTCCCGCCCGCGCAAAATCCGCCAAGGCCGCTGGTCGAGCCGGGCAGAAGAAGCAAGCCTCCGATGTCGATCCAGAACTCCGGGAATATCTTCGTGAGTGGCGCCGCGTCACCGCGAAGGAAGGCGGCATCGCCGCCTTCATCATCCTGCACGACACGACCCTCGACGAAATCTGCCGCAGGCGCCCGCAGTCGATTCCGGAGCTTCTGCGCGTTTCCGGAATTGGCGAGCGCAAGGCGGAACTGTACGGCCCTCATATCCTGAGCGCCCTGAAAAGCTATCGCGCCGGCGCCCGCGCAGCTACAGCGCCGGAGTCGCGTCCCCGCAAACACCGGTAATAAGCCCCAAATCCGTTGCCCACGGGGCATTCCCGGCCTTTATACCTCGACTAAAGGACAGGTTGCGGGTCAGGCACGCGGCTCGCGGAGGCCTTGTGTCCGTGCGGCCAGCAGCCCTACAATGCGATATTGAGGGTTGTGCAGGAGGCCAGGCTTGCAGCTCGACGACAATATGAAGCGGTTGCTGCGGGAACTCGGACACGCCATCAACGACACCGTGTCGGAATCGGAGCGCATCGCTGACGCTATTTCCGGCGTTCGGTCTGCCGGGTTTGATATCGTGCTGAAGCTTGACGCCACCATCGGCCTGGCCCGTCGCGGGGCACACGACGCAAAAATCACATCACAGGACCGCCGCTTCCTGGAATCGCTGCATATTCGCGTCGACGAAGAAGCCATGGACGAAGATTCGGGCGAGACGAAGGTGGAAATCACGCCGCAAGACATTAAGTTTCTGAAGTCACTGAAGATCTCTTTCGATGAAGAACTTTAGAGTCCTGCTCATAGCGGCCACGGCCGTACTGCTGATGATCGTCGCCACGCCGGCCGGCGCGCAGTCGGCAGGCACTTCCATCACTCTCAGCACCCCGCCCATTCACAAGGGCAACGTCTGGTTGAAGGCCGACGTCGTCCATGCTGACGCCCGTTCGATCATGGTTCGCGAGCGAGGCAATCCCCTGGCTATCCACACGTTCACCTACGACGAGCCGATCCAGCCGCATATGCAGAAAATCGCGGAAGCCGGCGGCTATCAGTATGGCGACCACGTAAAGATTCTGTATTTCCCCGGCCAGCAGGTAGCGCTGAAGATAACCGGCAAACCCTCGAAGCCGAGCTAGCCGACTGATCGTTCTTCCGGCAATTCCCCACTCCTTCTTGATTGTTGTGCTAAAACTACGGGCGTGATTCGCGCGCCCGCTGTCGCTGGAAGGTTCTACCCCTCCGATCCCGAAGAACTCGCTCGCCAGATCGACGCATTCGTCTCCATTCCGCTTCCCGCCGTCACGCCGAAGATTACGGCACGCGGCTGCGTGGTGCCGCACGCGGGCTACATGTATTCGGGCCGCGTCGCGGGCGCCGTGTACGCATCGATAGAAATTCCTTCACGGTGCATCCTGCTCGGGCCGCGGCACTACCCGCGCGGTGAGTCGATGGCGATTCTCACCGAGGGCAGCTTCGCGACCCCGCTTGGCGACGCGCCCATCGATTCCGCGCTGGCGCGCAAGTTGGCATATGCCTGCCCGCGCCTGCGCGATGATTCCGTGGCGCACGAGAGCGAACATTCGCTCGAAGTGGAGATTCCCTTCCTCCAGCGTTTGGCCAAGGATTTCCAGTTCGTGCCGATTGTGCTGGGGACGGACCGCTACGGCGTGCTCGAAGAGCTGGGGCGTGCCATCGCGCAAGTTATCGCAGCGGAAGAGGAGAAGGTGCTGATTGTCGCTAGCTCGGATATGAACCATTACGAGAGCGACGCGATTACGCGCACCAAAGACGAACTCGCCGTCCGCCGCATCCTGGCGCTTGATCCTCAGGGGCTGTACGACACGGTGCGCAGGGAGGGGATCACGATGTGCGGGTACGCCGCCACCGTGGCCATGCTGGTCGCGGTTCGCGAATTAGGCGCCACGGATGCGCGATTGGTGGCCTACGCGACCTCCGGGGACGTCACCGGCGATCGCGACCGCGTGGTCGGCTACGCCGGGATCATTGTTCCCTGAAGATTTCGGCCGGCGATTCTCAGTGGCGAATCGCTGAGACGAAATTCGAAGCGACCGGGCGCTGATTACCCCCACGATTGCTCACGCCGGTGCCTGCTCGGGTAGTTGCCGCGTTCAGAATTGAAAGCGCGAACGCCAACAGCAGCACAGCCGTGCTCCAACGAATTTGCCTTCGGCGCAAGCCGACAAACAGCAGCGCGAGGCACAAAGCGCAGGATATAGCGAGCATTGCAGCCGGCACAGCCTCCGTTGGGCCCTTGATCGCTGCCGGTGGCTCCGTGGGCGGCGCGCCAGCCCAAAGATTCGCGCTGACGAAATTCAAGAGCATTTACAGAGCCGAGGCCCGTAGCAAGGTCGTAACCGGTACCTGCGTTGTAGGCGAGGTTCTGGCCTACCGCCAACACCCCTTCCGGGGTACCTTGGCCGCCACCGCCGCCTCCTCCTCCGCTGCCGCCTCCGCATCCGATGCTAACAACCAGCAAAACAACGGCACCGCACATCGCCGTCGGCCGTAGCCCAGCGCCGCGTCCTTCGCCGAAGACCGAGCAGAAGAAAGAGTCCGATGCCCAGCGCACAGGCGATCCTTACGGCTCTAACATTGATCTGAGGGCTGCGGCCCGAAGGAAACCACGGAAGGCTGGCGACGGTCGTGCTGCAGTCCGGAGTCCCGGGCTTGCACGGCATAGAGTTCGTCGCAGTCGCACCGCCGGCACCCACAGTAACGTCGTTGAAAATGCACCCGGGAGCTGGCGCTGACCCCATCCCGGGCGCGTTGGAAGCGCAATTCGCGTTATTCTGGCTGGCAAATAGTTTGTAAATCGCCAGGTCGGCATTGCCTTGGGGTCCGTGCTGCTGGTCGACGAGCGCCATAATGCCGGCGAACGCCTGCACGGAAACTGAAGTTCCTCCCACACCAACGAATACTGGGGACGCGCCGAGAGCGCATGGAGTGTTATTCTGCCCGGTGCCTGGCAAACCGCTTTGCGTGCTGGTGTCCAGTTCGCACATTACGTAGAAGCTGCCTGCCAGACCATCCCCGGCGAACAGCGAAACGTCGGGAAGGTCGCGGGCGCCGTCATTCGGTGTAACAACACCCCCAATTTGGTTCGAGTTGCAGGAGGCCGTCGTTGCGCTCAGCTGAAAGCAGGGCTTTGGATAGCCGCCCGAGCAGACGCTGTTATTCGTGATAGTAATGCAATCGCTGGCTCCGCCGGAGCCACCCGTGACTTCCACCAATCCATTTTGCTGCACTGTTTCATTGCTGCAACTAGCAACGGCATTGGCAACGCCCGCAAGCAGGATGACCTCAGGGTTGGTACAGGTGTCGTTCCAGGTAGTTTCGGGAATATAGCTCAGAGCAGATGACTGCGTGCCCGGCGCGGGATTCCAATACCCAACACCATTAGGCCCGCCAGTAGTTTCAAATCCGATATCGTTGAAATCGGTGCCGCCCACGGCGACGTTATAGGGAGTGGATGCAAGACCGTTCACCTGCAAGCCATTTGTTGCCGGCTGCGTGATCGGACCGTTGACCTCGTCAATGTCGCAGCCGGCCGAGCCGTTATCTCCAGAGGAAATCAAAACGGTGATCCCCTCCGCAGCCGCCTGCTGCCACTCGGTGTTATAGAAATTATTGAAATTCCCAGCACCCAAAGGGTTGGAGGAGGAGCTGAGGCCGAGTTCGCACTCACCAAAACTCTCACTCAAGATTTTAGCCGGCACCGTACCATGGGTGCAGTTCGGACTGGCCACCTGGCAGTTAATGACGTATTGGGCGGAAGTATCACCGCCGAACGTGGTATTCGTCGAAGGCGAAGCCACCAAGGCGATGGTCGCACCCTTGGCGATCGCGCCGGACCATTCCGTATCGAGGGCGGCTTCGATCTCGTCGTTGTTCTTGCCAGGGCTGGTGCCTGTCGGGTAAACCTGCCGCGGAACATTCGCGGGCAAATTAAAGAGGGCGCGAAATTGCGCCACATCGTTCAGGTTGATGTCGCTGTCGGCCATAACGGCTATCGTTTCACCCGTGCCGTCGACGCCGTTGCTCCACAGCTGCTGCAGGTTATAAATCGTGGCGAAATCGTTCGGACCCACCGTAAAGCACAGCGGCGATACTCCCGCGATGTCGCAGGATTGCTGGCCGCTATTAAATGTAAAGGATGGCTTCAAAGAAGCGGACGATGTCCGGCGAGTGTGGTATGCCGGCTTGGGATTAAAATTGTGCAACGACCGGATGCCCGCGACGACGGGAGTGAGCGCCGTGGGGATGGACGGATCGATCGAGTTGGCCCAATGTTGTTCACCCTTCACCACATATTCGTGAATGGACGTATGAAATGCTGTTTGCACCTGCCCCACGGTGCCGGAGAACTGAATTGTGGTTCGCCCAGCCGCGACGTTCTCTACCTGAAAGCCGTGTAACGTCAACCACTTCGTGACCGTGTCGATGTCTTGCTCTGCGGGTCCGTAGAGCTGACCGAACTCCGTCGGCGTGAGCCAATGGTGGTAGTTCGGCGACGAGCGGTCCATCTGCTCGGCCATGAAACTCTCGAGCGCAGTCTCCTGTGCCGGGCTGCGCTGCAGTACCATCAGCATGTGCTGCATCGGCAGCGCTGCCGGCGCCGCACCGCGGTCGAATTCCGCGCGAGCGAGCGGGTGCGTGTTGCCGCGCAACACCGTCGTTTGAGCGTCGTTCACAGCCACGGTGATGCGCGGCTGCGCGTTGGTCGCCTGCGCGAAAACACGCGGCGAAAATAGCGAAAGGAACACAAGTATTGGAATGAATTTAGGTACGGCTGAGTATAGTTTTCGCATAGCTTTTGAATACCTCAGATGCTTCGATTGTTTTCAGGGATGGCCGCACCAAAAGCGAAAGTAAACCTCAAGGTAACCCCAGTACGTAACCCCGCACGCAAAGCAAAGTTTCGCGGTTCCATATAACAACGTAATGACGCCGAGGGACAATCAGAGTTCCAAAAAGATGTGCGCTGAAATCAACCTCCCATTCCCAAAATGGAATAGGAGTCACTTAGCTGGGGGCTCTATCCGAGCCGCGAGGTCAGTGGCCCGCCGCCGCGCCATATCAATGACCCGCGTGTCGGCGGATACCTGCGCCAGTAGGGGCAGCAACCGCTCGGGTTCCGGCAGCAGCTTGGCGTCAAAGTCCTTCTCGAGCTGGAGAATCGCGTCGTTCACGCCCAGGCGGTCATAACGCAGGGCATGCTGCAGGTCGGAAGCGTCGGTCAACTGGCGGGCGATGCCTTCGAAAACATCCAAGAGCTGGGTGGCAGTCGCGTCGACGGTGTAATTGAAGGTGACCGCGTGCGATTCCGCTCCGTGTTCGTAGCGGAAGGTCTTTTCGCCGAGGTTCGCAATGCGATGGTGGGTTTCAAGGTCCACCCCCTGGAAATTGTTAAGCTTTTCGGCAAGATCGAAAATGCGATGGGCGAGCGGCTCGCCCACCTGAAAGGGCTCTGCGCTGGCGTCGTCGCTTAGCTGGCGAATATCGTAGGTCCCCGAACCCGTTTCATCGATCTTGATTTCGACGAATTCGGGATAGCTGGACTTGAAGACCTTGCGGAACATGATGGTCGCGGCGGGTGCAGCCTTCGCGACCTTCGCGACGGCCAGTGAAGCCGCGGCGGCAACCCCGAGGAGAATCACAACCGCAAGCCTTCGAACTACCGTTCGCCCGCGCATGGTCAACTCTGTGGGTCGCCCTGCGATAACCGTACAGCGATTCGCGCCGTGCGGAATCCTGACCGCGAGCCTGTAGCGCGCGGCCGCGCGCCGAGCGCCACAGCCATCCGGTCGCGGGCCCGCGAGGCATATGCGTGGCAAAGTGCTACGGCAAGAGCGTCCGCAGCGTCGGCCGGTTGCGGGGTGTTGGGGAGAGCCAGAATCGACCGCACCATTTGCTGCACCTGTTCCTTCGAAGCGCCGCCAAAGCCGGCGACGCTGGCCTTCACCTCCCGCGGCGAATAGCTGAGCGCGGGAATCTGAGCCTGGGCAGCGGCCAGCAAAACCACTCCGCGCATCTCGGCCAGCTTGAGTGTGGTTCTGACGTTCAGAGCCGTGAAGACCGACTCGACGGCCACTGCATCGGGCGAGAACTGCTCGACTAAGCCGGTAATGAGGAAGTGGATTTCGCGCAGGCGAACCGCGAAGGTCATTCGCGATGGCAGCTTCCAGGCTCCGAAGCGCATAGGACGCACCTCGCTGCCCTCCAACTCGATTACGCCGTAGCCCGTAGCGCCAAGCACAGCGGGATCGATGCCCAACACACGCAACTTGCGTCGCACGGAATTCAAAGGCATGGGCTCAGGGGACATTGGCCGCACCAAGTGTAGTGCGGACTTGCAGCACAGGAGGATGTTTTTTTTCGCGCCGTGCCATACTTGCGGCGGCTAGTTGGCCACGGCGGCCTGAATTTCCTTCTCGTCGATATCGAAGTTCGCGTAGACGTGCTGCACGTCGTCGTGGTCTTCGAGGGTCTCTATCATCCGCAGCATCTGCTGCGCCTGCGCTCCGGCAAGCTTCACGTAATTTTGCGGAATGAAAGCCACTTCCGCGGACGCAGGCGTAATGCCCGCGCCGGTAAGCGCCTCGCGCACTTTTTCCATGGCTTCGGGCGGCGTGGTTACCTCCCAGGCCGAACCGTCGTCGCGCAGATCCTCAGCTCCCGCATCGAGCACGATTCCCAGCATCTTGTCTTCGTCGGCCTGCTCTTTGGGAACCACAATGTCGCCTTTGCGATGAAACATCCAGCCTACCGCGCCGGTTTCCGCCATGTTGCCGCCGTTCTTGCTCATCATGTGGCGAATTTCGCTGACGATACGGTTTCGGTTGTTGGTGACCACCTGGATGAGAACTCCCACGCCGCCGGGGCCGTAGCCTTCGAACGTCACCTCATCGAGCGTTTCGCCCTCAAGCGTACCGGCGCCGCGCTGGATGGCCCTCTCGATATTGTCGTTGGGCATGTTTTCGCCCTTGGCGGTCAAGATCGCCGTCCGCAGGCGCGGGTTCGTGACTGGATCAGCGCCGCCGGTACGCGTGGCAATCGTCAATTCGCGGATTAGCTTCGTGAAAATTTTGCCGCGGCGGGCGTCGGTCGCCGCCTTCTTGTGCTTGATTGTGGCCCACTTAGAGTGTCCGGACATTGATCAAACCTTTAAAGAAAGTATTGCAGGAGCAATGCGTTAGCCCTTGCCGCGATAGTCTAACAATAGCCCCCCGAACAGGCAAGCGAACGCCTGCGCCCACTCCACATCAGCGCACATCGGCGCCCCGCCCCCGCTACCCGACTTGTAAAGAAGGGTTCACGGGGGATTCATCTGACTCGATTCCTCTTCGTGCAGAATCCCTTCGCCGGGCCATCTTCAGCGGATGACACCCATCGGACGAAACAATCTGTTTCTTTGCGCTTTATCGCTCTTCATGGCGACGTTTGCGCCTGCGATTCGTGCGGACGGCTCGCGCGCCTGCGCGCGTCCCGCTATCGGGAGTTCCGTGCCCGAACCCGAAGACCTTCGCAGTGAGAACGGAATGCTCAACGTCGAGCTCGACTTCCAGAGCTTCACGGATGCGAATGGCCAGGTTCGCTACTGCTACGCGTACAAGGATCGCGTGCAAGCGCCCACGCTGCGCGTGAAGCCGGGTGACACCCTGATCTTGCGATTAAAAAACGAAGCGGTTGGCGCTTCGCAGTCAGCCGCATCCCCCGAACCGCAGCACGAACCGCATCATGAAATGAACGGGGGCTGCGAACACGGCGATATGACGGCCTACTCGACCAACCTGCACTTTCATGGTTTGGATATCCCGCCCGTGTGCCACGGCGACGATGTGCTGCACACCGTGATTCAGCCCGGAGATCAGGCATTCGAATATCGAGTCAAGATTCCGGAGGATGAACCTCCCGGTCTCTACTGGTATCACCCGCACGTTCACGGTTTTTCGAAGGTGCAGGTGTTGGGAGGAGCCTCGGGCGCGATTGTGGTGCAGGGAATCGAGCGCGCCAATCCCCAAGTCGCCGGATTGCCCGAGCGCGTATTCGTGATTCGAGACCAAGACTTGCTCACGCCCGACGCTGTGCCTGCTGCGGCTGGCGCCACCAACCTGCCCCCCGTGGTTCTCGACCGTGACGGAGATGCCCGCAACACCGGCACTGGTTCAGGCAAGCCGGCCAAAGACCTTTCGATCAATTTCGTTGCCGTGCCGTACCCGGACTATCCACCAGCGGTGATTGCGATCAAGCCGGGAGAGCGGCAACTTTGGCGCGTCCTGAACGCGTCAGCCATCACGTATCTGAATCTACAGGTGCTTATCGGCGGCGCTCCGCAGAATGTAGGCGTGGTCGCGCTCGACGGAGTTCCCATCATCGAAAATGGCATCGGCAACGGAGTGATCTTGGAGAATCATCTCGGCTTGCCGCCCGGGGGCCGCATGGAATTCATCGTCACAGGCCCGCCCAAAGACGTCGCTGCCAGCCTCGTTACTCGCAGCGTGAACACCGGACCCGGCGGCGAAAACGATCCTACGCGCCCACTGGCGAATATAGTGGCTTCCGATGAAGCGTCCGAGCCTCGGTACACTCTCCCGGCCACGGGGGGCGCTCCTCTGCGGCCCGTGAAAGCCTGGCTGGGAAATGTGAAACCGGTGCGCATCAGGAAATTGTATTTCTCGGAAAAGCTCCAGGACCCCAACGACCCCAACAGCCCCACCACTTTCTACATCACGCTGGATGGCCAGGAGCCAAAGCTTTTCGACCCACATTCTTCCGCGCCGACTATCGTCGTCAATCAAGGAGACGTAGAAGACTGGGTCATCGAAAATCGCTCGCAGGAGTTACACGATTTTCACATTCATCAAACGCACTTCATGCTGCTCGACTGGTACGGCCTGCCTGTGGACGAGCCTTTCCTGCGCGACACCGTGAATGTTCCCTTCTGGGATGGCAAGAGCGCCGTCTATCCCAGCGTCAAGGTGCGCATCGACTTTCGCGATCCCAACATCGTCGGCACGTTCGTCTACCACTGCCATCTACTGGAGCACGAAGACGGCGGAATGATGGGGTTGATACGCGTGGAGCCGCAAAACAGCGGCTTGGCAAAGCCAAAAGTATCGAGCAAGAGCAATCACCGCTTGTGCGGACCGCCTGCGGTCGTCGCGGCGCTCCTGAAGTCTTCGAATCGTCACACTCCCGCAACAAAAGTTGCGATCGTTCCCGATTCGGACGCCGCGCGGCGCGGAGGACAATAGTTTTTCACCGTGCTGTCATCAGGCAATAACACCGCGCGCGTATCCACGTAATGCACGAAAGCGATTTCGATCGCGAAAAATGCGGAAGCGACAAATTCTCTACGAGGAGAGTCCATGATCCGGAAGAATCTTCGCTGGATGGCGGCCGTTCTGGTTGCCGCGAATCTTGCGCTAGTGAATCCAAGCATTATGATGGCCAACGGCGACAAAAATAACGACAAGCAGTCGAAGCCGAACAAGAGCAGCGGTTTCCCGACCACGACGCCCATCAAGCACCTCGTAGTCATCTTCCAGGAGAACGTCTCCTTCGACCACTACTTCGGGACCTATCCCGTCGCACAGAATAATTCCGGAGAAACGCCCTTCAACGCAGCTTCGGGCACGCCGTCCGTAAACGGACTGACGCCGGGTTTGATCAGTCAGAATCAGAACGTCGATGCCAAGGACAATAGTTACAAGCCCATTCGTCTCACTCCGGCTCAAAACTACACCTGCAGCCAGAATCATGACTACACCCCCGAACAGCAAGCGTTCGACAGCGGCTTGATGGATAAGTTTCCTGAATTTACGGCCACGTCTTGCTCCTCAAGCCCCTACGCCGACGTGAGTGCGCTAGGGCCGGGCGTCGTGATGGGCTACTTCGATGGCAACACCGTGACCGGCCTTTGGAACTACGCGCAATACTTCGCCATGAATGACAACAACTTCGACACCAACTTTGGCCCATCGACACCGGGCGCCATTAACGTCGTCTCCGGGATGACCGGCAATGCTGACCTGAGCCATTCGATCGACGACTCCGGCAAAGATCTGGAGAGCGACGTCGTAAACGGCAGCGTGATCGGCGACGCCGACCCCTACTACGATGATTGCGGAAAGCCCGACCAAACTTCGCTGACCGGAAAGAACATCGGCGACCTGCTCAGCGCTAAGGGCATTACTTGGGGATGGTTCCAAGGCGGATTTACGCCTTCCACAGCGTCGGTGAACGGAAGCAAGGCCGTTTGCGCCACCACAACCAATCGCATGGATGGAACGCCCGAAACCGCGTACAGTGCGCACCACGATCCTTTCCAGTACTACGCCAGCACGGCGAACATTCATCACACACCGCCGGCCAACGTCGAAGAGGTCGGCCACAACGGCCCTGCGAACCACCAGTACGACCTAAGCTGGTTCTGGCAAGCAGCCACGAGTGGCAATCTGCCGGCCGTGAGCTACATCAAGGCCAACCGCGCACAGGATGGCCACCCGGGCAACTCGTCTCCGCTTGACGAACAGGCTTTCATCACATCTTTTCTAAACCAATTGCAGTCGCTCGCGGAATGGGATCAGATGGCCGTCATCATCACCTACGACGATTCCGACGGCTGGTACGACCACGCAATGTCGCCCATCCTCAACCAATCGAACTCCACAGCCGATGCCCTCACGGGCCTGCAATCGTGTGGAAACGGCAACCATTCGCTCGGCGGACTTCAAGCTCGCTGTGGGTATGGGCCGCGTCTGCCGTTCCTGGTGATCTCGCCATATGCCAAGCAGAATTTCGTGGACCACACGCTGATCGACCAGAGCTCCGTGGTGAAGTTCATCGAGGACAACTGGGACCTCGGCCAGATCGGCGAGGGATCCTTCGATCAGATCGCCGGGCCCATCACCAACATGTTCGACTTCACCAAGCGGCAGAAAAACGTGGTGTTTCTCGACACCACCACGGGAGTCGTGATGTCCGTGCAAAGACAATAGACAAAGAACTCCCCCGTAGTCCCTCACCCGAAAGCCCCCCTGGCCCGCCCCGATTCCCTCGGGGCGGGCCAGCCCCGTTTTTGGGCATTCTCCCGGCGCGCGTCAGATGTATCCTTGTGCGGGCCGCCCGGCTTCGCAGGGCGGATTCCATCGCAGCACCGGAGATCGTCTGAGTGGCCCGACAGGCTCGCAGCGTAGATCTGACGCAGGTCTCGGAGTGGGAGAACGGCCAGGTCCGCCGCAAAGAAGATTATCTGGCCGCCGAAGAGCCTCTCGAAATTCGTATCGGCGCGGAGCCACTCAGCGTCACCATGCGCACGCCAGGCCACGATGTCGAACTCGCCGCCGGCTTTCTCTTCACCGAAGGTCTAATCGAGCGGCGCGAGCAAATCTTGTCGCTCGAAACTGATTTGCCGGGCGAAAGCAACCGTGGCAACTTGGTGCGTGCGGACCTAGCCGCCGGCGCCGTGCCGGATATGGAGAAGCTGCGCCGGAATTTCTTCGCAGCCTCCAGCTGCGGCATCTGCGGCAAGGCGTCCATCGATTCCGTGCGCGCGCGCACGCTGCGTCCGCCCAACCCTGCTTTCCGCCTCGACGCCGGCGTGCTGCTGCGCCTGCCGGACACCCTGCGCGCTTCGCAAGCCGTCTTTGGGCGCACCGGAGGTCTTCACGCCGCGGCGCTCTTTGACGTCGCCGGAAAATTGCTGGTGCTGCGCGAAGACATCGGCCGCCACAACGCCGTCGACAAAGTCATCGGTTGGGCCCTGCTCGAAGCGCGACTGCCGCTGGCTGACACGGTTCTGCTGGTTAGCGGGCGCGGCGGATTCGAAATCATTCAGAAGGCCATCGTAGCCGGACTGCCGGTGGTCGCGTCCGTCTCCGCTCCCTCCGGCCTCGCGGTGCAACTGGCGCGCGAGATGCAGCTCACCCTGATCGGCTTTCTGCGCGAGAGGCGCTTCGTAATCTATGCTGGCGAAGAGCGCATCTTGCCGGAGCCCAAGCCCGACACCGAGGTCGGAGCGGAAGCGGAATGAGAGAAACGAAGCGCACGCTGCCGGCCGAGTCGCTCAAGGAAATCGACGCACGGCTCGAACAGGCGCACAAATCTCTGCAGAAGCGCTACCCCGGCCATCTCCCTGGCCGCCAGCCTGTGCATGTGGTCTATGGCGGCGCGAACCTTTTTCGCTCAGGCATCGCGCGCCGTCTGGGAGACCTCGCTCTGCGTTCGCTCGATGACTTCGCGCCGGACTTCGTCACCTTCGCAAAGGCTATCGGCCTGTCTGGCGCTGGACAGCTTCCCGATTCGCCCGGCGCTGCGGCTTCCATCGCCCAATCGCTCGAGTCCGACCCGGCTGCGGCCCGCCGACAGCATCCCGCCGCGTGGCTCGCGCACACCGTTTACGCGCGTGTCCGGGAGAAGCTGCGCAAGGAGCCGGTCGAGGATTATCGCATCGACTTCGAAGACGGATACGGCAACCGCCCGGACGCCGAGGAAGATCAGCACGCCCTCGCCGCCGCTGCCGAGCTTAGCACCGGAATGAATAACGGAGAGCTTCCGCCCTTCATCGGCATTCGCATCAAGCCCTTCACCGAAGAGCTTCGCGCCCGCAGCATTCGCACGCTGGATATTTTTCTTACCGAGCTTGCCGCTGAGACGCGCGGCGAGCTGCCCGCGAACTTCTTCATCACCTTGCCCAAAGTCGCCCTGCCCGATGAAGTCGCCGGCCTCGCCGACATCTGCGCGCGCATCGAGCCGCTGCTCGATCTGGCCCCCGGCGCCCTGCGCATCGAATTGATGATCGAAACTCCGCAGGCCATTTTCAACGAGCGCGGCGAGGCAGGCGCCCCGGCGCTGGTCGCTGCGGCGCGCGGGCGTTGCGTCGCCGCCCACTTCGGCCCTTACGACTACACGGCGTCACTCAACATCGCCGCTCCCCGCGAGGCGCTCACTCACCCGGCGGCGCAATTCGCTCGCGATGTCCTACAGGTCGCGCTCGCTGGATCGGGCATTCGTATCGCCAACGGCCCCATAAACATTCTGCCTATTCCGCCGCATCGTGCAGCCCCGGGCGCGACACTCACTCCAAAACAGCGCGAAGAAAATCGAGCCACTGTGCACGCCGCGTGGAAATTGCATTTCGATCTCGTGCGTCAATCTCTGGCCAACGGCTACTACCAGGGATGGGATCTCCACCCCGCGCAGCTTCCCACGCGCTACGCCGCCGTCTACTCGTTTTTCCTTGAGAATCTCGATTCCGCCTCCGCCCGACTGCGCAATTTCGTCGAGCAGGCTGCGCAGGCCACCCGCATCGGACACCTCTTTGACGACGCGGCTATGGCCCAGGGTCTGCTGAGCTACTTTTCGCAGGCCATTCACTCCGGAGCCCTTACCGCCGCGGAAGTCGAGGAGCGCACCACGCTCTCCGCCGCGGAGCTACGCGCCGGATCGTTCCTGCAAATCCTCGAAAAACGCCGCGGATAGGGTACTTTGGCCTTCAAGAGTTGCAGCAGCTTCATCAAAAAGTTGATCGGATGTGCGTGCCATTCTAGTGCATAGACACGCGGCCTCGCCCCGGCTTGGCCTTTTTCATCAGGAACAGCAGCGGGATCACCGCCACGCATATTACCGTCATCATCCAGAAGTTATCGACGAAGGAGAACATCATCGCCTGGCGCTGCAACGCTGGTGCCCAGCACCTCCATGAACGTCGCCAGGATCACCGTGCCGGCGATCAGCCAGGGATTGATTTCCGGTACGGCCGGAGCGTATTCCGCGGTAGCTTCCATGGCCTTAGCCTTGCACCTCAGGCGGCCATGCCGGAGCCATCATCGGGCGGGCTTCCGCTCGAATGTAGTCGTTGAAGAGCCGCTTGAGCATGCGCGCCGTTTCCTGAATCAAAAACTATATAGTGGGCACTCACGCGAGAGAAGGAAAACCGGACTGCCTGGGATGGAAAACGCGAGAGACGCTACTGGCGGGTCGCAGAACCGGAGAGTTGCACCAGCGTATTCGAATCAGCGGACGGCCCCGCGTCGATGTTTTGCGGCGCGCGCCAGCGATCTACGATGGAAATCTGATGCACGCACGAAACTGTGCAGCGCGGCGCGCAGCCCTTCTTCGTCAAAAACTCGCGATGCCGGCGCTCGTCCGAGTACTGATCGAGCGCAATGCCGGGATAGCCGCGCTGCTGCGAACAGTAGTGCACCAAGCCGTCTTCGCAGATGTAGAGGTAGCGCGATCCCGCGCGGCAGCGCCACTCGTTCTCTCGGCCCGCGGCGATATTGTGCTGGAACCCGTTCACGCGCGTGAACGAGCGCTTCCCGAGGGACATGATCTCTTCGAAGATTTCCGTCTCGCGCGTGCCCAGCGGCTGCAGCTGTCCATTCCCGTCGTGCAGGATGCCTACCGTGGAGGTGAAGCCGAGCCCCAAGGCGCGGTGCGCCACCTTCAGCGCGTCTTCCGGATCGCGGACGCCGCTGCCCAGCACGGAGTTGATGTTCACCGCGAACTCTGCGTGCTCAGCCAGAAGCTGCAGCTTCTGGTCCAGCACCTTCAAACTCTTCTTGGAAACGTCGTCGGGCATCACGTTGTCGATGCTGATCTGCAGATATTCCAACCCCGCGCGATTCAGGCGTTCGATGCGGTCGGCGGTCAGCAAATAGCCGTTGGTGATCAAACCCGCGACGATACCGTTCTTGCGGATGCGCGCGATGATGGCATCCAGATCGGGATGTAGCAGCGGCTCGCCGCCGCTGATCGTCACGATCCACGTCCCCATCGCGCCCAGGCGATCGATCCGCCGGAACATCTCCTCAGTGGGTACAGGCTTCGAAAAATCGTCGAATTCGTTGCAATAAGTACAGGAAAGATTGCAGCGCCGGATGGGAATGATGTGCACCAGCAGCGGATGCCCGGTCGAGACGAGCCCCTTCGCAATGCCGCGCACCTCGCGCAATTTGCGATGCGCCGCGAGCAGTTTCTTCCGGATTTTCTTCTGAAGTTTCACAGTTACCAGGCGAATTCAGGGCCGAATCCCTTCATATTATGCCATACAGATTCCTTCCCCGCCCGATCCGGCGGCGATTCAGTACCGGGGCCTGACCACTCCACTCCTGACCTGGCATGAGAAAAATCGGCTCCCGGAGCGGCAGTCCTGTTAGAATTTGTTTCTCGCACTGGTTCTTCGGCGTACCGGTGCGGCGCCACGCAAATGGCTCGGTCTTCGGGAAGGTGCGCCGAATTCCCTGCCGGGGGGCGGGGCTGGACTCCAACGAGGGGTGAGTTGAATGTCTGATGCGGTAGCGGAGAAGGTGATCGCCACGCTGGCATCTGTAAAGCGCGTTCCAGCCGAGGACATCAAGTTGGACACCAACCTGCAAGACATGGGCATTGACTCGCTGGACGTGTTCACGCTGCTTTTCGAGTTGGAGAACGCTTTCAAGATTTCCATCCCCGACGACGACGTGCGCTCTCTCCGCACGGTGAACGACGTCGTCGAGGGCATCAAAAAAATCCTCGCTGCCGCGCCACCCGATACCTCGCTCGGTTCCGCGACCCCCGCCAACTGACGAATGGCCGCGCGCCGCGTAGCAATTACAGGCTTGGGAATCATCTCCCCGCTGGGCCTGAATCTCACCGAATCGTGGAGCTCCCTAAGTGAAGGACGCCCGGCGATCGGGCCTCTACAATCTGAAGATGGCTCGCGCGTGGGCGTCGAAGTTCGTATTCAAAACGTCGCCGCCGTGCGCGGATTCGATCCGCTGAAATATTTCGAGGGCGGGAAAGACGCGCAGCTAGATCGCTTCGCGCAGTTTTCAGTAGTGGCTGCACGCGAGGCCATGAAGGATTCGGGCTTGGAGCTTACGCCGGCGCTGCGCGAAAGCGGCGCGGTGATCTGCGGCTCGGCCGTCGGCGGACAGGGAGCCATCGAAAAAGGCTTCGAAGATCTGTACGTGCAGGGCCGCGGACGCGTCCACCCGCTTACGATTCCCAAGACCATGGCCAACGCCGGAGCGAGCCATATTTCAATGGAGTTCGGACTCACCGGTTCGACCTACACCGTCTCCACAGCTTGCTCTTCAGCGAACCACGCTATCGGCCAAGCCTTTCGCCTGGTGCGCGACGGCTATGCGGACGTAGCCGTGACCGGAGGAGGCGAAGCGCCGCTGACGTTGGGAATGCTGAAAGCCTGGGAGGCCATGCGCGTGATCGCTCCCGATACCTGCCGCCCGTTCAGCAAGGATCGTCGCGGAATGATCCTGGGCGAGGGTGGCGCGATGATGATTCTGGAAACTTTCGAGGCGGCCCAAGCGCGCGGAGCCAGGATTTACGCCGAGGTTTGCGGCTTCGGGATGAGTTCGGACGCGCACCACTTGACCCAGCCTACCGTTGCCGGACCTGCACGGGCCATGAGCGAAGCTTTGCGCGAGGCCAGCATGGCGCCGGAATCGGTGGGCTACATCAACGCTCACGGCACCGGCACGCCGGGCAACGACCCCACGGAAACGCGGGCCATCCGCGAGATTTTCGGCGCGCATGCGGACAAGCTGGCGGTCAGCTCGACGAAATCCATGCACGGGCACGCGCTGGGCGCGGCCGGCGCGCTCGAAGCCATCGCCACCATCCTGGCCATGTATCACGGCATCCTGCCGCCAACGGCCAACTACAACGAGCGCGACCCGGAGTGCGACCTTGACTACATTCCTAACAAGCCGCGCGCCGCAAAGGTCGAGGCCGCGCTTTCGAATTCCTTCGCCTTCGGCGGACTCAACGCTGTGGTCGCCTTCCGCGCCGCTCCTCGATAACCTCTCTCGACTGTCGCCAATCGACAAACACCGCGCAGTTTGACGATTAGAAATAGCTTCCGCGGCTGCTTCGGCGATTGGAAAGCGAAAGAAGGGTGCCGCGAGCGACGCCCCTTACTAAGAGATAGATCCGGCGATTGCGCGAGGAGCGAGAGAAGAAAAGACGCCCGCCTGAAGGCGGCCGCTACAAAGGCTACAGCTAAAAGAGGTGGCGGACGAGCGGGAGGATCATGCCGCTCCAGCCTTGGGGATTGATCTGCCAGCTACGGGTAAGCTCGTCGGCGAGCGTGAAGGTAACCATGATGGCTAGCCAGAAGAAGCCGCAGAGAACGAGAATGCGGGTGAGGCCGGTCGCCCATCGTATGTGCATGAAGAAGAGGACGACCAGGAGCATCTTGATGAACGCGATGATGAGGGCCACGACGGTATTGAAAGCGCCAAGGTCAATGTAGGCGACGCCGGTGGTGACGGCCGTCAGCACCAGGAGCGCCAGAAAGACGGCGACGTAACCCTTGACTGGAACCACATGTTCCGACGACATTGGCACTCCTTTCCTCGTGGCTTCCTAGAGTTCCGGACCTTTAGCGATGCGCCTAGTGATGAATGTAACGCCCGCCGATGAGGTACAGCAGCGGGAACAAGAAAATCCACACGATATCGACGAAGTGCCAATACAGCCCGCTGATTTCGAGCGGGGCATGATACCCGGGCGAAAATTTTCCCTGGGCGGTCATGATCACCAGCACGGTGAGGATGCCCAGCCCGATGACCATGTGGATGGCGTGCAGCCCGGTCATGAAAAAGTAAAAGCACATGAACATCTCTACCTGCGGGCCGATAGAGCCCCACTCCGGGCGGTTTTCGAATCCGAAGTAGGTCCCCGGAACGATGTGCTCGACGTAGTCGTGATACCACTCGAAGCGCAGCTTCAGCCCCAGGAACGTAGCGCCCAGAATCATGGTCAGGATCAGCCAAGTGATGATCGTGCCCTTGGACGCGCCGGTTTGGGCTGAGCGGATGGCCATGGCCATGGTCAAGCTGCTGAAGATGAGCACCGCCGTGTTGGTCGCTCCAAACTGCACCTCCAACAAGTGGCTGCCGATCTCAAAGGCCGGATAATGCAGCGAGCGGTAGACGATGTAAGCCGTGAACATGCCGCCGAAGAAAAGAATTTCGGTCACCAGAAAAGCCCACATTCCAAGGTTGTCGGCGTCGAGCTGCTGCTCCATGTTTTCGAACTGATGGGCGAAGCCCGGCGGATGCGCGGAATGGGCGTGAGCTACGTCAGACACGGGCCACCCCCGGTGCATTCGGATAAGGCTTCGAGTCGGCGACCGGGTAGTTGTAGGCTTCCTCGGTCACGATGGGAGCCACTTCGAAATTCTCCGTGGGCGGCGGCGAGGAGGTGGTCCACTCGAGACCCTTGGCGCCCCACGGATTGGGCCCAGCCACGGGGCCGTAGCGCATCGACCAGATCAGATACACGAGAGGAATGACGTAGCCCACCGCCAGGATGGAAGCGCCCGCCGAAGACATTACGTTCAGCACCTGGAACTCGGCCGGGTAGACGGCATAGCGGCGCGGCATGCCCAGATAGCCCAGAACGAACTGCGGGAAGAAAGTCAGGTTGAAACCGACGAAAACGATGGCCGCCGCAATGCGCGCCCACACGTCCGGATACAGCCGCCCGGTAATCTTCGGCCACCAGAAGTGCAGCCCACCGAGATAGCCCATCAGAGCGCCGCCGACCATGACGTAGTGGAAATGGGCGACCACGAAGTAGGTGCCGTTCAAATGCACGTCGGTCGCGAGTGAAGCCAGGAACAGTCCGGTTAAGCCGCCCATGGTGAACAGGCCGATGAAGCCCAAGGCGTAGAGCATGGGGGCTTCGTACGAAATGGAGCCTTTGTAAAGCGTGGCGGTCCAGTTGAAAACCTTGACGGCGGACGGAATGGCGACCAGGAAGCTGAGCGCCGAAAACACCAGGCCGGCATAGACCGACTGCCCGGTGACGAACATGTGGTGGCCCCACACCACGAAGCTGATGATGGCGATGGCCAGGCTCGAGAAAGCCACGAAGCTGTATCCGAAGATCTTCTTCCGCGAAAACGCGGTGATCAGCTCGCTGACCACGCCCATGCTGGGCAGAATCATGATGTACACCGCGGGATGCGAATAGAACCAGAACATGTGCTGGAAGAGCAGCGGATCGCCGCCCAGCGCGGGATCGAAGATGCCCACGTGAAACAAGCGCTCCAGACCCAGCAGGAACACGCGTGATGGCGATGACCGGCGTGCCTAGAATGAAAATGATGCTGGTGGCATACATCGCCCAGATGAAGAGCGGCAAGCGGAACCAGGTCATGCCCGGGGCGCGCATCTTATGGATGGTGACCACGAAATTCAAGCCGGTAAGGATGGACGAGAAACCGGCGATGAATACGCCGAGGGCCATAACCACCACCGGCGTGTGCGAATACAAGCTGCTATAGGGAGGGTAGAAGGTCCAGCCGGTATCCACACCGCCGGACAAGATGGCGGCAAGAGCGAAGCAGCATCCGATTACGAAAATATACCAGCTCATCAGGTTGAGCTTGGGGAAGGCTACGTCGCGCGCGCCGATCATCAGCGGAATAAGGAAATTGCCCAGGGTGGCGGGGATCGACGGCACCAGGAAAAAGAAGACCATGATGATGCCGTGGGTCGAAAACATCTTGTTGTAGGTTTCCGGCTCGAACAGCGATCCCTGCGGCTCGATCAAGTGCAGACGCATGAGGGTGGCAGCGGTGCCGCCAATCATAAACATGAAGGTGATGACAGCCAGATACATCAACCCGATGCGCTTGTGGTCGACAGTCAACAGCCACGACTTGATGCCGTAGCTGGCGTTCAGATAGTTCACACGAGGCTCGACCGGAGCGTCATGCAGATCCGCGGTGGCCGTACTCATTTCTGGTTCCTTTCTGGCGACCCGAGCGACTTGATGTAGGCAATTAGTTGGAGCATCTGCTCCTCGTCCATCTGGCCCTTGTAAGTGGGCATGACCGGAGCAAAGCCGGGCACCTGGATGGCGTTGGGCGTGAGGATGGCCTCACGGATCATGGTCTCATCAACGATGCGCGTTTCGCCGGTCTGCAATTTCTGAGGCTTCCCGTAGAGGCCCACGAGCGATGGCCCCAATCCCTTGGTGTCAGTGGTATGGCAAGTGGCGCAGCTGAACTGATCGAAAAGGCGCGAGCCCTGCTCGGCCATGGATTCGCTCTTCTCGCCGCCGGCAAGCCACGCGGCATAGTCCGCAGGAGTCATCACGTAGATCCAGCCAATCATCTGGGAGTGGCTGGTGCCGCAATACTGAGCGCAGAAGAGATGGTAGGTGCCGACCTCGGTGGCCTGGAACCAAATGGAGCTGTAACGGCCGGGGACGACGTCCTTCTTGACGCGAAAGGCCGGAATGTAGAAGTCGTGAATGACGTCCTGCGAGGTCATGGTCAGCTTGACGGGCACTCCCACCGGGACGTGCAGTTCGTTGATCTCGCGCGGGCCTTCCGCGTGCTGCAGGTGCCACATCCACTGCTTGCCGATGACGAAGACTTCGTCGGAAGCGGCGGGCGGCCGGGAGTTGCGCACGTAGACTTCGGCGGTAGCCACGAACAGGAAGACGCAAATGATCGAGGGAATGATGGTCCAGGCCAGCTCCAGCACCAGAGGCGCATGGGTTTCCGGTGGCTTTTCGTCCGGCGCACGGCGGCGGTACTTCACCATGAAATAGAAAATGATGGAAAAAATGAGTACCGTGAAAAACAGGGTGATGCCGGTGAGAATGAAATAGAGCTGATCGACGCTTTCGGAAATCGTGGAAGCTGAAGCCGGTTGGATGGGGAAAAGCATCCAAATCAGCGCCGCCAGGTTGTGCAAGCCGGGTTGAGCGAGGCCGGTCATCACGGTTCGATTAGTGTCCTTTTCGGGCAGCGGTATTCCACTGCGCCTCGTTCCACGTCGGCCTTTCCGGCAGCGCGTAGCGCTCGCGCCGGAAAAGAATCAGAAGGCAAATCCCACCCACCAGGACGGTCAGTCCGCCGGACAACTGAATCACGCGCGAAATCAGCAGGCCATATTTTCCGGTGTGAGGATCATAGTGATAGCAAAACAGCAAAACCTGATCGACGGGCGTTCCAATCTTTCCCTCAGAAGCCTCGACGAGCCCCAGCCGCAAATCACGCTGAGGATAGGTGACGCCGTAGAAATAGCGGGAGATCTTGCCGTCCGGCGTGAGCAAAATGATGGCGCTGGCATGCGCGTATTGATGCGAATCCGGATCGTAGGCGTATTGGAAGCCGACGGAATCGGCCAGGCGGTGGATCTGCACATCGTCGCCCGTGAGGAAGTGCCAGCCCTCGGCGGCGCCCGGGCGGCCGTAGACTCCGGTGTAAAGCGACTGCTTGGCCTCTGCCAGCACCGGCTTCTCGGTGGGATCGATGCTCAAGGTGACGATCTGATAGTCCTTGCCCAAGTTCAGGGGAATATCTTTGATGCTGCGCTGCAGCCCGTTGAGTACCTGAGTGCACAGCATGGGGCAGTTGTAATAAACCAGCGTGAGGATCACCGGTTTGCCGACGAAGAATTGGCCCAGCTCGACCGGGTTGCCATGCTCGTCGCGAAATTGAGTGTCGAGCGGAACCGGCTGGTCTAGTTTCTGGTCGATGTGCACCTGCTTCAGCAGATCGGGGCGCACACCGATGTTCTGCGTCATCTGCAGCGGATCCCCGAGCTGTGCCGAAGCTCCCGAGGGAAGAAGCAGTAAGGCGAGCGCCAGCAAGAACGGCGCGCCAACGGCCTTCCCGGCTAGTCCTCCGGTAATGGTTTTCGATTTCATGATCTGCGCATCTTTACGTGACTGAGTCTTTCAATCTTTTGTTTCGCCTTCCGGCGCGCTGGAACCAAGGTTGGGCGGTTTCTGGATCACGTAACCGCACTGGCCTTCGACGTCCGCGTTACCGGATACCTTTGCAGCCGGGATGACCGGCGCTGCGGCTCCCGTAGGAACCTCGCCGGCAGGCCGCGAGGGCAAGCCGCGCGCGAGCAACGCGTCCATAGCCTGGTCGACCGGAATGTGAACGATGCCCGCGTGCTGATCGACCCAACCGTAGGTCGTCACCTGGTTCTGCTGCGCCGCGCAATAGTCCTGCAATTCGAGATGCGGGTGCACCTGCAAGAGCGGGCTGGGCAGCTTGCTGGCGGTGGCGAAAGGAGCGGCATTGGGACCCAAAGGCATCTCGTGCACGAAATACTTGAGCGTGAAATCCATGGCAACCATGGTCACGGCGATCACCACGGCCATCCAGAAACCAAACTGGAGGAGGGCCTTGATGTTTGCATCGCGCCTCTCGTAGCCTTCGGCGATATCAGCGGGCGACGGATCGGCCCCGTGTGTGCGCTTAGTCTCCATGCTCATGCTCCAACACCGCCGCGAAACGCGTATCGTGCAACGCTACCAGTGGCGCCTTCTTCAGCTGCGCAAAGAACGCGGCCAGCCATAGGCCGCCGATGCCGAGCAGCGCGAAGAAATCCATAAGCAAGGGCCGCAGCAGAGGCGTATGCGTTTCGTAGGCCGGAACGATCAGCCAGTAGACATCCACGAGAGTCAGTACGAGAAGCCAAGCGGCCACTCTCGCGAGCGTCTCCACGCGGCGCTTGAGGTGGCGCTGCAACAAAACCAGAAACGGAATGGCAAAGTGAAATACCAAGAGGAACGCAGCCACTCCGGCCCACGGCCCGAAGGCGCGCACCATGTACCAGGGAATTTCGTCCTTCAGGTTCCCGGCCCAAATGATCAGGAACTGCGAAAAGGACATATAAGTCCACAACATCACCAGCGCGAGCATCAGGTTGCCGAGATCGTTGAAGCGCTTGGGCTCGATGACGTCCGCGAGGGGTTCCGTGTCGGCCAAGAGGCGCACCACGAGCACCGAGAAACACAGCGCCGCGAGTCCCTGGATGACGATGAAAAGAAAACCATAGATCGTCGAGAACCAATGCGGCTCAAGCGACATGACCCAATCGATGGCCGCGCCGGTAACGAACAGCGCCCAGAAAACGAATCCGGGGCCGCTGACGGCCGACATACGCGCGGCGAGCGTCGGATCGCCGGTGCGATCCTGCTCCCGCGACCACTTGTTCAATATGAAGGCCACCAGAATCCACGCGGCGAAATAGACCAGCGTGCGCACGATGAAAAAAGGTGGATTGAGGTACGGTTTCTTGTATTCCAGGATGGGGTCGGCCGCGACAATGGCCGGCTGAGCCCACATGTAGAGCCGCGAAATCCCGAAAAAGACGGGAAGAAACAACACCAGCATCACCGGCAGCGTGCGCGTGGACGCTTCCAGTATCCGCCGAATGGGAATGCCCCAGGTGCCTCCGGTCAGATGGTGCAGCATTAGAAAGCCCAGCGAGCCGAGCGGAAGCGAGATCCAAAAAACGTAGGCGAAAATGTATGACTGGAAGAAAGCCTGCCAGCCTTGTGCGTCCGGCACGGTGGACTCGTGCCAGCCCCAGATCAGGAAAAGCGCGATGCCCACCACGGCGCAGCCCAACGCGCGCTTTTGGCTGCGGTCGATTCGTGCGAGAGCTTGTTCGGTAGAACTCATTAATTTTGTCCCGTCGCCGGCGCTGCAGGAGCGGCCGCAGGAGCCTCGAGCTTGGCGCGCTCGGCCGGCGGCACATCCCCGATGGTGGCGTTGCGGCTCAACTGCAGCACGCGAATGTAAGCGGCGATGCGCCAGCGGTCGGCCGGCTCGATGCGCGCCGCATAGCTATACATGGCGCCGAAACCGTTGGTGATGACGCCGTAGAAATGTCCCACCGGGGCCGTGCGCAGGCGCTGAATGTGATACGAAGGCGGCTGCGGAAAACCGCGCTGGACGATCATGCCCTCGCCGCTGCCGGTGTAGTCATGGCACGGCGTGCAGTAGACGTTGTAGCGCTCCCGGCCGCGCTCGAGATCAGCGCGCGTGATGGGAAAAGGAAATACGTCCGCTTCGGCGCCGTTTTCTTTGCCGGAGTAAAACAGCTCATCAAGACGCAACTGGCCGCGAGCCACCGTGTCCGGCACAGGCTGCCGCTCTTCACGCCCGTCGGCAAAGAAATCCGTAGGCTCGTAGGGCAGATATTTCGGCTGGACGTGCATGTCCATACGGCAGCCGGAAAGCAGAAGGGCTGCCAGGCCCAAGGCGGCACGGAGGCCGAGTGTGCGGGCGGCCGATTTGGATTTAGTCGTCAACTTCGAATACTCCATGCGCGCCGAGTCCTTCTAGAAACTGTCTGGTTCCGGCCAAGTCGAATTTCTTGTCGCGCGCCTTGATGCACAAAAAGAAGCGGTCGCTCGAAGCCATCGCAAACCGCTCCACGTTGAATATGGGATGGTAGGGAGTCGGCAGACCGTTCAGCGCCAGCATCCCGAAGACCGCGGAAAGCGCCGCGCCCAAAATCGTCAATTCGAAAGTAATGGGAATCCACTGCGGCCAGCTGTTGTAAGGCTTGCCGCCAATGTCCATGGGGAAGCTGAGCACATTCGCGTACCAGCACATGCAAAAGCCAGTCAAACCGCCCAGAAACCCGCCGATAAATACGATGATGGGAAGGCCGGTCCAATGGAAACCCACGGCCTCGGCCAATCCGTGTACTGGGATGGGCGAGAAGGCGTCGATGCGGCGGTAGCCTTCGTCATGCGTGCGTTGAGCCGCCGCCACCACTTGATCGGGCGTCTCAAACTCAGCCATCAAACCGTAAATGCGCCTCTTCTGCATCGTCCCTTAGTCGCGTATCGCCGGATTGGGATTGCGCACGCGCGCGAGGTACGTTGTGCGCGGGCGGGTGTTCAAATCTTCGAGCAAACCATAGTTGCGCGATTGCGCCTTGAGCTTTGAAACGCGGCTGGTCGGATCGTTCATGTTGCCGAAAACGATGGCTTCGGCCGGGCATGCGCTCTGGCAGGCGGTGACGATTTCGCCGTCGCGAATGGTGCGATCTTCCTCTTCCGAACGAATCTTGGCCGCGTTGATGCGCTGCACGCAGTAGGTGCACTTCTCCATCACACCGCGGCTGCGCACGGTGACGTTGGGATTGCGCAGACCGAACAGGCTGGGCGTCTTGTAATCGGAGAAGAGAAAGAAATTGAACCGGCGAACTTTATAGGGGCAGTTGTTCGAGCAATAGCGCGTGCCCACGCAGCGGTTGTAGGTCATGTCGTTCAGACCCTCGGAGCTGTGCGTGGTGGCGCCGACCGGGCAGACGTATTCGCAAGGAGCGTTTTCGCACTGCATGCAGGGCAGCGGCTCGTAATAGATCTCGGGATTTTCGAGCGTCGCCCTGGAAATACGTGTCGATGCGAATCCAGTGCATGGCGCGGCCGCGCATCACCTGATCTTTGCCGACGACGGCGATGTTGTTTTCCGACTGGCAGGCGACCACGCAGGCGTTGCAGCCGATGCAGCGGTTCAGGTCGATGGACATGCCCCAGGCATAAGCCATCCGACTGCACCGGCGGGTTCTTGCTATACATGGACAGGGACGTCGCGCGATTTTCCTCGGGCCGCTGCGCGAAGTTGGGGTTCTTGCTGAACTCTTCGAAAGTGGCGATGCGCACGAGAGTCGCGTTCGTCGCCCAGCGCCGCGATGCTCTCTTCTTCTTCAAGCTGGCCGTCGACCTCGATGGCGTACTGCTGTTGCGTGGAAGCGAAATAGTATTTCTTCCCGGTCTTTTCGACTTGCAGGCCAAGAGCGAACTCGGGCGCCGTGGAGGTGCGCAACAAATAAGCGTCGAATCCAGGACCCGTGCCGAGGTGCCCGGCGCGGCTTCGCCCGTAGCCCAAGTGCAGAGTAACGGAATTATCGGCATGGCCGGGAACGATGAAAACGCCGGCGCCCATGTAACGGCCGCCGAGCCGCAGCGTCACGTAATCGCCCGTGGTAACGCCCAATTGCTGCGCGGTCACCGGGCTCACCATCGCGGCGTTGTCCCAAGTGGTACGCGTGATGGGCTTGGGAGTCTCCTGCAGCCAGCCGGAATTTGCGAATTCGCCGTCGCCGATCGACGGATCGGGACGGAAAACGATTTCGATCGCGCTGGCATCGCCGGCGGCGGATGCAACCGCGCGATGAAGTCGGCATGCGGCGTAACCGAAATTGCGGGGAGCGCCGTGCCGGCGACTACGCCATCATGCAGCGACGTTTCCCAGAACAGTCTCGAAAGCCTTGTCCTTCTCCGGACGCTGGCTCTGCCAATAGCCTGCGAACGATGTCGTGCCCGGACTTGCCGGCATCGCCGGTAAACAGCGCCACGATTTCGTGCGCCGAGTGGTTATCGTATAGCGGCGCGATCAGAGGCTGCACGATGCTGGCCGTGCCGTCATAGGCGCGGCCATCGCTCCAGGATTCCAGATAGTGCGTCGCGGGGACGTGCCATTGGCACAGCTCGGCCGTTTCGTCGTTGTAGAGCCCGGTGTGAACACGCAGTTGGGCTTTCATCAGCGCCGTCACAAAATCAAAATCCGCCGGAGCGTCGTAAACCGGATTGGCGCCGATGATCACCAGCAAGTCGACGCTGCCGGCGTTCAGGTCGTTTACCAGGTCGCGCAGAGACTCGATCTGATTC
This sequence comes from Terriglobia bacterium, assembly GCA_963803105.1. GTDB lineage: Bacteria > Acidobacteriota > Terriglobia > Acidiferrales > UBA7541 > Palsa-295. Next base: position 769,701 of record CAWDLF010000005.1, read on the forward strand.
ACGGGATTCGCTTCGATGGAATCGACGTAGGTAACCGTCTTGCCGATGTTGCCAAGCGCAGCGTTGATGGCGTGCGCCAGGGCATGCACGACGGCGGGCTGAGTCTCGCCGGCAATCACGATGGACGTGCCCTTGTGCGCGGCGAGGTCTTGCGGCTACGGCAGCGACCCAATCGGCGGGAATCTTCGCGCTGGTGCTACTGCTCGCGCCGGAGACGCCTGTGGCAGCGGCCAATTGGCGCGCCAGCGCTTCGACCTCTGAAGAACGCAGGGGCAAGCGATGATCCGCGATCGCCCCCGTGGCCGTGGTCATGCTTTCGGCGGCGTATAGCCGGTTCAGCTTGGACGCCGCGCCGGCGGAGACATCACGGCGCGAACCGAATTCGCGCGCGTAGCGCACGTGGCCGGGGCCAGACATTCAGGAAATCCGCATCGAGCGAGACGATCACGTCGGCTTGATCGAAGTGATACACGGTGTTGACGGGCTTGCCGAAGGCCAGCCGCGCGCCTTCGCGAACCGTATTTCCGCTCGACGGCTCATACTGATGCCACTTCGCGTTCGGGTATTCCGTGAGGAAGGCATGAATCTGCGCGCCGAGCGTGGGAGACGTCACTGTCTCGGTCAAAATCCGCACACCTGCGCCGCTCGAGGCCAGGCTGGTGCGCGCGTTGGCCATGGCTGCAGAAAAGTCTTCCCAGCTGCTCACGCGTCCGTCGAAAATCACTGCCTGCGCGCGATCCGGATCGTACAAGCTTAGGATCGAAGCCTGCGTGAAGAGGTCCGTGCTGCCCAGGCTGCCTGGGTGCTCGGGATTGCCTTCGATCTTCGTGGGACGACCGATATGGCTTTCAACCAGTACGCCGGCGGAAGCGCCGCCGTGGTTGAAGGATGTGGCGTAGAACAACGGCCGGCCGGGAATGATCTCCTCCGGCGGATTCACATAGGGAACGATCTTCTCGGTCGGCAGCTTGGTGCAGGCGCTCAGCCCGGCCATGGCCGCCGAAGCAGCCATCAGTTTCAGCACGTCGCGGCGGTTGATGCCGTCGATGTTCTCGACATCCTTGGGAAACTCGTGGTCCAGGATAGTCGCGCGACTCCGGCGTCCCGGACAATTCTTCCAAGCTGCGCCACATGCGATCGTGGCCGTCGCGCTCGATACGCGCGCGGGCCGCGTCCAGGTCGATGAAAGTTTTAGGATAGAGTTCTTCGCTCATCGTCTCGCTTTCACCGGTGGCACGTCGAGCATGACTGCAATGTCACTAAGGACTGGATGTGATACTCCTTCACCAACTGCCGTCCCATTTCCAGTTGGTTCTTGGGAGGCTCGTAATAAGGATTGAACACCTGCGACTTCGGCCGGATATATTTCTCCGGCTGGCGATGGCAATCCAGGCACCAGGACATGTACAGCGTGCCGGCGCGATAGGTCAGCGGCATTTCGGCCATCTGGCCGTGGCATGTGGTGCAGCCCACTCCCTTGGCCACGTGGATACTGTGATCGAAGTACACGAAATCGGGCAGCGCGTTCACGCGCGTCCAGGAGAGCGATATGTCGGTGCGATAGCTGTGCGCGCACCGGCTCGAGCATCGATGAGTTCGTCCAAATCTGCGAATGGCACGTCATGCAGGTCTGGGTCGGCGGCACACCCGCAAAAGACGATTTCTCGACCGAGGTGTGGCAGTAGCGGCAATCGATGCCCAACTCTCCCGCATGGTGGCGGTGACTGAACGGCACGGGCTGCTGACGGGTGACGTTCTGATCGGTGTACCACGGCGAAAGCGCCAAGGCATACACCGCCGCGCCCAGGGCGCCGATGATCACCACCGCGCCAAAGATGGTGACGCGGGAGATCAGGTTCGTGCTGCGATGAAAGATCTGTGCCATCGATACTTTGTAAACTCGTCTCCCTAGTGCACTTTTTCTTCGTTCGTTTCATGCACCAACGACCGCACTTCGACGATCGAAATCATGGGCAGGAAACGAATGAACAGATAGAACAGGGTAAAGAACAGACCGAACGTCCCGATGTACGTAGCCCAATCCCACCTCGTCGGGTAGTACATGGCCCACGCCGAAGGCATGAAATCGCGCGCCAGGCTGATCACGACGATAATGAAGCGCTCCAGCCACATGCCGATGTTCACGACCAGCGAGATCGTAAACAGCATCGGGATGCTGCGGCGCACCTTGCGCGACCACAGCGCCTGCGGGATCACGATGTTGCAGGCGATCAACAACCAGTAGAGCCCGGCGTAAGGGCCCGTCATGCGGCTGTTGATCATGTAGATGTCGTAGGGATTGCCGCTGTAATACGCCATGAATGTTTCCATGATGTAGCCGTAGGCCACGATCAAGCCGGTCGCCAGCATCACCTTGGCCATGATGTCCAAATGGCGGTCGGTGATGATGTCTTCGAGGTGGTAGACCTTGCGCATCGGAATCGCCAGGGTCAGCACCATGGCAAAACCGGAATAGATGGCGCCGGCAACGAAATAAGGCGGGAAGATGGTGCTATGCCAGCCCGGCACGAGCGCGATCGTGAAATCGAAGCTCACAACCGTGTGCACGGAGACAACCAGGGGCGTCGCAAGCCCCGCCAGCAATAACGAAGCCGTCTCATAGCGGTGCCAGTGCACGGCCGAGCCGCGCCAGCCCATCGAGAAAATACCGTAAATCATCTTGGAGGTGCGACTTTTCGCCCGATCGCGCAGCGTGGCGAGGTCAGGAATCAGACCCACGAACCAGAACAGCAGCGAAACCGTGAAGTAAGTGGAAACGGCAAATACGTCCCAAACCAGCGGGCTGCGGAATTGCGGCCACAGCCACATCGGGTTGGGATACGGCATCAGGTAGAAGAAGAGCCAGGGGCGCCCCATGTGCAGCAGCGGGAACATGCCCGCGCACATGACGGCGAAAATCGTCATGGCTTCCGCGAAACGATTGATGGAGGTGCGCCACTTCTGGTGCAACAAAAGAAGAATGGCGGAAATCAGCGTGCCGGCGTGGCCGATTCCGATCCACCAGACGAAGTTGACGATTGCGAAGCCCCAACCGGTGGGGATACGGATGCCCCAAATGCCGACGCCCTTGATCAACAACATCGTGACGACCAGGTTCAGCAGCATCAGCGCCGCGAACGCGATCAGGAACCCGAATACCCAGCCCGGCGTAGTGCCGCGCGTGAGCACGATGGAGCTGATCTTGTCGGTGACCGTCTCGAAGGTGTAGCCCGGGCCGATCAACGGCTCCGGCCGAGCGACCCCCTCTATATTGTGAGAACCCTCAGAATCCACGCGGCGTCCCCGGCATTACGTGTTTCTGGACAATTGTTATTCTCTGAAGCGGCGTTGCAGGATCCGAAGCGCTGCGCCCCTCTTCGGACGCGACTCTCCGTCTCAAACGGCTGTGGCGTGACCTCAAGTAGTGCCTGACCCCTGTTACAGAGAAATCTAAATCGCTATGTAATGTGCCACTGGGCTGCTTAAGACGAAATAGAATAAGACCGCAGACCCCGATACGCAAGATGAATTCGAAAAAAAATTACCGCGCCCGTGAAAAGCGCCGTAAAACTGCGGCGGCGCTGAAATTATTCGTTGGACTTTCCTCGGAGATCTCGCCCCGCACGTCTTCCTGCTGTTTGGCTGTGCCGCTTTGGGCATGGTTTGGGAACGTAGTTCGGATCGGAGCCGGAGTGCGTTGCTAAGATCGAAGTGTGCGCTCCGCAACGTCATTCACTGGGGCAGTCGCGATACTGCTAGCCTTTGCCGTGTCTTCGTCTGCGGCGGCGGACACCATTATATTGAAGAACGGCCGCCGGATCGTGGCCTCCGAAGTCACCGAAGACAATGGCCACGTGACTTACCAGACTCCCGCCGGACAGTTTTCGATTCCGAAATCCATCGTCGAGCGCATCGAGCATGACAATTACTCGTATAACTCCGCGTCCAGTGGCTCGGCTCCACCAGTTTCCGCGCCCACCGTCGAGCCTGTAAGCGGCTACGAAGACGTGATGCGCCTCGCGGTTCACGACGACGCCATTGATTTCGCCTACATAGCGCACGCCGATTCCGACGCTCGCTCCGGTTCCGCCCTGGCCATCGCTAAGGACGCTGCCGCGCATCACGCCGCCGCGCAGTTTTTGGTGGGCAAGGGCGACGTCGATCCGGCGATCGAGCAGTATCGCCAGGCTCTGATCTTTGCGCCGACCAACGTCGGCCTGCTGCTGAACCTCGCCTCCCTGTATCTGCGCGAGAGCCAATTCACTGCGGCGCTCGACCCGCTCGAACGCGCGCGGCGCGTGGCTCCCGATTCAGCGGACGTTGCCAAGCTGATGGGCTGGGCCTATCGCGGCGCGGACAAAATGGATCTGGCCATCTCCGAGTGGCAGCGCGCCGAGAAGCTGCGCCCCGATCCGGAGGTCGAACAGGCCCTCGAAAAAGCGCAGCGCGACAAAAATGAGGAAGACAGCTACCGCGAAGGCGAAACCGTTCACTTCAACCTGAAGTACAACGGTAGCGCCACTCCCGAGCTCGCTCGAGGCATTCTGCGCGCGCTAGAAGAGGATTTCCAAGACCTGGAATCGCAGCTGGATTACACACCGCCCGAATCGATTGCCGTCATCCTATATACCGACCAAGCCTTCGGCGACATCACCCGCGCTCCGGGATGGGTGGGTGCCCTGAACGACGGCCGCCTGCGCATTCCCGTGCAGGGCCTGACCGGCGTCACGCCCGAACTTGCCCGCGTGCTCAAGCACGAGCTTACTCACAGTTTCGTTGGACAAAAATCGCACGGCCGTGCGCCCACATGGCTACAGGAGGGCGTGGCCCAGTGGATGGAAGGACGCCGCAGCAGCACGACGGCCGGCGCGCTCGTGAACGCCGTGGGGCAAGGCGCGATGCCGCCTTTGAGCGCGATGGAAGGGTCGTGGATGGGTCTTTCCGGAAATTCTGCGGCGTTCGCCTATGCCTGGGCGCTCGCGGTGGTGGAATCGATCATCGACGCAGGCGGCGTGAGCGACATCAGCCGGCTGCTCGATCGCATCGCAACCGCACCATCAACCGAAGCCGCCGCGCAGGAAACCTTGCATTCGAACTATTCGGACTTGCAGGATCAAACCGTCGCATACCTGAAGCGCGAATACCTCCGCTAGTAACCGCTCACAACGAGGCGAGCAGTCCCGCGAGCAGCGCGGCGCGTTCCGGAAGCCGGCGTTTCACCACGTGCTCGTGCGCGCTGTGCGCCCCGTCACCCACCGCCCCGAGCCCGTCGAGCGTCGGCACTCCGAGCGCCGCGGTGAAGTTTCCGTCCGATCCGCCGCCCGTGGAGGCCTCACCGAGCGGCAATCCCATTTCATGCGCGAGCGCCTTGGCGCGATGGAACAGCTCGCGGATCGCAGCAGTTCGTTCCAGCGGCGGACGATTGATTCCGCCACGCACCTCGATACGCGCGCCCTTCAGGACGGGCCGCAACCCGCGCAGCCAGCGATCGATCTTTCGCCCATCAGCCAGACGCGCGTAACGAATATCAATTTCCGCGCGCGCCTGCGCAGGCACGACGTTTGAAACCGTTCCTCCTGCCACGACTGTAGCTTGCAGCGTCACGCCATGCCGCCCATCGTTCCATAGAGGCACTTCATCAGGCGCGCGATCTGCAGCGCGAGCTCGTGCACGGCGTTCACGCCTGCTGCGGGATCGATGCCTGCGTGGGCCGCCCGCCCGTGGACGATAATTTCCGCGGTGCCCACTCCCTTGCGCTCGGTCTTTAATCGTCCTTCGGGTCCAAACGATGGTTCGAGCACCAGCACAGCATCACTGCGCCGAGCTTCCTTTTCAATTTCGCGCCGCGACGTTGTGCTGCCGACCTCTTCGTCGGAGGTCCACAAGAAAACCAACCGCTTGCGCGGATGCACGCCCGCCGCCTTCAGCGCGTCCACGGCGAAGAGCGCAAGCACCAGCCCGGCCTTCATGTCGAAGGTTCCTGGCCCCCACGCGCTGCCTCGCGCGACGCGAAACGGCATTTTCGCGAGCGTGCCCAGCGGATAAACGGTGTCGAGATGGCCCAGCACCAGGATCTGGCCCTGCGGCCGCCCCTTTCCAAGAAAAAACTCCGCGCGCACGTGGTTGCCAGCCCTCGTCTGCCGCAGGATGCGCACCTTGGCGCCGCGCCGCCGCCATTCCCCAGCCACCATTCGGCCCATGCGATCGACGGCTGCCTTCTCGGCGCTGGGTGACTCGCACTCGACGAAGCGGCCGAGCAGGTGCACCATCTCTCGCTCGCGCGCGCGCAGCCCCCGGAGAAGAGCTTTCAGCGAAACGCCCAAGGGGAGCTTGGCCACAGACGGAGAAAACGCAAACCTATGAGTAGAATTCGTCAGGGCGGAAATTCTCCGTATACTTCGTCAACTACTGAAATCTCCGGCCACAGCGCCGGTCAGCCGCTGAGCCTAAGCACAAAGTGCGCCATTTGCAAGGCACACTCGTATAGAATTGTGGAATTTACCGGCACTCGAAAATCACCTTCGTAGAGGTCAACTATGCTTCTCGACATTAACGCCATCCAGAAAATCCTTCCCCACCGCTACCCTTTTCTCCTGGTCGATGCCATCGAAGAAATGGAACCCGGAAAGCGCGTGGTGGGAATCAAGAACGTCACCATTAATGAAAGCTATTTCCAGGGCCATTTCCCATCACAACCGGTCATGCCAGGCGTCTTGATCATCGAATCCATGGCCCAGACCGGCGGCGTACTGCTGCTCCGGGACGTGCCAGACCGCGACAATAAGCTCATCTATTTTGTGGCCATCGACAATGCGCGATTTCGCCGCCCGGTGGTTCCCGGAGATCAATTGCGGCTGGAATTGAACGTGGCATCCTGCCGCGGCACCTTCTGCAAGCTGGATGGCCGCGCGACGGTGAACGGCGAGCTGGCCGCCGAAGCAACCATGATGTGCAAGATGGTCGACCGTGAGATCGAGCAACCACCGGCGGCCGCCGAGCCCGCCGGGAAGATGCGATGAGCGAAATCGATTCGCGAGCCATCGTCTCTTCGACGGCGATTTTGGGAAATGGAGTAAGGATCGCGCCCTATGCGATTGTGGGCGACGAAGTCGAGCTCGGCGAAGGCTGCGTGCTCGAACCGCACGCCATCGTTCGCGGTCCCGCGAAGCTCGGCCGCGGAAATCACGTCTTCTCCTTCTCGGTACTGGGCGGCGATCCCCAGGACTACACCTACACCGGGCAACGCGTCACTCTTGAAGTCGGCGACAACAACGAATTTCGGGAATTCAGCACTGTGAATCGCGGAACCATCAAGGGCGGAGGCGTCACGCGGGTGGGCAGCAATAATCTGATCATGTCCTACGCCCACGTCGGCCATGATTGCATCATTGGCAATCGCGTCACGCTCATCAACGGCGCCCAGCTGGCCGGTCATATTCAGGTGGAAGACCACGCGACTATTAGTTCTTTCTGCTTGCTGCACCAATTCTCCCGCGTCGGCCGCCACTCCTACATCGGCGCCGGCACGGTGATCACGCAGGATGTTCCGCCGTTTTCGCTGATCGTTTCTTCGCGCGAGACGCGCTGCTTCGGCATCAATAAGGTGGGCCTCGAACGCCAGGGCTTCTCGTCCGACCGAATTCAAACCATCGAGAAAGCTTACCGGTATCTTCTGCGTTCGAAGCTGAACACGACGCAGGCCGTCGAAAAGATGCGCGAAACGCTGGCGCACTCCGAGGACGTCTCAACATTGATCCGTTTCATCGAGTCGACAAACGACCGAGGTCTCACGAAGTAGGGTTTGACCAAATAGGAGATGCCTTGCCCGCAACCGAACAAACCGCCGCACAGTGGGGCCTGATCGCAGGCAACGGCGACTTCCCGTTCTTGGTGCTCGAGGGAGCGCGCAGCCGCGGCATCGAAATGGCCGTGATCGCCATTCGCGAAGAGGCCTCGCCCGCGCTTGAGCAGGCTACCAAACGCTTGCACTGGATCAGCCTGGGAGAGCTCGGCCGCGGCATCGACCTGCTGCACCAGGAAGGTGTGAAGCGCGCGGTGATGGCCGGGCAGGTGAAGCACAACAAGATCTTCAGCTCTATTCGCCCCGACTGGCGCCTGGCCAAATTGCTCTTCTCGCTGCCTTCGAAAAACACAAACTCGCTGATCGGCGCTGTCGCCCGGGTGCTGAGCGACGAAGGCATCGAACTGGTGGACTCCACCAAGTTTCTCGGCTCGCTGCTGCCCGCGGAGGGCGTACTCACGCGGCGCTCCCCCGACGTTGCCGAATTAGCGGACATACAATATGGACGAGAGATAGCGCAGCACATCGCGGGCTTAGACTTGGGCCAGACCGTGGTGGTCCGCGATCGCGCCTGCGTGGCCGTCGAGGCCATGGAAGGCACCGATGAAGCCATCGAGCGCGCCGCGCGCATCGCCGCGGGGCAGCGAATCGTGGTGGTGAAGGTCAGCAAGCCGCAGCAGGACATGCGTTTCGACGTTCCGGTGATCGGCGCGAAAACGATCGAAGTGATGCGCCGCTCGAACGCCACCGCGCTGGCCATCGATGCCGGCCGCACGCTGCTGTTCGACCGCGACGATTTGATTCGCGCCGCGGATGAAGCGGGCATCGCCATTGAAGCTTTTACTCCGGCGCACGTTGCGCCTGATGAGGATTGAAGGGACTCGAACGAGTAGCCCCGAACAGGTTACAAAGAGCAATCTTGGCCGATAAACTGATTCGCGTCGCGGTGGTGGGTGCCGGAGAGTTCGGGCGCAACCATGTGCGCGTGTGGAAGGAAATTGAGGGCGCAGAGCTCGTCGGCATCGTCGACGCGAACGCCGCGCGCGCCCGCCAGATCGGCGAAGAATTCAGCGTCGCCGTTCTGAGCGACCTGGACGCCCTGATCGCCGCACACGTTGACGCCGTCAGCCTCGCTGTGCCGACGAAAGAACACGCACGCGTCGGTTGCCGCCTGCTCGAAGCCGGCCTCGACGTGCTGGTCGAAAAACCCATGGCCGCTTCACTCGAAGAAGCGGACCGCCTCATCAGCCGCCGCGAAGCGCGGCGGCCGGATTTTGCAGGTCGGCCACGTCGAGCGCTTCAATCCCGCCGTTGCCGCCGCCCAAAAGATCGTCTCACGGCCTTTGTTTTTCGAAGTCCACCGCCTCGGCGTCTTCACCCCGCGCAGTCTGGACATCGACGTGGTCTACGACGTGATGATCCACGACCTCGATATTCTGCTGGCGCTGGTGAATGCTCCGGTCACTGACCTGAAAGCCGTCGGCATTCCGGTGATCACCGACAAGGTCGACATCGCCCAAGCGCGCGTCGAGTTTTCCACCGGCACGGTGGCCAACGTTACCGCCAGCCGGGTTTCTACTGAACGCGTCCGCAAGATGCGCTTCTTTCAGGCGCACGAATACATCTCGCTCGATTTCACGCGCCAAGATGCGCTGCGCGTCCGCGTGCAGCCGGGCAGCCCGCAACCGGGCATCGGATTTGAAAAGCTGTCCACCGTCGCCGGCGAGCCTCTGCGCGCCGAGCTGCAGGCCTTTCTCGACTGCGTTCGCACGCGCCAGCGGCCGGTGGTGGATGGCGAGGCTGGGCGCCGCGCACTTGAATTGGCCGATCAGGTTATGGCGGGCATCCTGGATCATGGCAAGCGCGTCCAAGTCAGCACCTTTGCTCCGGCAAGCACATAGATGATTCCGCGCACACTGGTCCCGATGAAGTTGCGCCCCGTCAGCCCTGACGAGGCGAAGCAGCGTGGGCATCGCCTCGAAACCTACATGGACGAGCGCACCGTGGTGCCTGCCGGCCCTTCGGACGCGCCGCCGCTCGACGCGCGCACCACGATTCCCGCGCATTTTCCCCTGGGAGTATTAGTCAACCGCACCCTGGTCCCCCGCGGCATGCAGGTCATCCCGCTGCCCAGGTCTGAGCGAGACGACGGACACTCCATCGCCATAATGGACGAGCGCATGGTGGTGCCGGCCTACGTTGAACCGGCCGAGCCGGAAGATGTCCTTCAATTCGGGCATGCGCCGGAGATGACCGACGAGCTGCGCGAGGTCATCCAGCCGGACATCTTCCTCACCGGCGACGCGAACCTGCTGATCGAGCCGGAGACCAAAAAAGACGCCAAGTCAGACCTCGTCACCCGCGTCCTCTCCGTGCTCGTGCACGTCGGATTGATCATCTTCCTGATCTCCATTCCCAAGCTTTTCCCGCCGCACGTCCCTACTGAGGACGAAATCGCGCTGGCGCAAAAGGAATTGAACTTCGTCTATATGCCGCCGTCGACGCCCAGTCCGCCCCCGGCGCCTTCGCCGAAGATGCACATCACGCCCAAAACTTTGAATAAGGTCGCGCCGCCGGTTGTCGAGCAGCCGCAGGTTCCGACGCCGCCCGTGAGCCCGCAGAAGCCGCCTTCGGATCTGCCCGAAGCGCCGCGGCCGCGATCTATCGCGCCGACGCCTCCACCGCAGCAGCAACAGCCCAATGAGAGCAAGCTTGAGCCGATTCAGCCGCTGGTGCCCAAGCCCAATGGCAACTTGAACCTGCAGATACCGAGTTCCTCGCCCGGCCGTGAGATTCAAGATCAAGTGCAGGATGCCATCAAACGCGGAGGAGGGCGCACGCAGCCTGGCGGTACGTTCGAAGGCGGTTCCCGCGGGCCGGGCGGCGGGCCCGGCATGGGCTCTGGCGTCCAGATTCTTTCCGACACGCAGGGCGTCGACTTTACCAATTACATCAACCGGCTACTCGCCACGCTAAAGCGCAACTGGCTGCCGCTGATACCGGAATCCGCGCAATTAGGCGAAAGGGGCGTGGTCTACTCCACGTTCCAGATCAATCCCGATGGCAGCGTGCCAAGCCCCGATCCTACTTTGGAGAGAACCTCCGGTAAGGAACCGCTCGATAATGCCGCCATGGGCGCCATTCATGCTTCGAATCCGTTTGAGCCCTTGCCCAAGGAATTCCACGGGCCATACCTGAAACTTCGCATCATTTTCCTCTACAATATTCCGGTCGACCAGTACATCAAGTAAGGCACATCAAGTAAAGCTGACCCCACGTGAAACTGAACCGTAGCCAAGTCGCGGGAGCCCTGATCCTCGCTGCCCTGGTGTTGCTCGCGCTGCTTCTCCGCTACTGGAAATTTTCGGGATGAATGCCCTGCCCCGCCTGGTTGTTGTCCTGGGGCCCACTGCCTCGGGAAAGTCGGATTTGGGCATCGCGCTGGCCGAAAAACTGGGCGGCGAAATCCTGGTTTGCGATTCCACGCAGGTTTACCGGCACTTCGATATCGGCACGGCAAAGGTGCCCGCGGCTGAGCGGCGCGGCATCCCGCACCATCTGGTGGATCTCGTCGAGCCGAATGAAGTCTTCACTGCGGGAGACTACGCCCGCCGCGCTTCCGGCGTGCTTGAAGATCTGCGCAGCCGCAATACCCTGCCGATCATGACCGCCGGAACCGGCCTCTATCTGCGCGCGTTGCTCGAAGGATTGGCCGGCGCGCCCACACGATCCGAAGAGTTGCGCAGCCGCCTCCGCGAACGGGCTGAGCGTCGCGGCCCCGATTATTTGCACGGGCTTCTCGCGCGCCTTGACCCTCAGGCCGCCGCCCGCATCGCCCGGCGCGACACGCAAAAGATAATTCGGGCGCTCGAAATCCGCCTGCTGGCCGGAAAGCCCGCGGACGAGATTTATCGCACCGGGCGCGCCGGACTCGAAGGCTATGAAGTGGTCAAGATCGGACTGTCGCCCGCTCGCGCTGCCCTGTATGCAAGAATTGACCGGCGCGTGGAGGCTATGGTGCGCCTCGGCTGGGTCGAGGAGGCCCGCTCGCTCGTCGCCTCAGGCGTGCCGCCCTCCGCGAAACCATTCCAATTCATCGGCTACGCCCAGATGCGCGACCACCTCGAAGGCACGCTTTCGCTGGCCGCAGCCGTTGCCCAGATACAGCAGTCCACCCGGCAATTCTCCAAGCGCCAAACCACCTGGTTTCGCAAGGAGGCTGGGGTTCATTGGCTCGAAGGCTTCGGAAGCGACCCGGACTTAATCGCTAAGGCCCTTGCCATCGCGCGCAAGCCTGAGCCAGTCCCTTGACCTGCGCCCCGGCACGCCGTAGAATGCGCCATACGCTACCGTATGGCAACCGATTCCATCGCAAGAACCAACAACCTCCAAGCCGCCGACTGGATTGCCGCCGCCCTGGCCCGTTTCGCCGACCAAGGCATTGATGCCGTCCGCATCGAGCTGCTGGCACGCGACCTAAATGTAAGCAAAGGAAGCTTTTATTGGCACTTCCGCGATCGTGGCGAGCTACTGGAGATGCTGCTCGACGACTGGGAGCGGAGCGAGCTCCTCTGGTTTGAGACCGAGGACGGCCTGGCCGGCGCAGCCGACCGTTGGGCCAGATACGTCGAACGGGCCGCGGACCCGCACCGCGTGCGCGTAGAGGTGGCTCTACGCGCCTGGGCCCGCCGGGACGAACGCGTCGCCCATCGCCTGGCCGCTGTGGAGAGGAAGCAAACGGGATGCATCGCCAGCGTGCTTCGGGATGTCGGCTTTCAGGGGCGCTCTGCCGAGCTGTGGTCGGAAATCGTACACATGGTCTGCCTGGGGTGGTCCGATCGCGCGATGCGCGACCGCGAATTCTATGTGGCCAGCCGCGGACTCGGAGAATTCCTCTCCGAAGTTCTCCTCGCCGCCTCTATCCGGCCCGTCGCGGCGAGAGAATGATCTAGCGTCGCCCTTTCTTCCCTTCCTCGCGGACGTCTCGCCTTAGTCCCTTCCACTTTGCGGGCCGATTCAGACACCCGAAGCACGCAAGCGCTGAATTCCGTGATAGCGTGGGGGCACCTAAGGTGGGCAACGCGTGCCAATGAGTCCAACAGCGGACGTTTTAGAACAGCAGCCGGCCGCCGCGCCTGCGGACAGACCCGCAAACTCTTCGCTCGCATATGCCTGGTACGTCGTCATCGTCCTGATGTCCTGCTACACGCTGTCTTTCGTCAACCGCCAGATTCTTACTCTGCTCTTCGCGCCCATCAAGCACGATCTGGCGATTAGCGACACGCTCGTCGGTCTGCTGCAAGGCTTCGCGTTCGCGATCTTCTATACGCTCTTCGGTGTTCCCATCGGACGAATCGCGGACACCAGCAATCGGCGCAATTTGATCGCCGCAGGCATCTTCCTGTGGAGCATCATGACCTGCCTGTGCGCCGCCGCAGGAAGCTTTTGGTCGCTGTTCTTTATGAGGATCGGCGTCGGCATCGGCGAAGCCAGCCTCTCGCCCGCCGCATTTTCGTTGATCACGGACTACATCCCCAAGAAGCGCCTCGCCCGGGCGATCAGCGTCTACCAGATGGGAATTTTCATCGGCACCGGCATCGCGCTCATCGTCGGCGGTTCTGTGGTCGACGCCACACTGCGATTGAAAACCGTCGCCGTTCCTATTCTCGGAGTGATTGCGTCCTGGAGATTGAGTTTCATCGCCGTCGGGCTTCCCGGCTTTCTGTTCGTCCTGTGGCTCTACACCATTAAAGAGCCTGCTCGCCGCGGCGCTCTGCGAGCTGCCGACGGCAACGCTCCCAAACTCAGTTTGTCGCAGGTGTACGCGCAGGGCCTGATGCGCTGGCAATCGATTGTCGGAATCTCTCTCGCCATGATCGTGCAAAGCCTTTGCAGCTATGCGTTCTCGTCATGGGGTCCGGCATTTTTCCAGCGTGTGCACGGATGGAGCGCGGGCCAGACCGGCAGATCGCTGGGATTCATCATGCTCATTTGTGGATGCGTTGGCATGTACATCGGCGGCACGCTCTCCGATCGCTGGCAACAGCGCGGCATGGCGGAAGCGCCCCTGAAAGTCGGCGTAATCAGCGCGGTGGGAACGGGCATATTGTTCGTAACCGCCATGCTTCTGCCCAACGCCACGTGGTCTTTGATTCTCATCGCGCCGGCAGTCCTATTTTTGGCCATGCCCATCGGCTGCATATACGCGTCAGTCCAAATGATCTTGCCCAATCAGGTACGCGCACAAATCTCCGCATTCGTGATGCTGATCTTGAATCTGGGCGGCATCAGTTTGGGCCCGCTGATTCCTGGCGTTCTGAACGACTACGTCTTCCACAACGAAAAGATGATCGGCCCGTCGGTAGCGATAACGATCGGCGTGGCGGCTACCCTACAATTCATAATCCTGCGCGCAACCTACGCGCCCTATCGGCGCCACTACGCGCTAATGCACCCCGCAAGCCCCGTCGCGGCCGGTGCCTAGACCGGCTGGCCCGGCGTATCAATCTGTGGCACACTCAATAATTTGAAGGACGCGGCGGCTTTGCGCAGGGGCGCATATAGCGGCGCCATTTGCACTGCCGGGTTTCCTTGGACAATTCATGGATCCTCAGTTCATCCGAAATTTCTGCATCATTGCGCACATCGACCACGGCAAGTCGACCCTGGCCGATCGTCTGCTTGAGCTGACTGGCGCGCTCACTGAGCGGGAGATGACCGCGCAGGTGCTCGATTCCATGGACCTCGAGCGCGAGCGCGGCATCACCATCAAAGCCAAAAGCATTCGTCTGCACTACACCGCGAAGGACGGTCACGAATACCGCCTGAATCTCATCGACACGCCCGGCCACGTGGATTTTTCCTACGAAGTCTCGCGCGCCCTTTCCGCCTGCGAAGGCGCCCTGCTGGTGGTCGATGCCAGCCAGGGAGTCGAGGCCCAGACCGTCGCCAACGCCTTCCTGGCTTCGCGTCACAACCTCACCATCATTCCGGTAATCAATAAAATCGATTTGCCGGCCGCTGAGCCCGATCGCGTAAGGGAGCAAATCGAAAACGTCCTTGCCATCCCCGCCGATGAAGCCCTGCCGATCAGCGCCAAAAGCGGCCAGGGCGTGGCGGACGTGCTCGAAGCCATCGTCAAGCACGTGCCGCCGCCCAAGGGCTCGTCCGACGCTCCGTTGCGGGCGCTGATTTTCGATTCCTGGTTCGACATTTACCGCGGCGCCGTGGTGCTGGTGCGCGTGATGGAGGGCCGCATCACCCCGCGCATGAAGGTGCGCCTGTGCGCCGGAAACGAAGTCTACGAAGTCGAAACTCTGGGCGCGCTCACGCCCAAGCCTGTGGTGCTCGATGAGTTGGCCGCAGGCGACGTGGGCTTCATCGTCGCCAACATCAAGCGCGTGGCCGACGCGCGCATGGGCGACACGGTCGTCGAAGCGGACCGTCCCGCCGCGCCGCTTCCCGGCTTCGAAGCCATCAAGCCCATGGTCTTCGCCGGACTATTTCCCGTGAACGCCGCCGACTACGAGCTCTTGCGCGACGCGCTCGGAAAATTGCAGCTCAACGACGCGGCTTTTTTCTACGAGCCGGAAAACTCCGTGGCGCTGGGCTTCGGCTTTCGCTGCGGCTTTCTCGGCCTGCTGCACATGGAAATCGTGCAGGAGCGCCTGGAGCGCGAATTCAACATCGACCTCATCACCACTGCGCCAAGCGTCGAATACCGCGTCACCACCATCACCGGCGACGTAACCGAGGTTGACAGCCCCGCGAAGTTTCCACCGCCCGGGTCGGTTGCGAAGATTGAAGAGCCCATCCTGACCGCAATGATCATTACTTCCGAAGAATCCGTCGGGGGCGTGCTGCGCTTGTGCGAGGAAAAACGCGGCGTGCAGAAAAAGTTCGAGTATCTTTCGCCCACCCGCATCATGCTGACTTACGAGATGCCGCTCAATGAAATCGTGCTCGATTTCTACGACCGGCTGAAGAGCGTGTCACGCGGATACGCTTCGCTCGATTACCACCTCTCGGGCTATCGCGAGTCCGATCTCGTGAAACTCGACGTGTTGGTGGGCGGCGAGCCGGTGGACGCGCTCACCGTCGTCTGCCACCGCGAGCAAGCCTACGAACGCGGCCGCGAACTTGTAACTCAGCTGCGCAAGCTGATTCCCCGGCAGCAATTCGAGGTGCCTATACAAGCCGCCATCGGCAGCCGCGTGATCGCGCGCGAGACCATCAGCGCCATTCGCAAAAACGTGATCGCCAAGTGCTACGGTGGAGACATCAGCCGCAAGCGCAAGCTGCTCGAGAAACAGAAGGAAGGCAAGAAGCGCATGAAGCGCGTGGGCCGCGTGGACATCCCGCAGGAAGCATTCCTCGCCGTACTAAAGGTCGCTGGCGGCACAGTCGACGAGGATTAGCGATGGGGCCAAGCCGACACTTGTCGATTTGTCCGATCCCCTGGCGTAACGTCGACAATTTGCACACGCCTAGCCTGCCTCTTAAAATTACAGACTCGCTTTACTTCGCAGATGTCTCGGAAGTCGTAAAGGAGACGAGCTTCAGGTCTTTAACACCTCTGCTATACAGCGAGTCAGAAGCTAAACGACTAGAGCGCATTCGCTATGCGCTAGTTCGTAATTTCGAGTGCGAAGACGACGAAAGACCTTCCCAGGACGAGAAGTCTGCAAGCCTGCTGTATCAGCTTTATCTTGGCCTGAAGGTCATTCGGCCGTTTGCAGGACGATATGAAGTCTTTCACTACGATATGGCTCAAGAGACACCGAGATTGCCGCGGGGATCGAGGAACGACCACGCGACGTTCCTCTGTGATTGCGAGCTTCTAAATTCCATCCGATGGGTAGATCTCCAAGAGCTTGTGGCAGTCGCGCCCTCTATTTTGAGCGCATCGAAAACGGCTTCACAGCCCATTTCCCAGGCAATTCACAATCTGGAGATAGGCTACAGAGCCGACTTTCTGCATGTTAGACATCTCCTATGGGTAGTCGGTTTGGATGCGTTGTTCACGTCGAAGGAATGGGACAACCGAGGGGCCAAACTTATAGGCCAAAGAATAAAGGATTTCCTCGGGTCTGATTTCGAGATTTACCCGCCAACGCCCATGCCGGGGCTCGATTGGCCTGCACTTGCCAGCCCACCGCTAAATGGCTTACTGCGGGACATCTACCAGCTCCGGAATGACTTCGCTCATGGCACGTGGCCTGACAAACAGTGGGCAGGAAAGGTCAGCCGCCGCAGCGCCGATGGTATTAGGGACATCTACTATGCAGAATTGCTTACCGAGGGTGCATCATCCGTTCTACGTGGTTGCCTTAAGAAGATTCTGGGCGACAGCGACCTAGTTGCGACGTTCAACGACAAGACCAAGATGAATGCGCATTTCGCATCTCGGGGTCTGGTTCGTAAGAAAAAAATACGTAGCACGCCAGCCGAATAGGCTTGGTGCAGCGGGCTTAGGGTTTCGTCTTGCGCCGCACCGTGGCGTCGAGGCTGCCGCGCGCCAGCCGCACTCCAATATCCTCACCAATTGCAACCTGATCAGCCGAGCGCAACACCTTCCCCGAAGCGTCGTACGCAATCGCGTAGCCGCGATCGAGTAGCGCGAGCGGACTGCGCTCATCGAGCTGCAATTTCGCCTTCTCGTACCGGTGGCGCTTGACGACTAGCGCGCGATCGAGCAAGGTGCGCAGTGCTTCGCTGCGCTGTTCCACTCGCCTGCGCAACGTTGCCGCGCGGCCGCGCAAATCAAACGAACCGATCTGCCCGCCGGCCCTCGCCAACCGCTGCCGAGCCGAGCCCAACTTCAGCCGCAGCGTAATTCCCAGCGCCGACGAGAGTTCGTCGAGCTGCTGGTGCCTCCGCCGCACCAACATCTCCATCTGCCGAAATCCGCGATGCATCTGCAAATCGCGCACGCGATGCTTCCGCTGCGATAGCAAGTAGCGCATCTGCTGCGCCAGATGCCGCTGATGCGTAGCGATCTGGTGGTCGAACTCCTGCCGCGATCGCACCACAATCTCCGCTGCCGCCGAAGGAGTCGGCGCGCGCAAGTCCGCGACGAAATCCGCGATCGTGAAGTCCACCTCATGGCCCACGCCGCTGATCACTGCAATCTCGCAAGCGGCGATGGCGCGCGCCACGATCTCTTCGTTGAACGCCCACAGATCTTCGAGCGAGCCTCCGCCACGCGCCAGAATCACCACTTCCGCGAATTTTGTCCGGCTGAAGTACGCGAGCGCCGCCGCGATTTCCTTTGCCGCGCCCTCGCCCTGTACCTTCACCGGATACACCTGCACGTGCGCACCGGCGAATCGCCGTTTCAGCACCCGCAGGATGTCGCGAATCGCCGCCCCCGTGGGCGATGTCACGATGCCGATGCATCGCGGCATCACCGGCAGCGCCTTTTTGCGCGCTTCGTCGAAAAGCCCTTCCTCTTGCAGCTTTTTCTTCAGCTGCTCGAAGGCCAGTTGCAACGCGCCCAGCCCCATCGGCTCGATGTGGCTCACATAAATTTGATACTCGCCGCGCACCTCATACACTCCGAGCGCCCCGCGCACGCGGATGTGCAAGCCATCCTCGGGCCGAAACTTGACGCCGCGCAGTTGATCGCGAAAGCACACGCAGCGAATCTGCGCGCGTGCGTCCTTCAACGTGAAATACAGATGCCCGGACTGCGCCGCCTTGTAATTCGAGACCTCGCCCTCGATCCAAACGTCCGCAAATGCGCCCTCCAGCAAGCCGCTGATCTGCTCGGTCAGCTCGCTCACTTTCCAAACGCGCCGTTGCGGCATCACGTCGAAAAACGATGTTTGGCTCATTGGCTTATTGTTTCACGAAGATTAGCGGCGAAAGGAATTCACAATCCACATCAGCAGCGTGAGAGCCACGCTCAGCACAATGCAAGTGACGATGGGAAAATAGAACGATCCGTGCCGGCCCTGATACGAAATGTCTCCCGGCAACCGTCCCAACCGGAACGGCAATCGCCCGGCGAACAGGAACAGCGCCCCGGCGCCCGCCAGCACCACGCCGGCGATCAGTAACATTTTGCCCAGCTCGCGGAGCGGTTCAGCGGGAGTCATCGTCGTTCACGTTGCTTACCGATAGTACTGCGGCGCGGCCGAAGATGGGAAGCGTAACGAGAAAAGGAAGCTCGCGTGCCGCTATTTCGAATCGCGATGGACCGAATCGGGCGAAAAAGCTGGAAGGCAAACGGCAATATATTCCGCGCCTTCAGGCGTCGAATACTGAACCCATTCGCCGGCATGCGCGATCACCGCTTGACCGGAATGCACATCGAGGCTGCCCTCGCGGTGCGACACCCGCAGCATCCCCTTCAGGACGACCGTGTATTCGTCAAACTTCGGAGTCTGGCCAGGCTCGACCCAACCGGCGGGGCTATTCATATGCGCCACGCTCAGCGCCGCGGTGCTCGAATTCACCCGCCCGACAAATTCCTGGATGATCTTCGGCTTGTTGCCCGCGGCTTCGATACGAGTGGGTTTCGCGATAAGAGTTGGCATGGCCGGCCTCGGCGTCGATCTTGATTCACTAGCGCAACAGCGCTAGATCAATTCCGAGCCCGCAAAAAAGTATCCCAGCTCGAACGCCGCCGTCTCCGTTGCGTCCGATCCGTGCGTGCAGTTGAACTGGATGCTCGAGCCCAGCTCCTTGCGGATGGTCCCGGCCGCGGCCTTCGCGGGATCGGTTGCGCCCATGGTCTCACGCCACTTCGCGATTGCGCCTTCGGCTTCGAGCGCGACCACCACCGCTTTGCCGGAACTCATGAAGTCCGTCAGCTCTCCGAAAAACGGCCGCTCGCGATGCACGGCGTAAAAGCCCTCGGCCTGGGATTTGGTGAGCCGCAGCGATTTGATAGCCACAATGTGAAACTTGGCCGCGTGGATGCGGCTCAGTATGTCCGCGGTCAACCCGCGCTTGACTGCGTCGGGCTTGATGATTGCCAGCGTTCGTTCGATTGCCAAAGGATCAATCCTCCTCGAAAATTCGGGCCTCGTGACCCGTCTTACTTGCGCTTCGCGGCCTTCTTCGCCGCTTTCTTCGTTTTTGCCGCAGCCTTCTTCGCAGCTTTCTTTGCCGTTTTCTTCCCGCCTGATTTCTTGCCGATTACCCGCGCCAGAGTTTCGCCAATATCCGCGGGACTCTGCACGGTATGAATTCCCGCCGCCCGCATGGCCTTGTATTTATCCGCTGCTGTTCCCTGCCCGCCGCTGATGATCGCTCCGGCGTGCCCCATGCGGCGTCCCGGCGGCGCGGTTTGCCCGGCGATAAATCCTACTACCGGTTTCTTCACATGCTTCTTGATGAACTCCGCGGCAATTTCTTCCGCGTTTCCGCCGATCTCACCGATCATCACGATGGCGTGCGTGTCCGGATCGTCATTGAACATTTTAATCGAATCCAGAAACGTCGTGCCGATGATGGGATCGCCGCCGATGCCGATGCAAGTCGATTGCCCGATCCCCAGCCGTGTCAATTGATCCACCGCTTCGTACGTCAGCGTCCCGCTGCGGCTCACGAGTCCCACATTGCCCTGTTTGTGAATAAACCCCGGCATGATCCCGATCTTGCACTTCCCCGGTGAAATCACGCCCGGGCAATTCGGGCCCACCAGGCGCGACTTTGAATTTTTCAGCGCCGCCGCCACGCGCACCATATCGAGCGCCGGAATCCCTTCGGTAATGCAGATCACCAGCGGCAGCTCGGCGTCGAATGCCTCCAGCACTGCATCCGCGGCATACGGCGGCGGCACGAAAATCACCGAGGCGTTTGCGCCGGTGGCTTTCACTGCGTCACTCACGGTGTTGAAGATCGGCACATCGAGATGCTTCGTTCCGCCCTTGCCCGGCGTCACCCCGCCCACCACCTTCGTGCCGTACTCGATCATCTGCTTCGCGTGGAAGCTGCCCTCGCGCCCGGTCAACCCCTGCACGATCACCCGCGTGTTTTTGCCTACGAGCACGCTCATTGCGCACCCCCGGCAAGAGCCACGACCTTTTGCGCGCCGTCCTTCATGCCGTCGGCAACGGTGAAATTCAATCCTGAATTTCTAAGAATCTCCTGCCCCTGCTGGACATTCGTTCCTTCCATGCGCACCACCACCGGCACTTTGAATCGCAGCTCTTTCGCCGCATTCACCACGCCGCTCGCCAGCACGTCGCAGCGCAAAATCCCGCCAAAAATATTCACGAACACGGCCTTCACGTTCGGGTCGCTCAGCAAAATCCGAAACGCGTTCTTCACCTGCTCTTCCGACGCGCCTCCGCCGACATCCAGAAAGTTCGCTGGGCTGCCTCCACTCAGCTTGATGATGTCCATCGTGGCCATGGCCAGGCCCGCGCCGTTCACCATGCAGCCCACGTTGCCTTCCAGCTTGATGTAGTTCAGCTTGAACTTCGAGGCTTCCACTTCGAGCGGCGTCTCTTCCTCCGTGTCGCGCAGATCCTTGAACTCCGGATGCCGGTACAGCGCGTTGTCGTCGAAAGTCATTTTCGCATCGAGCGCAACAAGTCGTCCGTCGCCGGTCACGATCAGCGGATTGATTTCGACCAACGACGCGTCCGTCTCCAGAAACGCGCGATAGAGCGATTGCAAAAACGGCGTCGCCACGTTCACCATTTCCGCAGGCAGCCCCAGCCCAAACGCGATCTTCCGGGCGTGATACGCCTGAAACCCCGTCTCCGGCCGTATGGTCTCGCGCAAAATTGCTTCCGGATGATCCTTGGCCACTTCCTCGATTTCCATTCCGCCCGCGGCGCTGGCCATGAAGAGTGGCGCAGCCGACGCGCGGTCCAGCAGCACGCTTAGGTACAGCTCGCGCTTAATGTCTAACCCCTCTTCGATCAGCACGCGCCGAACGATGCGGCCCTCTTCGCCGGTCTGCGGCGTCACCAATTTCATTCCCAGAATGCGCTCCGCCAGCGACTCGGCCTCATCCACCGACCGCGCGAGCTTTACGCCTCCCGCCTTGCCCCGCCCGCCTGCGTGGATCTGCGCCTTCACCACCACGACCGGCGTGCCCAGCCGCTCGGCTGCGGCGCGCGCCTCGTCCTTCGTGAACGCCACTTCTCCCCGCGGCACCGGTACCCCAAACTTCGCCAGAATCGCCTTCGCCTGATACTCGTGAATCTTCATGACACATCCATTAGTGCTAGAATTTAGCTACGCGCAAACGAAGAAGTTTACTGGGAAACAGCCAAGCGGGCAAGGAGGGGCTGAAAGGCGATAGTAAATGGAGCAGAAATGACTATGGATGAATTTGCCGAAATAACTCAAAGGGCCATCTCCAGGGATGGCTTTGAAGATTATTTACCTACGGCTTACTACCCTGCTCGGTACCATATTATGGCGCTGGTCGGCTTGCCGTCAGATATGCCTCCCGAGGGACCTATTCTTGAATGGGCTGCGGATTCGGCAGCGACCAACGATGAGGAATTTCTTGTCGCATATAAAGTGGATGGTGACCATTTCAAAGTTATAAAGCGCATCGGGCCATACTCTGAAGCCCGGATTTATTCTGTGGATTGAGAGAAATTTTCGAGTCAGCGATGACACCCCGGCGAAGCCCCCCCAAATGATCCACGAAGCCCTCGAAAAAATCATCTCCGGCGAAAACCTCTCCCGCGTCGAAGCCGAAGCGGCCATGGAGCAAATTCTCTCGGGCAGCGCGGAGGACGCGCAGATCGCCGCGCTCCTCACCGCCCTGCGGATCAAAGGCGAAGCGGTCGACGAACTCGTCGGCTTTGCCACCGCCATGCGCCGCCACGCCGCGCCGATCATCCTCTCGAGCGCTGCGGCGGCCGGCCCGCTTATCGACACCTGCGGCACCGGAGGCGACGCCTCGGGCACCTTTAACGTCTCCACCGCCGCCGCCTTCGTTGTGGCCGGAGCAGGCGTGCGCGTGGCCAAGCACGGCAACCGCTCCATCAGCTCGCGCTGCGGCTCGGCGGACGTCCTCGAACACCTCGGCCTGCGCATCGATCTCCCGCCCGAGCGCGTCGCCCGCGCCATTGATGAGGTCGGCATCGGATTCCTCTTCGCACCGGCCGTGCACGCCGCCACGCGCCACGCCGCGCCGGTGCGCCGCGCGCTGCGCATGCGCACCGTGTTCAATCTGCTCGGCCCGCTTACCAATCCCGCGGGAGCCTCCGCGCAGCTCGTGGGCGTCTACGCCGAAAGCGTTGTCGAGCTTATGGCCCGCGCGCTGGGCGAGCTCGGAGTGCGCCGCGCCTTCGTCGTTCACGGCGACGACGGCCTGGACGAAATTTCGCTCGCCGGAAAAACCTGTGTCGCCGAGCTGCACGATTCCTCCGTGCGCATGTATTCCGTTACCCCCGATGATTTTGGCCTGCACCGCGCGCCCCGCGAAGCCGTTCGCGGCGGCGACGCCAAGGAAAACGCCCAGATCATTCAGAAAATTCTCGGCCGCTCGCCCGCTCCACCGGAACGCGGGCCGCATCGCGACATCGTCCTAGCCAATGCCTCCGCCGCCCTGGTTGCTGCCGGCCGCGCCGAGGATTTCCGCGACGGCGTCCGCATCGCCGCCGAATCGATCGACTCCGGCGCCGCCCTCGCCCGCCTCGAAGCTCTTATCGCCTTCTCCCAGGCGGAGAAAACTCACTCCCAATCCGCACCGTAGGTTAGCAATTAGTGATTAGTGATTAGTGATTAGTGAAAACCATCACGCGATCTGCGTTGCCTTTGTAGCGGCCGCCGGAACTTGTCCGCCCTGGCGAGGCGGGCGTTTTTGCTCTTCTCTGCTTCTCTGCTTCTCTGTCCTACTCCGTGTCTCTGTACCTCTGTGGCCATCTCCAGGCGGTTTCCCTAATCACGAATCACTAATCGCTAGTCACTAATTCCCCTTTCCCGTATCGTATTCCGGTGAAGCAACGCGCCCCATCCGCCGCAACATCGGCCACGCTTCCCTGCTGCGCCGTCCTGCTCGCCGGAGGGCGCGGCACGCGCTTCTGGCCGCGCAGCCGCCTACGCACTCCCAAGCAGCTGCTCAATATCGTCGGCAACGAAACCATGCTGCGCGCTACCGCGGGTCGCCTCGCGCCACTCATCTCGGCGCGCAATCTTTGGGTCGTGACCAACGTTGATCAGGCAGCCGCCGTCGGTCGCGAACTTCGCGGCGTCCCGGCATCGCACATCCTCGCCGAGCCGGTGGGACGCAACACCGCCGCGGCCATCGGCCTCGCCGCTATGCACCTCGCGCGCGAACACGGTGACGCGATGATGGCCGTGCTGCCGTCTGACAGCTACGTCGCCGACGCCCCGCGCTACCGCAAACTCGTTCGCGCCGCGCTCGAACACGCGCGCATTCCCGGAAACCTCGTCGTCTTGGGTATTCCTCCCACGCGCCCCGACACCGGCTTCGGATACATCGAACGCCACGCCCAGGTAGCCCGCCCCTTGGGAGTTCCGGCTTACGCGGTGCGCCGCTTCACGGAAAAGCCGCCGCTGCCGCTGGCCCGCAAATACGCCGCCTCAGGAAAATATCTGTGGAACGCGGGAATGTTTTTCTGGCGCGCCTCGACCTTCCTCGAAAATCTTCAGCGCTTTCTACCCGCCACGCACGAGGGTCTGTGCGAAATCGCCAAGCACTTTGGAACGCCGCGCTACGCGGGCGCGCTGAAGCGCATCTACCCACGACTCGCGAACATCTCGATCGACTACGCGCTCATGGAACCCGCCACCCGCACCCCCGGCGCGCACACCGTCTCCGTGATTCCCGCCCGCATTGGTTGGAGCGACATCGGCTCCTGGGCCGCCGTCTACGAATTTATCGCCGGCAAGCCTCGTGCCAATGTCTCCGCTGGGCCTGCCTTCACGCTCGACGCGCACGGTAACTACTTCTGGGTTCCGAAAAAGTTCGTCGCCGCCATCGGAGTGAAGGATCTTGTCGTCGTCGAAACCGACGATGCCTTGCTCGTCTGCTCCCGCGAACGCTCCCAGGACGTCGGCAAAATCGTCAAATGGCTCGACGAACAGAAGCGCCGCGCCCTTCTCTAGCACTTTCTAGCTTGTATTAAGGTCCCTACGGAGTGGAATTCTTGCCTGTGGAATTCCTGCTTGTAGCGGCCACGCCGCGCGGCGAGAAGATCATGCGCGCTAGCCCGCTGTCTCGCAATTTCGTCCCATAAAACGGCACTAGGAGAAGTCCCCTGCACAAGTCTTTCAATAGCGCTCGCTGCTGCGTGAAGCTCACAAGTCCGCGCCAACCCAGCTTCGCCAGAAGCGCAAGCCGCAGCCGCGCGAGACGGAATGCCAGATGAGATAGCGACGCCGGAATGTCCTCCTCCCGGTGGTTCTCGTAGAACGGGTAGTTCATCGACGCGCTGGACTGCACTTTTATGAAATTGCGGATCTCGCGGTTCTTCGGATTAGCGGCAACCTGCCGGATAAGGTCCTGAAAATTCTTGGAGTCGCCCTCCAGCGTCTCGATGTTTGCAAACCAGTTCACCAGTTTCACCCCCATCGGATCCCAGAGGTAGCCGTTCATGAAAACCGGAAGCACAAGGTAGAACAGTTTCGTCACCGCCAGATGGACTCGCAGATGGCATTGATAAGCGTCGCCCATGCATTCATACAGTCGCGTCGTATCCCGCGTCACGCTGCGCTGCAGCGCGCTGATAAGCGTATCGAGATCCTTCGTAAATTCCTTCGTGTCACCGCCATTCGATTCCCGCTGGATGATCGCCGCGATCTGCCGGATCTGCAGCGAGGACAAGGCCAGCCCTACGCTGTACAGCGGATCAACCGTGTCGCCCGCGTCGCCGATGATGTACCAGCGATCGGATGAATACCGCTGGCGGCATTCCCACATATAGGCGCCGTAAAAATTCGTGTCCACCGCCGTGCCGCTGCGCGTCAGTTCGGTCACGACGGGATGCTCCCGCCCGACGCACTCGAGGAACTGCTCCATCGTGCGCACTTCGCCGTGAGGGTAGACGTCCGTGCGGTAGGTGATGCCGATGCTGATGAACGGCACGTCTTCCGGCGAGCGCATGGGGATGCACCAGATCCAATTCCCTTTCCCAAAAAAATGATGCGTCGCGAAGTAGGGAACATACGCCCGGTTTGGTTTCTTGAGCGCGTTGATGCGGCTCAGAATTTCAGGATCGAAATTCATCAGCCGGAACCAGAAAACGTTTTTCTGCGCTTTAACGGTTTCCTGCAGCTGCAAGTGCTTCGCGAGAACCCGGTTCCGCCCGGTGGCGTCCACAAGCCAGCGCGCCCTCAGCGTCTGTTCTTGTCCCGCGGGGTCCCGCACAGTCACCGTGTGCAGCCCGTCGCCGCTTTCGCGGCCGTTGATTTCGACGGCGGCCACCGCGGCGTCGATCAGCTCCACGCCATTCTCCAGATTGCGCCGCCGCACCTCGCGATCGAACGTGAAGCGGTTAATTTGGAAAGACAGTATCGGCGGCGCGGTCGGAATTTCGTCCACTACGTAGGTGCGATCCGCCGGATCGTCAATGTTGGGCTTGAAATAATAGGTCAGGCCGTATTTCGGATAGTGCTTCTCCACAAGGTAGGCGCCCATCCCAAGTTCGAAAAGGAAATCGACGGTGACCTCGACGAGGGATTCGCCGACGATGGGCCGATTCTTGTGCGGCCCCTCGACCACAGTCACTTTCAGGCCCGGGAAGCGTTTGTGCAGGTAGGCGGCCGCGAGCTGGCCCGTTGCCCCTCCTCCCATAACTAAGATGTCGCTGGTCATGGGTCTCTGGGACGGAGGTTCACGTAACAGCTCCCCTGGTGCGGGCCGAAAGGATCAGGCCGAGATGCTATGCGGCACGGCCGGAACTGTCAATTGAAAGGGCCATCTCGAAAAGCGCGTGGTTGGAGATTTTGATTCTCTTCGTAGGGGCGCCGCTTGCTGCGCCCGGTGTGGCACCATCCGACCCCGGAGTTGGAGTACGATATGCAATCCCATGCCCCGATCCCAGTCCTGAGGAGCCAAGTATGAAGCAATCGATATCGCTCGCCGTGCTGAGTGCGGGCCTCAGCCTGCTGGCGCTGACCGCGGCGCAATCGCAGACGACGTCCGGAAGCGCACCGACCGTCAAGGTCGGCTCTGCTCTGGGGGCGATGGCGAATTCACCCAGCCCCAGCGCGACAGCCAAAAACCAATCCCAGAAAACGAGCATCGGCACAGGCGCGGCTACCGTGAAATCGTCTGGCCCGGCCGCGTATTGGACCGACCTCGTGGACGTCGACGACGACGGAAAGCTGGAAGACAACCAGTTCCTGTATGACGCTGCGCGCGGTGTGGTCTACACATACAGAGAAGACAACTATGCGTGCGCGAACGGTACGCCGGAAAATGGAAGCGTCTTGATGGGAATTTATGCCAAGGGGAACAAAGCCGGTCAGCCCGCAGGGGTCCGGATGGTACGTGGTTGCGGTGAAGGCAGGCCAGTGCGGTATGAAAAAAGCCGGAACCTTCGGCTGCAAATTCGGCGCGTCGGGAAATCTTACGGATTGCGGAGCCGCGCACGTGAACGATAAGTCAGGCGACCTCACCGTGGTGGTGAAGCCGTGAACGTGAGAGAAAAAATGCGAGCGGCGATTCTTTGTTCGGTGTGTTTGTTCACAGTGGCCTGCTCCTCGGGCGGCGCCCCGGCAAACGGAACCTCGCAGCAATCAGCGGCAACGCCGCTGAGCGCTCAGGGGCAGCAGGAATTGCGCGCAATCGTGGACAGCGGCCGCCTCGCCGAGCTGCAATGGCAGGATTTCTCGGATTATAAGAAATGGGTGAAAGAGTTTTACGATCTCGGCAACTATCAGCTCGCGTGGACACGTGGCGGCAAACCGACGCCGCAGGCGTTGGAGCTAATCGGGATTCTAGGAGATGCCGCAGAAAAAGGGCTCGATCCAAAGGATTACGATAACGAGCGTTGGGCCGCAAGGCTGAGCGCCCTGAATAGCGCGGCGGGGCAAAGTGAATCCGAGCTGGTGAAAATGGACGCCGCGCTGACCGTCTCCGCGATGCGCTACATCTCCGACCTGCACTTGGGAAGAGTCGATCCAAAAACGCTGCATCCCGATTTCGACCCCGAGCGCCACAAATATGACCTGGCGCAGTTCTTGCGCGAGCGAGTGATGATCGCTCCCAATGTAAAAGAAGCTCTGCAAGTGGTTGAGCCGCCATTCCCCGGATATCGGCGGACCATCACCGCGCTCCATCAATACCTACAACTCGCCAAGGAAGAAGTTCCCGATCCTCTGCCCACCGTAAAGAAGCCCGTCGAGCCTAAGCAGAACTATGAGGCTCTGGCCAAACTCGCGGCACGATTGAAGTTTCTGGGCGATTTGCCGGCCGGCACAAATATCCCTCCGGATTCCCTCCTCTATCAAGGGGACATTGTCGATGCCGTGAAGCGATTCCAGCAGCGGCATGGATTGGAAGCTGGCGGCAAGCTCGGCCCGCAAACGATCGAAGAATTAAATCGCCCCATGAGCTTTCGCGTGCGGCAGCTCCAACTCTCGCTGGAGCGCTGGCGCTGGCTGCCGGACAATTTCGATCAGCCTCCCGTTGTCGTAAATATTCCCGAGTTTCTGCTGCGCGCCTACGACAAGCAGGGGAACCCGGTGCTCAAAATGAACGTGGTGGTGGGCAAGGCGATGCGCACGCAAACTCCCGTACTCGAAGAGGACATGAAATATGTCGTCTTCTGGCCCTACTGGAATGTTCCGCCCAGCATTTTGCGCGGCGAACTCGTTCCCAAGATCGCTAAAGATCCCGCATACCTGCAGAAAAATAATTATGAAGTCGCCACCTATGCTGGGAAAGTCGTAACAGACGGCGTGGTGAGCGATGACGTTCTGGCGCAACTGCGCGCCGGCAAACTAATGGTGCGGCAGAAGCCGGGCCCGAAGAACGCCCTGGGGCTAATCAAGTTCATTTTCCCCAATAGCAATAATGTCTATCTCCATTCCACACCCTCCCAGAGTCTTTTTGCGATGAGCCGCCGCGACTTCAGCCACGGTTGCATTCGCGTGGAAGATCCCGCGGCGCTTGCGGAGTGGGTCTTGCGCAATAATCCCGGTTGGACGCGCGCGAAAATCGATGCGACGTTCAAAGTGGAAAGGGAACAGCAGGTGAACCTGACGAACCAAATTCCGGTCCTGATCGTCTACGCCACCGCGGTAGTTCCAGAAAACGGCAACGCAGAATTCTTTCAAGATATCTACGGCTTCGACAAAAAACTGGAAATCCTGATCGCCCAAGCCTACGCCGCCAAGAAGTGACGCATCTCCGCGCCGGTAACCGCGACGAACGTCGTCGGGCGCCCATCCTTGCCGGGTGCCCCATCCTTGCGGTTTTCGCAAGGGTGGGTATTCTGCTCCTTTCTTCGTAGGGGCGCTGCTTGCTGCGCCCAGGGCACCACCAACCGCCGTTGAGCGCCCAGCGCCGTCACCCCGCTTTTCGTAGGGGCGGGTCTGAGACCCGCCCTGCGCATCCATCAGATCTTCAAGGGACAGAACCGACTCCAGCAACTCTTGTATGATGTTTCCTTTAAGGGACTCCATCGATGAAGACCTTGGGCCAGACGCCGCTTTCGGTTTTGGATCTTGCTCCGATCAGAGAAGGCAAATCTCTAGCGGACACTTTCGCGGCCTCATTAATTCTTGCCAGTCACGTCGAGTCGCTTGGCTACAAGAGATTTTGGTTGGCCGAGCACCATAATCTGGCCGGAATTGCGAGTTCTGCGACTTCAATTCTGATTGGCTATATCGCTTCAGGCACAAAAACGATTCGAGTTGGCTCCGGCGGAATTATGCTTCCGAACCATGCGCCTCTCATGGTCGCCGAAGAATTTGGGACGCTCGAAACTCTCTATCCGGGCAGAATCGACCTGGGTTTAGGGCGCGCGCCTGGAACAGATCCAGAAACCATGCGTGCGTTGCGAGGACATCTCGGTCCGGAAGTTGACTTTGCCGAACAAGTACGGCAATTGCAGTATTTTTTTGCACCGGTAAAGCCTGGGCAGCGTCTGCGCGCGATTCCCGGCGCCAATTTAAAAATCCCCATTTGGATTCTCGGCTCGAGCCTCTACAGTGCGCACTTGGCAGCCGCCTATGGCTTGCCTTATGCGTTCGCCGGTCACTTCGCTCCAGAGGAGATGCTCGATGCGGTGGCTGTTTACCGGCGTGAGTTTCAACCTTCCGACGTTTTGAAAAATCCTTACGTGATGATCGGCACGCAGGCCGTCGCTGCCGGCACGGATGAGGAGGCTGACTTTCTGGCGACGACTCTCTACATGAGATTCCTGGGACTCCTCCGCAACCAGCGAACCGCTTTGCTGCCGCCCATTAAGGATACGAGTGATCTCTGGTCGCCTCCCGAGCAAGCCGCTGTGCGAAACAGGCTTCGTTACGCAGCGATTGGCGGTCCCGCAAAAGTTGCCGATTCCCTCCAGAATTTGATCGACCTGACGCAAGCGGACGAACTCATCATTAACTCCGAACCTTATGAGGATGCGGCTCGCCTACGTTCTTTCGAAATCCTGGCTTCCCTATCGATGGCGGGACCCCGTTCCGAGGTCGGCAGCAGGAAATGATACGGCAGCGGCCCTTTCTAAATAGGGTACTGGGCCTTTCGTACTTCGGAATTGGGCCGGCTCAGCTATTTGCGGACGCGGAGACAGATTGCATCATTGTCCGATGAAAGCCACAGAGACGATTTCCATACAAGATCTTTGGAACCGCTTCCATCTTGCACAAGAACGGCAAAATGCCGACGCTGCTCTGTGCTTTCGTCACGCCATCGTAGCGGCCACACGCGCAGACTCGGTTAGCGCGCATTGGTGGCGATCGCAGGCCGAAACGTGCGAATCCGTAGCGGCATCGCTAAAAACGTAGAGCGGAACGTCCAATCGGGATCAGCCATTCTTCGGCATCATTTTTTCGATCGCTTGGTCAATGGTGAAGCTTGCTGCCTTGGCGCGCGGCGGGAACTCCTTGAAGGTCTCTAGCCATTTGATAAGGAGTGGCGGCGCGGCATACTGGAGCGGAATATTCTCGATGAACCAATCGTTGTACTTGAAACTTTCCTCGCCACGCTCGAAAGGATCGGCACGGAGGTCGAAGAACTTGGGAAGCCGCATCGGTGACAGCGGCTCGCGCCAGACGTCGAGACCAACACTTCGCTGCTCGGCAAAGATAATCTTGAACCGCCCCACACGCATCGCCATGCAATCGCCGTCATCGCTCCAGTAGATGAATCCTTCGCGTGGCGACTTGTCCACCTTGCCGGCCAAGAACGGCAGTAGGTTGACCCCGTCGAGGTGAACCTTGAAGGTTTTGTCGCCTATCTTGTATCCCTTCTTCACTTTCTCGACCAGGTCAGGCTCTCCATTCGCCGCAGCGAAGGTTGGGATGAAATCCTGAAGAGAGCAGATATCGTTGATGATGCGGCCGGGTTCGATGACGCCGGGCCAGCGCATGACGCACGGAACCCGCCAGCCGCCTTCCCAGTTTGTGTCTTTTTCACCGCGGAACGGAGTGGCACCGCCATCCGGCCATGACAGCACTTCGGCGCCGTTGTCAGTCGTGAAGACGACGATGGTATTGTCAGCGACTTTAAGATCATCAAGCTTCTTGAGCAACTGGCCGACGTAGCCGTCAAGCTCGACCATGCCGTCGGGATAAAGCCCCAGTCCCGTCTTGCCGACCGAGGACGGCTTCAGGTGCGTGAAGACGTGCATTCGCGTCGGATTGAAATAGCAGAACCAGGGACCACCCTCTTTCGTCTTCCGATCCATGAAATCGAGCGCGGCGGCCAGAAATTCCTCATCCACGGTTTCCATACGCTCCTTGGGGAGCGGTCCAGTGTTCTCAATCGTTTGTTTGCCGACCTTGCCGAACTGTTCGTCGGTTGTCGGATCGTCCTTGTCGGTTGCTTTGCATTTCAGCACGCCGCGTGGGCCGAACTTTTTCCGAAACGCCGGATCCTTCGGATAGTTCGCGTAGTACGGCTCTTCCTCGGCATTGAGATGGTAGAGGTTTCCGAAAAACTCGTCGAAACCGTGGACGGTCGGCAGGTGCTCGTTGCGATCTCCGAGGTGATTTTTCCCGAATTGGCCGGTGGCGTAGCCGAAATTCTTGAGGAATTGCCCAACAGACGGATCCTCGGCGCTCAGTCCGAGTGTAGCGCCGGGCGTTCCGACCTTGGTCAATCCGGTGCGGATGGGTGACTGTCCGGTGATGAAGGCCGCGCGCCCAGCCGTGCAGCTCTGCTGGCCGTAGAAATCCGTGAACATCGCGCCCTCTTTGGCGATGCGGTCGATGTTCGGCGTCCTATATCCCATGACACCATGGTTGTAGCAACTGACGTTAAACCAGCCGATGTCGTCGGCCATGATGAACAGAATGTTCGGCTGCTTTTTCCCGTCGGATTGTCCCGGCATGTTTGCCCTCCGCGGTTGCTGGTAGGGTCAAGCTACAGCCACGGCCATGGCGAGGGGAACTGTCAGAAGTGACAGCATGGGTATGTGGGAATGCTTTTGGGGGCGGGCGTTAACCGTACTTAAGATCGGTGCTCTGTCCGACCTCGATGATGTAACCGTCAGGATCGCGGATGTAGCAGCGGATCTCGCCGTACTTGGGAATCGGCTCCGTGAGGAACTCGGCCCCTCGACTTTTCCACAATTCGTAGCACGCTTGAATATCCGCAACGCGGAAATTCATAAAGCTGTTGATGTGATTCGGGTCGGGGACGCTGAGCGTTACCGTCGGCTTGTCCGGGGTCGGCCCGCCCCCGACGTTCAGAATCATCCAGATATTCGCAAGCTGAAGGTACGGAGGCGCGTTGCCGTCACCCATGGTCAGAATGCGAGCGCCGAAGACCTTTTCGTAGTAGCGAGCCGATCGCTCGACGTCGGCGACGGTGAGAAAATGCGCGATGCTGATCCCCTCTCGCGGGGGCATCTCATAGCTCTTCTGTTCGATTTGTACGCTGTTCATTGACGACTCCAATTCCGACGAACGATGCTCACATCTGCTGATTCCGGCTCTTTCGTATTCATGCTATGCCGGTTGAGCCTGACGAGGAAAGGCAAAACAATTGGCATTAGCTATGAGCCTTCACGGGTTCTGAATATGTCACCGGCGAACCCGGACGTGATCCTTAAGTCCTTGATTAACGCCGCCACCGCCCATACGGAGTACTAGACCGGTACATGTCCGGGAATTGACTACAGGAGTTAGCGCGCATGGAAGATTGCTTTTCCCGTACATTGTTTCGATATAGCATCTTGCCTGCGGAACCTCTCGACAACTTACGCCTTGGAAACTGGCCCATTTTCGGCTCGTAATGCTCAACGGAACACACCGGGCTTCTGCCTGGTGATGGGTCTTCTCGGAGCGCTCTCGGGAATCGTCCTTAGCGTGAGGTCGATACCACAGCGAAGTTGGTGTTACCAACTCAAACGGTCTCCGTCTTAGCCAACGATGCTTCAGGGGGCATCATGAAACGAAGGCGTTCCATAAAATGGATGTCCCTATTATGCTGCTGCACTGTATTGTCCGTTTCTGCTTCTTCCGGCAACCCTCAAGTACCCAGCCAATCCGCTGTGCGCTGCAGCGACCCATATTCGCTCCAAGAGGTTCAAAGTCTTTTGTCAACTAGCAAGGAACAGATTGAGCTAAAAGTCGGATCGAGTTTCGTCGCGAAACAGCTCGGGCGAAGAGTCACCCTTTTAGGAGACGGGTTTTCGATAGGTGTCTTGAAAACTGTCGGTGGAAGGCAATTGACCGAGCCCGTGACGGCTAAGGCTTACCTTGTGTTGGCGCGGCTTTCCTTTTCCCAAACCGACCGTATCGTGCTCCCGGAGAATAAGAATCCCACCGCGACACTTTTCCTCCTCGAGTTCGTGAGAGAGAGAGTCGATGACCCGCAATTGAAAACCCAAGTCGAATCTGCGATCGCTTATGTAGAAAAAGCAACCAGCGACCTGTCGTTGCCGGCTCGCTGAGGTGTTGGCATGTTGCTGGTCAGCTCCTGAGCCGGCAGCCCTTACCGGACAACTCTAACAATGTCGGCGCTGTCAAACACTTTTTGAGCAGACTTCTCCGATCACTTAGAAGAGTTTTTTCTTCCACTTCCTGAGTTGTCTTTCTTCCCGGCTTGACGACGGCGGTTCGCTCGTAATCTGACGGTCGGCTTCAGTCCGACCCATAGATCTCTTCGATCGTAAACTTCAGACCATGATTACTTCTTCGAACTCCCTCTCGCGAGGGAGCGGGATGCCCAATCAAGTGGACGGCGCTTTACTGCGCGCGCCATGTCCGGTACCGAGCTGTCCCGCGTGCGAACCGAATTCCGGCTCCGTCCACCCGACCCTACCAGCTAAAGCCGTCCGAGTCGAGGGGAGCCGACATTGTTATGCGATCAAGTGGATCGCTAGAACCGAAGTCTTCCAGGTACTTCCCGTCCGCTATTCCAAGACCGCACTCCAAATCTCCACAGGCCTTTATACTTGAATTTCCCCGCCCGCTCACTACCATGGAAGATGTGAGTTACTGCAAAAAAGTCGGCGAAGGCAAAGGGACGGCGGCACACCCGGCGATAACCTCGTGGGGAACGCTAGGCGGGATTAGCGGTGGCCGGGTGCCCCCTCCTTGCGGTTCTCGCAAGGGTAGGGATTTTGCTCTTGTAGCGGCCGCCTTCAGGCGGGCGTCTTTCTCCATCGGGCATCGTAACTCCTTGCCTCCTTGCGTCCCCGCCCGCGCTAAGCGAAGTCGAGGAGCATGCAGCCGCCAGAACGCTCAACCTCTCGGACTCGAGCCCCACCTGGGAGCGAATCCGAAGCCCCCACGAATCACGAATCTCGAGTCACAAATCACGGTTCCTGGGACGAAACCTTCGACCCAGCCCGGGACGCCTCGATGGACTCACCCCCTCGTAAGTCATTGGAAACAATCACCGAGGGTCGAACCAGCCCGGAACTCTATTCCGACCCCTTGGACTCGCATTCGCATCGACTCTGCGGCCGATTCTCGGTCTCCTCTGCCTTCCTTGTCCCCCTTTCTCTGTGCCTCTGTGCGTTCACGCCTGACACGCGTCAACCAGGTACCGCGGTCTTTAGGGGGTCGGAGCTTCAGCTCCGACATAACCCGACCGCGCGCGGGCGCGCTCCAATGCGCCGTCTCACCCGCGGCAAGTCTTCCCTCCGCTTCCGGCAGCGCCTCCGCGACCGAGTCTTCGTCTCCTCGGCTCTTCTTGTCTAATCTCCTGCGCGACTCTGTTCCTCCGCAGCTGAGGCCCGTCACTTACGAATCACGATTCACCGGTCACGAATCACGGTCTCTAATCGACACTCCGGCGATTAGAAGCTATCGCAACTCCCTGAAAATAAAGGGAGACCTCCTTGCCTAATCGACACAAAACGCCACCCCCGCAACACGCCATCCATTTCGGCACCGACGGCTGGCGCGGCGTGATCGGCGAGGATTTCACCTACGAAAACGTCCGCAAAGTGGTGCACGCCATCGCCCGCTACGTCGTCCGCGCGGAAAAGCACGAGCGCGGCATCGTCGTCGGATACGACACGCGCTTTGCCTCTGAGAATTTCGCGCGCGTTGCCGCCGAAACCATCGCCGCTGCCGGAATTCCCGTCTGGCTCTCGACCGCTGCTTGCCCCACGCCCGCGGTTTCCTTGCTCGTGCGCCAGCGACAAGCCGCGGCGGGAATTCAAATCACCGCAAGCCACAATCCGTATCAGTGGAATGGCGTGAAGCTCAAGGCCAGCTACGGTAGCTCCGCTTCCCCGGCCATCGTCGCGCAGGTCGAAACAGAACTCGCGAAAGTTCTGCTCGATCGAGTGCCCGATCTCCCGCCGCGTGGCGACCTGATCCACTCGCTCGACGTGCGCACGCCGTATCTGGAAACCTTGAGCGGCCTGGTCGATTGGGATCGCTTGCGCGCTTCTCCTTTCCGTTACGTCATCGACCCCATGCACGGCGCCGGGCGCGGCTTGCTGCTGGAACTCTTTCGCCGCAACGGCATCGACGCCGTTGAAATTCGTGGCGAGCGCGATCCCCTGTTCGGCGGAGTCAATCCCGAGCCAATCGAGCCGCACGTGGAGGCCTTGCGCCGCGCCGTAGTGGAGGGCCGTTACGACGCCGGCCTCGCGCTCGACGGGGACGCCGACCGCATCGGCGCCATCGACTCCCGGGGCGTGTTCGTCACCCCGCATCAAATTTTCGCAATTCTCTTTTGGCATCTCGCCGGCACGCGCAAGCTTTCGGGCAACGTCGCCAAGACATTTTCCACTACCAAAATGATTGACCGAATTTCCGAGAAATTTGGCCGCAAGGTATTGGAAACACCTATCGGCTTCAAATACATCTGCGACCGCATGCTGGAGGGTGACGTTCTGCTGGGCGGCGAGGAAAGCGGCGGAATCGGGACGAAATTATATTTGCCGGAGCGCGACGCCACCGTCAGCGCCTTGCTTCTCGCCGAGGTGATGGCTTGGCACGGAAAGCGCCTGGAAGACCTGGTCGACGACCTTCATCGCGAATTCGGCGAGCATCACTACGGCCGCGTGGATTTGACGCTGCGCGACGGGCAGAAGGAAAAGGCCATCGAATATTTCGCCGACGGACAATTCAAGCAACTGCTCGACTGGCCCGTGGTGCGCCGCGAAGACTTGGACGGCGTGAAGGCCTACCTGGGCGACATTGGATGGGTGATGGTGCGCGCCTCAGGCACCGAACGCATGTTGCGCGTCTACGCGGAAACCACGCAGCCGGATACCACCCGCCGCATCCTCGAAGAAGTCACTTCCCTGGTGCAGAAACTCTAGCCCGCTGACGCGGCCTTCTCCAGGCTCTTCAGCGCCGCGTCCAAGATTCCGTTTAGAAACCCCGGCGCATCGGAGGAAGAAAAAGTTTTCGCCAGTTCCAGCGCCTCGTCGATCACCGCTTTCGGCGGCGCGCTTCCCGAGCGCAGCTCATGGATGGCCAGCCGCAGAATGCTGCGGTCGATGGCCGCCAGGCGCTCGATGCGCCAGTTCTCGGAAAGCTGGGAGACCAGCGCATCCGCGGCGCCGGCTTCGGCGACCGCGCCTTCGAACAGGACGTTCGCGAACTTGCGCGTTTCATCGGCGGCGCGGGCCGATTTCCAAAAGCTGCGCTCCACGCGCGAAGGCTCGGCGTGGGTCATGTCCCACTCGAAAAGCATCTGCAGGGCGAACTCGCGCGATTTGTGGCGAAGCGTCATCGGCGTGCCCGCCGTTGCGACGGACGCGCCCGCCCGTTCTGTCGCGCCCCCTGCCTTGGTCCGTGGCTGAGACTTTGCGGGAAGCTTTCGGGAAAGGCGGGCCATCTCGACGGCGGCGAGCCCCGCTTCGTAGCCTTTGTTTCCGCCCTTTAGCCCAGCGCGATCGATGGCTTGCTCGAGGGTGTCACAGGTGAGCACGCAAAAAATCATGGGCACGCCGGTATCCATTTGCGCGAGCAGGATGCCGCGCGCGGTCTCCGATGCCACGTAATCGTAGTGCGACGTTTCGCCGCGCAGCACGCAGCCGATGCAAATGATGGAGTCGCAGCGGCCGGTGGCCGCCAATTTCCTGGCCGCAATCGGAAGCTCGAACGATCCCGGCACGCGGAAAGTTTCGATCTGCTCTTCCTTCGCTCCGGCCTGCGCGAGCGCATCGAGCGCGGCGGTAAGCAGGCGGCCAGTAATGAAATCATTGAACTGGCTCACGACGATGCCCAAGCGCAAGCCTTTGGCGTTCAGTTTTTCGCGCGCCACTTTCGGAGGTGCTACTTTCACCATGATCCTTTCGAATTCTACGGCGTGGCCAGCGCCACGAGCGCGTTGCCGCCGCGCAACCGCGCTTCTTCCAAGCCGTCTTCCGCGCGGTTAATCCATTCGGTCACGCGGTCTTCGGTTTCGTCGCCGGGCCGCGCGGTCACTTCCGCCACCACCGCGCTGACAGCCATTTCCTGCGCGCCCCACGGGCGCTCAACCGATGCGGCGGTCTGGCGCAACTTCTCCGCGAGCGCCTGCGCATTCTCGAGCGACGTGTCCGGCAGAATGAAGACGAGCGACCAGGCGGTATATTTTACGGCAATATCGGTCTGGCGAATCGCCGATGCCAAAGTGCGCGCCAGTTGCGCGACGTACTGGTCGACGGCTGCGTCGCCATACTCGCGCAGAAGTTCACCCGCGCCGTCCACGTGCAAAACGATGAGCGAAAGAGGCGTGTTCTGCGCCTTGGAGCGATTGGTTTCCGCGAGCAGGCAGTCAATGTAGGCGGCGCGATTGAGAAGGCCGGTTTTCTCGTCCGCCACGGCCAAGGATCGGAGCAGCGAACGCAGCCGGGTGTGATTCACCGACAGCAGGAGCTGATCGGCCACGGCCTGCAGAAAGAAGCTTTCGTTCGGCTTCCAGGGACGCGCAGAGGCGTCGCCCACCAGAATGGCGCCCGAGGCCTGTTGCGTTTCCTTGTCGGTCAGCACGACGGCCAGGGCAGATTCGAGGCCCAATTCGCGCAGCTCGGGTAGATTGGAAGAGTGCAGTTCGATGCCGCCGAGCGCATCGGGAGGAGCCTGCGCGGCCGCCGCGACCACTGTGGGAATTCGCGCGGGCGCTACGGGGGTCACTCCCGCGGCGGAGAATTGTGCGGTCAGCTGCCCACCGTCGCTCCCGGCCCCGACTACTACCAGACAACGAGTCACGTTGAGATGTTTGCCGATGGATGCGGCGGTGGCGGAGAGAATTTCCCGCGGGGTCGGCTGGCGGTACATCAAGCGGTTGATTTCGGCGATGGCAGTGAGATCGCGATGCGTCTCAGCCGGCGCGGACACAGGAATCGACGGAGCCGTCTCTACAGACGAGGGCGGCGCAGCAGCGGGCGCAGCGGCGCTTGCAATCGGACGAGACGGCACGCCTTTGGGCCACCAATTGGCGCGCTCGTAGAGGGCGCGCAAACGCTCGTTTTTTTCCTCTTCGCCGGGAAAGAGTTCGGCGATGCGTTCCAGCCTCTCAACAGCTTTGGACTGCAGCGAATACTGCAAAAAGATTTCCACTTGCACGACGAGGTCTTCAAGAGCCTGCTCCGCGCGGACTTCCTCGGAAGCCGGCGCGCCACTGGCGGCTACGTCCGAACCGGCGCCGCTAAAGCCATCGGTGCGGGTAGAAACCGTAGCGGCCTTGGCCGCGCGCGCCAACACGTTTTGCAGAAAGATCGGATCGACTTTTCCTTCCAGCTGGGCGATGCGTTCCTGATTGCGATAGTCGTAAGGATCGATGTCCACGAGACGGTCAAGCGTTTCGCAAGCTTCCCTGGTGCTGCCGGCGACCAGGTAGAGATCGAAGAGGTGCACGAGGGCGTCGAAGTATTTCGTCTCGCGATTCATTTCCTCGTAGAGACGCGCGATCATTTCGGCGAGAGGAAGCGACGCGGGATAGGCGGCGGCCAATCGATCGATGTGCGTGGAGAGCTCCGGCTCCCGGCGCGCCCGGCGCATCAGGTCCTTCGCCTCCTGAAGCACAGCAGTGGCCTTGGCGTCTTGGCCTGAGCGGATGAAGGCGCCGGCCAACTCGAAAAGCTTGGAAAAGTTCTCAGGCCGTTGCCGGTAGTAGGCCAGCAGAGCTTCCTGCGCGCGGTCGAGGCGCTCGGTGCGGAGAAGGGCTTCGCCAAACAGGACTAGAAACGCAGTGTCCTTCTGATTGGAGGCAAAGGGCTCGAGAAGTATGAATGCCTCTTCGTTATCGCCCTTGCGCAACTTGGCTTCGGCCAAAAGGAGCGAGCCGGTACGTTCCTGCGGCTGCAGTCGATGGGCCCGGCCGAAATATTCGAGGGCTTCGTCCAATCCCCCGCTGGCCATAACCAGTTGGCCGGCTCGCAAGAAACTGCGCGCGGCGAGATCGGAGTGCCGCAGCTTTTCGGCAAGTTCTCCCAGGACGGCGTGACGCGCGGGATTTTCGGGATCCAGGACGGCGATGGATTCGTAGCACGCCAGAGCCTCGATATCGCGATGCTGCTCGAGGAAAAGCTCGGCGGCGACGCTGAATTGATCGAGCGCCTCGGACGGACGGTTCTGCTTTTGCAGGAGCGTGGCGTACCGCAACAGCCGATCAGGGGGCTGCGGGAATGGCTTAAGGAATCGCGTGAAGACCGCTGTGGCCTTGGCGGTGTCGCCGGATTCGAGAAGACGGTCAAACTGAGTCGCGTAATAACGAGCCGCCTGGGCGGGCTCGTTCAAGCGGGTGTAGATGTCCGCGAGAGCTTGCAGAGCCTCCTGATGGGAGGGCATCTCATCGAGAACAGCCTGGTAGCCGGAGACGGCCTCGCGCAGCTTGTTCTTTTCCAGGCTGCGCCGGGCGCGATCGAGATTCTTATTGAGGTCCGAAGCCATGAGATCGTTTGCCCAGGCGCGCGCTGCGCAGGCGGCAGAGTGCCTTCGAAGTCAGTTTCCAGCAGGGTGCAAGGGCTGAAAATAAACTATATACCGGACGCGATGGGCTCCTTAAAGAAATCACGGGGGGTGTTGGTGAAGAGGCAGCCGGGGGTCGTTTCCAGCGCTAGGAGGGGCGCAGCAAGCGGCGCCCCTCCTAGTGCTCACTGCTGATGCGGAAAGACGCGTTCAAAGTGCGAGGAAAAAACGCCCGCCTGAAGGCGGCCGCTACAAAGGCGAGAGCTCTCTTCGGCGTGGTGCTAGGCGAAGCGTTCACACGAAGAGGGATTCTTCGCCCGCCAAAGCTAGACGCGGAGAAAGCGGGAGCAAGCTCCCGCACTCCACAAACTTCTGCGGTGTTATGTAGCTCACCTCTTTAGAGGTGAGGATTTTGCGGTTTGCGCGCGAGAAAAATCCTCAGGTCTGAAGACCTGAGCTACAGGAAGAGCGCGATGATGGCGAAAGGGTGGCAAGCACGAGTGCCGGGCACGCCATGGCGTGCCCCTACGGAGAAAAAACGGTCGTGAGCAGCCGCATCCGCAGGGCGGGTCACAGACCCGCCCCTACGAAGAGCGGAATGACGCGGTAAGCGGCGTCTGCGGCTGATGCGGGATGTGTTCAGAGTACGGAAAAAAACGCCCGCCTGAAAAGCGAGGCGGCCGCTACGAAAGACGAAGGCAAGAACGCCCGGCTAAAGCCGGCCGCTACAAAGGCAAAAGCGAATCAAACATCAGGGCTGGGCGGTGGGCCTGAAGGACTCGCGGCGGATGGTGCTGACTTGCTCGCGCATGCCGCGGAGCGAAAGTCCGCTGCGAACCAGAGCCACGAAACCG
The DNA here is from genome assembly GCA_963803105.1 of Terriglobia bacterium. GTDB lineage: Bacteria > Acidobacteriota > Terriglobia > Acidiferrales > UBA7541 > Palsa-295. Next base: position 810,792 of record CAWDLF010000005.1, read on the forward strand.
AGGAAAACGAAGGGCAGCGTCAGGGCAATGAAGGCAAAAAACGAGAAGCCGGTGGCGGTGGTCTTTTCGATCTGGAAAATGCTGAGGCCCAGGACGCAGAAAATCTGGTACGAACCGAAATTGGCCGGGGCGTTCGGCAAGGAAACGCCGAGATTGATGATAAGCAGCACGACGACGGCGGCCGAAAAAGGCAGCGGAAGGCCGTAGGAACGCATCATGGCCCACAGAGCCATGACCTGGCAAAAAGGCATAAGGAGAGAGGCCAGTACCGCGGTATAGAAGCTGGGCGCGGTGCTCATGGCGTGTAGCGCGGCCAGCGCGGACATGAAGCGGCCCTTGAATCCCGGACGGTTGGTGTCGAGATCGGGGTCGGGCCCGAGCTTCGTCTCAAGATAAAGGATCAAAACCACGGCTCCCGCGAGAAGCACCAGCATGACGATGCCGAGAATGTAGGCGGCACGCTGGAAGGGCCGCGGTAGGTCCACAAAAAGAGACGCGACGCCGAGAGCGGCCGTGGCGATGACCAGATCGACCAGGCGCTCGACGCCCACCGATCCGAGCACGCGCCCGAGGGTGATGTCCTCGGAGTTCGAAAGCAGATAGGCGCGCAAGAACTCTCCGGGGCGCAGGGGAAGGACGAGATTGGCAAACAGGGCGGCGTAAACGGAGCGGATGGCGCTGGTCAACCTTACTTTGCCGAAGGGGCTTAGGAGCAGCTTCCAACGGAGGCCCTGCACGCCGTAGCTGAGGACGTCAAAAGCCATTCCCAGCAGCACCCATTTCCAGTCGGCGGCGGCCATGCGGCGGAGCTCCTGCATAATGTGAAAATCATGCAGAACCCAGACCAGGGAGAGGAAAGCCAGGCCGTAACCGATAGCGAGAAGGATGCGCTTAGAATTCACGTTATTGATGGGCTGGGACGAAGCGCTCAATTCGACGGTTCCGGATTTGCGGGCCCGCTTGGGGCGCCGCACTCAGTTTCTCCGGCGGCTTGCAGGCGCCGGGCGGGTATTCGCGAACCTGAACTGTCCGGCAGGCCGCGACTTAGCCCCCCGAACGTGCTACAGCCTACGACATCAGCCCTCTACAGGCAATCGGAGAGCGGGAGGGGGTTGCCTGCCGGGTAGTGGGCGGTTTAGGGTTAGGGCGTTATTCAACCCGCTTGGCTGGAACCAGCCTGGAACATGCCAAGGGCAAAAAAACGAGTAATGACGCCAGCAAACAGCAAACCAATGACGAAAATGAGCCAGCGATATTTCCGCCATTGCTCACGATAATTCGAGGCAGAGACAAAGATGTCAACCGGATAAGCCGCGCAATAGGCGATGTTTGCCAGAACGGCCAGTAGGAAGAGGTAAAGTACTAAATTGATCGAAGGAAGCGATCTTGAGGCCGAGTAATTTATTCCAAAATATATCAGGACGATGGCGGCCAGAACGACGTTGTACACCAAACGGAGAGGTTCCCAATAACGGATCGCACGCGTCACGGAGTCTCGGAAGGTCTGACCATCCATACGGCGGGAATTGTAATGCAATCCTAAGTGGGTGTCAGCAGCCTTGGCGGCGGGGGCTGACCAGGTACCGCCTATGGCGATCGGGCGACGGCGGCCGGTCAGCGGGAGTATAATGAGAGTATACAGATGAGAATGAACCCTCGAATCTCTCTGCTCTTTCAAGCTAGCCCATCGGAATGAAAACCACACAATCCGTCGATCCGCGCGAGCGCGTGCTGCTGGTGGGCGTGAGCCTGAAAAAACGCGCGCGGGGACAGGCTCGCACGGGAGCGGGTGCTTTTCTGCGGGTAGCGGGACGGGATTCGCTGAACGAACTCGAAGAGCTGGCCGAGAGCGCGGGCGCGAATATTGCGGGGACGCTGATGCAGGCGCGCGACGTGCTCGATCCAGCGACGCTCGTGGGGCCGGGAAAACTGGAAGAGATACGGCGGGAGGCGGAGAGCAAGGGTGTGCCGCTGGTGATCGTGGACCACAACCTGACGCCGGTGCAGCTTCGCAACATGGAAAAAGGCACGGGCTGCCGAGTGATCGACCGGACTCAGTTGATATTGGATATTTTCGCGACGCACGCACGCACGCGCGAAGGGCAACTGCAGGTGGAGCTGGCGCAATTGAACTATCTGCTGCCGCGATTGACGGGGCGAGGCGAGGAGCTTTCGCGGCTGGGAGGCGGAATCGGAACGCGCGGGCCCGGCGAACAGAAACTGGAGACGGATCGGCGGCGAATCCGCGACCGCGTGAAGAAGATCGGGCAAGCGATCGAGACGGTGCGGCGGCAGCGGGGCACGCGGCGGCAGGCACGGCAGGCGGTTCCGCTGGGCATCGTGGCGCTGGTGGGCTACACGAACGCCGGGAAGTCGACGCTCTTCAACGCGCTGACGAAGGCCCGAGTGCTGACCTCCTCGAAAATGTTCGCGACGCTCGATCCTACGATTCGCGCGGTGAGCCTGCCTTCGCGCAGGCGGGTGCTGCTGTCCGATACCGTCGGATTTTTGCGCGATCTGCCTCCCGATCTGATCGCGGCGTTTCGGGCCACGCTCGAAGAGGTGCAGGAGGCGTCGCTGATTTTGCAGGTGACGGACATATCCAGCCCGCACCACGCCGAGCAGGACGAGGAGGTCTTGAAAATCCTTCGCGAGCTGGGAGTGGAGGACCGTCCGCGGCTGCACGTGTTGAACAAGATCGACGGGTTGAGCGCCGAGGAATTGGAAACGCTGAAGAATTCCAACGGCCAGAGCCGCGACAACGTGTTTACGAGCGCGCTGACGGGCGAGGGCGTGGAGGATCTGCTGGCGAAGATCGACGCGGCGCTGCCAGTAGATCGACTGGTGCGGCTGCGGTTGCGATTGCCGTTTTCCGACGGGCGATGGCTGGCGCTGGTGCAGTCGAGCGGGCGCGTGCTGCAAACGGAAGTGAGCGGTGCGCATTATCTGGTGGAAGCGGTGGTGCCGCAGTCCACGGCGCGAAGAGTGAAGGAATTTGTTTTGGAGTAGGTTTGGGTTCGCCGCAAAATCCCCACCCTTGCAAAAACCGCAAGGATGGGGCACCCGCAAAACCGAATAATCAGATCGCTCATCCCGGGCGGCAAATGCTTCGGGTGATGACTGTTACGTCAAAAGCTGCTGGAAGTCTGTGCAAATTCGCTGGGGGCCTCGCGATCAACAGAAAACATCGGAAATTGCAGGGATTCTGATTGGTGATGTCCGTAACTTGCTTACAATAAGTGACTTAGATCTAGCGTGGCGATTCGCGCTTAAGGGGGCGGCTTCCCGATGGTGGTGCAAAGACCCTCCGTAACGTGTTTGTTTTCCACAGCGATTTCCACACGGAGAGGCCGCAAACCCCTGAAAATTGAGGGGGTTCGCGGGACGGCCGGAGGCGGGAACGTGGCGGGCGGCATCGATCTGGAGACACCGTTGACTCGCCGGGAACCCGGGACTATATTCAGACAAGCCCGCTGGCGGGCCGACTGACTCGCTTTCCGAGAAAGCAATGAACCTTCCGAACAGCCTCACGGTTCTACGAATCTTTTTCGTTCCGCTGTTGGTCGTCGTCCTATTGACTCGCCAGCCGAACTGGAACTTCTGGGGCTTGCCCGTCCACTTCGAAGTATTCGGCGTGATGATTTTGCTCGCGGCCGCAGCGACGGATGCGATGGACGGATACTTCGCGCGGTCGCGGCGCGAGGTCACCACGCTGGGAATCCTGCTGGATCCCATCGCAGACAAGCTGTTGATCACTGCGGCTTTCGTCCCACTGGTCTGGATGCACCTGGTGCCGGCGTGGATGGTGGTGATTATTCTTGGGCGAGAGTTCGTGGTGGTGGGGCTACGGGAGATTGCGTCGGCGGAGGGATTGATAATTCCGGCGTCGGCGCTGGGCAAGACGAAAATGATCCTGCAGGTGCTGGCGGGATGCGCGGTGATCCTGACGGCGAATCACCCGGGGCTGCGGACGCTGGGAACGGTTTTGCTGTGGCTGGTGGTGGCCAGCGCGGCGGTTTCCGCGATTCATTATTTCCAAATGTTCTGGAGCCAGATTAATGTGCGCGTGCAGCAACGGCGGCGCCGCGGCATGATGATGGTCGATCCGAAAGAAAAACCGCAGGATGTCCTCACTCCGTAACAGCGACAAGCAAACCTTGCTGGAAATAGCGCGACAGGCGGTGGTGCGTGCGGTCGGGGGCGGCAACGGTTCGGCCGATGTACCAATTGGCGATCCGCTCGCGGCGCCGACGACATGCGCGGGCGCGTTCGTGACGCTGCGAACGCGGGGCCGGCTGCGCGGGTGCATCGGGCAAATCTCCTCCGAATTGCCGCTGACGGAAGTGGTGGCCTATTGCGCGAAGGCGGCGGCCTTGGAAGATCCGCGCTTCGCGCCAATACGGACGGAAGACCTGAGCGCCATGGATATCGAGATTTCGGTGCTGACGCCGCCGGAGGAGATATCGCCCGAGGCAATTCGGGCCGGAGAACATGGGCTTATCGTGAGCCGGGGCCGGCAGCGCGGAGTTCTGCTTCCCCACGTGGCTACAGAGTTCCGCTGGCCGGCGATGCGTTTTCTGGAAGAAACGTGCGTGAAGGCAGGCCTCGAGCGCAAGGCCTGGAAGAATCCGGAAACGAAGATTCAGGCGTTTACCGCCGAGGTTTTTACCGAACGAGAGTTCGGAGTGACGGATTCACGGGGCGGCGCACGAAGCCGTCCCGCTAGCGGCTATTCGAGCTCGACGTAATCGCCCGGATAGATCTCACGCAGGCTCAGAGTAATGAGCACGGTGGCCGAATCGGGCCCGGTGCGTAGGACGATGCCCTCGCCAATATCTTCTCGCGGCACGTTATCCCATTTGTATTTGCTCGGGACGCTGCCGAAGCCCTTGATCTCCCAAACGGCGGATCCGAATTCCTGATCGAAGGCGTAGCGCGGGGTCTGGTAGGCGGTCTCGTTCTGGGTACCCTGGTAACGGAAAATGCGGAAGTAATCCCCGACCTTTACGCCCTGGGCGTTGCCGAGGTTGACGTAAATGACGTCCTCGCGGCCGACTTGCTGCTGAAAGTTCTTCCCGGTGACGACCATGGCCAATGCTTTGCCGTCGGCGGGTAAGAAGGGATCAAAGTGGTTGTCGGTCTTGAATGGAGGAGCGGGACGCTCCGTGAACGGGAGAACGATGTCGCCGCGCTGGACGTAACTGCAGGCATGTTCGATGACGGCGATGGAAGTATCCTGGCGCACGCTGATGACTTTGAGGCGGCCTTCGTCTTCCCAGACGTTACCCATCTTGCGGAGAAGCGAGTTTTGCCACTTTGTCCATTCGATGCCGCCGGTGTCGTTTACCTTGCGGATTACGAAGAATTCGTCGCCGACTTTCACACCGCCGCTGGCGCCTTTGTTCACGAATACGTTGTCGCCCTCGTTGAAGATGATGCGGATGTTGGATTCCTCGCCGGTGATGACGAAGGTGTCGCGCGGAACCGATTCAGTGGTGACGACCCCGGAGCAGTAGAGGTCGTTCGGAGCGGCGATATTAGGATTCACGTTCCCTTGCGCCGACGCGACGGCGCCCGACAGCGATAATACGAGACCAACGAAGATGGCTTTCCCGCGCATGATCATCACTCCTTTTTGCTTCCCCCGGCGCAAAGCGGACAGGGCTGACGATAGCTCGAACGTAACAAAGGCGAATAGGGGCGTCAAGACAGGTGGAGTACAGGTTTTACACATTGGACACGGCATGCTGGGGGCCGGGTAGAGGCTGGGGCGAAGGCGGAATGCAGTACAATGGTGCGCTATTGAGAGGCCCTTTAGAGGGCTACGGCTTCCCGGAACTTACTGGCACATATGATGTTAGGAAGAGACAAGATCTGCGCCGTGGTGGCGGCTGCCGACGCCGGGTCTATGGCCGGGCAGCTTCGCCGAGCCTTGAAGCGAACCCGTACCGTGGAATTGCGGCTGGACTGGCTGGCGAGCGGCCGGGAGATTGGCCGCTTTATCGATCATCTGGCGGCCACGGAGCCGCGGGGGACGCTGATCGCGACTTGCAGGCGGCGGGAGGCCGGCGGGCGATTCGCAGGGACGATAGCGGAGGAGCTGTTCTATCTCTCTGAGGCGGTTCGGGCGGGCTGCGGCTGGTACGACCTGGAAATCGAGAGCGCGAGCAAGTGTCCTGCGGAGCTGTTGGAAGTGCTCATGGGCGAGGGGCGGCAGTTGACGTCAGCCCATTTTTTCAAGCAGATGCCGCAAGGGTTGGAGCGGATTACGGCAAGGCTGAATCGCGGAGGCGGCCGCGGAACGGGTGCCGTGAAGATTGCCGCTCAATGCGATTCGCTGGCCGACGCGTTGAAAGTGTTACGACTGGGGCAAACACGGCGGAACGTGGTGGCTATCCCGATGGGCGACGTGGCGCAGCCGGCACGGTTGCTGGCCCTTCGCGAAAGGAACGGATTCGCGTACGCGCCGGTAGAGAATGCTACAGCGCCGGGGCAGATTTCGCTCGACGAGATGAAGCAGCTCTACCGCGCGGACAAATTGAATCGAGCGACGCGCGTCTATGGAGTGATCGGCGACCCCATTGGGCATTCGCTTTCGCCGGCTATGCAGAATGCGGCGTTCCAGGCGCGGAAAATGAATGCTGTCTACGTGCCATTTCTGGTGCGCGACCTGCGGGATTTTCTGGGGGCTATCGGGCCGCTGGGGATTCGCGGGTTCAGCGTGACACTGCCGCACAAGGAAACGATTCTGCGGCATCTCGACGGCTGCGATCCGCTGGCGCAGCGGATCGGTGCGGTGAATACGGTCGTGGTGCGCGGCGGCAGAAAGTTCTACGGATACAATACGGACTACGTGGGCGTGCTGCGGTCGCTCGAACGGCGCATCCCGCTGCTCGGCGGCCGCGTGCTGATCGTGGGCGCGGGCGGAGTGGCGCGGGCGGTGGCATTCGCTCTGGCGCAGGCTGGGGCTGCCGTGTGCGTGTGCGCCAGGCGGCCGAAGAAGGCGGAATCGCTCGCGCGTGCAGTGGGCGGCGAAGCTATTTTGCGAGCGCGGGTGAGAAAGGAATTCTTCGACGCAATCGTGAACGCGACGCCTGTGGGGATGTATCCCGCGGTGGGCGCTTCGCCGCTAGAGGCGGGCGAATTGAATTGCAGGCTGGTATTTGACACCATTTACCGCCCGCGAGCGACGAAGCTGCTGCAACTGGCGAAGCGGCGCGGAATCGAGACAGTATCGGGCGTGGAGATGTTCGTCGCGCAGGGTACGGCGCAGTGGGAAATCTGGACGGGCGAGCGAGCGCCGGCTGCGGCCATGCGTCGCGCCGTGACGCGATTGCTCGAAGCCGAAGAGAACAAGGGAAAGCGAGTGCGGGCGAAGCGATGACGCGACAACAAATCCAACCGGACTTCAAGACGTTCAGCCGCCTGGCGCGCGAGGGAAACCTCGTGCCGGTCTACGAAGCCTATACGGCCGATCTACTGACTCCCGTGGGAGCGTATCTGCGCATCGCGCACGACGCGAAATATTCGTTTCTGCTGGAAAGCGTGGAGGGCGGGGAGACGATCGGACGCTACACGTTTGCGGGGGCCAATCCGGCGGAAGTATTTCGGGCGCGCGGGCGCTGCGGCACGCTCGAGACCGGCGGCAAACAGGTGCAGTTCGACGAAGATCCGGTCGAGCAGTTGCGGAGACTGACGGCGCGCTACAAGCCAGTAAGAATTCCCGGGATGCCGCCGCTGATCGCCGGCGCGATCGGCTACTTCGCCTACGACATGGTGCGGCTGATGGAAAATATTCCGTCGACCGGGCGGGACGATGTGGGCCTGGACGACTGCGTGATGATGTTCTATCACGGCCTGCTGGCTTTCGATCACGTGCAGCACCGCGTGTGGATCATTCAAAACGTTTATACCGAAGGCCCCGGCAGCCTGCGTACGAAATACGATGCGGCCGTGCGGGAGATCCGGCGCATTCGACGATTGTTGGAAAAGCCTCTGCCGGCGGAACGATCGAAACGGCACGGCGGCGCGTTGCATGTGAAGTCCAACATGACCAAGGCGCAGTTTACCGGCGCGGTGCGCAAGGCGAAATCGTACATTCGCGCGGGAGACGCGTTCCAAATCGTCTTGAGCCAGCGATTTGAGGCGCGGACGAAAGCCGATCCTTTTGCGATCTACCGGGCGCTGCGGGTGGTAAATCCTTCGCCGTATCTCTATTGCCTGAAGCTGGGAGACGTTTCGGTGGTGGGCAGCTCGCCCGAGATGCTGGTGAAGGTGCAGGGGCGAAACGCAAACTACCGGCCGCTGGCCGGGACGCGCAAGCGCGGCCGCAACGAAGAAGAAGACCGCAAGCTGGAGGTGGAGCTGCTGGCCGATCCGAAAGAGCGTGCCGAGCACGTGATGCTTGTGGATCTGGGGCGCAACGACCTCGGGCGCGTGTGCGAATACGGCTCGGTGAAGGCGGAGCGGCTGATGTTCGTCGAGCGGTATTCGCACGTGATGCATCTGGCGTCGAGTTTGCGCGGGCAGCTGCGGCGGGACGTCGACTGCTTCGATGCGCTGATGGCGTGTTTTCCGGCGGGCACACTGTCGGGCGCGCCGAAGGTGCGGGCCATGCAGATCATCGACGAACTGGAGCCGACGCGGCGCGGAATTTACGCCGGGGCGATTTTGTATCTGGATTTTTCCGGCAATCTCGATTCGTGCATTGGGCTGCGCACGCTGGTGGCGAAGAACGGCAAAGCGTACGTGCAGGCGGGCGCCGGAATCGTGGCGGATTCGGTGCCGGAGCGCGAGTATGAGGAGTCGGGGAACAAGGCGCGCGCGTTAATTAGGGCGCTGGAAATCGCGCACTCGGGGGTAAATGGCTAGCGGGAGAATGACATCACTTTGCTGAATGATGACGTTTCGAACCGCTTGATTGCTCAAACAACAACCATCCTTCAAGGATTGGTTGGCTCTACTGTTCACGGCTTGGTGCTTGCTGGTACAGACGATCGAGATGAAATGGGAGTGTGTATTGAACCTCGTCGATACGTGGTTGGTTTTGGCAAGTTTGAGCAATGGGTGTATCGGTCCGCCGCCGAACGTGACGGGCACGCAGGCGCCCGCTCCCAAGCTGGCGATCTTGATCTGACTGTATATAGTCTCCGCAAGTGGGCGCAGCTGGCGTTGCGAGGCAATCCTACGGTGCTGCTCTTGTTGTACCTCCCGGACAATGCACTGGTTATTCGAACCAATATCGGAGAACAACTCCAAAAACTTGCGCCTGCATTCGCATCGAGACGAGCGGGGAAAAGGTTTCGAGGATACCTAGAAGCGCAGAGACAAAGGCTTGTTGGCGAGCGTGGCCAACGTGACGTAAACCGCACCGACCTCGTGGACCAGTTTGGGTACGACACGAAATATGCCATGCACATGCTACGGCTCGGGCATCAGGGCGTCGAGTTTCTTGAATCGGGCCGCTTAACATTGCCAATGCGAGAGCCGGTTCGTAGCCACTTGATGGATGTTCGCCAGGGACGCAGTAATCTGACCGACATACTGGCAGAATGCAAGGAGTTGGAACTGCGACTCGGCACGCTGATAGATTCATCGCCGCTTCCGTTGGAACCAGACGTAAAGACCGTAGAATGTTTCGTTATGGATGCCTACGAAGCTAGTTGGGCGGCCCGGCCGGAACCTACTAGCTCCTCGTGATTCCTGACTAAAACGCTCATATCGATACTGCGCTATTCTGAAGCGGAGAAAAGATCAAAGACGCCCGCCTAAAGGCGGCCGCTACGTAGGCAACGGCACGACCATGAACGCCGCCCGGCCGGCAAGCTCGGGACAAATTCAGGGGACGCCACCCCTCAGGCATATAATGCTGCCATGCAGGGATCGAAGCTGGTACTCGCCAAATCTTACCGGAGCCGTCCCGAAGCGGAGCTGGCGAAAGGGGCGCTCGAAGAAGCCGGTATAGTGGCGATGATTCAGGCCGACTCGCTTGGCGGCATGCGCGACCACCTTGCCTGGTCTGGAGAGGGCTTCCGGATCTTAGTGCGTGAGGAAGATGCGGCTGCGGCGCGGGAAGTGCTCAGTGGGCAATTAGAGCTAGCCCCGGATGATAGAGATGAGAAGCCAGATCCCGACACTCCGTCGTGGCGCCGGTTTACTTAGAAGGCCGTTACTCCCGGAAGCTGCGGTCGATCTGCGCTATTCTGAAGAGGAACCGAAAGCAAAGACGCCCGCCTCCGCCAGGGCGGACAAGTTCCGGCGGCCGCTGCAAGAGCAAGAAAGACGGGCACGGCATGCCGTGCGCCTACGAAGCAAGGAAAAGCGCACGACATTCTCACGGGGAATGAGAGAGCGAATCATGATTCTGCTGCTCGACAACTACGATTCATTTACCTACAACCTCGCGCAGTACCTTGGCCAGATGGGGCAGCAGCTCGCGATTCATCGCAATGACAAGATCACGCTCGATGAAATCGAGGAGATGAAGCCGGAACGAATCGTCATCTCTCCGGGGCCGTGCACGCCACAGGAAGCGGGCATCAGCATTGCGCTGATCGAGAGGTTCGCGGGGAAGATTCCGATACTGGGAGTTTGCCTGGGGCATCAGGCGATCGGCGCGGCGTTCGGCGGCAAAGTGATTCGCGCGCCGAAGCTGATGCACGGCAAGACCAGCAAGATTCATCACGACACCAAAACCATTTTTCGCGGGCTGCCCCAGGATTTCCAGGCCACGCGGTACCATTCGCTGATCGTCGAGCGCAAATCATTGCCGGGGACGCTGGAAATTTCCGCCGAGACCGATGGGATCATCATGGGATTGCGGCACCGCAAAATGCGAGTTGAGGGCGTGCAGTTCCATCCTGAGTCGGTGCTCACCGACGTGGGTTTTCGCCTTGTCGAAAATTTCCTCAGCATTTAAAAAACGCGCAGCCGCCCCAGGGGTTAAAACCCCTGAGAAACGCGCGGCATATGTCGGAGCTGAAGCTCCGACCCCCTAAACGGCACAAGAAGTGGCAAAAACACCCTCCTTCCCCGGCACACTCGGGACAAGTTCAGGCGGCCGAACCCGAAGAAAAAACGCCCGCCTAAAGGCGGCCGCTACAAAGGCAAGAAAACCCTCCTCGTCCGCGACTTCGGTAGGAGCGGGGCCGCCATGAAAGTAAACGGGCACGGCAAGCCGTGCCCCTACGGGAGCAGAGCGGCGACGCTTCACTTATGGATGAGGTGTGAGATTTGGGTTGCACTCAGGCCACGGCGGGCTAGGTCGGCGGAGAGTTCGTCGAGGCTGGGTGGTGCGTAGGTGCGCAAGAGCGAAGTCGGTGATGACGGCGTGAGCCGATATTCGCCGAGCGCGGCGGGAATCATCCAGACTTGCGCCGGACCGTATTCGGAACTTTCTCTTTCATTGGCGCCTTCGTTCGCGTTTGCGTTTCCCCAGGCGATCGTTCCCTGCCCTTCCAGGAAAATCAGCAGATCGAAGTGCGCGCGGTCCGAAGCCGCGCTGACTGCTTCGCGAAATTCCCATCGCTCGGTTGCGAAATAGCGGCAGGCTACCAGAGGCGCTTCCTCCAAAACCCCATTCGAGACCGACGGCGCGGGATCGAGCTTCCCTCCGGCCTGTTCGCCGAAATGAGTGACTTCCAGGGCTTTCTCAAGATGCAGCTCGCGAGCGCGGCCTTGGGCGTCGCGGCGGTTGTAATCATAGAGGCGATACGTGATGTCGGAATTCTGCTGGATCTCACACAGCACCAGCCCCGCGCCGATGGTATGCACCGTGCCAGCGGGAATAAAGACGGTGTCGCCAGGGCGCACGGGAACGCGTTCGAGAAGATTTTCCGCCGTGCCTTCGGCGACGGCGCGCTCAAGCGATGCGCGAGTGACGTGCGGCTTCAGTCCGGCCAAAACGGCAGCGTCCTTGCGGGCGCTGAGGATGTGCCACATCTCCGTCTTGCCGCGGCCGCCCGCGGACTGCTCGAACCGCGCGGCGTAATCGTCGCCCGGGTGAACCTGAACGGAAAGATTAGTCTCGGCAAAAATAAACTTAACCAGCAATGGAAAAAGAGGCTCGTGCTTCACGCGACTGCCGGTCCATTCAGGCGTCATCTCGGGCCAAGCTTCACCCAGCGTTCGGCCGGCGAAAGCGCCTCCCGCGAAACGAGCACCGGCGCCGGTCATCCAGGCTTCGCCGATAGGCTCGACGAGGTTGGACTTCTCAGGGAACAGCGGCGCGATTGAAAGCGCGCCCCACGGGCGCGGGAAGAAGACCGGCTCCAGGCGCGCGGGAGAGAGTTTCATCGGATCATATAGCCGGCGCTCCAAAGAAGCGCTGGAGGCGGCGGAGGCCTTCCTCAATGCGCTCGATGGAAGTGGCATAGGAGAGGCGCAGATAGCCCGGAGCGCCGAAGGCGGCGCCGGGAACCACGGCCACGTGCTCGCGTTCGAGAAGCAGACTAGCGGCGTGCGTGTCGGTCGGCATCCGCGCGTTTAGCTTGGCCGCAATATTCGGGAAAACGTAGAACGCGCCTTGCGGAGCGGTGCAAGTGATCCCGGAAATGGCGCGGAGGCCTGAGAGGATGCGCTCGCGGCGGCGGGTGTATTCGGCGAGCATCGTCTTCACCGAATCCATAGGGCCGCGCAAAGCTTCGAGGGCGGCGTACTGCGCAATCGATGTGGCGTTCGATGTGGACTGGCTTTGCAGTTTGGTGATGGCGGCGATGAGCGGCTGCGGCGCGAGCACGTAGCCAACGCGCCATCCGGTCATGGCAAACGTTTTCGAGAACGAGCCGACGATGATGACGCCGCTCTTCGATCCCGGCACGCTGGCGATGGAAAAGGGCTTGGCGTCGCCGTAGGTGAAGTGCGAGTAGCATTCGTCCGAGAGCAACCAAACGCCACGGCGCTGGCAGAGCGCCAGAATTTTGCGAAATTCCTCGGGCGGTATGACGGCGCCGGAGGGATTGCTGGGCGAATCGGCAATGACCATGCGGGTGCGCGGCGTGAGGAGTTTTTCGATTTCCGCAGCGCGCATGATGAAATCGTCTTCGGCGCGCGTTTCGAGAATTACCGGCTTGCCGCCCGCATACTTGACGATGTCCGGATAGCTGACCCAGTAGGGCGCGGCGATAACGACTTCGTCGCCGGGATTGACGAGCGAACACACGGCGTTGAAGATCGCGTGCTTGCCGCCGACGGTGACGATGGATTCAGTTGGCTCATAGGAAGAGCCGAGCTGCGCGGCGTGCCAGTCGCAGATGGCCTGACGCAGGGGCGCGATGCCCGGCGTGGCAGTGTATTTGGTGCGATTTTCCTCAAGGGCCTTGATGGCGGCGCGCTTGATGTGCTCGGGCGTGGGGAAATCGGGCTCGCCGGGGCCGAAGTCCGCCACATCCACACCCTTGGCCTTCAACTGCTCGGCGGCCTGCAGCACGAGCATAGTGGGCGAGGGGCTGATGCGGTTGACACGATCCGCGAGATGAAACACTTCCTCCGCCTTGAGCCCGGCAGCGGGTTCCATGGCTTCCCCTTGAATGATCGGCAGACGGATTCCGAGGGATATTCTAGCTGAATTTGGCCCGCAGGCGCTCTTCCACGACCGGCGGGACCAAGCCCTTGGGCAGGCCGCCGAGGCGCGCCAGTTCCTTCACCAGGCGCGAGCTTAGGTAGCTGTAGGCTTCGGCCGGGAGCATGAAGATGGTTTCGATCTGCGGCTCGATCTTGCGGTTCATCGAGGCCATCTGGAGTTCGTACTCGTAGTCGGAGACGGCGCGGATGCCGCGCAGAATGACGTGCGCGTCTCTCGCGCGGGCGAAGTCCATCAGCAGGCCGTCGAACATTTCCACTTCGACGTTTTTGTATTCGAAGGTGACGGTTTCGATGAGCTCGACGCGCTCCTTGACGCTGAACAACGGATCCTTCTCGACGTTGGTGGTGACCGCAACAACGAGACGGCCGAATATGGTGGCGGCGCGAGCGATGAGATCGAGATGGCCGTTCGTAACCGGGTCAAACGAGCCCGGATAGATGGCGGTGACGGATGTGTGCCGGTCGGGAGGCATGCGGGGCGCAATTCTATCTCAGAAAGCGGGGATCGTTGCGTGCAAATCGCGCGGGCGTGGGCGAAGAGTGCGAATCGCGCGCGCTAGCGACGATCGAGAGCCGGATGGCGAACGTCGCGACCGGCGACGAAGTAGATGACGTCTTCAGCGATGTTGGTGGCGTGGTCGCCGATGCGCTCGAGGTTCTTGGCGACCATGATCAGCTCGAAGGCCGAGAAAACCACGGACGAGTTTTCCATCATGTAGGTGAGCAGCTCGCGGAATAGCTGGTCCCGAAGGCGATCGACTTGATCGTCGCGCTGGAGAACGCTTTGCGCCAACTCCTGATCGCCGCGCACGACGGCGTTCAGGCTGTCGCGCACCATGCCCTCGGCTAGCTCGCTCATGCGCGGAAGATCGACGTAGGGCTTGACCTGCGGATGGCGCAGGACGCGCATGGCGGAGTGGGAGATGTTCACGGCCTGGTCGCCGATGCGTTCGAGGTCGCCGTTGATGCGCGAGACGGCGAGGAGGAAGCGCAAGTCCGCAGCCATGGGAGCCTGAAGCGCCAGCAGGCGCTGGACGCGCTCGTCGATTTCGATCTGCATCTCGTTGATGGCGTCTTCTTCGTTGAGGACACTCTCGGCGAGGTGCTCATCGGCATCAAGAACGGCGTGAACGGCCTGGTGGACGGCGCGCTCGGCGAGGCTGCCCATCCACAGCAGGCGCTGCTTCAGTTCTTCGAGATCATGCTCCCAATGGCGTTCCATGGCTCGTTAGTCCTTCCCGGGTACTGGCGCGAAAGCTTTCGCGCCAAGCGTGAATCACGCAGTAAACGCGTCCCCAAAACACGAACAATGCCGGCGCGCAAAGATCATCCGAAGCGGCCGGTGATGTAAGCCTCGGTGCGATGGTCCGAGGGTGTGGTGAAAAGCTTGGATGTTTCATTATGCTCGATCAGTTTGCCATCCAGCATGAAGGCCGTAAAGTCACTGGCGCGGGCGGCCTGCTGCATGTTGTGAGTGACGATGGCCATGGTGCAGCTGTCTTTCAGTGTGAACATCAACTCTTCGATTTTCGCCGTAGTCACAGGATCGAGCGCCGAGCAAGGCTCATCGAGGAGAAGTACTTCCGGATCGACGGCCAGGGCGCGAGCGATGCAGAGCCGCTGCTGCTGGCCGCCTGAAAGTGCGAAGGCGGACTTGTGGAGAGAGTCCTTCACCTCTTCCCAGAGGGCGGCGCGTTTAAGGCTGTGCTCGACGAGATCGTGGAGGCGTCCGGTATATCCGTTGATGCGCAGGCCGTAGGCAACGTTGTCGTAGATCGACTTCGGAAAAGGATTGGGGCGCTGAAACACCATGCCTACGCGGCGGCGAAGGCCGACGACGTCCATTTTCAGGATGTCCTGGCCGTCGAGAAGGATCTGGCCGACGACGCGAGTGTTGCGAATGGTGTCGTTCATGCGATTCAAGGTGCGCAGAAAAGTGGACTTACCGCAACCGGAAGGGCCGATGAGCGCGGTGACGCGATTCTTGGGAATCTTGAGGCTCAATCCGAAAACGGCTTGCTTGGGACCGTAGAAGACGTTCAGGTCGGAAATTTCGAAACGCACCAGCGCCTCCTTTTCCGGAACCGGTGGATTCTTTTCGATCATTTTTACCTGCGGCGCGACGCGAGAAGCTGTAGCGTCGCTTCCATGAGCGGCAGATGCCATATCATGCACTCCGTCCGGCGCCGCTGCGACTTAGCACCAGCCGGCAGCCCAGATTTGCGATCAAAACCAAAGCGAGCAAAACGAGGCCCGCAGCCCACGCCTGCCGATGCCAGTCATCATAGGGAGCGATAGCATAGGTATAGATCATGACCGGGAGAGAGGCGATGGGTTGACCCCAGCCCGGGCTCCAGAAGCGATTACTGAAGGCGGTAAATAGAAGCGGAGCCGTTTCGCCGGCCACGCGGGCGAGAGAGAGCAACATGCCGGTGATGATGCCGCCGCTGGCGGCGGGCAGCACGACGGTGGCAATGGTTCGCCACTTGCTGGCGCCCAGGGCCATGGCGCCCTCGCGCAAGCTGCCTGGGATCGCGCGCAGAAATTCTTCGGTGCTGCGCATGGTGATGGGAATCACCATGATTCCAAGAGCCAGGCCGCCCGCGAGCGCCGAAAAGTGCTTCACGGGAAGCACAGCCAACGAATAGGCGAAAATTCCGATGACGATGGAGGGAACGCCGTTCAGCAAGTCGGTGGTGTAGCGAACGACGAATCCGAAAACCTTGCCCCCGAACTCGGCGAGGTAGATACCGGCCATCAAGCCGACGGGGAGACCGATCAGAGCTGCCAAAAGAAGCAGCTTGAGGCTGCCCACTATGGCGTTGGCCATGCCGCCGCCGGCTTCACCTACGGGCTTAGGCAACTGCGTGAAGAAAGCCCAGTTGAGGGATTTCCCGCCGTTGTAGACGAGGTAGCCGAGAATCAGGAAGAGAATGGAAACCACGGCGAGAGCGGCCACGCCGGTGAGCGAGAGCATCACCGCGTTCAGCGTTTTTCGCCAGATCAGGCGGGCGCGGTTCATGAGGGCCGCCCTCCGCCGCGCTCGGTGGCCACGATGAGGATACGGGCGAGGCCATTCAAGATAAAGGTCATCAGGAATAGCACTAAGCCGAGCTCGATGAGCGCGCTGAGATACAAGTTGCCGGTGGCCTCGGTGAATTCGTTGGCGATGACGGCCGCGATGGTATAGCCGGGAGCCAGGAGCGAGGCGCTGATTTTCGGATCGTTGCCGATCACCATGGTGACGGCCATGGTCTCGCCGAGCGCGCGCGCCAGAGCCAGAAAGACGGAGCCGAGGATGCCGGTGCGGGCCCACGGAACGACGACTTGCCAGGTAGATTCCCAGCGGGTCGCGCCGAGAGCTAGAGCAGCTTCGCGCTGTTCGCGCGGCACGGTCAGCAAAACTTCGCGCGAAACGGAAATAATGAAGGGCACGACCATAATGGCCAGCACGATGCCTGCGGTAAGAAATCCGACGCCGTAATTCGGCCCCTTAAAGAGCGGCAGAAACCCGAGGGTGGATTTGAGTACCGGTCCTATAACCGTGCGCATAAGCGGCACGACCACAAAAACCCCCAGCAAGCCGTAGATAACGCTGGGCACGGCTGCCAGCAGGTCGATAAGGAACGAGACCGGATCGCTGAAGCGGCGCGGTGCGAGGTCCGCAAGGAAAATAGCCGCGGCCAGGCCGAGAGGCACAGCAATCACTAAGGAGACGACGGCGGTGACCATGGTGCCGTAAATAAAAGGTAGAGATCCGAAATTATCAAAGACGGGATCCCAGACGCTGGTCCAGAGAAAGTTCCAGCCGAACTTAGTTCGCGAGAGCACAGAATTCACCCACAGCTCGTACACGAGCATGGAGGTGATTAAGATGATCAGGGCGGCAAAAACCAAAGTGATGAGATGCGCGATTTCATCGCCGTGACGAAGGCGCGCGATAAATGCACGCGGCCCCGCATGAGGCGGGGCCGCGCGGTCGATGGTGGTGGCAGTAGCCATTACTGAATCAGTGAAATAGCCTTGTCTTCCTTGGCGATCACCGGCTTCGGCAACCTGGCGTACGACAATCCTTCGTTGTAGTTCTGGCCGTCGACAAGCATCCACTTCAGGAAGCCCTTGATGGCATCGCGCTTGGTGGCGTCTGGAATCTTCGAGGGAATGAGCAACCAGGTAAAGCTGGAAATCGGATAAGCCGCCGCGCCTGGAGCGTTGGTGATGGAAACGCGGAAATCTTCCGGCATATCCTTGGCCGCACCGGCGGCCGCAGCCGTCACGCCGGCGAGGTCAGCCTTGACGAACTTTCCGGCCGCATTCTGCACCTTGCCGTACGGGATGTTGTTCTGCACGGCGTAAATCAATTCGATGTATCCGATCGAACCGGGGGTCTGCTTCACGAGGCCGGTAACGCCCTCGTTGCCCTTGCCGCCGAGCCCTACGGGCCAGTTCACAGACGCGCTGGCGCCGACCTTGCTTTTCCAATCCGAGCTGGCCTTGGAAAGAAAATCCGTGAAGATGAAGCTGGTGCCGCTGCCGTCAGAGCGATGTACGACAACGATGTCGCTATTGGGAAGGTTCACGCCTTTGTTTGCGCCGGTGATTTCCGGATCATTCCACTTCGTAATGGTGCCGAGATAGATCCCGGCCAGAGCCTTCTGCGTGAAATTCAAATCCCCGGAGACGCCCGGAACGTTATAGGTGGGGACTACGGCGCCCAGAACGGTCGGGAAATGCAGGATTTTTATCTTCGCTTGCCCAAGCTGCTCATCGGTCATCGGGGCGTCCGAAGCGCCAAAATCCACGGTGCCCGCCAGCAACTGGCGAATCCCTCCGCCCGAGCCGATCGATTGATAGTTGATTTGAATATTGGAGTGGGCCGTGTGGTAGACGTCAAACCATTTGGAATAGATCGGATACGGAAACGTGGCGCCTGCGGCATTCAGCAGTGTTTGCGCGCCAGCTGTGGCTGCCAAGCCGAACAGGAGCAACGCAAGAGTAAGAGCTTTTCGCATTCGGAGTGATCTCCTTGTTAGTTTGTTTCGGAAATGTTACAGCCGTGTTACATCGCCGAGAACTCGGCGTGAATTCCCCAGCCGTCACCTGAGGGGTGGAGAAGGCGCGGCCCTTAGGGGGAGGGGGCAGGCCGCGCCTTCTTCGTGGGGCTCTCAGGGTGGATCCCTTCCTGCAGAAATCGCAGAACTTAGCACTAACTCTTGGTACCGACGCCGCCTCCAGGATTGCCGCACCCAGACCGTGGCACACCTTCAGGCGCCGGGAGCATAAGCGCCTTGATTGAACTCCACATGATTGGATTGTGAAAACTCCGTGACTAGACTCGCATGGTAGCGCTTTCGGCGAGCGCTTCCATCTGCTTGGCGCGGCCGTGGCGGACCTCGAGTCCGCGAACCCAGAACAGGATGTCCTCGGCGATGTTCGTGGCGTGATCGGCAATGCGCTCGAGGTGCCGGGAAGCCAGGACAAACTGCAGATTGGGAGCGGCTACAGCGGAGTTCTCGGCGATCTTAGCCAGAAGAGATTCGAAGACGCGGTCGCGGTATTGATCGACCAAGTCGTCGCTTTCGAGCACCTGAGTGGCTAGATCGACATTCTGGTAAATCAGCGCGCCCAGGCACTTGGATACCATGGCGCGGACGGCTACGGCCATGGGTTCCAATTCGACGGGATTTTGGACTTCGCCCATAGCTGCCAGAGACACGGCGCGCTCGCCGAGGTTCACAGCGAGATCGCCCATTCGTTCGAGATCGTTGTTGATCTTGAGCGAGGCGACGATCAGGCGGACGTCGGTATCAAGGAGGTTCCCCTGGCGCAGCAATCGGACGGCATGCTCGTCGATAACGATTTCCATCTCGTTGATGCGAGGCTCGGTTAGAAATACTTCGCTGGCCAAGCGTTCGTTGCGATCGAGCAATGCAGAAAGGGCGCGGTTGATAGTAGCCTCTACCGCGCGAGCCTGGGAAACCAGGTAGTTCATCAAAACGCCCTGAAAAACACCTTCGGTGCTGACTTTCGTTGCCGCCACCGTAGTCTCCTAGCGGGCCGTGGCCCATTTTCATCTGAAACGCCACATGCAGAATGAAATGGGAACATTGCAACGAGATAAAACGGGCGTGAACCTTCGGAGACAGGCAAAAACGGGCTAAGTCGCTAGGGGAACAGAGAAGGAAAACCGGGAACCAGAGCCGACTTCGCTCTCTACCCAGAGCCGGCCGCCATGGGCCTCGACGATGTGCTTGGCGATCGAGAGTCCCAGCCCTGTGCCGCCGGCCTCGCGCGAACGCGCAGCGTCCACGCGGTAGAAGCGCTCGAAAATTCTTTCCTGGTCGGCCAAGGGAATTCCGATGCCAGTGTCGGCAATGGTGATGACGACGTCCCGCGCGCCGACGGTTAGCAGCACTTGAATCCGGCCGCCCTGGGGGGTGTACTGCACGGCGTTGTCCAAAAGATTCTGCAGCACCTCGCGTAGCAAACCCGCGTCGCCACGCACCAGCGGCAGAGTGGAGGGAATCTGCGCTTCCAGTGCGATCTGTTTGCGGCCGGCCTTGAGCGAAGTGGTTTCCAGGCAGCGTTCGATCTGCTCGGCGATATCGACGGGGCGGAACTCCACTTCGAGCTTTCCCGCCTCGATGCGAGCGAGTTTTAACAAGTCGTCCGTCAAGCGGGCCAGGCGCGCAGCATGGTCGCGGATAATCCCGAGGAATCGGCGATTGTTCTGGGCGTCATCCAGAGCGCCGGCCAGGAGCGTTTCGGCAAATCCCTGTATGGCGGTGAGCGGCGTTTTGAATTCGTGGGAAACATTAGCGACGAAATCCTGGCGCACGCGCTCCAGGCGGCGCAGCTCCGTCACATCGTGAAGCACGACGACAGCGCCGGAGGGCGCACCCACCGAAATCTCCAACGACGTGGTGATGGCAGGGAGTTGCGATGCGGGCGGTTTCACCTCGAGCGTCTGCACGGGCGTTGCGGTGACTGAAAAGCTGCGCTGCTGGACGATGCCCATGGCGATGTCAATCTGCGAACCCTCTTCACCGCGCAGCACGCGACGAATCAGGCCGAGCAAGTCGGAGTGGCGCACCACTTCGATGAGGGGTCGTCCCTCGATGAGGGACGAGTCTAGATTCAGAATCTCGGAGAAAGCGCGATTGGAAAAGATGACACGTTCCTGCGCGTCAACGACTGCGACGCCCTCCACCATGCTTCGCAGGATGGTGCTCGAGCGGTTGAGCTCGCTGCTCAGCGAACGCATGGTGCCCTCTATCGAAGCGGCCATTTCGTTCATGGCGTGGGCCAAATCGGCCAATTCGTCTCCGGAGTCCTCGCCGGTCAAGGGACGGAAATCACCTTGTTGGAGCCGCTGGGTAAACTGCTCCAAGCGGACGATGCGGCGGGAGAACAATCTTGAAAAAACCATAGGCGCGAGGCCGCCGAGAAGAAGGAGCAAAAGAGATGGAATGGCCAGGTGGTGACGCAGACCCGGAGCGGCCAGGTCCGACTGAGGAAGAAAATGAATGATGAGCAGAACAACGACGAACAGGGCGAAGTAGGTCAGCCCGAGCTTCCAAAGCAACCTAGCTGGCACGGGTTTCGAAAAGATATCCGGCGCCGCGAATGGTTTTCATATAGGAAGGATGCTGGGGATCCGTCTCGATTTTTTCGCGCAGGCGGCGGACGTAGACATCGACGCTGCGCGGAGTGACGAAGCGCTCGGTTCCCCAAACGCCGTCAAGAAGTTGGTCGCGTGTGAAGACACGATTGGGGCGGGCGGCGAGAAAATAGAGGAGCCGGAATTCCAGCGTGCTCATGGGCACGGGCTTCCCGCTGCGGGTCACACGATAGGCGGCAGGATCGATCCGCAATAAGCCGATTTCGAGAGTTTTCTCCGATGGCGTTCCAGGCTCGGCGCGGCGCAACAGGGCTTTGACGCGCGCCACCAGCTCACGCGGACTGAAAGGCTTCGTGACGTAGTCGTCCGCACCCAGCTCAAGCCCTACGACGCGGTCCGCCTCCTCGCCCTTGGCTGTGAGGATCAGAACAGGGAGGCGATTCAAGCTGACGTCTTTGCGCACTTCCTTGCAAATCTCGAGGCCGGAAATTTTCGGCAACATGAGATCGAGAATCAAGAGATCGGGCGGCGCTTTGCGAATCTGGGCCAGGCCCGTCGAGCCGTCGGCGCTAGCGAGCACCTGAAAGCCGTCTTTTTCAAGGTTGTAACGAACCAATTCGACGATGTCTTTGTCGTCTTCGATGACGAGTATGCGCTTCATGATGGGTTTTGGATCGACCGACCCCACCATAAGGGAAATGGCGCCTCCGATGCAAGCAGGTGATTTCGAGGGGAGAAGTTTAAACACAATATTCATCTGGCGTTTCACATTGGTTCTTATGCAGATCGTGCAGGCGCAGCGGAACTGGCCAGCGCGAGGCGGTAACGCGTACCCTTTTGACCCACATCCAGCCTTCTTAGCTCGAAGGCATGGCGTCCGGACCTTTCCGCAGTCGAACCTTATCTGCCTCGCAACGTCTTCCGATTGTTTGTGACGAATTCATCAGCCCAGTTCCTTCTCTGCCGATAGGTCTGTAAGAGGGGCGTGCCCTGAGGGACATGTGAAGAGACTGAGGTGTGGGAATTGTATGCCGGCAGGGCCGTGCCATTTGCATCGGAAATGGCCGGCGAGAGCTCTGCTGCTGCCATCAGTGGTGTGCGCCATGGTGCTCGCAATCGCAGCGGTCGGGCAGCGCACGGTGGAGGCGCAAGGCGTCGCCACTGATGACACACCCGCAGTTGCGGGCAGCGGACCCACTCAACCAGCGAGCAAGACGAAGACCCTGGTGGATCTGGATCTCGACCAACTGATGAACGTGCAGGTGAGTGTCACGTCTGTCTCGAAGAAGGAAGAGGATTCCTTTCAAGCGCCCGCCGCGATTTTCGTGCTCACGGCCGAGGACATTCGCCGCGGCGGATTCAATTCCCTTCCCGAAGCGCTGCGCATGGTTCCCGGCCTCTACGTGGCGCGCGGCAACGCGGATAGCTGGACGATCGCAGCGCGGGGATTCGCTTTTCCGAACAACGACAAGCTGCTGGTGTTGATCGACGGCCGCAACGTCTCCGACCCGCTCTTCGGGGGCATATTTTGGGACGTGGAGGACTTTCCGCTCGAAGACGTGGAGCGAATCGAAGTGATCCGCGGTCCCGGCGGCACGCTGTGGGGCGATAACGCCGTGAATGGCGTAATCAATATTGTTACCAAGAAGGCTGCCGACACGCAGGGCCTTTCGGTGGTTACTTCTTACGGGTTGGATCAGGAGCAGACCGCCAGCGTGCAGTACGGAGGCAAGATCGGCCAGAACCTCTCCTACCGAGTGTTCGGCAAGAGCTCCTATTGGGATCCATCGGTTCAAGCTTCCGGCGCGAGCTGGTTCGACGAGTGGTCTCTCTCCCAGGGCGGGTTTCGCATCGACGACCAGCTGACGGCAAAGGATAGCTTGACGGTGGAGGCCGGTTTCTACGACGGCAACGAGCACAATACCCAGCTATTTGCGCCCAACGGGAACTTCCCTCTGACGCCCGTTCGTCCCAGGTATTTGGTGCAAGGGCAGAATATTTTGGCACGATGGCAGCGGACGATTTCAGAAACGTCCAGCATCGACCTTCTGGGTTATTGCCAGTGGACCAAGCGGGATAACCTGACGGCCGGCGGTGTGGAGAACACCTGCGACGTGGAGTTCCAGCACAACCTGTCGTTCGGGACGCGCCACTCCGTTAATTGGGGCGCGGCGGTTGAAACCACAGGCGATCATCTGGTGAAGAATTTCACGGCGCAGTACACGCCGCAGTCTCGCCGAACAACGACGGTGAGCGTCTTCGGGCAATATGAAGTGCAACTGATTCCCGATCGGCTGCGGCTGATCGTGGGCTCTAAATTCGAGCACAACGATTACACGGGGTTCGAGGTTCAACCGCAGATCCGCGCAGTGTGGACACCCAGCCCCTCTCAAACGGTCTGGGGAGCGGTTTCACGATCTATATCGCTTCCGACACGGGTGCAGACAGCAGGCAGCATCAAGTTAGCTGAAATCCCGGGACCCGACATTAACTATTTCACACTGATCGGAAACCCGGATCTGAACTCCGAAGAGCTACGCGCCTACGAAGCGGGTTACCGCTACAAATGGAAGGATGTTTTCTCTTTCGATGGAGCTATCTACTACAACGAATACAACCGGTTGATTGGCGCCGGCTTGGGAGCGCCGATTGTAAATCCGGATCCTTTCTACATCGTGGTTCCGCAGCCGTTGGGCAATTTCGGGGGTGGGCAAACACACGGCGCGGAGATCTATTTCAAGGTTCGGCCGGCGCGGCGCTGGGTGGTGTCGGCCGGAATCACGGAACTTCGGGGTACTTCGCCCGCGGAGGTGGAGAGTCTGGCCGGGATGCCTCGACAGTGGGCCACCGTCGAGTCGCGTCTCGATCTTGTCCACACATTGGAGTTCGATTCAGCTCTTTACTACTACGACGGAACCAACACGGGCTCGATTGTTACGCAGGCCGCGCCGACACACAGCCGCGTCGACCTGGGAATCTCCGCTCAGCCGGTACGCGGCTTGACGCTGTCAATCTGGGGACAGGACATCACGTCTGCCCAGAATCTAGAGAGCGGCATCGGAGCTCCGGGAACCGTCCAAATCGGAGAGATGCGCCGTTCGGTGGCGTTCAAAATCGTGTGGCAGCCGAATCCCGAGCAGGGAAAGGCTAGGCCATGATGCAGCCGCCGGCACACTGCGACCGACGGGGCGTCCGGGCGCGCGGGCCACTGTACCGTTTGAGGAGTATGGCCGCGATTGGCTTGCTTGTTGTGACGCTCTGCCCTAGGGCCCGATCGCAGAACGAGCAGCCCGGCGAATACCAGCTGAAAGCCGCCTTCCTTTTCAACTTCGCGAAATTTATCGACTGGCCGCCGGGCACTTTCGCGACCGCCGCATCTCCGTTCACCATTTGCATCCTCGGCCAGGATCCTTTCGGACACGACCTGGATGACTCGCTGCGCTACAAAACCATTGCATACCGCTCGATCGTCGTACGCCGCTGCCAGACCGAGGCCGAGGCACGCGCCTGCCAAATTCTTTTCGTGAGTAGATCGCAGAGCCACCGCATCTCCGAAATTGTGAATGCACTGCACGGAGCCAACGTCCTCGTGGTGGGTGAGTCAGAAGGCTTCGCCGCCGGTGGTGGCGCCATCGAATTCGTCCTGCAGGAAGACCATATACGTTTCCGGATCAACCCCGAGGCGGCAGCACGCGCGGGACTAACGATCAGTTCGAAGCTGTTGGCGCTGGCGACGATTGTCCACGATGGTTCCAATAATGCGAAAAGCTGACACGCGAATTCACACCGGTTCTTCGATCCGCAGCAAGCTGACACGCCTGATCGTCATTACGTCAGGCGCGGCGCTGGTATTGACCTGGGTCATGTTCGCCGCCTTTGACCTGAGTGCTTCGCGCCGGGCGTACGTCGGCGATCTTACTACGCTGACGGACATCACCGGGCTCACTGCGACCGCAGCGTTGACCTTCGACGATGCCAAGGCGGGGCGCGAGATATTGAACTCGCTGAGCGCTCATCCGAACATCGTGGAAGCCTGTATCTTCAGCCGCGACGGGCGAGTACTGGCGCACTACGTGAGGAGCGGAACAGGCACGGCGTTCATTCCCCCTCCTATGGGGAGGGATGGCGCCTTCATGAATGCGTCAGGCCTAACCATCTTCCGGGGCATTCAGCTCAACGGAGAGCGCATCGGCACCATCTACGTGAAGTCCGACCTGCAAGTGCTGCAGGAACGGCGAGACCAATTCGCGTTCATCGCGACGCTGGCGGCCCTCGGGTCGCTCGTGGCGGCTTATCTGCTCGCGTTGCGCCTGCAACGCGGCATTTCCGAGCCTATTCTCGAACTCGCTCATGCGGCCTCGGATGTGCACCGCAGCCGTAACTATTCCCTGCGCGTCGCCGAGAAATCCGATGACGAGATCGGCTACCTGTTCGTGCGCTTCAACGAAATGCTGCACAGCATCCAGGAGCGCGACACCGAGTTGCAGCTCGCCAAAAACGAGCTCGAAGCACGCGTACACGAGCGCACATTGGAATTGCAAAAAGAAGTCGCCGAACGAAAGCAAACGGAGCGACAGCTTGAAAATCGCACCATGTTCCTCAATTCGCTGATTAACAACGATCCGGTAGCCATCGCGGCGATCGAAGAGAGTGGTCTGGTGCAAATGTGCAATCCGGCATTCGAAAAGCTGTTCGGCTACGGCCAGCCGGAGATTCTCGGGCGATCGCTCGCGGATTTGGTGATCGATGCCGACCATCGAGCCGAAGCGACCGCCAACGTACAGCAGATTTTCGAGGGGAGGCCCGTGAACACGGTCACGCGCCGCATGCGCAGTGACGGCAGTCTTGTCGATGTGGATCTGGCGGCCGTGCCACTGATAACCGAAGGCCGTGTCACCGGCACGTTGGTGCTGTACCAGGATATTACGGAGCGCAAGCGCGCGGCGGAAACACTGATTCACGCCAAGGAGGCGGCTGAAGCGGCCAGCCGTGCGAAAAGCGAGTTCCTTGCCAACATGAGCCACGAAATCCGCACACCCATGAACGGAATCATGGGCATGACGGAGCTGGTGCTGGACACCGACCTCGATCCGGAGCAGCGCAACTATTTGAACTTAGCCAAGGTATCGGCCGATTCCCTGCTCTCCTTGATCAATGACGTTCTGGACTATTCCAAAATCGAGGCCGGGAAACTGGAGATCGAGGCTATCAACTTCAGTCTGGGAGACAGCCTTGGCGACACGATGAAGACGCTGAGCCTGAGGGCCCACCAGAAGGGATTGGAACTGGCGTTTGAGATCGAGCCCAGCGTCCCAGATGGGCTGATCGGAGATCCCGGGCGTCTGAGGCAGATCATCATCAATTTGGTGGGCAATGGAATCAAGTTTACGGAACAGGGCGAGGTAGTGGTGTACGTCAAAAGTGAATCCCGGACGCACGATCGCGCCGAGATTCACTTTACTGTCTCTGATACTGGCATCGGGGTGCCCGCTGAAAAACAAACCTCGATCTTTCAGGCATTCAACCAAGCAGACGGCTCGATGACCCGCAAGTACGGAGGAACGGGTTTGGGACTGACGATCTCGGCCCGGCTCGTGAGCCTGATGGGAGGGCGAATCTGGGTCGAGAGTGAGCCCGGCAAGGGTAGCCGCTTCCACTTTACCGTGGCGTTTGCACTGCAGCAGACGCCGATGAGAACCGTTGTGCCGCGAAACCCGGAAAGCCTGCGCGACATGCGCGTGCTCGTAGTAGACGATAACACCACTAATCGGCACATCCTGTCGAAGATGCTTCAGAACTGGCACATGCAGCCTACGGCAGTAGAGAGCGGAGCAAAGGCGATCGTCAATTTGGGAGAGGCCCAGGGCCTCGGAAGGGTTTTCCCGCTCGTTCTGCTCGACGCGCAGATGCCGGAGATGGACGGTTTCGCATTGGCGGAGTGCATCAAACGAAACCCGGATTGGAAAGCGGCCACGGTCATGATGTTGAGTTCGGCGGGGCAGCGTGGAGACGCCATGCGATGCCGCGAGCTCGGCGTTGCCGCCTATCTTACAAAGCCCATCCGGCAATCGGAACTCCTGGACGCTATTTTGACGGCACTAGGCACGCGCGCAAGAAACAACGCTCCGGACACCCTGATTACGCGACATTCCTTGCGGGAGAACCGAAGCCACCTACGCATCCTGCTGGCTGAGGACAACGCTGTGAACCAGTTACTCGCTCTCCGGCTACTGGAGAAGCACGGTCACACCGTAACCACTGCCGCGAACGGCAGAAAGACGCTCGAAGCGATGGAGAGCGGGACCTACGATGCCATATTGATGGACATCCAGATGCCGGAGATGGATGGCCTGGAGGCGACTCGCGCCATCCGGGAGAAGGAGAAAATAAACGGAGGGCACATCCCCATCGTGGCTGTGACGGCCCACGCGATGAAGGGTGACGAAGAGCGTTGCCTCTCGACGGGAATGGACTACTACCTGACGAAACCCATTCGCACTCCAGAATTACTCGCCGTCCTGGAGAAAATTCGGAACGGCAAGGAGGAACCCGACGAAAGCGTTGATCCGCTCTTGAGGAATCCTTCCCGCAACGCGGTCGATCTAGCGACGGCTCTCGAAGGGCTGGATGGCGATCGGAACCTATTTGACGAGCTGACGCAATTATTCAGGGAGGATTGTCCGAGAAATATCGAGGGGATGCGCCGGGCAATCGCACTTCATGATCGGAAGAGCCTGGAGCATCACGCGCATACGCTCAGGGGGTCATCTGCCAGCCTGGGGGCGTTCTCCGTTTCCCAGGCAGCCGCGGAGATCGAGAGGCTGGCTCAATCGGACAACGTGGAGAGCACCGGGGATCAATTCAAAGTCCTTCAGGAAGAACTCGAGCGGCTGTTCGGCGAGTTGGAAGTGCTGCGCCGAGGCTGATGCTCTTCGGATGAAAGGGATATGAATATGACTGCAGAAGAAAAGCAGAAGAAGCGGGTGCTCATAGCGGACGATGACCCGGTTTCCCGGCGGATGCTCGAAGCCTTTCTTGAGAAGTGGGGCTACGAAGTGATGACCGCCGCGGATGGCCTGGAGGCTCTGCGCATTCTGCAGAGCGCCAATGCACCACGGCTGGCAGTTCTTGATTGGATGATGCCCGGCATGGAGGGTCCGCAGGTCTGCCAGCGCATGCGCGAGCATCCCGACTGGCCCTATGTCTACGTTCTCCTGCTGACCGCTCGCAGCGAAAAAACCGACCTCCTGCGGGGTCTGGAATCTGGAGTGGACGACTATTTGACCAAGCCCTTCGACAGCCAGGAATTGCGCGGGCGCCTGCAAGTGGGCCAGCGCATCCTGGACTTGCAGGAAAGTCTGGTGCAGGCGCGGGAGGAGCTCCTCTTCCGTGCGACTCATGACTTGCTGACCGGCATCTCCAACCGTGGGGTGGTGCTCGATGCGCTGAACCGCGAACATGCACGGCAGAAGCGGGAAGGCGGATCATTCGGCATCATCCTCTTGGACCTCGATCATTTCAAATACATCAACGACACCCGCGGCCACCTTTGTGGCGACGCGGTTCTAAAGGAAGCCAGTCGGAGGATCGCTGCGTGCATCCGCCCCTATGACACCGCGGGGCGTTACGGAGGAGAGGAATTCATGATCGTCGCTCCCCTGTCGGGCGAATTGGGGACGCTGGCACTCGCCGAGAGGATACGCGCTTCGATCGAGTCCCCTCCGATCGAAACGGAGTCTGGCCTCGTGGCTCTGACTGCCAGTAGCGGGTTGGCAGTGAGCCGAGGCGACAGCCCGTCGGAACCGCAAGCGCTGATCCGCCGGGCCGACGACGCGCTATATCGGGCCAAAGATCGGGGCCGGAACCGCTGCGAAATGGCCTCCCAACCGGAGCCAGTCATGGTGCCTCCGGCATAGGGGCATACGCCCACCATACGCTACCGTATGGTGGTGCGGCTTGCCTAGCCCTGACAGAAGAGGTCGCAAAGCCATTCGTTCCTGTTCCATTTTGGTGTACATTGTTTGGGCCGCTCCGTTTAACTGACATCTCGAAAGGTTCAAGGAATGAATCCGACCAAACCAGGATCGTCCGCAGAAACTCGCCGAGAAACGCTGACGATCACCGATAACCGCACCGGCCAGCAGTTCGAAGTTCCGATCAAGAACGACACGATCCACGCGATCGATCTGCGCCCCATCAAGGTGGAAAGTTCGGACTTCGGGATGATGAGTTACGACCCGTCGTTTTCAAACACAGCGTCGTGCACCAGCAAAATCACCTATATCGACGGCGACAAGGGGATCCTCCGCTACCGCGGATACTCGATCGAAGAACTGGCCGAGAAGAGCACCTATCCGGAGACGGCCTACTTATTGCTGCACGGCGAACTACCTACGAAATCGGAATTGGCCGATTGGAACTACCAAATCACGCACCACACGTTCATTCACGAGAGCATCAAGAAGTTTCTGGACGGCTTTCACTACGATGCGCACCCGATGGGGATGCTTATCTCCACGGTGGCCGCGCTTTCCACGTTTTATCCGGACGCCAAGGACATATTCAACGCCGACTCGCGCCGCAAGCAGACCTATCGTTTGATTGGAAAGATGCCGACATTGGCAGCGTTTGCTTATCGCCACAGCCTGGGGATGCCCTTCGTCTACCCGGACAATGACCTAAGTTACGGCGCGAATTTCCTGAACATGCTCTTCCGTACCACGGAATTGAAGTACCGTCCGAATCCGACGCTGGAGCGCGCGCTCGATATTCTCTTCATTTTGCATGCGGATCACGAACAGAACTGTTCTTCGACGGCCATGCGAGTGGTGGGCAGTTCGGAGGCGGATCCTTACTCGGCGATCGCTGCCGCCACGGCGGCGCTCTACGGGCCGCTGCACGGAGGGGCGAACGAGCAGGTGCTGCGCATGCTTTTGGACATCGGCTCGATCAAAGACGTGCCGGCATACATCAAGCGCGTAAAGGCCGGAGAAAAGAAGCTGATGGGCTTTGGCCACCGCGTGTACAAGAACTACGATCCGCGCGCGCGCATTGTGAAGCGCATCGCGTACGAAGTGTTCGACGTGATGGGCCGCAATCCGCTGGTGGACATCGCGCTGGAATGCGAACGCATCGCTTTAGAAGACGAATATTTCGTCTCCCGGCGTCTCTATCCCAACGTGGACTTCTACACGGGTCTCATCTACCAGTCGATGGGCTTCCCGGTGACGATGTTCCCGGTGATGTTCGCCATTCCGCGAACTTCCGGATGGATCGCCCAGTGGATCGAGATGCTGCTGGACCCCGAGCAGAAGATTTCACGGCCGCGGCAGGTATATCTCGGTTATGACCTTCGCAGCTACGTACCGCTGGATCATCGGGGCTAGGGCTTCGGTCTGGGGCGCGGATTAGATTTGTCTGTGGGCTTTTCGCACTTCCAAAAGTGATTGCATCCGGGGCCAATCTCTGGCACAACATTGTGCACCCGTTCGAGCATCCAGGGGGCTACTGCAGCTATGAACATCTCCACGCGCCAGGTTAGCGGCGTCACCATTGTAGACGTCACGGGTGATATCACTCTGTACAGCTCCCCCGAAGTGCGGAAGGTTCTGCTCGACTTGATCAAACAGAAACACGTGCCGCGCGTGATCGTCAACCTCGAGAAAGTGCCGTACATCGACAGCGCCGGAGTGGCTTCGCTGGTAGAAGGACTAAAGCTCTCGCGGGACATGAAGAGCGGTTTCGCGCTCTATGGGTTGAGCCGCAGCACACGGGAAGTGCTCGAACTGACGCGATTGTTGAAGGTTTTTGAAGTGCATGCCAACGAGGAAGAAGCCGTGCGCGGAGGCAGCGCTCCTGCGCCGACTTCGTAGTCCCATCCGGAACAACTGCTGATGCCGTTCACAGATTCGATCGGTGAAGCCACTATCAACGGCCTGGCCTACGTCGGCGGGCTGGCCCGGCTGACGGGTGGCGCCTTCCGCGCGACTTTTGCCCAACCCATCTGGAGTAAGGAATTCCGCTGGAAGCGTGGAATTCATCAGGCTATGAGTGTGGGTGTGCAGGCCCTGCCGATCGTTTCCCTCATCTCCTTTTTCATCGGCGTGATCATGGCCCTGCAAGCGGCCTACGAGCTGCGGCAACTGGGAGCCATCCAACTTGTGGCCAGCGGGGTGGCGCTTGCGATCACGCGCGAGTTGGGCCCGTTGATGACCGCGGTCATGGTGATCGGCCGTTCGGGTTCGGCCTTCGCGGCGGAAATTGGCACCATGAAGGTGAATGAAGAGATCGACGCGCTCGAGACGATGGCTCTCGAACCGATCTATTTTCTGGCTGCGCCGAAGTTTCTCGCCATGTTGATCATGATGCCATGCCTGACCACTTGGGCGGATTTCATGGGCATCGTAGGCGGAGGCGTTTTCGGAGTCAGTAGCGCCGGGTTCACCTGGGCCTCCTACTTCCACGCCACGTTCCAGGCGCTGGTGTTGCGCGACATTTATACCGGTTTGATCAAGAGCGTGATGTTTGGCCTAACCATTACCGCCATAGGCTGCCAGGAAGGCTTTTCGACGGGCCTGGGGTCAGAGGAGGTGGGACGGTCCACGACCTCCGCGGTGGTGAAGTCAATTTTTGGTGTGATTGCAGTGGATCTGATTTTTACGGCGCTGTTCTATTTCACGACGCCCAAATAACTTAAGAGGAAGACAAGCACTCGCATGGCGAAACAGGAACCGATTCCCGAAAGCGTATCCAGCGAAAACGCGATTGTGGTGCGCGATCTTCGCGTGAAGTACGGCCAACGGGAAATCCTCCACGGCATCAGCTTCGTGGTGCCGACGAATCAAACGCTCGTGATTCTGGGCGGCTCGGGATCCGGCAAGAGCACTCTGCTGCGCACGCTGGTGGGATTGGAAACTCCGAGCAGCGGAGAAATTTGGCTGCGCGGGAAGAATTTTGCGGGAATACCGGAAGAAGAACGCGACGTCATTCGCAAGAAGATGGGAATGTCGTTTCAAAGCGGCGCGCTCTTTGGCTCGATGAGCGTCGGGGAAAACGTGGCCTTACCGTTGCGGGAGCATACCGAACTCGACGATTCCACGATTCAGATCATCGTGCGCCTGAAACTCGATCAGGTCGGGCTTTCGGGATTTGAAAACTATATGCCGGCGCAGTTGAGCGGCGGGATGAAGAAGCGCGCAGCTATCGCGCGAGCCCTAGCGATGGACCCGGAGATTCTCTTTTTCGACGAGCCTTCGGCGGGACTCGATCCAATTATCGCAGCAGGACTCGACGAACTGATCCTCAAGCTCAAGAAAGCGTTCCGCATTACCGTTATCGTAGTGACCCACGAACTGGCAAGCGCGTTTCTGATTGGCGACCGCATGATATTGGTCGACAAGGGAAACATCGTGGCCAACGGCACCCCGCAGGAGTTGCAGGCCAGCAAGGAGCCGCGGGTGCGGCAATTTCTCGATCGCGTTCCGGAGCCGGAAGTTGCGGGAGAAATTGACTATTTGCAGATGTTGACCGGTGAGACGCCTCCGCTACGGCGCTAGAGAATTTAGCCGGCAGCGGTGAGCGGGTCTTTAGCGGGCGGTTGGTGTTGGGCGCCGGAGCTTCGCGTGTTACACTCCTGCGTTCCGGGGTGGGGGCTTAGCCGCCGTATTGATGTCGAGGCCTAGAATCATCGAGGGAGCAAATGGAATCGAGGAGTGAGTCGGCCCTAGTCGGGCTGTTCGTTCTGGTGGCCGCGGGTTTATTGATCGTCACGGTGTTCATCCTCTCCGGAACGCTGGGCCGGGGTGACACTCCCTATCGCGCCTACTTCAAGAACGCCGGCGGGTTGAGTCCCGGAGCCGAGGTGCGCTACGCCGGAGGTCCTGCGATCGGTCGCGTCAAGAAGGTGATCAGCGATCCGCAGAATCCCACGCGCATGGAAGTGGATTTTTCAGTCGATCCCAGCACCCCTGTGAAGACGGACAGCACGGCGACCATCACCAGCGTCAGCCCTCTGGGCGACAACTTTCTGGGTATCCTCCCCGGAACGCTTGGAGCTCCCAAGGCTCCTGAGAACAGCGTGCTGCAATCCAAGGAATTCACGAGTTTGTCCGACGTCACCGATATGATCGCCAGGTTGGAGCCCAAAGCCGACACCCTGCTCGACAACCTGAACGACCGCGTGGTCGCCTTGAAGGTGACGATGGACCGCGTCAACGATTTGCTGAGCCCGCAGAACCGCAGCAATATCTCTGATAGCCTCGCCAACCTTCGCGGGATGCTTGCCGAGAACCGGCCAGTAATTCGTCAGACGCTCAACAACGTCAACGCTACCAGCGCCAAACTGGGTCCGCTGATCGATGATTTCCGCAAGACGGCGGCGCAGGCGGATACGACGCTGGCGCATCTGGACGCTACGATCGGCGAAAATCGCGCCGATTTGCACCAGGCGATTCTCGATCTCCGCCAGTCTCTGAATTCGACGGTGGCCATTACAGCGCAGGTGAACGATCTGCTCTCAACGAACACGGAAAATCTGGACGAGATCATCGATAACTTGCGGCACGTGACCGAGAACCTGAACGACTTTACCGAGACTATTGAAACGCGGCCCTACACGTTGATTCGCTCGTCCGGTGTTAAGCCTCACGAGCCGGGCCAAGCTCCGCCGAAATAGGTACCCAAGCAAGGAGAAGGAGGCACGACCGGTGTCGACGCGCCGCACTCAAGTATTGTTTGTCGTTCTGCTGGCCATTGGTATGGCCGCCTGCGGTTCACCCGCGGTGAGGTATTACGTGGTCGACCCGGGGCCCGCTCCGGTGCGAGCGTCCGCTATGCCGCTCCCGGTCACCTTGCTGGTGGCACGCGTCACATCCTCGAGCCTTTATCGCGCTGATCGGCTGGTCTACGCTTCCGGGCCGTTGCAACTCGGCGTGTATGAATACCATCGCTGGGCCTCGCCGCCAGCGGACCTGATGCAGAACATCCTTATCGATTCCCTGCGCTCCACGGGGCAGTATCGATCGGTATCTAAGGTCGGAACCAACATAAGAGGTAGCTACATCCTCCGCGGGCAGCTGAATGCGCTCGACGAAAGTGATAAGCCAACGCTATCGGGGCGTTTTTCATTCCAACTCGAACTGTTCGATCCGAAGGCCGGTGCAACAATCTGGTCGGATTCCTACGTACATGAGGAGCCGGTCAACGGAAAGACTGTCGCCGATGTCGTGGACGCGCTCGATCGCAACGTTCGCGCCGGCATGGACCAGATGGTCGGTAACCTGGGCCAGTATTTCGCTGCCCATCCGCCTCAACAGTAGGACTCACCAGACAGAGTAGCGCGCGGCCGCATCAGCAGACTGGGCCGCGCATCTAGCCGGCACGAATCCGCCTCGGCTCTTCCGCGCAGTCAACCTTGCGAGACAACGACTTCTCAGGAGTTTTTCTTCAGATCAGCGAGTACCAACTTGGCCACTTCTTTGAGGGTGTCAAAGACGCCCTGACCGGTGACGGCGACGGCCTCGAGCGAAGGTTCATCTTTCACGGCCAGCTGCTTCTTCAATTCGTCTACGGGGAGAATGTTCGGTAGGTCGCGCTTGTTCAACTGCAGCACGTAGGGGATGGTATCGAAATTCAGGTTGTGATCTTTGAGATGCTCGCGCAAGTTGTCGAGAGTTTCAAGATTGGCGTCCAAGCGCTCTTCCTGGGAATCGGCTACGAAGACAACTCCATCGGCGCCCTTCAGGATGAGGCGACGGCTAGCTTCGTAGAATACCTGGCCCGGCACGGTGTAGAGATGGAAGCGAGTTCGGAATCCGCGCACGCTGCCGAGGTCCAGCGGAAGAAAATCGAAGAAAAGAGTGCGATCGGTCTCCGTGGCGAGCGAAACCATCTTGCCCTTCTGAGTCGAGCCGGTGTGGTCGTATATCCACTGCAAGTTGGCTGTCTTCCCGCCCAATCCAGGGCCGTAGTAGACGAGCTTGCAGTTAATCTCGCGCGCAGGAAAATTAATAAACGGCACAATTTCCTCAGAGTCGGGTAGCCCAGTACTTATAGCACAGGCGAGGCTTACGGACTACGGTGCGGCCGGGTGTCTGTTCGCAACTGATAATTAGCGAGGCCGCGTGGGCCGCCCACGGCTACGCCATTGGCCTTTGGCCACCGCCGCACTCAAGCGGACGTCCGCCCCCCCTAAGTCACTGAAAATAAATGGCAAACTCAACGGACACCAAAAATCCCTACGATGTCAAATGACAAACTGGATTACGGAGTTCGCGTTGGCAGCTGGATTAGGCGCTGGCGGCGCGAGAGAGCTTGCTCGCGCGCCGGGAGTTGGATGGGCGTGGAGACGTCCTGGGCCTTGGCGCTCCTTCGAAGACGGCAATATCGCTTCGCCGGTAGGGCCTTTCCTTGTCGCAAGCCCTGCAGCGCAGATTGAAAACGTGGGCCTCCTCCCGCGCGGGTTGCTCCTCCCTAGATGATGCTCCAACGACTGTTGGTAGCGGAATGGGCTGGCGGCACGATCGACACAGGACACCCGAGTAGCTTTGTATTTCTATTGTCTCAACCATTGTGATTATTCCTCGCTGAAGTGGATTATTAAAGGAGCCGCATCCTACACCGCGGGGTGGTCCGAGTCAAACCAGGTCGGGCGGCGAACTTCATCAGACAGAAAGCCCACTCGCGAAGCTCCGGCAGTTGGCATCGATAGTATTAGACGTTAAAGTTGAATGTCGGGTAGGGTCAGGGAGTTGTAACAATCTGCTGGACTTACATGCCCTCCGTGTCAGGGTATCCCACACTTAAACTGGCGTTTCTCCTACAAACGCAAACGGCGGCACCTTCCATGCGAGCCGCCGCTGCGCTTTCATCTTTCGATGAATTCGAAGTCAGATCGGGTAATGCGTGGGCGAGCGGCGGATCGTTATCCATTTCAATTCGGTGAATTCGTCCAGACCTGCGCGGCTGCCAAACTTGCCGTAGCCGCTGTCCTTAACGCCGCCGAAAGGCATCTGCGGCTCGTCGTGCACGGTGGCTCCGTTGATGTGGCAAATTCCGCTCTCTATCTTCTCGGCGATTCGCAGCGCCTTATTCACGTCGCGGCTGAACACAGCGCTCGATAGGCCGTAAGGCGTGTCATTGGCGATGCGTGTGGCGTCTTCTGCGTCCTTAGCCACGACCACGGAAACGAGGGGGCCGAAAGACTCGTCGCCGTAGACCTTCATGTTCGGAGTCACGCCGTGCAGCACGGTGGGCGGGTAGCAGGTTCCCTGCGCTTTGCCTCCGCACAGCACTTTCGCACCCTTGGCCACGGCGTCGTCGACCAACGATTGCACACGGGCAATCGCCGCGGCGTTGATCATGCAACCGATTTGCGTCTTCGGATCGAGCGGGTCGCCCACGCTCATCGAGCCGGCGCGAGCGGCGAGCTTCTGAGCGA
The DNA here is from genome assembly GCA_963803105.1 of Terriglobia bacterium. Taxonomy (GTDB): domain Bacteria; phylum Acidobacteriota; class Terriglobia; order Acidiferrales; family UBA7541; genus Palsa-295. The sequence continues at coordinate 847,430 of CAWDLF010000005.1, forward strand.
ACTGATCGGCAACGGGCTTTTCGACCACGATGCGCTCCGTCGACATGCAAATCTGACCTTGGTTCATGAACGCGCCGAAGTTCGCGGCCGATACGGCGTCATCGATCGAAGCATCTTCGAGCACGATCATAGGGGCCTTGCCGCCTAATTCGAGCACCGCGCGCTTGAGGTTCGCTCCCGATTTTTCCGCGATAATGCGGCCGATCTTGGTGGAGCCGGTGAAGCTGATGCGGCGCGTCTTGGGATGCGCGATCAGCTCGTCGACGACTTCCGCCGCGTCCTCGGGAGCGTTGGTGATGGCATTGACGACGCCCTTAGGGAAACCAGCCTCGTGAAACACCGACGCAATCGCCAGGTGAACTCCCGGCGATTCCTCCGAAGCCTTGAGGACCACGGTGTTTCCGTAGGCCAGCGGCATGGCGATGGCCCGCATGCCCAGAATCAACGGTGCATTCCACGGTGCTATGCCCACAACGACGCCCACGGGCTGACGAATGGCCAAAGACGTGGTGTCGGGCAGATCCGAGGGAATTACCTCGCCGACCAGGCCGTAAGCCTGGGCAGCTGCTTCTTTCAGTAAGCCGATCGTGTGTATGCAATTGAACATGCCCCAGCCAAAGGTGCCGCCGGTTTCTTCGGCGATAATGCGGGCGATGTCCATTTGGCGGCTTTCGAGCACTTGAGCAGCCTTAAGAAACAAATTGCGGCGCAGGCCCGGAGGAGTGCTGCCCCACGTAGCAAAAGCGGCCGAGGCGGCCTCAACGGCGCGGCGCGCGTCGGCGCGCTTTCCGGCCGGGACCTTGGAAACGATCGCGCCCGTAAACGGGTTCTTCTTGTCATAAGTGCGCTTGTCGAGGGCGCCTCCCCATTCTCCATCGATTAGCATTTGCTCATCACGAACAGCAACCGTCGTCGGCATAAAATCCTCCCAGAGGTTTAAGTTCCCAATTTCAAAGGATGCCCGCGCAGTGCGCGAAATCCGCTAGCAGAAAACTGATGTGGTCGCGCCGGAGACCATCGCCGAATCGCTGAGAGTCTACACCACCCCTCCGGGTCCAGTGCAATAGCTGGGCCGCCCTGCATCAACTGAAACGCTTGCGGAGCAGCGGGAAAACCTGCTCGGAGTAGAGGTGCAGGAACCTCGCTTGGTCGGGCCCGGGGGCGTGGAAGACGAGATGGTTAAATCCCAGCTCGATGTACGGACGGATCTTTTCCACTTGCTCCTCAGGGTCGGACGAGACGATCCATCGCTTCGCGGTGCGTTCGATGGGTAGCGCATCGGAGAGGCGCTCCATCTCGATGGGGTCCTCGACGTTCACTTTTTCTTCCGGCGAAAGCGCGAGCGCGCCCCAGAAATGCGTGTCGCGAAGGGCCCGGTCGCGATCCGTATCGAAGGAAACCTTCATCTCGATCATGCGGTCAATCGAGGCCGGCGCCCTGCCGGCCTTGGCAAGCCCCGCCTCGACGTTCGGCAGCAAAGTCTCGCTATACAGCTTCGGATCTTTGCCGCTCGTGCAGATGAAGCCTTCGGCTCTCTCCCCGGCGAGCTTCGCAATCACCGGCCCCGAAGCCGCAATGTAGATCGGCACGGGTTCAACAGGCCGGTCGTAGATGGTAGCCTTCTCTGTTTTGTAATACTGGCCCTGAAACGAAACCCGCTCCTCACTCCACAGTCGCTTGATCAGATCGACAGCCTCCCGGAATCGCGCGGTGCGCTCCTTTTGCTCCGGCCATGCCATTCCGGACGACGGCGTTTCGTTCATAGCTTCGCCTGTGCCCATTCCCAAAATCACGCGCCGCGGAAACAACACGCCGAGCGTGCCAAAGGCCTGCGCTACGATCGAGGGATAATAGCGAAAAGTGGGCGTCAGGACGCTGGTACCCATCACGATGTGTTTGGTCTGCGCGCCGAGCGCCCCCAGCCATGACAGCGAATAGGGAGCGTGCCCGCCGGTGTGCCGCCAAGGCTGGAAATGGTCGCTGATAAAAACGGAGTCGAAGCCCACCTCCTCCGCCAGACGAGAAAAATCGAGCAGCTCCTGAGGGCCGAACTGCTCGGCGGATGCCTTGTATCCCAGTTTCAGCACGATTTCGCTCCTCGTATTTCCGGCTTCCAGCGCGGCTCGGGCAAACCTTACTTCAAGGCGGGCAGAACCTCTTTAGCGAAAAGCTCCATGGCTTTGTGCACGTCCGGCGTCCTCATGCCAGCGTGGCGGAAGGCGATGGGCAGATGTGTGGCTCTGCCGAAGGCTCCGCTGCCGACGCCCTTCAGTCGGTCGCGCACCTCGGTGGGCGTGCCAACTGTGGGGCCGAACGGAGGAGGAACTTTACCGCTGCGCAGCATGTCCCGCGTGACCTCGGCGGAAGCGGGCGGCATGGAACCGTCAAGCTGTTTGCGCAGCACGTAGAAATTCACGAAATAGTGCAAGCCCTCAATGGCCACTTCCCAGGCCTTCTGATTCGTCTCCGCGATGGACACCATCTGCATGGGCGCCACGCCGAAGTCCTTGGGATCGCGTCCCGCCTTTTTCAGCTCGATGTCGTATTGCGGGCCGCCGGCGAGCAGGTGATAGCCCTTCTGCGCAGCCTTCGCCACGTTCTTGGGTCCAAAGCCGCCCCACCAGATGGGGAAAGGCTTCTGTACAGGCTTGGTCGTAAAAGCGACGTCCGGGAAATCGTAGTACTTGCCCTTGTGGCTGAACATTTTCTCGTCGCCGAAGCAGCGCTCGATGATCTCGATCGATTCCCAGGTGCGGCCATTCATTTCGCCCGGGAGAATTCCGAAGGTATGAAATTCTTCCCACTGGGAACCGACGCCGATGCCGAAATCGAATCGGCCTCCGGAAAGAATGTCTGCCACGGCAACGTCTTCGGCCACGCGCAGTGGATTGTGAAACGGCAGGCACAGCACGGATGTGCCTACACGCAACTTCGTGGTCTTCGCGGCGACGGCCGCGCAGACTACGATCGGCGAGGGCGTCCACTGGCAGGGACGAAAATGGTGCTCGCCGTACCAGGAGAAATCGAAGCCAAGCTTTTCGGCCAGGACGGCGTCGCTGACGTAGTCGTCGTAAACCTCTTTGATCGGATAGGGATGGCTCGGGTGATTGCGCAGGGCATTGATGATTCCCACCTTCATGTGTAGGCCTCCAAGGCTGTTACGTTTCCCTAACAAAGTAAGTTTCACCCGGGCGGAAGCAGTGGCACAGACTATCTCTTCTCTTTTGAGGTAGTCAAGTTACGCCCAAAACTCACTGGAGGGTGCGCGGCCGCGCGGTCAAGAATCTGGGCGGTGCAAATGCCCAGGGTGGTATCATGTGCCCTCGAGCCGGGCATGTCCTCTCACGAAGCCACACGAGAAGATCCCATCCAACGTTCCTTGAGCGCGTCCGAACTGACTGACATTCTAGGGCGCGCCGCGGAAGGCGGAGGACTGCCCGCCGCAGAGGCGCTCTGGCTGGCTGAAACAGCCGATCTCAGTTCCCTGCTCGGCGCCGCTGCCAAGCTCAGAGACCGCTCCAAAGGCCGCAACGTCGGCTATTCGAAGAAGGTCTTCATTCCGCTGACGCACCTATGCCGCGACTACTGCGGCTATTGCACGTTCCGCGCCGATCCTAACGCGGCCGAACCCTTGTATATGTCGCCCGAACAGGTTCTGGAAGTTGCCGAAGCGGGGCGGCGCGCCGGATGCAAGGAGGCGCTCTTCAGCCTGGGCGATCAGCCGGAATCAATTTTCCCGGAGGCGCGCGATTTTCTGCGCAAACAGGGCTTCGAACGAACGCTGCAATACCTGCAAGCCATGTCCGTGCTGGTCTTAGAGGAAACCGGCCTGCTCCCGCATGCGAATCCGGGACTCATGAGCGCGGAGGATCTGCGCCAGATGAAAGATTCGAACGTGAGCATGGGCATCATGCTCGAAAGCACCAGCTATCGTCTGTTGCGCAGCGGCGGCGCGCACTGGAAGGCCCCGGACAAGGTTCCTTCGCTGCGGCTGCGAACCTTGGAAGAGGCTGGACGCCAAAAGATCGCGTTCACTACGGGAATTCTGATTGGCATCGGCGAAACGTGGGCGGAGCGAGTGGATTCCCTCTGCGCGATCGACGGGTTGCATCGGAAATACGGACATATCCAGGAAATCATCGTGCAGCCGTTCCGGCCCAAGTCGGATACGCGCATGGCCGCCGCGCCTGAGGCGCCCCTCGAAGATTTGAAGCGCACTCTGGCGGTGGCCAGACTGATTTTCGGCGGGGAGATGAATATTCAATCTCCGCCGAATCTGCTTTCGCGCGATTATCCCGAACTGCTCGAAACAGGAATGAATGATTGGGGCGGGATTTCGCCGGTGACCAAAGACTTCATCAATCCAGAGGCCGCGTGGCCGCAAATTCCGTCGCTGGCCCGCCGGACGGCGGAGGCCGGTTTCGTCTTGCGGGAGCGGCTGGCGATTTATCCGGAGTTTGCCGCGCGGCCGGGATTCGTAAATGGGCGCGTGGGCCCTTACCTTAAAAATTTCCTCGGCGAAGACGGCTACGCCCGGGAGGAGCAGAACGCATGCTGAAGCAAATGGAACCCGGCTGGCGGGAAATTGCATGGGAAGACGCGCTCCACGGTGCGAGCCCGGCGGTGGCGCGCATCCTCGAAAAATCGCTGGCGGAAACGGACCTGAGCTTCGACGACGGAATGGCGCTCAGCGCGGTGGACGGCGACGATCTGCTGGCACTGGTGAAAGTAGCGGACGAAATTCGCCGGCGCACGGTGGGCGATTACATCACCTATGTGGTCAACCGGAACCTAAACTTCACAAACGTCTGCATCGTCGGTTGCGCCTTTTGCGGCTTCAGCCGCGGCCCGAATTCTCCGGACGCTTATTTTCACTCCACGGAAACGCTGGTCGCAAGATCGGTAGAGGCGGTCGAGCGCGGAGCTACGGAAGTGTGCATACAGGGCGGACTGCCGCGCGACCTGGACGGGCATTACTACGTGAAGCTGCTGCGAGCCATCAAGGATCGGCTGCCTGAATTGCACGTGCACGCTTATTCGCCGATGGAAATCGCCTATGGCATTGAGAAGACGGGCATGCCCCTGCGCGACTACCTGCAGATGCTGAAAGAGGCGGGGCTGGGCAGCGTGCCAGGGACGGCGGCGGAGATTCTGGACGATGAAGTGCGGCAGAGCCTGAGCCCCAACAAGCTGAAAGTAAAGCAGTGGATTGAAATCATCCGTACCGCGCATCAGTTGGGCATTCCGTCCACGAGCACGATGATGTACGGCCACACCGAAACGCCCGAACACTGGGTGCGCCACTTGCTGCTGCTGCGGGAAATCCAGCAAGAGACTGGCGGGTTTACAGAGTTCGTGCCGCTGGGTTTCATCCATTCGCAAACGCGGCTTTTCCAAAAGGGCGGAGCGCGGCCCGGAAGCTCCATGCGCGAAGACCTAGTGGTTCATGCGCTGGCGCGGCTGATGCTGCACGGCTATATTCGCAACATCCAAGTCTCCTGGGTCAAGCTGGGCTTTGACGGATCGCTGGCCTGCCTGGAGGCGGGAGCGAACGATTTTAGCGGCACGTTGATGGAGGAAAGCATCTCCAAATCCGCGGGAGCTAATTTCGGCGAGTATGTTTCGCCCGGTGAGTTTCGCGCCATGATCCGTAAGATCGGCCGCACACCGGCGGAGCGCACAACGACCTACAAAATCCGCAAAGTCTTTGAAACGGCAGACTCCGACGAGCGCTTCCCCGTGGAGAGAATCCCCGTAGTGACGGACGAACACGCGCCTCACGCCGAAACAGGATACTGATGGAGATAGCGGCGCTGGCGGGCGGTATTGGCGGTTCCAAGCTGCTCGTAGGCTTGAGCCGAGCAATGGACCCGCGGGAGCTGAGCATCATCGTCAACACCGGCGACGATATCGTCCTGCACGGCCTCCACATCTCTCCGGATCTCGATACCGTAACCTACACGCTGGCCGGAGTAGCGAACCCCGAAACCGGATGGGGGCTTCGCGACGAAACTTTCCACACCTTCAAGCAGCTGGCAAAGTACGGGCACCAGAGTTGGTTCAACCTCGGCGACCGTGACCTTGCAACGCACATCCATCGCACCGCGATATTGCGCGAAGGCGGCTCGCTGTCGCAGGCTGCTGAATCAATTCGCCAAGCTTTAGGAGTGCAGGCTAAGATTCTGCCCATGAGCGACCAGCCGGTGCCGACAATGGTGGAAACCGATGAGGGCCGGCTGCACTTCCAGGAATATCTGGTGCAGCGACACGCTGAACCAGTCATTCAAAAACTGGAATTCGCGGGGATCGGGCGAGCCACACCAGCGCCGGGAGTGCTCGAAGCGATCGAGCGAGCCGCGGGAATCGTGATCTGCCCGAGCAATCCGCTGATCAGCATTGGGCCCATCCTGGCCGTGGCGGGAATTCGCGAGGCCCTGCGCAAGAGGCGCGCGGATACTTTGGCCGTTTGTCCGATCGTGGGCGGCAAGTCGTTAAAAGGCCCGAGCGACCGAATGCTGGCGCAGCTTGGCTTTGACGTATCCGCGCTCGGCGTGGCGCGAATGTACGAGGACATCTGCGCCACGTTCGTTATCGATTCGGCCGACGCCGGACAGCGCGACAGCATCGAAAAGCTGGGAATGAAGGTAGCCGTTACCTCGACCATAATGCACACGGTGGCGGATAAGGAAAATCTGGCGCGCCAAGCGTTGCAACTGCTGACCGGCGCAACCGCCAAGGCAGGAGCTTAGCTTCGCATCCGGCTATGAGAGCCATCCTGATCCCCGTAAAGGAATTTGGGCAGGCTAAGAAGCGACTGGCCGCGCATTTCTCTACGTCGCAGCGAGCCGCACTGGCCCAAGCTCTCTGCCGGGATTTCTTCGGCATGATGGCGGGCGTGCGCTCCGTATCCCGCATTGTAGTGGTCAGCAAGGAATCCGAGGCTTTGGAGCTGGCGCGAAAGGCAGGATGGGAAACGATTGTTGAATCCCGGCAAAGCTCCGAAAGCGCGTCCGTGGATTTCGCTTCGCGCGAGTGTGCCGCGCAGGGCATCGATGCCCTGCTACGCGTGCCGATCGATCTTCCTCTGGCCGAGCCAGTAGACATCGAAGGGCTCTTCGAGCGGCTCGACGAAGCCCCCGCTGCGGTGCCCTCTGCAGTAATTGTGCCTTCGGGCGACGGGACGGGGACGAATGCCCTGCTACGCACGCCTCCAGAGCTCTTCCCCTCGCGTTTCGGACCGAACAGCTTCGCACTTCATCTAGCGGAGGCCGAGGCCCGCGGAATTCATGCTCGCGTGGTGCGCAATCCGCGGCTGGCGCAAGACATCGATGAGATCGAAGACTTGCAGCAGCTGGCGGGAATCCTTCGGCCCGGCTCGCAGACCGCGCGTTGGGTGAGCGAACACGCCTCGCATCTGACGGCGCAGCTTCGATCGAGCGCCTCGGGTGGTTCTCGATCTTGAGTTGCGTTCCTTGCCGGTCATAACTAGTCTAGCGACTAGCCTGGCGACTATTCTGGCGGCGAATTCAACTGCACCACATTTGTGCGAAGCGGCTTTCGCGGAGGGCTGGGCGCGTGCGCATTGAACCCATTCAGATTTTCCCTCTCGAAGGATTGCCCGAAGTCGTCGCGGGCGATGACGTTGCGGGCATGATCGTTCGTGCGGTCAAAGGCAGCGCGCTGGCTATTGCGGCGGGCGACGTCTTCGTGGTCGCGCAGAAAATCATCTCCAAAGCCGAACGGCGAAGTGTTTCGCTCGATACCATCCAGCCTTCGGAGAAGGCGGCGCGCTGGGCCGCCGAATACAAGAAAGATCCCCGCCTCATCGAACTGGTTCTGCGCGAGGCCAAGAGAATCGTGCGCATGGAGCTCGGCGTGATTGTGGCAGAGACACACCACGGCTTCGTATGCGCGAATGCCGGCGTGGACGCATCGAATGTCGCGGAGGGAACGGCGTTGTTACTGCCGGAAGATCCGGACCGCTCGGCTAGCGCGATCCGCGAGCAGCTCGTTGCGGCATTCGGAGTCCACTCGGGCGTGATCATCTCCGACACATTTGGTCGGCCGTGGCGCGAGGGCCTGGTTAATGTGGCGCTGGGCGTGGCGGGAATTTCGCCGCTTCTCGACTATCGCGGGCAACGCGACACCAACGGGAAATTGCTGTCCGCCACGGTAATCGCGATTGCCGATGAGCTAGCTTCCGCCGCCGAACTCGCGATGGGCAAGACAAATCGCACACCGGTCGCGATTGTGAGGGGAATGCGCGCGAGCGGCGACGCGGGCAGCGGGCGTGATTTACTACGCGCGCCTGAGATCGACATCTTTCGCTGAATGGAAGGTCCGCTACCTCAGTGGCTGCCAGCGAGCGGCTGCGCCAACTCAGGCACCCGGTTCGCTGACTGCAAGGCGCCGCCTCGGGATGCTCGCGACGCGGAAAGAGCCATCAACGTCAGCGCCAATATAGACGTCGGAATGCAAAGACTGAGCAGCATGTGCTTGGGCGCCCAGTTGAGCGATAGCAGCAGACCGCCGAGCAAAGGTCCGGCGACGTTGCCAAGGCGGCCAAAGCCCAAAGCCCACCCGGTGCCGGTGCTGCGAATCACAGGCGGATAGAGACCGCCGGGCAAGGAGTTGATACCCAGCTGGGCGGCGGAAATTCCCGCCCCAGAACCAAAAATGAAGCAGCCCAGAACGAAGACCGACACATCGGTCAATCCAATCAGCAGCAGGCACACGCAGCCGAAAAGCAGCATGGCGGCCAAAACTCGCTCGGCACCCAGTTTTCCTACCGTGAAACCGCTCACCGCGGCCCCGACCAACCCTCCGACATGAAACATGGTGGCGGCAATGATAGCTGTTACCGTTGCGATGCCGAGAGTGTGCAGCATCGAAGGCAGCCAGGAATTGATGAAGTAGATGGTCAGCAGACTCAGGAAATTGATAATCCACAGTAGCACCGTAACCCGCGCAAATCCTCCGGAAAACAACATTCCCACGGGATTCTTCCCGCCCGCAATGGCGGAACGATTCTTGCCGCGCGTCGCCAGAAAAGCGGCTGATTCCGGCAGCATAAAAGCCAGCAGCGGGAGGAGAATGAGAGGTGCCGCGCCACCGACGATGAAAACCGACGACCATCCGTAAGGCGCAATCAAGCGCGCCGCCATAAACCCGCCCACGATGTTCCCCACGGTTATGCCGCAGCTCATGGCGATCACCAGACCGCCCTGTCGGCGCAGCGGCGCGAAATCCGAGAGCAAGGTGATAGCCGACGGGATCCCGCCTCCCAAGCCGACGCCAGTGGCTAGACGCACGGCCGTCAACCCGGGTATGCCGTGGGCCGTGGCAGTCAGAAGCGACGTTATGCCGAACATGGCCACGCACCCCAACAATACCGATTTTCGGCCAATCCTATCCCCTAGCCATCCGCAGAAAAGAGAGCCGATAAAGAGCCCGATGCTTCCCGCGGTTAGAGCCGACGTAAAAGCAACGGGACGCAAATGCCAAGATTGAGCAAGCGAAGGAACCGCGTAAGCCATGGCCCCGATGTCGTAGCCCTCGAGCACCAACACGAGGCCGCACAAAAGCGTGACGCGAATTTCGAGGCCAAGCGTTCCCGGTGCCTCCGGAGCGGCCATGGCTGCTCCACCATGACTAGACATAGCCAATTGGGCTTTCCCCTTGGGTCATACTCTTTCTCCGCGCGGGTAACATATAGGTTCGACTGATGCGGAGCAAGCGCGAAAGCGCACCCGCTCCGCTCGGCAGGGCTTTTGCTTGGGAGCGAAGGCGATGCGGGACTATAATCCGCTGGGCCACACGGCCACAATTGGTTTGGGGGAAAGCACCCACAAGGAGAAGCTGCAAATGAAACGCTGTCCCACGATGATTCTGCTGGCACTTGCCAGCGTATTTGCTTCACCGCTCTACGCCCAACAAGGCGCGCCAAGCGGCACACCCAGCACCAGCGACGCAATCCGGCAAGCCTACAATCAAATCAAGACCAACCTGACGAAGGCCGCCGACAAGATGGCCGAAGCGGACTACAGCTTTAAGCCGACACCGGAACAGATGACATTTGGCGCCTGGATCGCGCACGTCTCGGGCGCCCAGACTGCCATTTGCTCGCGAGCTGCTGGAACTCCGCAGGCTCCCGGTCCGGCGAAAACCACAAAGGCAGACCTGCAAGCCGCTTTGGCTGCTTCCTTCGCAGTTTGCGATCCGGTTTACGCGGGTCTGACCGACGCAAACGCCAATGATTCGGTTCAAAGCTTCCGCGGCAACACCACTCGCTTAGCCGCGCTCACTGGAAACATCGCGCACGACAACGAAGTCTATGGCAGCATCGCCGTCTATTTGAGGCTCAAGGGAATCGTTCCGCCTTCGACCGAAGCAGCGGCTGGACGCGGGCGCTAGATTCGCTTTAACGCCTGGCGGGGGAATTTCCGGGGCGCAGACCGCAGGGTCTACGCCCCTTTTTTTTTCGCTCGACGCTCTGCCGTGCTCGCTGAGGGCTCTTCTCGGATTCCTCGGCGCCGTCAAACTTTCTTCGCGAGCGCCGATCCTGCAAACGCTTGGCCTTCCCCTCCCGGCCGAGGTTCGTAAGCTCGGCCAGGCTGCCGTCAACAATCGATGCGGTAGCTGGTGGGGACATCGGCTCACGCTAGGCCCGAAGAATACCCGGGTTCTAGTACCGCGATAAGGGTATTCACACCGCCCGTCGTTTGGCATACTTTTGGGCGTTTCTATAAGGGGATGGGACGGCTCTCACTGCGCCAGGGAGGGCGGTCTCAGGCGGCATAAATGCGCACGTTAACTTGGGAAATGTGTGTTCTTGTGCTCGCGCTACTGGGCGGACCGCATGTCGCCTTGTGCCAATCGCAGGACGCTGGTCCCGGGTCGCCAGCCGACGCCGCCAGCGTTACCGCGCCCCTCCCGGCGTTCCCGAGCGCAAATCCTCTTCCCACCTATTCCTGGCACGTCGATTCCGCGCCGTCAGGCATCGAGTTAGTCACGCTTTTCGCCGAATTTCCTCAGCCCGACGACGCCCAGGGCAGCCCGAATAGTGTGCCCCTGGTTTCTCTACTGCGCGATACGCTCGGCGATGCAGATGACTCCAACGACAAGCTCGATTACCTCTGGCTGCTCACGTACACGCGGCCGACGAAGACGCAGCGCTTTTTCTCAGCGATACCGTTCTTTTACAGGCGAATCAGTGCCGGGCAGAAGACCCCGGACACTGGCGTTCCAAAGCCCCTGGTGAATCTGGCTCACAGCAAGAATCGCGTCTGGACTCGCGTCAGCGGGAGCGTTATTCAGTGGGCGGCGTTCGACCCTCAGGCTATGCCCATCCGCGCCGCCACGCGTTCGTATCGCACCAATGACCTCAACGCGGATCGTCTGCACGTTGAGGAGGCTATTCATTTTCTTCGTCTCGCCCCGACCGCCGAATACGGCGAGCCGGTCACGCCCGAGCAGCGCGACGCTGTGATGGCCCGTCTGGCGCTCGCGAAGAACACGCTGGGCGGACTGGTCGAAGAAGAGCATCTGAACCGCCTGCACGATTCGCATCAGGAAGATTGGGAAGCTGCCCGCGCGAGAAACTGGGAGCTCTTGCGGAACTCGGCCGAGCGCGCCGGTCTTTACTTCGAGCCCATGCAGCTTGACGGTCAGCCCGATCAATTTGCCGTTGTCTGGTTTCCCCTGGACAAGACCTTCGATGGCTCGGGCGTATCTTTGAAAAAGACCTGGAAACTACTGCAAGTCAAAAACCCGTGGGACGACCCCCGGCTCAAAGATTGGCAAGGTTACCGCCAGCTGCGAAGTTTTAATGCCGAAGGGGCCCTGCTTCCACGGGGCGAGGCGGGTGCGTCGCAGGGCTACGTGGCACCCCTGGCTGTCTACAGCCTCACCTACTCGCGGCAACCGCTTCTTCTGGCCGATTTCAGGAGCCACATCAACACCAAGTGGCGCGAAATCTTTCAGCGCAGTTGGGAGGATTTGGCCACCGGCGTCTTTGCCCTCTCTCATTTCACCAACTGGTACTACTTTGCGGGGACCGCTTCCTACCAGTTCCTGAGGAGTCGCTCCGGATCCGCTACCAATAGCGCCCAGCGTTTGGATTCCTACGCGGACCTTCGCAGCAGCTTGGCGCTCGACCAAACTCTGGACCCTCAGTTCCGAAAAGAACTCGAACAGCGCCTGGGCGATCTCTCGATAAATCCCCTCGAGTCGTCTCCGGGCCGCGAAGCGAATCTGGCCCGCCTTCAGTATGCCGAATTGGTGAAGGCGGCAAACGAACCCGAACTGCTGCCCAAGCGCGTGAATAATGAACGGCGGGAGGAAATGGCGTCCTTTGGCGCGAGCACTGGGGCGAACGTACGATACGGTTTTGCGCACTACTTGACGCTGGGGATCTATAAGCGGCGCGCTCCGCAAACACCGGAGTATCTGGCAACCTTGGACCGCCAGCGAAGAATCAACGCCTCGTTGAAATTCCTTTCGCGCGTGGCTGACGCCGGACCTTCTCCGGAAGTGATGTTTGGCGAAACGAGAATTCAGGACTCCATTGACGCCTTGAGCATGGCCACGGACGCGGGCACGCCAGGCCCTATCCGCCAGCGAGCGACCGTGGTGCTGGCTCGCGTAAAGTCGAATTCGAGCAATGAGGTCCTGCGGGCGGATTGCGACCGGCTACTCGACGCATTGCGCTCCGGCGAGTATGTGCAGGTAGCCCGCGACTTGGGCGCAGCGCAGAAACCACCGGCCCGCGAGGTTCGCGTGGTTGCCATCCAAAACGCGGGAGCGCAATGAAGTCGGTCGGCCGCGCCCTTTTCCTGATTTATCTTCTCGCCGGCCTCGATCCTGTACTTGCAGCCCAGCAGTCCCCCGCACGGCGCATTGTTATCTTGAAGGTCGATGGTCTGGGCGCGGATTTGCTGGCGAACACCATGGCGGCCACCGATCCGCAAACGGGTCGCAAGCAGCTTCCCTGGCTGAATCGTATCTTCGCCGAGCATGGAACTCTTTTCGAAGACTTCTACACGCGCGGCATCAGCCTGTCGGCGCCGTCGTGGTCCATGCTGGACACCGGCAATCATCTCCTCATCAAAGGCAACGTGGAATACGACCGCTATACCGGGCGCGTCTACGACTATCTAAATGTCTTCCCGTTCTATTGGGCCTCCGCTCGCAAGCGGCAAGTCGACGCACCCAGCGTCGAAGTCTTGGATGACGCTGGCGTGCCTCTACTCAGCGATCGCTTCGCGTTTGACCAGCGATTTCAGACGCCTCAGCTGTTTGAACGCGGCGTGCGCTGGCCGACGCTCGAACACTCGCTCGGCCGGCAGCTGTCCGCCAATTCTCTACTTCTGTTGCTCGAAGACCCCAGCGGCGGAATCGGCCTGGAGAAGGGCTTCGCGGCACAGACGGAGGCAGAGCTGCTGGCCGCCATCGCGAATCCGAAGATCCAATACATGGATCTGTTCACAGGAGACCTAGATCACGTCGCCCATTCAGTCAACGACCGGACGGCGTTGCAAATCGAGCTCGCGAAGCTTGATGCCCTGGCCGGGCGAGTGTGGACTGCTATAGAGGCCACTCCTCTGGGCGATCAAACCCTTTTCGTCTTGGTCTCGGACCATGGCATGAACAACGTACCGAACGTCTACAGTCAGACGTTCTCACTGCCCGATCTCCTTAACAGCCCAGCCGGCGGCGCCCACCACGTTGTAACCGACCGTCCCCAGTTGAGCCCCTACAAGCTCCAGGGTCTCAACCCCATGCTGTCGTGGGTCAACAGTACGAGCACCGCGTCTTTTTACCTGCAGGGACAGGGGGAAGAATATCCCACGGCATGGCTGGATATGGACGGCAACGAACGGGCCAACGTATCGCTGCGAAACTCGGATTTGAATCGTGTGCAGATTCTTTTGCAGCAGCTGCGGAGATCCGACCTTTCGCCGGAGGTGCGGCGCGCGGCGACCGACCACCTCGGGCAAACGCTCGATCGTTTGAGGCCCCATTGGCAGGAGGTTTCGCAAAACCTGAGCGACGATTTGAAGGCCTGGAATGTTGTGATTCGCGAGCGAGAAGCGCAGCTCAGAAATCAGGCGGGCGAGCAAGCGAAGATCGAGAAAGAAGCGGGGGCAGAGCAGGCTTCGCGGCGAAACGCCGTCGAACTGCAGCAATGGAAGGATGAAACAAAAGAATACGAGAATTACTTGGCTCATCTGACCGCCCTGGCAGACATGCGTTCAGAGAGCGCCGACGTGCTTCATGCGAACATCGAGCGCCTCATCCAACCAAGATCGCTAGGCGACCCAAACAGCATCTATGACCTCCAGCACTACGTCGCCGGGCCCGCAGTGAAGGGATTGGTGCTCGATTCCAATGGACACCTGGACGAAGCCCAGTCGTTTCGACACGTCGACTACTTCCCGTTGATGGCCTCGCAGCGCTCCCGCAACAATCCGCAGCCGAACGTAACCAGCCAGCCCATCGATTTTGTGGCCGCGGCGCTCCCCGTGAGCGAAGTCTCTCGACAGATGGAAGGCCTGCCAGGCGAGCTAATCGAGGCGATTTGGCTGTATGCAGGTGAGGAGCGGCAACTCATCGAACTGGTCTGCGCCAAGGGAGCGGATCAGATCACGATCCGGCTGATTCCCGTGGCGCATTTGCGGCAGGACGCGATCGGAAAACTGACGTGGGAAACGCGCGATTGGTCGACGGACCTGCCATTCAAGCTCCTTGAAGATCCCGCGCTGGCCATCGAGGCGAGCGCGAGCCGCAGCGAATGGCTGGGACAGTGGCATACGGAGAGTGAATGGTTCGATGCCATCCACCGATGCCGCTATTCCAATGGAGTCATCGGGATCACCGAAGAATTGCTTCCCCCGAGCCGCGCCTTGCCGCAAACCGCAACCGCGGATGCGTCGCCTCGGCGGATGGAAATTCTACGGAGAGAATTGGTGCAGCCGGACTTCCTCGTTTTTGCAAACGACCACTGGAATTTCAACGTGCGAAATTTCAACCCCGGAGGGAATCACGGCTCGTTTCTGCGCATTTCGACCCATTCCGTGTGGATGATGGCCGGCGCTGGAATTGCGGCCGGGAAGCAGGTGGAAGTGCCCTGCGACAGCCTGAACTTCGCTTCTACCATCCTGAAGTTGATGGGGCACCCCGCGCCGCTGCCGGAGCGCGCCATTTCCCTGCAGGCACCCTGACGGCGTGGCTCACTGCTTCTTCTGTTGGTCTTGCTTTGCTTTGTCGTCCTTATCCCGCAGCCCCTGAATGATGAGCATGTCCTCGTTCCCTTCCATGCAGGCAAATTCCAACAGCCTGTCGTTGGGACGAAGAATGAGAGTCGAGTGCATTCCCCAAGGCTTGGTAAACACGCCCGGGTCGACCATGGTGGCCTCGTACGCGATCGTATTGTAGTCGGTGCGGGTAAAGCGCTCCGTCACGTGCAGTTGTTCGCTGTGGTACGTGCCGACACCGACCAGCCAGGTCTTGTCGTTGAAGTTGTTCACGTCGACCACCAGGGTATCGCCCTCCCAGTGAGCCACAGAATCCCCCATGAATGTGGGATAGGCATCCGACGGGTGGGCAGAACCATCCGTGGGGATCACGCGAAACAGACTGAAGTATTCATAAAGAATGACCACTTTCCCCGGGCTCTGCACGATCTGGAAGGGCATGGGCTGAATCGTGATGCGCGGCACGCCCACCGGCAGACATCGCGTCATCGGATCATCAATGCCCTTGCGATCCACATACTCCTGGTGCTTCGCCGCCACAGCCCCCGGCTGGTAGGGCGGAGGCCCGCCAAACCCCGACCGGGTGGTAGGCGCGATTTGGTGCCCTGGCTCGAGCCCCGCTTCCAGAGCGATGCTAAGCGTGGTGCTCTCCCAGACTCCGTTGAGATCGGGATGCCCGTCAGCAGTGCGGGGCACCGGAGGAAGAGAGGCCTGTCCGGGAGTTGCCGGAGGCGACGCCTGCTTTGTATCTTGCGCGTCGGCGGTCAGAAGTGTTGCGGAAAATAGAGCCGCTGCAAACGCGACCTTGCCCATCAAGCGAAACCTTTTCACTTTGAAGTCTCCTCGCAAGGGATCGAACCTCCGCCGCACCTGAAGGCGATGCGTAATGGCAAAGGCCAACTACGGCTGGTTAGTTGGTAGGTGCAGCGGTCGGGCCACCCGAACCGCCGGGTCCAATAAGCAGCTTCCGGCCGTCCGGAACCGTGACTTCCCTTGCCTGGCCCCAGTTTCCGCCGTCTTTGGCGCGCCAGCCGAATACCGTGATCGTGTCGCCTACCTTCATGGTTTCGTCTTTTTTCCAACCGTTGTGAACCAGCATGTTCGGAGGAAATCCCTCGAACTTCCAGTTGTCTACGCCGCCGCTGTCGTTCTTAATGTCCATATAAAAGTGGCAGTGCGGATTGGTCCACTCGATCTTGGTCACCACGCCAGTCAGCGTAAGCGGTTTCGACGCATCGTATTCGGCAACAAAAGAGTGGTGAGCGAATACCGGTGCTGCAAGAAAGCAGACAGCGAACGCCAGGAGAAACACGCCAAGAGATTTCCGTTCCATTCCCACCCCCAAATGATGGTCCAAGGCTAAGCTGCTTATTGGACTAAGTCCATCTGCCTGTGAAGAGACGTGAACGACGGACAGAAGGTTACGTTCGCGACTTCCAAAATACCAAAAAGTCATTGCGGGCTGCAGACTGGCCTCACCGAGGAGTTAACCCGTCTGCTCAGGCGAAATCGAGTTCTACTTCATCGATGTAGCACCATCCCCAGTCCTCGCCGGGCTCGATGGACTTCATAATTGGGTGCTTCACCGTGTGGAAATGCTTCGTGGCGTGTTTGTTCTTCGAAGAATCGCAACAACCCACATGGCCGCACGTCATGCATAGCCGCAAATGAACCCAAGTGTCGCCCATTTTGACGCATTCCGGACATACGTGAGCGTTCGGCGGCTTCACTTCCTTGACTTGATCGAGATGCGTGCATTCTTCCATATGCTTACCTCCCTTGGGCACAGATGGAGTCGGAGGTATTAAAACACGGCTGCGTGATTCCGTTGCAAGTATGCGGACGAAAAGCCAGAGAAAGACGCCCGCGAGCCTACATGAAATCCCCTAACGTGTTGACTGTATTGTCCCTTTGCGACAGATGAGGAATCATGTCCTCGCGGAGCGAATTGTTGCCGCGAGCCGGAAGAAGATAGATAGCCGCATTCCGAAACAAAAGTTGACGCACTGCCCACCAGCCGGGGCAGAAAGGATGAAGCCAAATGATTCCCCCAGCGCCTGATCGTCCGGAAGTCTGGCAGCGGCTGCACACTGTCACTCACGAGGAATCTCCTAAATCTCCCAGCATCCTGCTCGCGACGACAGACTCGGACATACGTAGCAGCATGGAAGAGCTTCTAAAAAATTACGAGATCAACACGCTATGGGCCAGCGGAATGGAAGAAATCAAATTCGCCCTTGCCAAGGAAGACGTGGCGGCCTGCTTCTGCGGCTTTTGGCTTGTCGACGGCACCTATCGCGATGTCGTAAGGCATCTAAAGAGTGAGCGCGCCGAGATCCCAGTGGTCATCATCTGCGCACCCGCGTGTCCTCAAGAGTATCGCGACTACTTGGCCGCGCTGAATATCCGTGCCTTCGATTTCATTTGCTATCCCTACCGGCGAATCGACCTGGAACGAATACTGAATTCCGCAATAGCGTTGCGCAACAGGCCGGCTGAGATGCCCGCATCGCCGGCAAATGCTTCGGTCGATTCCTCTGATTCTTACGGGCTTCGTCGAGCCAGCTAGCTGCGAAAGCGAAATGCAGAGCAAGAATCCGCGTTCGGAACCGTGCGCCTGCGGACATCCGCGTTTGGACGATGTGGCGGCTCGAATCGCCCCTAGTCTCCGCAGGCGGCACCAACTGTGGCCTCATAGGCACTGAAGCATTCATGTGAAAGCACCCATGGAGGGAGTACTCTGGAAGCGATGCCTTCTGCACCACCCATTAGCGTACTTGCCGGGGTCGAAGAGCCCATTCCGGGCGAGCTTTTCAGCGTCGATCGCCTCGAACAGCACGCCGAGAGCCTGGCCGGGGCGCAGACAGTCTCCACTGAATCCAGCAGCGGCAAGCCGCTAATTCCGCGTGTTGCAGAGAACGGGCGCCTGCTTCTCGAATACTACCGAGCGACCGCTCGCGCCATCCAGCGGGAACAAGCCATTACCCCCGCAGCACAGTGGCTGGTCGAGAATTTCTACATCGTCGAGGAGCAGCTTCGCGAAATCCGCGATCACTTGCCCGCCGGTTTTTACCGAAAACTTCCCAAACTCACCTCAGGCCACTTGGCAGGCTATCCGCGCGTTTACGGCATTGCGTGGGCGTTTGTCGCGCATACCGACAGCCGTTTCGATCCGGACGCGCTCCGCCGCTTCGTCGCCGCCTACCAGCGAGTGCAACCCCTCTCGATAGGCGAGTTGTGGGCCGTGGCCATCACGTTACGAATCGTGCTGATTGAAAACTTGCGCCGGCTTTCCGCCCGTATGGTGCTGGGCCGCGAGGCTCGCGGCGAAGCGGACATCCTGGCGGACAGGCTTCTCGGCACGGGAGGCCAGTCACTGGTCTCCCCGGCAACGGTGCTGCGCCAATTTGAAAAGAAGCCTTTGGATCGGGCATTTGCCGTCCAGCTCATCCAACGTTTGCGCGATTTGGATCCCAAAGTCGGGCCCATCCTGCTGTGGCTCGACGAGCGATTGGCCGCGCAGGGGACCAGCGCCGACGAAATCGTGCGCGCCGAACATCAACAGCAAGCCACCATGAGCGTCACAGTTCGCAACATCATTACCAGCATGCGCCTGACCTCCGCGTTCGATTGGCAGGCATTCTTTGAGAGCGTCAGTCTGGTCGACCGGGCCCTGCGGGATGGAAGCAATTTCGCCGCTATGGATTTCGCGACGCGCGATTCCTACCGCCACGCGATCGAGGATATTTCCCAAGGATCGCGCTACTCCGAAATCGAAGTTGCGGAGCGTGCCGTGGCTCACGCCCGGCAGACCGCCGGCGCACCTTCTTCCAACAACGGGCACCGCGAAGAAAGATTCTCGGACCCCGGATACTATTTGATTTCCCATGGCCGTCTCGCCTTCGAACGCGAGCTCGGTTTTCACGTTCCGTGGAGGCGTTGGCTCCTGCGATTTTATGTCCGGGCCGCCGCGCCGGGCTACCTGAGCACGATTGCCCTGCTTACGGCCGTCATCTTGGCCTTGTTTCTGGCGCGCTCCTGGGAGCTGGGAGCGAGCGTTGCGCACCTGATCGTTTTCGGCCTCTTGGCCGCGATTCCGGCGTCCGATCTCGCCATGGCGCTCATCAATCGCGGCGTTACGGACTTGCTGGGCCCGCGTCCCCTTGCGCGCCTGGAAATGCGCGCCGTTCCCGAGGCGCTGAAAACGATCGTCGTTGTTCCCACCTTGCTGACCTCGGTAGATGACATCGGCGAGCAAGTCGAGCGGCTCGAAATCCACTATTTGGCAAATTCCGACGGCCATCTGCAGTTTGCTTTGCTCTCCGATTGGCTGGATGCTCCGACGGAGACTCTCCCGAACGACGAGGATCTGCTCGCTGCCGCCGCCAGTGGCATCGACGAATTGAACAAGCGCCATGGCCCTGCGCCCGGAGGCGGCAAACGATTCTTTCTTTTCCATCGAAAGCGAATTTGGAACGAATCCGAAGGCAAGTGGATGGGTTGGGAGCGCAAACGCGGCAAGCTCCACGAACTCAACTTGCTGCTTCGCGACGGGACAAGCACCACCTTTATCACCACCATAGGACGCCCACCGGAACCGATCCCCGGTATCCGCTACGTCATCACCCTCGACGCAGACACTCGCTTGCCGCGCGATGCGGCCGCGCGGTTGGTGGGTACGATGGCTCACCCCCTCAACCAGCCCACGTTCAGCGCGGAGCAAGGGCGCGTGGTCGATGGCTACGGCATCGTCCAACCGCGCATCACCCCGTCGCTGCCGTCGGACGGCGAGGGATCGCTCTTTCAGAAAATTTTCTCCGGCCCCAGCGGAATCGATCCTTACGCTTCGGCTGTTTCCGACGTGTATCAAGATCTCTTCCGCGAAGGCTCTTACACCGGCAAAGGTATTTACGACCTTGATGTTTTCGAAGCTGCGTTGGATGGCAAGGTTCCCGAAAACATCATGCTGAGCCACGACCTGTTTGAGGGAATCTTCGCGCGGACTGCGCTGGCCACGGATGTCGAGTTCTTTGACGAATTCCCTTCCCACTACGAAACTTCCGCCGCCCGCCTTCACCGATGGGCGCGTGGAGATTGGCAACTCCTGCCCTGGATCTTCGGGCACGGCGCCGGCGGGGCGAAGGTCAAGATTCCAGTGATTGGCCGCTGGAAAATGCTGGACAACCTGCGTCGCTCCCTTTCCGCGCCCTGCATGTTTCTCGTATTGCTGGCGGGATGGCTGGCGCCTGAGTTGCCTCCCTGGCTGTGGGCGCGATTTGTACTCGCAACGATATCGATTCCGGCGCTTCTTCCATTCCTCGCCGGAATCAACGCGCACCTGGAGGGCATCTCCAAGCGAAGCCATTTCCGCGGCCTGGCTTCGGATTTGTCATTGGGCCTATCACAGGCGGCCTTGACCGTTGTGTTTCTTGCTTATCAGGCCTGGCTGATGACCGACGCGATTGGGCGAACCCTTGTTCGATCGCTTTTCACGCACAAGCACATGCTGGAATGGGTCACCGCTGCGCAAGCCAAACATCGGGTGGACCTGAATCTCGCGAATGTTTTTCGGCGCATGATTGGCGGCGTTCTATTGGCAATCGCAGCAATCGCCGCCGTGTGGTTGGTGCATCCTCGCGCTGTTTTCGCCGCTCTCCCTTTCGTTGTCGTGTGGGTATGCGCGCCTGCTGTGGCGCATTGGATCAGCCTTCCTCCTCGACAAAGCGGCACCGAGCCGGAACTGTCGGCGGCAAATGTGCGATCCCTACGCGAAGCCTCCCGGCGAACTTGGCGCTTCTTCGAAACGTTCGTTACCGCCGAGGAACATTTCCTTCCGCCGGACAATTTCCAAGAAGACCCTAAACCCGTCGTCGCCCACCGCACTTCGCCGACGAACATCGGTCTGTATCTTCTCTCCACGCTTGCGGCCCGCACCTTCGGCTGGCTGGGAACGCAAGATGCCCTCGAGCGCTTCGAGGCCACGTTTGAGACCATCGGCAGGCTCGAAACGTTCCGTGGCCACCTGTACAACTGGTATGACACGCGCGATCTCCATCCGCTTGAACCGAAATATATATCCACCGTCGATAGCGGAAACATCGCGGGACATCTGCTCGCGCTCGCCAGTGGTTGCCACGAGTTGATTCAGAAATCGGCCTTGGGGCCGCGCATGTTTGTCGGGATCGAAGATGCGCTCGGGTTGCTGCGTGAAGCATTGGCGAAAGTCCCCGACACGCCTCGCACCCACTCGGTCACACGCAAGCAACTCGAGAATGCTCTCGACCTCCTGGCGGCATCGGTTCGTTCCATTTCCAATCAACCGGCAAAACTGGGAACCAAAATCATCGAAGTGTCCGGACGCGCCCAAACTGTCGCAGACATGGCGCAGACACTCGCACAAGAACTTGGAGAGCCTGCGAATTCAGACGTCCGCATTTGGTGCCAGGCCGTCGAAGCTAGCGCCGCCAGTTACCTGCGGGATGCGAAGATCCTCCTGCCCTGGCTGAGGCTCGGCCCCAAGGGAGCTGCGGCCATTGCTGAAGGGCGTGCAGCGAAGACTCCCGAGTGGGTAGCGATCGAGCCCTTTTTCCCCAATGACGCCACGCTCTCCGACGCCCCCGATCGATTCGAGGGCGCCATCCATGCATTGACGGATTTGCGCGCGCGCCCGATCGGCGGGTACAGCCCTCAGGCAGATCAAATCGTGCGAATCGACGAGCTGATTCAAGCCATGCAGCAATCGATCTGCGGAAGCAACGTCCTTGCAGCGCCGCCTGCGAGCCATCGCGCAGCGTTCGGAAGAAATGTTTGAGGCCATGCAATTCGGATTCTTGTTCGACGACACTCGCAAGCTGCTCTCCATCGGATATCGCGCTGCCGACGGCCAGTTGGATCCCAACTGCTACGACCTCCTGGCATCCGAGGCGCGCCTCGCAAGCTTCGTTGCCATCGCCAAGGGCGATGTGCCGTCGTCGCACTGGTTCCGGCTGGGACGCCCGCTGACACCCGTCGGGCGCGGCTCGGCGCTCATCTCATGGTCCGGCTCGATGTTTGAGTATCTGATGCCGGCGCTGGTCATGCGCTCTCCCGCGAACAGTTTGTTGAGCCAGACGTACCGGCAAGTCGTAATCCGTCAGGTCGAGTACGGAAACGAACGCGGTGTGCCGTGGGGAATTTCCGAATCGGCGTACGCCGCCCGCGACATTGATTTGACTTATCAATACTCCAGCTTCGGTGTGCCGGGTCTGGGGCTCAAGCGAGGCCTGAGCGAAGACTTGGTGATCGCGCCATACGCGACGGCGCTTGCCGCCATGATCGCCCCGTCTGCAGCCCTCGAAAACCTCGACCGCCTCACGCAAACCGGCGCGCGCGGAACGTATGGCTTCTACGAGTCGCTCGATTACACCAGCTCTCGCCTGCCGGAGGGCCAGGACGTCGCCATCGTGCGCGCCTACATGGCGCACCATCAGGGCATGTTTTTGGTATCGCTCGCCAACACCCTCGACGATTTTGTGATGTGCAGCCGCTTCCACTCCGCGCCCATCGTGCAAGCCACTGAACTTCTCCTGCAAGAGCGCACTCCGAGGGACGTGCTGGTTGCGCGGCCCAGAGCCGAAGAAGTATCCGCCGCTTCCCAATTGCGCGAGCTTGTGCCTCCGGCGGCGCGCGAATTCACCACCGCTCACGATGCTATTCCGCGCACCGCGCTGCTTTCCAATGGCCGCTACGGTGTAATGCTCACGTCCGCCGGCTCCGGCTACAGCCGTTGGCGTGATATTGCCGTCACGCGCTGGCGCGAAGACTCGACCAGGGACTGCTGGGGCGCCTACATCTTTCTCCGCGACGAGCAGACCGGCAACGTCTGGTCGGCCGCCTATCAGCCAAGCGGCATCGAGCCAGATTCCTACGAGGCGTCCTTTTATGAGGATCATGCCGAGATCGTCCGTCGCGACCGCTCATTGACGACAGCGCTCGAAGTTGTGGTTTCCTCCGAGGATGACGCGGAGATGCGCCGTGTCTCCATCACCAACGGAGGAATGCGCGCGAGGGATATCCAGGTGACGTCCTACGCTGAGCTTTCGCTCACAACGCAAGCCGCTGATGCGGCCCATCCCGCTTTTGCAAATCTGTTCGTCGAGACGGAATTTGTTCCCGACATCGGAGCGCTACTCGCCACACGCCGCAAGCGCTCGGACGACGAGACGCGAGTTTGGGTCGCGCATGTGCTCGTTGTAGAAGGTGAATCCGTCGGCGGCCTGGAATATGAGACGGATCGCGCGCGATTCATCGGACGCGCTCGCAACCCGCGAAATCCCATCTCCATCATCGATGGGCGCCCCCTTTCCGGCACGGTCGGCTCCGTTCTCGACCCCATGATGAGCCTTCGCCGCACCGTGCATATTCCGGCGGGCCAGACCGCGCATCTGATTTTCTCTACCATCGCAGCCTCCACCCGCGATGAAGTTGTGAACCTCACCGACAAATACCGCGACCCCAGCACGTTTGAGCGCACGCGAACGCTGGCCTGGACTCGCGCGCAGGTGCAGTTGCGCCATCTGGGCATCAGCACCGAGGAGGCGCATCTCTTCCAGCGGTTGGCGAATGCCGTCGTCTATTCCGACGCCACGCTGCGGCCAGGCTCGGAGGTTCTGAGCGGCACCGCTCTGGATAAATCTGTTCTCTGGGCACAGGGAATCTCGGGCGACCTGCCGATCGTCGTTGCACGTATCGACGATGCCGACGACGTGGACATGATCCGGCAGTTGCTCCGCGCGCACGAATACTGGCGCATGAAGCAGTTATCTGCCGACGTGGTCATCATCAATGAGAAGGCCACCTCCTACATGCAAGACCTCCAGGGCTCGCTGGAGTCGCTGGTCCGCGGCAGTCAATTGCGGCTCTCGCCGGACACAAGCGGGGCGAGCGGAAAGATTTTTCTGCTTCGCGCGGACCTCTTGTCGCCGCAGACGCGCGATCAGTTGCAAGCCGCGGCGCGAGTGGTGCTGCTCAGCCGCAGGGGCACGCTTTCAGATCAGATGACGCGATCGCAGCAAGAAAAAGGCTCTGCTCCTCCCACCATCCGCCCGCATCGTGCTGGAAGCCCCGAGGGTCCGGCGTCGCAACCAACGCTTCAGTATTTCAACGGCCTCGGCGGCTTTGCCGAAAATGGCCGCGAGTATGAAGTCGTGTTGGGAGAGGGCCTGCGAACGCCGGAGCCCTGGGTCAACGTGATCGCCAATCAAGACTTCGGATTCTTAGTCTCCGAATCGGGTTCCGGATTCACGTGGTCAATCAACAGCCACGAAAATCAAATTACACCCTGGTCCAACGATCACGTCATCGATCCTCCGGGCGAGGTGATCTACCTGCGGGATGAAAGCACCGGCGAAGTGTGGACACCCGACGGCTCTGCCCATTCGCCATGAGGACGCCACGTACGTCGCGCGTCACGGCCAGGGTTACACGCGGTTCAGCCATGTGTCGCACGGCATCTCGGTTGATCTGGTTCAATTCGTTCCAGTGAATGACTCCATAAAGATTTCCCGGCTCAGTTTGCAGAATGATTCTGGAAAGGTCCGGCGGATCTCCGTAACGGCATACGTCGAATGGCTACTGGGCACTTCCCGCGCCGCGTCTGCTCCTTACGTTGTCACTGAAGCCGATCCGGAAACAGGCGCCATCCTGGCGCGAAGCATGTGGCAGGGAGAATTCGGAGGGCGTGTAAGCTTTGCCGATCTTGGCCGGCGCCCGAGTTCTTTCACTTGCGACCGCACGGAATTCCTCGGCCGCAACGGCACGCCCGAGCTGCCTGCGGCGCTCGCGAGCGGCCGGCCCCTTTCCGGAAAGCTGGGCGCTGCCCTCGATCCATGCGCGGCGCTACAGACATTCGTCGAACTGCGCCCCGGAGCGCGCATCGAAATTCCATTCTTCCTCGGCCAGGCGGAAAACAAGGAGCGCGCACTGGCACTCGTCACTCGCTATCGCGCCGCGGATATCGAGCACGCTCTCGGCGAAGTCAAAGGCCAATGGGACGACATTCTCGGCACGGTGCAAGTCACCACGCCTGATTCGGGCATGGATTTGCTGCTAAACCGCTGGCTGCTCTACCAGACACTCGCCTGCCGCGTGTGGGCGCGCGCCGCGTTCTATCAATTGAGCGGAGCGTATGGCTTCCGCGATCAATTGCAGGACGTGCTGGCCCTCACCGTCGCGAAACGAAGTGTGGCTCGCGAGCATTTGCTGCGCGCAGCCAGCCGCCAGTTCATAGAAGGCGACGTCCAACACTGGTGGCATCCACCCTCCGGCCGGGGCATACGCACGCGAATCTCCGACGATCTCTTGTGGCTGCCCTACGCCGTGGCCCAGTTCATCGAAGCTAGCGGCGATACCGCTGTGCTGGAAGAATCCGTTCCGTTCATCGAGGGCGCTACGCTGTCCGAACACCAAAACGAGTCATACTTCGAGCCGCGCGTCTCTGAAACGCACGCTACGCTATTCGAGCATTGCGCGCGTGCTCTCGATCGCAGCCTCCAGGTCGGAGTACACGGCTTGCCTTTGATGGGCACGGGCGACTGGAATGACGGAATGAACCGTGTTGGCCAGGATGGTAAAGGCGAAAGCGTGTGGCTCGGTTGGTTTCTGCACACCGTCCTCTGGGAGTTCGCCAAGATCGCGGATGCGCGCGGTGAACAGAAGCGTGCCGAAACCTGGCGCGTCCACGTCAGTGGCTTAAAAGCGGCGCTCGAGCACGACGGGTGGGACGGCGCGTGGTATCGCCGCGCCTACTACGATGACGGTACTCCGTTGGGATCGTCCACGAACTCCGAGTGCCGCATCGACTCGATCGCCCAATCGTGGGGCATCATCAGTGGCGCGGCGGAGCCGGCACGCAGAACCCAGGCCATGGCGGCCGTAGACCAGAATCTTATTCGCCGGCCAGACGGTTTGGTTTTGCTCCTCACGCCTCCGTTTGACCACACCGATCACGATCCCGGATACATCAAGGGCTACGTACCGGGGATTCGCGAGAATGGTGGGCAATACACGCATGCTTCCGTGTGGACGCTGATTGCCTTCGCGGCCATGGGTGATGGAGACAAAGCGGGCGAGCTCTTCCGGATGCTCAATCCGATCAATCGTTCGAACTCGCGCGCCAGCGCGCAACGTTACAAAGTCGAGCCGTATGTTGTGGCCGGGCGACGTTTACGGAGAGCCTCCGCACGTGGGCCGCGGAGGATGGACGTGGTACACGGGCTCATCCGGCTGGCTCTATCGCGCCGGCTTGGAGTGGATTCTAGGGTTTCGCGTGCGCGGCATGAATCTCAGCATCGATCCATGCATCCCTCGAAACTGGCCCAGCTATTCCGTGAAGTTCCGTTACCACTCTTCGGTGTACGACATTAAGGTGGAGAATCCCTCGCACGTCGCTCGCGGCGTCGCCCTCACGGAGTTGGATGGCAAAGTACTACCTGGTCCGGCAAATATTCCCCTGACAGACGATGGCGCAGTACACGTAATCCGCGTGGTTCTGGGCTAATCCTGTTCCTGGGACCGCCTGGCAAGGAACGCGACTCCGAATCTAATCTCGATAATTTCGGCGCTCGCTATGATGCCTCGATCCTCGGTCGATTCATGTCACCAGACTGGTCCGATAAGCCTCAGGGTGTGCCCTATGCGAGCTTTGGAGATCCCCAGACCCTAAACTTATACAGCTACGTGCGGAACAACCCTATGAGCAGCGCAGATCTGGACGGTCATGAAACCGGAATGTGTTATGGCTGCGGAGCTTCCGGAGAGGAACCTTTCGCCAATGGACCCGCAGATGGAGAAGATTAGCGCACTTTCGCCAACAGAGAAAAGAGCTGATGCTGCCATACTATTGATAGCGGGTGCCTATGCGGGCCTTGATGAAGCGCTTGCGGTTGGCGAAGAAGCAGTAACGTTGTACAAAACTTTAAAGGCGGTGTCGGCAACGTTGGCCGCCTCTGGAGCTATAGCAAACGCAGGTCTGGCAACCGTGGATGTTGTTACTGGTAAGGACACGAGCGCGGGCAGAACTGCCATAAATGCAGTGACTACGGCTAGTGGCATAGCTACGACCCTCAAAACGAAGAGTGTTTCTGCGGGTTCAACGGCGTCTGACGTGCAAACGACGGTACAAGCAGGCGCGAATCTG
Source organism: Terriglobia bacterium (assembly GCA_963803105.1). Classification (GTDB taxonomy): domain Bacteria; phylum Acidobacteriota; class Terriglobia; order Acidiferrales; family UBA7541; genus Palsa-295. Next base: position 874,859 of record CAWDLF010000005.1, read on the forward strand.
AAGGGGGCAGCCAAAGATCCAGTTGGAACATGGACCGCTGGGCGAGGCGTGTATGAGGCACTCAAAAACTGGTTTTCTAAACCCACGATACCTTCGTCGAAGAATAATGCGCGGGCAGCCGATTCAATGCCATGCTCACGCCACATCGCCGTGGCTTGCCAGAACTGAGATCGGGAATGGAAACCCGGTATCATTGGCCGCGAGGGACCTATACCAAGACCCACCTGTAATTATTCACGCAGGAGAAGCCATGAAGACTATCTACAAGGTCATTCTTCTCAATTTTGCGTCGGTGATTGGATGCGTCGGTACAGTAATCTTGGTTGCTCCCGAAACGAGCCGCGGGATGTGCGCCGTTTTGTGCCTAGTAACACTACTCGTGATGAATGGGACGTTTTTTTACCGGCTTCGAAATCGCACGAGTCGCGCCGTTGGAGAGACTGCCCCGAGGTCGACGACAGGTAGGGTAATCTTTGTTTGGGCGATCTTTCTTTTGTCACTTGCCGCAGTTTGGATGGAACGGCACTGGGTCCATTGATCCGCTCATAAACAAAGATTCTAGGCGGCCACCCGAAAGATTCGTCCTCCTGGAGCCCGCTGATTAGTGAGGCGAAGGTATCTCGCGGTGTCCACTGAGTGTCTACAACTTGTGCTCTACCTGTTCTACGCGGTAATAGAAAGACGCCCTTCCCTGTAGACGATGTAGCAGGGACAACTACATAGACGGTTTTTCGGGTGGTTCTGGGCTAAGCCGTTCCGGGAACCGCGAATCTCGGCATCGGCGCCCTCGCCCCTGCCTCTTGGTAGGGGCGACGCTTTGCTGCGCCCTTCTTGGCTTCTCTCACGGTTTTGGTGTCATCCCGACAGAGGCCTCATCTCAGGACGGCGCGCACCGGGGATCGGAAGATCTAAGTAAGGGTTGGGGAAGAATGGTCGGGGCGAGTGGATTTGAACCACCGGCCTCCTGGTCCCGAACCAGGCGCTCTAGCCAGGCTGAGCCACGCCCCGAGGGTATTGCGGTTGACCAAGACAGTTTACGTTGGTTTCCTGTGTGGGGCAACCTGAGGCGTTCAGCTCGGTTGCCCGTCGTTGCGCGGCCGTCTTCGGCTGGCCCTGACGCGCGATCGATTCGACTTCGTCCTAATGAAGGATGGCATCCGCTACAGCTTGCAGGTCCGGCGCGGAAATCTCCGGCTTGGGCCCCAGCGGGAATAGCGGCCTTCTCTGCCGCGCAACGAAGGCTCCACGGCAACCCGCCTGGATCGCGCCGTAAACGTCCCAGGCGTGGGCGGCGATCAACATCAGTTCGCCGGTCGCGACTCCCAGATGCCGTGCCGCATACCGATAGACTTCGAGATCGGGCTTGAAGCGGTGCACCGAGTCGACGGAAATCACTTCGTCAAAATACTGGGCGATCCCGGCCTTGCGAATCTGAACGTCCACTGAGGCGTGCGGCGAGTTCGTCAGGACGACCATGCGGAATCCCGCAGCGCGCAATCGCGCGAGTGCTTCCGGCACTTCGGGATGGGCGGGCAAGGACAACATAGCCTGGAAGACGCGCGATCGCTCTTCCTCGCTGACGCGCAGCCCTTTGCCTTCCGCGAGCATGCTGAAAACCGCCCTTCCGAGAGCGCTGAAATCCGAATAGGAATCGGTGAGCGTGACGACCGTGGAATAGTGCAGCAGGAGCGAGAACCATTCATCGAGCGCCGCAGCGTCGTGGAAAAACTCCGCGAAGGCCGGCCGCAAGGCGTCGAAATCGATCAGCGTCTGATTGAAATCGAAAGCCAGCACGGCCGGCTTCGTGGTCGGGTTATTGTGCCTTCCCTGCGAAGTCATACGATTCTCCGTTTCGCCATGCCAAGACGCGCGAAAGCGTGAATTATATGCCAGCGGGCCCGAGTTATATGCCTGCGGGACGGGAACGAATCGTTGCGCTCAAAATGCGGGGCCTATATGATGTGCGCACAACGGCGGCGAAAACACTTAGGAGGCGAAATGAAAGCTTTGACGGCGGTTGCAATTGCAATTGTGGTGATGGTCGCGGCGCTGTGCGCTCCCGTGATTGCTGCCGATCCCACAATGTGGGAAGTGGACGCCGTTCATTCCGGCATCTATTTCGAGGTACGTCACCTCGGAATCATCAACGTGCAGGGCATGTTCACAAAGCCGACCGGCACGGTGACCATCGATGACGCGGACATTTCAAAATCGAGCGTCAATGCGACAGTAGACGTGAGTTCGATCCTGACGGGAGTAGATCCGCGGGACAAACACCTGCAGAGCCCGGACTTTTTTGACGCAGCGAAGTTTTCGACGATGACCTTTCAATCGACGAAAATCTGGCAGACGCCGAACGGCGTAAAAATGACGGGGAACCTCACCATTCACGGAGTGACCAAGGAAGTGACGTTCGACGTGACCGGCCCGACGGCCCCGATCACGGCGATGAAGGCCACCCGGCGCGGCGTCGGAGCGACCACCAAAATCAATCGCAAGGACTTCGGAATCACCTTTGACGATACGGTGGGCGACGACGTCGTGATCAACCTGCAAATCGATCTAGTGAAGAAATAGCGTCACGTAGCGATCAATGGGCTCGGCGGAAATAAAAACTCCCCCTTCGTTGGCAACCGAAGGGGGAGTTCTTTCTTCAAGCACTAAGTTTAGATGCGGACTACTTGCCCAACGCCGCGGCGCCGGCTGCCGCCACCGCGTGGTCGTTCTCGACGCTGCTTCCGCTAACGCCGATTGCGCCCACCACGTTACCGCTCCCATCCTTCAGAGGTATGCCTCCCGGGAAAGTGATTAATCCACCATTGCTGTGCTCGATGCCGTACAGCGGGCCACCGGGTTGCGAGAGCTTCCCGATTTCGCCCGTGTTCATGTCGAACCAGCGGGCCGTGCGCGCTTTCTTCATCGAGATGTCGATGCTGCCGAGCCATGCGCCGTCCATGCGCGCGAAGGCCTTCAAGTTTCCGCCGGCATCCACGACCGTGATGTCCATTTTCGTATTGATCTCAGCGGCCTTTTTCACCGCCGCTGTCATAATCCTTCCTGCCGCGTCCAAGCTCAGATCGTCTGCCATTTCGCTCCTCCTGAATTGTCGTCCGTAGATTTTCCCGCTTGTGAAACTTTTGAAACAAACCCGCGCCTACCAAAGCGGCCGACGCGGGATCTAAACTTAGTTGCGTGCTATGAGTCCGTGAGGATCCAAAACGAACTTCTTCGCGGCGCCCTTATCGAAGTCCTTGTAGCCCTGCACGGCCTGATCCAGCGTAATGACGGTGACGTTGGTGGCCTTGGCGACGTGAATCTTGTCATACAGGATGGCCATCATCAGTTGCCGGTTGTATTTCATCACCGGGCATTGTCCCGTGGTCAAGACGTGGGATTTTGCCCAGCCGAGACCGATGCGAATGCTCAGATTGCCTGTCTTGGCCTTCTCGTCCTTGGCGCCGGGATCGTCGGTCACATACAAGCCGGGAATGCCGAGCGCACCCCCCGCGCGGGTGATGGTCATGAGCGAGTTCAGTACCGTGGCCGGCATTTCCGTCTGGGCGTCATGGCCGTGGCCGCGCGCCTCGAATCCGACGCAGTCCACCGCGCAGTCCACTTCCGGAACCTTTAGAATTTGCTCGATCTGCTGGCCTACGGAAGCGTCCTTGGAGACGTCGACCGTTTCGCATCCGAAACTGCGAGCCTGCGCCAGCCGCTCGGGGATCAGGTCGCCAACGATCACGACGGCTGCTCCCAGCAATTGGCACGCGGCGGCGCAAGCCAAACCGACGGGGCCGCCCCCAGCTACATACACCGTCATTCCGGGCCCTACTCCTGCGGTCACGGCGCCGTGATAACCAGTGGGCAGAATATCGGACAGGCAAGTGAGATCCTTGATCTTGGCCATGGCCCGAGCTTTGTCCGGAAACTTGAGCAGGTTGAAATCCGCGTACGGAACCATGACGTATTCGGCCTGGCCGCCGACCCATCCACCCATGTCGACGTAACCGTAAGCGGCGCCGGGGCGCGCCGGGTTCACATTCAAGCAAATTCCGGTGGCGCGTTCCTTGCAGTTGCGACAGCGGCCGCACGCGATATTAAAAGGTACCGAACAGAGGTCGCCCACCTTGATGAACTCCACGTCTCTGCCCGCCTCGATAACTTCGCCCGTGATTTCGTGGCCCAAGATCAGCCCGTTGGGCGCAGTCGTTCGCCCTCTCACCATGTGCTGGTCGCTGCCGCAAATGTTCGTGGAAACGATCTTGAGGATCACTCCGTGTTCACACTTGCGATTTCCCAGGGCGAGCTTGGGGAAGTCGATGCTCTGCACTTCCACCTTGCCCGGCCCCATGTACGCTACTCCGCGGTTGCTGGCCATGACTTTCCTCCTGTGATTTAAAACCGCTTACTGCGCTTAACCGACTCCCGTCCGAGCCACCCCCGGTCAGGATCGGACACAGCCGGATCGTCATCCGATGTCCACTTCTGCTCCCAATACTCCCGCCAGGTAGTCGCGGTACGGACCGCCGGTGAGAAAAATGAGATACGTTTCGTGCACCAAGTGGATCAATCTCTGTAGTGCGTATTCGTAATCGCCGTCTTTGACGGTTACCGTGAGCGACACTTCCCCTCGCCGATTTGCGCAGCGCACGCCGGCTTTGCTTTTCTCAATGCGGCGATGATCCGGCAAGCTCGCGGCGTGGTGCGAGGCGACAAAGGCCTTGAAATCTCTCCACAGCGGCGAACGGGCCCCGACTTCGGGCAAAACCACAGGAACGAGAATCTTCTTCTTCCTGCTGTCGACGATTAAGTCAAAAATGCGATCCCTGTGCCAAATCATCCGGAAAGCCGCCACGCCATTCCGGGCAGGCTTGCTGCTAAATCCGCGAAACACGGCGCGCTTTGCGTAATCCTCCATCAGAGCGCGTGCCGCTGATAGAGACGACGATGCTGCTTTCCGGGAAGCCAATGGCCCTAGTGGCTCATGGCGCCGACTCCCGGCTCCTGTGCGAAGCCAAGCGCCGGCGGGTAGAGCTTGTTCACGTTAAATTCTTTGATCCCCTGGCAATTGATCAGCGACGAGAGATTCTGCTTGGCAGCGGCGTCATAGCTGCGCTTGAGCGCCGCGCGCAACTCTTCCGGTGTGTGCACGTACTCGCCGCGCGCGCCGAGTTGCTCCGCCATCTTGTCGTAGCGCAGATTCTCCTGGTAGTAGTACATGTGCAACGCTCGGGGCGTGTTCTGGTTTAACGCCATGCCGAAAGATCCCGCAGCGTTGTTGTTATAGACCACGCAGATTACGGGAATGTTGTACTTCACGAATGTATCCAACTCCATCAGGCTATAGCCCATCCCCATATCGCCTGTGACAGCGACAACGGGCGCTCCCTTGTAAGCAGCCTGCGGCCCGATGCCTCTTTGCACGGCCACGCCTGCTCCCATCATCATGGCCAGATCGGGTCCCATCGGCCCGAACTGGTAGACAACGGGAATCTCCTGCCCCGGTCGATTCGCGCGGAGCCAGCGCATGGCGCAAAATCCGATCATATTGCCGCCCCAGCCGGTCACCGTCTGCTTCGGATCAATGTCGCCCGTATATAGGAAGTCGTGCACTTCCTTGCAAAGGACGAAAGGATGGAGGCTGTTGGTGTCCTGGCTGTACTTCAGGAAGGTTCCGTACATCTCCAAGTTTTTGGCTTCCCACGCCTTCTTGGATCCCGCAACTTCATCAACCCAGGCATCCCGCTTCTTGGCCGACAGGCCGTCGGCCAGCGCCTGCAGGAACATGTTTTCATCGCTCACAATTCCGAGATCCACCGGCCAGTTGCGGCCCAGCTGTTCCTGCACGGGATTCACCCGAATGGTCTTCACGGCGGGAGCAAAAGTCCATTCTCCGGGGTTGGGCATCAGGTATTGACCGACGAAAATCACTAGGTCCGCGCTCATCAGGGCGCTGTTGGACATACTTCCAGACAGACGATGATCGTCCGGGAAGTGGCCGCGCATCGGCCCGGAGCCCACCACGATGATTTCGTTCTTCTCCGCCGCCACCATGAGCGGCTCCCAGGCCCTGCGGTAGAACACGCCATGCCCGGCGATGATGACGGGACGCTCGGCCTTGCCGACCATGTCGATGGCCTGCTGCATGTCCTTCGGCGCCGGGCAGGCGCGGGATTCGCTGCGATACTGCTCCTTAGTGACAAACAGGTCCAGCTTGGAAGGATCTTGAAAACGCTCGTTGGCAACCTCTGCGGGGAAATCGAGGTGCACCACATCCGGCACGCCGGACTTCAAATTGCGGAAGGCGTATGAGCCATATTCATACACGCGGTTGGGCACCGTGATGCGCTTGCCGTACTTCTTGAGACCTTCGGTGGTCGGCTGCTGAAACATGAACTGGATGCGGCGGAAGTTGTCCTCTTGCTTCAGGGTCTGGTTGCTAGCCAGCACGAGGACGGGACTGTTCGACGCGTGCGCCGCTCCAATGTTCATGATCATGTGCGCAAAGCCAGGCCCCTCAGTGCCCGAACACGCGGCAACCTCTCCGGTAACGCGGGTGAAGCCGTCCGCAGCGGAGCACATGCCGCCCTCGGTTCTTCCTCCGTAACAAGGGATACCGACCTGAGCGATCTCATCGATCACGGTATAGTTGCCGGCCGCGCAGAACAGCGCCGCCAGATCTTCGTCCTTGCAGAGGTTGGCGAACACCTGAGCGCCAGTGATTCCCTGGCCAGAGAAGTCCGCCCGGCGAGGCGGCGCGTTCAAGGACGCGGTGACGTCCTTGGGAATTCGAACGGATGTGATGGTCGTGTCAGCGAGCAGCCGCTCCGGCTTCAGGAGCGCGCCGGCGGCTGTGGCGGCTATGCCGCCTAGAAAAGAGCGTCGAGATCCAGCAAGATCCCTGGTCGCGGCTTTCTTGGCATCCGTAGTGGCCGGCACGCGGCGGTCTTTGCGCATGGGTCAACTCCTTGACAATCTGTGGGCTAGGTTTGCGTCCTTCGCCGATGATTCCTGCGAAAAATCTGCGTAGCTAGGTACCACATCCCCGCGCCGGACACCACGGTTTTGTGGCATGCCGCCCGCGGCCGCGCCCGAATGTGCCGACGGCGGCAACGACAGCCGTAGCAGCTTGATTCGGGGCTGTTCGATGAGGGCTTCGCGCCCGAAAGTAGACTTTAGTACCCGTGATACACTACTTACTGTATTGCCGATATCGCGCTGCTCAAGTACTAGTGAAAGGGAGCGAACGCACGGGGTGACTGAGCAGGCACCCATTTTGAGAAAAGAAGTTTGGACGGACTCCTCACCGCTGCGGCGGGGTCCCGCGAATTCGCTCGGCCCGTTGTTTCGCGTTGTCTGGTATTCGATCAATTTCCTTCTCATTGTTGCAGTGATTCTCGTGGCGTGCTCCGTAGCGTGGGAGTACTCGACCCGAGAATATGTAAAAGGATTCTCCGACGCGATCGTTCCGGAATCCGCCTCCGCCGAAGCCAAAATAGAGGCCATCCTGAGCTGGTTCTCATACGGCCCTGCTCGCCAAGACGCTGACGACACTTCGCTTTTGCCCAATCGCGATCCCACCCAGACTCTGAACTACGCCAAATTGCTGCGGAACTGCGGAACTGCAACTAACGCATTCGTCAACCTTGCCGACTCGGGAGGATTGAAGGCTCGCCGGCTGCTGCTGCTCGATTCCCGTGAGCTCACGAAACACGTGGTGGCGGAAGTTCTGGTCGACGGACGATGGATCATCGTCGATCCGTCGTTTCACCGGATACTCCGAGGCGCCGACGGTATGACTTTGACGCGCGAACAACTGGCGGATCCCGCGGTGTGGTCCGCGGCCACTGGGGACATTCCCGGATACGACGCGAGCTACACGTACGACGTCACCGCTCATGTTCGACTCGCCCGCCTGTCTTGGGCGGGCCGGCCGCTGCGAGCAATTCTCGCTCGTCTTGCTCCGGGATGGGAGGATTCATGGGCGTTGAGCCTGCTCCTGGAACGCGAATCGCTGGCCGTGCTCGTTGGTTCGATCATCCTCGTGCTGCTTCTTTACGGCGCGCGCTTGGCGCTGCGCCGGTACGGCGAAACGCGCCTGAATATCCGCACCGTCCGGCTAACGGATCAAGTGAAGCGGGCCGTCCTTCTGAGCTTCTCTCGCGCCCCTGAGTTAGAGCGCGATAACGGGTCGTCAGCGGCCCGTGGCCCTCAGGCGCCTCCGACAGAGCCCGCATCCGCCCCAACGTCAACCACCATTTGAGGATGCTTTTTCTCCATGGCTCGCGCACCTTTGGCCGTGACGCGCGTATTCCACAGGTAGACCCGCTGTAGCGCCGGCATCTGCGCGAGCACAACCAGGCCGGCATCGGTAACTCCCTCATTGCCATACAGGTTTAGAATTTCCAGTTTCTGGAGCCCGCTCAAATCCCGCAGACCCTTATCGGAAACCTTGTTGCCGTCGAGGCGAAGGCGAGAAAGATTGGTGAGCTGGCCTACGATCTTCAAGTCTTCGTCGGTGACTTCAGAGCGCTGGAGATCGACTTCGTCAATCTGGTCACGAGCGGTGACCAGCACTTGAAGCGAGGCGGCGGCCACGGGCTTACCGCCTCCATTGACGCTGACCACGAGATGCGCGTTGCCCATCGATATCTGGCGGACATCGAACCCGGCTGCCGCAATCGCGTCGATAAGCTTCGGATCGGCCAATTGAGCTGGCCCGGAAGTCGCCGAGGGCGTCGTGGTCGCCTCCGCAGCAGTGGGGGATGCCGGGGCTCCGTTGGTACCGATCCTTGCCGCCACTAGCGATTGCACCTCAGGCGACACGCTCAGCTTGTCCACGGTGGTGTGGGTGGGCGCCCCGACCTGAATCCACCAGTTAATGATCTTCACCTCGGCGTCCGTCAGGGGAGGCTTGCCTTCGGCGGGCATGAAGTCTTTATCGCCGGACGGGAGAGTGATCCGGCGGTAGAGCTCGCTGCGCGCCGGGTCGCCTGGAACAATGTCCATGCCGATGTCGCCGCCCTTCATTGCCGTCGCATAGTTGACCAGGTCGAGATTGTTTTTCTGCGTGTCATCCCCGTGACAGCCGGAGCAGCGATTCTTGAAAATGGGCTGCACGACGTCTTCATACGGATCGGCCGCAGTCCAGTCGTTTACTTTCGGGCGCTTGGGCGCGACACCGGCGAGCGTGCGAATCGGGGCTGGTGCCAGCTCCAAAAGAAATGTGGGGCCGTGCGTCACGCTGCCTCCGGTGTGCCCGGCAGCCACAACAAGAACGAGAACCACCAACCAAATCGGAACCTGAAGTTTGCGGTAGAGCGTTATGTCCTTCACGCGCAGAGCCCACGCTGCCAGAGCCGCAATCGCCAGCAGCGTACCGAGCACGCGATGGTAGTGAACCGGCCATCCCGTGAAGCCGCCTTCCGCGTAGTGCATGTAACCCAGCGCCGTTGTAATAACCGCGCTGATGGCGGCTACGCCCCAGAGAAACGGAGCGGCGGAATCGAGCTGGCGATACTTCTCCCTGCGCGCTACGAACTCGATAAAAACGACGGCAAGCACGAAGCCGATGGGAAGGTGAACGAGAACGACGTGGAAGCGACCCAGAAAATAGATGAACTGCATAGATTTCGCTAGCGAGCCTCCGCCCTGCCTCTCAATGTATCTACGGAATGCTACGCGACGATTCCCTTGGCAACTTTTCCGTAGACGTCGGTCAGCCGAAAATCGCGGCCCTGGTAGTGGAACTTGAGCTGTTCGTGATCGACGCCGAGCAGATACAGCATCGTCGCGTGCAGGTCGTGAATGTGAACCGGGTCCTTGACCACGTTGTAGCTGAACTCGTCCGTTTCGCCGTAATGGAATCCGGGCTTCACGCCCCCTCCAGCCATGAGGTAGGTTGTGTTCCCGCCGTGGTGATCCCGGCCGAAATTTTCGGTCAGGGCGCCCTGCGCGAATGAGGTGCGTCCGAATTCACTTCCCCAAACCACGAGCGTGTCTTCGAGCAATCCGCGCTGCTTCAGGTCGGTAATCAAAGCCGCGGTGGGCTGATCGACCTTCATGCAATCGAGCGGGTGCAGCTGGGAAATATTGGAGTGGTGATCCCACCCGATGTTGATCATCTGGATGAACTTAACGTCCCGCTCCGCCAAGCGCCGCGCCAGCAAGCAGTTTCTGGCAAAGCTCCCGGGAACCTTCACGTCCGGGCCGTACATGTCCAGGACGTGGTCAGGCTCCTTCGAGAGGGTCCGCAATTTCCGGCACGGACGACTGCATCCGGTAGGACATTTCGTACTGCGTCAACTTCGAAAGAATTTCCGGATCCTTTGAGGCGTCGTATTGCACCTTGGAAAGCTTCTCAATGACGTTCAGCATGTTCCGGCGCGCGCCCATATCGACGCCGTCGGGATCGTTCACGTACAGCACCGGATCGGCACCCGAACGAAACTGCACGCCCTGGAAGTGCGACGGCAAAAATCCTGAACCCCAGGTAGCCGAATCGAATGCCTGTCCAGCGGGCGTGCCGATGGACGTCAGCACGATGAACGCAGGCATGTTCGCGTTATCTGAGCCGAGCGCGTAGTTCACCCAGGCTCCCGTGGACGGCCGGCCGGTCAGCTGAAATCCGGTATGGAGAAATTTCTGCGCTGGATCGTGATTGACGTGCTCGGTATAGACGGTGTGAACGAAACACAGATCGTCGACAATCTTCCGCGTGTACGGGAACAGATCGCTCACCCAGGTGCCGCTTTGCCCCGCTTGATGAAAAGGAGCGAGCGGCTTCACGATGGGAAACGACGTTTGGCCGGCGACCATTCCAGAAAGGCGTGCCGTGCCGCGAACGGAGGCGGGAAGTTCCTGACCATGCATCTTGATGAGCATGGGCTTGTACTCAAAGGTGTCGACCTGCGAGACGGCTCCCAAATGATGGATGTGGATGACGCGCTTGGCGCGCGCCGGCAGATGCCCCGTGCCCAGCACTCCGTGATTCAGAGGAGGAGCAGCCGCAGGCGCGGTTGCCGCGCCACGAAGCAGCTTCGATCCGCCAAAGAGTTGGGCGAGAGACAACGATCCCAGGCCGAGGCCGGTCCTCAGCAAGAACGACCGACGAGCCATGGCGAACTGGCTCTGCGCGCTTTCCTTTTCGTCCCGCTTTTTCATCCGCTTCTCCCTGCCCTCAAAACCACTATCGCGACGTATAGGCGTCCGGCGTGTTCATCACCGCCTCGGCCACGGAAGTCATTGCCGCAAGTTGGATGTGATCGACGCCGGCGCCCACCGGTTGCAGGCCGACCGACAGGAATTTGTCGGCGTCGCCCTGCGAGCTTGCAAACCGCGCGGCTTCCTGCTCGTAGTAATCCCGCATAATCTTGGTTTCCTCGGCTGTGGGATTGCGCCGAACGGCCAAGCGGTAGACGAACTTGATTTCCTCGGTCTTGTCGCTGCTGGCCTGCATCGCGCGCGTGGCCATCCCGCGGTAGGCTTCCACAAACTGCGGATCGTCCATGAGCACCAGAGCTTGCAGCGGCGTGTTCGACGTGTTCACTTTGACGGTGCAGTAGCTGCGGTCGTTCATGTCGAACACCATCATGGAGGGCGGCGGTACGTTGCGCTTGATGTACGTGTAGATACTGCGGCGATGCAAGTCGTCCAAATGGTCCGGACTCGGAGAAGGATAGCCTCCGTTGGGCGCGAAGCCGCCCTGCCAAACACCGTCCGCCTGATAGGGATACACGCTCGGGCCGCCGATCTTATCCACCAGCAAACCAGCATCGGCGAGGGCGCTATCCCGCACCATTTCGGCCGGCAGGCGAACTCGCATGCCCCGCTCCAGCAGGAGGTCGCGCGGATCTTTCTGCAGATCCTCGTCCGTTATGTTCGACGATTGCCGATAGGTCGCCGACATGACGATGAGCTTCTGCATGTGCTTAATGTCCCAATGCGACTGCACGAACTCGACGGCCAGCCAATCCAGAAGCTCGGGATGCGTGGGAATGGAGCCCTGAATTCCGAAGTCATCGGACGTTTCCACGAGGCCGCGGCCGAAGTTCAATTGCCACAGGCGGTTCACCGCCACGCGTGAGGTGAGTGGGTTCTTGGGATCAAACAGCCACTTCGCGAGTCCCAGGCGATTGCGCGGGTAGGCGTCGTTCCACTCCATCACGGCTTTCAACCCGCTCGGCTGCACTTCAGCTCCGTGCTGATCGTACAAGCCGCGCAGCAGCACGTAGGTCGGACGAGGCTTCGGTTGGTCCGCCATCACCATGATTTGCGGGATGCGCGAAGCCAGCACATTCTCCGCGTCGCGCGCCTGCGTCAGCTGATCTCGCGCTTGCGCGACCTGCGGATCGTTCGCTGCTTCCATCTCCACCAATTGCCGGCGCAGAGCTTGGCGGTCGCCCTTGAGTGCAGCTTCTTCCTGGTGCAGGTAGCGAACCTCGATCGGCGTGAGAGCGCGCTTGAAGATACGCAGTTCGTCGATGGCGCCGCCGGGGACGGAGGGCTTCTTCTGGCGATTGCCGAAGAGGAATCCATCCCAGGGATCAAAAGCGCCACCGCCCTTGGGAAGAATCGTTGCCGTCAGCTGATCCTTTTGCACGACTACTGGAGCGAGCTCTCCATTCAAGTACATCTTCAGGCCTTCGGCCTTGCTCGATCCATCATAGGTGACGGCAACGTGAATCCACTTCTTCACTGGTAGCGGCGTCTTAGTGGCGATGCTTATCATGTTGTACGGGCGAGTGTGAATCAGGTCGAAGTGCAACACGTTGTTATCAACATCCAACTGGTAGCCTGCGCCACCGCCGCCTTCATCCTCGCGCTCGTTGAAGATGGATCCCTTGTCGTAAACCTTCGCCAGGTAGACCCAAACATCGAAACCGAACGGGCGCGATCGGTCGTAGTAGCCCACCTGATCGCTGAGCGTGCCCTTATTCGTGTCGTCAAACCAGAGCGCGTTCCCCTTGATGCCGGGTTTCAGAATTGCCCTCTGCAAGATTGCCGGCGAATCGGGCGCCGTCACATTGGCGGAAAACGTCATCTGCTCCGCCACCCAATCGCCGGGCAGTGGGGAGTTGGCGTAGAGCCCCTTGAATCCAGCAAGGGTTGTCGGGTTCTGGCTCTTGCCACCCTTTCCGGCTCCGGGTGCCGCCGCAGCTCCGGCGGGCGCTCCCTGATCCTTTGCTGTGGCTGGCGCTGCACCTGGCGCTGCTCCCTGCGCTGCTCCGGCCGCGGGCATGTCCTTCGGTCCGCCCGGCCCGGCGCTCACCCCCGCTTGGGCTGGCGGCGCTCCGGCCTGCGCACCCGGCCTCGGGTATGCGGCGTTGCCGCCGCCCTTCTGACCTGAGTCCCGCGCATTGTTCTTCTGACCGCCCTGGGGGAAGCCGTACCCACCGCCGGTCGAAGGAGGCGCATTCAAGAATACCGACGGAGGATCCGACTTCGTGACCAACTGAGGAGTCACTTCGCGCGGCGGATCAGTCTGCTTGAACTTCGGCATCTTGCCGGCGGGAATCGGATACGTGCTATCAAAGGGATAGTAGGCCACCGTCGCATCGTCAATCGACTTGCGAATCGCGGCTTTGATTTGACCGGGAGACTCTTGAAGCAGTGTGTCCACCGCCGGAGCAGCGGCGGCCTCCGCAGTCTTGTGCGCCTCGGCGTAGTCCGCTTCACGCGCCTGGATTTTCGTCTTCAGGTCGGCAAGCTTCGCGTCGGTTTCTTTGTCGGTCCAGGGCATCGTGGGACCGACGGTGACGCCGCTGGTTCCCGGCGAGTAAAAGCCCGGCTCGTCAACGCTGTTGAAAAATCCGCTGAGCGCGTAATAGTCCTTCTGGCTCACGGGGTCGTATTTGTGGTCATGGCACCGCGCGCAGCCAACCGTTAGTCCGAGAAACGCGCCCCCTACGGTGTTGGCGCGATCGAGCGTATACTCGATGCGATACTCTTCGTCGATGTTTCCGTTTTCCGTGCTGCGCTTTCCGAGCCGTCCAAATACCGTGGCTAATTCTTGCTCTTGGGTGTGGTTCGGTATTAGATCGCCGGCCAATTGCCACGTAACGAACTGGTCGTAGTGCATGTTGCGGTTGAAGGCCGAGATCATCCAGTCGCGCCACGGCCACAGCAGGCGGCCGCCAATGTCATCCAGGAACCCGTCGGTCTCCGACCAGCGCGCCACGTTCATCCAATAAGCAGCCATGCGCTCGCCATACGCAGGAGAGGCCAGCAGACGATCTACGACCTTTTCATAGGCGTTCGGCGTGTTGTCCTTTTGAAACGCTTCAATTTCTTGCTGCGTAGGCGGGAGTCCGGTCAAAGCTAAAGTCACGCGATTGATCAGCGTGGCCTTGTCCGCTTCCGGGGAAGGACTCAACCCCTCGCGCTGCAGGCGCGCAAAGACGAATCGGTCGATCGGGTTCACCACGCGATTCGCATACTTGGTCTGCGGCGGCGTAACTTTCACGGGAGGGATAAAGGCCCAATGCGGCTTATATTTTGCGCCTTGCTCGATCCACCGGCTGACGACGGCGACTTCCCTGGGCGAAAGTTCCTTGTGAAGTTCAGGAGGCGGCATGTGTACTTGCGGGTCGGTCGACGAAACGCGGCGAATCACTTCGCTCTTCTCCGGATGGCCCGGAACGATGGCGAATTTTCCGCGATCCTCTTTCAACTCCGCGAGCGCGACGGACGGATCATCCAACCGGAGACTGGCTTTGCGCTTGTTCGCGTCAGTCCCGTGGCAGCGGAAGCAGTTATCGGAGAGGATGGGGCGAACGTCCCAGTTGTAGTCAGGCTGATCGGGGATGCCCGCGACTTGCGCCGAGGCGGGTTGCGCCTGCACGGAAGCTTCTGCCCGGGCAACGCGAGAAGCGGAGTGACTGTGGTCAAACAGCAGCAGACCAAGGCCGGCCAGCCCCGCTGCGACCACGATCAGTTCGACTCGATGACAAGCCTTCCCCATTTACCACCCTCCAACCAGCGGCGCCACGGAAGTCTCAGCCGATCCGGCCCTTCCGCGCCACTCGAAAACGAACCATCGTCAGGATGCCTGCATTCACTATCCGGCCGAACCGTCTCACCTGCAGATATGTTCTGCCTGGCGTGTCGATAACGCAATCGAATAGTCTTAATATCTGTTATATTCAGAGCGAATAAACCATGCTCGATTTCGACCTCAATTTGCTGCCCATCCTGCTGGCGCTTTACGAAGAGCGCAGCGTTACTAAGGCCGCAAGAAAGCTCGGCATGAGTCAGCCATCTGTAAGCGTGTCGCTGAAGAGGTTGCGTGAGACTTTTGGAGACAGACTCTTTGTAAGGACATCTTTCGGGGTCGAGCCCACACCACGGGCTAAACTTTTGATATCCGAGACTCGGGAGATTCTGGCTCGTGTGGAGCGCAAGATGCTAGCGACTTCGACCTTTGATCCGAAAGAGACGGAGACGACCTTCACATTCGCGCTGAACGAACTGGGAGAGGTGTTTTTCTTCCCGCCCCTCGTGGAAACCCTGCGAAAATTAGCGCCTCACGCCCGGATTCGTTCTATATCGGCGTCCTCCGTCGATATAGGCCGAGGACTTGCGAACGGGGAAATCGATCTAGCTTTCGGAGGACCTAAAACTCAATCCGGCAAGTTGTTTTCCCAGAAGCTCTTCGATACGCAAATGGCTTGCATCGTTCGCGCCGATCACCCAATTCGAGGAAAAAGGCTCAGTCTCAAGGAATATTCGAGTCTGGATCACATAATGGTTCGAGGGAGTAGCCCGCGAGGCCCTGCCGACAAACGTAGGATTGTTCTCACGGCCTCACACTACATAGGACTTCCCGTGATCATAAAACAGACAGACCTGGCAGCAGTACTGCTACGCCCTATTGCACTTTACTTCGTCAGCATTGATCCCAGTTTAAAGATAGTCGACGTGCCTCCGGAAATACCCAAAAGTCAGCTTTATCAATTTTGGCATCGAAAGTACCACGGTGACCCGAGAAGCCAGTGGCTCCGCGCCTTAGTGAAACGGCTATTCCCCGACAAAGTGCGTGAGTGGTTGCGCTAGTCACGCAAAGTCGTTTCTTTTCGACGGCTGCGCTTATTTGGTGGACACTCGCTCTAACAAGGCGGGCGCCCACCGTTCCACCAACCAGATATGGCACCGCCGATTCCACGATGCCCCCCGAAACAGATGGCTGCGCTCGCTGGTGAAGCAGCTCTTTCCGCCTTAGTTTTCTTCCAGTGCTTTGCCAGAACCGCCGGGTGCTGCAATAATGCGCGGCATCGTGAATCAACTCAAAGCTGTCGCAATCTTCGTCCACCGCTGGATGGGGGTCGTTTTCTGTCTCCTGTTCCTGTCGTGGTTCGCGTCGGGTAT
Organism: Terriglobia bacterium; assembly: GCA_963803105.1. Classification (GTDB taxonomy): domain Bacteria; phylum Acidobacteriota; class Terriglobia; order Acidiferrales; family UBA7541; genus Palsa-295. The sequence continues at coordinate 891,224 of CAWDLF010000005.1, forward strand.
CGCGATGATGTATTCGGACTTCCCGATGGTCTTCCCGGCGGATCTTCTCGCGCATTCTCCCGCTCTCGACGCATCGACGATCCATCTCGCTCCAGCGGAAGCCTTCGCGCGGTTACATGCTGAAGAGCCACCCGATCGAGTGCGCCTCACGGCGTTCGACGGGCGGCCGACGTATAGGTTTGAAAGCGGCGGCGAGCAGTGGATGGTCTATGCCGACAACGGGCAGATTCAAACTGGATTCCCGCCCGAGCTAACGCTACGAATTGCATCCGCCTGGACGCGACAACGCCCTGAAACCGCAACGCTCGATGAAAACACCGAAGAAGACCAATGGACCGTGTCCGGAGAGTTTCGCGCGTTGCGTCCGATTTGGAAATACACGTGGCCGGACGGAGAAGAAGTGTACGTTTCGACGGTCACCGGCGACGTGGTGCAATACACGACGCGGCATTCGCGTATGGCGGCCTATCTTGGCCCCATCCCACACTGGCTCTATTTCACGCCGCTGCGAAAACACGGAAGCAGATGGAGCCGCGTCGTGATCGACGCATCTGCGCTGGCCAGCATCGCTGCTCTTCTCGGCCTCATCATCGGAGTGTGGAGCTTCTCGCCTTCGAAGCGTTTCCGCTATGCCGGAGCACCCTCCTCCATACCTTACGCTGGACCGAAGCGCTGGCACATGGCACTTGGGCTGCTCTTCGGCCCCCTTGTCTGCACCTGGGCTTTCAGCGGAATGCTGTCGATGGATCCTTTCCCAGAGCTTCAATCGGGAATCTCAGAGGTGACCGGCTCTCGGCTGGCCGATGCTCTACGCCAAGCCCCAGCATCGCTGCCGGCCTTCGACTCTAAGGCACCCGGTGCAGCGTTGCTCGATCTCGATTCGCGTCTCCAGGTGAAGCAGCTGGAATTAGTGACATTTGCCGGAGAACCCTACTACTTGGCGACGGCCGCCGTGAATCAGTCGATGGTCATACCGGTGCGTGGCGAACCGGTTAGTGAATTCAGCCGCGACAAGATCATCAGAATCTTTACCGACGCGGCGCGGCCCGCCACTCTTACTCAAATTAGGACCGTCACCGAATACGAGGCTTATTATCTCGACCGGCGCCACGCGCTTCCGCTGCCAGTGATTTTCGTCCAACTGGACGACCCGGAGCGCTCGATGTATTACGTGGACCCCAAGACTGCGCAGATTGTGGAAGCGTACGACTCCCGTTCGCGACGGAACCGTTGGCTCTACCACGGACTACATTCCATGGATTTCCCCTGGCTCTACAAACATCGCCCCGCTTGGGATCTCCTAATGCTCGCGCTCTTGACGGGATGCATCTCGCTGTCAGTCACGTCGCTGATCCTCGCGTGGAAGGTCCTAGGCCGGAAGCTCGCGAGAAAAGCTTCAGCGTCCCAATAATCGTGCTGCGGAAAAAATAAGGCCCGCCGGGGAATTGGAGGGTACCGTGGACCTCGGCGGGCCCAAGTGTTTCGGTGAAACAAGGATGCGAGAGAACTGGAAATCGGAGTGTTAAATCACGGTTAACTTTACTGACCGTTCCGGCGACGCAGATTGACAATGCTGATCGCGGCGGCGAGGCGGCCCTTGCGAGCCGCCCTCCGTGAAGTTACTTCAGTTTACTGGCTGGCACCTTTACTCGCCGCCTCCGCCTGGGCCATCTTGGCGGCCATTTCGGCTTTGATGGCATCGAGGTTGAAGCTTGCGCCACGTTGCATGGGCGGGAATTCCAGGAAGGTCTGGAGTTCCTTGCCCATCATTTGCTGGACGAAAACAAAACGCCAGAACTGATACATATACCAATCGCCGAAAAACATCAGGGACCCATTCTTCGTCATGTCTTCTGGAAAGGCCATTTTCTCGTACGGATCGAGGCGCAGATTCACGATCGTAGGCACGTCAGGATGGTTCTTGACCCCCAGCCAGCCCTGCGGTTGGTCGATGAAACGGTACTTGTAGTCGTCAATGCGTACCGCGCCGACCGTGCTTTCGCCAAGGTAGAAAATTTCGTGGCGATTGGACGGCCCCTTACCGGTGAGCATAGCGGTTTGATCGTAGCCATCGAGATGGTTCTTGTAAGTTCGATCACCGAGTGTCACCCCTTTGAGCAATTGGTCGGTGATGTTCGGATTTCCGGCCATAGAAGCAAACGTAGGCAACCAGTCCAGGCCGGATATGATGCCGTTCTGGAAGGTAGCGGCCGGTACATGCCCGGGCCAGCGGACGATGCACGGCACGCGGAAGCCGCCTTCCATGATCGTCCCTTTAGCCTGTGCGAACGGGGTGGTGCCGCCATCGGGCCATGTAAAAGTTTCGGTACCGTTGTCGGTGGTGAAAACGACGATGGTGTTATCGTCCAACCCCGCGTCCTTAAGATGTTGCATCACGAGGCCGATGTCGTCATCTAACTGCGCCATGCCGGCTTCTTCGATGGACCAGCCATTTTCCGAGTTCATCATTGCGGCGTACTTGGGCGAGAGGTGAGTGACCACGTGCATGCGTGTCGGGTTCATCCAGACGAAGAATGGCTTGCCATCGGCCTTGGCCTTATCGATGAACTGGAGGGAGAGGTCGCGAATCGTGTCGTCCACCGTCTCCATATTGTATTTGATGCCATTCGTCGGGTGCGGCGGCAACGGCCCTTCATCCTGAATTTTCTGCTTGCCGATCTTTCCCCAGCGAGGCATATCGGTCGAGTCATCCGTGCCTGTGGCCCAACAATGAACCAGGTTGCGCGGGCCCACCGTATTCAACAAGTTCTGCGGGTAGTTGGGATGGAACGGGTCTTCCATCGCGTCCAGGTGATACAGATAGCCAAAGAATTCGTCGAAGCCGTGGACGCAAGGCAGGAATTCATTCTTATCCCCAAGATGGTTCTTGCCGAACTGGCCGGTCTCATAGCCCTGCGCTTTGAGCACGGTGGCGATGGTGACGGCTTCCGCCGGGAGGCCGATCGGGGCGCCGGCCTGGCCGACCGTGGTCATGCCGGTACGAATCGGCAGTTCGCCGGTGATGAAGTTCGCGCGACCCGCCGTGCAGCTGGCCTCAGCGTAATAGTCGGTGAACAACATACCCTCTCTAGCGAGCTTGTCGAGGTTGGGAGTTTTGCCGGCCATCATGCCAAGGCTATATGCGCCGATGTTGGATATTCCGATGTCATCGCCCATGATGACGATGATGTTGGGTTGCTTTGCCGCTTGTGCCTGGACGGTCGCAGTCGCGCCGACAAAAAGACAAGCGGCGGCAAGCGCTCCCAGAGCCAGCTTTCGAATAAGTTTTCCAAAATCCATGCGTATTTTCTCCCAGTGATGCTAGGTTCGCCTCCAAAACGCGAGGGTTGCGGTGAACTTGCTGCAGAATGTGGCGCCAATGCTTCCTTGCTCAGTTGTCGCCGAAACGAACCGCTTCGATGTACTCCAAACCGATGATCTTCGACAAGAAACGAACCTCCAGTATCGGCGCCTCGGACGCGGTCTCCATGAACATCAACAGATCCGTGAAACACCTCGACCGTATGTGCGATTTCAGCTCCGGTTCGCTGGACCAATCTTCCTCAAGGCAGAGCGCGTCCGGATTGTCCACTTCCTGGTAAATCCGGCTGGCTATGAATCCGCGCTCGACCTGCGCCGCATTCGTGATGGATCGAAGGGTCTTGACCGATTCCAACGCCCGCCGAGGCTGTACCATCATTCTTAAGCTAACTTGATACATGCAGGAGTGCGGGCACTCGCGGGGCCAAACGGAGGTACACGCTCAAAAGCGTGCTAACTAATAACAAAGAATTGACTTATCTGGAATATGAGTTTCTCGATCTACTTTGACCCGCCCCCGCAACTCCGACAGGTCGGAGTAGGCTCCGAGAGGTCGGAGGCCGCACTGGAGCTCAGACAGTCTGGCCGCTAGCGCGGGTGATGCGGAGCCTCGCCATCATGGATTCAAGCGTCGTGGGCTTAAGCCCCAGGATCTCCGCAGCCCCGCCTTTTCCGCGCACGCGCCATGCCGTCTTTTCGAGCACGCTTCGCAGATGCTCGCGCTCTGCGTCCACGAGGAAGAGCCGGGGTGCCGCTTCGTTCGTTAGTGCCACGCCGTTGGGTAAGGCCGCCGGTGCTTGGATGTAAAGTCTGGGTCCCCTGGCGAGAATCATGGCTCGCTCAACGGTATTGCGAACTTCCCGGATATTCCCAGGCCACGAGTAGCGCTGCAGCGAATCCATGCTTTCTTTGTCGATGGACTCGATGCCCTTGCCGAAAGATTTTGCGAATTCGTTTACGAATGATTGCACCAGCAGCGGAATATCTTCCAGGCGCTCCCGTAGAGGCGGCACCTTGATCGGGAACACATTGAGCCGGTAATACAGGTCCTCCCGGAATCTCTTCTCCCGTACGCCCTTCTCCAAATCCTGATTGGTCGCCGCAATAATCCGCACGTCGACAGCGATATCCTTGGGACTGCCCAGCCGCTGAACTTGTCGCTCCTGCAGAACCCGCAGAAGCTTCACTTGCACCTCGGACGGCAACTCGCCTACCTCGTCGAGAAACAGGGTTGAGCCATGCGCCACCTCAAAGCGGCCGGCCTGCCGCGAAAGCGCGCCCGTGTATGCGCCCTTCTCACGCCCGAACAACTCGCTCTCGATAAGCGTCTCGGGAATCGCAGCGCAGCTCACGCGCACCATCGGCCGCGCCCCACGGGGGCTCAGATCATGGATTGCGGACGCGATCAGTTCCTTGCCCGTGCCGGTCTCACCCATCAGAAGCACGCTGGAGTTGGTGGCCGCCACCTGTTCGATTTGCTCCAGCACCCGCCGAAGAGCAGCGCTTTCACCGGTGAGCCGCCCGTGGCCGCGGACATCCGACAGTTCGCGCTTGAGGTATACGTTTTCCCGCTGCAGTTGGTCACGCAGGCGCTGCACTTCCTCGAGAGCTTCCCGCGTTGCCGCTTCCGCGCGCGTGCGCGCAATCGCGCTGCCGATCATTTCAACAAAAAGTCTCAGCCGATTCACGACCGGATCTGGCCAATTGCGTTCTTGCCGCACGGTGCCGAATGCCATGGCTCCCAGAACTTTCCCGCCGATCTTGAGGGGAAACGTAACATTGGAACGAGGTCCGAATTTGCGGGCAATCTGCTTCTCTCGTGCCGCCTCTTCGGGGAGATCATCGATACGCGCGAAGCAAACCTCTCCCCCGCGCGCCAAAACGCCGGCCATCCAGGGCAGATCTTTGACGGCGAATCCGGGAAAGGGCTCCAAGCCCGGCAGTTGCCAGGCATGGGTGACTACGAACCGCTCGTCGCCTGTCAGTTGAGCGAGCGTGCTGCGATCCAGACCCAGCGCCTGAGCGATCTCCCGCTGGGCGTTGACGATCTCGCCGTCCAGCGACTCCGATGTGACGCCCACGAACCGCGCGGAGAGCTCCGTCAGCAACATCTCGAAGTCCGTTCTCATGGTGCTTTCCATCGTCACCCACCGCGACCTACAAAAGCTTTTTAGCGTCTGCGTGGCAAGTCCGAAAAACTATTGAGGACTCGGGGGGGACTTCACATCCTTTACGCAGCGGAATCCGAGGTGATTGGTGCCTGTGCTGACCTCGCCCTTGCCGCGCGTCCCCACCATGTAGCGCGAACAATACTGATCGGTGCACAAAAACGATCCCCCGCGGTGCGTCTTCTTTTGCTGGTTTGGTTCGTCAGGGTCGTAGGACGTCTCCGGCCCTTTCGGATTTCGCACTACACCACCGGCGCTGGCCAGTTGCTGGTAGTAGTCCGGCCGATACCAGTCACTCGTCCACTGCCACACGTCACCGGCCATGTCGTAAAGGCCGTAACCATTCGGCGGAAATTGGGCAACCGGGGAGATCCCGACGAAGGCGTCTTCTCCCGTGTCTTTCACGGGAAACATTCCTTGAAACGTATTCGCCATCCACTTCCCGTTCGGCCGAAAATCATCACCCCATACGAACGGCTTCCCGGCTAACCCGCCGCGCGCCGCAAATTCCCATTCCGCCTCCGTAGGCAGGCGCTTTCCAGCCCATTTCGCATAGGCCTCAGCATCTGGATAGGCCACATGAACGACCGGATATTTTTCTTTCCCCACAATGCTGCTCTTGGGGCCCGACGGATGCCGCCAGTTCGCGCCGTGCACGTAAGACCACCATTGAAGGTGATCGTTCAGCGGAACGGGATGGTCGGGCGGCGCGAACACCACTGATCCCGCTACGAGGTTCTCTGGCGGCGCGCCGGGAAAGTCTTCCGCCCTAGGCTTGCGCTCCGCGATCGTCACATATCCAGTGGCCTTCACGAATTTCGCGAACTCCTCATTCGTGACGTCTGTTTTGTCCATCCAGAAGCCGTCGACGTACACGCGGTGAATGGGCCTCGAATCGCGGGTCGCCTGCATTCCAACCATGTTCATCATCGGCGGATCTTGTGCGCCCATGGAAAATTCGCCGCCCGGAATCCAGGCCATTCCCGCTGGCGCAGGGGCGCCGGGAGCGTTCTTGTTCGCAACGGTTGGCCCGAAGCTGCCCGCGGGAAGCGGCGCCTCTGCAGCCGCGGCCCCAGGCGTGAGCTTGGTCGCCTGAACGGTCTGTCGGCCCTCAAATCTCCAAATGCCGAGCCCCACCAGCAGCAGCACCAGGACGATAGCGATGGCAGTTGCCCAATGATTCCGTCTCGGCGAACTGACTTTCGGAGACTCTTCTTCAGAGGCTTTCTTTGTGCGTCTTTTTCGTGCCATGGAGCCTAAACCCTTCTAGCGTAACCGGCTTCATACCGCAGGCCTGGGATGGTCGCACGGGCTATCTCCGCCCGCTACTGTCATTTGTCACAGGTGGGGCGGGTTCGGCGCCCGATCGCCACGCCCCCGCATGCACCAATTCTCTGGTCTCCTCGGCGCTGCGAGAGATCCCCTACTGCCCGCCGAGCCTCTGGTAATTCGAATTGGTCGTGGTCACCTGAAGCTGCTTGGCGGTGGCATTCAGAAGAGTCTGTTGCGGATAGCTGGTGCCGTCAGGCAGGCCGGCCATTTGAACTTTCAACGTCACCGCGTCCTTTTCTTGGCCCATGTAGGTGTTGACGCTCAAGCTGATCACCTTTTTTGCGGCGGCGTCAAACGTGAGGGTCATTTGATCTCCGGGCTGCGCGTAATCCGTGAAGATCAAATTCACCAGGCCGCCGGCGGGATTGATGGAAGCTTTGCCGGCCTGAAAGGCTTGTTGCATTTTTTGAGGATCGGGCGGCACATACAGGGCCAGCAGGTCCTTCACTTCGCCCATGTACTGCTGCATCTCCGCTTTTTTCTTTTCGATGACTCTTTGCTTCACGCGGCCGCCGCTCGGTGGTGGCGGAGGAGCGCTGATGAGAGTTTTTTGAACCTGCCCATCCGGTCCGTATAGGCAAAGATTTTGAGAAGGGGGCTTCTGATCGCCCTTCAGCGTGAGCGTCGTTGTTTCGACCCATTGATATTGGTGCAGTCTCTGATTGTTTTCTGCAGCCGCCTGCTTGACGGCGGCAAGCTGTTGCTGCAGATCGCCACCCTGCCCAATCGCCGGAACACTCGCGAGCAGCGCTAGCGCGCCCAGCAATAGCACACCTCTACAGTATGTAAATGCAAGACCACGATTCATTGGAACTCCTGTAATCCGGGTAGCAGATCCCCTGATAAGCACACCAAAGGCTCCAACACTTGTAGTCCAGAAAGGCGTTCGGCACAACTGGGAGAATTGACAGGTACGAAAGTCACAGCCAAACGGCGCCGTACGGCAGAGAGAGCGAGCGCTGGGTGAGAATCCTCTAAGAGGACGCCTATGGGGGAGTCAGTTCAGAGTCTCCTTGCATCGCGGCGCTCTCGATCTCGGCGTTGATCTGTCCCCCTATAAGGAACGCCAGCCCGGTCACGTACAGCCACACCAAAAGAATCATGACCGCGCCAAGCGATCCGTAGGAAGCGCTGTACGAATTAAAGAACCGCAGATAAATCCGGAATCCGACCGAGGCCAGTAGCCATAGGGACACGCCAAATGCAGAACCTGGGGTAATCCAGTGCCAGCGCCGATGCTGCTTTAAGTCTGGACCCCAATAATAGATCACCGAATACGACAGGGTGATGAATAGGATCGCCGCCGGCCACTGAACGGTTTTCCACAACACTACGATGATGTGCTGTAACCGAAGTTCCGTCCCTATCCAATCAAGCACACGCCCGCTCACCAGAACGATAAGCAACGCGCTGAGAAGAAGAATCGAAATCAACAGCGTCAATGCGACCGCTATAGCTCGAACCCTGAACCAGGAGCGGCTTTCGCGAACGTTGTATGCGAGATTCAGCGCGGAAATGATGGAACCCACTCCACCCGAGGCGCACCAGAGTGCGGTGACGACGCCAAACGTCAGCTTTCCCCCGCTTGCGTGAGTGGCGACCTCGGTGACCGTTCCTCCCAAGAGCTGGAACGCAGCCGGGGGGAGAAAATCGGCAAAATAAGAAAGTAGATTGTTTTGCAGCTCGGCGCTGCGTGATGCGAAGAGCAAACCAAATAAAGTAACCATCAAGAGAATCAGCGGAAAGAGGGCGAAAAGGAAATCGAACGCCAGCTCGGATGCCCGCCCGACAAGGTTATTCTCGTCCATTTCGCCGACAACGCGGCGAGCGAGCTGCGGAAGCGTCAGGCCTCCCAGCTTCCAAAGGGAAGCAGATCTTTTCCCGGCGAAAGGCTGCGCGTTTGCCATGGATGCGGCCATGCGATGTTTCCGCCCGCATTCTAACTGAAACCTGCACTTCACTCCGACGGATACTTGCACTTCCCCAGGGACGGTGTCATAACTCTCGAGACTCAATTTGAAACGCGCACTTCGGAGGAATGCCTGTGAAGAAGAAATTTCTACTGCTCGTTGCCGCCCTGACTGGCGTAGCGCTATTGGCCACCGCGGCGCCGAAGCTGGAGTTGAGCTGGAAGAATCCGAATTATACCGGGGGAACCTTTAAGAACATCATGGTGCTGGCCCTCAACGGGCAGGCGGCGAATCGCGCGGAATTCGAGGACGAATTGGTGGCGGCAATCTCCCGTCCCGGAGAAACCGTGTCGCCCAGTTATGAGTTTCTGCCGAGGCCAAACGCAACTCCCATCGATCCGAATGATCTGCGGCAAGTGGTGCAGGGGCAAAAAATCGATGCCATCGTCGTCGCGCGCTTGACGAAAAGGGACGAAAAGACAACCTACGTTCCCGGCGAGGTCTATACCCCGCTTCCCTACTACGGAACTTTCTACGGATATTACGCCGCATTCGCGCCAATCGTTTACACCCCCGGCTACATGACGACCGAAAAGGAAGCGCAGGTGGAAGTAAATTTCTATTCCACGGCCAAGCCCGATGGCGAGTTGGTTTGGACGGGGACGACCAACACGTTCGACGCCAATTCCGCGATGAAGGCGATTAAGGATTTAGTGAAAATTGTGACCCAGGCGCTGGAAAAAGAAGGTGTCATCGAGCCGGCCCCCTGATAGATAAGCTTCGCCATTCGAAACGATTGCAGGTAGTATTCGCCGGATGACGAATGGCTCATTGTCGCCGGTGCGGCAGTTTCTGCTGAGTGCTGCATGCGTTGTCATCATTCTGCTGGGGGTCAGGATCGCAGCCCCCATCCTTGGACCTCTACTGCTCGGCCTTCTGTTTGCCTACGCCTTAGCGCCGTTTCCCAAGTGGCTCATTCAGCGATTCAAGTTATCGAAAAGCGCGGCAATCGCCATTACCGCGCTTGCCGTAGCCGCCTTTGGGATTTATCTGCTTGGCGCATTGGACTTGGCCAGCGTGCGCGTGGAGGAAAAACTTCCGGTCTACCAGGAGCACCTGGCCATCATTTATGCAAAGGTCGGGAGCTTCATGGGCGCCCACGGGATGGCGCCCCCGAATCTCTCCGTCAGGAGCGCCCTCACGCCCGAGCGCCTTCGTGAGATTGGCCGTGCGGTACTGCCGGAGGCGGGCGCGATTCTCTCCAACGGACTCCTAATCTTTCTTTTGGGATTCCTCTTCGTCATGGAGATGACTGAAGATATCGGCGCCAAACGAAGCCACCTCGCGTTGCGGCTGGCAGATTATGCGGCCGACGCGCGAACCTACGTGGGCATCACCGCCAAAACTGCGGGCATCAATGCCCTGGTCAACTTGATTTTTCTCGTCATCATGCGCGTGGACACGCCCGTTGTGTGGGCCTTTCTGTATTTCTTCCTCGACTTCATACCCACTCTGGGCTTCATGGTCGCGCTTGTGCCGCCGACGTTCGTCACGCTGCTGATGTACGGCTGGAAGAGGGCCCTGGTCGTGGCCTGCGGCCTGGTGCTTACCAACGTGATTGTCGACAACGCCGTTACGCCCATGTTCATGAAGCAGGCTGCGGACATCTCCTTCCTCGAAATCACATTGTCGCTCGTGGTGTGGGCATTCCTGCTGGGCCTGCCGGGCGCCATCCTGGCTATCCCTCTAACGCTCGCGTTGAAAAGGTTCCTCGCGAAGAGCATGAAGGGAACCGAACTCGAGGCGGAATCCTCCGCATGACTTCGGTAGCATGTGGTCCAGTTGAGATTTGGCAGTAGCGGCCCTAGAAGGGGTTCAGTGGCAAGAACCATCGTCCACAAACTGGCCGCTCGCCGACATGGCAGCCAGCGAGTGCCCGCAATTCACGATGGTCTGGTTTAAGTCGTCGTTCTGGAGCGAGTCCGGCGAAATGTATTCCACGTTGGCGCGTTTGGCGATGTACTTGTCGGCGAGCATCCCCATATTCTGAAACTCGTTATTCAGCAACGGGTACGCGTTGCGGTCTGAACTTGTCGAGATCGCAGCCTGAGCCAAATTCAGACTCGTGGCCGCCTGCGCGCGATACGCCCCCAGCCAACTCGCCGAAATCGGAATTTGATTTTGAATCGCCGTCGCGAGCGCGCTGTGCCATTCCCGGACCGTAGCCATCGCTTCTATCCCCGCTCTCAAGAATCCCGGAGAGAATCCCCGATTGGGCTGTTGCGCGGGTGTGGCCGCCGCCGCAGTGGCCCTGGCGCCCGGCAGCGTCAGCGTAATCTGGTTTGCACCGAAGCTTAGCGAGCCATTTACCGTGCGCGCCAGACTCTCCAGGTCGACGTAGGAGCGGCCGTTCACCTGAATTACCGGCACGTGCCCGGCGCGCCCAGCTATGACCAGCGTGCCGTTCTGAGCGGCGTCCTGCGATAGCGCGATCCCGGGCCCAACAAGGAAAAGCGCCGCTAGCAACCACACAATCGATCGTTTTCCGCTCATAGTAGTTCGCTCCTGCGAATCGGCGTGCCCGAATTTGCCATCGAGAATAGTATTTTTCTCTTCAAACCATCGTACACCCGTCGCGAACCAGAAAGGTGAACGGCGAGAAACACCTCGAAACTCCGTTAATTGCCCGAGTAGCAGTTTTCATGGTATACACCATGCAGCAGGTTTGGGAACCGCAGCTCCGCTGTTAGCCGTCAGCGTCCTGTGTATGAACGGAAAAGCGCTTCCGTACCCAGTCCGGCTGGACGCCACGATTCTGAACCCCAGGCAGAATCTATCCTCAACTACGAAGGGACGAAACTATGAAGAAAAATTTGATCGTGTTTGCTCTGTGTTTGGCCGTAGCTTCCCCGCTGTTCGCTCAGAAGAAGGAAGACGAGCGGATGGCTAATTCCGCGAACGTGTTGCAAGAATTGCTCGCAAGTGACAAAGGCCTCTCCGTCCACATCCTTGACCAGGCCGAATGCGTGCTCATTTTCCCGAGCGTCAAGAAAGTAGCCATCGGCATCGGCGGCAGCTATGGCCGAGGCGTGCTGGTTTGCCGCAAGGGCGCCACGATGAATGGCGCTTGGGGAACCCCGGCAATGTACAAGCTTGATCAGGGCAGCCTCGGCATTCAGCTCGGATCTACAGCCACCGACTTCTTGCTGGTGGTCATGAATCAAAAAGGCGCGGATCAGATTTTGAACGGAAAGACGAAACTGGGATCAAACGCCGCTGCGGCTGCCGGTCCTTCCGGCGCTCAGGCGCAGTCATATAACGCCAGCGCTATGAATGTCGACATCCTCACCTATTCGCGCTCCAAGGGGTTGTTTGCCGGCGTGTCTCTGGAAGGCGCGTCGATGGACACCGACGATGATGCCAACAAGGCGGTCTATGGCAAGGCCATCACCGCCAAGGAGATCATTACCGGCGGCCAAGCTCCGACGCCCGGGGCCACACCGTTGGATGACATCCTCAACAAATCCTCAATGGCTCGCAAGTAACTACAACACAACGCTGGTTTGGGACACGGTCCCAGAGTCATCGCGCTGGCGCGAGGCTCTGGGACTTTTTTTCCCCTCGTCTGTCAGTTTTGCCAGTATCCTGCTGGCGCATCTCCGGGCCAGTATTATCCGGCTTCCGCTCCGTCCAATACGCTGATTGAAGGAGAGTTGATCGATATGCGCCTTGAAGTGGTTCTTAGGCAGCTTCTCTGCGTGATCTTGACCGCATGTCTGGTGCTCGCTTCGCCCCTCTTCGCGTTCGCGCAGGCAACGACTTCCAAAGCGAGTGCTGCGAAGCCTTCTTCGTTGCCACCCGGAGGCGATCCCTGGCCGCGGCAGCTTGTCTATCAGGGAGCGAAGATCGCCATTTATCAGCCGCAACTCGAGAGTTGGACCGGAAACATGCTCGACGCGTATGCCGCCGTCAGTATCAAGACGGAACACACGAACAAGACGGATTACGGCGTGATTTGGTTCACGGCGCGCACGGAGGTCGACAAGGTCAATCGCGTAGTCACTTTGGAAGACTTCCAATTGACCAAGAAGAATTTCCCTTCGCTCTCCGGCAACGGCGCGGCCTACTCCGGCGCGTTCCAGAAGGACATGACGTGGACGCAGAGCATGCCGCTCGATCAACTGCAATCCAGTCTGGCCACCACGTCCATCGCCGAACAGCAGCAGAAGGTGGAAGTCCAAAATAATCCTCCGGCCATCATTTTTAACACAGCCCCCACCGTGCTGGCGCTCATCGATGGCTCACCCGTGCTGGGCGCCTCCGAAAGCGACGGCCTGCAAAAAATCATCAATACCCGCGCGCTGATTATTTTCGATGCCCGCAAGAAAATGTACTATCTCGCCTTGATGGACGGCTGGGTCGAGTCGAAGTCTCTTCAAGGCGGTTGGTCGCAGGCCAAGCGCGATCCCGTGAAAGACCTGGATGAACTGAAGGAAGCAGCCATTCAAGCGGACCAAAATCAGGTTCTGGGGAATCCGGATCAATCTCTAAACCAAGCTTATGAAAATTATGATGCCCCTGCGGTTTACGTCAGCACCACGCCTGCCGAGTTGATCCTCACGCAGGGAGAGCCGCAGTTCACGCCGATTTTAGGCACCAATCTCCTGTACGTCACCAACACCGGCGACGACATCTTCATGGACAGCGCCAATTCTCAATACTACATACTCGTAGCCGGCCGCTGGTTCTCTTCCGCTTCCATTCAGAATGGACCGTGGGCGTTCATTTCCGCCAGTAACCTGCCCTCCGATTTCGCAAAGATTCCCGACTACAGTCCGAAAGCCAGCGTACTGGTCTCGATCGCCGGCACTCCCCAAGCGAAAGAGGCTTTGATCGCCAATCAAATTCCTCAGACGGCCACCATCAAGCGCGACACTGCGAAACTGACTCTCCAATATTTTGGCGCGCCGGATTTTGAGCCTATCGCCGGCACTTCGCTCGTCTATGCGGTGAATTCGTCCACGCCCGTCGTGCTGTACTCCGGGTCCTATTACGCCTGCCAGGGTGGAGTTTGGTTCACGGGCACTTCGCCGACCGGCCCCTGGGCCGTGGCAACTTCTGTGCCTCCGGCAATCTATGACATTCCGCCGAGCTCGCCGATCTACTACGCCACCTACGCGCACGTGTATGGCTATACACCGAGCGTCGTTTACGTGGGATACACGCCCGGCTACTACGGCACCGTCGTTTCCACAGATGGCGTGGTGGTCTACGGCACGGGTTACATCTATCAGCCATTCATAGGCCCAGCCGTGTGGGTACCCGCGCCTGTGACGTATGGTGTGGGTGCCGCGTTTGGCTGGAGCGCGATGGGAGGTTGGGCGCTGGGCTTCGGCCTCGGAATGGCCATCGGCACCACGTGCAGCCCTTGGTGGGGTCCAGTCGGTTGGTACGGCTGGGGGCCCGTGGCTCCCGCGTGGGGATGGGGAGCCTATGGCGGCGTCGCATCCGCGAACTTTTACGGCCATTGGGGTGATGCAGCCTATAGCGGAACACGCGCCGCTTGGGCGAATCCCTACACGGGCAACTACGGCGCTGCAGAACGAGGGAGCTTCTACAACCCCGTCACCGGCGCAACCGGCGTGGGCGGCAGAGGTTACAACTACAACGCATACACCGGCAACTACGCGGCAGGCAGCCGCGGTGCAGCATACAATCCGAGCACCGGCGTTGTTGCGGGAGGAGCTCATGGCGTCGCAGGCAACGCATACACCGGCGCTTCGACGTCCGTGAATCGCGGTTTCGCATACAAACCCAGCACAGGAAATGGGGTCGCCTACAACGGGAACAATGTCTACGCCTCGCACGACGGCAACGTATACAAGGCCGATCCCGGCTCCGGATCGGGATGGCAGGAAAATTCGGGCAACGGCTGGAGCAATTCTACGAAGTCAGCTCCGTCCTCGGTCAGCAGCGACTCGGCCGCGCGCGATCAAGGGGAACAGCGCTGGAATAACTACCACTCCGGCGGTTGGGGCGGTGGATCTGGCGGAGGCGGCTACAGTGATCGCGGCGGTGGCGGGTGGGGCAGCAGCGGTGGTTTTGCCGACCGCAGCGGCGGTGGCGGCTTTGGCGACGGTGGCTTTCACGGCGGCTGGGGCGGTGGTGGCGGATTCCGCGGCGGCGGTTTTGGCGGCGGTGGATTCCGGCGCTAACCGCCGGTCATTTTGCGAACTTCTGAAGGGATAAGTTAAAGATGAAATCCAACTCGGCGATTATGATTCTGGCAGCTTTCTTTGTAAGCGTTGTAGCGCAACCGGCACGCTCCGGTCCAGCCAAGGTCCCGCACTTCGTTCCGCCGGACGTCGCCAGCACGACAGCTATTCCGTTTCCACCGGACAGCCTTGCCGCCGGTGTCGTCACGCTCTCGGTCAGCCTTGATAGCACCGGGAAGATGCAGGGCGTCACGATAGTGCGCGATCTGCCTTCGATGACCGGCGTCGTAACGGCAGCGTTGCAGTCCTGGACTTTCACGCCGGCCACGCTAGATGGCAATGCCGTGCCCTCCACAATTTGCGTCAGCGCTGTTTTCAATTTATTCAACCCTGGAGGCGCCGCGAGCCGAGCCCTATTTCTGGCCCCGCCGCAGTCGCTGCCGGCCGCCGGCGCGGAATACGCACCGCCGCAGATCACTTCTGCTTCGTTCGCAACCTATCCACCAAATAGCGTGGCCGCCGGCACCGTCGTTCTCGACTTAACCGTTAACGCAGCGGGTCAAGCGACAAAGGTGCGGGTCGTGCGGGGCGTGCCTTCCCTCACAGCGCCGTCAGTCAGCGCAGTGAAAACATGGGGATTCAATTCAGCGACCGTCAAAAATCAGCCGGTCGCCGCCAAGACAATTATCGCGTTTGTTTTTCAACGCAGCCTGAGCTAACGGAGGTACGCTGGTGGATCCGGAAGTCGTCCCGTGGAGTGCCAGTTGGGTCTGGAGCTTGCCGATCATCGCCGCGACGGTGATATTCCATTCCTTCGGTCTTGCACTCGCCAACCAGCGAGTCTCGCTAGTCCTGGAAGGGAAGAAGCGTCTCCACCATGGAAGATCGATGTTGGTCGTGGGTGGTGCGGCGATGTACGCCACAGTACTGCTGGGGCTTGAGGCGGGATTTTGGGGTTTTGCCTTCCTTCTGCTCGGCGCCCTGCCCGACAGGAAGTCGGCGATGCTCTATTCGCTGAACGCGATGACCGCATACGGCCACGCGGAGCTCCATTTGGCAAAGCACTGGGAACTGATGGGGGCGCTCGAGTCGCTGAACGGGTGGATTCTGTTCGGGATCACGACTGCCTTTCTTTTCACTGTCGTGCAAAGAGTCTGGCCGCACATCACCCGAACCAGCTAAGCAATACCGACCGCTCCTCGGACTTCGCTCGCCTTCGTATTTACAGCTTCTGATAGTTGGAGTTCTGCTCGTTGACGATCAGCTGCTTGCTGACGCCGTTCACTTCCATGCTCGTCACGTGATTTGGCCCGTCCGGCAATTGAGCGTACTGCGCCGAGATCGTGACCGCGTCCTTCGGATCATTCAAATAGGACGAAATTTGGAGACTCTGAATAGCTTGTTGAGTCTTGTTGAAAATAATGGTGACCGAGTCACCCTGTTTTATGTAGCCCTGAATCACGATCTTCACTTCATTGGGGACTCCGGCCGATCCAAGCAGTACGTTTCCCTGCTCGAACATTTGCTGCAACTTTCCAGGGTCGGGCTGGGCATAGCTTTGTGCCAGGGCCGCGATGTCGTGGGCGTAGTTCTCATAATCTTCCTGGATTCTGTGCTTGATCCCATGCTTTCGGCCACCCGAGGATTGGTCGGGATCCAGACTCGTCTTCTGGGGCTGCCCGTCCGGCCCCAACCGCACTTGGAAAAGCTCCTGCTTCTTCACTTCACCCTTTACGCTCACCGTCTGTTGCTCTTGCCACGTGTACTGAGCGAGAACCTGTTTGTTTAGCGACATCGCCTGCTTGATCTCGGCGACGTGCTGCTGAAGGTCAGGACTCTGGGCCCTGGATGGAGGCGCTATCACCATCGCGAGCGCGGCCACGGCGCCGAGCGAAAATACGATTGTCTTTAGGAAGCACGGCATCGAATGCATTCTCATGTAAATCTCTCCTCTTTTAATTTCTGTCCGAAAAACTTTCGCCCCTTGCACGAGCCGAGCGCTAGTTAGGTCTGCCCGCCCAGGAATACTGCCAGGCCACGGAGATGCTCTGATAATTTCCACCGAAACGAATATATGTGCCATTGCTATAGCTGACTTTCATTGATTGATGTTTGCTGATCGGAAACGAAGCGGTTCCGCCAACGCGCGAGCCGGTCTGTTTGGTCTCCAGGTTCTCTACGCCGCTCAGGCTGGTAATGCCGCCCCACCAGAAGTTCCCGTCCAGCGATACCCACAGGCGCTGCTTCATGTCATAACTCAAATGCCCCTCCAAAGAACCTATAGGCGCTTCGGTCTGTGGTTTGGTGACTGGACCATCGTATGACGCAGAGTTTGTAGTGTAGAACCAAGCCCCAGCATAGCCATCAAGCACCCAATGGCCCCAGCGTTCGGAATAACCCAGTTCCGGTTTAAAACCCCATCGATTGGCGCCCCAGTTGACTAGTTTCGCGCCGCTATATTGTCCTGTCGGTGCAATCACTTTCAGGCTCACTCCCAACAGCCTCTTTTGTTTCCACCTGGCCATTTCCTTCGGCTGCATAGCCGGGCCGCCGATCAGGTTGACCGAAAAGCGAAAGGTGGAATCCAGCAAGCCCGAACGGTATATCGATCTACCTTCTCCCGAAACTTGGCCCTGAAAAGTTCCCACTCCATAGGGCAGCGACGCCGTGATGTTCGCCGAGCGGCCGAAGAAATCCAGCGAGTGGTAAAGACTGAGGATCGATACGTAATAGGTGCCCGTTGCGTCGGAGATCGGCACCGTGCCGTTGAAGTTCACGCCGCCGTCGTAAAAGGACCACGTGGTCGTAATCGCATTGGAATGCACCGGCGTTATCACATAAGCGCGAGGCGCCAGATCCTGCGCGTGGCACAGAGTAGCGGCGACGCAGATGCTGAAGAGCAACCCCACTACGTGCCGCGTCGTAACCGGAAGCATCGCCTCTCATATCTCACCGCAGCCGAACGCGATTTTCACACAATCTTTGAATCGCTTAGTTCCCGGCGATACCTTTATTCTGCAGGATCCTGACCACAACCCGGCGATTCTCGGCCTGCCCCTCGGCCGTGGTATCGGGTGCGACCTGCCGGCTCGTTCCCATCGCGCCGGGAGCCAGAATATTTGTCAGCGGAATCTGGGCCTGTTGTTCTAGGAAATTCGTCACGTTCTCGGCGCGTTCCGTGCTCAGTCTCTGGTTGAGAGCCGCACTGCCGACCTTTGAGGCGTAGCCTTTCACCTGAATAATGTAGGCTGTGATGCCCATCGCCTGCTGCGCCAACTTGAGCAGCTGCGGCCTGTACTGATCTTCGATTGTCACCTTGTCGTTCCCGAAGAGAACCGTGACTTCCCCCAGGATGTTGTAATCACCCAGTTCCCCGAAGCGCTTGTTCGCTGCCGCAATGGCTGCCTTGTTAGCCGCAATTTCCGCCGCGTGCTCGGCGCTGGCCTTCTGTTCGGCCGCCAGCTGCTGCTCTTGCTGCTGGATCTGCTGTTCTTGCGCCTGAATTTGCTGCTGGTTTTTCTGGACCTGCGCATCGGTGGGAGCGAGGCCAGCCTGAATGTCCTCTGCGGTGTTGAGGTCCGAGCCGTGGAATGTGACGCTGTCCGCGACCAGTTGGTTCTTGGCGTTGAACGAGCCCTTCACATCGACGGAGAGCCCCGGAATCAGGGCGGCCATGGCCAAGTGTTTCTTGCGAAATACCCCCTCGGGTTCGAGCACCTGCGTTGCGGGCGTCAGGAGCACCGTTATGTTCTCGGAACCCTGCGTTTGGACGGTCATGGTCGCGCCACTCCGCCCATTGATCACGCCCTTTATCTGTTGGCTTTGTGCGACAGCTACAACGCAAACCAGAAGAGAGGCTGCTAAGGCCAGCACTAGAGTTTTCGTCGTTTTAGTCTTCATGTTCCCGCCTCTCGCCTGAGTTCGTAACTTGCCCCATGCCCCACACAGGCAGGCGAATGCTTAGCTGGAATAAGCCCGCCGTCTGCTCCGAAACTCCTCTACCGTCTCCCGCCGCCGCCGTGATATCCACCACCGCCGCCGCCCCAGCCGCCGGAAGATCTTTGCTGGCTGTAGCGCTGGCTCGACTGCTCGCCTCTGTCCCTGTCCTGCGCTTCCTGATCCATCTCCTGGGATCCGCTGCTCGGGTGATAGGAAGAGGCGGAAGAGGTGGACGACGGGTGGTCATAGGACGAAGCAGAGGAGGTGGAAGAGGGATGATCCTGCGATGAGTTCACCGAATTCCAGCTCCCGTTGCTGCCGTACTTGTCCCATCCGCTGCCGGTGTTCTTGTAAACATTGCCGTCCGCGCTGGCGTACATGTTGCCGTTCGCCGTCTTGCCCACAGCTGCGCTGTTTCCGTAGGCGCCCGAAGCCCCGGCGGCTTTTCCACCGTTCGAAGTCTGTACGGATCCGGTTGTTCCCTGCGCTGTGGTGTAATGCTGCGAGTAAGCGCTTTCGCCGTTCTTCGAAACTTCCGAGCTGCCCCACGAGCTATAACCATTGGAGCCTTGCTTCGTGGCGGCAGAGGCGCCCGTGTATGGATTGTAAGCAGTACCTGCGGCCGCGCTGCCGTAGGGAGTAGATACCGAACCTGAGTGCGCATAAGTTCCGGTGTACGGGTTATACGACGCACTTCTAGTCGCCGATCCATACGGACCATAGGCAGTCTGGGAAACGCCGTACGCTCCTGTGGTCGTGTGGTAGTAGGACGAATAACCGTACGTGCTTGGATAGGGGTAGTAGCCGGGATACCCATAGGCCGGATGGTAAACGTACGGCGGATAATAGTATCCCGTGCCGCCGGCGACCACCGCTCCTACTGCCGCGCCCATAATAAACGCACCCATGTACCCGGCCGTGTAGCTGGCTGTCACGGTCCCGGCCGCTGCCGGCGCCTGCACAACGTAAGTGACGTTATAGACCGGTGAGCTGGGCGGAATTGTGTAAATCACTTGCGGTACGGATTCCGCAGTCTGCCAAGGACCTTGCGGGCTCCCGGAAACGAACCAAATCCCCTGCAGACACAAGTAATAAAAATCGTTGACCTGAATCACCTTTTGCGCCGTATTCGTGGCGTAGGACATCGAGGTTCCCTGGATCGGCGAAAATTCCGGCGGGCCACTATAGGTCACGTTTGCATTTGCTGCCGCCGCGGCCGCATTCACGGTGATCGTCGTAGGAACCTGAGCGATCATCACGGCGTCTTTGGCCTCATAAGTCCCCGGAACCGCAGAAAGCACCTGCGCGGCGGGACTCGAGGGCGGAATCTTGGCAAAGTCGGCTGGGAGATTGGGCGTCGCGAAGGTCCACGGCCCCTGCAGGCTGCTGGCGGTAAACCACCGGCCCGCGGTCATGTAATAAAATTGATTCGTCGGCGAGTAAACGAACAGATAGCTGCGGGTGTTCGTCGCGTAAACGAGCTGCGTCCCCGGAATCGGTGAGTAGACCGGCTGCCCGTCGAACAGCATCACGACTGCAGGCGTTGTGCTGTAGAAAACTGTAGGCGCGGGAGAGCTGAGGCCCGCCGGTGGAGGCGGAACGTATTGCGCGAGGCTCGCCCACTGCTTCTCCTGCACGACCTTTTTCATGTCGCCCGGCACTATCGGACTTACTGTCCATGGCCCTTGCAGGCTGCTTGACTTCAGCCATTGATCGCCGGCCAGCACATAGTACTCGTTAGATTTGTTATGAACGAAGATCGGCCACTCGGTGTTCACCACGTACTTCAGATTTGTGTCCTTGATGTCCGCAAGCACCGGTTGGCCTTCCACGCTCAAAAGAATCGCCGGTTGATAGCTGACGAACATCTGCGGAGGCTCGTTATTCAATTGCACGCCCGGCGGAGGCGTCGCCGGCTTCGGAACACACGCAACCAACCGCTGCATGGAAATCCATACCGTCGGCGGCACGTATCCTTGTAGCGCTTGCTGCATATTCGCCGCGCTGACGGGGTCCAGCGACGGGAAATAGGCGTTCTTGATCATCAGATTGGAGATCAGCACCATCTGCGTTTCAGCATTGACGCTCGTCCAGCCGGTCATGGACACGGCGCCGACAACGGTCTTGCCGCCGGTCGGCGTGACCGAAACGGCCATACGCCAAGCGAGATTTTGGAAGTGGTCCCAGGAGTCAACCTGCGGCTGATAATAAATGAGTGTGCCGGCCGGTTTCGTAATTTGGCGCGGCCACCCCGGATCTTGGGCGCAAACCGTGCTCACGGACGCAAGAACCAGCAGAAAAGCTGCGATAACTGTTTTCATTTTACCTTCCTCCGAAAACCATAAGTGGAACGATATCCAATCTCGATTGCGGCTCTAGTCGAATGCAATTATGTCTGCGTCACCCGAAAAGGTGCAACGCTCCTGCCGAGGCATACAAGGCACCAAATCCCCAACCCCGAATGAAGGGCGACTCCGGGCCATAGAGCTATTCCGGACAGCCCTTCGGCGAAGCGCGCAAACAGCAGAACGATTACCACGCCTGCGTCGTAGACAAGCGTCGCGGCGACGAGTCCCCTCGCTGCGCGACTCTGGCTGTCATAGTGCGCCAGCCAGCATCCGATTCCCAGCGCAATCAGGGCCGCCCCCGCAACGCGACCGAGAGCCGTTGCGGCAGCACCATCAAGCGGCGACCCCAATAGAAAGAAAACCGCCGTCGAGGGAACCCCTACCAATGCCAAACCTGCCAGAACTTCCACGGCAGACTTCGCAATGAGCAGAGTCTTCATCCGTGCCTCAATCTTTCATCCTGTGGCTCTCTCCGCCTAGTTGTTGAGTCTAGCCAACGCATCGTCCATCTTCCTCTGATCCTCGGCCGACAACTGCGACTTCCCGAGGTTATACGTCAGCTTGTCGATTGTTCCCGTGAAGCGGAATGGGACGTCATAGGTAAAGTCCACCCCCGTACGAGTGTCTAGCCCGACGTCGAAGCTCTCGTCGGCGGGGAGTAGAAACGGAATGGTGTGCTCGATCGACTTGCGGTCAACCTCTTTGCCATCCACGCTCAGCACGCCGGTACCGCCCTTGCCGACCCCGGGGCCGTCATACTTGAAGTCGAAGACGATGGTGTGCTTGCCCTCGCTGAGCGCAGAGCCTCTCCACCGGAAGCGCTCCAGGTCCAGCATGTTGTAAACGAACACCGGCCGGCCGCGGCCGAATCCGAAGATGTCGGTGGCGAACACGAGCAACAGTCCCAGTGCGGCTATCAGCAGCAGCGCGTAGCCAAACCGCCTGCTCCAGCCGGGCTTACTCCGCCAGAGTAGAAATAATCCCAAAATGAGCAATATCCAACCGGTGGTCTTGAACAACCGGCTCTTGAGCCACCAATTGAAGCTATGGGTGAGATAGAGGCCGTAGCCACCGATCTGTCCGCCTTCGGTAGCGATCATCCCCTCCGCGCCGCCACTGGGAATCGTAACCTCGGCGGCGATTGTAAAGTCCCTCCCCAGTATGTTGGGGGCATTGCCGTCGGGAATGTTGGCGTTCTCTCCGGTGTAGGTGAAAACCGTTTTCCCGGCGATCGCGCTCGGTCTCTCCGTGAGCGCGCGCACGAAGCCCGAGTTATCCAGCGGGAAAACCTGGTGGTTCGCCGCTTCCTTCATAAACAGGGCCTGCATTTCCTTTAGCTTGTCAGGCATTGTCCCGGCGAGGTCATTGGATTCCGAATAGTCATCCGCGATGTGATAAAGCTCCCACTTGTATTGATCGATGGGTGGCATTGCCGTCGTTCCAAGCTCCCAGGGCGGAGCTGGCGGGGTGGTAGCGGCAACCCATCCGTCGTGGTAGATGGCCCGGTTGCCGACCATCTCGAAGTACTGCGTGTCGCGCTTCGACGGCGCACTGGCATTCGCCTGGTCAAACGTGTAAGCCATGCTGACGCCTTCGATCGGCTTCTGCTTGATCCCGTTCACCATGTCCGGCGCCTGGACACCCGCAGCTTCGAGAATCGTCGGCACGATATCGATCACATGGTGGAACTGCGTGCGAATAGTGCCAACGTCCTTGATATGCCCAGGCCATGAAATCGCCAGACCCTGCCGGGTCCCCCCGAAGTGCGATGCCACCTGCTTGGTCCACTTGAAGGGGGTATCAAACGCCCAGGACCAGGCTACCGACATGTGCGGATAGGTTTTGTCGGAACCCCAGTCGTTATAGTGTAATGCGTTCATCACGAGGACGGGCTTGACCACGGGCTCATTGATGATGCCGTTATATGCAGTGTACTGGTTGAACGTGCCGTACACGCTGCCTTCGGCGCTGGTGCCATTGTCACCGTCGATGTAAATAATCAGCGTGTTGTCGAGCTTACCCATGTCTTGGACCTGCTGGATTACTCGTCCGATCTCATGGTCGGTATAAGCGGTGTAGGCAGCGAATACTTCCGCCTGGCGGGCGTACATCTTCTTTTCCACCTCGTTCAGCGAGTCCCACCTCGGCAGCTTTGCTCCGCCATACTCGGGCTGTCCGTCCGGCCACGGCGTTAGCGTCGTGTTGGGAGGAATCACTCCGAGCCGCTTCTGGTTTGCAAAGATCTCGTCTCGCATCTTTTCCCAACCCATGTCGAACTTGCCGTGGAATTTATCGATCCATTCCTGGGTTGGCTGGTGAGGCGAGTGCGAGCCGCCGGGCACGTAATAGAGGAAGAACGGCTTGTCGGGCGCGGCTGCGTTCAGGTCCCTCAGATACTTGATGGCATCGTCAGCCAGGTCCGTGGTGAGGTTGTAGCCCGGATGGCCGACCCAAGGATACACTGCCGTCGTATTGCGAAAGAGGTAGGGCGTCCACTGGTCTGTTTCGCCACCCAGGAAGCCATAAAAATACTGGAAGCCCATGCCGATCGGCCACTGGTCGAAGGGCCCCGCAGTGGTGCTGTAAGTGAAGCCCGGCGTGTTGTGGTCCTTGCCGAACCACGACGTGGCGTAACCGTTTTCCTTCAGAATTTCGGCGATGGTAGCGTTCTCCGGCCCGATAACCGAGTCGTAGCCCGGATAACCGGTCGACAATTCGCCGATCACTCCAAAGCCCACGGAGTGATGGTTGCGCCCTGTAATCAAAGCCGCCCGCGTCGGCGAACAAAGAGCGGTCGAATGAAACTGCGTGTAGCGCAAGCCGTTCTGGGCGATCCGATCCAGTGCCGGCGTCGGAATCACGCCGCCGAACGTCCCCGGGACTCCATAACCTTGATCGTCGGTCATGATCAGAAGCACGTTGGGCGCGCCCTTCGGGGGCACGACTCTCGGCGCCCACCATGGCTTCGAATCCTTGGCGCTTTCCTTGATCACTCCGCCAAATTTCGGAGGCTGTTCCGGAATCTGCTTCCCATTGATCGTGGTCGTGGCGTTGGGCGAACCCAATTCGCCTGTAACCACTTGCGCCCTCGCCGTAGCAGCGGCCAGCATGGCTCCCAATAGAAATGTTCCGACTCCGGCAACAACGCGCAGCTGCTTCAGTTCCTGCTTCATGCTTTGTGCTCCTTCGGTGAAACCCCGCACATCGATCGATTGACGCGCGCAGGCTTCACGCCGCCAACAGGCCGATCTACTTCGGACTTTGGTCCCACGCCTACTTCGGCCACTGCTTAAACATCTTCGTAATGGCCTTCTGTACCAGCGACTGATTCTTGTTGCCGTTGTTGCTCAGCGTGTCTTGGGCGATTCCGCGCCAAACCAAGCTCTGACCCTTCGCGTCGTAGAGGTCGACGATCAGCGTTGCCTCGACATTCTGCTGGGGGGTGATGCCGCCGATTCCTCCGCCGATCCCGCGCATACCCCACGCGCTATAGGAGGTCTGCTGCTTCATCCCGCCGTTGGCGGTGACGATCACATCGGGATTCTGGCCTTCCTGCACCTTCATCCAGCCCTTGCCTTGCAGTGCCGAATCGATGTCCTGCTGCGCCACCTGCGCCAGGATCGAGTTCTGTACCTGGTTCGCGTTATTCGAGGCCCACGCATAGGTGTGATACCCCGCAAAGCTCTGGTTGTGGTTGTAATTCACGGAGACCTGCTGGGCCGTGGCAATCGTCGATACCAAGCAAATAGCTAATGCGCACAATGCCAGTCTGGTTTTCATGGAGCGATCCTTTCTTGATCTTGGCCGCAAATTACTTCACCGGGGAATAGACCGCGAACGAGCCGTGTCTCCCCCACATTGGCCTTCAGCGCGGAGGGAGCGGCGTCTTCATCATATCCGGCGTCCTTGGACCCCGATCCAAGGCGAAGTGCTGTGCGCCGAAACTGCGACCCACTAACGGCACGCAGCGGACCAATCGAAGGCCTATTGCGGGGCGGCGCTAAAACATTAAGGCAATGGAGTTTACAGCAGATGTATAGGTCTTGGAGCGAACTTCTTTCTAGCCGAACTCCGATAGGTCGGAGTAGCCTCCGAAGGGTCGGAGGGCGACCCTTCTCAGGCCCCGTTGCGAGATCGAGCCCACGTATCAGCTAGGATTTCGCGTGCTTCTTGGAGTGGTGATCTTCCTCGTGGTCATCGGGCAGACCGAGCTCATCCCCGACTTCCATTTTGTGCGCTTCGATCTCAGCGAGAAGCCCTTCGTCGCTCAAATCGAGAGGATGCGAATGTTCCCAGTCGTGATGCGCAACGTGGCGCAGCCGCTCCACCACCTCCGCATCGTGAACTTCGATGGCCAGCTCCCGCCGGCTGTCAAAGCTTCCCGGGGCCAGGTTGATCGACCCCACAATCGCCCGGCTGTGGTCCGCCAGCAGCATCTTGCCGTGCAAGCTTTAGGTGCTTGAGCTTGTGGATCTTTACGCCCACGTCATCGAGGATGCGCAAGCCGCCCACGCCCTCGGAAAGCTTTTCCTTCTTGAGTTTGTGCGGAGGACGCGCCATTAAGTGAATCTTCACGCCGCGTCGCGCCGCGCGAACCAGCCGCTCGATAATCACGG
This sequence comes from Terriglobia bacterium, assembly GCA_963803105.1. Taxonomy (GTDB): domain Bacteria; phylum Acidobacteriota; class Terriglobia; order Acidiferrales; family UBA7541; genus Palsa-295. The sequence goes on from CAWDLF010000005.1 coordinate 917,073, forward strand.
AATCTTGATAGCGCTCGTTCTGAAGAAAAATGGTGTGCTTGGTATCGTCGATAAACTGCGCGATGCGTTCCCGGCCGTTCCCGCTGCACCAGATCAAATGCGACTTCTCGCCGCCGTGAAAGGGCTTGCGATGCCAATCGGCCTCGAAGCACTCGATCATTTCTCCAACTTCATGCGCGTGCGTGGTGACCACCGCATAATCGCGCGTTTCCGTCAGATTCTTGGTCTGCCAGTTCAGCGACTTGATGAAAGCCATTTCGTCGTCAACCACCATAGACTTCTCGTGAGTCACGTCGTATGCGGGGTTGCTCGAGTTCACTTCGACTCCCCCGGCCTTCAATTGCTTCTCAGCCTCGGCGTTGTCCGACTCTCCGCTGCGCCGCGCCGCGTTCAGCATGACCCGCACCTTGACCCCGCGCTTCTGGGCCGCGATCACCGCCTTCAGAAGAGTAGGATCGGAGAACACGAACATTTTCACGCGAATGGACTTCTTCGCACCTTCGATGGCAGCCAAAATCGGCTTGGCCGAATCATCGGGCATTACGATCAGGGAACGAGCCATAGGACCTCCCAGGAATCACTGCCGGGTCACTCATTGTCTACGAAAACTATTACCGTTTCTACGGCTAAACCGTCGGAACAGAGGCCGCAGGTGAAGGGTTCCCTCCCGCCACAGTCGCGGGATCCGCGGTCGATGCCGCGGCCGAAGCGGGCGGCGGCGAAGCGAATTGGATCTTATACAACTCGGCATATACCCCGTTGCGCGCGAGCAATTCGTCGTGCGTGCCCTCTTCCGCAACCACGCCACCTTTCAAGACTACGATCTTATCCGCGTCGCGAATGGTGCTCAGCCGGTGAGCGATGGTAATCACCGTGCGCCCCTTCATCAATCTCTCCAGTGCCTCGATCACCAGCCGCTCCGATTCCGTGTCCAGCGCCGCGGTGGGCTCGTCCAATATAAGGATGGGATTATTCCGGATAACGGCGCGCGCGATGCCGATGCGCTGGCGCTGCCCTCCTGACAGCGTGTCGCCCCGCTCGCCGACCATTGTGTCGTATCCGTGCGGCATGCGCTGAATGAACTCATCAGCGTTCGCCAGTTTGGCTGCTTCCAGGATCTGCTCCTCGGTCACGCCCTTGCGGCCGTAGGCGATGTTGTCCCGCACAGATCCTTCGAAGAGAACCGTCTCCTGCAGCACGTAGCCGATCTGATCCCGCAACTGAAGCATTTTGTAGTCGCGCAGATCTATGCCGTCAATCTTTACAGTGCCACCAGTGGGATCGTAGAAACGCGGAATCAAGCTGACGATGGTGGATTTTCCGGAGCCCGTGGGGCCAACGACTCCCACCATTTGCCCCGCCTTGATCCCGAAGCTGACATCCGTCAGCACCTTGGCCTCGTCGTTATACGCGAAAGCCACATTCTGGAATTCAATATCGCCCTTTAGCGTTTGCGGCTCACGCGCGTCAGGGCGCTGCGGAATAATCGTGTCCGCTTCAAGTATTCCGCGGATGCGTTCGACGCCAACGGCGGCCTGCGCGATTGTATTCGTCATCGTGGCCAGGTCCTGCACCGGCTTGAAAAATTTGCTCAAGTAGGAGAGAAACACGGTCAGGCCGCCAGCCGTCATGGCGCCCGCGAGGATCAGGTACGACCCGCGATAAAGCACCACGGCCGTGCACAGTGAAACCGTTACGGCCACGATCGGCGACAGCAAGGCTTTCACGCGGCGAGCCTTCAGCGAAGCATCTACCGTCGCTTGGCTGACCGCGGCGAGTTGAGCTTCCGCAAGGTCCTGGCGTCCAAAAGCCTGGATCACCCGCTCGGACTGCAGGCCTTGCTCGACCACCGCAACGATTTTGCTCTGCTCTTTGCGGACTTCGTGCGTCGCCTTCTTGACGATCTTCTTGAAGCGCGACACCAGCAGCAGCATGAACGGCGTAATCGCTACCGCGATCAGTGTGAAGTCGAAGTTCAGCCAGAACATCACCACCAGCATGGCAATGATCGTGAACATGTCCACGACGATGCCCACTGTCGAGGACGATGCAAAGCCTTGGATCGTTTGTACGTCGGTCGTAATGGTGCTTAAAAGCGTCCCCGTCTCGTGGCTGTCGTAGTAGCTCAGGGAGAGTTGTTGCAGGTGGTGATAGGTCTTCAAGCGCAGATCGTTGGCTATCCACTGCCCCACGCTGGTGGTGAAGTAGTTCGCGATGTAGGCCATCACTGCGCCGAGGAGCGCTATCAAAACCGCCGCGATGGCCGCGGCTTCTGCGATTTTCATCTTGCTCTGGCCGCGCAGCAGGGGGCCAAGCAGGTGCGTCATTTCGGGTGAGAGCTTGTGCGTGCCCACTACGTTATCGAGGACGATTTTCAGCGGCCAGGGGCTCGCCACGCTCATGGCCGTTTGCAGAAGCATGGCCGTTAATATAACCAGCAGTACGCCGCGATATGGCCTGATCAGGGTTCTAATGAGAGCGAACAAGCGAGTAACTCCGAATCATCAGTTGAGCGCCACGGAATATTACATTTGTGCGTGGCAAAGAGCTACTTTTTCGCAACCTTTCAACGCTGGCGCTGCAAGTCCCTCATGGGCTGCTGGCTTATGCGTATGAACCCGGAGCGCGGGCGGTCGATATCGAGGATTACCGAGAGTACCAGCGTGATCACCAGCACCAGCATGCACGTCGAGAAGATTTGCCGCCGCCCATTCACGCCAAGCGCGTATCCGGCCACCACCGCCGCCAGCAGGCCGACGATGGCATTCACATAAATTACGCTCGCCGGCACATGATTGTTGAACGCCGCCCATCGCGTCGCTTCCAGATCGATCACCTGATTCAAAGATTGCAGCAGCAACCCAGCCCTCACGGGATTGGGATCCTTTTGTCCGTAAGCGACGGCTCGCGTCCAGAACTCGTTTTGCAGACGAACACCTTCCGCGCGCAGACTATCGAGCCGCGCGAGTTCGTCGCCTTCGGCAGTCCCATATTGCACGCGTACGTCGACATACTGCCGAAGAAGACTTGCTATCTCGGGGCCTTCCGGCGCGGGTAGGAGTTGGGTGCGAAGGGAGGAAGTGCCGATGGCGTTGGCCTCGTCCACTACCAGTTGCCTGCGAGCCTCGAAGCGCGTGACGGCCATTGACATCGTGAATCCCAGCAGCAGAGCGAGGATGCCCAGGATCGCCGCTTCGATCGTGGAGAGGTGGTCCTTAGCGGCCTCGGGGACGATTGCCTCTGACCATCGGCCGAAGCGGAACCCGATCTCGGTCGCGGCCATCATCGACACGAAAAATACACAGTAAATGAGGATCTCGTGTGTTCCGTATTGGAAACCGCCGCGCACAGTCATCTCCGGGGAGCGCCCAAGTAATCGAAAAAATAGCCCGTTCTCGGGAGCGCATTATATGACGCAAGCCCGGCAATTGATCAAAACTGATTGCTCATGCCTGAACGATCACGCCTGATTGATCATGAAGGTCGACATCTGCTCGAAGAACGTCCGAAGATGTTGCTCGGCCTCACCCGGCAGGGCGGCCTCGGCAAAAGCTTGGTTCATCACGTGCATCCACCGGTCGCGCGCCGCTTGATCGATTCGGAAAGGGATGTGCCTCGCACGCAGGCGCGGATGCCCTCGTTCCTCAATGTATCGCTGCGGACCTCCGAACCTGTAGATCAGGAAATCGCGAAGTCGCTGCTCGGCTCCCGCGCGATCCTCTTCCGGATACATTCGCCCCAGAATGTCGTCGTCCGGGACTTGTCGATAGAAGGCCGCCACGAGCCGCGTGAAACCTTCCTCCCCGATCGTCGGATAAATATTGGCGTCGTCCATGGTTGTCGGATTCCAGTCTAGCAAACCGTTTACAATCGCATTTACAACCTTTACCGCCGAAACCAAATCGCATACCCAGCCATGACGAGAAACTCCCGACAATTCGTGCGTCGATGCACCCTGGCGCTATTCCTCGCCGCTGCCGTCGTTGGCTCTGCGCGAACTCAAACGCAAGCGCCCGCTTCGCAGGTGCCGGCGCCACCTCCGCCGCTGTCGAACGAGCAGATTCGCGTGGTCACCAACGAAGTAATCGTCGCCACCACGGTTACGGACCCCAGCGGCGAGTTCGTTCTCAACCTCTCGCAGAACGATTTCCACGTCTTCGACGATGGCGTCGAGCAAAACATCGACCAATGGGACCTCGGAGGCGATCCCCTTGCCGTTGTTCTTGTCTTGGAGACGAGCTCCCGCCCGCACGCGATGATTCCCGTGATTCACAGCCTGGGAAGCATCTTCACCGAAACGGGCATGGCCCTCGACGGCGAAGCGGCTGTCATCACCTACGATTCCACGGTCGAGGTGCGCCAACCGTTCACGATGGACCACGACGCAATAGAGAGTGCAATTGCGAATGTCCAATTTGAAGTGCCCACCAGGCACCTTTACGACGCGATGGCCGTCGCTGTTCAAATGTTGAAAGATGAAGCGCCCATGCGGCGGCGCATCATGTTAATCGTCGGCGAATCCCGCGATGAGGGCAGTAAAGCGAAGCTAGGCGAAATCGTGCGCGACGCGGAGCACGAGAATATATCGATCTACGCGGTCGGGCCTAGCAGCGCGACGCGAGACCTTCTGCAAGACGCTCCCTCGCTGTGGGCCGCTCCCGCGATCTTCCTTCTCCAACAGGGCATAAATAAGGTCAAGAATCACGAGCTGGAGGTAGCGGCGGCGGCGACGGGAGGCATCCACTACAGCGCGGCTCGCGCCACCACGCTCCGCAGCGCGCTCGACGAAATCGGAGGTGAACTCCACGCGCAGTACATCATCGGCTACCGCCCAAACGGAGAGCGTGCGCCGGGCTTTCACTCAATCAAGGTGACGGTCTCGCGGAACTAATGTTTCCGTGCGCACGCGGCCAGGCTACTACGTCGCGCCGCCGGCAAATTAGAATTCGAATGCACCCCGCTCGAAGCAATTCTTAGCCGGGTAAGAGTGTTTCCTGGTCCGCGATGGCCTGCCAGCCGCGCTGACCGTAGATGTACACGTGGGTAACACGCAATTGCCGGGAAAAAGAATGTCCGCCCTTGAGTCCGTGCGAACTCCAGAGACAAGTCACAATGGCCGTATCCTGAAACATCCGTACCCGGATGTCTGTCGCAATAAACGACGTATACCGGTTCTCAGGGTTTTCGACTGTGGCGATCCATCCCGCCTTGTCCAGGATCTGGCCCGACGGCAAAATTCCCACGAAGTCGTCGCCATAGACTCGCCGGAATAATGTTCCATTGTTGGTCTGCAGCGCCCGCGCCGTCTCCAGTTCTAGATTGACTAGCTCCTCTTGCTTGACCTCGTTTTCCCTCGCTATCTCGGCAGGACTAGGAGGGTCGTCTGACCCTCTGCAGGGAACCGCGGAGATCGCCAGCATTGCTATGACGAGCCGTGTAGACAGCTTTCTCATGCCAAGGTACCTCGTTATCCGATAAGCCGGGCCATCCCCCAAAGGCCGTCGTTTCGCACACTTTGCCCAGCCAACAGAAAGTATAGCGTGAGCCAAACGAGCCACACCCGTCTGTGCCGAGCCTGCGTCCTTCTACTAAACAGCTGGAGGTATCCAGCGGGCATGCAGTATGCAGGCAGGTATTCAAAGCTCTTCGGGACGGTGACCTTTGACCGAAGCTTTCAGCCGTTGCCGTGGGGGGTGTGCGAAGGCGGCGCCGTGCGCGCCGCCTCCCCCGCTCGCTAACGCAGTGGTTTGAAACCCGCACGAACGTCTTCCGTAAACAATTGCGGCTGCTCCCAGGCTGCGAAGTGCCCGCCCTTGGGAGGCCGGTTGTAGTAAATCAGTTTGGGATAGGCTTTCTCTGTCCAACTCCGCGGGGCTTGGTAGATCTCGTCTGGAAAAGCGCTGACGGCGACCGGGATGGTGACGTTCCTCACGTCGAAAAAGCCGCCTTTATATTCCCAGTAGAGACGAGCCGACGAGATCGCCGTGTTCGTCAACCAGTACAGCGTGATGTTGTCGAGGATGTCGTCTCGCGTCAGTCCCTCGGTCTTACCGTCGAATACACGCGCAATCAACTCATAACTGCGGATGTCGTGATCGAGGATCCACGCCGCGAGACCGATGGGCGAATCCGCGATTGCGTATAGCGTCTGCGGGTGGTTGGCCATCTCGATCGCGTAGCCAAGGCCGTGCTTGTAGAAAAAGGCCAGCTGCTCGTATGCGTGCAGTTCGTCTCCTGCGAGATTGGACGGCGGCGGAGCTCCGGCAAGCGCAGCTTTGTCAATGTCGGCTGGAACCGTGGCCGCCATGTTGGTGTGAATGCCGAGCAATCCTGGGGGCGCCTGCAGGGCCATCAGCTCGGTGACGCAATTTCCCCAATCGCCACCTTGGGCCACAAACTTCGTGTATCCCAGGCGCTTCATCAGCACGATCCACGCGCTTGCGATGCGGTTGGGGTCCCAACCGGTCGCGGCCGGCTTGCCTGAAAACCCGTATCCCGGCAGCGACGGGATCACGACGTCGAAAGCGTCCAATGCGCTCGCGCCATGTGCCGTTGGATTCGTCAGCAGATCGATCACCTTCATCTGTTCGATGATCGAGCCGGGCCACCCGTGCGTGATGATCAGCGGAAGAGCATTCGGTTCCTTGGAACGCACGTGGATGAAATGAATGTCGAGCCCGTCGATGTTCGTGACGAATTGCGGTACGGAGTTCAGCTTCGCCTGGCACTTGCGCCAATCGTATTCGGTTCCCCAATAGCGCGCAAGTTGCTGCATCGTCGCAAGCTGCACGCCTTGCGAATCATCGGCGACCGTTTCCTTGTCGGGCCAGCGGGTCGCATGTATGCGCCTGCGTAAATCGGTAAGATCTGCTTCCGGAAAATTCACATGAAACGGACGAATCGCATCGTCGCCGCGTTGTTGCGTAGCGCTGGTTTGGGTCAAGGCGCCCTCCTTTTCAGTAGTCTCAGATGTCGAACCTGCAAGCGCCTCGCCGAGCGTCGCCGAGCCGAACGCAACTGCCAAACCCAACTTCGAGCTCGTCTTCAGAAACCGACGGCGCGATCCATCACCTGGCTGTTTCACCGTGTGTCCTTTCGAGTAGTTCTGGGGAAGCTAAGCGCTTGCTGATTTCTGCGCGAGCACCGTCAGAAGTGCTTGTGCTGTGGTGGTGGAGGACGCGGGGTTCTGCCCAGTCACCAGGCGGCCATCAATGACCGCACGACTCTCCCAGTCGGGAGCCTTCTCATAAAGGCCGCCGATCCGCTTCAGTTCATCCTCGACGAGGAACGGCACAACGTGAGTCAACTTCATGAATTCCTCTTCGCCGTTGGTGAAACCTGTGACGCGCTTACCTTTCACGAGCAGTGCGCCCTTGTACATAACGCGATGGAACACCGCGGGCGAATGACAGACCGCAGCAACCGGCTTACCGGAATTGTAGAAAGCCTCGATCAAGGCGATGGAGTCGGGATTATCGACCAGGTCCCACATCGGGCCGTGCCCTCCCACATAAAAAATCGTGTCGTAGTCTTCCGCTTTCACATCGGCGAGCTTGACCGTCTGAGAGAGCGCCTTTTGCGCGACCTGGTCCTGCTTGAACCGCACCTGGGCAGGAGTCTGATTTTCGGGCAAATCGCTCTTCGGATCGACCGGAGGCTGGCCGCCTTTCGGTGAGGCGAGAGTCAGATCCACGCCCGCATCCCTGAAAACGAAGTAAGGGGCCGCGAATTCTTCCAGCCAAAAGCCGGTCTTCCGGCCGGTGTCGCCAAGCTGATCGTGCGATGTCAGCACCATTACTATTTTCATGTTTCTGCTCCTTTGCTTTTCGTTATGCCATTCCGGAATCACTCGCGGTCTTTATTTGCGGTCTTTCTATTCGTCGTCACCCTCAGCACGTTGCAGAACTGGCGCTGTTCTCATTGAGGAGTTGCAGCCGTCAGATCCATCTCTCTCGGGATAACGAGGTTGGCGATCTCCCCTACCGAGAGGTCTCGCGATTAGCGTTGATAGTTCGATCAGGACTTCGCGTGGCCCAGGAGGAAGCCCGCAACCTGTCGGCGTGAATGGCAGTTACAAGCAGTCACAAGAGGAGGCTAGATCGATTCCCCGCTAAGCGCCCTGCTGGCGGTACCGATCACTGTCGCGGTCATCTCCTTCACCAGACGAGGGGACTATCCTTCGGGGTAAATTCACAGTCCATACAGTGAATACTGTAGGAAGACTGCTCCCCTCGACCTGCCGAGGCTATTGCTTAAGCATGAGCGGAGGTCCGCTGACTCGCTCGCCCTTGAGATGGAAATTTACATCCACATGGTCAGCGATCTTGATGAAAGGAATACTGCCGTTTACGCCGTAATCCTTACGATTGAAGACCATTGATCCTTTAATCTCGCCCGAGCCTGTTCCCTTGCCCGTAACGGTCAGTGTCAGCTTCTCGGGGTTTGATACTCCGCGTATCAAAAAGTCTCCGTCCACCTCGAAGGTTTCCGGGCCGGTCTGGACAAACTTCGTCGACTTGAACGTGATCACCGGATTCCGTTCGACGTCGAAGAAGTTTTTGCCCTTCAGCTTGCCGTTCTTCATGCCGCTACCGGTATCCACACTGGCGGCCTGAATCGTGATCTCCAAAACCCCTGTCGTTTCGTCCGGAGATGTGAATTTTAACGACGCATCCCACTTATCGAATTTCCCGGCAATAGCCACCGATGATTTCACGTGAAACGTGATCGTGCTCTCTATCGGGGTAATCACGAAAACAGGCGCCCCCTGCGCCTGAATCGCCGGCGGGAGCGCCACAAACACCAAGAAGGCAAGAATCGCTAGTCGCATGCGCGGTAGTGTGAGCGGTTCCCGCCGGAGTGTCAATCCAACGCATCAATCAGACAAGCATTACCGCCGCCGGCGGTGACTGGCCGATGCGTTGTCCCACGACTGTACCGCGGTCCAGTAGAGACTCACCCGCCGGGCGCGAGATCATGTGTACGTTCGTCCGGGCCAACGGCTCGGATCGCGCGCCTCGCGTCTCCCTCCCACGCAAGCCGCACAGTCCCAAAATGCGTCGAGGAGCCTTGCATGCCCGATCCTTATCAGAATGGTCGATCCCTGAAGGCAGCACCGTGCGCGTGGGTAGGAATCGGTGTGTCGTTGTTCGCTTTTCTTCTGCTGTTTGTTCCGTCGCTTCGCCCCGCAACCAGTTGCAACGGGAGTCAGGAGGAAGCAGTGGCGTGTTTCGTAGCCAATGCCGTCACCACTAAGCTGACGGCGCCGCGCTACGGGATGACCCTCACGCAATTCCAATCGTACGGCATAGCGGTTTCAAGGATCATGCAGAGCGACCAGGCGTACTTGGTGTTGTTCAGTACGGCGAGCGCCATCAGCGACGCCATGCCGGCTATCAACGCCAATGGCATCGCCAATGTAGCGGCGCAGGATCTGGCCGTCGAGCAGATCGTCGCAGCCGCCGTGGCGAACGGAATCCTATCGACGCCGGAAGAAACCACAACGCAGCAGATGGAATTCTTCGCGCTCGACCTGGTGAGCACAATGAACGGGGCCAAGGGGATGGTGCAGATCATGTCTCCAGGAGCGACGCTGCGAGTCGTCGATTCTTACTTGATCACCGGCACCACGGGCGGGCAGCCGAATTGGCCAAAGATTTATTCCGGCCTCTCGGGAGCCGTAAACAATCTGCTGACGGCGGGCACGATGAGGCTTCCTTCGAGTGTTTCATCGAATGACGTGAAAGGCTTTCTCCAGGCAATGGCCAAAGCTATCTACTCCTACAAGCAAGCGACCGGACGGACTTCGTTGTAGCCGCTGCTGCATGCGCAGCAACATACAGGCTCACGGGTCTGTCCGTTACCTGCGATGGACGCGTGGCGCACCATCCATTTCCTCCCGAAAGACGCCCCCAGAGGCGAGTGCGGGTATTGGGCCGGCTCCCGGCAAGCTTGCACGTGTAATTTCAGCATAATGTCCTACGTGGTGGCGACGGTTCAACCCTCGGCGCCATCTCGGTCAGCTTCTCTACTTTCATAAGGGCGCTGCTTGCCGCGCCCACTGCGGCGCCATCCTGCTTTTTGTAGGGGCGGGTCTGTGACCCGCCCTGCGCGCCACGTGTGATATCGTCATCCCGGAAATCACCAGCAACCCAGTTCCCAGCGGAGACCCCAGCATGCGCCGATTGAAAGCTCCAGCGTTCTTCGCAAGCGGGCCTACGAGGGGAACCCCTGTTCCAGCTGCGGCAAAGTAGTCGAGACCGGCTGGAAGTACCAATAAAGGCAAGCCGAAATCGCTGGCTACCTGACCGCACTCGTTAGGAGAGGTGTAACCATGATTGAGTCTTCCGATCTGCGGATGACGAGAATTCCACTCAACCACGGAGCCGGCCGTATGCCCGCACTCGGCTTTGGCACCTTAATTCCCGACCCAGCCGTGACGATAACTGCGACCAGAGACGCACTGGAAGCCGGATTTCGACACTTCGATTGCGCGGAGCGATACGGGAACGAGCGCGAGGTAGGCAGTGCCTTGCAGGCAGGACTCGCTGCTGGCGGGATCGCGCGCGAAGACGTTTTTGTTACCACAAAGCTGTGGAACTCCAATCACCGGCCGGAGCGCGTCGAACCGGCTTTCGAAGCGAGTCTGGAGAGACTCGGGCTCAAGTATCTGGATCTCTACCTTATTCACACTCCGTTTGCATTTCAACCCGGGGACGATCAGGATCCGCGAGATCAAAACGGCAACGTCATTTACGACCCCGGCGTGACCTTGCTCGACACCTGGAGAGCAATGGAAAGACTCGTGGATCGTGGCAAGTGCCGGGCCATCGGACTTTCAGACATCAGTCTAAACGAACTGAAGCCCATCTACGAATCAGCGAGAATCAAGCCAGCCGTGGTCCAAGTGGAATCGCATCCCTATCTGCCGGAAACAGAGCTGTTGGAATTCTGCAAGGGGACGGGCATTGTGTTTTTGGCCTTTGCGCCTTTAGGTCACGGGATGAAGCCGGGGCTGCTCGAAGATCCAGTCATTTCGGCTGTCGCCGCGCGAGTTGGAAAGACGCCGGCTCAGGTGCTGCTGGCGTGGGCGGTGCAGCGCGGCACGGCTTTACTCACAACGCCCAGGAGCGCAGCGCGCGCCAAAGAGAATTTCGACATCTCCACGCTGCCAGAAGACGCGTTTGATGAAATCAATCGAATTCAGATCAGGCAGAGGCTGAATACGGTGGTGCAAACCGGCGTTCCAGGTTTCATTCCGCCAAGGTAGATGAACATGAAGAAGATGCTGCGCCGGCGCGACTTGCTGAAACCGTTTGCCGCCCTAGCGCTTATGCCCGCCGTGCTTCGCGCGCAGAAAGCTGCCGGCGTGAAGGTGGCCGATGTACGTTCGGTGCCGCTCAAAGTCGTCAAGGAAGTCGGCACCATCGACAACACCAACTTCATCGAAGGCATGCGGGCGGCGTACCGCATCGGCGGAGGCGCGATTACGGAAATTCACACCGACCAGGGTCTGGTGGGGATTGGCCCGCAGACCGACCCGATGACCGTTGAATTCGCGAAGACCCTATTGGTCGGCAAAGATCCGTTTCACATGGACGACTTCTCTCATCGCCTGCGCGGCCGCGGGCGTGCCGGGGCCGCTGTCGAAATCGCCCTGTGGGATTTGATGGGCAAGCTGGCGAATGAACCGCTTTACCGGCTCTGGGGCGGCGCTAAAGACCGCGTGATGCCCTACTGCAGCTTCATGATGCGCGGTACCGCAGAGGAACGCGCGGCACTTTCGGTGCGCATGAAGGATGAAGGATTCAAGGGAGTGAAGCTGCGCGCGAGTTTCCCCACGATGAAGGAGGACATCAGCCTGGTCGAAACCGTCCGGAAGGCGGTGGGCGACGATTTTCTGATCCTGTGCGACGGCAACAAGGCCTATGGCAACAATCTTTATCCCTGGGACTTCCGCCGCGCGACCGAAACGGCGCGCGCTTTCCAACAGCTGGGCGTTTATTGGCTCGAAGAGCCACTTCCGCAATTCGATATCGCCCAGCTCGCGGAACTGAATCGCGCGCTCGATATGCCGCTTGCCGGTGCCGAGGGCAGCACCAATCTGCACGAATTCATCGAGTATATCGATGCCGGCGCGTACGACGTTCTGAATCCCGAAGTGATGACCGTTGGGCCCAGCATGGCGATCGAGATCCATTCGCTCGCCGAACCACGCGGCATTCGGGTGGTTCCGCACGAGGGCTTTGGGGGATTGGGCACCGTCTGTCAGATTCACCTGGTCGCCGCATGGGCGAATTCGCCGTTGGCTGAGTTGATCAACGATCCTCCTATTGCGGACTATAGAAACGGATTTTCTATTTTTGAGGAGCCGATGGTCGTCGGTAAAGACGGCTTCATCGACATGCCGCAAGGGCCCGGGCTGGGAATGACCGTTAAGCCGGAACTGCTGCAGAGTTAAAACCGCTTCGGCACGTGCGAAATGCGCACAGCTGGATCAGTCCAAATGCTCGGCGAAACATAGAATGAAAGCCGCTACATGACTCACCGGAACTCTCAATAGACAGAGACCGAATGAGGTGTGCATCATGCTGGCCCTTTGCGGAATCATCGTCGGTCCGGATAGTCTTCGCTCAGTCGTCTGAAGCTATTCGTATCCGCTTCTCGGGCTCGGCGAGCACGGACAGCGGCACTTGAGCGATGATTTCTGTGCCTTGCGTGGGTGCGGACCATACCGACAGGGTTCCTCCAACAAGTCGAAGCCTTTCGCTCATACTTGGGAGCCCAATGCCCGGGACTGTCCGAACGGAATTCGGGTCAAACCCTACACCGGCGTCCGCGATTCGCAGACGGAGTTCGTTCTCGGCGCCGTAGAGTTCTACTTCGGCCTGTTTTGACTCACTGTGTTTCACAATATTTCCCAATGCTTCCTGCGTAATCCGAAACAGGCACAGCGCCAAATCCTTTGGGATGCCGGAACGAACTTCGAACTCTGTGAAGTCGATACGGATATCGTATTTCCGTTCTATCTCCTCGCAGAGGCCCCTGACGGCCGAAGCCAGACCCATATGCTCGAGCTTGCTGGAATGCAGCTGATGTGACAGTGAATGCATGTCCGAGGTCACTTCGTCGGTCACCTTCAGGAGTTGCTGGATCTCGGCCCGCGCCGCAACCTCGGACTCGGGCAAACCCTCCCACAGTTGTCCGAGGCCGATTGCCTGAAGCGCCAACCGCTGGCTGAAATCGTCGTGGAGTTCTCTGCCGATGCGCATGCGCTCCTCCTCCTGAGCCTTGATCAGGCGTCCGGTCAAGTCATGGAGGGCTCTTTCGGTCAACTTGCGCTCGGTGATATCACGCGCGATCTTGGAAGCGGCCACGATGCGGCCGGATGAATCTCGCACGGGAGATATCGTCAACGATACGTCGATCCTTTTGCCTCCCTTGGCCACGCGCACCGTTTCGAAGTGCTGGATCGGTTCACCGGCTTTCAAGCTTCTCAAAATCTGATCTTCTTCCTCTCGCAGCTCCGGGGGGATGAGGATCGTGATCGGTTGCCCAATGGCTTCGGATTCGGAGTATCCAAAAATGCGTTGCGCGCCCATGTTCCACGTCAAAACGATCCCTTCCAGATCCTTTGAGATGATCGCATCTTCGGAGGACTCGACGATGGCGGCGTGCCTAAATCGCGCCGCCTCCGCCCGCTTACGCTCGGTCACGTTCTGAAGGGTTCCGCGAAGCTGCACGGGACGGCCGTCGTCGCCGTAAACCACCTCACCGCGGCTGGTGACAAAAAGTCTAGTGCCATCCGGACGTATAGCCTCGAGGTCGAGCTCGTATGGTCGCCCTGTTTGCAGGGCAGTCTGCACACTCTGCTTCAGCCGATCCCAGCTCTCTGGCGTGAATAACTGTTCATGCTTCGCAAAGGAAGGCGGCGGCAGCGCCGGATCATATCCGGCCATTCGATAGAGTTCCGCCGACCAGATAATGGTGTCAGTGCCCGGATCCCATTGCCAGCTGCCGAACTCGGCCAAACGCTGAGCCTCGGTCAGTTGCGCCTGTTCGTCGATCAGCGCCTGTTGCCCCCGCCGATGCTCTTCTACAAGTACCGCGAGGACGAAAAAAGGTATCGCGGCAAAAAACAGAAACAGCTGCAGCGATAAGACGTTATTCAGAGGCCCTTGTCCGGTGAAAGGGCCGCGATCGTGAACGGATCCCCAGATAGACATAAGCGCGACGACGAGCACGGAAGTGGAGACACCCTTCACCCCAAAACGCAATGCGGCCCACAGTAAAAGCGGCACCAGCGAATAAAGCAGCACAGGCGAGTCGGTCCGCCCTGCACCCATGAACGTGAAATATCCGCACAGAACCAACGAAGCCAGCAGCCCGGCCAATTCTAGGTAATTGCGAGATTTTCGCGCCCATGCGCGCCCCTGTTGAGCCCAACTCAATATCGCAGGGGTGACGGTGAGAAACGCCAAGGCGTCGGCAAAGAACCAGACTCTCCATTGCAGCCAGTATCCACCGGATAAACTTGGGGTTGCGCCTACGAACGCCGAAGCGAAGGGTGCGAGAATCACAGCAACCCCTATGTACTGAGCCAAAGCCTTCACGCTGTTCAAGCGCGGCACCCCTTTGAACAGGCGACTCATCCCCAACGTCACAACGACGATGTCGACTAGGTTGCCAAGCGTGTACCAAATCTCAGAGGCAACGGGCAAGCCGCTTCTTAAATCAGCGAAAGCCAGCGCTCCCAACCCCGCAACGACGAGCGCCGGCCACATTTTTCTTGGTGCCAATAGAAGCACCGCGATTAAGAATGGCGTCGCCGGCCAAAATGATGCGATGTGGTCGGGAGGAATTCCCAGAACGTACACGAGTCCAACCGCGTAGTAGCACACGACCGCCACCAGGCAGGCTAGGGTCACCGTAGGAAGCACGGAACCGAGATCCGTCGTCTTCCGCGAGGAGTTAATCGAAGTGTTCATCTCTCTATGCCAACGGAGTTCTGTGAGTCGCTCGGCCTCGCCAAAACGTAGATGGTGAACATGCAAAAATATGGTGCGCCCGAGAGGATTCGAACCTCTGGCCTTGTGCTTCGGAGGCACACGCTCTATCCAGCTGAGCTACGGGCGCACGTTGCTGCTCGATTCTACCTCGCCCGCGCACATGCACCAAGCAATCCCCTCCCTCGACGCGGTGCTGCGGCGCTTTCGCTTTTGGAAACGTGCGCGCCTATTCACTTTCCCCGCGAATCGAGCGGCCCTGCGCGAATGGTATAATCCGCACCGCTGATTCCATGGTTAACTCCGTCACCAGCTGGCTCACAATTTCTATCACCCGCGGCATCCGCATTCTTTTCATCATCGGCATCGCCCTGGTTCTCATCCGCGTTCTAAGGGCCCTCACCAACCGCCTGGTACAAATCTCCAAGTCGCAAACGCGCGTAGCGCAGATGCGCGAACAGCAAACGCGCACCATGGCGGGAGTCCTCTACAGCGTCGGCACGGTGCTTATCGCCGCCGGGGCCATCCTGATGGTGCTCCCCGAATTTGGTTTCAACGTAACGCCGGTTGAGGGCGTGGCCGCCGTGGCCAGCGTGGCGTTGGGCTTCGGCGCGCAAACATTGATCAAGGACCTGATCAACGGCTACTTCATCATCTTCGAAGACCAATTTGGAGTCGGCGACCTGATCCAGTTCAATCAGGAGACCGGGCGCGTCGAGCATCTCACCCTGCGGCGCACCGTCGTGCGCAGCTTGAGCGGCGCCATGATCACGGTCCCCAACTCGCTCATCGGACAGGTGGCCAATTTAAGCCGCGATTGGTCGCAGACATTTGTGGACGTGACCATTCCCGGCGATCAGCCGACCGATACCGCGCTCGCGTTGCTTGAAAAGGTCGCGACGGATTTCCGCAACGACGCGGTTTGGTCTCCAGCGGTTGTCGACGGGCCTCGCGTCCTGGGCATCGAGTCGCTTTCCTTGGACGGCACCGTTCTGCGGCTGCAGGTGCGCACTGCCTTGAATCGCAAGGACGACGTGGCGCGCGAGCTGCGCCGGCGCATCCGCATGGCTTTCGAGGAGTCGCACATTCCGCTCGGCCCCACGTACAAAGTTGTGGTGCAAGGCCAGTCAGGCTCGCGCGCCGGACAGTGATTGCCAGACGGGTGCTTCTCCCGCTAGGATGGGGTGCCGGCGCGGGAGACAGGGCATGTCGCTTCTGCAGTCCATTGCCCAGGGGCCCATCTGGAAGGATTTCGAGGAGGCACACCGCTCTTCGATCCTGCTGGACGCCGCGCTTCCCTGCCTGGCGCCCGCCTTTGAGTCCAAAGGACGCATCGGCCGCCACTTTCGCGCCGTCTCAAAGAACGGTCAGGTGTTGCTGCTCACTCCGCGCGAGGCCGGCGAGATGGAAGACGCCATCACGCGGCTGCGCCTCTCCGTTTGGCACCGGCCGAATCATTCTGGGGAAAAGCCCGAGCCGTGGGGCATCTCGCTCTGCGCGCTCGCTAACTGCACCGGTTTCGCAGCGCAACCACGCCTTCTCTTTGCGAAGCTCGATCACGGCCAAGCTCGGGGCGCCGCACTCTCGATCGCCTTGGGCGATGAGCGCTTCGTGAACTTTCTTCCCAGTGGCTGAAGTAATCGTTACGCGCTGTGCCGAGCACGCCCAGCCAGCGCGTGGTCGACAAATTCGCGCACGGAATCCGCAAAAACCTCCGGTTGTTCTCCTTGAATATCGTGCGCCGCATGTTCCACCATCACCAATTTGCTGTTGGGAATGATCTTGGTGTAGGCGCCGCCCAAACTGGGCTGCACGATCATGTCCTGCGCGCCGTAGAGCACCAGCGTCGGAATACTTACTTTGCCGATGTGGGCCGCGAGATCGTCGTCGAATTCCGAGTCGACCAGACCCATCACCCGGAAGCGCCGTTTGAACTGCTCGCCGATGAATTCGCCGGTGGCCCACGGTTTTCGCGGCGGTGGCGGCATGGTCGCGATCATCTGCATCATCGCCTTCACTTTTTCCGGGTCCAGGGGAGTCCAATGGCCGCGCCGGAAAGACATGGAGCCTTCCAGAATGAGCGACGAAACCCTCGCCGGATACAGCGCCGCCACCCACAACGCCACCGTGCCGCCCATCGAAGTCCCTACCAGGTTGTATCTCTTGAGGCCCAGCGCATCGATGGCCGCCGCCATAGTCACCGCCAGCTCGCGAAGCGATTTTGTCCGCGTGTTCTCTGGCGAAGTTCCCCACCCCGGCGGATCGAACACCACCACTCGAAAATCGTTAGACAGCAACTCCGCGGCGATGGAGAGTTCGAGCCCCGCCGACCCCGGCAGCATCACCAGCGCGGGGCCTTCGCCCGCTTCCATATAGCGGATTCGGAAACCATCCGCGTCTACGAAGCCTTCCACGAAGTTCTTGCCTGGCAGTTCCATCATCGTCGCTCCTATATACCCAATCTCACGGCCGGCCTAACGGCGGGCCGGTCGCAATCGCGGCTCATTCTTGCCGACTGGCTCGCGGATTTCAAGCTCGCGCTTGCGCCCGATTGGTTATTGCACCCGCCGGCCTGCGCTTGACGCCCGCGAATGCGTGTAGTATCTGTGGCATATACGAGGGGGTTCCCAAGAACATGCGAATGAAGATTTCTTTGATGACGGTCCTCGCCGGTTTGCTGCTGGCGGCCTCACCCGCGCGAGCGCATCACTCTTTCACGGCGGAGTTCGAAGGCGACAAGACGGTCACAGTTAAGGGCGTAATCTCCAAAATCGAATGGATCAATCCCCACGTTTACGTGTATGTGGACACCAAAGATCAGGGCGGAAACCCGACCACTTGGTCTTTTGAGACTTTGCCGACCGGTTTCCTCCACAAGATGGGCATCACCAAGGAGTTGCTGCAAGGCCAGCCGGGCGATGCGGTGACCGTTGTAGCGAATCCCGCCAAGGACGGCACTAAGGCACTCGGATGGATTGTGACAGTTACCTATCCTGACGGTCATGTCTACACGCTCTCGCAAGTTCAGGCTGACGGCAGCACCGCTGGTAACCCTGGCGCAGCCGCCGCAGCCAATCCGCCCGCCAAGTAAACGGGCGGCGTGACCCCCTGGGCGAAGATGGCCGGCAGAGATCGTCTCGTTTAGAGATTCGAAGGGAGTGCTCAGATGAATTTTCGCTTCTTTAGTTCCGGCGCGCTCGTGGCCGCTGCCGTTTTGTGTTTCACCTTCGGTGCCGCCGGCCAAGGGGAAGTGATGGACGCCACCGCCGCCGCCAAGCATCCCGACGCGGCCAACAAGCCAACGCCGCGCGCAGCGGATGGCCACCCGGATCTTAACGGCGTATGGCACCACTTCTTCATGCAGGGAACCTTCACTCCGCTGAAGCCGGGCGAATCGGCGAACTTCAGCTTTGGGATCGCCGGGCCGGGTGTCAAGGCATTGGCCGCCCAGCACACGATGCCGGACTATCGCCCCGAATACGCGGCCAAGGTAAAGGTTTTGGACGAGCAGCAGGAGAAGGTAGATCCCACGTTGACGTGCCTGGCTCCCGGCGTTCCGCGGCTTGGGCCGCCGAACCAGATCGTGCAGAATCCCGGGCAGGTTGTGTTTCTCTACACGGATTTGAACGGCGAGTTCTTTCGCGTGATCCCGACCGATGGCCGCCCGCATCGCACCGATGTGGAAGAATCCTCTAACGGAGATTCCATCGGCAAGTGGGATGGAGATACTCTGGTGGTCGATACCAACAATTTCGTCGACGATACATGGCTCGGCGACAACGGCCTAATGCACAGCAACAAGATGCACGTTACCGAGCGCCTGACTCGCAAGGGCGATACGATTCGCTACGACGTGACGGTGGATGATCCGGTCACACTGGCGAAACCCTGGGTTATGGACCCGCGCACGCTGATTCTCCAGAACGACGCGCTCGAACAAGCGCCGCCGTGCATCGATAAGGACGCGTCACACCTCACCGATCTCTCGCATCACGGCAACAACCGCTAGTCGCCGTCGGCTATGATGACCGGCGGGGAACCAGCGGGCGCGTTTGGGCGCCTGCTCGGTATCCCGAGATTAAAACAATTAAAGTTGACACCGCTTTCTCCGCGTGATAACCGTGGAGCATACGTGGCACCGGCTTAAACGCCGGTTTGCTCGGGAGGCTCAGGCGCGGGAACCCAAAAATTCCTGCTGGGCCGACCAGCAACAAACCCCACCCACCCCGGGAGGTGGAGCCTTTGGGCTCGCACCTCCCGTTTTATTTTCAGACGGTATTCTAAGCCTATAATCCGGCTGGACTTAGTTTCGGGTCAGATCCCGGGTCGAATATTCAGTTGTCAAAGAGCGTTCCGGCTTCGTCCAGAAGCCGGCAAAACCAATTCAAATTTCGGGGCCCATTTTTGTGTCGATTGACTGGTGCGCCGACGATTGTTTTCAGCGGGTTACGGAAGATTCTAATAGCGCGAGTGTCGATTAGAAATCGTGACTCCGGGTCGTAAGGTCGAGGCACCCACATGGTCGAAGGGGTCGGAATAAAGTTCCGGGCTGGTTCGACCCCGACTCTTTGTTTTGAGTGAGTTACATGGGGGTGAGTCCATCGAGGCGTTCCGGGCTGGGTCGAAGGGTCGTGGTGCAGGTCGGGAGGCAAAGGAGACGCAGGAAGCACAGGGAACAGGCTAGGCGCTACCGCCCGTAGCGTCCTCCATCCAATTCTTTGCGTCAGTTGCATCTTCTGCCGTCCTTTGCCCAGACTGCGGCGCACGGACAAGCTTGAGCGCGAAAATGGGGAAGGTCAATATCAAAGGCCTGTGGATATTTGGAGGGAGAGTTCGCCACGGAGAAGAAGGAGGATTGGCTTAGAGGAGTAATTTGAACTTCACCTGAATTAATACCAAGACAGCTGCTGGTTTTCCATCGGGCCCGGTCGCCGGTGCAAGTCTCCAGCCGCGCACGGTGTGAATTGCTTGCTCGGTGAGTCCGTCAGGCAGCCCTTTCTGCACGAGGAGTTTCTTCACACTGCCATCAGCGCCAACTATAGCTTCGAGTGTCACTACGCCGTCAGTCTTGTTGCGCACTGCTTCGTCGGTGAAATAAGGTTGTGGGCAATAAAGGCACGTCGGTGTTGTATATCCTCCCTTTCCAGAATGAGGGTAATCGCCGGCAGGAGCTGTCGGAGCGTCGCTCTGCAGCCGGAACCCCTCGGGCGTAGGAAGCAAATAAGTCAGGCTCACGATAGTGTGGTCCTTTCCCCAGCGGCGTGCGTCGAGCGTGACGCTCAATTGATCATCTTGAGTCCAAAGGTGGCCGACGATCACCGCCAAGGATTTTTGATTCGGTGGGGTGGCGGCGACATCGGAAGATGCGAGATTGGAGGCGGATGCGGTCGGCGTTTTCGGGCGATCGGCGACTTGGAAGCCGTGCGCGGCCTTGACGAGCGCGGCGTTGAAGTCATCGGCGAGCTTTGTTCCCAGCAACTGCGGTTCGGAGTACGCGCTCGAGAAGTCCTCAACTAACACCGTATGCGCCTTGGAATGGGAGATGGCGTCTGCCATTAGGGCGGCGGCTTGGTCAAGCGAGAAGGGTGGCGGAGCGGTTTGGTCCGCGGTGAGCGGCGAGGCGATTGTCAGGAAAACAACGAAAAACAGGGGCCCATACATCCACGGCTTACGTCGGGCCATTGCGCGCTCCGATCGCTTGAAGAGCACAGGCCCACTGCGGCGGGTTCCTGTGCCACTGAAACCTGCGGCGGATTATAACCAGAAGCTGGAGGAAAGTGGCGAGTGATTAGCGGCGGTACTGGCCACAGAGACACAGAGGCACGGAGAGACCGAAGGAAGAAAACTGACCGCAAATTCCGGAAGAAGGGCCTAGAACCACGTCCAGAAAAACGAAGAGAGATCCCTCGTCGGCCTGAGAGGCGGCCTCTGTCGGGATGACACCAAAAGCGGGAGCGGCGAGCCGAGGTGGGGGCGCAAGGCGAGGACCCACTTGCCGTCAAAAACGCGGCAGATGGGGCACCCGGAAAGGCAGAGGCCGCAAGACCGGGCGCAGCAAGCAGCGCCCCTACGAACGATCACTATGAGTGCGGCGCCTCTACAAGAACTCTCGACGGTGTGGGCATTTGCGAGAAAGGCGAAGAGCACAGGCAAGAGTGCCTGTGCCACGAAAACCAGCCCGCCACGGCGGGCGCCGTGCCACTAGAACCGCTAGAGCGAGGAGAGGGCGGAGGCTAGGAGGGTGCGGAAGTCGCCGGGGATGGTTTGGGCGATGATGGCTTTCAGATTGCGGCGGACGATCTCGGCGTCGTGCGGATGGCGCTCCAGGCGGCGGGCGAGGGCGGCAACGTCATGGGCGGAGTCGCTGGGGGCGAACGCGGCGGCGGCCTGCAGGTAGCGCTGGGCGGCGGCCGGGTCCGGCACGGGGAGCAGGCGCGCGTGAAACGAATAATCGCCGGAGCTGATGACTTCCACCTGCAAGGAGACAACATTCGGATCGCCGCCGCTGGTGACGAGTTCCTGCGCGTCGCCGCGCTGGAAAGTAAGAATGCCGGGAGCGCGATTTTCGACGGCGATGCGCAACTTCAGATTTGTCCCGCGCGCGCGCACGACGAGTTGGCCTTTCTTACCGGGGACGAGCGGCGGGTCGGGCGTCTCGAATGCGAGTGAGACGACCGTGGTGGTGGGATTCCACTCGACGCCGGGAGCTTGGATGGTGACGGTGGCGGGCCCGACCTGCGTGTACGAGGCGGGAAGAATGACGACGCATTCCGGCGACGCCGCGAGAACGAGCGCGGGCTGGCGGTTGATCCACACGTGGTTCGCGTCGCTATCACCGCGAAGGCCGGCGCCGCAAACCGGAAAGCCATCACGTACGGTAATGACCGGCGGAAGCATGACGGTGAAAGGATCACCCGCAGGGCGTGGCGGATCGATGAGCGCCGCGACGGAAGCGCCGGAGGCCTTGGCGAGCAAAACATTGCCCTTCGCGGGGGCGGTGAAGAAGGCGCGCCCGGTGCGGTCGGTGGTGAGCGTTTGGCCGTCGTTGAGATCGACCTTCACGCCGGGAGCGAGGCGTCCGTCGACTCCGAAAACGGCGAGAGTAGCGGGGCTGCCGGCTTGAAGCCTCGGCGGGAGCACGATGGAGACGGCCCAGGTGGTGAGTGGGACGTCGGATTGCGTCAAAGCGGGCGACGCCAACGAGAAAACGGAAAGGCCGATGCAAACGGCGAGCACGATGCGGCGTGCTGGACGATGGTCGGAGCGCGCGATGGGATGGTGTGTCGTCATCAGTCTGAGAGGTCAAACTCTATCAGGCCGCCTCAATGGTTAAAACCCTTGAAGAACATACACAAGCAGATCAACACCCAAGACCCACCTGCCGCCAAGAACGCGGCAGATGGGGCACCCGGAAAATCCACAACAAGAACGCCCGCCTCCCTCGGCTTCGCTCGGGACAAGTTCAGGCGGCGCTACAAAGGCACTAGTCATCCAGGCGAACGACGAAGGTGGTCAGCTGCTGGCTGGAGTGCAGATCGGTAGCCAGCTGGCGCGCAGCGTCTTCGGACGGAAAGCGTCCGACACGCACGCGGAAGAACACGCCATTGGGCGAATCGTAAGTGGCGATGGTGGCCGGATAGCGCGCGGCGAATTGGGCGCGGAAGCGCTCGGCGTTGTCCTGGCTGAGGAATGCGCCGACTTGCACGGCGAAGAATCCTACGCGCGGATCGGGCCCGGCGATGACTTCCAGACGCACGCTTGCCGTGCCGGGGCCGACCATTTGAATGGCTTGCGCGGCAGAGTAGGAAAGATCGATGACGCGGTTGCCGACGAAGGGCCCGCGATCGTTGATGCGCACCTCGGTCTGCTTGCCGTTGGTGAGGTTGGTGACGCGCACGACGGCGCCGAAAGGCAAGCGTGCGGTGCGCGGCGGTCATTTGGTGCATGTCGTAGATTTCACCGTTCGATGTGCGGCGTCCGTCGAAAGGCGCGCCGTACCAGGAAGCGACTCCTTCTTCGACCCATTCGCCGGGGATGGCCGGCTGCGTCTCGACGCTCGGCGGCGGAGCGGAAGGCGGCACGTTGACAGGCGGAGCCTGTGCCGGGGGAGCCTGAACCGGCGGGTGCGTGGCGGAGGTGGTGCGATGCGCGCAGCCGGCAAAAGCGAAAACGGCGGAAACGATGAGGATGAGAGATGGCGCTGTTCGCTTGTTGGGACCCAAGTTCGGTATTATAGGAACGCGCTGAGGTTCCCGCAAGGAATCGAGTTGAAGCTCGGGCTCCCTAGAAAGCAACACCGAAGGGCTAAGGCGTCGGGCTAAAGCCGGCCGCTACAAGGGCAGATCAAAACCGGAAAATCTACAGCAGGCGCGCGACAGGTTCTGTGCCACGAAAGCGAATCCAACTGGTGAAAATGTGAGCGGATTTTTTGGACGAGGTGGAGAGGGACGCCCGAAGGTATGTCCGGCGTGCGGGTCGCTGGTGGGATCGACCGGGCAGCGATGCTACCAGTGCGGGGCGAGCACCACTTTTTCGCTGGCCGCGGCGAGCCGAGGGCTGGGGCGGCTGATGCCGTCGACGGCGCCGGTGACGTACGGAATTTTGTCCGTGAGCTGCTTGCTGTACGCCGTGAGCCTGCTGGCGACTTTCCGCGAGACGGGATCGCTGATGGCCGGCGGGATTATGAACATCGGCGGTGTTGCCGGCGATGTGCTGCAGCGGCTGGGTGCGTCGCTGCCGTTAATGATTGACGTTCAACAGCCGTGGCGATTCGTCACGGCGGTCTTTCTGCATGGGAGCCTGCTGCACATTGGGTTCAACATGTGGGTGCTGATGGACATCGGCCCGCAGATCGAGGAGCTGTACGGCTCGGCGCGGTATCTTTTTATTTACGTAATTACCGGAATCGGCGGGTACGTGCTGAGCAGCTACTTCGGGCACTTCAGCGTGGGCGGATCGGGAGCGCTGCTGGGTCTGGTTGGCGTGCTTCTGGCGCTGACCATGGGGCGGCAGAGCACCGGGATGCAGATGTTGCGCGGACAACTAATTCGCTGGCTGATTTACATCGCGGTGTGGGGATTTCTGTTTCCGGGAATCGACAACATGGCACATCTCGGCGGGTTCGCAACGGGATTCCTGCTGGGGAAAATTCTGAGCGACCGGCCGCCGGCAACTTCGCAGGAGCGAACGCGGGCGTACGCGATGGGATGGTTCGCGGCGCTGACGGTGGTGGCGAGTTTCGTGATGGCGGCTTTGGGCGCGTTGCGCGGACAGGGCTAAGGATCAGATTCGAAGAGCGGGCACCGGCCGCCGCGGCGGCTGCCCTTACGAAACCGAAAAAACACCGCAAGTCTTACGGGTTGGGCGCTTCGGCGGCGTGGGCGTGCAGGCGCCGGGCCATGACGATGCTGTAGTGAATCCCCGAAATCATTACCAACGCAGCTACCACGTACGCGCAGACTTCCCGCGCGATGTACAGAGGTTGAACATCCCAGACGGCAAGCGACAGCGCCAAGACCACCAATAAAATCTCGCACATGGTGGTGGCTTTTCCCCAAATGCTCGGCGGAAACGAACGGTATCCCGCAGCAAGCAGGATGACGGCGCAGGCGACCAGAATGAGAACGTCGCGACCGAGTACGAGAATGGCGAGCCACCATCCTATTTTTCCTTTGAAGGCGAGCACGACGTAGGAAGAGGAGAGCAGCAGCTTGTCTGCGATGGGATCGAGATAAGCGCCGAGCGCGGTCTTCTGATTGAGCTGGCGGGCGAGCAGGCCGTCGAGCGCGTCACTGATGCCGCCGGCGAGCAGGATCCAAAGCGCCAGGCCGTAGCGGTCATACTTGATGGCGATAATAAAAAAAGGCAGGAAAGCGAGACGCAGGAAGGTGAGCTGATTAGGAACTGTGAAGACTCTGTTCATGGCTTGCAGTCAGCGGCAGTGCGTTACGGGTCCCGATAGTAAGAAAGCTCAGGCGAATTGCGCGAGATAGTCCGCCAGCGAGCGGCCCACCTTTTTTTCAAACACCTCAGCCAAAGATGGAATGGAGCCCCGGGCCTCGTCGAGGGCGATGCGCTCGACGCGCAGCATGGGAAAGAAAAGCGTGGGCAGGCCGATGCGATCGCCCTCCGGATGCAAAACCTGGCTGATGAAATCGTCAAAGCCGCCAAGGTCAATTCCGCGCAAGCTGACGCCGGCGCCGGAAATATCGAGAAGCTCGCCCCACACCCGTTCCTTGGGGCTGTGCAAACTGACGACGACAATGGAATGCGGCTGCATGGTTTTCCCCGACCCCCCGTGCGGCGTTCATAGTAACGCAAATGAGCCGTGCAGCGAACAGCGCGTTGCCGCGGGAATCTTGCCGCGAGCCGGAATCAAATGGCGATGGTCTTCAGGTCCGGCGCGCGCTTGAGCTGAGCTTCGGTGACCTTCTGCACGTCCTCGGCAGTAACGCCGGGCGCGACTTCGCGCAGAACGAGACCCTCGGGCGTGACTTCGATGACGGCGAGCTCGGTGACGATGAGGTTCACGACGCCTAGCCCGGTGAGCGGCAGCGTGCATTTCTTCATGATTTTCGGTTCGCCGTCTTTGCTGGTGTGCTCCATGGCGATGATGACGCGCTTGGCGCCGGCCACTAGATCCATGGCGCCGCCCATGCCGGAAAGCTTTTTGCCGGGAATCGCCCAGTTCGCGAGGTCGCCCTTTTCGTCGACCTGCATGGCGCCGAGGACGGTGACGTCAATGTGGCCGCCGCGGATCATGGCGAAGGATTCGGCGCTCGAAAAGTAAGAGGAGCCCGGCAGCTCGGAAATGGTTTCCTTGCCGGCGTTGACGAGATCGGGATCTTGCTCGCCCTCCCACGGATAGGGGCCGACACCCAGCATTCCGTTTTCCGATTGCAGAATCACTTCGGCGCCGGGCGTGATGAAATTCGGAACGAGGGTGGGCATGCCGATTCCGAGATTGGCGGAAATACCGTCATGGAACTCCTGCGCGACGCGGCGGGCTATTTTTTCGCGGTTGTCCATTTTCGAAGGCGTTTCGACTGGCATGATGGCTCCTAGCGCTTGCGCGTCTTGACTTTTTCCATCGGTTTTTTGTAATTGCTGCCCTGAAAAATGGCGTTGACGTAGACGCCGGGCGTGTGGACGCAATCCGGATTCAGCTGTCCGAGCTCGACCATCTCCTCCACCTCGGCGATGACGTAGTTTGCGCCGGTGGCCATGACGGGATTGAAATTCCGGGCGGTCTTGCGATAGACCAAGTTACCCCAGCGGTCGCCCTTCCAGGCTTTTACGAAAGCGAAGTCACCGCGCAGGGACGGAACCAGCACGTGCGGGCGGCCGTTGAAGTCACGGACTTCTTTACCTTCAGCAACAACGGTGCCGTAGCCGGTGGGAGTGAAAAAAGCGGCGATGCCGGCGCCGGCGGCGCGAATGCGTTCCGCGAGCGTTCCCTGGGGATTCAGCTCGTACTCGATTTCGTTGTTCAGCGCCATGCGTTCGAAGACTTTGTTTTCGCCCACGTAGCTAGCGATGACCTTCCTGATCTGCTTGTTGGCCAAGAGCAATCCCGCGCCGAAATTGTCGGTGCCGGCGTTATTGGAGACGACGGTGAGATTTTTCGTCCCCTTGCGAAGCAAGGCATCGATGAGGTTTTCCGGAACTCCGCAGACTCCAAAACCGCCCATCAGGATGGTTGCGCCATCTTGAATGGGCGCGACCGCCGCGTCAGCATTCGCTACGCGTTTATCCATCGATTGCTCCTCGAGTAATGATTCCAGTAGAACAAACGCAGCAGTCTACTACAAGTTCGACACGGCTTCGGGCGACGACTGCTGAAATGATTGCCTACGATTCCCTGCTGCGGCGACTCATGCCCTCTTTGGCGGCGCTCTTCAGCAGGCGAATGAGATCGGCCACGGCTGTGGCGGCGGCTTCCGGAGTTTTTGCTTTTTCGATTTCGGCGACCAGGGCCGAGCCGACTACGGCGGCGTCGGCGATGCCTCCCAGCACGGCTACGTGCGCCGGCGCGGAAATGCCGAAGCCGACGGCGAGCGGCAACTTCGTGAATTTGCGGACGCGGCGAGCGAGCGCAGGCAAGTCTTCCGGCAGCGCGTCGCGCGTGCCAGTGACGCCCATACGCGAAATGATATACAGGAATCCGCTCGAAGATTCGGCTATGCGCACGAGACGTTCTTCGGTGGAAGTGGGCGCGGCGAGGAAGATGGTGTCCAGGCCGCGGGCGCGCATGATTTCGCGATATTCCGTGGCTTCCTCGGGAATCAGGTCGGTGACCAGGACGGCGTCAGCGCCCGCTTCGGCTGCGGCGGTGGCAAATTTCTCAAGGCCCATCTGCAAAATGGGATTGAAGTAGCTGAAGAGCACGAGCGGAACTTGCGTGTGCAGGCGCAAGTGCCGGACAAGATCGAGAACGCCGGCGAGCGTGGTTCCGCTGCGCAGGGCGCGTTCGCTGGCACGCTGGATGACGGGCCCGTCGGCGAGCGGATCGCTGAAAGGTACGCCGAGCTCGATGACGTCTGCTCCGGCTTCGGCTGCGGCGAGAACAATTTTCTCGCTGGCGGCGAGCGAGGGATCACCGGCGGTGATGTAGGCGATGAGGCCGAGCTCGCCTGCCCGCGACAGCTCGGCGAATCGCCGCGCGATGCGGCCCGGAGACGACTGCGCGGTTTTTTGGGAAGGCTTCGTGCTAGCTGCGTCAGACATAGCGCGAGAGGGTTTCCATATCTTTGTCGCCACGGCCGGAAAGATTCAAGATGGCGATTTCATTTTTCTTCATTTGCGGTGCCCGGCGAATCAGTTCGGCGGCGGCGTGCGCGGATTCGAGCGCCGGAATGATTCCCTCGATATGCGCGAGGGTGCGCGCAGCTTCGATGGCGGCGTCATCGGAGATGGCTGTGTATTCCGCGCGGCCCTGATCGGCGAGCCAGGCGTGCTCGGGTCCGACCGCAGGATAATCCAGACCCGCGGAAATGGAGTGCGTGGCGGCGATCTGGCCGTCGAGCGTCTGCAACACGTAGGTGTAAGTGCCCTGCAGAACTCCGGGGCGCGCGCCGGTGAATCCGTGGCCGGCGGCGAGTCGGGCGGCGTGTTCACCGAGCGCGCTGCCGCGGCCGCCGGCTTCGACGCCAATCATGCGCACACCTGCGTCATTCAAAAACGCGTGGAAGAGACCGATTGAATTGGAGCCGCCGCCGACGCAGGCGAAAAGATAATCGGGCAGGCGATTTTCGGCCTTGAGGATCTGCTGGCGGGCTTCCTCACCGATGACCTTCTGGAAATTGCGCACCATCATGGGATAGGGATGCGCGCCGAGCGCGGAGCCGAGCAAATAGTAGGATGTGCCTACGTTGGTGACCCAGTCGCGCATGGCTTCGTTGATGGCGTCCTTGAGCGTGCGGCTGCCGGCATCGACGCCGATGACTTCCGCGCCGAGCAAGCGCATGCGAAACACGTTGAGGCGCTGGCGCTCCATGTCTTCGGTGCCCATGTAGACCGTGCACGAAAGACCCAGACGCGCGGCGACTGTGGCCGTGGCCACGCCGTGCTGGCCTGCGCCGGTTTCAGCGATAACCCGCTTTTTACCCATGCGCACGGCGAGCAGCCCTTGCCCCAAGCAGTTGTTGATTTTGTGCGCGCCGGTGTGGAGCAGGTCTTCGCGCTTGATGTAGATGCGCGGGCCGCCCAGTTGTTCTGTGAGGCGCGAGGCGAACTGCAGCGGCGTGGGGCGTCCGGCAAAATTGTGGAGTAGATCGTCGAGCTGCGCTTGGAAGGCGCGATCGGCGCGGGCTTCTTCGTAGGCGCGCTCGAGTTCTTCGAGCGGGGCCATGAGAGTTTCCGGGACGTAGCGGCCGCCATAGGGGCCGTAACGTCCGTGAGTGCCGGAAACGCGGTGGGCAGCGTAGCTCATCGGGTCCTTTTCGCCTTTTTTGTTTTTGGCTTGGGTGCTCCGTGAACGGCACGCATCAGGGATCTTACGCGGGCGTCGTCTTTTTTCCCGGGCCGAGCTTCGACGCCGCTGCAAACATCGACGGCATAGGGCCGGGCCACGCGAATGGCGGCGGCGACATTTTCGGGCGTCAGGCCGCCGGCGAGGAAGATGCGGTTGCGTTTTGCGGCGCGGCGGGCGATTTGCCAATCGAAGGTCTTGCCGGTGCCGCCGCGGCTGCGGCGCGCGAACGCGTCGAGCAGGACGGCGCTCGCCGCGCGAAACGGAGCAAGCTGCGCGGCCCGAAACGACTTCGGAACGCGCACGGCCTTAATCACCGGCAGCGAGGGGCTGAGGCGCGCGACCGCTAGTGGCGATTCGTCTCCGTGAAGCTGAAGGTAGTCGAGGCCCACGGAGCGAGCGATGCGGAGCATTTTCTCTTCGCTTTCATTCACAAAAACACCCACGGTTCGAATTTTGCGGGAGCGCGGCAAGCGGCGCACGATGCTCCGGGCGCTGGCCGGGCGAATGTAGCGCGGACTGCGAACATAAAAATTGAAACCGAGGAAGTCGGCGCCGGCCTCGGCGGCGCGGCGCGCGTCGGTCCAATTTGTGATGCCGCAGATTTTCACTCTCACTTTAGTCATTTACTTTTGGTCATCTAATAACAAAACTAGCAGGGTGCCCTCAGGGGTTAAAACCCCTGATGAAAACGAGCTTTATGTCGGAGCTGAAGCTCCGACCCCCTAAAAAGCGCTCCCTCGTCAAGCCTGGGACATGTTCCGCTCCGCCCCCTAATAAGCTGACTTTCCCCGCAGCCTGTCAATGGCCACTCACGCGCTTAGCCGGCGCGGAAGACTGTCCAATGAGCGCGCCAAGAGCCGCGGCCGGATCTGCGTTCTTCATCAGATGCTCACCGATCAGAAAGGCGTCGAAACCGGCGTCGCGAAGGCGGGACATGTCCTCGCGGCTGTGCAATCCCGACTCGCTGACGGCGATGCAGTCTTCAGGAATGGCGTCGACCAGGCCTAGCGAAGTTTCCAGGCTGACGCGGAAATCGCGCAGGTCGCGATTGTTGACGCCAATGATGCGGGCGCCGACTGCGAGCGCGCGGCCAAGCTCTTCGCGCGAATGAACCTCGACGAGCGGCTCCATGCCGAGCGAGCGGCCCAGATCGAGCAGGTCGCGGAGCGTGTCGTCATCAAGAATCGCGACGATCAGGAGAAAGGCATCGGCACACGCGGCGCGCGTTTCCCAGACCTGCCAGGGATCGAAGATGAAGTCTTTGCGCAGGATGGGAATCTGGACGGTTTTTTTCACAGCTTTCAAATCGGCGAGGGAGCCGAAGAAGAATTCTTCCTCGGTGAGAACGGAGAGCGCCGCCGCGCCTGCAGATTCCAGCGAGGGAGCGAGCGCCGCCGGAGCGTAGTCGGCACGGATGATGCCGCGCGAGGGCGAGCCCTTTTTCAGCTCAGCGATGACGTTGTAGCCGGAGCGGGAAAGCGCCGCCGCAAAGTCGCACGCGGGGGCAGCCTTTTGGACGGCGAACTTCAGGGCCACGTCGGGAAGCACACGTTTGCGGTGCGCGACCGACTCACGCCGCGCGGCGACAATCTTATCGAGAATAGTCTTCTCGCCTGAACTGGTTTCCATGTGTGGAAGGGGCCGGTCCATGGGGTTTCTGGTTGCCCAGCCTTCTAACAATTGTACCTGAAGGATGGGCACTCATCATCCGGCTTCACGGGGAGATGGTGGCTTGGTTTTCCGATTAACTGACTTATACAAAGTTAAGCCGGAATCGTGATAAAACCTGCCTCGACAACGGTAGCTTAACTTAAGCTTTGACCTTGGTGCCGGAAAGGGACTTGGGATGCCCTATTCCACCGCGTATGTCGTCACGAGGCAGGGTCTAGATTTGAGACTGCTGGTGATTCCAGTGGTGCTGGTGCTTGCGGCGATGTGTGCCGCGCGGTTTTCGAAAGACACGAGGGTGCAGGCTGCAGGTTGGCTTATCGTTGCACTGGGTTCATTTCTCGGAGTTCTTCTGCTTGTCGCTTTTGTCGGAGATTACTTAGAGCATTCCTGGGATTACCACCGCGGCCATTATGAGGTAGTCGAAGGCACAGTAAGCAATTTTCATCCCATGCCGTATCAAGGCCATGACGAAGAATCTTTCTCTGTGAGCGGCGTCGGTTTTTCTTACTCGGATTATATAGGCGACTCCTCCTGCTTCAATCGGACCGCATCGCACGGAGGCCCGATCCGTGAAGGTCTCCGAGTCCGGGTCGCCTATGTGGACGACTGCATCTTGCGATTGGATGTCGCTGCTCAATAACCTGCAGATGGCTGTAGACAAAGGCTAAGGCGAACGCGTTGCGTATGCCAAATGAAGATGCTATGTCGGCTGGGTTTTCCGTCGCCGTCTTCGCCTGGTCGCTGTGGTGGAACATCGATTGGCGACGCTTCATCGAATTTTACACCCCCGGCGGTACTCCGTATCCCCGCTGGGGCGAAATAGGCCTCCGAATCTTTTTCGCACTTTGCTCATTGGGAGCAGCTGCCGATTTGCGGCGACGACTGTTCCAAACCGTTCAACCTCACGGATTCTATCGGGACGTTCTAGTTGTTGCGGCAGCGTGGTTTGCGGCGATGATCCTGATAGTTAAGACAGCCGAGTTGCTCGCCAGTAAGCGGAAGAAAAAGAGTTAACGGCCGCAATTACTCAAATTTCGAAATCGGAGACTAGCTCCCGATAACCGAGGCAATCGCGAGATAGGCTCCGGTCAGTTGGCGGCGTGGGTGGTCGCCGAACCGAGCAAGGGATTTGAGAAGCGGATGGGGATGCCGAAATTGGAGCCCCCGAAGCCCTCTAGGATCGCGTAAGTAACGCCAATCACTTTCCCCTGATCGTTGAAGAGCGGGCCGCCGGAGCCGCCGGAAGTGGTTTGGGCATCGAAGACGATCTTGTCGGGCAGGATATCTCCGATGTGGCCCTGAGTAATGACCGGGCGAATCAGGCCGCGGCGCGCGAGCTGGTCGAGAATCTGCGAGACGTCGCCTCCGCTGCTTTTCAGAATCTGCTGCGCGGTCTCTTCATCGGTGCGCGCGAGAATGGCGGCCAGGCCGGTGGCGTATCCCATGACGACCATGGAGCCGCCGGTAACGGCAGCGGTATTCCCGGAGTCGATGGGAAGCACGGGGCGCCTGAGATCCTGAAGATCCGCCTGCATGACGGCGAGATCGGTGTCAGGAGAAATCTGCTGAATTTCGACGTGGAAGGCGCGGGGATCTCCGGGAAAGTATGCGCGAATCGACGAGATCTCCGGACGGAAACCCTGGGTGGTGAGGGCTTTCAGCTCATCGTTTTTCCACCAAGGCTCGGCGACGTGTCGATTCGTTAGCAGTCGGCCGCCGGGACCGGCGACGAAGCCGGTGCCGAAAACGTCGAGCAAAACCTCCGGGCCGTGGCCGTCCACGGTGAGCACCGGATTGCCTTCGCTATCCTGCAGGGGCTCGCCCTGAGGGTTCAGGCCGGCGTAGCGGAGACGCTGATTGCTCTGCGCGCTGCGAAACGCGACCGTGACGTGTAGCAGGCAGACGCTCTGCACGTCGGTGCGGATGATGACCTGCGGCGCTCCTCCATCGGTCTCGACGCGCTTGACGCGGGCGTTGGTGTCGTCGAGTTCCTTTTGCAGATCGGCGAGCTGATCGGAGCTGGCGCCGGACATCTTGGCCTTCAGATCGGCGGCGTGCTGTTGGAGTGCCACGGGATCGGATGTGCTGCTGGCGGCTTGCTCCTCGCGCAGCTTGCGGGCCTGGGCGATCAAGTCCTGCTGGTGGGTAAGACCGCCTTCGAGACGGGCAATGGTGAGGTTGACGCTCTGGTTCTGCTTTTGCGCGCTGCGCGCGAACAGGAAGTAGGTCCCGGCCATGAGCGCGGCCACGGCGAAAATGGCGCCCAAGCCAATCTTCAAGCGGCGATCGAGCGAGAAGGCATCGCTGGTCATCTTCTCGGTGACGGCGAGGGCCTCGAACGCGGTATGCGCGATTTGCTGGCCTTCCTCGGCGATGCGCATCTGCTGGCGCATATTGTCTTCCGCGCGGCGGACGCGCAATTGAGAGCGCACGCGCGCCAAGAGTTCGGCGCTGTCGATAGGGCGAGAGAGGGCGTCATCAGCGCCGGAATCAAGCGCGGCGACGCGCTCTTTCGTGCCGCCTCCGACCAGCAGGATCACGCGGATTCGTTCGGTGGCCGCCGAGCCGCGAATGGTGGCCAGGGCCTCGCGAACCTCGGGAGTACCGGGCTCCGCGTTTTCGGCGGAGCTCAGCAGCAGAATGTCAGCGCCCGCGCGATGCAATTCGTCGAGCGCTTCGCGAAAGGTGGCGAAGGCGACGGCATTGTGGCCCGCGTCCTGCATGGCGTAGACCAGGCCGGCTCGGCTGACGGGGTCGGATTCGACAACGACGATCTTTTCGAGGGCCTGTTCCATGGCGCGAGCGCTCCGTGTATTTTGTGGACTCCCATCCTAGGGTAAATTCGGCGCGGACGGAAGGGGCTGGTCGAGAACCGCTCGGCGCGGCGGCTTGCCGCAACGCGGCTTTCCGACAGCGTCCGTGCAAGACCGTCCTTGCAAGACCGGCCCGAGATGCTAACCTGACCGCTCGCTCGCCCGCAGATTAGACGCGCGAACACCGCGGAGGAGACGTGCCGGGACCGATCGAGCAACTGAATAAGAGGATCGTTCGATGCCGGAAGTGCCCGCGGCTGGTGCGGTATCGCGAAAAGGTGGCGCGCGAAAAGCGCCTGGCGTATCGGGGCTGCACGTATTGGGGCAAACCGCTGCCGGGGTTCGGCGATGCACACGCGCGACTCTTGATTCTGGGTCTGGCTCCGGCGGCCCACGGCGGCAATCGCACGGGCAGGGTGTTTACGGGCGACCGCTCGGGAGATTTTCTCTACAAGGCTCTCTACGAAGCGGGGTTTGCAAATCAGCCGCGCTCGACACAGCGCGGCGACGGCCTGACGCTTGCGGACGCGTACATTTCGGCGGCGGTGCGCTGCGCTCCTCCGGGAAACAAGCCGCTGCCTTCGGAAGAAGCGAATTGCCGGCCGTATCTGGAGGCGGATATCGCGATTCTGCGGCCGCGCGCGCTGCTGGCGTTGGGCGGCATTGCGATGCGGGCGTATCTCGGAATTCTTAAAGACGAAGGCAAGATTCGCAGCCTGGCGGCTTTTCCGTTCAAGCATGGAGCGAGCTATTCGCTGGGCGACGATTTGCCGCGGATTTTCTGCTCTTATCACCCGAGCCAGCAGAATACTTTTACCGGGAGGCTGACCGAAGCGATGCTGGCGAGCGTCCTGGGCGACATTCGGAGATTTCTGGAGGAGGGCGCGAAGTGAGCGAGGCGACGATCATCGAATTTCGCGACGTGAGCTACTCACTTCCCAACGGACAGGCGCTGCTGAAGAATCTGAGCCTGGCGGTGCCGCAGGGCGAGACGCTGGTGCTGCTGGGGCGCAGCGGCGCGGGAAAAACGACAGCGCTGAAATTGATCAACCGGCTGCTGGAGCCGAGCGCGGGCGAAGTGCTGGTGGAGGGGCGATCGACGATGGAGTGGGACCCGATCGCGCTGCGGCGGCACACCGGGTACGTGATTCAGGAGGCGGGGCTCTTTCCGCACTACACGGTGGAAGAAAATGTTTCGCTCGTGCCGCGGCTGGAGGGCTGGCCTGCCGAGCGGCGGCGGGCGCGAGCGGAGGAGCTGCTGACCCTAGTGGATCTGAATGCGGCGCAATATCTGGGGCGGTATCCCCATCAGCTTTCCGGAGGGCAGCGACAGCGCGTGGGCGTGGCGAGGGCGCTGGCCGCAGATCCAAGTATTTTGCTAATGGATGAGCCGTTTGGGGCGCTTGATCCGCTGACGCGCGCGGACATTCGGCGGGAATTCCAGGAGCTGCAACGCAAACTGCGCAAGACAATCGTGCTGGTGACGCACGATACGAGCGAAGCCCTGCTGCTGGGCACGCGCATCGCGCTGATGGAAGCGGGCGAGCTGCGCGGATTGTATTCGCCGCGGGACTTTTTGCAATCGAACGAGCCGGTGGCGGCCGCATATGTTTCGCAATTGCACGCGCTCGGGACTTTCGAGGGGAAGCCATGAATGTGATTCAGTATTTCCAGCAGCACGCGGACGAGATTCTGCAAGCGACAGTCGAACACATCTGGCTGGTGGGCATCACGATGCTGATCTCGGTGGCGATCGGCGTGCCGCTGGGCATTTTGGTCGCGCGGCGGCCGTGGCTTTCGAAGCCGATTCTGGGCGTCGCCAACATAGCGGAGACGATTCCGAGCCTGGCGCTGCTGGGAATTCTGCTTCCCGTTCCATGGCTCGGCGCGCGAGCCGACCGGCTGGCGATCGCCGCGCTCACGCTGTATGCGCTGCTGCCGATCATCCGCAATACGGCCACGGGAATTACGGGCATCGATCCGGCGGTGCGCGAGGCGGCGCGCGGCATGGGCATGACCGACCAGCAGATTCTGTGGCATGTGGAATTGCCACTGTCGCTTTCGACGATCTTGGCGGGCGTGCGCGTAGCAACGGTGCTGACCATTGGAGTCGCGACCATCGCGGCAGCGGTCGGCGCGGGCGGCCTCGGCGAATACATTTTTCGCGGCCTCGCGATGGTCAACAATTCGCTGATTTTGGCGGGCGCCATTCCGGCGGCTTTGCTGGCGCTGGGCGCGGACTTTCTGCTGAGCGTGCTCGAACGGCGGCTGAGTCCCGCGCGCTGACTTGCCGATGCGACAGGTGAACACTCTTCTGAAAACTTGCCTGGCACTCTGCTTTTTGCTGGCTGGATGCAGCGCGCGCCCGCGCGACACGCTGGTGATTGGCTCGAAGAATTTTCCCGAGCAGGCGCTGCTGGGCGAAATCCTGGCGCAGCATCTGGAGGCACGGACGCACCTGCACGTGGAGCGGCGGTTTTATTTGGCGGGCACTTACATTTGCCAGCAGGCGCTGCTTGCGGGGCGCATCGACGCATACGTGGAATATACCGGCACGGCTCTGACGGCGATCCTACATGAGGCACCGACAAGCGATCCGGCGGCGGTGTTCGCGAGAGTGCAGTCGGAATACCAGCGGCGCTTTGGGCTGAAAGTGATGCCGTCGCTGGGATTCAACAACACATTCGCGATTGTGATTCGCGGCGAAGATGCGCGGCGGCTGAATCTGAAAACACTGAGCGAAGCGGCGTCATACGCTCCGCAGTGGCGCGCCGGGTTTGGATACGAATTCATGGAGCGGCCGGACGGATATCCGGGGTTGGCGCGAACGTACGGGCTGCGCTTTGCGGGAACACCGCAAATTTTGGATCTGGGACTTCTCTACCGAGCGTTGCTGGAAAAGCAGGTTGACCTGGTGGCCGGGAATTCAACGGACGGGCTGATCGCCGCGCGCGACCTGGTGATTCTAGAGGACGACAAGCACTACTTCCCTCCCTACGAAGCGGTGCCCATCGTGCGGGAGGATACGCTGGCGCGGTATCCCGAAGCGGAGGCTGCCATCGCCAGCCTCGCAGGAAAGATTTCCGATGCCGAAATGCAGAAGATGAATTATGAAGTGGCTGGACAGGGCCGCGATGCGAGCGTCGTGGCGCGGGAGTTTCTTCGGGACAACAATCTGGATTGAGGGAGCCGCCGGAATCCTATTCCGAATCCTGCAGGCTCTTGAAATGCGATTCGAGCGCGGCGCAGTATTGCTTTTCGGCTTCCAACTCCGCCTGGAGCTTCTTCACCAGCAACTCCAACCTGCGAATTTCGTAGCGAAGTTTCTGCGCCTCGGGCGTGGCGCGGGTCGAGCCGCCTGCAGCCGCCGGCGGCGCCGAAACGCTCGGGCGCGCCGTCGGAGGGCCGAAAGGCAGTGGCGCGAAGGGCGGCGCGGAAACGCCGGACGATTGGCTTGGGGCGAACATTCCATTCAAAGCATGGGACGGAGCAGGCAGAGCCGCGTGCACTTCCACGCCGGAATCGGATGCTGCCCCGGGGGCGGACTTCGGCGCTAACAAGCTCTTCACGCGCACGATCAGTTCGTGCGGCTGAAACGGCTTGCGGATTAATTCGTCCGCGCTGACTGCGGTGGCTTTTTCGGCGACCATGCGGTTCACGACGCCAGACATCAGAATGACCGGCGTATGGCCGAAGCGTTCGTGGGTCTTGATGAACTGGCAGACTTCGTAGCCGTCCTTATCCGGCATGATCACGTCGGTGATCACCACGTCCGGCGCATTCTCAGCAAACTGCGCGAGGGCCGAAGCGGCATCCGCGCAAGTGATGACGTTGAACTTCTCCTTGCGGAAGGCGATCTTGATCACTTCGCGCATGGTGGCACTGTCGTCGATGAAATAGACGGTGGGAGTGCGCGCCTCGATCAGCATGCCGGTATCGCTCATGACGATTCCTCCACTTTCTCGTCGGCGCTTTCGTGCTCTTCGTCAAATTCGCGCATGGCATCCAGAAGAAGATCGGTGGCAGAACGCAAAACGGTTCGCTGGCCGTTGGTGGCGCCGTAGATAAATTTGTAGACGCCGCTCGACGCGCTGTGGCAGGTCTTCACAATCTGCGTGACGGCTTCATCTCCGAAAAATGGGCCGCACTCGGCGTGAAACATTTCGCCGGCTTCGAAGAATATGATTCCGTCGGTATCGCCGGAATTGACGTGCAGCGCGCCGGTCTGGCGGGCTTGCGCGAGCATCTGAATCACGCCGGGAAGATCGAGGTGCGAAAGACTGCCGGAAAGAGCGGTGTCCGCGGTCGCGAGCATTTGCGTCGGCTGGAAGCCGTTCTGACGGCTGAGCAGAAAACTGCGCACGTGCGCGGCGACATCCGCGGGCGCGCGGCGGCGGTCCACATAATCGTCGCAACCAGCGCGATAGGCTTCGAGCAGAGCCTGGTCGCCGCCGGAACCGAGCGCGATCAGCGGGATGGCGGACGTTTTTGGATCGGCGCGGAGGATCGGGGCCATTTCAAGCGCGCCCATTTCGCGCAGATTCGTGGCGCAGACAATGGCGGCCGGTGCGTTCCATTCGAGCATGGTCAGCGCGTAGGCGGCCTGCATGCAGGCGACGACTTCGAATCCCTGCTGCTTGAGGGCATCGCCGAGTTTTTTGGAGTAGTACACGTTGCTATCGATCACGATGACGTGCGGCAAGCTCGCCGGCGCGTTCATGCCGGGACCTCGGCCGGCAGCTCCACCGACGACGAGCTCGATGCCACGAGCTTCTCCAGATCCAACACTTCAATCGATTCACTGCCGATGACAATCGCTCCAGAGACGTAGGCGGGCCGCGACGCGACAGGCAGCAAATCACCGGAGACCAGCTCGCATTCACCGGCCAGCGGGATGGCCGCAAATTCGGCGGGCTGGCCTGCGCCACGCCGGGAGATGAGGTAGAAGCGGTGAGCGGCGGAGTTGCGGCCTGCCAGCACAGCCGCGTCATAGACCGGGACAATGTGGCCGCGGCGCACGATCACACCTTCGAGCAGCGGCGTAGTGTGAGGAAACGTGTGCAGGCGCACGGGAGGAGCAAGCTCGGTAACGTCGGCCGCCGGCAGCGCGAAGCGTCGGCCATCCATTTGAAAGACGACAAATGAGTGCTCGTCTTCGCGGGCCGCGGCGTTCGTGAGGTTGAGGTCGTTCATTGCGGCACCACGCTTTCCGTTTGCTCCACGACAGGCGGCGCAGATACGCGGTCGAGAAGGCGAAGCTCCTCACCGGTCAGAAATCCAGCGGGATCGACGACCGGGATAATGCGGTCATCCATATAGGTCAGGCCGCGATACCAGCGGCGCTCCGGCCCGGTAAAGGCGCGAGGCAGTTCGTGGACAGCGGGAATTTCAGCCATGCGCTCGATGCGATCGACGAGCACGGCAACGCGCCTCTGCCGCAAGATCAGCACGAGCGCCGGGCGAGTGACAGGCAAGCCGAAATTAACGGCGGCGTTCACGACGTAATATGTGCGGCGATTGCGCACGATGGTGTGGCGGACTTTGGCGAGGTGCGCCTGGTCGATTTCATTCGCGCCACCCGCTAGACTGTCCGTGCTGCGGATTTCCTGCACGTCACCGGCAGCGATGGCAAACATCTGCTTGGCGACGACGAAGAGAATAGCCGATTCAGGTCCCGGCGCTTTGTGCGCGCGGGCGGCGAGTTCGCCTGCCGATTTCATCGCACACCTGCGGGGACGAGCCGGGCGAGCTTGGTGGCGCGCTTTTCGATGGCCGCGCCAATCTCATCGAGCGGGAGAACTTCCGCGACCGCGCCGGTCTTGATGGCTTCGGCCGGCATTCCGAAAATCACGGAGGTGGCTTCGTCCTGAGCGATGACGTGACCGCCTGCGGAGCGAACGGCTTGGATGCCGCTGGCCGCGTCATTTCCCATGCCAGTAAGGACCACGCCGATTGCCAAACCACGCGCATAGCCGGCGACCGATTCAAGAGCTACGTCCGCGCACGGGCGATAGCCTCCGATGCGCGGCCCGGGGTCGAGAACGATTCTTCCGTTAGGCGAAAGGCGCAGGTGGTGCGAGCCAGGGCACAGATAGATCATTCCCGGTTGCGGCACATCGTTCGACTCGGCTTCCTTTACAGGCAGCGGAGAAATCTCCGCTAGCTGCACGGTGAATTGCTTCGTGAATGTGGGCGGCATGTGCAACACCAGGAGAACGGCCGCCGGAAGATCCTTCGGGAAACTTGCCACCAAACGCATCACCGCGGCGGGGCCGCCGGTGGAGGCGGCGACGACGACGATGGGGAATTTTCCTCCGCTTTGCGCCACGGCGGCACTATTTGCAAGCGCGGCGCCCGGAGAGAGCGGCGCGCGGGACACGGGAAGCTTCGAGCGCGTGGCGGTGCGCACTACGCGGACCTTGGCGGCCATCTTCAGCTTGCGGGTGAGTTCCTCGTTGATCGACTTCATGTCGAGGTCGATGCCGCTGGAAGGCTTGGGAACAAAATCAATGGCGCCCAGATGCAGAGCCTTCAGCGTGCTGGCCGCGCCTTCGCGCGATTCTGAGCTGACGATGACGATGGGCCGAGGGTGCTGCGACATGATCATCTCGGTGGCCTGCAAGCCATCGACGTGCGGCATGTTGATGTCCATGGTGATGACGTCGGGACGCAACGACTCCGCCAGCGCAACGCCGTCGCGGCCGTCGCGCCCCTGGCCAACGACCTCCAGTTGCGGATCGGCGTCGATCATCTGCTGAAGGACTCGGCACATGAAGGCGGAGTCGTCCACGATGAGCACTCGTATCTTCTTTTCGGGCGGCATGGCCATGTTATTTCTGCCGCAACGGCATCCCCGTTGCGAAAATTCCTCGAGTTCCCCGCTCCGCTTCCGATCCGATGAGACCCTCGATCGCGGCGATCAATTGATCTTCCTGCACGGGCTTGGTGAGGAAGCCTGAAGCGCCTTCCTTCATCGCACGGTCACGATGCTTGGCCCCGGCGCGCGAGGTAACAACCAGCACGGGGATCTGCCGGGTGGCCGGATCCTGGCGTAGGTGTGACATCAATTCGTAACCGTTCATGCGCGGCATTTCGAGATCGGTAATCACCAAATGGCAGCCAGATTGGGCAACAATTTCGGAAGCTTCGAGTCCGTCGGAAGCGAGGCGCACGCGATAGCCGGCTTTCTCCAGCATACGGCCCACAAACTTCCGGACGCTGATGGAATCGTCCGCGATGACCACGACGCGATCGTTCTCAACGGCATCGACCGCTTCGGCCGGAATGCTGCCGGCGGCAACCGCTTCGGCGCCCGGCGCAAAAACACGCGCGGCTGGCGACGACGCCGGCAGCGCATGGCGCTCGGCTGTATCCGCCGAGACCAAGCGGTTCAGATCGATCAAGAGAATCAAGCTGCCATCGGAAGCGATGGTGGTTCCGGGGAAAAGTTTGACGCGACGGAGGTATTCGCCGAGATTCTTGATGACGATTTCGTCTTTGCCGAGAACCTCTTCCACGACGACGCCGACTTGTTTTCCGGCAACGCGGACGATAACCATGTGGAAGTAGCCATTCATCGGCTCGAGCGGCGGCAGTGCCAGCTGCAAGTCGAGGCGTACGACGTCGGTGACCACATCGCGAACGCGAGTGAGAAGCTTGCCCCCGACATCTTCGATCTCCGACGGACGCAGGCGGCGAATCTCATCCACCACCGCGAGCGGCAGAGCGAATGTCGACGTGCCGCAGCGCACGAAAAGCGCCTGCGAAATGATCAGCGTGAGCGGTACTTTAACCGTGAAACAGGTGCCGCGGCCGGCCTCGGAGCGTACTTCGATTTCGCCGTTGAGGGCGTGGACGTTGGCGCGCACGACGTCGAGCCCGACTCCCCGGCCCGCAAGTTCGGACGCGGAGGACGCGGTAGAAAAGCCGGGCCGGAAGAGGAACTCGCGCAGTTCGCGTTCACCAAGTTCGGCGGCGGCCACGGCAGAAACCGCGCCCGATGCCGCTACGGCTTCGCGAATCTGTTCGTAGTCGATGCCACGGCCATCGTCTTCGACTTCGATGAAGATGTGGTTGCCGCGATGGTAGGCGCGCACGGAGATGCGGCCCTTTTCGGGCTTGTCTTGGCGCTGGCGAGCTTCCGAGTTTTCGATGCCGTGAGCCACGGCGTTGCGCACCAGGTGCACGAGGGGGTCGGAAATGTGCTGAATGATATTGTTGTCGAGTTCGGTTTCCGCGCCCTCAAGGATCAATTCCACAGGTTTTGCAGTGGCCTTCGCCGCGTCGCGAACGGTGCGCGAGAGGCGCGTGTAAAGGTTGCCGATGGGCACCATGCGCGCGGCAGTGATTTCGTCCTGCAGGTGGTGCGCGAGCTTGGTGAATTCGTCGATGTCGGAATCGACCCGGCCCATGAAGCCCTCAAGCTGGGTCAAGACCTCGGTAACGTCCGCGGAGATTTCGGCGAGCGAGCGGGACAGGATGTTGAAATCATCGTAGCGATCCATTTCCAGCTCGCTAAACTCCGACACCTCGGTGGGAACGGGGCTGGAAACGGGGCTGCGGCGCGCGGGCCAAAGGCCGCGGAAGGTATCCATCTGCGGTGGGTGGCTGCCCGGAACGAGGGCCGCGCGGAAGCGATTGAACTCGTGCTTCTCCTGGAAGTCAGCAATTTTGCCGGAGAGACGGTTCTTTGAGAAATTCAGAACCTCGACGAGTTTGGAGAGCTCGGATAGGCGCCCCAACATTCTGGTGCGGTTGATGACCAGCTCGCCGACAGCATTCATCATGCGGTCGAGGCGTTCGAGCGAGATGCGCACAGACTTCGCTTGCGCCAATGGGCTTGACGGGGACTGCGCGCCACTTGCGGAGACTTCGGGTTGTCCCGGTGCGGCGGTGAGGACGGCAGACTCCGGTTCCCCGTTGGCGTTGGCCGCGGCTTCGATAGGGCTTTCCGGCGCGAGGTCGGCGATGCGCATAAGCAATGCATCGACGGCCGCGGCCATTTCGAAATCGTTGGCCCACTGGCGGTGGAGAAACTTCTTCAGAACATCTACCGACTCGAGGCACAGATCCACGATTTCAGGCGTGGGCTGCAGCGTGCCGTCGCGGAGATGGCCAATGAGATCTTCCACGCGGTGAGATACGAACGAGAGCCGG
Organism: Terriglobia bacterium; assembly: GCA_963803105.1. Taxonomy (GTDB): domain Bacteria; phylum Acidobacteriota; class Terriglobia; order Acidiferrales; family UBA7541; genus Palsa-295. Next base: position 959,690 of record CAWDLF010000005.1, read on the forward strand.
TGCAGGCCGACTTGGGCCGCCGATCCTTTGACCGTGTGGATGGAGCGGAAGAGGCGATTCACTTCCTCGGAGTTTGGATTGCCTTCGAGAGCCAGCAAGCATTCGGTGATGGCTTGTAAATGCTCTTCGGCCTCGGGAACGAAGAATTCGAGGACGTCGTCGGGCACTTCGCCGTCCTGCGGTAGGCGATCGGCGAGCGACGCCTGCGCCGTGCGATCAGATTCTCGCGGAAAATCTCCAAACATCTCCACGCCGGACGAATCTCCGGCGTCGGCAGGAGATGCGGCGGGAAAAGCGAACGCGTATCGCTGCTTGAATGCGGCGATGTCCTCGGAGCCATCTGTTCCGCCAGAGCTGATGCGCAGGAGATCGAACTCCAGCACGGAAATCGCGTCGGAGACGAATTCCGTAAGCGGGCCGTGCATATCTGGAGTGAGCGCCGCGTTCATGGCGTAATGAAAAACGTGCGCGAGTTTCCCGGCTACTTCGGAAAACTGCGGAAAGCCGTAGCTCGCGGAGGTTCCAGCGAGCGTGTGCGCGGCGATATAGAGCTTGTCCAACTCCTCGCGCTTCGCTTGCGGCTCCTGCAGCAGGCCGGAGTACTCCCGCAGGAACTGGAGGTTGTCGGAAGCCTCCTGGAGGAAAATCTCGATCGATTCTGCGTTTGGCCCGCTCACAGGGCGCCCTCCAATACAGCGGCGACGCGGCGCATGGGAACCGGTTTGCGATACAGGCGGCATTCGCCGAGGTCGACCACCTCAAAGCTGACCGGAACGCGAGAGAGCGTCTCTGCATGGCCCAAGACGAAGTATCCGCCCGGCTCCAGCGCGTCATAAAAACGGCGCAAGATCGCCAGGCGGCGCTCCTCGGAAAAGTACATGAGCACGTTCATGCAAAAGATGCAGTCGAATTTGCCGAGGTATGCCGGGTCGGCCAAATTCATCTGCGTGAAGGAAACCATGCGGCGCAGGCGCGGCTTCACCTGAAAGCCGGCCTTGACCGGCGAAAAATGAATCTCGACGTGGTGCGGCGGAAGGTTTTCCAAGCTGCGCTTCGCGTAAACGCCGCGCTCGGCGTGCCGAAGGGCGCGTTGGCTAATATCCGTTGCCACAATCTCAATCTCCCAGGCCTCGGCAAATTTCAACCCTTCCGAGACGGTGATGGCCATCGAGTAAGGCTCTTCGCCCGTCGAGCAGCCGGCGCTCCAAATGCGCAGCTTCCTCGGCGTCTCCCACAACTTTCGCTCCTGCAGGTCCGGCAGAATTTGCTCGTGCAGCGCCTGAAACACGGCGGGATAGCGGAAAAAGGAAGTTTCCTGGGTCAGCAGCTTTTCGAGAAACGCTTCGTACTGTGCGCTCGCGCTACGGATGCTTCGGAGCAGATCGCCGCCGGTGGCCAGTTTCTTTTCCGCGAGGTAATCGCGCACGCGGGTCGAGAAAAAGCGCTCGCGCGAAGAATCGAACAAGATGGCCGAGCGCTGCTCGACCAACGACCGAATCTCTGCGAGTTCGGAGTCGCTCAACTTCGCGGCAGTGGGTTGATGCGATTTCATGTTCGGCCTTCAGCTCCGGCAACTGCGTCCCGGAAGCGAATTAGCCTTACCGACTGGCTCCCGCTGGAACAATCGCCCGCGGCTCCTCTGCTGCAGGCGCCGATTCGGACACGCGCGCCGAGCCGGAACGGAACTGCGCGAGCGCTTCATTCAGCTGTTCGGAAAGGCGAACCATGTTTCCCACCGTGGACGCCGTTTGACGGGCGCCTTGAGTTGTTTGGCGCGTGATGCCGGAAATAATCTGCATGGCATTGGCCACACCTTCCGTGCCGCGCACCTGCTGCTTGGAAGCCAGGGAAATTTCTTGTACGAGTTCAGCCGACTGACGCACCACGCTCGAAATCGCTTCGAGCGCTTTGCCGGCCTGATCGGCGAGCCCCGCGCCCGCTTCCACTTCGCGCGTGCCCTCTTCCATAACGACCACCGCTTCGTTCGTCTCCGCCTGGATAGCTTTGATGAGGGCGGCAATGTCCTTCGTGGCGCTGCGTGAGTGTTCGGCCAGCTTGCGGACTTCATCGGCGACGACCGCGAAACCGCGCCCCGCCTCGCCGGCGCGGGCTGCTTCGATGGCCGCGTTCAGCGCGAGCAGGTTGGTTTGCTCGGTGATGTCGTTGATCACGTTGATGATTTCGGAAATTTCAAGCGAACGATCGCCGAGCGATTTGATTTTCTTCGCCGTGGCCTGCACCGAGGAACGAATGCGCTGCATGCCGTCGAGCGTGTCGTTCACGGCGCGGTTGCCCTGCTCCGCGGCGTCGAGAGCGCGGCGCGCAGCTTCGGCGCTGGCTTCGGCGTTGTTGGACACTTGTTTCATCGACACCGTCAGCTCTTCGACCGCCGACGACGTGTTGGTGATTTCCTGATCCTGTTGTGTGGCGCCGGCGGTCATGTCGTCCGCGGCGTCAAGAATCTGATTGGCGCTGGTGCTGACGTCGATAGCGGCCTTGCGCACACGCTCAAGAACTTTGGTGAAGTTGTCGAGCATGAAGTTCACGGAATCCACCACGTTGCCGAGCGCGTCGTTGGTCACCTTGCCGCGAATGGTCAAATCGCCGCGTGCGACCTGGTTGATGGTGTTGAGCAGGTCGGTGATGCTGCGCTGCAGGAGGTCTTGCGCCTGCTGGTTGGTGATGGCCTGAGCAACCTTGGCGGCGCTGCGGTTGCAGTTCTCCGCGATCACACCGAATTCGTCCTGGCTGGCTACTTCCGCGCGAGCGCGCGAATCACCGGCCGCGAGGCGCTCCGAGAAGCGAGCGAGCTCGCCGAGAGGCTTGAGCACGCTGCGGCTTAATACCAACACGAGCGAGATGAGCGCGACGGCCGCCAGACCGATGGCGCCGAAGAGTGCTCCGCTAGCGCCCGCGGGCAGCGAACCCACGTCGAGCGCCGAAAGCCCACCGGCATTCTTCCCGGCATGGTATGCGAGTGCCACGGCTCCAAATGCGGCTAAGCCGGCCCACAGGACCAGCAGCCAAATGGTCGAACTCAAACGAGCTTTCATGACTTCCTCCCAAGAATTTCTACGCTCATCCTCGGAGCGCTCAGAAAAGATTCCCCGTGTTTGGCAAACGTCTTCATCAATTCCTCAAATCACCGGTACCGGAAAAACCTCGGTCAGTCGCCGAAGGTCAACCACCAGCGCCAGCCGATCTTCGTGCCGCAAGAGCCCGCGGCAGTGTGGAACGTCGGCCGGAGCCTGATCGAGCAATGCCTCCGCCGTAGCCGAATACGTTCCGATTACCTCGTCGGCGGCGATGCCCACCCGCAAAACCTGTCCTCCGTCGGCCACAAGCGCCGCCACGACGACGTGCTTCGGCAACATTCCGGGCCTGCGCCCTTCCGTAAACGCAATATCAATGAGCGGCACGATGGTGCCGCGCAGGTTGAAGACGCCCGTCAGGAACGCAGGCGCTAGAGGAATGCGCGTCACGATCGGCCATTCCACAACCTCTTCTACTTCCAAAACCGACAGGCAAAATCTTTCGCGCCCGGCGCGGAAAACGCAGTACTGCCGCTCAGGAAGGCGTTCCTCCGAGGAAGGCTCACCTTCCAGGAACTCGCCGGCGTCCAGACCAACCGCCAGGTTTGCTTGTTCCATCTCGCTCGTCGAGTTCGCCATCGAGTTGCTCAGAGGAGCCATCAGGCAAACCTCTTGACCGCGCTCAGCAGTTCCTCGGGCGTGAACGGCTTGGCGATGTATCCATTCGCGCCCTGCTGCTCTCCCCAATAGCGGTCGCTGGGCGCCGCTTTGGAAGTGACCAGAATCACCGGAATTCTCGAATACATTTCCTGGCTCTTCAGATCGCGGCAAACTTGAAATCCGTTTCGCTGCGGCATGACCACGTCGAGCAGAATCACGCTCGGCCGCTCCTGGTCGATGGCTTCTTCGACCTTGGTGGGGTCGGAAATCGCCACGGAATGAAATCCGCCCTGCTGCAAAACGGATTGGAGCAAGCGGATTTCAGCCTGCGAGTCATCCACCACCAAAATTTTGGTCACCACTTCACACCCTCCCCGCTGGTATCCCCAAGAAAAGACTGCAACTCCGGAGCCACCCGCGGCGCCATGTTGCCGCTCTTCGCCTCATATGCAACTCCATGATCCGCTGAGGTTTGTAGCACCGCGCCTCCTCTCAATACCTAAGCGCTGGGCCGGGCAGAGCGCCCGCCGTCTCAGCCTGAGAATCTTTCTCATCCGCTTGCAGTTCGGCGGCTAGAGATGAGAATCGCTGCATGACTTCATTCAAGCGCAGCGCCATCGTATGAATGGTACGAATCTGCTCGCGGCTCTCGCCGGAGGGCTGCGGCGGTTCCAAAAGCAGAAGATCCGCGTTCCCCAACACGGAAGTGAGGGCGTCGTTTACGCCGGGCCGCATCTCGAGCATGTAGCGCCCAAGCATGGCGTGGCGCTGCGACGCCTGCGCGAGCCGCTCTGCGCGCAAGGCGCGAGCCGCCGTCTCGCTGCAACGGAGGATTTCGGCCGAAATCAGCAACAGCGTGGTGACCCAGTCATCGCGGCGCGTGAGCACCACCATGTGCGGATACTCGCTGCGCAGCGCGGCGATGTTCGCGCCGTCATCGGCCACGTAGATCGTGGCAGAACCCGGGGAGGAAGCAGCAGCCGAAAATATTGATGCGGCAACCGTGTGGCGAACGGGACCCGCGATCACCAGTTCGTAGCCAAGCACGCTTGCCGGATGCCAAATGCCGGTGCCGGCGACGGTGATTTCCGGCGCATGCGACTCGGATCGCCAGCGCGCGACAAGGGCGCGGGAGAATTCCGTGTCATCGGAAACAATCAGGACGCCCCCGCGATTCACAATGCCACGACTCCTTTTGCTGAGCTGTTTCGAACGTGCTTCAGGGCTGGACCTTCTCCGCCTCTTCCATAAAGGAAAGCAGGCGCTTGGTGCTGATGCCCAGGTTCACGGCTGCCTCGGTATTTTTCTCGCGCTTGGCTTGCTCGACGCGTCCCTGAAAGTAGGAAACCTCACCGCGAGCCAGCACGAGTGCCGAGGCAAGCCGCGCTTGGTCCCCCGAACGCTTTCGTTCGTCAATTCCGAGCGCCAGAAGCGCGCGAGCCACAACCGCACGACGCAAGTCTTCCGCGCCTTGACCGCCCGCGGCAACGAAGGCGGCAACTTCCCAAGAGGAGAGCAAGAATTTGGTGTCTTGCAATACGATCGTGGCCATCGAACGACCCCGGGACGGAGTGGCGGCGATCAATTGCTCCCAGATCGCCTCGAGGCATTTCTCGGCGTCCACTGCGGCGACGGGAGTGGAGCTCTGCTCGGGCGCTTGCACAGAAGCGGGCGAGCTGTGCGAAGGAGCCGAATCATTCGTCGATTCGTCGCCCGTGTCACCGGTCGAATCATTGGCCGGAACCGGAGCCGGCTGCGGCACAGTGGATGCTGGAGGCTGCTGGGCGAGCGCCTCGGAACCAGAGCGGAGGAGTTCCAGAACGGAATCAGATTCTTGCGTGCCAGCGGGCGAGGCGCTTTGACTCTGCTTTGACTGGCTTTGAGCAAGCGCTTCTTCGAGGTCCGTACGCAGCGCAAGCAGCTGTTCGAAGGCGCGATTCACGGAGCTTTGCGTGTAATCCTTCTGGAAAGGCTGCCGCCAGTTTTCGCAGAAGTGGCGGAGCTGCACCGTGGTCTCCGCAGCCGATAAGCCGGCGCGTCGGCAATCAACGCTCTTGACGCCTTGGGCTTCGAGAGACCCAACGGCTTGGCGCATGGCGATCAGGTCGGCGTGCAACATGCGAATGAAGGCGCGGCGCAGGAGAAAATTGAACCGGCAGAAAGCCACCAGGGCGGCGGGATCGTAGAACATGCACCCCGCAGCCTCTTTCAACAGGCGTCCTTGCTCGAGCAGTCCATTTTCGAGCAGATCCCGTAAGCTGTGGCACTGCGAGATTTTCGTTAGTATCTGATCGAGCGGTTCGCACCACTCGAGGGGTGTGGGATCGGCCTCCGCCAAGACTGGCTTCAAAACAGTAGCCACGTCTTCGAGAGTGATTTCCTTGCGGCAAAGCTCTTCCGACGCGGTCAACGCGAAATATTGCACTAGGAGAAGATCGATCTTGTCGCGGTCGGTTTCGCTCTTCTCCGGCCGACGCAGATGACGGCGAACCAGGGCCCGCAGACTCTTCTCATTCCCGTTCAGAACTTCGGGTGGCACCTGGCGAATCTGATAAGCGAGGACTTTTGCGTCAATCGAATCCAGCCACTGCAGGATGCGGTCGAACTCGGCTCGCGTAGGACGCACCGGCGGCGTTTGGCCGGACGGATAGGGCAACGGCGCTAATTCGAACTGTGCAGCCAGCGCGGCATAGAGGGGATAGCAGAGCCGAGCCTCGGCCCACTGCGTTGCAAAATGTTCCGGCTGCGGTTCCGCAGCCGAGGGTGTTGCGCTCGGTTCGGCGGTTGGAGCGGGAATCACGAATTCGGGTGTCTTCGAGCTCATGGTTTTATGATCCAGTTTTCAATTTTCCCGGCGAAGCGCGCGGCCACGGCTTTCCGCCCGCTGTGGTAGCGGACGGCGACGATCGTTGCCCGCGCATCCAGGGAGCCATCGGAGTTTCTCAAGCGAACGCGGTCTTCAAATTCCAAAGGCAGGTTCGAGGCGAACAGAACTTCGCGCGCTGTTCCGAACTCAATCACCGTCTGCTCTTGCAGCGGCCGCCGGCCCGGGCCCGTCGTGGAAACGTTCACGGAGATGCGGACAGGCGAAGCTTGGGGAAAGAGTTGCGCGAGTTTCTCGACGCAGGTTTGCCCTTCGCGTGCCGAGGCCCTCAGATCCTGGGAGACGGAGTTCATGGTAGCGATCACGATTGCACGAAGGCGGCCAAAGAATTTTCGTGGGCTAGAAGGCTAAGTGGTGTGCCTGCTTAGGATTGATAACGAAGGAGTGCGGTCTGCGCGGCATGGCGTCTCAAGCTGAAACACCGCCGTCTCAACTGTCGCGTCGGAGATTTCTCATTCGCCGCGGTGTGCGGATGCGACGAGCCGTCTCACTCGAGCCTACGAAAGTGTCTCAACGAGCTGTTTTGAAGAAGACCGCAACGGAATGTTGTAGAGCTTGAGCTTGCGGTAGAGCGTCGCGCGGCTGATGCCCAGCATTCGGCCGGCGAGAGCCTTGTCGCCGCCGGCTTGCTCGAAAACACGCGTGACGGTCAAGCGTTCGAGATCAGCCAGCGCTGTGGTGGAAAGGTCCGCGGCGTCCTCGCTGGGGAGTGCACGGTCGCGCGTTCCGCGAATCGAAGGCGGCAGGTCGCCCACGTCGATCGAGTGGTGGTCGCCGAGAGCCACCGCGCGCGCGATGCAGTTTTCGAGCTCGCGAATGTTTCCCGGCCAATCATACTGCAGCAGGCTCCGCATAACCGCCGGCTCGACGGAAATATTGTCGCCGGGCGCGTAGCGGTCCAGGAACGAATGCACCAGCTGAGGGATATCGGATCGCCGCTCGCGCAAACTCGGCAGATGCACGGTGACGACGTTCAGCCGGAAGTAGAGGTCTTTGCGGAACGTGCCGCCGCGATAGGCCTGTTCGAGATCGCGATTCGTCGCAGCGATGACGCGCACATCCACAGGCGTTTTCTCGTTGCTGCCCACGGGGCGAACTTCCTTTTCCTGTAGGACGCGGAGCAGCTTCGCCTGCATTTCAAACGGCAGCTCACCTACCTCATCAAGGAAGATCGAGCCGCCGCTGGCGGCTTGAAACAGGCCAGCCTTAGCCTTCAAGGCTCCGGTGAAAGCGCCTTTCTCGTGGCCGAAAAGTTCGCTTTCGAGCAGCGTGGGCACCAGCGCGCCACAGTCCACGGCGACGAAAGGCATTCGCGCCAGTGGCCCACGAAAATGAATTGCGCGCGCGACAAGCTCTTTTCCCGTTCCGCTCTCGCCGGTAATCAGTACCGGCGTACGCGTGTCCTTCAAGCGGGAGACCATTCGTAGCACGTCTTGAATTTTGGCCGAGGTGCCGATGATGCCGTCCAACTCCGTGCCGGTATTGGCGCGTTCGCGGAGGAATTGATTTTCGGTCACCAGGCGCACTTTTTCGCCCATGCGCTGCAGCAGCAGCCGCAGCCGCTCCACGCGGAATGGCTTCTCGATGTAGTCGTAGGCGCCGTGGCGCATGGCGTCCACGGCGGATTCGATCGATCCGTGGCCGGTCATGATGGCCACTTCGGCCTGCGGCAGCACATCCTTAATTTTGCGCAGTAGCTCCGCGCCGGAGAGATTCGGCAACATGAGGTCCGTAATCACCACGTCGGGCGGCGCCACTTCGATCGACTCAAGCGCAGCCTCAGCGCTTTCGGCCTCGGTACAAACAAAGTTCAGGCCCTGGCCCACCGTGATGCACAGGCGGCGAATGCTCTGCTCGTCATCTACGATCAGAAAGCGAAGCCGCGTTTCGTCCCTCAAGTCCCCACCTCCACGAATGCGTCTGACGTTCGCGAGGCGATGGGCAGCCGCACGAGAAAAGTACAGCCCACACCGTTCGTGTGGTTGCGCGCGAAAATTTCTCCGCCGTGCGCGCGGACGATTCCGTAACAGATGCTCAGTCCGAGTCCGGTGCCTTTGCCCACTTCCTTCGTGGTGAAGAACGGCTCAAAGATGCGCTCCGCATGCGAAAGACCGGGACCGTTGTCGCAAAAGGCGATTTCTATGTGCCCGTCCGTGTGGGACGTGGCAATTTCGATCTTGCCGGGGCGACGCACCTCTTGAATCGCGTCGTAGGCGTTGTTCAGAATATTGAGGAACACTTGCTGCAATTGGTGCGGATCGCCAACCGTGAGCGGCAGATCCTGCGCGTAGCGCTCATTCAGCTCCACACCGTGGTTCGATAGATCGTAGGCGCGAAGCTTCAGCGTCTGCTGCAGGATAGAGTTCACTTGCACGGGTGCGCGTTGCGCCGGCATTTGCCGCGCGAAGCTCAAAAGACTCTGGACGATTACTTGGGTGCGCTGCGCCTCTTGCAGGATTAAACCCAACTCCTGCTTCGCGTCTTCGGGAACTGCCGGATTCTCGATCAAGAGGTCGCTGAAACCGACGATGGCGGCCAGGGGATTATTCACTTCGTGCGCCACGCCCGAAACGAGTTGGCCGAGCGCAGCCATTTTTTCGGTGTGCATCAGCTTTGCCTGAAGGCTGGCGGCGTCAGTCACATCGGTCATCACGACAACGATGCTGTTGATTTCGCCCTTTTCGTCCCGCATCGGACTCAGGCTGATGGAAAATTGTCCGGCTGCGCCGTTGTGGCGAAAGACTGGGATCTCTAGATTGTCGACCGCGCTGCCTTCGAGAGTTCGATCGAGCGCCGCAACCAGCGAAGCGCGCCGCGCCGGCGGAACGAATTCGACTAACGCCCGCCCCAAGAGATCCTGTTCGGCGTATCCGGCTTCGAAGCAGCGCCGGTTCGCGTAGCTCACCAGGCCCGCGGTGTCGAGCACCAGAATCATGCTCTGCGTGTTGTTCAGGATATTCCGGTTGAAGTCGCGCTCGCGGCGGTACCGGCGCTCGGCCTCGCGGCGGTCGGTGATGTCCTTTATCGCGTGAATCGTGCGCGGCTCTTCCTCTTCAGCGGAGGTAATTCGCGAAGTGGAGATCAGATAGGTGCGGTCGCCGTCGGAATGAACGAACTCTTCCCGCGGGGACGCAGCGTTGCGGCAAAAGGGACAGCGGCCCGTTTGCGCCGGGGTTGCCAGCAGGCGCAGCGCGCCTATTTCTTGACCCACGGCCGCACTCGGATGCACGCCCAGGACGTTGGCCACGGCCCGGTTCAAGCGCAGGATGCGCCCCTTGCGGTCGTGCACGACGATTAAATCGGAGATCGCGTCAAAGTCTTCCACCCACTGCTTGCGCGAACGCTCCACGCGCGAAAAAAGTACGACGTTTTCCAGCGCCATCGCGGCGTGCCCGGCCAATGCCTCGACGAGCTGATGCTCGGTGGCGGAAAGTTCCCGGCCCAGATCCACCAGGCACAGCATTCCAGAGACTTCACTCTCACTATCCGTGAGCCGTGCGAGCGCGATCTCCCGCCATCCCAACGCATCCGCCAATTCGCGGCCCAGGAGATTCGATGCGCTGCCGAATCGCAATCCTTGGCCTGGAACGAGGCTCTGCGCGTGCAGCGTTTCTCCCAGTTGCTGTTGGATCAAGGCCGCCCAACGGTGCGCGGGTCCGCTCAGAGCTGCGAGCTGCCATTCTTCGCCTTGCCTCAACGACAAGGCCACGGCGCGCGCACCCAGCATTTCCAAAGTACGCGCCGTCAGCCTCTTAGCGATTTCGGCTCTGCCGAGCGAGGGATTGAGTTCGAGCGTGGTGGCGGAGAACTGGGCCAGCAGGCTCTCAAAGGAGCCATCGAGACGAGAGGACACTTCTCGCGTTCGCTTCAGTGCACGCATAGGAGGATTGGGGGCTTGCGCGCGTTCCGCACAAACACGTTACGGTGCCATCTCATTTTGAGTCAACAAATGAGACTTTTGCGGGTGCCCTAGGGGTAATCCAAGCGCCGTCGCAGCGTGAGACGGCCGTGCAGAGCGGGAGCATGGTTTGAGACGAGTCAAGCGTCTCGGAGCCGCAAAGGTCCTGTCCCTCTCGGTTGTTAAGCATATTTATATCAGTTATTTGCGCGCAAAGTTGACCTCTTAACGTCCGCTCCCCAGACGCCCTCATTGGTGGCCCTGGCCGTGCATTTTCCAGAGTTGGAACCCTGTCTCTGGGGAAGAGGCCTAGCATGCGGACAAGATTCGGATACCTGGCATTGGGACTAGCGGCGCTGCTTCTGGTGTCCGGCACCGCGGTGCGGAAGGCGTCGGCGCAGGACGCCGCGCCAGCTGCGGACAACACCGTCAAGCGCAAGGTTCGAACCAAGGTCGTGCCGGAGTATCCCCTGATCGCGAAAGAGATGAACGTCAGCGGCAAGGTGAAGATCGAAGTGACGATTGCCGCCGATGGTCACGTAGCCAATACGCGAGCCGTTGGCGGGAGCCCGCTGCTCGTTATGGCGGCGGTGGAGGCTCTGAAGAGGTGGCGCTTTGAGCCCGCGCCGAAAGATTCAACCGAGATTATCGAATTCGAATTTGGCGGCAGCGGCACCTGAGGAGTTACTCGGGATGCAGCCGCAGCGCAGTGGGAGGCATTTGAAATGACGATCGGCAAGAAACTCTACTGGGGATTCGGCGCGATTCTGGCCATCATGCTGTTCCTGCTGGCGATCAATATTGTCACGGTGGTGCGCCAGTACGGAACGCGTTCGGCGGTTCGCGACACGCTGCAGGACGTCGAGACCATCGAACACGTCCGCTACGACATGGCCGCAAACCGCTTGTCGCTAGGCAACTACCTACTGAGCGGCGATCTGCGTGACGAGGAAAGCACGAACAAGGGAATCATCGATCTCGAAGATCTTCTACGGCAGGGCGCGACGTCCGTGCACGATTCTTCGCTGCGCTCCGCGCTGAGCCAAGTAGACGGCAACGAACGCGATTGGGCGGACAATTTCGCGCGGCCCATGATGGCCAAGCGGCACCAAGTTGACGCGGGCAACGCTACCGTCTCCGATTTGCAGATATTTTATTTGCAGCATGACCCGGCCTCGTGGATTCGAAAATCCACGGCGTTGCTGGATGAAGCCAGCCAAGGCGTAAGCAAGGCGGAAGAAGAATCCAATGCCTCTTCCGCCTCGGCCATGCTATTCAGCGCCATCACAACCACTGTGGGCACGCTGATCGCGGTTCTGCTGGGAGGCTTTATCGCCTTCTACACGGCGAAATCGATCAAGGATCCGCTCGACCAACTGATCGCAGTCGCGCGCGAAATCGGTGAATCGGGAAACCTGGACCAAACCATCGACATTCGCCGCAAGGACGAAGTGGGCGCGCTCGCCGAAAACTTTAACAAGATGATCCTGCACCTGAAGGACATGGCCTCCATCTCCGCGGCCATTGCCGAAGGGCGGCTCTCCGTTTCCGTTCAGCCGCGTTCGCAACAAGACACCATGGCCCGAGCCTTTGCGCGCATGACTCACGGCCTCCGTGAGATCGTTCGCCAAGTGCGCGATAGCGCTTCGCAAGTTGCCAGCGGCGCGGCGCAAATGGCCAGCGGCTCCGACGAATCGGCGAAGGTCAGTGTACAGGCCGCTTCGGCCATCGATGAAGTGACGAGCACAATGCACGAGATGAGCATCAACGTGCAGAACGTGGTGAAGAACACTCAGGTGCAGGCGTCCAACGTCGCCGAAACGTCCGCTTCCATCGATCAGATGGTGACGTCCATTCAGCGTGTTGCGGATACCGCGAAGGTTCTCGTCGATATCTCTCACCGGTCGCGCCAGGAAGCGCAAACCGGCATGTCCACCATGGATAAAGCCACGGAAGGACTGAATCGCACCAGCCAGGCAATTCAAACTTCTGCCGGCATCATCGACGTGCTGGGCCGCCGCGCCGACGACATTGGCAAGATTATCGAAGTCATCGATGACCTCGCCGAGCAAACCAATTTGCTGGCGCTCAACGCGGCTATCGAAGCCGCGCGCGCCGGCGAGCATGGGCTCGGGTTCGCAGTCGTAGCGGAAGAAGTTCGCAAGCTCGCGGAAAAATCCACGCAATCGACTAAGGAAATTTCCGAGCTCATCGGGGGAATTCAGAAGGAAGCGCGCGAAGCGGTCCAGAACATGGAAAAGAGCACGACCATGGTGCAGGAAGGGCTGCTGCTCAACAAAGACCTGAGCCTGGCGCTCGATAAGATCTCCGACGTAGTCTCCGAAGTCTACAAGTTCTCTCAGGAAATCGGCGCCGCGACCATGGAGCAGTCGAGCGGCTCCGCGCAGATTGCCAAGGCTACCGGCCGGCTTACTGAAATCACGCAGGAAATCTCGTCGTCAGTCGAAGAACAGGCTTCAGGCGTGCAAGCCGTGGTGCGCGCCATGGAAAGGATGCGCGACTTAGTGCAGCAGTCGACATCAAGTTCCACGGAACTCGCCGCAACGGCCGAACAGATGTCGAAGCTGTCGAGAATTCTACTGGACTCGATGGACCGCTTTTCGCTCGATGATTCGCGAGGTTCGAGCCGGCGCGGGGCCTTGCAACGCCCCAGTTCCGCACCCGACCCCTATGCTACCCCCGATGAATATGCCGAAGTCGTCCGGTCTTGAACATGGCCACGGATAAGGATCTTCAAGTCGTCGGATTTCGGATTGGGCGCGAGACTTTCGGGCTGCCTATCGCGATCGTCCGGGAGATCGTGCGCGTTCCGGAAATCACTTCCGTGCCGAATGCCCCGGAGTACATCGAGGGAGTCATCAATCTTCGCGGGCGAATCATTCCTGTTGTGGACCTGCGAAAACGCTTTGGCCAGGAGGCGGTGACACTGAATAAGAAAAGCCGCATCGTGGTGGTGGAACTGAACACACGAGCCGTCGGGCTGATCGTCAACTCCGCGTCCGAGGTGCTCAGGCTGGCCCCCTCCGAAATCGAGAAGCCGCACAATGTATTTCAAGAAGGGGAACTCGACTACATCACCGGCGTCGGCAAATTGCAGGGAAGGCTGGTCATTCTGCTGGATCTCAACCGCATCTTGCAGCGCGCCGAACTGCGCCGCCTGGATGAATTCGAAACTTCAGCCGCAGTGGTGGAAAGCAGCGTGCCGCGCGCCGTGTAGCGCGAGCGCAGGGTAACGAGGAACGAATGTCAACACTCACAGCGCAGGTGCCGCTCACGGATGCCGAGCTGAAGCTCCTGCAGACGCTGGTCTATCAAGAATGCGGCATGTACTTCGACGAACGCCGGATTCACTTCCTGCGCGACCGCCTGCAGCGCCGGTTAAAAGTCTGCCAGATGGACTCTTTCTATGGATACTACCGGCTGCTCACCAGCCGCGAGGGTAAGCAGGAGCTCAACTCGCTGCTGGAAAATCTGACTGTCAATGAGACGAGCTTTTTCCGCATACGCCCGCAGCTCGAACTGTTTCAAAAGGTGATCCTGGAGCAGATCCTGAAGCGCAAGCAAGAGCGCCGGGACTGGACGCTAAAGATATGGAGCGCGGGATGCTCGACCGGCCAGGAGCCGTATTCACTGGCGATCCTAATTTGCGACGCTCTGGCTTACTACTACCTGAGAAATCCATTGCCTTTCGACATGCCGACGCCCAAACCGCTGATCCCGCCGCCCTGGAAAGTGGAAATTGTGGCCTCAGACATCAACTATTCCGCGCTGCTCACCGCTCAGCAGGGGATCTACAGCGAAACACAAATGGATAGCGTCGACTATACGTGCCGCCTGCGCTATTTCGAGAAGGCGGCGGATAAGTACGTCATTAAGCCTGCGCTGAAGAATCTGGTGCAGTTCGATTTCCACAACCTGAAAACGGAATACCTGCCGCTGCGCAACGACGTCATCTTCTGCCGCAACGTGATGATCTATTTCGATGAAGCGGAACAAAAGCGCCTGATCGACAAATTCCACCACTGCTTGAATCCCGAGGGCTACCTCTTCGTCGGGCACGCCGAGAGCCTCTTTGGGCTGACGAAAAAGTTTCACATGATTCATGAAAACAACGCCACCGCCTACCAGCGGATCGAGGTGTCGCAGTGACTTTTTCCTCCGACGACCGCTCCGCGGAATTGCGGGACCTCTTTTTCGAGAGCGCCGAGGAAATACTCCAGGGCATGAACGAGGCCGGCCTGCTGCTTGAGAAAAGTCCTGGAGACACGGAACAACTTCGGCATGTGCGGCGCGCCGTTCACACGCTCAAAGGCGACTCCGCCGCCTGTGGCTTCGGCGAGCTGCGGGATCTGGCTCATGAACTTGAAGACGTGCTCACGCCGGAAGTCGCAGGAAAGAATGCGGGGTTGATTGCCGAAGTGGTGCTCATCGCCGCCGACACCTTTCATGAAATGCTGGCAGCGTATCGCGGCGGCATGCGGCCGCCGGCTGGAAGCGCTCTCCGCGGGCACGTCCGCCGCCTGCTGGCTGAGCCTGTAGCGACCCGCCTTGAAGGGACGCCACAACCGCAATTCGCATGGAGCGAATACGAACGCCTCATGATCGCCGAAGCATGCCGGCGGAACGAAGCTGTCTACAACGTGGCGCTCCATGTCGCTCCCGAGACGCCTCTTCGCGGTGCGGCCTTCCAATTGGCTCGAAAGGCTCTGGAAGGCGCGGGGAAAATCCTGGCTCTCCGGCCGGAGGACGCAGCGGACGCCGAACATATTCTGCTGATCGAGGCGGCCCTCTCCAGCCAGAAATCGGCGGATTGGATTCGCAAGCATTGCTCGGTGCCGGCGGTAATCGCCAAGGCGCAAATCGATCGAATAGCTCCGCAGCAGACTGCTTCGCGCGATCTTCTCGACATTCTGCTGGAATCGGAAGCCGCTGCAATCAAAGCGGGCGCAACGGAGGCCGGCGCCCTTGATGTCAACGATGCGGAAGAGCATCGCGAACCCGGCTCGCACGCCGGTGCAGGCCAGTCCGCCCCGGAAAACACACTGCGCGTGGACGCTACGCGGATTGATTCGGTGATGAACCTCGTTGGCGAAATGATTATCGGCAAGTCCATGCTCCAGCGCGTGATCGCCGAGTTCGAGCGCCGCAATCCCAAGGATCCTTTCCGCGCGAGATTTGCCGACGCTCTGGCTTTTCAATCCCGGGTGCTCGGGGAGTTACAGAAATCGGTAATGAAGATCCGCATGGTGCCGGTCGAACAGCTTTTCCGCCGTTTTCCGCGCGTGGTGCGCGACGTCGCCAAGTTACGCGGCAAAGATGTGGATTTGGAAATCAACGGACAGAATACCGATCTCGACAAAACCATTCTAGACGCTCTCGCAGAACCTCTGGCCCACTTGGTGCGCAACGCCGCCGATCATGGCGTCGAGCCTCCCGCAGAAAGAGTAGCGGCAGGAAAGACCGCGCGCGGCACGATCCGCCTTGACGCCTACCACGACGGCGACCATGTGGTCATAGAAGTCTCGGACGATGGAAAGGGTCTAAACCGCGAAAAGATCATGCGGCGCGCCATCGACAGCGGGATTCTGAGTAACGAAGATGCTTCCCGCCTGAACGAAACGGAAACGCTGCAGCTGGTCTTTGCTCCGGGGTTGAGCACTGCCGATGAAATTACGGAGATTTCCGGCCGGGGCGTGGGGCTGGACGTCGTGAAGTCGACGGTGGAAAAGCTCAAAGGCTCCGTAACTATCGAAAGCGTGCCGGGAAGGAGTACGACGTTTCGCCTCTCGGTGCCGCTCACGCTCGCCAGCATCCAAACTCTTCTGTTCCGAGCGCACGGAAGACTCTACGCGGTGCCCCTTGCTTCGGTGGCCGAAATAACGCGCATCACCGAGGACGACATCCATCGCGTTGACGACCACGAGGTTTTCCAACTGCGTGGCCAGGTGCAAATGCTCATCCGCCTGGATCGATTGGGGCCCCGCATCGTCGGCGAGCGCCCCAAGCGCGTGTTCGTCATCGTCATCCACTTGGGCGGCCGGAGGTTCGGCTTGGCGGTGGACAGTCTGGTCGGCGAAGAAGAGCTGGTCATCAAGGCGCTCGAAGATCGCCTCGTCACGTCGCCGCTGGTTAGCGGCGCTTCCATCCTAGGTGACGGCACGGTAGTACTCATTCTCAACGTTCCCGCGTTGATTTCGCATCTTTCCAAAACGCCTCCATTGAGAGCCACGGCATGAGCGGGCGCAGCATAAACGAAAAGATTCGCGTGCTCGTGGTGGATGACTCCGCGCTGATGCGCAAGCTCATCCCGCAAACGCTGCTTAACGATCCCTCCATCGAAGTTGTCGGCACGGCTATGGATGGCTTGATCGGCTTGCGCAAGATCGAGGAGCTTCGCCCGCACGTGGTCACGTTGGATCTGGAGATGCCGCGAATGGACGGCATCGAAATGCTGCGCCAGATCACGCGGAAGCATCGCGTGCCGGTGATCGTCGTCAGCGCACACAGCGAAGAGGGAGCATCGCTCACCTTGAAGGCGCTCGCGCTGGGCGCGTTCGATTTCGTAACCAAGCCCCGCGACGCCGCTTCCGGCCGGCTGCAGCAGATCGCTTCGGAGTTGGCCCTGAAGATCAAAGTCGCCGCCAGCGCCGGCGCACCGAAAATGATTATTACCGAGAGCGTTGCTGAGCGGCCGATACCGCGGGTCTTTTCGACGCAAGCGCGCTGGCCTTCGCGCATCGTGGCCATCGGAGTTTCTACCGGCGGCCCCAACGCGCTTCAGTATGTCTTCTCCCATTTCCCCCAGGACTTCCCCGGCTGCCTGCTGGTCGTGCAGCACATGCCGGAGGGATTTACGGGAATGTTTGCGCGGCGGCTGCACGAATCTTCGGCCATCGAAGTGAAAGAGGCGCAGTCGGGCGACCTGCTGACCGCGGGGCGCGCGCTGATCTGCCCGGGCGATCGCCATATGAAAATACGACGCATGGAACACGGCGATGTTGCGATCTTGGTGGACCAGCCGCGCGTCAACGGCCATCGCCCCTCCGTGGACGTGCTGTTCGATTCTGTCGCCAAGGAGATTGGCGCCAAATCCGTTTGCGTGCTTATGACCGGCATGGGAGATGACGGCGCCGCGGGAATGGGCGCGGTGCAGGCAGCTGGCGGCTTCACCATCGCGCAGAGTCCGGACAGCTGCGTCGTCGACAGCATGCCCCGCTCGGCTATCCAGCGCGGGTTCGTGTCGCAGGTCGTGTCCTTGTCCGATCTCGCGGGCGTCCTGATGTCGAAATGCGCCGTGGACCCCGCGCTCAGAGAACCGGCAATCGTTCGTGGTGTTCCTGGTCGAGCCTCAGACGGAACTCCAGAGACAGTTTCGCGAAGGAGATAGACAGCCATGAAACAGTTCGAAGCACTCACGCGCAGGGACAATCAGGCGGTACGCTACCTCATCGTGGACGACTCCGTTTTCGCCCGTAAGAGCCTGGCGAAGATGGTCGAGTCGTTCGGCGGCGAGCTCGCCGGCGAGGCTGGCGACGGCTGCACGGCCATCACCGAGTATGCGCGCACCAAGCCCGACATCGTGCTCATGGACATCACCATGCCGCAGATGGAGGGAATCGAGGCTGTGGAGCGCATCGTTCAGGAGCATCCCGACGCGCGCGTGGTCATGGTTTCCTCCGTCGGATACCAGGACAACATCCTTGCCGCGCTGCAGAAGGGCGCGCGCCACTTCGTTCAGAAGCCCGTTAAGCCCGACGCACTCTACGAAATCGTGCGCTACGTGCTGAATGACGACGGCGTGACGGCGCCCGTGGGCGCCAGCGGGGAGAAATCGCGATGAGGATGGACTTGATCCAGCCCTTTATCGGCTCACTCGACACAGTGCTGGCTGACATGATGAAGTCTCCGGCGAAAATCGCCGAGCTGACTATGGAAGAAGAGGGTTATCGCCGGCGCGGTGTCGCGGCGATCGTCCAGTTCAAGGGCCAAATCGAGGGGCGAATCATTCTCGACATGGAGCCGCAGGCCGCGGCTCAGGTGGCGGGCTACCTGATGGACGGTGACGTGGATCCGGCGGAGTCGATCGTGTCGGAAACCGTCTGCGAACTCGCCAACATGGTCATCGGCAACGCCGTCACACAACTCAACGATCGCGGATTCCAATTCAAGGTGCTTCCGCCGTCCGTACTCACCGAAGAGCAGTGCGCGAAGACCGGGCAGGATTCGGAAGCCACGGTTTTACGTTTTGAGACGAATGCGGGAAACGTGCATCTGAATATCGGCATGCGTTACTATGCACGGCGTTCCCGCGAAAAATCCTCCGTCGGCGTGGCCTAAGCCCGGGCGGGCTCGCCGCTCTACCCTCCGCGGGGACCCACCCTGCGATATTCCGTGCCGTGGCGGAAGAGTCCCGCTTTCGGCATCTCTTCCGAGTAGACAATGCGCGCCGGCAGAAAAATATTCGCTGCGTCGGGTGAATACGGCACGGCCACGTCGATCGGCGTGTTCGCATCGTAGCGGCGCTTGCTGCGGAAACACATGCCGATCGGCGAAATGTCTTCGCATACGGCCAGTTCGTCGTCCGTTCCCTGCTGCCGGACGCACGCCGTAAGCCGGGTCTTCAGCCGCATGCGCTGCCGCGCCCGCTGCTCGTTTTCGGGAGCCGTTTCGGCCGGGACTTCGGCGTGGGCGCGTCTTCCGCGGCTTGCGCGTCCCGCGAGCTTTTTCCCATCCTCTTCCTGCAGCGCCTGCGTCCAAATGCTGGGAACGCCGCAGGTGCGGCAATGATGGGCGACTCCTCGATTGGTCTCAAACGCCCGAAGCTCCAAACCATTGAGGTACATCACTTCTCGGTTCCGGCAGTAGCAGCACTCCAGCAACATTCGGGCCACCGCTTCGTTCGACTCTGCTACCGGAGGAAACTCAATGCCCCACAGATCAACGCCGTTATCCATGATCTCGACGCCGTAGAGGTATCCGTCCCGCTGCTTCCCGAACTGGCCGACCACTCGAGCGGAGCCTTCGCGCTGCGCTTCCCCGGCCGACTGGCGTCGCAGGTGGATCTGCTGCTCGGGCGAAAGCTCGCGCTCCAGAATCAGGACGGCGCCATGGCGGCTGATCAGAAGCGTCTTGGCCGAATCCTTGAACTCTTGCCCTTTGCTGTCTTTTCCGGAGGCTTCCAGCAGCAGCGTAAGCGATACACGGTCGCTACGCCGCCCAGACGGGGACTCCATGCACTACTCCTTTAACAACCGAATTTGCCGACCCGTAAGCAAAGATAGCATAGCGGAGCGGGGATGCGGAGCCGCGCGACTTTACACTGAGTTCACCGGCTAGAGTTGCGTTACTATATGGCGCGCTTTGAGGGACCGCGGGGTGGCGGTCGGCTATGACGTTAGTAAGGGGACGTGGTGCGACGTCAAAAGAAACTCGGATCGGTAGGGGCCTATTTTGCCTCTGCCCTGTTAATAGTAGCGTTGTGTGCTACTACCGCCGGGGCGCAGGCGTTTCGCGTCGCGGGAGTGGTACGCGATTCGAGCGGCGCGTCAGTTGTAGGCGCGCAAGTGGAGTTACACGCCGGCTCTTATTCCTCCAAAGTAACGACGGATACCTCAGGTACGTTCGCGTTTGACGGCGTGCCGGCCACAACCGGTACCATCGCGGTCACAGCCAAGGGGTTTGAAGACCTAAGCCAGCCGTGGTCCGCGCCATCCACAGGGGCGGGAGCATCTGCCCACGCGGCAACTGTCCAGATCGTTCTCAAACCGCTGGCACTGGCCCAGCAAGTTGTTGTCACTGCCGCGCGCACGGCGACTCCGATGGCGGAATCTCCGATCAGCGTGTTGCAACTGACGCAAGACGATCTGCAGACCACGCCGGCACTTACCTTGGACGATAAGCTCCGCCAAATTCCCGGCTTCAGCCTCTTTCGCCGATCGAGTAGCCGCGTCGCAAATCCCACCACCATGGGCGTTTCTCTTCGAGGGCTGGGCAGCGGGAGCGGCACCAGCCGTGCGCTCATTCTGGAAGACGGCATCCCCCTGAACGATCCCTTTGGCGCATGGGTCTATTGGGACCGGATTCCGGACGAATCCATAGCGAATGTCGAAGTGATCCAGGAAGGTGCGTCCAGCCTCTACGGCAGCGAGGCCATGGGCGGCGTCGTCCAGTTCTTGAGCCGCCCTGCGCAGCCCGCGGGGATTTCAATCGAAACCTCCTACGGCAACCAGAACACGCCGGACCTCTCGCTCTGGGCGGGCGGCGAGAAGGACGGCTGGGAAAGCACCTTCAGCGGCAACGTGTTCCACACCGACGGCTACATTTTGGTGCCGGAATCCCAGCGCGGCACGGTCGATACACCTGCGGGATCGGAAGACGGAGCAGCCGATCTAATGATCGGGCACAAGATCGGTTCCACCGGCGATATCTTCGGGCGCGGATGGTATTTCGATGACAGCAGGAAAAACGGCACGCCCGATCAGGTCAACAACATTCGGTTGGGAGCGGGTGCGCTGGGAGCGAATCTGCCGCTGGGAAATTTCGGCACGCTGACGGCGCGACTCTACGGCGACGCGCAAACTTATTACCAGACATTTTCCGCGGTGGCTGCGAATCGCGACAGCGAAATTCTTACCGACAAACAGCACGTGCCGGCACAGACGTTAGGCGGTTCGGCGGTGTGGTCGCGCGGGCTAGGCAAGCGGCAAACGCTTGTCGCCGGTTTCGACGATCACGAGGAGATCGGCCACAGCAACGAAAATCTATTTTCCGGAGTCACCGGCCTTCCCACCAAAGACACTTTCTCGGGCGGGCATCAACGTACGGTGGGAGTCTTCGGCGAGGACCTGATTCAAATCGCTCCGAAGTGGATGCTGGCCGCAAGCGCGAGGTTCGACGATTGGCGGAATTTCGACGCCTTTACGGTAACGCAACCTCTAACTCCTGGCGGCGTGCCGGTCGGGCCACCGGTGCAGATACTCTACCCGGATCGATCCTATAACGCGTTCAATCCTCGGCTGAGCCTAACCAACCAGGTGAATTCCCATGTTTCCTGGTCGGCTTCGGCCTATCGGGCATTTCGCGCGCCGACGCTGAACGAACTTTACCGCTCCTTCCGCCAGGGCACGACCATTACGGATTCAAATGCGTTTCTGAAGGCCGAGCGGCTTACGGGCGGCGAAGCCGGCGTGAACGTGAGCGGATGGAATCAACGCGTACAGGTTCGCGGGGTGTTCTTCTACAACGAAATCACCGATCCGGTCTCGAATGTTCCCTGCCCCGCCCCCACCTGCGTGCAAACGCCCGGTGCAACCACGCAACAGCGGCAGAATCTGGGCCAAACCGACGCGCCGGGATTTGCACTGACCGGGACGGCCAACATCACGAGACGCCTGCTGGTTCAAGCCGCCTACCAGTACGTGAATTCTACGGTGGCTAGCGCACCTCCGCCGGCCGTGCCGGGTCTCGTGGGACTGTGGACGGCGCAGGTGCCGCACAACGTGTTCACGTTCCAAGGAAGCTACGCGGATCCCAGGCGCATATCATTTTCCGTGCAAGGCCGCATGGTCGGCTTGCAATACGACGATGCCCAAAATCAATTCCCGATGGGCCGATTTTTTGTCTTGGACGGCCAAGCGTCGCACGCGTTTGGCTTTGGGATGGAGGTTTTTGCGGCTGTCGAAAATCTTTTCAACGACAAATATCTAATCGCGGCCTCAGGCGGACAGCAACTCGGCCTGCCGATCGCGGCCCGCATCGGTTTCCGATTCCAATTTCCCGAGCGTTAGTTTTCGATCGCTGGAATTTATCGGGACGGCGAGAGATCCGGCGGAGGATATTGCGGCAGCTTGGCGTTCTTCGTGTCGGTGCGCTTCACTTCCAAATCGTCAAACAGAATCGAGGGGCTGATCACCGTCATGGGCACAGCTCCGTCGCGGTTGCCTACTAGAGGATCGTCGCCTACGGCGACCACGCCGTTCCGCAGTGCACGGGTATCCAGTTCGTTGAACTCGGCGCCGCGCACAAGTTCCTCGTGTCCATCACTCACGTACACGCGGTAGAGAAGGCGAGGACTGTAGTCCATTCCACCCAGGGTATCGACGAAGTAGCCATACGCCAACCCCTGTTGCCGGCACAGGTCAATCAATTTCTGCTTCAGCGCATCGGACGAAAGGGTCTCCTTCGATTCCACGATCAGATTGCCGATATTGGGTGACGTACCTTGGCCCGGGCCTGCTCGGCCGTGTCCGTTCGATTCGGGAAAATCGCGGATGGGTTCGCGGCCGAGCAGGTAATTCATCAGCTCGCCTCCCTGGATCAGCGCAACCTTCTCCGCCTGCACGCCTTCATCATCAGTCATGTAGCTGCCCAAAAGAGTCTTGCCGCCAAAGGTGCGCAGCGTGGGGTCATCATCCACGGAAAGAAAAACCGGCAGCACGCGTCCTTTGTAATTGGATGAAAACTCGCCCGCCGTGCGTGCCGCATCGCCCGGCTTCGGCCGGATGCCCAGCACGTTGCGCCCGATCATCCCGTAGAAAATGTCGTTGGCGGCGTCCGGGGAAAACAGAACCGGGCCGCGATAATCCTCACTCACTACCGGCGCTTCCCGCAGCTTCTGCAGAGTCTCGATCATCTTAGCCGTGTCGGCCATCACTTGCTCGCTCGTGGGCAGCTCCTTGGCCGTGGCTGCGGCGTAGTAGGGCGAACGATCGAGCCGCATACCGTCCGTCGCCTGCGTCGTGCCTCCCAGCGTGAGCAAATAGACGGTATAGCCGTGCCGCGTTACCGTGCCTTCGCTGTTCACAAAATATTGATTCACAGCGCGAAACCGAACCAGGGCACCGAGCGATTGAATCTTCGGGTCGCTGCGAAACAGCGCCGTCGATTTCTCAAGCGTCTCTTCCCACTGCTTCTGATCGAATTCCAGCTTGGCCACCGGCCCGACGGATTGCACCGCCGGCGCGCGCGCAAAGTCGTCGAACGGCTGGTCGGCCGTAAATTGCAGCAGCGCCGCCTTTTTCTGCGCAAGCGCAGCGCTCGCGGATTTATACGCGCGGTCGGTAGCGCTCCACAGTTGCCAACGCAAAGCCGCGGCGTTGTCGTCGACTGGAGCTAGAGTGACGACACCGACTCCCGGACCGTAGTAGCTGTCCTGCTTGTAGTCGCCCACCCGAACCACTACTCGTACCGATCGTGCGTGACTGCGATCGCTGCGCCGCAGCGCTCCGAAGACCGCGTCGGCGTCGTATTCATCCACGTCAGAAAGGCGGTACTCGATGTAGTACGGGGCGGGCACGCTTTCCATCTTGAGGTGCTTGGAGCGATCGATTTCTTCGCGCATGGCCTGCAGAAGCGGATCGGCAGAGGCGGCCGTAGCAGCGGCAGCAGTATCGGGCGAAGAGTTGCCCGCGTTGGCATTGGCTTTGGCGCCCGGCTGCTGTGCGCTAGCCGAAGGTGCCCAGACCGCCCCCATCAGCAGCGCAAGAACTCCGAGGGGCACGCGCAGCGATGATTTTGCCGTTGGTTTCATGGCTTCGCTTGCGGCGAACTCACATTCGAGACCGTTTGATTCTCAAATCCCGGCGGAGGCAGCAGCGGAGGCCTCTCGGTTCCCTTCCCGCGCTTCTGCACCTCGATCTCCGAAAACAGCATGGCCGGCGCAGCTGCTGAGACCGGTACTTGTCCGGATTCAGCGCCGCAGATTCCGTTGAATACCTGTAGCTTGTCGCCGGTCAGCACGATGTTGTTCAGTGAGAGTAGCGGCGTGCCCACAATGTCCACTCCGCGCACCAGTTCGTCAGGCCGCCCGTCGGCGTACACGCGCCAAACCATTACGGGAATCACCTGGAACGCTTGCGGCAGAGCGCGCGTGGTGAGCGTGAATCCGCCCTGGATGTCTTCGAAGTAAAGCCCGTAAGGCTTGCCCTGCTTTTTGATTTCCTCGACGAACTTCTGCCGCAGCTCGGCGTCACTCACCGTTTTGGTGGACGTCACGATCAAGTTGCCCTGCCGCCCGGTTGGCATCAGGCCGGCCTGTTTGCGACCGTGGCCGTTGGAGGTGCTGAAACCCGTGATGGGCATGCGCGACATTAGAAAATTCTTCAGCACGCCGTTCTCGACTGCCGCGACGCGCGCTGCGGGCACACCCTCATCGTCGAACTCGTACGTGCCCGCCAATTTCACGCCGTTCAATTCCCTCAATGTGGGATCGTCCACCACAGTCAGAAACGAGGGCAGCACCAGCTGATTGATTTTCTTGGTAAAGGTCTGCCCCTCGCGCTCGTCGCGCTGACGGTGACCTTCCAAGCGGTGACCCAATACCTCGTGGAAGAAAACTGCGGCAGCGCGCCCGGAAAGCATAGCCGGGCCCGCGTAGGGTTCCGCTTCCGGAGCCGCTCGGAGAGCCGCCAAATCCGCGGAGATTTTCTCCACCTTCGCGGCTAACTCCGCTTCCGAAGGAAGCTCGCCGGGCGTAGCAGCCTGGAAAGTCTCGACGCGCAAGAGCTCCATTCCGTCATCCGCGCGCGTCTGCCCTTCGATCAACAGCCGGCTCATGGACGAGGGCTGCTCGAGCGCCGTACCTTCGCTGGTGGCCAGATAGGAGCGGTTCGTTCCTTGCTGCAAAAGCACGATCGAATCGTAGACTTCGCGATGCTTCAGAAAGCCCGCGGAGAGCCTCCGAATCTTCTCCGCCCAGGCCTTCTGATCGAAAGAAACCTTTATCGCGGGCCCCTCGACGCGCTTCTGGGGAGATTCCTGAGAGAAATCCGGAGACTTGTCTTCTTCTTCGGACTGCACCGCCTGGTTCGTTTTTACGCGCACGAAGGCGGCGGAGGCCTGATCGTATTCCTGGTCCGTCATTTCCCAGAGCACTCGCGCGATGGCGTCCGGATCGTCTCGCAAAGGAAGGCTCCCGGAAACGATCCCCGAGGGCCTGCTCTGGCCGTGCGTATTGTCTAGGGCAGCGGCGCCAACGCGCATGACCACATCGCCTTGCCGCCGGTGGTAGCTTGTAGAAATCAGTATGCTGCCGTTTTCGCCGGCGATGGTTAAGCCCTCGGCATCGTTCACCGTATAGCTCAAGAAATACGGCGCAGGATCCGATTTGGCGAGCGATGTGGCGGCGCGCTGGAGTTCCCGCTGCATCGTCTCCATCAGCACGTCCGCATGAGGCGGCGAGGAGAGCGCAGCAAGAGGAATCCCGCAGCATACGGCCACAGAAACGACAGCGAGCTGGGCAAAGGAACGGGGCATCTTCTAGTGGTCAGCGTTCAGCGAATGAATCGAATTTAGCATACGCCTTCTCCCGGCGGGCGGGAAAGTCGGCTCTGCGTTCGTGCCCGGAACCTTGCGGCCGCGCGGCCCTTAGCCCGCGGGCTACTCGAGCCTGCGCTGGGTGAATTCCTCGCTATGCGTCAGGAATTCAGGGTAAGCGCCGGCGCCCAACTCGTAGAGATCCATTCCCTGCCGTTCGCCCTCCGAAGCCACTCGCTGAGGATAGAAGCGGTTTAAGAGGAGGTTTAAACCATACGTCAGCGGAAACACAAAACCGACCAGCGTGGCGATGCCCATCACCTGCGCGAGCCACTGACCGGAGCCGTGCACAGCCGATTCGCCCAATGCGCCCGCTGCTTGCTCGGGAAGGGTGGCGAACAGCCCCGCAGCGAAAAGCCCCCACAAGCCGCCCACAGCATGCGCGGAAATGGCTCCCCCCGGATCATCCACCGACATGCGCAGCTCGAACCACTCTACCGAGAGCGTCACAAGAATGCCGGCGGCCAGTCCAACAATCGCCGCTTCGGCCGGCACAATAAACGGCGCCGCCGCGCTGCTGGCAGCCAGTCCCCCGATCCAGCCGTTCGCGCTCAGCGAAGTATCCGGTTTCCCGAAGCGGACGTTGGTGATGAGCGCGGCGGCCACCGCGGCAGAGGTCGCCGCGATCATCGTGTTCACCGCTACTCCCACTACTCGTCCCGGGTCCACGCCGTAAAACAAAATCGCCCCGGCCGAGTTCAAGCCGAGCCATCCCGCGAGTGCCAGAGCGCAACCGAAAACCACCAGCACCACGTTGTGTCCTGGGATCGCGCTCGGCATGCCGTCGGCCGCATATTTACCGCGCCGCGGTCCGATGATCCACGCGATCGACAGAGCCGTCAGTCCCCCGGTCACCTGAATCGTGCCTGAGCCTCCCGCATCCACGAAGCCGTGGCCCATTCCGTATTTCACGCCCAGCTCAGCGAGCCAGCCTCCGCCCCAAACCCAATGTGCGAACAGCGGAAATGTCCACCCGGCGAGCAGCGCCGTGGAAGCGCAGCAGGCTCCCAAGCGCCAACGGTCGCATCCACTGCCCGTGGGAATCAGTGCTGCCAATCCCACACTGAACATTCCCAGCAGCGCCGCAAGCGAAACCGGAGAACCGTCGAGCGGAAGATGCCGGAAGAGGAATGGCCCGGCGGCGATCCAATCCCAGGTGCTTCCGCCCACGCTTATGACGTAAGCCGGTTGGCCCGCGAAACCTTGCCACGCAAAGCCGCACACGAAATAGACAAGCGCCGCGACGGAAATCGCGCAGAGCGCCGACATCATGCAATGCGCCGCGCTCCGCGAACGCCCCAAGCCCGTATTGATCAACGCAAGCCCCGCGCCGGCGAAAGGAATGAGAAAGATAAAAACGGTGCAGAGCGCTGCGGTTGTTGCAGGAAGTTCGGGA
Source organism: Terriglobia bacterium (assembly GCA_963803105.1). Lineage (GTDB taxonomy): Bacteria > Acidobacteriota > Terriglobia > Acidiferrales > UBA7541 > Palsa-295. Next base: position 986,893 of record CAWDLF010000005.1, read on the forward strand.
GGAATCGATGTGGGCGTCACGCCGCTTCACTCCGGCGGTCCAGGTGCGCGCGGATCGCGAGCGCCAGACCCAGCGCCTCCACTCCCACGCCGGCCAGGATAAAAACCGTGCGCGGCGCTCCGCCGGCCAGCAATGCCACGGCCGCGAGTGAAATCGCCCAACCCGCCAACAGTAATCCAAAACCAAGTAGCTTCATGCGCGAATTCCTTGCTCCGATCGACGCCGCCCAGGCCCCGTTGCGCCGCTAGCGTAGCATCTCGCCAACTCGCGCATCTACCCGATTTTTTCCGGTGGTTCACTTGCGATTCGAGCCCGATAAAGTTCCACCGTCTCGAAACTTTTCCCACGGCTCTGTGTTCTACGCTCATCGGCCGGAAAAGAAGTGTTCCGGCCCAAATTCATCAGCGATCTTACGAAGGGGGAATGCTATGCGGAATTCCAAAGCTATTGGTGTGTTCCTTTCCATTCTGGCTGCGATCGGCCTGTCGAGTTGCGGCGGCTCATCCTCCACTCCGGTAACCTCGGGGCAGGCTTCCGTTTTCACCGTGGGCACTGACGCAGCGTTGCCCACCGTCGTATCCTGCCAAGTGCTTGTCAACGCCGTGACCCTCAACAACGGGACCACTAACGTCCCGGTGCTGACGACTCCACAGGTCGTCGACTTCGCACAACTGAGCGGACTTCACCAGCTTCTCGATCTCAACGCTGTGCCTACCGGCACGTACTCTTCGGCCACCGTGACCATCGCCAACCCGGTGATCGGTTTCATCGATACCACCAAGAACCCGCCGGCCATCAGCACCATCAACGGCACGCTGATGCAACCGACGGTCACCGTGACCTTCGCCACTCCCTTCGTGCTCACCGCCGCCGACCTCGTGGGGCTCCGCATGGAGTTCGACTTGCGGCAGTCGCTACAAACGGATGTGAACGGCCAGGTGACCGGCACCGTGAATCCCGTCTTCCACATGCAGCTGCTGGATGCCACCGATACCAGCGTCTCCATCGACGACTTCCACGCCGGCGTAGTGGGCGTCACCAACGACACCACGTTCGTCGTTCAAGGACCCAAGGGCCGCCAGTGGACCGTCCAGACCAGCCCCAGCACGGTTTTGGATGATCCCAACGACCCTATCAGCTCCTTCACCACCAACACCATCGTTGAAGTCTCCGGCCAGCTCGATCCCGTGACGCACGATATCGACGCCTCGGAGTTGGAGGTCGTATCTAGTGATAAATTCGTCCTCGCCGGACTCCTTACCAGCGTCCGTCCACCCTCCGGACCCGCCACAGCCGCCGATCTCTACATCCGCGCGGCGTTGCCGGACATCACCGGAATTCAGGACGGTCAGATCCAGACCTTGGCACTCAACGGCACTGAGGTATACAGAATCGCAAACATCGCCAATCCCATTACTACTCTGCTCTTCAATAATTCCGCGCTCGCTGCCGGGCAAGTGGTGGATGTCGGCGGTCCGATCGCAACCTCAAACGGCGTCACGACTATCACCGTGCACCGCGTGGTTCTGCGGCGCCAGGGGCAGGCGGGCGGCTGGGTGCCCGGTAGCACCACCGTCCAATCTGGTAACGTCGGCACCTTCCAATTGAACGACCAGGCTCCGGCCGGGATTCTTCTGCCGAACCCGTTGACGGTGTTCACGACCAACCAAACCGTCTTCCTCAACCTCACAGGACTTTCGGGGTTATCGGGCGCGCAAGCAATTCCAATCCGCGTCGTCGGGTTCATCCTCATAAATCCCGCGACCGGCAGCCCGGTAATGGTCGCTCGCGCCGTCGAGGAACTGACGGCAAACGACTAACCGGCGGAAGCCCCTAACCGACGCGCCACTCTTCCGCTTCGTCAGGAGTCGGAAAAGTGGCGCCGTCGTGTGTGCGGCTGTTTTTTATTAGGATCGAACGAAGGGGACGAGGAACGCGCGGGCTATTCCATGCGTGTGGCGATCACATCCTTGCCCTTCACGCGGATTTCGATGGCCATCGGCGGACGTATGCCGCTGCCCTGCACGATTTCGCCGCGCACGAGGCCGTTATCGGGCGCGCCACCGCTGTACCGCAGCAAGTCGTAGACGGTACGGCTACATGGATCGATCACCATAGGATGGTCGGCGCTAAGGTTGTACTCGCTCTTCAGCCTCTTTAAATCGGTCACCAATTGCAGCTCGCAGTTACCGAAAGGTTCGCGCAGCGAGAAACCCCAGTATTCTCCTCCCGGCAGGCGCACCACCATTGCTGGTCCAATCTCGGAGGTCAACGCATCCCGAAACAGAAAGCGTTTCGATGACCACGCTCGCGGCAGGTCTGCAGTCGTGCCTATGGGTCCCGGACCCTGCAGTAGATTCTCAGCCGCCCTGGGCGGTGCCACGGGATCCGCCGGAGCCGTAACCGCGGGGGAAACCGGGCCCGTTGCTTTCACCGGCGAACTCCGCATCCAGTAGAAAAATCCTCCGCCAAGGACGAAGAACACGGCAAGCACACTCAGTGCCACCCAAAGCATCGGGTTTGGAGGCGTTTTTTCTTCCGGTGCGCCGGACGAATACACGGCCGGCGCGGGAGGCGATAATCTGGTCTTCGCCTCACTCGCCTCCAAGCCTGGAATGCTCGGCTGCTGGGGCTTAAAGGGATCGATCGTCTTTTCGTCGGGCATGCTGGGTCATCCCAAGTGACCCATTTAGCTTGCGGTGGCTGCGCAGCAATTGCAAGAACGCCGCGAACCTCGGTAGTAACGCTTTCGCAAGCCCTGTAGTTCGAGCGTGAGATTTTCTCGGGGTGCAGCAGCGGGGTTTCGGCCCGCCGGATCGGCAACCGGTCAGGCGAGGCGGTCCAATCGCACGGAATGATGGGCTACATATTCGTGTAGATTCGCAAGAATCAGGAGTAATTCCAACATGCGGTCGCGTTGTAAATCGTTGGGCTGCTTCGCTCCCGGATCCAGCTCCAAACTGTTCACGATAACCAGCGCATCCGCCAGCAACCATTCCAATTCTGCGGCGTTGATCGGTTTCCCTTCGCGGCAACTGCGCGAGGTTTGATCCGTGCGACGAAATGCTTCATCGAGAAAATGTTCCAGGCACAGATGCTCGTTCACCAATGCGGACGGAATGGGGTTTGCACACTGAGTCTTGCGGCAGCTCTCTTGAACACCGGCGCTCATGCTCGCACCACCCACCAACCACTTTTCTTCGACTGCGTGGCGCCGAGACTATCACACGCCGCAGCGGGGCGTCCATTGCGCGCAAGGGCGGAGGTGTCTTACTTGAAAAATGCGCTCTGCCAGGGTTAGAAGCCGAGCACGATGCCCGCCGAGATTCGCGCGCTGTTCTGTTGGTTCGAGATGCCGTCTTGAAATTTCGTCAGCAGATAATCCGCCTGCACTAGCCGAATCGCGATGCGAGGCGATACGCGTAGATCGATCCCCCCGCCGGCCGACATGGCGAAGCTGTTCGATGAACCGAATTCTCCGCCGCCCCCCGCAACTCCCCCCTCTGCGTGGCGTCGTCCGAGTAGCCCCACCGCAGGCGGAGGATCGGCCGACGTGTATGCGCCGCCGAGTAGCACCTGAAAGAATGGCGTGATTTTCCCGCGGCGAATGGCGATCTTCGGTCCGAATAGGTAGGTGACCAGCGCTCCGTTCAGTCCGTTATCGCCTCCGTCGTAGCCTCCCACGTCGGCCACGGCCCCGAGCCACGGCTTGAAATTGAGCGAGAGGGAGCCGCTACCCCCATTTAGATTTGCTGAGCCCAGATCGGTCATGTGCACGTACGAATACCCACCGAAAAGTTCCGCCCTCGGGGTTTCTTGCGCCCATGCGCTGGCCGCGCAAAGCAGCAAAACACTGAACAATAGCGCCCACTTCATGGCGAAACCTCCACAGAAGGCCAGTATCCAAAGGCAACGTATCTCTAAAGTTCAGTCCCTCTATAGTACCGGTACTCACTAATAATAGCCGTAGGAGGCTATGACCGCTCAATCAGATAACTTCTCGGTTACGTAACCGTTAGTGTATAGATGGAGACGCGCGATGTGCCGGAGGGCCGCTAGGTAAGACTTGTCGTTTCAGTTCATTGCAGGAGGGCGAGATAAGGAGAATGGGGAAAAAAGAAAGGCCGGCGCAGAAAGCCGCCGGCCCTTCTAGAAACAATCGTCAGTTCGAGAGTCTTTAGAAGCGCACCACCACCCCTGCGGAGACGCGCACGTTGTCTTGTGAGTTCGTCACGAAGTCGGTGAGATAGGTTTTCAGAAACTCCGCTTGCACCAAGCGAACGCTAATACGATGGGTCAGATTCATGTCTACCCCCCCGCCCGCCGCCCAAGCAAAGCTGCTGGACCCACCGGCCCCAGTTGCGGTGGCTCCACCAAGTAGAAACTGACCAAATGGAGTGAACTTGCCGGTGCGAACCGCGATCTTGGGTCCAAACAGGTAGGTGAATATGGCGCTTCCGCCCAAATTGCCGCCGTTAGTCGAAACATACCCCCCGAAGTCGCCCACGAGGCCCAAATGCTTGATGGGACTATAGGAAACGGAAGCGCTGCCTCCGTTGAGACTGGCGTTCAGTGATGGTACGGGCCCAAAATTCTCTCCATCAATCACCAGGTCGCCGCCAGGCTCGTGAAAGTGTAGGTACGAGTACCCGATGAAGGCTTCCAGTTTCGGGTTATCCTCAGCAGCCTGGGCCGAAGCCACAGCGCTGAAGCACAAGCACGCCGCGAAGAGCAAAACCCACCTTTTCATGACATCTCCTTTTGTTCACCGTCTGGACCTTCGAACCTCGCCAGACAGCCCACTTAGTGGTGGGGAAGCCAATACCCGGAGTACAACCCCACGAACAAACGTACCACCATGGTTTTTTCGATGCTAGCCGGATTTTGTCGGTAGTGTCCCCAAAGGATACAGTGCCGTCGCGGGCCTCGCGTCGCAGGGGGCACACCAAAAGAAAAGGGCCGACCCGAAGGCCGGCCCCGAAAACGGAGAATCGATTCTCAGTGGTTAGAAGTTGAAAACAACGCCCGTGGAGACACGCAGGTTGTTCTGGCTGTTGTTCGGGCTTCCAAACTCGTTCAGGTTGAAATGGGTAAAGAGGTAGTCCGCATCGAAAAGGCGAACGGAGATGTGGTTCATAAGCTTGTAGTCCACGCCTCCGCCGAAGGCCATTGCGAAAGTGTTTAAGGACGAGCTTGAGCCTGTGCACACTTCCCCTTGCGGCCTAGCCGCGCTGGGGCAGATCTCCTCAAAACCAGCTCCTATCCACGCGCCACCAAAGAGTCCCTCGAAGAACGGCGACCACTTACCTCGGCGAAGCGTGAACTTCGGCCCGACCATATACGTGGCGACCGTCCCGGAAGCGCCGTGGGTCTCCCCGACGTGGTATCCGCCGAAGTCGCCGGTAACGCCTATCACCGAGTTGACGTTGTAAGTAAGTTGGCCGCTGCCACCGTTGGCGTTAACACCGTTATTCGGCAATTGAAAGCGAAAGTAGGAGTAACCTCCAAAAGCATCTACCCTCGAAAAGTCTTGCGCCGACGCGACGCCCGCAAAGCACACCGCCAATGCACACAGCAGTAGAAGCCTTTTCATTCAACGTCTCCTTGATTTTGATTCGTTCTCTCGGCCGCAAGCTATGCCCATAAGGAACAGTCTGCAGCACCCCAACTATGTAAGTCGTGGGCACCCCACTGCGTGGCCCCTCGAATCCGCCAAATAGCCCCCTAAGTGGTGGCGAGCCAATACCTGGAGAACAACCCCACACACAAAGTACCACCAGCGTTTTTCCGATTCCAGTCGGATTTTGCGAATTCTTGCCTCGAAACACACTATAGGCAGCCACTCTGGGGGGACGACACCCTCAAAAGAAAAGGGCCGACCCGAAGGCCGGCCCCGAAAGCGGAGAATCGAAACGATTCTCAGTGGTTAGAAGTTGAAAACAACTCCCGTGGAAATACGGACGTTGCTCTGGGTGCTGTTTGTGCCTTCGATGCCTACGTTGAATCTGGTCATCAGGTAGTCGGCGTCGAAAAGACGGATGGAGATATGGTCCATAAGCTTGTAGTCCACACCACCGCCCAAGGCCATCGCGAACGAGTTGAGGGATGAGCTCGCGCCGCATACTTCGCCTTGCGCTACGCGAGCCGACTCGCATTCACCTTCAATGCCGGCCCCGACCCATGCGCCGCCAAAGAGTGCTTGAACGAACGGCGACCACTTGCCACGACGAAGCGTGAACTTCGGCCCAAACAAGTAGGTGAAGATGGTCCCTGAACCGCCCCGGCCGCCCTCACTGAAATGGTATCCACCAAAATCACCGGTAAAGCCGATCATGGGATTGAAGTTATACGTGACCTGGCCGCTGCCGCCGTTTCCATTCAGTCCGGCGTTGGGCACCTGAAAGCGCAGGTAGGAGTACCCGCCAAAAACGTCCACCTTCGAAGAGTCCTGCGCAGAAGCCACACCCGCAAAGCACACAGCCAAAACACACAACAAAACAAACCTTTTCATTCACGTCTCCTTGATTTTTGATTATTTCCGTTCGGCCGCAGGTATCCCTGAGAAGAACCTGTGAACTCGAACAACTACGTAAGTAATGGGGAGCTACTCGAAACCCCAAAACCACCCACAGCAACGGTAACATCCGTAGTTACCCGCGGCAACCAGTTTCATTCCAAAACCTTGCCCAAAATGTAATTGGTTTTAGTACCTAACGTAAGTTAATGCAATATAAGGAGATTAGGAGGCTATCCCGTGGCACTTCTTGTATTTCTTCCCGGATCCGCACGGGCAAGGGTCGTTGCGTCCCACCTTGGCACCCACACGAACGGGTTTGGGAGCCTCCGCCTGGGCGGGCCCGGCTTGGAACTGGAGGTTCTGCTGTTGGCGCTTCTGGCGCTGCTCAATCTGCCGGGCGAGTGAAGAGGCGGGGGTTGCCGAGGCGGCGGACTCCGTTGCCTCGCCTGAGGCGCTCCCCGGGACTGGCTGGCGCGGGGCCACGGCGACGGCTTGTTGGCTCTCTGCCGGGCGCACCAAAAAGAGGAAACGCACCGACTCGGTGTCGATCCGAGCCATCAGGTCTTCGAAAAGGGTGAACGCCTCTTTCTTAAACTCGACCAGGGGGTCCTTCTGGCCGTAGCCGCGCAGCCCGATTCCCTCTTTCAAGTGATCCAGGGTGAGGAGATGGTCCTTCCACTGGCCGTCGACGATATCGAGCAGGATGTGCCGCTCGAGCCATCGCAAGGTCGGCGCGCCAAACTGGGTTTCCTTCTCCTCGTAGCGCTGCCTTACCTTGTCGACCAGCGCGTTCGCCAAATCGTCGTGATTGAGGGTGGCAACATCGATTCCCGCTGTTTTCAGGTCGATCCCGAACTGATTGAGGACTTCGTTGGTAAATTGAGTGACGTTCCATTGGTCGGGATGCTGCTCGCTGGGGCAATAGGTCTCCACCAGCCCGTCGGCCAGCATTTCCGCTCTTTCCAGAAGAAACTCTTTTTGATCGCGCCCTTCCAGAAACGACCGCCGCAGCGAGTAGATGGTCTCGCGCTGCTTGTTCATCACGTCGTCGTATTCGAGCAGGTGTTTGCGGGCTTCGAAGTTCTGGGCCTCGACGGCCTTCTGGGCGTTTTCGATTCGCTTGCTGATCAGCTTCGATTCGATCGGGATGCCTTCCTTCATTCCCAGCGCATACATCAACCCCTTCACGCGCTCGCCGCCGAAAATCCGTAGCAGGTTGTCTTCGAGCGACAAAAAGAAGCGCGAAGATCCGGGGTCACCCTGGCGTCCGGCGCGGCCGCGGAGCTGATTGTCGATACGCCGCGCGTCATGGCGCTCGGTGCCGAGGATGTGGAGACCACCCATGGCCACCACTTCGTCGTGCTCGGCCTTGCACTGCTCCGCGAACTGGTCGTATAGCGGCTTCCACTGGTCGAGGGGCACCTGATAGATCTTGCCCTCCTGCTGGAAGAGCACCATGGGAGCTGCACCTGCACCGTTGGTCCCCGCAGCTGCACCCTGCACGGCGGCATCGGCTTGGCCGGGCGTTTCGGTTCCGGCTGCCCCGCCGATCACCGAGCCCGCAGGAGAGTAAGGCATGGCCAGCTTATTTTTCAGGCAATGGTCGCGGGCCATTGCTTCCGGGTTGCCGCCCAACAAAATGTCAGTTCCTCGGCCAGCCATGTTCGTCGATACGGTAACGGCACCCTTGCGTCCCGCCTGGGCAATGACCTTGGCCTCGCGCTCGTGCTGCTTGGCGTTCAACACCTGATGCGGAATCCCGGCGCGCTTCAGATGCTCGGCGATGGCCTCCGATTTTTCGATGGAGATGCTGCCGATCAGTACCGGCTGGCCCTTCTCGTGGATCTGCCGCACGCCATTGGCCTTGGTTCCATCGTCCTGCAAGATGCCGTCCACGACCGCCTCGAACTTCTCGGCCTCAGTGCGGTACACGACGTCGGAGTGCTCGACGCGGATCAGATCTCTGTTCGTGGGGATGGCCACCACATCAAGCTTGTAGATCTTGTGAAATTCAGGCGCCTCGGTTTCCGCCGTGCCGGTCATTCCTGAAAGCTTTTTGTACATGCGGAAATAGTTCTGGAAGGTGATGGTGGCAAGGGTCTGATTCTCGCGCTCGATCTTGACTCCCTCTTTCGCTTCCACCGCCTGATGTAGACCGTCCGACCAACGGCGCCCGGGCATCTGCCGCCCTGTGAATTCATCGACGATCACTACTTCGCCGTCTTTGACGACGTAATCGACATCTCGCTCGAACAGCGTGTGCGCCCGCAAGCCCTGATAGACGTGGTGAATGAGCTCCATGTTGGCGGGGTCGTAAAGATTGCCGAGGCCCAGCAGCCGTTCACACTTCGACACGCCCTCTTCGGTCAGCGTCGCGGTGCGCATTTTCTCGTCGAGCGTGTAGTCGATGTCCAGAATCAGCTTGGGAATGATTTTGTCGATGCGGTAATACTTGTCGGTGGATTCCTCAGCCGGACCGGAAATAATCAGCGGCGTGCGCGCCTCGTCGATGAGGATGGAGTCTACTTCGTCGACGATGGCGAAGTGATGCCCGCGCTGCACGCAATCCTTCAAATCGTACTTCATGTTGTCACGCAGGTAGTCGAACCCAAACTCGTTATTGGTGCCGTAGGTGATGTCGGCGGCGTAGGCGGCGCGGCGCTGCACGTCGTCCAGATCGTGAACGATCACGCCGACTGTAAGCCCCAGCATCTTGTAGATGGGGCCCATCCACTCGGCGTCGCGGCGCGCGAGGTAGTCGTTCACGGTGACGATGTGCACGCCCTTGCCGGTGAGCGAATTCAGATAGGCGGGCAGCGTGGCTACGAGGGTCTTGCCCTCGCCGGTCTTCATTTCCGAGATTTTTCCCTGGTGCAGGACGATTCCGCCGATGAGCTGCACGTCGAAGTGCCGCATCCCCAGCGTGCGGCGGCCCGCTTCGCGTACCAGCGCGAACGCGGTGGCGACTGCGGGTTCGAGCGCGTCATCCAGTTTTTGGCGGTAGTCCGGCGCGCTAGGATCGGAGCCTTCGAGGCGGTTTTGTACCTCGGCGCGCAGTGCCAGCGTGCGCTCGGCAATCTGAGCGTCGGAGAGATTTTTCGTCTCCGCTTCGAGCGCACCGACGGCGCCGACGATGGGCGCAATCTTTTTGACGTCGCGCTCGTGCTTGGTGCCGATGAAGCGCGCTAGTACGCTATCGATTATTCGTTCAACGTCCATCTTTGTTGTTCCATTGTATCTGTTCGAATTAGATCGTGCAAAACGGACTGGCGAGCGGATTCTGGGTACGCAGATTGAATGGTACGAACGAAGTCCAGGAAATTTGGCGATTAGAATCGACCCTCGCCATTTGTTTTGAAAGGGTTACAGGCAATTCTGTCCGAATCGTTTGGCGATTAGAAACAGGGGGGCTCACGCCCGGGCGAAGAGCCTCGGTGGCGGGCCGAAAATCTTCCCCGGCTCGCTTGCGCGCCCTCGACTTTGCCGGTCCATCGCTTATTTTCATCGCGGCTCTACTCCCACTTCTCTCTCCCAGCTACTACTTGCTAAGACATGAAACTCGGGCACAAATTCGCCTCAAAACACGCTAGCACGGATAGGGGTGTTTTGTCTCAGCGTGTGGTGTAAGGAATTACAATCGCTCGCGACTTCACACAGCCTTTTCGAGCAATTCGTGGATGAGAGTCTGATACGGCTTTTTTCTGGTTCGGGCGATCTTCCGCAGCCGGCCAAGCAGGCGCGGATCGATCCGAATGGCAATCAGCTGCTTCGCGTGCGCGGACTTCGGCCGTCCCACTCTGCGCGCGCCCCTTAGTTCCCTGTCGGTCGATTCCGGGATATCCGAAAAATCGATCCGGCTATCCGGCATAGGCTTTGCGCTCTTTTCGGCTTGCTTGTCTCGCGCTAATGATTCGAACGGTCTCTTTCTCACTTTTAACCTTTCTTACTGTGTAAACCACCAAGAGGACGTCGTCCTGCCAATCCAGCACCCAGGGGTCGCCAAAGACAGTCGCGGCTTCGGCGAAAGCGAAGCCGTGTTTCTCTTGGTTGCGACGGGCCTTCGCCGTATCCCAAGAAAACATAATTTATGTATATACGCTAATTGATGGGGCAGGTCAAACGAATCATCACTCTCAGTGAGGGGCGGCGGCTTGCGGCGCGGCGGGAAGATAGACGAGGCGCGCGTCGGTAACCGAGGGCAGATCGCGGATGTGCTGTACAGCGGCTGTGTCGACTTTGCCATCGACACCGATGAGAGCCAGGGCCTCAGCGCCTCCGCCGGGGCCGCGACGGCCGAGAGCGAACGTCGCGATATTCACGCCCAAGCTGCCGAGCGCCGTGCCGATGCGGCCGATGACGCCGGGCACATCCACATTGCGCGAAAGCAGCAGAGTGCCTTCGAGCGGAGATTCGAGGGCCATACCGTCGAGGGCCAAGATGCGCGGCGAGCCATCCTGCCCGACCATGCCTTCGAGCGTGACGCCTTTGCCGCCGTCAGCGATAGCGACTTCGATGGTGTTCGGATAGCCGCGCTCGCGGCGACGGGTGGTCTCTTCGACGAGCAAGCCGCGAGCGGCGGCTGCGTCCGAAGCATTGACCAGGTTTACCTTCTCATCCAGCACCGCGTTTAAAATCCCGACGAGCACCGCGCTGCGAATGACGTGCGAGCCGAGCTCGGCGGGCTCTCCGGCGTAGCGTATCTGCACGCGGCTGAAGCTGCGCGACGGAGCAGCCTGCGCGACGAACGATCCCAGGCGCTCGCCGAGCACGAGGTAGGGCCGCAGGCGGCGATACTGATCGGGCGAGAGCGCCGGCATGTTCACGGCGTTGCGAATGACGCCCTCGGCGAGATAGTCACGCACCTGCTGCGCGATGGCCGTGCCTACTTCTTCCTGGGCCTCAGCGGTAGAACCGGCGATGTGCGGCGTGGCGATCAGATTGGGCAAGCCGATGAGCGGGGAATTCTTCGGCGGTTCCTGTGCAAAGGTATCGAGCCCCGCTCCGGCCAACTTTCCCGATTTCAGGGCTTCGGCCAGCGGGGCTTCGTCAATCAATTCGCCGCGCGCGCAGTTGATCAGGCGAGCGCCCTTCTTCATTTTGGCGATGGCATCGGCGCCGATCATCTTTTCGGTGGCGGGGCTGAGCGAGGTGTGCAGCGAAACGAAATCGGACTGCGCGAGCAGATCATCGAGCGGCAAAAGCTCCACTTCGACTTCACGCGCGGCCGCGGGCGTAACGTAGGGGTCATAGGCCAGCACCTTCATTTCCAGCGCACGGGCGCGTCGTGCGACTTCTGTTCCCACGCGGCCCAGGCCCACCAAGCCCAGCGTCTTGCGGCGGAGTTCGGTGCCGGAAAACGCGGATTTTTCCCAGCGGCCGGCATTTGTCGAGGCGCTGGCTTGCGGGACGGCGCGAGCAAGGCCGAGCATCAGCGCGAGAGTGTGTTCGGCAACGCTGACGGCGTTTCCGCCGGGCGTGTTCATCACCAGGACGCCGCGATGCGTGGCGGCTTCCACGTCAACATTGTCCACGCCGACGCCGGCGCGACCGATCACGCGAAGCTTCGGAGCCTTCTCAAGCAAGGCGGAAGTGACCTTCGTTGCGCTGCGAACAATCAGCGCATCGGCATCGGCAATTTCCGCGGGAACTTCGGCGGCGGACGGCGTAAGGACGTTCCAACCGGCGTCACGCAGGAGCTTGATTCCTCGTTCACTGATCTTGTCTGCGACAATTATTTTCATGGGGCAATAAGGTTAACGGGCGAACGTGGGCGTGTCAATTGAAGGTAGCTCACGACCGAGACATTCCGGCCTCTGCATTTTCGTTCCAGAATTACGTTCATGTGGAAGCTCGCTAACTGCTCCACACCGGGCGTGCGTAGTGCTTCGCGCGAGGCGTATGCTATTCTTTTGCGCGCGAGGGGGAGCGAATGTCCTATTTGGAACGGATTCAAGAGGATTTGACCGCCGCGATGAAGGCGAAGGACGAACTGCGGCTGAGCGTGCTGCGCATGATGAAGAGCGCGCTGAAGAACAAAGAAATAGAGAAGATGCGTCCACTCGACGACATGGAGTCGATGCAGATACTGCAAACGCTGGTGAAGCAGCGCCGCGAGTCCGTCGAACAGTTCACGAAGGGCGGACGCAAAGACCTGGCGGACAAGGAAAGCAAAGAAATCGCCATCGTCGAAGAGTATCTGCCGTCCGCGCCGAGTGACGCGGAAGTGCATCGTGCCGTCGAGGCTGCCATCGCGGAAGCGGGCGCCGACTCGCTCAAGCAGATGGGCGCCGTGATCAAAGCCGCGCGGGCGCGATTGGAAGGCAAAGCCATCGACGGAAAAGTGCTGAGCGACAAGGTGCGCGAACGGCTAAGCGGAAAGCAGTAGCGGATCAGGGGTTCGGCGTGGCTGACTTGCGGAGAAGAATCGTTGATTCCTGGTCGCCCGCGACAGCCTGAAAGAATTTGCGCATCCCCGCAAGATTCTCCGTAGTAACTATCACCTTTTGAATTTCAAAGGTGCGCTTGTAGTGCAATACCTGCCCCTCCACCTTGGTTTCGCTGTGATACGTGGCGAAATCACTCTTGACGTCAACCGGCTCGGGTAATCCATCGACCACGTAACCGGAGGGAAGGGTAATGTCAAACAGGTCGTCTTGCCGGGTAGCTGCCCTGAACTCTACGGGATATTTCCGCGGCTTTCTCTCCGTGAACAAATCTAGCAAGTAGGTGTCTTTATCGCCCATAACGCGCGGGCGAAGCAGCAGCTGATCGCCGCTGGGGCTGGCATAGGAATGGGAAATGAATTTGAAATTGATGGTGAGGTTCTGGTCATATTTCTCAAGGTTTCCGAGCGAGGCGCCCATCAGGTTAAAGTCATTCATGGAACTTCCAAGTGAGCGCTCGATAAGCTCAGCTCGCTTGTTTGCAGGAGTTTCGAGAAATATTTGTCGTTCCGTGCTGCCGATGCTCCCCCACTCGAGTTCCTGAACCTCACCCATGAGATCTCCGGCGGGAGAGAGAGAGAGTTTGGCAGTGCGCAGCAGGCGATTTGTGGAAGGGGGAAGAAGAGGTGTGGCAACCAATTCACCGCCGCCCGGCGAGACAACCAAAGCGTGATTGGCCTGCAAATACCAGGGCAGATACCCGAAGGGAACATATTCATTGGTGGGATCGAAGAACAGCAGGGTACCGAGCTTGGGATCATCGATGGTGGAGAAAAGGCCGCCTGCGTCGACACCGTCGGGAACACGGATCGCAAGTATCGCATGATTGAAGCGCATAGAAGGATAGTCGGAACGAACTACTCCGCGGTCGGTATTGACAAGCACGATGTAAGAATCGACGCCAATCTGCTGGAGCATGGTGGCCAATAGCGTGGCCTTATCCTTACAGTCGCCATACTGGTGCGCGAAGATGTCGCCGGCAGCATGGGGCTGATAACCGCCGATGCCAACGCTGATTTCGGCATAACGGATCTGGCGCTGCACGTAGGCGGCCAGGGCCTGCATCTTGGGAAGTGGGGCGGAAAGGCCGGTAGTCAATTCCGCGACTTTCTGCCGGATAGCAGGATTCGTTGCGCGGCTTGGCTGAGCTAATCCGTTGAACCAGACGCCTATATCGTTCCACGAGCCGCTGGTTTTCGCGCGTTGGGCGGCGTCGGTCGGGAAATATTTGAGCCCGACCCATCCTGCGACAGCCGTGTGTGGAGGCATGTCGGGTTCGCGGTCCAAGGCCGGAATGTCGCTCACTTCCCAAACATATTGATTCACAGGCGACGAAATGACGGGCTTCTGTTCGGGATAGTTGAACCAGAAAGCAGAAGGCTCCCATCCGGCGGGAAGCTGCAAAATCAGTCGAGCTTTCCTAGTGGGAATGGAACTCTGAAAGCCCCAGTGGTCTTCAAAAATGAAGGGACGCCCCTTCTGGGTATATTCGAAGCCGACGACATTGCCCGGATCGGTAGCGGAGAATTTGAGAACTTTGGCGCGAATATCGGTGAACACCTCATAAGTAGAGAGTGTGGTCTCGATGGAGTCCTTTTCGCCCAGGGCCATCTCGTGGCCGGCAGACGTAATGGTCCAAGCCTTGAAAGAAGTGACCTTGGTTTCACCGTCGAAAGTCACTGAGGCGTATCCATAGCTCTCACGAGCTTCGGGACGGAGCAACCGGTACGCTTCGCGAACCCGCATCTCGATCTGCCCGTTGGGTTGGACAACGGTTTGCCTTTCAGAAAAGAGCAGGACGGCGACAGGATTGTCCGGGTAATCGGGAAGCTTATCCTGGGCCGCGGCGCGCAACCAGTCCGGAGCGGAGTCTGCGCTAGCCGGAAGCGGCGAGACGAAAAACAACAACGCCAGCGCAGGCAGCCAACGCGCAAGATTAATTGTTGTGTGCCGACGTCGAATTCTGGAGCATGAATCGAGCATTATCGTTCACCTTCACAATGCTAAAGAATTGACGAAGAGCCGGGTACACATCCTTGGAAAAAATAATGCCGTTGACCACAAGGTCGCGCTTGACTTCTACGGTGTCCGCTTGTTGGCTGACTGAAATGTCGTAAGAAACAGGGCCCGGATGAACCTTTTGCGGCGCCGGAAGATTCTGAGCCGTAAATCCGAGCGGCAAATGCCAAACGACATCGTCGGTCTTTTCGTAGGGATAATGGAAATAGACCGCGTTGACGCGCTTTTGCGAATCAAACCAGCCTGGCTCCGTCGCCTGGAACATTACGATCGGGAGCAACAGGCGCTGTGCGGAGCCGCTGCCGAGGGAGGGAATGTTGAAAGTACCCTCTACGTGGATGGGCTTTTCGATGTCATCCCAATTGTCGACCGAAACATCCTCATAGGTCGCACCCACGGGCAGCCAGCCTTTGATTTCATCTTGGAAGGTATGTGTGCGATCGGTGGCATCGCTATCGCGGTAGTCGCTCCGCTTCATGGCCGCTTCGAGGCCTGCAAAGTCGACGCTGAGCTTGCCGGAGAAATCAGCGCTATTGTCGATGGTCACATCCGCGCGAGTGACGATCGTGGCTTGCGAGGGGGTCATTGCGGGGACCGTGATCATCTCGCTGCCGTCCTTGGACGTGCGGATGCCCTGGGTGGCGGTCTCAAACCAGGGAAGCAACCCAAACGGATAAAAGCGGGCCGAGGGATCGAGGTAGTACTCCTTGGAGTCGGCGCGCACCCAAACGAGTTCAGCGGATAGCTCCCTGGTTGAACGCTTGGGCGGATCGAACAGGTTGCGATTCCGCGCCGCGACACGCACATCTTGAGCCGTGAATCCCGCGGCGCGGGCCAAGCCGATAAAGAGATAACTGATTTCGATGGAATGTCCGTAGCCATGCTTCAGGACGTCTCCGACGTTGTCATTCGTCTTAATGGATTCCTGTTTCGTTTCTTTTTCGGTCTTATCCTCGTAATCCAAATTGCGGATCATCTGGGATCGAGCATATAGCTTGCGTAAGCGCAGCTCGGGGGGATCGCTGGGACTGGTGACGCGAGAAACTTCCTCGGCGAGATCTTTTTTCTTATCGATGAATCGATCGATCTCATTGCTCCATTGCTTGCCAGTGCGGTTCCAGAACTGATCGACGGTTTCGTCTGCAGTTTGTTCCCGATCGACATAGAAGAACTCGATGCGGGCCTCGAGAGTACTTAGGGGAAGCATCAGATTCTCTTCTTCGATTCCAGGCAAGTCTTGGACTTCGAGAACGTAGTGATCCCCTTCCTTGTGGGGCACCAAGGTACTCGGCAGATTGTAGCTACGGTAACGAAGCGGCAAGGTCGCGGAATCGTTCAGCTTGATCGAAAAGCGGGCCTGGCGGGTGAAAAGAGTTGCCTGTATGGTCCATGAGTGATCCCAGTAGTAAGCCTCGTTTTGCTGACGGAAGCGGTACTCAACGATTGAGCCAGGCTGCACATCAGGGAGAGTGAAGGTCTTGGCCAGATACTTAATCCCCTGGCCCTTGGCGATTTCCTTATCAAATGTGTGGCCGTCGAACTCCACTATGGAGCCATCAGGGCGAATCGTGCGGCCGCGGACATCGCGGATCGACTGGTGGGATCGGTCGTATGGGATTTCGACGTCGGCCTGACTTTTGACGCCCGCAGACGTGAAAATCTTGATGCGCGAATAGCTGCTGACGGTGGCGGCAGTCTCATCAACGCTGACTTCACGGTATAGGATCATTGCGTCGGCGCCCGGCTGCTTCGGGTTGTCCTTCATGGCCAAGTCTTCCGGCGGGACGGGGAGCCAGTCGTCGCCAGCGCGAACCATTCGAGGAGTGGTCAATAGAAACGCAGCACAGAGCAAGATTGGGAGCAAGGCCCTATCCATCCAACTCATAGCGACTTCCTAGGGGCTTCGCGGCGTGGGGACAAGCCTGCCACGAGGCGCGTGTGATGTCGGGGTCCCGACCCCGAGGTCAATTGCGACACACCCTATCGTGAAACGAAATTGCTGTCAATAATCCGTTGGTACGTTGGCGAATTCGTAACCGTGATCAGTCCGGATGCATTCCGATTGCGCTTGGAACCGAGCGGACGGGGTGCTACCGTGCCGAGTCCGCAGGAAAAGGCGCGCCGTCCGCGTCAAAGGCTGCGGCGAATGGCCGGCGAGGACAAGAATGGCGACAAAACCGTGGAGCTCGACGGCGCCTCCGGGCGAGTTTCAACCATACACCGAGGCGGGTAAGCTGCTGCCGGAGTTCACGCTGCGCGCGGTGCTGCTGGGCTCGGTCTTCGGTGTATTATTCGGCGCGGTCTCCGTATACGTGGGGCTGCGTGCCGGGCTTACGGTTTCCGCTTCCATTCCGATTGCGGTTCTTTCCATCAGCATCCTGCGCGCCTTCGGGCGTTCCTCCATTCTTGAAAATAACATCGTTCAGACGACTGGGTCGGCCGGCGAATCGGTGGCTGCGGGCGTGATTTTCACCATTCCGGCGCTGATCTTCCTGGGTTTTTCCCTGAACACGGAATACTGGCGCGTCTTTTATCTGGCGTTGCTGGGCGGCACGCTGGGCGTGCTGTTCATGATTCCGCTGCGGCGGCAATTGATCGTCAAGGAGCACGGCAACTTGACGTTTCCGGAAGGCACGGCGTGCGCAGACGTGCTGGTGGCGGGAGAGCGCGGCGGATCTTTCGCAGGGCGCGTCTTTTGGGGGCTGGGATTGGGTGGCGTGTACACCTTCTGCATGAACACGCTGGGTCTGTGGCCCGGGCAGCCGGACTATCAACCAAAGTGGCTGCCGGGCGCTTCGATGCGCTGCACGATCACGTCGGAATATCTGGGCGTGGGATACATCATCGGGCCGCGAGTGGCGGGAACGCTGTTTGCCGGCGGCGTGATTTCCTGGCTGGTGATTATGCCGGCGATTCGGTTTTTCGGTTCGCTCGCGCCCAATGTGGCTCTGTATCCGAGCACGATACCGATTCCGCAGATGACTCCCGATCAGCTTTGGGGAATTTATATCCGGCCGATCGGCGCGGGGGCCGTGGCCGCGTCGGGACTGATTACGTTGCTCAAGACGCTGCCGACGATTGTCTCTGCGATTGGGGCCGGGATGAAAGATCTGCGCGCGAAAGCGGATTCGCAGCCGGAGGCAAGCCGCACCGAGCACGACCTTTCGATGCGTGTGGTGCGTGATCGGCTCGCTGGTGATTCTGGCGATGATCTGGGCGCTGTTGAAGTTTAAGCCGATTCCCGGCGCGCAAACTGGGGCGTTCGCGAATCTGGTGGCGGCGGTATTCATCGTGGTGTTCGGATTCTTGTTCGTGACGGTAGCGTCGCGCATCAGCGGGCTGATCGGGAATTCCTCGAATCCGATCAGCGGGATGACCATTGCGACGCTGATGGCCACCTGCGCCGTGTTTCTGGTGATTCATTGGACGGCGAGCGCGTATGCCGTGCTGGCGCTGACGATCGGGGGGCTGGTGTGCATCGCGTCAGCGATCGCGGGCGCCACTTCGCAGGACCTGAAGACCGGCTACCTGGTAGGCGCGACCCCCATGTGGCAGCAGATCGCGCTGGTGATCGGCGTGTTGGTGTCATCTTTCGCCATCGGCGGCACGCTGATCTTGATGAACTACGGCTTGGCGCAATACAAACCGATACAGATCGCGCTGGACGTCGATCATCTGCCGCAGGGAGTCGAGCGGCAGGACAGCCAATACGTGCATGACGGAAAAACCTATGTGTTGGTGAACGCCATCGGATCGAGCGAAATCCCGGATGGAAAATATCTGTACGATCCGGCCACCCGCGAGATTGAAATCCAGTGGGAACAGGGGATCGGCAGCGCCAAAGCAGCAGCGCCGCAAGCGCGATTGATGGCCACAGTGATCAATGGGATTTTGAACCGGCGGCTTCCGTGGCGTCTCGTGTTCCTGGGAGTTTTTCTGGTGATTGCGGTGGAGATGTTGGGAGTGCGCTCGCTGCCCTTCGCGGTGGGTTCCTACATCTCGATCGGCACAACGATGGCCATGTTCGCGGGCGGTGTGGTGCGGTGGCTGGCCGAGCAAGGCGTTGAGAAGGATGAGGGCGTGAGCGAGGTGAGCCCGGGATCGCTCTATGCGAGCGGACTGATTGCAGCCGGGGGCGTGTTCGGATTGCTGGCCATTGTGATCAACCTACTCCAGGATCAGGAACTGAGCCAGCACTTGCCGCGTTGGTTGCTACGCGGCCTACACCTTCCGTGGCCAACCGATCTTTTCTCGGGCTGGGGCGAGAAATACTTGCCGAATCTGCATCAGGCGCAAGGGTTTGGTGTGCTGCTGTTTGCGGGCCTGGCGGTGACGCTGTTTGTTTCGGCGAGGAAGAAATTGAAGCAGTCGTAGGAACGGAACAATCGTTACTCGGTCGAGGCTTCCCGCAGAAACCGCGCCGACTCTTCGGGCGGCGTGGGATTGATGTAGAAACCGGTGCCCCACTCGAATCCCGCCATCTTCGTCAATTTGGGTATTACCTCGATATGCCAGTGATAATGATCGTTGATTTCCTCGCCAATGGGCGACGTGTGGATGACGTAGTTATAGGAAGGAAAGAGCAGCGCCGAGTCGAGGCGCTGGAGGAAATCGCGCAGCACCTTGGCGAGGTTGGCGTAGTGGGCGCCGGGCATGTTTTCGAACGCCGAGCTATGCTGCCGCGGCAAAATCCAACTCTCGAATGGAAAGCGCGGGGCGTAAGGCGCGATGGCTACGAAGTGCTCGTCCGCCAGGATCACGCGCGTTTCGCTTTCGATCTCCTGGCGAATCATGTCGCAAAAGATGCAGCGCTCTTTTTCGTCGTAGTAGTGTTTGGCGCCATCGACTTCCTCACGCACGCGGCGCGGCACGATGGGCAGGGCGATCAGCTGGGAGTGCGCGTGCTCGAGCGTGGCGCCGGCGGGTCCGCCGTGGTTCTTGAAAAGAAGAATGTAGCGAAAGCGGCGGTCGTTCTTCAGATCGAGGGTGCGCTCGCGAAAGGCCCAGAAAATTTCCTCGACGGACTTGACCGGCATGGTGGCCAGGGTGAGCTGATGGTCGGGGGTTTCGACGATCACTTCGTGCGCGCCGACGCCGTTCATGCGGTCGAATAGTCCGTCGCCCTCGCGATCCAGTCCTCCTTCGATCCCCAGTGCTGGAAACTTGTTGGGCACCACGCGCAGCGACCACCCCGGCGTGTCTCTCCCGCCGCCATTGCGTCCGTAGGTGAGCACTTCGGGCGGAGTCTTGCCTTCGTTGCCTGGGCAGAAGGGACATGGGCCGTTGCCCTTGATCTGTACGCTTTCCCGCAGGAAGTCGACAGGGCGGCGGGCGCGGTCGGTGGCGATGATCACCCAACGGCCCGTGATCGGATCTTTACGCAGTTCGGGCAATTCGCCCCCCGTGAAGGATGCTACACCCCCTGAAACCGAGCCATCTTACTACGACGGGAGCCCGAAGCGGCGCATCAGCAACCTATGTATCGAAGCGGAGAGCACAGGCGAGAGTGCCTGGGCCACAAACCCAAACGGATCACGCTTCGCCGAAGGCTCCCTTGTGCAGGCGGACTTCGGGGCGGGCGCCCGAGCGCGTTTCGATGGCCAGAATGTCGAAGCGGTGCGGAGCATCCTGCGCGTGCCGCTCGCGAAGGAAGTTCCGCGCCATTCGGGCCAGGTGGTGGCGCTTATCGGCGTTTACGGCAGCTTCGGGGTTCGCGGGCAGCGCACCGTCCGCGGCGCGCGTTTTGACCTCGACGAAAGCCAGCACCGAGCCGTCGTAGCCAACCATATCGATCTCACCCTTCAGACCGGGGCGCGTGTAGTTCTTGGCGACGAGGACGTAGCCGTGGCGGCGGAGATACCAGTAGGCGTAAGTTTCGCCGCGCACGCCGGTCCGCCGTGCGCGATGTCGCGCGGAAACCTCGTCGGAAGATTCAGCGGCGGGAGCTTCCGCGAGGCCCTTGCGGGCGGCGAAATCGACGTAAGCGAACATCAGTCGCGCAAGCATGCGAAGAATGGGAGCCTTCCTCAGTGGCTAAAGCCACCGGTGAATTATGCCTCTTGTGTCGGAGCTGAAGCTCCGACCCCCTAAAAAGCTTAGGCTACGGCGTGCGCTCGACCTCGGTGATGCATGCATCGAGCGTATGCACGGCAAAATCGGCCTGCTCCGCGTCGATCACCAGTGGCGGGCACAAGCGCAGGCTGTTCTCCCCGGCGCCGAGAAGGAGCAGGCCCTTCTCGAAAGCGGCGTGCAAAATGCGATTGCGAAGTTCCGGCGCCTTCTCCTTCGTTTTGCGATCGCGCACCAATTCGATGCCGATCATCAGCCCTTTACCGCGGATGTCGCCGACGATCTTGTGGCGTTCGTACCAATTTTCCGTTTGCTTGAAGATGCGTTCGCCCATCGCGGCAGAGTTGGCGATGAGCGAGCGATCGAGCAAGCGCAGCGTGGCCAGCGCAGCCGCTACAGAAACCGGATTGCCGCCGAATGTGGAGGCGTGCGCGCCGGGCTCCCAGTCCATCACGTCCGCTTTGGTGATGAGCGCGCTGAGCGGCATACCCGAGGCGATGCCCTTGGCCACGCAGATCATATCCGGCTCAATGCCGGCGTAGTCGCAAGCCCACCACTTGCCGGTGCGGCCCATGCCGGACTGCACTTCATCGGCGATCAGCAGTATGCCGTGCTGGTGGCACAGGCGTTCGAGACCTTGCAAAAACTCCGCGGGTGCCGGCAGGTAACCGCCTTCGCCCTGGATCGGTTCGATGAAAATGCCCGCGACTTCCTCGGGATCCACGAGGCGCTTGAAGAGCTCGCTCTCGAGCCACGCCAGCGCGTCGGCTGCGGCGTGCTCCGGGCGAACACCGTAAGCGCCGCGATAAGTGTTCGGATAGGGCGCGTGAAAAACGCCCGCCAACAGCGAGCCGAACTTCGTCCTTTGCACCGCCTTGCTGGCAGTCAGCGAAAGCGAACCCATGGTGCGTCCGTGAAAGGACCCGTAGAAGGCGATGAACTTGTCTCGTCCGGTACGGTAGCGCGCGAGTTTCATGGCAGCCTCGACAGCTTCAGTGCCGGAGTTTCCGAAATAAACGCGCTTGGGGTCTTTGCCGGGCGCGATGGCGGCCAATTGTTCGGCGAGTTCGACCATGCCCGGGTAATAGAAATCGGTCGAGGACATGTGAATCAAATCCGCGGCCTGCTTCTGAATGGCGGCAACAACCTGCGGATGGCAATGCCCCGTTGCGACCACGGCGATGCCGGCGGCGAAATCGAGAAAGGTGTTGCCATCGACGTCCTCGATGAGCGCACCTCGGCCCGTCTTCGCCACCAGCGGATAGTCGCGCGTGTACGAAGGCGAGACCACGCGGTGGTCGCGCTCGATCAGTTGCTTGGCCTTCGGGCCGGGAAGCGGCGTCACGATGTTCGGCAGCTTTATTTCGGCGGTCTGCATATGGTTCCTCCCGGAATTTTCATTCCTGGCGCGGGCGGCTCAAATCTGCCCGACGCAAAGCCTTTACTGGAGGAAAAAGGAGTTAGTCGACGCCGAACAAGCTGGGTCGTTCGTGGGAGGGCTGGCTATGCAGCCGATGCGCGCGTTGCGAGGAGAGCGTCATTTGTATTTCCAGCGAACCGTGCCGTCTTTCGTATCTTCTACAATGATACCAGAATCGGAGAGCTGCTGGCGAATGGCATCGGCGCGCTGGAAGTCCCGGCGGCGCTTGGCGGCCTGGCGCTCTTCGATGAGGGCATCGACCTGTTCGGAGGCCAGCCGCGCCTTGGAAGCCCCGAAGCCAAGCTTCTGCAGCTTGTCTTCGTCGTCATCGGTAAGCAAAGCCAAAACGCCGTCGAACTGCTCCATGGCCGCGACGGCGCGGGGCGCATCCTGTTGCAGGAAGGTGCCTCGGTCCATGGCGGTATTGATGTCGCGCACTAGGTCGAACACGGCGGCGAGGGCGACGGCGGTATTGATGTCGTCCGCGAGACCGGCGTCGAAATCCTGCTCGGCCTTTTCAATCAGCGCGTGAACTTCCGGATTCGAGCCCGCCGGAAACTGAGCGGTCTTCAGGCGCGACATGAAGTTGCGCAGGCGCTCGACGGAATTACGGGCCTGGGTGAGACCGTCTTCCGTGAAATTAAGCTGGCGGCGGTACGGCACGGACAGAAGCAAGAAGCGAATCGTTGATGGCTTGTAGCCCTTGGCGAAGAGATCTCGCAGCGTGTAGAAGTTGCCGAGCGACTTGGACATCTTCTGGCCGTCGATGATCAGGTGCTCGGCGTGCAGCCAGAGGCGCACAAATGGATGGCCGGTGGCGCCTTCGCTCTGCGCGATTTCGTTTTCGTGGTGCGGGAACGTGAGATCCACGCCGCCGGTATGAATATCGAGAGTATCGCCGAGGTATTTCATCGCCATGGTGGAGCACTCGATGTGCCAGCCGGGGCGGCCGGGGCCGATCCGCGTTTCCCAGGAGTACTCGCCGGGCTTGGGAGCTTTCCATAGCGCAAAATCGCGGGCGTTTTCCTTTTCGTATTGGTCGACGTCCACACGCGCGCCGGCCTGAATGCCGGCGACGTCGATCTTCGAGAGCTTCCCATAGTCCGGAAACTTGGCGATGCGGTAATAGATGGAGCCTTCGCTGCGGTACGTAAGACCCTTTTCGTCAAGTCGCTCGATCAACGTGACCATGTCTTCGATGTGATCGGTCGCGCGAACCAGCTCTTCGGGCATCTCGATATGCAGCGCGTCAATGTCGTCGAGGAAAGCCTTAACGTATTTTTCGGTGAAGTCGCGAATGTCCAGCCCGGCGGCCGCGGCGGATTGAATGATGCGGTCGTCCACGTCGGTGACGTTCATCACCTGCAGCACGCGTAGTCCGCGCTGGTGCAGGAAGCGCCGCAGAATGTCTTGAAACATGAAGGTGCGGAAGTTCCCGATATGCGCGAAGGCGTAGACCGTCGGCCCACAGGTGTAGATGCGCACTTCGCCGGGATGGAGCGGCTCGAGCGGCTCCAGACGGTTCGATAGCGTGTTGTAAAGGCGTATGTCTTTCATTTTGGGGCAAACACAAAACGCCTATTCTAGCTGAGGTGCCTCTGAGCAGCAAATGTGACCAGCAAATAGGTGAGTAAGCGCCCGAGGAAAAATTAATCGGTAGAACAGGCGTTGACCTGTTCGATGCCGCCCCAAAGCTCGGCGCGCTCTGCGGCTAGGCTGTTGATTTCATCCACCGTGTGGGGAGCGCCGTCGCCCGATCCTGGGAATACTACGTAGAGAACTCCGCCGCGTGTGCCGCCCACGCGAGCATCGGAATGAATCCCGAGATTGTCAGCCAAGGCGATTGAGCCTTCGCCGAGCGTGCCGATATCCGCGAAGATGGCGTACGACGAACGGCCGTTGCGAAGGTTCACAACGAGCGCAAAATCTCCCAGGCGCGCGCCGGCATCGCGGGCCAAGCCGCCGGGAAGGACGACGTAGGGAATCTTCGAAGCGTCCACATAGCGCCGCGGGTCGATCGACCTCTTACTGCGATCACATAACGAAGTGCAGGAGACGTAGTAGCCGGGAAAGGGATCGTCGGGGCCCTGAATGGGAGGCTCTCCGTTTTCACCCTCCACGATGCCGTCCCAGTGCCCGGGTTGCCCGGCATTCGCCAGATCATCAAGACCCGTATTTTCCGGGTTGTAGGCGTTGGGCGCGCCATCGGCATCAATGGTCATGCCGGACTGGAAGAAAATCGCCGGGGCACCAAGAGAGTCCGAGGGCGATTGCCAGATGGGAACTTCGTGCGCCGGCTCGCCATAGCGGACGACTTCGAAATTCACTAGCACGTCCTTGTCGCAGCTGCGGGCGGCGGGACTCTGGGCAGCGGTCTTGCCGTTCGCTGCCGCCACGGCGATGACCGCCGAAGCGCACAACAGCAGACCGCAGGCGGTAATCAGCAGTGCGCGGCGCATTAGGAGTGTTAGACGCAATCGCGATCCAAAAGAAATCACGGGATCAGCTGCACGCGGCGGGTGACGATGGTGACGTCGCCATCCTGCGAGGGCGTGGCCGTGAGTGGACGTGAGTTTATCAGAAACTTCCCTTCGTCCGGGAGGCCGTAGGACTTGTCCGCGGCATACACCTCAACCGGTTTGCCGGCCGGCAGCGTGAAACTGATTTCGACTCCGGCCGCGAGCATCGCCGCACAGGCATACGCCGACCATCCGCTAAGCGCACGCCGAACGCGCGGCGTGCTGGACGCGAGCGGTTGATCTTCCATTCGAACGGAAGACACATCTGCGTTCGGGGGGAATAGCACGGCGGCATAGGGCGCGCCGCGTTCCGAGCGCAGCAGAGTGCGGTAGGTTCGATGGCTGCCCGTGGGCGTGGATTCCAGAATGGTGAAGGTCGGCGGCGGCAAATCCAGACCCGGTGCGTTCGCCGCAAAGCTCGGGCGCCAGTCCCAGGGAAAAGCACCGCGGTCAAGACGCCGGAAAGCTGCGGCCAGGCGCACGGGTTCGGGCAAGCGGCCCGAATCCGGCTCGACGATCCAAGTGGATTGAGAGGCGTCTGCGTCTTCCCAATACTCGATGTTCAGGCGCTCGGGCGCCTTCGCCGAATACGCCGGTGCAACGATGGCGAGAAATGCGGCCGCAGCGACAGCCAGCACGGGAGTCGCGACAAAGGCGAAGCCGCGCAATCCGGAGTCGTTGCGCAAATCGACGGAGAGAGCATTCGCACCCGTTAATATTCCCGCGACGACGATCGCGATAGGAACCAGAGATGCATTCCCCAATCCCACATAAAGCAGGAGCGGTACCGGAAAACCGACAATAGCCGCAACAGCGAGTGGCGGGAGCACGCAGAGCAGAGAACCGCGCGCCTCCCCACCTTTGCCGAAAAACGTGGTCATCACCGCAAGCGCCGCAG
This sequence comes from Terriglobia bacterium, assembly GCA_963803105.1. Taxonomy (GTDB): domain Bacteria; phylum Acidobacteriota; class Terriglobia; order Acidiferrales; family UBA7541; genus Palsa-295. Next base: position 1,012,778 of record CAWDLF010000005.1, read on the forward strand.
TACCGGCAGGCAGCAGGAAGATGTAGCTGAGACCTGGGGCTAACCAGGAAGCCAGCACGGAGAGCAAGCTCCACCACGTCCACGCGCCGCACCACAATCCCCAGAAACCCGCTTTTCGGGCGAGCAGAACGCCGTGGATCACCACGACGGCGATGCCCAGCGACCAAAAGCAAACTTCCAGCGGCGAAGGATGAGCGACCCACGCAACCGGCATGGCGCCGGCTAGGCGGAGCAGATACACAAACAGGAGCGCGAGCAACGCAACGACGACCATGGTGCTGAGCCATCCGAGAAAGCCGAGCAGGAATTCGGCGACGGCCACGCGCTTGGTGTGGATCATCCACGCAATCTCAAGAGCCAATAGGAACGCGAACGCCAGTGCGAAAGGCAGAGACCGGCGCGCGGGCCATCGCACCATTTTACGGCCGAACAAGTCGAAGAAAACCGCATCCCGTTGCGGCGGGCCCGAGAGATCCGAATTCGCGAGTGCGGTGACGGCGGCCAATCCGTTTTCTCCCTGGTGCTGCAGGCTGGCCGGCGTGACGCTCGCCGAGTTGTCGAGCGGAGTGTGGTAATGCGCGGCGTCTCCGATGTAAGCGAAGTTCAGACCCTGGTAGCCGGCGGATTTGAAAACCGTGAAGTCCGTGTCATTCGGGAGCAGCTTGTACACCGTGTAGAAAATCGAACTCATCGCCGGGCGGCGGGAGCGCTGCGCGTAGAGATCAACCGCCCATTCGGCGGCGGAGCCGGTCTCGAACATCAGGCTTGGCCCGGAGGTGCCGCGTGCATCCAGATTTACGGCCGCGCGAACTTGCGACGCCCAAGGATGCGAATCCACGAAAGCGCGAGCCCCGAGCAGACCCGCCTCCTCGCCATCGTCGATCAGAAAAATAACCGGGTGGCGGGGCGGAGGCATGGCTTTGAGCGCCCTGGCAATCTCGAGAGTGGCCGCCACGCCGGTGCCGTCATCCGAATAACCCGGGCCGGCCGGAACGGAATCGTAGTGCGATGCGAGCAGGACAGCTTCTTCTGAGTCCGGCGATCCTCCCGAACCATCCAGGCGCGCCACGACGTTATTCACCGTGGCGCAAACGCCGAAGTCGCCGCAGCCTTGTGCCGTCTGCACCTGGGGCTGATATCCGAGGTTGGTAAGCTCGGTGAGAATACGCGCCCGTACCGCGTCATTTGCTTCGCTTCCAACAGGGTGTGGCTGCTCGTCGGTGAGGACGCGCCCGAGGTACTGCAGGGACCGCTCAGCGGAAAAAATCCCCGCCGGAGCGCCAATGGGCTGCGGCGCGGGCGGTTGCAAGCCTGCCCAGGACAAAAGAAGAATAGCGGCCAGAACGATAGACGCCGCAGCAATGCGTCGCATACCTGGAGCGCCGGCTGGGGTAGAGGGACACATCCTGGTCGGCGCCATGCTATGGCTCGGAGCCACTTAAGTCAATGAACCGGCAGTCCTAGGGGCCGCTTTGCCGCGCATTGCTCAAAGGTTTGCCGGCGGCCACCCGAAGAAAGTGCGCACACAGCCCAAAAGGGCGCTTTACACGTGCTCAACCGCGTGTTAATTTCTTCTCCCGTAACCGCCAATCGCTAGCGCCAGGCGGCAGGGCCAACGATATCCGACCCTCCCACGTTTTTGTCTCTGAACGTCCTCCTAAGACGAGTGAACCGAGCTATCTTCCGTCAATGATGCGGGAGAGGCCTATCCTGTGAGGGTTGCGTGCTGAAACTGCGTAAGGTTGAGCTGCTGGGCTTCAAGTCCTTCTGCGAAAAGACGCCGATAACATTCAGCGGCAGCGGAATTACCTGCATTGTCGGGCCCAACGGCTGCGGCAAATCGAACGTCGTGGACGCTATTTCCTGGGTTCTCGGCGAGCAGAGCCACAAGATGCTCCGCGCCGAGCGGATGTCCGACTGCATTTTCAACGGCACGGCGAAGCGGCCTCCTTTGGGGCTGGCCGAAGTGACGCTGACCCTGGTCGACCCGGAACTCTCGGAAGCCGTGGCCAAGGTGCTCGACGCGAGCCCCGACGCGAGCCTGGACACGCCTGGCGCGGATGCACCCGCCGAAGAAGGCGCCGCCGCAGAATGGCGCCTCTGCCCGAGGACTCATTCTCAAACTCCGTAAGTGAAGAAAACGCCGCTGAAGAATTCGGCAAGCGCAAATTTGGGAAGAAGCGCGCCGCGGAAAAGCCTGCGCCGAAGCTACACCCCGGCGAAGTCATAGTCGGTCGGCGGCTGTACCGCTCAGGCCAGAGCGAATACCTGATCAATGGGCGTACGGCGCGGTTGCGCGACGTGCAGGAAATCTTCATGGGCATCGGTCTGGGCCCGGATAGCTACGCCATCATCGAGCAGGGCCGCATCGGTTTGATCCTGAATTCCAAGCCGATGGAACGCCGCGCCATTATCGAAGAAGCTGCCGGCATCACCATGTACAAGACCAAGCGGCGGCTGGCGGAAGCCAAGCTTGAGGCCTCCAGACTAAATCTTTCCCGCGTGAACGACATTTTCGTTGAGGTGGAGAAGCAGTTGGCTTCTCTCAAGCGCCAAGCATCGAAAGCGCGGCGCTACGCCGAGCTACGTGAACAGATGCGCGGGCTGCTGCGCATCGTGCTGGCGAGCAAGGCTGCGCATCTGGACATCGAAGCGGCGCGGCTGGAAAACCTGCTGCGGGATATGGACGCCGTCGAGGCGCGCGACGCGCAATCGGTGCAGGAAATGGCCGCCGAGCAAGAGCGGCTGAGCGCGCGCACCTACGAGCTCGACTCAGAATTGCGCCACATGCACAACCTGCTGGGGCAAACGGCGCTCGATCTGGATCGCGCCGAGAATCGCATTACCTTCAACCGCGAACAAGTGGCGCAAATCGAATTTCGCGCCGCTGCGCTTGCTACGGAAATGGAGCAGGCCGAGCGCCAGGCTCGCGACTTGAATACTCGCATGGCCGCGCAAGCCGTCGCCGTGGCGGAACTTCGTAAGTTGGCTGCGACGCTCGAGCAGGCCTTGCGCGAAGCGGGCGAAAGAGTTCTCACGAGCGCCAGTGAACAGGAACGCCTGGAAGCGCGCATGAGCGAATTGCGCCTGCTGGCAAGCACCCTCGTGGAAAAATCCGCGCGGGCGCAGGCCGAATCATCGCAGGCAGAGGAAGCCGCCGCGCGACACATCGCCGCCCAAGAGCAGCGCCACACCGCCGTGAACGGAGTGGAACAAGAATTCGCAGCACTGCAATCCCGGATGGAGAGGGCACAATCCGCATTCTCCGAAGCCGAGCAGCAGGCGCAGGAGATGGGTGCTGCGGTACGAGAGGCGCAAACGCGCATCTCCGGTCTCCGGCAGAACCGGCAGGAAACCAGCCAGCAGCTCGAACAGGCGGGCCGCGAACTTTCCGCAGAACGCGCGCGCTACGCTTCCATCGAACAGATTCTTCGCGAGAGGGCCTACACCGCCGACGCCGTGCAGAAACTTTTCAGCGCCAACGGCGAGGGTGAATCGCGCGGCTTCCGTGCCGTCGGTCTGCTCGCCGATTACGCTGAGGTTCAGGAAGAATACGAAACCGCTATCGAACAGTTTCTGCGCGAGGAACTGGAATATGTGGTTGTGGAATCGTTCGACCGCGCGCGCGCGGGAGTCGCTTTGCTGCGCGAGCACGTGGGCGGCCGGGCCACGTTCTTTGTGGACTCCATTGGCCACCTGGGCGCGGGTGATCCTGAGATCGGCAGCGACTCCTCCATGCCGGGAAATTTCATCGCGCGCCTGGATCGCCTGGTCGAATTCCGCGAGCCGCTGGGGCCTGCGACGAAGCGCTATCTCACCAAGCTCCGCACGACGTATCTAGTCGAGACTGCAGCCATCGCCGAGCGCATGGCGGCGGAAAATCCGCACAGCTATTTCCTGACCCTCGATGGCACGTGCTATCACGATCGCATGGTCTCGGGCGGCCGCAAGAGTGATGCCGGCCCGCTGGCCCTCAAGCGCGAACTCCGCCAGCATGAAACCGAAGCGGCGCGTCTCGAGCGCGTCGTGGAAGAGCGGCAAGCGGAGATCGAACGAATCGAGAGCGCGATTACCGCGGGCGAAGCGCATCTTGCCGAAACCGGCGCGCAACATATGCAAGCCGAAAAATCTTTGGTCGCCGCCTCGCATCAACGCGAGCAGGCTGGAAACGAATTCCGCCGCGTCGAGCAGCAGCTGGGCACGGAGCGCGATGAAATCACGCGGCTGCGCGGAGAGGCAGAAGGCGCGCGCCAGCGCGCTGAGCAAGCGCGCCTCGAACATGCGGAATCGCTTCGTTTGCGCGCAGCGGCGGAAACGGAAGCGGCGGAAGTTAGCGAAACGCTTTCGACTTTGCGGCGCGATTCGCAGGAAATCCAAGAGCGCGTCGTAACGCGCCGAGAAGAGATGGCCGCCATGGCCGAGCGGCTCGCGAGCGCCGAATCTTTGCAAGGCAGTCTCGCTGACGAAATCGAAAAGGCCAGCGTGCGTGTGATCGCACTTAGCCAGCAGCATGAAGCACTAGTGACAGAAAAGGCCGGCCTAGAGTCCTCCTGCGCCGAACTTGCGCTGCAGGTTGAAGAGATGCGCCGCGAAAAGTTGAGTCTCGAAGACCAGAAGCTGGCGCTCGAAAAGGAATGGGACGTCGCGCGCGTACGCGCCGGTGAAATCGAAGAAACATTGCGCGGTCGCCGGACATCGCTTGACGAGCTTCGCGCCGACCGCAGCCAGCGGCAGATCGAAAAGGCGCGCAATGACGCGGATCGCGACTATCTGCGGCAAGCGTGCGTCGCCGAGCTCAACGCACAACCCGAAGAATTGATGGCCCAGGAGCCGCAGTTGCTGATCGGCGAAGAGTTGGTGGCCGCGGAGACGAACTACAACGAAATGAAGGCGCGCGTCGACGCCATGGGGCCGGTCAACATGATGGCGCTCGAGGAATTTCAGGAATGCGAGCAGCGCGAAGGATTCCTGCGGCGCGAGCGCGACGACCTCGTGCAGTCCATCGAGAACACGCGGCTCACCATCACGGAGCTCGATCAGGTTTCGCAGCAAAAGTTTCAGGAAGCGTTCAACTTCATCAACGCGCACTTCGCCATCGCGTTTCAATCGCTCTTCGGCGGCGGCACGGGCGAGATGCGCCTAGGCGAACCGGACAGTTCCGGCGATGCGGGCATCGATCTGGTGGCGCAGCCACCGGGCAAGCGCCTGCAAAATATTCTGCTGCTCTCCGGCGGCGAAAAGGCGCTCACCGCGCTCGCGCTACTGATCGCCGTGTTCCGCTACAGCCCCAGCCCGTTCTGTATCCTGGACGAAGTGGACGCGCCGCTCGACGAGGCCAACGTCGGCCGCTTCAACAAAATGCTCAGGGACATGTGCGAGCAGACGCAGTTCATCGTCGTCACCCACAATCGCAAGACCATGGAGATGGGGTCGGTGCTCTACGGCGTTACCATGCAGGAGCCGGGAGTCTCGAAGCTCGTTTCCGTGAAGTGGGAAGAAGAAGCCGCAGCCGCCGAGCCCAAGGCGGCCAGCAACGCCGCTTAAGATTGCTCATTTGAAGCTCGTTGCTGAAATAAAATCGCCGAAAATCTTTCACGCTTCGGGAGTTTTCCACAGCGTGCTCAATCTTTCCGCCAGTTAACTCGCTAAGTAGAATTGTCGATGGCTCGAATCCGTTCTTTAATCGGTTGACAACCGCCCGTCCTGCGCTAGAATACGGCCTCTTTCGTTCGGAGAAATAAATTCTGTGGCTTCTCCCCATATGGCACCGGTAATCTCGCAAACGGATTTTCCCGGACTAAAACTCCGAGGGCGCGGAAAGGTTCGCGACATCTACGATCTGGGCGATCGTCTGCTGATCGTCGCTACCGACCGGCTGTCGGCCTTCGACGTAATTTTGCCCACGCCGATTCCCGATAAGGGACGGGTTCTCACGCAACTTTCGCTTTTTTGGTTCGATCGGCTCGCCGATGTCGTACCGCACCATGTGATCGCCGCCAAAGATTTTTCCGGCGAACTCGCTCCCTACGCCGCCGAACTCAACGGCCGCTCCATGCTGGTGCGCAAGACGGAGCCGGTACCCATCGAATGCGTTGTGCGCGGCTACATTTCCGGCTCGGGGCTCAAGGACTACCAGAAGACGGGCGCCATCTGCGGGATTCCGCTGCCTGCGGGCCTGCGGGATTCCGACCGGCTGCCGGAGCCGATCTTCACGCCATCGACCAAAGCGACCACGGGCCATGACGAGAATATTTCCTTCGATGAAACCGTCGCGGTTGTCGGGCGCTCCCTGGCGGAGAAGCTTCGCGACGTAAGCATCACCTTATACCAGCGCGCCGCCGAGCACGCACTTACGCGCGGCATCATCATCGCCGACACAAAATTTGAATTCGGGCTGATGGGAGACAAGCTGATCTGGATCGACGAAGCGCTCACTCCCGATTCTTCGCGCTTCTGGCCCGCGAACGAGTACGCTGCCGGCAAAGCGCAGCCCTCTTTCGACAAGCAGTACGTGCGCGATTATCTGGAGCGCATCGGCTGGAACAAACAGCCGCCTGCGCCCGCGCTGCCGCCCGATGTGGTGGCCGGCACGCAGCAAAAATATCGGGAAGCATATCAACGCGTTACCGGCCACGCACTCGACTGAGCGAGCGGGCCTCCCAGGGGAGGCCGCCGCGGAGCAAATAAGTGAAAGAACAACTGGAATCGCTGGTTGGAATGATGGTCGAGCGCGGAATTCTGCTCGAAGAGGCTGTCACAGAATTCGAGAAGAAGTTCATCAAACGCGCGCTGGAGCGCTCCAACGGCAACCAGTGCCGCGCAGCCAAGTTTCTGGGCATCCATCGCAACACCCTCAGCCGCAAGATTTCCGAATACCACCTCGACCACACAGGCCGCCGCCGCTAAGAGGCGCTGCCTGCGGAGCCATAAAAATGACAGAACCGACCAAGGAAGAGTTGCTGGCTCGCATTGCGGAGCTGGAGAAGCAGACCGGCGGGCGCGCCAAGGGCAGCCTGGAGTTTCGCGTCGGTGAAAAGGGCGGCGTGAGCGTTTACGGACTAGGCCGCTTTCCGGTCACACTCTACTACGAGCAGTGGAACCGCCTGCTCGACACGGCGGACAACCTACGCGCCTTCCTCGAAGAGAATAAAAGCAGGCTCAAGCTGAAGACGAAAGAGTAGGTCAGCTACTTCTTCGCGGGATCGCGTTACTTTTCCCATGTCCAGGTGGGATCGGTCCAGCCGTTTACGTCATAGTCCGACATGCACTGTTCCGTGAACGCGATGCACTTCTCGAGCGTACCGCTGCGGCGCGCGCCGTTCAGCGCGTCCAGCCGAATCTGCTCGTGGTTCCCTGAATAATTGATCTCGTAAAGTTCGTGGCGCGCACCGAACTCCGTGCCGATGGCGTCCCAGATCAGCTTGAACAGCTTGATGCGCTCTTCCGCTGTGGACGAAGATCCCCGGTAATACTTTTCGAGCAGCGGGCGCAGGTCTGCATTCAGCAAATCCTTGTAGCTCGAAGGCGCGACGAGCAGGCTGCCGGCCAGGTAGGTTTCAAACGTGTGGCGCACCGCGGGCCAGCATTGCGTGGCGAACACGCGCATCGCGTAGGCATATTCCTGCTTGGGCACCACGCTGCCGCCGGGCGCCGGCTCCGGATCGAGGCACATCGCCGCCGTCATGGCCCAAATCAGATTTCGCCATGCCATCACTTCGCCGAGCGCCGCTTGCACACCGCGAAATTCGTCCGTGCCGTTGGCAGCCAACCCTTTGGCAAAAAGTCCGGCCATCAAGTCGAGTTTCACGCCTAGCCTCGCGCCCGCCTGTAGCGCGTACCGGTTGACGAACCGTGACCGGCCAAAGAAAGCGTTGGCCTTCTCCGGCTCGCGATAGATCAGGACGTTTTCCCACGGAATGAACGCGTTGTCGAAGATCAGCACCGCGTCGTTCTCATCGAAGCGGCTCGAAAGCGGATGATCGAACGGGCTGCGCGCGTTCGCTTCGTACGAAGGGCGGCACAGCAGTTTGGTCCCCGGCGTGTTCATGGGTGCGATGAACACCAACGCGAAATCTTTCGCCTTATCCTTGTCGAGATTCACCGCGCTGTTCTGCGCCACAAACGTCGCATGCGTCATGGCCGAGCCCGTGGCCAGCATCTTCGCGCCGCTCACCACAAAGCCGTCGTCGCGCTCCTTCACCACGTGGACGAACACGTCACCCACTTCGTGTACCGGCCGGTTGCGGTCCACCGGCGGATTGATCAGCACGTGGTTTAGAAAGAGGCACTGCGAGGAGTACCGCTCGTACCAATTCCGCGCATTGGCGTCAAACGGCGCGTAGAATTCCGGCTCCGCCGCCATGCTGGCCATGAAGGCCGCCTTGTAATCCGGCGTGCGCCCCATGAAACCGTAGCTCAGGCGCGCCCACGCGGCGATCGCGTCACGCGCCTCGGTGAGTTCCTGCGCGGAGTAACTCGGCTTGAAAAACTTGTGCACGCGATGCCCGAGACGGTCGACGGTCGTCAGCGTGTCGCGTTGCTTTGGATCATGCAGGGAGTCGTACAGGCGCGCGACGGATCGACAGGCGTTGCGAAAGGCGGGATGCTTGGTAACGTCCGGGACGCGCTCGCCGTCAATGTAAACATCGCGGCTGTCCTGCAGGCTGGCCAGGTACCTTGGCCCATCCAACAGTAGATCGGCCGCCGCTGCGCTGGTTTGTTTTGCGTTCACCGCTGGGACTGAATCCATAGGCGCTCGCCCGACATCTCGCGGGCGCCCGCAGTCTACCAGCCGGAACGCGGCGCAATCAATCGCGGTAAACGAACTCCATCGTGACGCCCGCCACTTGGAGGATGTCGCCCGATGTCAACTTGGTCGGCATGGCGATGGGCTTGCCGTTAACGGTGGGAGTCTTATCCGCGCCGCCGATGAAATAGGAATGATCTTCGCGCCGGTTGATCTGCGCCGCGGCTGCGGGCGCGAACCAACCCTTCAGCTTCACCGTGGCCATGGCCGACTTGCCGATCACCGTGAGTTTATCCGACAGAGTGTACTCGCGCTGATCGGTCTTCCCTTTCAAAACGATTAGCGTGGCAATCTTCATCCGTTTGGGAGCGACCTGCGCGCTCTCGCCGACGGCGGCCACCTGCTGAAGGAATTCGCGGCGCGCCTTGGTATCCAGCATCACGGTTTCGTTGATCTTCGGCGTCGCGGGCTTCAGTTCAGGAGCAGCCACGCTCACCCCCGCCAGCTCCCTTGAGTCGGAAAATACAATCGTGTGCTTGCCGATGCCCACAGAGTCTCCCGGTTTGAGGGTAACCATTCTCACGCGCTGCCCGTTCACGAACGTGCCGTTCATGCTGCCGAAATCTTCCAGCATCATGCGCCCTTCTTCATTGAAGACGCGCGCGTGGTAATGCGATACCGCTGGATTGTCGATCACGATTCCGTTGTCGGGCGCACGCCCGATGCTCACTTCCCTTAGATCTACTGGCACTTCTTGCAAGATCGAGCTCTCGAATTTCAGAGTTAGCTTCGACATGTTCTTTCTCCTCCCAAGAAATCACATTCACAGTTCGACGAAATCAAAAATGGCCGACTACCGCCTTCAGGAAATGCCCATTCGTCTAAACCATTGGGCGATCGTCGCCAGGAACCCCAGTGCTTCCGGCAGCGGGCGCACCACAACGGCTGTGATGTTGTCTCCGCCTCCCGCCCGCTTAGCGAGATCGATCAGGCGACTGGCCGCTTTCTTTGCGCTTTCGCTCTTGGTGAGGACGGCGGCGATCTGCGCATCCGAAAGCTCTCTTGTGAGCCCATCGGAGCAAAGCAGTATCGTGTCGCCCGGCATCACCAGCTCCTCGCTCACATCGAGTTCCACTTCCGAGTCGATACCCAGCGCGCGCACCAGCACATTACGCATCCGGCTGGCCTCGGCTTCTTCCGCTGTCATGCGTCCCATGCGTAACTGCTCGGCCACGAAGGAGTGATCCTGCGTTAGCTGCTCCAGCCGATTTCCGCGGAGGCGATAGACACGGCTGTCGCCCACGTGCACCAGGCTCATACGTTCGCCCGTGAAGCGCACCGCCTCCAGCGTCGCGCCCATCTGATCGGCCCCGTTCTTTTCAGCGGTTTCGTGCACCGCTTTATTCGCGAGCGTCGCGGCGCTGGCCAGGCGATTCGACGCTTCGGACACGCCCGGAATCCGCTCCCCCGCAAGCGGCAGCCCGGGATTTGCTTCGGCTTCGCGGCAGTGCGCCACGATCGTATCGACCGTCACGCGGCTGGCAACTTCTCCGGCGGCCAATCCGCCCATGCCGTCGGACAGGACGAAGAGGCTCAACTGCGGCGCCAGAGAATAGCTATCCTCGTTGTTTTCCCGCACGCAGCCCCTGTCGCTGCACGCACCAAAATCCAAACCCGCCATTGGAACTCCACCCTATCGAACTTTCCCAAGCCGCTCCGCTGACAGCTACCATCGGCGCTCGCTCTACTATTGATTGGAAGGCGAATTCGGAGCCGAATTCCCTTCCATGGATTGCACCGGCCGCGCGTTGGCAAAACCGTCGGCCTGCAGCAATGCCGTTGTATCCGTCAGCTTCTTCCCGGTGAACGGTCCGGTCAGCACCACGAAGAACTGCCCGTGGGGGCCGTTGCGTGGCACCACGATGGCGTTGAGCCGCAGGTCCCGAATTTCTCTCGCGGCGTCCTCGGCTCGGTCTCGGCGATCGTAGCGACCCACCCAGATCATTCCGGAAATCACCGCATCGATCACTGCCTTGCCCGTTTGGCCGAAAGCCTTATCCGCTCGCTTGGGCGCTTCGACGAGCGCGGCATCCTGCGGCGGCGACGGATTCTTCTGCTGGGCTGCGGGCTGTGGCGGCGCCCCCGCTTCGCTGTCCTTGGCCAGGGCGGAGTCAGGCGCGTCGGCCGGCGCACTTGGTGCGCCCGCTGCCGTCTTGATCACCGTTGTCTTTTCTGGGGCCGGCGCTGTCTCGGGCGCAGCCGCTACGGCAGGTGTGGGCGCTTGGGCGGTCGCGTCAGGCACACTCGAAGTCTCGAGCGCGAAGTCCGGAATCTTGGGAGTGGGCGGCGCCAGCGGAAAGCTGAACGCATCCGGCCACGCGACCGGAGCCAGCCAGTGCCATCCCGCGTAACCGGCGCCGCCTAGCCCCGCGAGCAGCAACAACCAAGCGAAGACTAACCCAACAAACGAGCGCGAGCGTGGCGGACCCATCTCGGACAACGGCGACACGTAGCTCTTAGCAGGAATCGGCCGCCCAAGAGCCGGTCGGTCAACAACGGGCGCCAGCCGGGCGTCCTGCGGCAGTGAGCTCCCAGGCAGCCGCACGACCGATTCCAATTCCGCGATCGATTGAAATCGCCGCGTGGGTTCCTTTTCCAGGCACTTCAGTACGACCCGCTCCATCGCCGCCGGTATGTTGGGCTCGATCTCGTGCGGCGGCCGCGGATTCTCTTGCATCTGCTTGAGCGCCACAGCCACGGCATTGTCCGCGCGAAAAGCAGGCGCACCGGTGAACATCTCGTAGAGAATCAGGCCCAGCGAGTAAATGTCGGTGCGATAGTCCACAGATTTACCGGCAACTTGTTCGGGCGCCATGTACGCCGGCGTTCCCACCATCGAGCCCGTTAGGCGGGTGGCTACTTCCATCGAGCGCGCGATGCCGAAGTCCATGATCTTGATATTTCCCTGTCCATCAATCATGACGTTCTCGGGCTTCAGGTCACGGTGCACAATTCCCTGGGCGTGCGCCTCTTTCAGACCCGAGCACATCTGCTGCGCCAGGTCGATCACCTTGCGCGGCGGAAGACTGCCGAAGCGGTTCAGCACCGAGCGCAGGCTTTCCCCCTCCACAAATTCCATCGAGGTATACGCGATTCCGCCGATGCGGTTGAATTCGTAGACGCGGCAGATATTCTTGTGGGTGATCTTGCGCGCGAACAAGAGTTCGTTCTTGAAGCGGTCCATCGTCGACTGATCAGAGGCGATCTCGGGTTTCAGTAGCTTCAACGCGACGGTTTCGCCGGTCTCGCGATCGCGCGCTTTGTAGACGTTTCCCATGCTGCCGTGGCCGGCTTCGGCCAAAACGTCGTAGCGCTGCGACAGCGCAGCCAGAGCTGCGGCGCTCAGGGAAGCCGTCAGGCTCGGCAGGTTACTGGGCTGTGCCGCGGGAGCCGAGGCCTCGGGAACCTCGCTCAGCAGCACCGTTTTCTGATCCTCGACGCGCTCGCGCGGCCCGCCTGCGGAGGGAAACCCCTGATCGGAATAGTTTGCTGGACTCATACGTGTGCCTCTTTAGGATAGGCGACAAGAGGGCGGAGCAGGACTCGCGGCCCGCGAATGTTAGCAAAGAGTATCCCGTACCGTGCAACAGCCGGCCCCCAGGTGAAGTAAGATAACTTCTGCGGGTCTAGTCAGGGTTCACTTCGCGCTAGTCCACAAGATCGACCGCCGGGCGGCGATCACTTTCAACAGCGGGAGACCATTCAATTGAAGATCGCCGTAATCGGCACGGGATACGTCGGCCTTGTCACCGGGGCTTGCCTCGCGGAAATCGGACACGATGTGGTGTGCACTGACAACGACACCAGCAAGATTCGGATCCTTGAATCCGGCGGCCTCCCCATTTACGAACCGGGACTCGAAAAGATCATTCCACGGGCGCACAAAGAGGGTCGGCTGAAATTTTCCGCCAATCCCGCCGAAGCCATTGCCTACGGCGACGCTGTTTTTATCTGCGTCGGCACCCCTCCCCTACCCAGCGGTGAGGCTGATTTAAGCGCCATCGATCACGTGGCGCGCCTGGTGGCTACCGAAGCCAAGTCTCCCAAGCTGGTCGTCGAAAAAAGCACTGTGCCGGCACGCACCGGGCAGGAGCTAAAGCGCGCCCTGGCCGTTTACGCCCGCAAAAGCAACGTCACGTTCCACGTGGCGTCGAATCCCGAGTTCCTTCGCGAAGGCACCGCCGTCGGTGACTTTCTGCATCCCGACCGGATCGTCGTGGGCGTCGAAGATCAAACGGCGGAGCGCCAGTTACGCGATATCTACCGGCCGGTGCTCGAGCGGAAATTCAAGTGCCCCATCCACGCCCCGGCCTGCCCTGACGGGCCTTTGCCCGCCTGGGTCGTCACCAGTATCAACAGCGCGGAACTCATCAAGCACGCTTCGAACTCTTTCCTGGCCATGAAGATTTCCTACGCCAATATGGTGGCCGATCTAGCCGAAAAGCTCGACGCCGACATCGAGGAAGTCGTTCATGCTATGGGACTCGATCCCCGCATCGGGCCGGCCTTCCTCTCCGCTGGTCTGGGCTTTGGTGGCTTCTGCTTCCCGAAGGATTTGCAGGCTTTTGTTCATCTGGCGGAGCGGTCCAGTGTGGACTTTGGTCTGCTGAAGGAAGTGGAGAAGATCAACAAGCACCGCATCGATCGCTTTTTCGAGAAGATTCGCGGAGCGCTCTGGGTCGTGCGTGGAAAGCAGTTGGGCGTCCTGGGGCTAGCCTTTAAGCCCAATACCGACGACGTTCGCTTTGCCCCGGCGATCGAATTGGTGAAACGCCTGCTGGCGGAAGGCGCACGCGTTCGGGCCTTTGATCCCGCAGCCATGGAAAAAGCGCGCCCCGAGCTTTCGGACATCGAATACGCTAAGTCCGCCTACGAGGCCGCCCAGGACTCCGAGGCCTTGCTGATCGCCACGGAGTGGAAGGAATTCCGCGATCTCGATTGGAACAAAATCCGCGAGTCCATGGCCCGGCCGCTCATCGTCGACGGGCGAAATCTGCTCTCGCCAAAGGAAATGAAGGGATTGGGATTTGAATATCTTTCCTTCGGCCGGCCCTGAAGCTTGCTGCTAAACTCCGCCGCCCTACGAGCCTGACTTTCCGCTCGCCGCTACTTGCGGCCGGAAGAACTCGTAGGTGAGCTGCAGTCCATCTGCGAGTTTCACCTGGGGCTCCCAATTGAGAAGGCGGCGCGCCTTCGCCAGATCGGGGCACCGCTGCTTCGGATCGTCCTGCGGCAGCGGCTCGAAGATAATCGCCACGCTGCTCCCCACCAAGGCTCGTACTCGCTCGGCGAATTCTAGGATCGTGATTTCGCCCGGATTGCCGATGTTCACCGGCTCGTGTTCGTTCGACTCCAGCAGCCGGTAGATTCCTTCGATAAGATCAGACACATAGCAGAAGCTGCGCGTCTGTTTGCCGTCTCCGTATACGGTGATCGGCTGGCCAACGAGAGCCTGATACAGAAAATTCGGCAGCGCCCGCCCATCGTTCAATCGCATGCGCGGCCCATAGGTATTGAAGATCCGTACGATGCGCGTATCCACGCCGTGCTTCCGGTAGTAGGCCATGGTCAACGCTTCGCCGAAGCGTTTCGCCTCGTCATACACGCTGCGCGGCCCTATCGGATTCACCCGCCCCCAATAGGTTTCCGTCTGCGGGCTGATTTCCGGATCGCCGTAGCACTCCGAAGTGGACGCCTGTAGGAACCTGGCTTTCTTCGCCCGCGCTAGTTCGAGGGAGTTATAGGTTCCAAAGGACCCCACCCTCATGGTTTCGATGGGATGTTTCAGATAGTCCGGCGGGCTGGCCGGAGACGCAAAGTTCATTACCGCATCGAGAGGCCCCGCCACATCGTATGGCTCCGACACATCCTGCTCGACAAACTTGAAATGAGGATTGGAAGCCAGATGCGCAATGTTGGAGCGCGAACCCGTAATGAGGTTGTCGAGACAGACGACGTCCCAGCCCTTGCCAATCAGGTAATCGCACAGATGTGAGCCTAGGAACCCCGCCCCACCCGTAACCGCTGCTCGCATCTATCCTCCCCGGCCCTGAACGATCCGCTCGAACCAGCGCAGGCACTATTATCCCTGAAAGACCCCCCAGGCAGAAGCGCTGCGGGATGGGGTGCGGCCGCATCGGTCACTCCCCGAAGGCCGCTATCTTGCACCTTTGCCGTGTTTCCCCCCACCTGTACGGCCTCCCGGTTGCCTGATACGCCATTCCTGACCCTCATTGTTCCTCTGGGCAACGCCGATCTATGGTCTAAAAGATATGGGCATCCCGCAGGACATTAACGCATTCATTGAGTGAAGGAGACCAGACCCCATGGTCAAGCGCGCCGGCCGTTCGCTGATATCTTTGTCTTCAGCCATTCTTATATTGCTGCTACTGGCCGCCTGCGCCGGCACGCCCCACAACTTTCATGGCGTCGTCCTTACACCATCCGCCGCTCAGATCATCGGCCAGGGGAAGATGGTGCCCGTCACCGCGCAGGTACTGAATGATTCCTCCGCCGCAGGCGTAACGTGGGCCTTGGTTGGCGCCGGAACCTTGGCGCCAACGACGATCACCTCGGCAACGTACAACGCTCCGCCTGTAGTCGCTGCGGCCACCATGGTTACCGTCACTGCCACGTCCATCACCTACCCGGCAGAGTCCAAGCAGTTGCAGATCACGGTCGAGCCGCCGCCTACGATCACCACCCTTGTTCTGCCCTCCGGCAGCATCCACGCCGCGTATACCGGGGCTGTGACCGCCACCGGCGGTGTCCCCCCGTTCACGTGGAGCCTGGCGAGCGGCACTCTGCCGCCTGGCCTGTCGCTGGCTGCCAGCAAAACCAATTCTGTGAATATAGTCGGCACGCCCACTACGCAGGGGACCTTCGGGCCATTCGTCATCCAGACGGTGGATGCCGAGGGCAGCGTAGCCATGTCCGTGCCCTTCACCGTCATCATCAACGATCTCGCCATCTCCAGTACTTCACCGCTGCCCAGCGGCATCGCGGGCGGGCCGTACAACTTTCAGTTTCAGGCTGCGGGCGGCACATCCCCCTATACGTGGGCTGTTACCGCAGGATCGACTTTGCCCCCAGGACTAACCCTGAGTAGCACCGGCCTCCTCTCCGGCATTCCCACCGCACAGGGCAAAACGACATTCAGCGTGACCCTCACTGACAGCGAAGTCCCGCCGGCGGTCATCAGCGGATCTTTCTCGCTGACTATCACCGGAACCACCGGTACCGCGCTACTCAACGGACCCTACGCCTTTGAGTTTTCGGGGTTCAATACCCACGGCGCCGTCGTCGCGGCCGGCAGCTTCACCGCCGACGGGATGGGCAACATCACGAATGGCATTGCTGATTTCAATTCCTTTGCGGGGACGCCGGCGAAATCCAATCAGACCTTCACCGGTACCTATACTGTAGGCGTCGACAATCGAGGAACGCTCACGTTTAACACAGCTTCGGCCGGCACGCTGATCTACGACTTCGCCATTGACGCTACGGGAGCCCGCGGCCGTCTCATCGAATTCGATTCCACCGGCACACGCGGCTCCGGTGAACTCGCGCAGCAGACCTCCTCTACCTGCGCGTCCGGCACCATCTCCGGCTCCCTCGGCACGAGTTTCGTGATGGAGCTCTTCGGTTCCGAAGGAACATTCACCGGCAGCACGCCCGGCCCCGTAGTGATTGGCGGCCGGTTCACAGCGGAGATACCGCCGAACCCGGGCGTCCCGGGAACCATCGACACGGGTGAAGTGGACGCCAACACCCCGCAGCAAGTGATCACCAAAGACGCAACGCTGTCGGGAACGTTTCAGACCTCCGCGCAGCCTGCGCGCTGCACCATGACCCTGTCCCAGCAATTGGGCAATACGGCTTACAGCGTCTACCCCGTCCTGGCAACAGGCGGCGTTCTCACCGAAGCATTCGTTGTTGAAACGGACACGGCCAGCACCACCGAGCCCTACATCACTGTCGGCAAGTTGATCCAGCAGATTGGCTATCCGTTCGTGAACACCAGCAACTCCTTCGCTGCAATCAGCGTCGGCGGTCTTTCCGGCAGCGCCATCCCCAGCGGCGGCATGGCATTCGTACCCTTCGCGGCGGTTGGGGCATTGAACCCTGGCGGTGGTGGCGCCTTCACGCTTTCGCTGGTCGGTAATCTAGGCGGAGTAACCAGCAGCTTCCTCGGCGGTAGCGCTATATCGGCGAGCTTTGGTACCGGCGACTCGTTCGGCAGAGTCGACACCAACCTGGTTTCTCCGATCGCGCCCGTCTTCTACGTGATCAATACGAACACCGCTCTCTGCATCCTGGAAAACGTCAGCGCCCCGGTGATCGGAATCTTCGAGCCGCAGTCGATCGGCCCCTTCTCCGCAATGACCATCAAGGGAACATTTCCCGACGGCACGGCCACACCCAAAGCCAGCACCGTGCAGGATTACTCCGGCGTCGTCACGCTGGACGGCACCTCGGCCGTTACCGGCACGCAGGACACCAGCACCTCTTCGGCTAACACCGCCGGGCAGGTCGTCACCGGCACCTACACCGGCATCAGCTCCACGGTGGGCAACGGAACGTATACACTCACGTCCCCTGCGGCCTTCACCGGCGCGGCCTTCACCGGCGCGTTCTTCATCGTCTCGCCCACGAAGTTCATGATGATCACGACCACCGCCGGCGACACCAATCCGGTGCTGACCATCTTTGGAGATCAGGCAGACACTTTCGGCGTGAACTAAGCGTGGACTAGTCGGTGAAATAAACAGGGATTCCGGCGGGAACACGGGCCGGCTCAAAATCTAACCCGAAATCTTAATAGGCCCAGCGCATCAGAACGGCCCCAGTTGTGTAGCCCGCGCCGACGGAGACAAGCAGCACCAGGTCGCCCTTCTTCAGGCGCTTCTCGTCCACCGCTTCCATCAATCCAAGCGGAATCGTCCCAGCCGTCGTGTTCCCGTAGCGGTCGATGTTCACCATCACCTTTGAGTCGTCCACGCCCAGCCGCTCCTGCATCGCACGGATGATCCGCAGGTTCGCCTGGTGCGGCACCACCAGCGCAAGATCCTTGCTGGTCAGGCCGTTGCGCTCCAGTATCTTGCAGGCCAGCTCGCTCATTCGCCGCACGGCGTACTTGAACACAAGCTGACCCTCCTGATGCACGTAGTGCATGCGCTTTTCGACCGTCTCCGCCGTTGGCGGATGCAGCGAGCCGCCGCCCGGCATATACAGATTGAAACCGCCCGAGCCGTCGATATCGTGCGCGAAATCGAGAATGCCCTCCGACGGCGACTCCGATGCCTCCACCAATACTGCGCCCGCGCCGTCGCCGAAGAGCACGCAGGTGGCGCGATCCTTGAAATCCAGAATGGAAGTCATCACGTCGCTGCCGATCACCAGCGCCTTCTTGTGCGTGCCCGCAGCCACGAACTGCGCCCCCACCGTCAGCGCGTAGGGAAATCCGGAGCATGCCGCGGAGAGATCGAAGCCCCACGCATTAGGCGCGCCCAGTTGGTCTTGAATCAGGCACGCCGTCGACGGAAACAGCATGTCCGGAGTCACCGTGGCCACTACGATCAATTCGATTTCGTCCGGCTTCAAACCGGTCGCCGCGATCAGCTTCTTGGCTGCTTCAGCTCCGAGATGCGAGGAAGCCACGCCAGACTCCGCGTAGTGCCGCTCGCGGATGCCCGTGCGCGTGCGAATCCATTCGTCGTTCGTATCCACAAATTTCTCGAGATCGGCGTTCTTCACCACTCGGGGCGGAACGTACCCCGCTACTGCGGTGATCTTCGCAGCAATTCGTCGGCTCATCATTTCTCCGTATGGCCCAAACAGCCCGCGATTGTATGCAACCCGCGATAAGGTGACAAGTAAAACGCGTTACGACATCATAGCAGCCGTGACAACCGCCCAGAAAACCAGCCAACAAGCCCGATGGGTCTGCGAGCGCGCCCGCACCCTGGGCTTCGATCTCTGCGGCATCGTTTCTCTGCGGGCCAGCGAAGAAATAGACGAAATGTTCCCCGAGTTGGCCCACCTGGAAGATTGGCTGGCGCGCGGCTACGCGGGAGAAATGAAATACTTGCGCGACCCCCGCCGCGCCGATCCGCGCTCGGTACTGGAAGGGGCCCAAAGCGCCATCGTCGTGGCCCTGAATTACAATTCGCCGCACCCTGCTTCGGCCCCGCCGCCCGCCCGCAGCGCCGATCCCCCCGCCGGGTCGCCGCGCGGCTGGATTTCCCGCTATGCCTGGGGCGACGACTACCACCAAGTGCTGCGCGAAAAACTGAACGCGCTCGTCGCCGAAATGCGCGCGCATTTCCCGGAGACCTTCGAGGCCCTCGCCTACGTGGACACGGGTCCGGTCATCGAGCGCGTCGTCGCCAAATATGCCGGCCTCGGATGGCTCGGGAAAAACACCTGCTTGATACATCCGCAGCTCGGCTCCTGGCTGTTCCTGGGCGTGATCCTCACGACGCTTCCGCTCGAACCCGGCCTCGCCCCAGCGCAACCGCCTCCTGCCGATCTCTGTGGCACCTGCACCCGCTGCCTCGATGCCTGCCCCACGCAAGCCTTCCCCGAGCCCTACGTGCTCGACGCCCGCCGCTGCATCTCCTATCTCACCATCGAGCTTCGCGAATCGATTCCCACCGAGCTTCGCCACTCAATCGGCAACGCCGTCATCGGCTGCGACATCTGCCAGGACGTCTGCCCCTGGAATCGCAAGGCTCCCTCGACCGCCCTCGCTGCTTTCCAGCCGCGCGAAAATCCGGTGGATCAAACGTCTCTATTCGCCCCGGAGCTCGAACGCCTGGCCTCGCTTTCGCAGGCGGAATTCAGCGCCCTCTTCCGCGCGAGCGCCGTCAAACGCGCCAAATGGCGTGGACTGGTGCGCAATGCCTGCGTGGCCCTTGGAAATTCGCATATCGCTCCGGATCACGCAGCTTACCCGCGCATCCTGCAACTCCTCGAGCACCTGGCGCTTTCCGAGGACTCGCTGATCGCCGAACATGCCCAGTGGGCGCTCGACGCGGTTCGCGCGACGGCATAGCAACTTTTCTCGCGCCCATTGAAAAACATAATGTGAAAAACGCAATGGACACGCAATCGCCCTTCTTGCGATACTGCTCCGTTCTAGCGGTGCAAGCGGTGATCGGCCTTCCGGCAGCGAACCGCAATCCATACAGTCCAGGACTGAAAACGTCATGAAAGCAAGTTACCGTCTCGTGCTCGTCGCAGTGATCTTGATCGCCGCCGGAGCGGGCGCCTCGCGCCTGTTCTCGGGTGAAAATCCCGCGCAGACCGCACCAAAAGCATCGAGCGACGTTGACCGCGGCCGCTACTTGGTCGACAACGTGGCCATGTGCAGCGAATGCCACACCCCGCGCGACGCCGCCGGCAATCTCGACAACTCCCGCTACCTGCAAGGCGCCAGGATTTGGATCACTCCCGTGCACCCCACCACCAACTGGGCCAATCGCGCCCCGGCTCTTTCCGGCATGCTCGGCTTTACGGACCAACAGGTGGATACCATTCTCGAAAAGGGCATCGGACCTGACGGCCTGGAGATCCAGCCGCCCATGCACATCTACCACATGAACCACGCCGACGCCGTGGCCATCACCGCCTATTTGCGCTCGCTGCCCAGCTCCTATCCGCAGTAGCACCGGCGCCGTGTCTTCAGGGGTCGGAGCTTCAGCTCCGACATAAGCCATAGGCGCAAAGCTCCTTCCGCTGCGCGGCCTCACCCGCAGCATGTAGTCGCCTTCCGCCCCCGGGATAAGGTCCGGCATTCTCGAATCGTCCGGCTTTTCCCGCCCGCATCGGTATAATCGCGGGCGATGGAACAGTGGCTGGAAACCGCCGTCCAATGGCTGCTTGGCCCGGAGACGCAAATCCCCCGCTGGCGGCGACCGCAAGTCATCACTCAGTTCCGCGCCGCGCCGGCCATTCCGTCCTCAACTCTGGCGCCCTCGGAGGCTTCCGAACCGAGGCCAAATCCTTCGACGCATCTCTGGCCGCGCTGGATTTTTCTCCGCGCTCTCGGACTGATTTACTTTTCCGCATTCTATTCCCTGCTCTTCCAGATCAAGGGACTCATCGGCCCAGCCGGAATTCTTCCCGCGGTTGACTATCTGCAGGCTGTTTCCGCTGCGGCCCACTCCCAGCGCTTTTGGTTTGCGCCTACCCTGTTTTGGCTGGGCGCTGGCGACCGCGCCCTGATGATCGTCACCTGGGTCGGGCTCATCGCCTCGCTGCTGCTGTTCCTCAACATCTGGCCGCGCGTGACGCTGCTCGTCTGCTTCGTTTGCTTTATTTCCTTTGTAGGCGCCGCGCAGGATTTCTCGGGCTACCAGTCGGACGGCATGCTCCTCGAAGCCGGTTTTCTTTGCCTCTTTTTCGCGCCTCCCGGATTTTGGCCCGGGCTTGGCCGCGCGCGTCCGCCGTCGCGCGCCAGTCTCTTTCTGCTCCGCTGGGAATGGTTCTGCATCTACTTCGGATCGGGCTTCGCCAAAATGTACAGCGGCGATCGCTCCTGGCGCAATTTCACCGCCATGGACGACTACTACCAGAACGGCCCGCTACCCACCTGGATAGGCTGGTATGTCGCCCACCTTCCGCACTGGTTCCACGCCTCCGCCGTGTTCTACACACTGGCGCTCGAGCTGGTGGTGTGCTGGATGGTCTTCCTTCCCCGGCGATTCCGCATCGCCCTGTTCTTCATCGTCGCGCCATTTGAAATCAGCATCATCCTCACCGCCAACTACGCCTTCCTGAATTACATCGTGTTTTCGCTCGGCTTCCTTTTGCTCGACGATCGCTTCATTGAGTGGATCGTGCCGCGGAGCATTCGCGGATTTATCGAAGGTACTCTCGCCCAGCGCGGCAATCTCCAAACGCAAGCCGTCCAAAGCCCCGCGCAGTGGCGCCGCGTCCTCGCTCCGCTGGGCCTGTCCATCGCAGGCGTGTGCCTGGGCATGGTTTTCTACGCGACGTTCGTCCAGCTCACTCCCTTCGTTCCCCTGCCGGAGAAGCCGGTGCAGTTGCTCGCGCCGCTGCGTATTGCCGACCGCTACGGTCTTTTCGCCGTCATGACCCACGCGCGCTATGAAATCGAATTCCAGGGCTCGAACGACGGACAGACTTGGACGCCTTACCCCTTCCGCTACAAACCGCAGGATCCGAAAAAGGCGCCCGGCATCTACGCGCCGTACCAGCCGCGCTTCGACTGGAACTTGTGGTTCGCATCGCTCGGCTCCTGGCGTGAATACCGCTGGGTCATTTGGACCGAGGAACGCCTGCTGCGCAGCCAGCCGCAAGTGCTCGAACTCTTCGCCGGCGACCCGTTTCCGAACGCGCCGCCCCAGCAAGTCCGCGCGGTGATTTATCAGTATTGGTTCACCGACATGAAAACCAAACGTGCCGACGGGGCGTGGTGGAGACGCGAACTCCTTGGCGAATACGCACCGGGCCTCGCGCGCGGCTCCGACGGCCGTATCACCATCCTCGACACGCCGGCCGTCGCGCCCGCCGAGCAGTAGGCCTCCGTGGGTTCCTGAACTTTCGCCCCCGCTCTTGTAGGGGCGGGTCTGTGACCCGCCCGCCAGATACCACTCGCCGCTGCACGCAATCTTTGCCGTCAGCCCTGATTTCCGTTAGCCTGTGTGCGCACCCGCAGCCGATGCGAGAAGAGTGCCTGAGGAACTAACCCGCCCATGAAGCGCCGATACCCCGCCGTCCCCGAAAAAGAACCGAATCCCGCGCATGTGACGCGCGAACAAGTGCTCGCCCATCTCGCCACGCTTTCGAAGCCTGCGAGCATTCGCGAGATCGCCCACGGTATGGATTTGCGGCATCGCGGCCGTCGCTACCTGCCGCGCATCATCCAGCAGCTGGAGAAGGGCGGCGAAGTCGGAGAAGTTCATGGCGGCCGCTACTTCCTC
The DNA here is from genome assembly GCA_963803105.1 of Terriglobia bacterium. GTDB lineage: Bacteria > Acidobacteriota > Terriglobia > Acidiferrales > UBA7541 > Palsa-295. Next base: position 1,035,533 of record CAWDLF010000005.1, read on the forward strand.
GCCGGAGAAGGGCGCGCCCGTTCGCAACGTTCAGCCCGTTCTGAACGCTCGGCCGCCGCGCCCGCCCGTTCAGAAGGGCCGAAGGCCAGCTCGCCGGCCACACAATCCGCGCCTGAATCGACGTCCGAAGAACCCTCATCCAAGCCCAAGCGCGCGCGCGATCCCAATCTCGTTGCCGGCCGCATCACCGCCCACCGCGATGGCTACGCCTTTCTCGTGCCCGACCATCCCATGAAAGGTGTGGAGGGCGACCTCTTCATTGGCCGCGACGCCCTGGAAGACGCCATGCACGGCGACCGCGTGCTGGCACGTATCACGCGCCGCCGACCGGATGGCCGCGCCGAGGGCCGCGTGGTACAGATCGTCGAACGCGAAAATCCCACCGTCGTCGGGCTTTTCCGCTACGGCCCGCACGGAAATCATGTGTTGCCCTACGACGCGCGCCTGCAGCACGAAGTCCTTATTCCGCCCGGTGACGAACTGACTGCCGAGCTGCGCGCGAAAGTCGGCGCCACTCCCACCGGACGACGCGCGCGCCTCGCCGAGCTTGATGGCGCTGTCGTCGACGTCGAAATCGTCCGCTTTCCCAAGGGCGGCCTGGCTCCGTCGGGACGTGTGATCGAAATTCTCGGCCGCCCCGGCGATATAGGCGTGGACGTCGAGATCATGATTCGCAAGCATCATCTGCCCCACGTCTTCCCCGCCGAAGTCGTCGCTGCCGCCCACGCTGCTCCGCAAAAGGTCGAGGAGAAGGACGTCCGCGGCCGCCGCGATTTTCGCCATCTCCCCATCGTCACCATTGACGGCGAAACAGCGCGCGACTTTGACGACGCCGTGCACGTAACGGCGCTGCCGGATGGCCATTTCGAGCTGCAGGTGCATATCGCCGATGTGGCTCACTACGTCGCGCGCAGCTCTGCTCTCGACCGCGAAGCGCGCCTGCGCGGCACCTCTGTATATTTCCCCAATCGCGCCGTGCCCATGCTTCCTGAAGAGCTTTCCAACGGCATTTGCTCGCTCAATCCACGCCTCGATCGCCTGGTGATGAGCGCGATCCTGGAAATCGACGCCGCCGGAAACCCGGTGCGCTCCGAATTCACGCCCGGGATAATCCGCTCCGCCGAGCGCATGACCTATACCAACGTCCACAAAGTGCTCGAAGGCGATCCAGAGATGAACCAGCGCTATGCTTCGCTGGTCGAGGAATTTCGCCGCATGAAAGAGCTGGCTCTGCTCCTCAATCGCCGCCGCGTGGCGCGGGGCTCCATCGATTTCGACCTCCCCGAGCCGGTGATCGAATTCGATCCCGACGGAAACATGCGCAGCATCATTCGTAGCGAACGCAACATCGCGCACCGCCTCATCGAGGAGTTCATGCTCGCGGCCAACGAAGCGGTCGCCGAGTATCTCGACCGTCGCGCCATCGCCGCGCTCTACCGCGTGCATGAAAAGCCCGATCCCAAAAAGGTGCTGGAATTCGAAGAATTGGCCCAGGCCTTCGGCTATTCGCTGGGAGTGACGGACCTCGCCGAACGGCGGGTCGCCGTGCGTCACGGCCAAGCCAAGCCTCCAGCGCGTTCCCATCGAGGCGCCCGTCAAAGCGGCGCGCCAGGCCTATGAGCGTCACGCTTCCCGCGGATCAAGAGGTTGACATCCGTCCGCAGCACTACCAAAGACTTACCGAGAAAGATTGCCGGCAAGCCCGAAGAACGCATCCTTTCGTACCTGATGCTCCGTTCGCTCAAGCAAGCGCGCTACGCCTTCGAGCCGCTCGGGCATTTCGCGCTCGCGGCCGCCGACTACACTCATTTCACTTCGCCCATTCGCCGCTATCCGGACCTGATCGTCCATCGCGCGCTCAAGTGGGCGCTCGAGAACCCGGACGCGGCACCTCCGCCCGGATGGCACACCGCTGGCGCGCCCAAGCCGAAAGAACGCCCGCGCGACTCCGAACGTGTCGCCACGCTCGGCCCCTATCGCCGCGTCGAGCTCGAAGAAATTGCTTCGCAAAGCTCAGAGGCCGAGCGCGGCGCAGAGTCCGCCGAACGCGAATTGATGAGCTGGAAAACCGCCCAGTTCATGGAGAGCCATCTGGGAGAGGAATACGGCGCGCTGATCATCTCCGTGCAGAAATTCGGCTTTTTCGTGGAGCTCACCGAAATCTTTGTCGAGGGCTTGGTCAGCATCGAACGGCTGGAGGAAGCCACCGGCCAGCGCTGCATCTTCCGCGACCACGATCGCGCCATCGTCACCGAGCCTCATCGTGGCGCCCGTACAGGCAGCGGGCGTGGCGCCGCCAAGCGCGTCTTCAAGATGGGCGACCGCATCCGCGTCCGCGCCGAGCGCATCGATCCCATGCGCCATCGCGTCGAGTTTGCAGTCATACTTTAATCACTCCGGAGGAAATGTCATGAGACCGAGCGTCGGATTCATCGGATTGGGGCTCATGGGCGAGCCGATGGCGCGCAACCTGCTGCGTGCCGGATTTCCGCTCACCGTTTGGAATCGTACCGCCAGTAAAGCGGACGCCCTGGTGCGCGAAGGCGCGAAGCTGGCCGCCAACCCCGAGGGAGCCGCCGCGCATGCCGACGTGCTCATCACCATCGTCAGCGATCCGCCCGCGCTCGAGGAGGTCCTCTTCGGTGCGGACAACAAAGGGCCCGGCGCGCTCTCGCGTTTGCGTCCCGGCACCACGCTCATCGACTCCAGCACGGTGTCTCCGGCTCTCGCGCGCCAAGTGGCCGCGGCTTGCGCCAAAAAAGACATTCAGTTTCTGGATGCGCCGGTCACCGGCGGCACGTGGGGGGCCGAGAAGGGCGAATTGGTGTTCATGGTGGGCGGGAAAGCCGAAGTGCTCGAGCGCGTCAAGCCGGTGCTCGAAGTCATGGGCAAGAAATGGTTTCTTCTGGGAGAGAACGGTGCGGGCCAAACCGTGAAGCTGGCCATGAATCTATTGCTGGCGCTCGAAGTCGACGCACTGGCCGAAGCGCTGGCGCTGGTCACGTCCTCCGGTTTGGCTGCCGAAAAACTCGTCGAGGTGATGCAATCGAGCATGGGTCGCGCACCGCTGCTCGACGTCAAAGCTCCGTTGATGCTGAAAGGTGAATTTCCGGCCAGCTTCCCGCTGCGGCTCATGCTGAAAGACCTGACTCTCGCGCTCGAGCTGGCCCGCGAAAACCACACTCCTCTGCCCGCCGCATTAGCCGCCTGGGACACCTATACGAAGGTCAACAACGCTGCAACGGACGATCCGGACTTCGCCGCCGTGGCCCGCTTCTGGAAAAAGGCCATCTACGGCTCCGCTGCCCGATAAATCCCATTCCGGCGCGGTAACTCGTTAAAACTTTGTAAAATTGCCGCATTTGGGGCAGATTCGTCAACCTCATTGAAATATCAGACGCAGTTTGCTGAAACTTTCGCCCCATATCGTCGTAATATTAACTGAGCGGTGATCGAAGAAGTTCTGCAGGCTGCGCCGCTCACACAGGGAACTCGGTTCAATCGTTCTTTCCGGGAATTCACCTGAACCCAATTAGAGGAGACATCGCATCCGTGCGTCTAAACAAGAGAGTTCTCGTCAGTTTGGCATTTGTTTTGGCTGCGCTTCCGGTCTGGGCAGCCCACGTTGCTTCAGTAGATTGGGTCCCCACTCGCTCCATGACCATCGGCGGGACGCAAATCCAACCCGGCTCATATTCGCTGAGAGCGGAAGAAGGCAAATCCGAACTCCAGGTCGTCGCCAAGGGTAAAGTGGTATCCACGATCCCTTGCCACTGGACTCAGCTTCCATCGAAGGCTTCCGATTCGCAAGTCGCAACTGATGGCGACAAGGTTACTCAAGTGCAGTTCGCTGGACACGCCTCGGCGGTTCAATTCGATCAGTAGCTCGGATCGGTAGGTCGAAGCACGGCGGCAGCACAACGGTAAGGGCGGGCTTCGGCTCGCCCTTTCTTTTTTTGCGAACGGCTTAGGGCTGGGACGTATTGTGTTTCGGGACTTTTGGCAGATTCGGCGTTAGCTTGCGAATGACAAACTCCTGCAGCAGGTTGACGGCCGCGTTTTCGCCAAGCCCGATGGCGGTGTTTTCGAACACCAACCCGACTCCGCGAGATTTCTCCGGATAGTAAGCGTTGGAGATGCCACCTGACGCGAGGCTCCCCATGATGTACGAATAGTTGAACTGCCAGCGCCCGTTATCGCCCTTGCAGATAAATGTGTTGGCGAGCGCATATAAGATCCGCGACTGCGTGCTGCCGGTTCCCTTGTAGAAATAGCGCGGATCTTGCTTGAACAGCGACGGCAGTATGGCGTCTCCGATGAACACGCTGGTAAGAAAGTCGCCGTACACCGCGCCATAGCGCTTTCCATAGCCCGCCGCCCCCTGTCCGTATCCCGGGAATTGATTCGTCGCCTGCTCAATTCCCGCAATGCCCCCTATCAGCACCAGGTTGACCGGATCGACCATGGACTTCCAGGCCAGCTCGAACTTTTGCTTCGGGTATAGAGGGACCGCGTTGGGAACGTAGGTGACGTAGAAATTGGGAATCGCGCCGAGCACTCGCTGTTTTTCTTGCTCCTTTACTTGCTGTTCGGCGATCACTTCAGGCGGCAGCACGACCACCTGCGTCACGTTGGCGGCAATGGACAGCGGCACCTGCGGCAGGGTGTAGGTCTCGCCCGGATGCAAAGTGCCGGAGATTGTTTGCGTCGCGAAACCCTCCGACGTAACGGTCACCTGGAAAGTGCCCGGAGGGATGCCGACGAAGGAGAATTGCCCGTCGTCGCCGGTTCGCATCTCCTGGCTTAGGGATTGCTCGCCCCTCGTCAGCTTCACGTGGGCCCCGCCGACGGTGGCTCCCTGCCCGTCGACAACGGTTCCGCTGATGCTCCCGGGCGAATTCGGCGGGATGCTCTCCGTTGCCTGGGCACCCTGAGTTCCCTGGACAGGAGTAGCTGGCTGAGGCGGTGCCGCTGGTGTGACAGGCTGAGACTGTGCCGCGGCCATAGCTGGGAAAAGGCAAAGAAATGCAAAAAGACTTAGCCAAACGATGCTTAGAGATATGCCTCGGGCGCCAACATTCGCAGAATTCACAGTTATAAGTTTACAGCCTTTCATCAATGTTCCCGTAAGGGGTTTGCCTGTATGTGACTAGTCGAGACGTATAGAGGAGCAATTGGAGGCGCGGGTGGGAATCGAACCCACGAATGAAGGTTTTGCAGACCTCTCCCTTCCCACTTGGGTACCGCGCCGGGACGCTCAGTATAGCTAAACTCCGTCGCGCACGCAGCGCGAAAGGCAAAGCGTCTTCACGACGTAATTGCGAGCGCCCCGGTAGGCCCGCAGCGTCTCGGCCGGGAAGCTTCTCTCCCAAGAGCGTTCGCGCTACAGTAGAGCTATCACGATTTTCTGTTTTAAAAGATTGCTCCTGGAGCGCGGATGACTTTGCTTGCCTGGCTAGTGGCCGCGGTGGTGGCGCTCGTTGTGTTGGCCGCGGTGTGGTCCGCCGGCCGGCGGTCGGAGGCGCAGCTAGCCGCCGCGCGGCAGGAGATGCAAGCGTCGCTCGCGGCGCAGAGCCAGGCGGTGACCGCGCAGATGGGCCAGCAGATCAATCATCTGACGCAAGCGTTGACGCAGCAGCTCGGCCAAGTGCGCCAGGAGCTGCAAAGCGGAGTGGCTTCCACGGCGCAATTGGCCACAGACACCCAACGCAACGTCTCCCTGCAACTCAAGTCTTCAACCGACGCCATTCAGCAAATGAACCAGAAAATTGGGGAGATCCAGCAGTGGGGGCAGGATCTTTCGAAAGCAACCCACACGCTCGAATCCATTCTAGGCGGCGCGAAAACGCGCGGAACGCTGGGCGAGGCCGCGCTCGACCGGCTACTTTCGGATGCGCTGCCGCAAAACGCATACTCAACGCAGTTCCGCTTTGCATCGACGGGCGCCGTCGTGGATGCCGTGCTGCACAGCGGCGACCGGCTTGTGCCCATCGACTCGAAGTTTCCGCTGGAGGCCTACCGACGGATGCTCGATAAGGGCGATGAGGGCGACGACGCGCGCCGCGATTTTTCGACCGCGGTGCGCAAGCACGCTGACTCCATTGCCGAGAAATACATTCTGCCGGACGAACACACTCTGGAATACGCGCTGATGTTCGTTCCCTCCGAAGGCGTGTACTACGAGCTGCTGATGACCTCGGACTCGAAACATGGACCGCTCGACGAATACTGCCGCAACAAGCGAGTGTTTCCGGTTTCGCCCAACACGCTGTACGCGTTCTTGAGCGCCATTTGCGTCACCATGCAGGGGCAGCGCATGGAGGAAAATGCCCGGCACCTGATGGCTGGCCTGGCCGGAGTGAGCAAGCACATCGAAGCTTTCGCGGACGTCTACGAGCGGCTCGGCAACCACCTGCGTAACGCGCAGCGGAGTTACGAAGATGCCGACAGCCGTTTCAACAAAGTCAGCAACTCACTCGCGCAGATCTCGCAGGGTTCCCTGCCCGAAGAGGCCCCCAAGACGCTGTTCGAGACTGCCCCGAACGAGTAGCGGCCCCGCCTTTGGGCGATCGGTATCCACCGCCGGTAATGCGATTCAGTTGTCAAAGAGCGTTCCGGCATGTCCAGATGCCGGTCTTGAGTCCACGTGAAACGGGGTCGAAGGGGCCGGAATAGAGTTCCGGGCTGGTTCGACCCTCGGTGATTGTTTCCAATGACTTACGAGGGGGTGAGTCCATCGAGGCGTTCCGGGCTGGGTCGAAGGGTCATGGTACGGACGAGGAAGTAAAGGAGGCGCAGGAAGCATAGGAAGCCGGCCCGGCGCGGCGGCCCGTGGCGCTCTCCTTCCCGTCCTCTCCGTCATTTGCATTCCCTGTCTCATCCTTTTCTGCTTCGCCCAGACTGCGGGCGCGCACCTATAATTTTAGGACTGAATTGGTGAAGGTCAATATCAAAGGCCTGTGGACTTCTGGGGGGGATCGACGGAGCGTACCCTAAACATTTTGAATCTAAGGGTCGATCTCTATCTCAGGACTGGAGGGGAATATGGGTTGGAATCCCATCCATCATGACGTGAGGCGACCTGCCTTAGGATTGGCGAGCGAGTACGTATTTTGAGCAGTACCGATGAAACCTTCGACGCTCGCTTTATCGGGCGGGTTGGGTGCGTCAAATATCTGGAATATGAATGCGGTTGCGGACAGAGTTATCCGGCGCGACCCAATGATTGGAGTAGAGTTCCGTGATGGAAAAAAGGAGGAATTTTGGAAGGACGAATTGAAGAGTTGCGGTATGCGATTAGCGAAGCCGGTAGATGCCGTGACCAAGAAAATCAAGAAGACCTAGGTCGCGAAGAACTTGCAATTGTTGGCGAATTTTGTCACGCACGTGAAGATTCTGGGGACGCAGACGCGCTAATGCATCGGCATGGGAATAAACGTCGGGCAGCGAGAACGATGTCCTGTTCAGGGACCTGACAACTTGAAGCACATCAAGAGTCCAACAGCGCTTCTCGACGCTGAGTCCTTGCAGCGGCCAAAGCGATCGTAGGCTTGACGGACGTCCTTGTTCGAAAGAATGCACCCTTCTTCAACGATTGAAATGCGGGCGTCCGCGGCGATTTGATCGAGTAGGATGTTGCAGCCGACCCAGCCCGCGCGGCGCGCTGTCGGCGCTAGGGGTTTGCGGCGCTCTACGGCGGAAAGAGTAAAGACAAAGCTTGGAATGAGGATGACCGTTCGAACTTCCCACCGTAATAGGTCGTACTGCAAAACAAATAAATTGGGAGTTCGGTCTCCTAGAATTGCTAGTCTCATCCCGGAATAAGCCGAATCGACGATCTTTCTCCCGAACGGTTTAGCTTGGCTTTTGAGTTGGAAGGGTGACAGACACGCCCAGCAACGATAATCGACTGCGACCGTGTTGTGCTGTAGTCGGCTGAGGCAGGTAGACCTGCAGGCGGGGCAATAGAGGTTCGCCGCTGCCCAGACCTCAGTTGCCACGCGAGCGCGTTGAGAGGCGCTCTTGTACCGATCAAGGCCCGCTCGAGGAAGATGCAAATCCATGAGGGGATTAGATCATCTTCCCGCAGAAGAACGGGCCCATTTTGCAAAAGTGTCAGTGAGCCTTTGGTCGTGGGTACCCGGGGGATAGCGAAATCCAAAACTCACCTCGCAAAAAGGCGAGGAGTGGCGCGGCCGTATGCGCAATGCCGAGCCCATCCGAATCGGCAAGGTCGGGGCTGGGTTCGGGATAGCACCCCTATGACGGCAGAGCGTCGAGACAAGCCTCGACGAAGAGACAGCGGGAGCAACCTCCGCACTCCACATGGTGCCAGGCGGCAATAGAAAAACGGCAGCCAAACAGAAAGAAGCGGAGCCCCACCTGCCGCGAAAGACGCGGCCGATGGGGCACCCGGCCGGGATGTGGAAAAAGCCGAAGGCTCGCGCGGGTGAGGCTGCGCGAGAGATATCAGTCCCCCTGCACGGCCCGGCGCCCGCCCAGGCGAGCAAGTTCCGGGCGGGGTCACCGGTAACCGCGAAAATCCCTACCCTTGCAAAGAGCGCAAGGATGGGGCACCCGGAGAGGCAAGAAGGGCAAGAGAGATCCCTCGTCGACCGCCCAAAACATTGAACCGGGCGGCCTCGCTCGGGATGACACCTAAACAGAAAAAGGCGAAGACCCACCTGTCCCGCCCAGGCGGGCAAGCCCGGGCGGGGTCACCGGTAACCGCGAAAATCCCCACCCTTGCAAAGAACGCAAGGATGGGGCACCCGGCCAGATGGGGCAACCGGAAAGGCGAGAAGGGCGGGTCGGAGACCCGCCCCTACGAAGAGCCGATCGGGAGATCGGCGATCCCAGGAAAAGCGGGCACGGCATGCCGTGCCCCTACGAAGAGGTACAAAATCCGCACCCTTGAAGAGCACGAGTGCGGCACCCGCACCCAAACGGAAAAAGGCGAAGACCCACCTGTCCCGCCCAGGCGGGCAAGCTCCGGGCGGAGTCACCGGTAACCGCGAAAATCCCCACCCTTGCAAAGAGCGCAAGGATGGGGCACCCGGAAAGGCGAGAAGGGCGGGTCGGAGACCCGCCCCTACAAAGAGCCGATCGGGAGATCGGCGATCCCAGGAAAAGCGGGCACGGCATGCCGTGCCCCTACGAAGAGGTACAAAATCCGCACCCTTGAAAAGCGTAAGGATGCGGCACCCGGAAAGGCAAAAAGAACAAAATCTCCGCAAATCGTCAGTGGCGGAGGAGGAGGATTACGTCAAGAAGTACCAAGATGGCGACGGCGAGTTCGATTACGAAAGAGCGGGCTTCATTGAAGCGATCGACGAGGGAATCGTAGAGTTCGCCGGCGGTGCGCAGCTTTTCATCGACCAAGTCGCGGTATTCGCCGACGCCCATGCTGGTGGACGCCAGGCGATGAACGCGCGCGTAGTAGGCGTCGGAGACAAACTTGATGTCATTGTCGACGCGCTCGGTAAGCTCGGTGACGTCCAAACGAATGCGGTTGATGCGGCCGGCGTCGCGGGGGGCGGTCCAGCGCGAGCGCAGAATGCCGCGCCCGATCTCCAGAGCATCGTAAAGCTCGCCGAGGGCGCGGTTCATCACGCGGTCGTAGTAGCGGAATTCGAGCAACTGAATTTTGGCGTACTCGACGATCTGCACAGCGGCTCCGGCTTCTTCAGGGCGGTCGTAGACCAGGGCGCCGGAAGAAGTGACCACGATGAGGTCATGGGGATAATACGAAAGGCTGCCGCGCAGCGTCTCGTCCACCTCGCTGGGAGCAAGCGGCGATTCCTCCCCTGAAACGATGCGGGCGATTTCGCCGCGGTGGGCGGAAAGCAGCGCGTCGGAAGTCATGAGCTGGCCGGCGGAATCGAGCACTTGCTCGAGGTTGACCACCAGGTACATTTCGTTCAGCCAATCCTTATACATGCGAGCTACCGCAGGCGCCACGCGATCGAGATGGACGCGCACGATTTCGCGCACCTGGACTTCGAGTTCCGCCGGCGCGGTCCATCGCACCGCCCCGCGCAGCAGACCGGGCCAGTCACAATCAAAGGGCAAGTCGAGCTCCACGGCGACCACTCCGAAGGCGTAGTAGCGGACCGAGCAGGTGGCGGGCGTTCCGTCCGGCAGGCGGTGAGGCTCGCAGCGCTCGAGGAAGGGCGGATCCTCGAAGCGCACATATTGGGGAGTGCCGCGGCCAAAGGTGGAGGGCTGCACGTCTCCGCGAGGGCCGAGGATTTCACGCAGCTTGGCCAGATGGATGGCTTCGGCCGCATCGTAAAGGAAGAGGAGACGGAACGAGCCGCGGAGAGGGCGCTCGCCGCGATGCGCTTCGCGTTCGAGGGAAGGCGCAGGGGCAGACGCGGGGGCGGCTACGTCCTGCGCGAAGGTCGATTGTTCGCGGCTTTCGGTCATGCGGACTCCGGCGCGAGCGGCCTCGCCTCTCATTTCGATCTTACACCGAACGGAAGATGCGAGGGTGGCCGTCCAGCCGCGGTTACCCTGAATGGCCGAGGGCGAAATCGATGATCCGCGCGAAAAGAGAATGCGAATAGTGAATGGTGGCGCACCAAAAGAAGACAGTCATGATGATCGGGACAGAAACGAGGGATATGTTGGCGTCCCACGGGAACTTGATTTGGCTCTGATACTGGGTGTAGGGATGATGTACATCCTTCTTGATGTCCGCGAGGGCTTTTCTTACCAGACGAAATGTGCGAATGACGGACAACGTGATGGCCGAGGAGACCAGCGTCATGGCCCAAAGCGCCGCTACCTTCACGCCTCCCTCTTTCATTTCCGACAAGCCAACGACAAAGACAGAGGCAAAGACGATGTAAAAGTTGATGCGCTCCTGATAGAGGGTTTCCAAGTGCTTTCGCTCGGGATCGACGTTCTCTTTGGAGTGCATGCTCATTCTCCGATGCTACGCAAACCGGGCAGCAGCTAGATAGCAGACTAGCGAAGGGAAGTCCACACGATGCCGGGCGATTAGCCGCGGCCTACGACAGCGGGCCGGGCGGGAAGTAGGCAAGGGGTAGGTCGCGCACGGTGCGCAGGCCAGCGGGAGCGGCGAGAATCGCGGGAATGGTGTTTACGGCGATGGCGGCAGTGGCGGTATCGCCGTGCGTGCCTCCGGGAATGGTTAGCGTCAGGCCGGGGACGCCGCGCAATTCGACGGTGTCGGCGGGATTCTTTGCGCCGACATACATTTTCAGTTCGAGGAAAATCTTCTCCTGGCCGGCTGAGAGGCCGCGGGCGATCTGATGGACTCCGGCCACTTGGCCGGGCGCGACTTCGAGGAATTCTGTTTTCACGGCTCCTTCGGCGATGACCGGCTCTATCGTCTCGACGATATCGTCGAGCTTGAAACCCAGACCGGCAGCCACCATGGCCACCGATTCGGGCAGGCCGTGGTGCTTGATCCGGCCGGCGGTTACTTGAGCGCGGAACTCTTCGGGCGTCATTCCGGCGCCGACTTTTTTCTGTAGCGGCAGGCGGCGCTTGGAGGCATCGACGACGCGCACGGCGCTGGCCCAATCGACGCGCTGCGCGGCGGCGGAAAGCGTCAGCACCAGCTTATCCATCACGAAGCCGGGGTTCACGCCGGTGCCTACCAGCGCCACGCCCTCGTCGGTGGCCGCCGAATCGAGATTCGCGGAAAGCTCCGGGTGCTTGCGGAACGGGTAGGACAGCTCCTCGCAAGTAGAAACGATGCAGCAGCCCGCGGAGATGCAGACCATCAGTTCCTCGATCACATCGGGGAGGTAGGAAGTGGTCGAGTGCATGACGACGTCGACGGGATGTGCGAGCGCGGCGGAAGCGCTTGCGACCACGGGGATGCCCCAAGGAGCATCTTCGGCGCCCACTACTTCTCCCAAATCTCGGCCGGCCTTGGCCGGATCCCGGTCTACGGCGCCGACGATTTCGAGTGCGGATTTTTGGCGCATCAGGCGAGCGATCGAGGCGCCGATGGGGCCGACTCCGAATTGCACCACGCGAATCTTCTTTTTCACCGTGTCTCCGTGGGAACCAGGCAAATAAGGTAAAGGCTCTGTGGGCGCGGGCGCAAGGGTAGAAGAGAGATCCCTCGTCGGCCACAAAACGGCCTCGCTCGGGATGACGCCTTACTCTATAGGAGAATTCTAGAAGCGGGTGCGGGAGGCGCGGATGAATTCGCGCAAGGACGAAACGTTGGGGCCGTAGGAACCCACGCGGCCGGCGTCCACGGGCAGGCCGAGATTCTCGGCTTGCTCGATGCTCAGACCCGCATCATCGAGTTCGGCAAGGCTATAGCCATCGGCAGGGACCAGACGGTTGGGGCGCGAACGATCGACAGGGCGCAACGGGAGATGCTTCGGACCGCGCTTCTTCAGGATGAGAAAGAAGTCATCCCAATCTCGGCGATTCCACATCGGCTCCTCCGCGACGTCCCCCGCTCAGTTCCTTGGATGCAGGAAGGGCGCTTTCGGTAGCATGAAATCTTCTGCCGCCGCCCTTAGGCTCCTAAGGATTAGAGCGTTCGCGATTGTAACCCCGGGAACAGGTCAAAGTTGCGATGGCCGAAGGAATGTATCCATTCGGTTATCGCACGTTACGCACGATGTCTCTCTCGTGCGAGCGCCCTCACCGGGCATTCACCGGAGCGCCCTCACCGGGCGCTGAGAGAACATCGCATCAGGGTACCGTTACCGGGTGCAACAGTCGCGCGCAGACTACACCAGGACGGCCGCGATTGCTATACTTGGCGAAACTGCGGGCGGCATGCTACGAGGATCCATGTTACGCAAACGAGCGCGGCGCGACAAATTTCGATGAATAACCCGGCGATCGTTGTCCACTATCACGAGCTGTGGCTCAAGGGCGGCAACCGCCGCTTCTTCCTGGGCAAGCTTTTCACTGCGCTGCGCCAGGGGCTCTCGGGCATCGCCGTGGAGCGCATCGAGCAGCCCGGCGACCGCTTCGTGGTGCGGCTCGGCGCCGGGGCGTCGCTTGATGAAGCGCTCGGGCGCGTCGAGCGCGTGATGGGAGTGGCCTACTATGCTGTGGCGCGCCCGGTGGAGCGCGACATGGAGGCGCTTTGCCGCGCAGCCTGGGAAGAGATCGCGTTGCTGCCTTTTCAGACCTTCGCGGTGAATGCCAAGCGCAGCGACAAAACTTTTCCGCATGGCAGCATGGAGATTGAATCCGCGGTGGGGCGCTATCTGCTCGAAAAACTTCGGGAACAGAAGCGCGACGCGAAAGTGCGGCTGAAGGACCCGGATGTTACCTGCCACATCGAAGTCACGCCTGGGCCGCTGCTGGTATACGCGCGAAAAATTCCCGGCGTCGGCGGCCTGCCAGCGAACACCGCCGGGCGCATGACTTGCCTGCTTTCCGGGGGATACGATTCGGCGGTTGCCGCGTACCACATGATGAAGCGCGGCGCGCATCTGAGCTTCGTGCATTTTTACGGAACCGGCGCCCGTCCGGGCGAATCGTCTGTGCACGTGGCCAGCGGACTCGCGCGGATTCTTACCGCATATCAATTTCAGTCGAAGCTGTATCGCGTGCCGTTCGAGGGCATCCAGCGGGAAATCGTGCGCTACGCTCCGGACGGAGTCCGCATTTTGCTCTACCGACGGATGATGCTGCGGATTGCTGAGGCACTGGCGCGGCGCGACCGCGCGCTGGCGTTGGTGACCGGCGACAGCCTGGGGCAAGTGGCTTCGCAGACGCTTCGCAACATGGTGGCGGTGGAGGCGGCGGCGAGCATGCCGGTGTTTCGCCCTCTCGTTGGCACGGACAAAATGGAAATCATGGCCACGGCGCGAAAAATCGGAACGTACGACACGTCGTCCGAGCCGTTCCACGATTGTTGCCCAGTGTTCATGCCTCGCGTGCCGGAGCTTTCTTCGACGCCGGAGCAATTGGCGGAAGCAGAAACGAAACTGGATGTGCCGGCGCTGGTACTGGAAGGTGTGCGAGGCGCGACTCTCGAGAAGTTCGTCTATTCCGGGGGGCGAGTGGAAGCGAGCGAGCCGACGCCGGTGGTTCCCGCGGAGAAGCAGCGGACCGCCATCGCGTAACGAATTTCCGAAGCGCGCGGACGGCCCGCGGGTTAGCTGAAGATTAAATCTGAAATCGGATTAGCGGTCGCGGCCGTATCCGCCGCGCCCACCTCTGCCACCGCCCCCACCACCGCCGCCGTGACCTCCGCGGCCGCCACCACCGCCTCCACCGTAACCGCCGCCTCCGCCACCATGTCCTCCGCGGCCACCACCGGCTCCGCCACCTTCGCGCTGCGGACGGGCTTCGTTGACTACCAGCGCGCGGCCCATGAACTCCTTGCCATTCAGCGCGCCGATTACTTTCTCGGCTTCGGCATCATCGCGAATCTCGGCGAAGCCGAATCCGCGAGGCTGCCCTGTAAAACGATCGCGCAGTAGAGTAAGAGAATCCGGCTGCACGCCTATTTCCGCAAACAACGCCTGCAACTCCTCTTCAGTGGCCTTAAACGAGAGGTTACCCACATACAGTTTCTTCACGGCCGATCTCCTAGCGCCCCCCGTGGGGGAGGCACACCTACTAGGCTGAAGGGGGCAGGACCGAAGCCGCGGGCAAGCCAGCAGAGCGCCGACTATCCTCGGCTGGAGCGAGCGCTCCAGCAGCTGAGGGAGCATAGTCCCGGTAAGCCGCGACAGTCAACTACGGCGGGGCTGTGGCAGGGCGGGAGGGTTCGCGGCAGGTGTCCGTGCCCTCCAGCTCGTTCACAAAGCGAACCCGCTCGGGATCGCCGGTGCCGATCGCATCGTCAAGTTCGATAGCTGGCGTTAATGTGCACGTACTCCTGCGTGAAGTCGCAGGTCCACACGCGCGCGGAACCTTTGCCGGAGCGGAGATCGACGCGAACCGGAACGTGGCGCGCGAGCATTTTCTGGTGCACGGCGCGCTCCTCGAATCCAATTTCGCGGCCGCGGCGGCACACGGCAATTCCCGCGATCCAAATATTGGCGCGCGCAGGATCGAATTTAATTCCAGAACGCCCGGCGGCGGCCAGGATGCGGCCCCAGTTAGGGTCCGCGCCGGCGAAGGCGGTTTTGACCAGCGGCGAGTTGGCGATGGTGCGAGCTACGCGATCGGCGGCGCGCTCCGAAGGAGCGCCGCGCACTTCGATTTCGATCACGCGCTGCGCGCCTTCGCCGTCTTCGACGACCGCGAGCGCCAAGGACGTGCACACGCGGTCGAGCGCGGCGCAGAAGGTTTTGTAGTCGGCCTTGCCGGAAGAGGCGATGCGGCGCCCGCCGGAGCCGCCGTTGGCGATGAGCGCCACGGTATCGTTGGTCGAAGTGTCACCATCGACGGTGATGGAATTGAAGGTGGTGCGCACTGCGTCACGCAGGGCGCGGTCGAGCAGCGCCGGCGAAAGCGCGGCGTCCGTGGCGATGAAGCCCAGCATGGTGGCCATATTGGGCTCGATCATTCCCGAACCTTTGGCGCAACCCAGCACGCGCACTTTCTTGCCGTCGATGAAACAGGTGGCCGCAGCCCATTTCGGTCGCGTGTCCGTGGTCATGATGGCGCGAGCGAATTCCTCGAAGGCCTCGGCTTCCGCGGTTCGCGTGCGCACGAGGTTTGGAACGGCATCGAGAATTTTCTCCACGCGCAGCGGCGCGCCGATCACCCCGGTCGAGCAAACGAGAATCTGTGAGGGGTCTGTGCCGCCGAGGGCTTCGGCGAGGCGGCGGGCCGTCGCGATGGAAGCGGGATAGCCGTCTTCCTTGGTGCAGCAGTTTGCGTTGCCGGAGTTGACGATCAGCCCACGCATCTTATCGCGCGACTTCTCGAGGTGTTCGCGGGAAGCAACCACCGGCGCGGCCACCACACGATTGGTGGTGAAAACGGCGGCAGCCGTGGCCGGGGTCTCGCTGATCAGAATTCCGAGGTCCAGCCGCGCGCGCTTGAGGCCGCAATGTGCGGCTGAAAACGTGAACCCCTGGGGGATGTCCGCTGCGGAGAGAGGCGAATTCATCGCACGCCCCCAGCGACCATGGTGGCAATCTGCTTCATAGGTTTTCCTCGAGCTTACCGAGGCGCGTGTTGAAATCTTCGAGCGCTGAGCTCACGGCGGACGGCGCAGTGGCGCCGCGCACCGCACGGCGAGCCAGCGCGGAATCGAGCGCGAGCACGGTGCTCAGGTTATTGTCAAACGCGGGCGAGAATTCCTTCCATTGCGCGAGCGGCATTTCGCGGATCGATATTTTCTGCTGTTCGGCAGCACGCAGCACCTTGCCCACAATGTCGTGAGCCTGCCGAAAGGGAATTCCCTGCGCCACCAAGTAATCGGCCACTTCGGTTGCTACGAGGCCGGGATCCTGTGCTGATTCGCGGAGCCGGTCTTCGCGGAATCGCGTGGCGGCGAGCGTTGCGCCCGCGATGCGGGTCATCCCCAGCACCTGATCGAAAGCCTGGAAGAGCGGTTCTTTGTCCTCCTGTAGGTCGCGCTGATAACTCGATGGCAGACCTTTGCCGATGGTGAGAACAGCTACGAGCGCTCCATAGACGCGTCCCGTCTTGCCGCGAATCAGCTCCCAGGCGTCGGGATTTTTCTTTTGCGGCATCAGACTGCTCCCGGTGGAGTATTCGTCGGGCAATTCGAGGAACGCGAATTCCGGCGAAGCGAACAGAACCATGTCTTCAGACAGCCGCGACAGGTGCATCGCGAGCGCCGAAAGCGCGAAAAGAAATTCGAGGGCGAAATCGCGGTCGCCGACGGCGTCCAAACTGTTAGCGGTGATGCGCGTGAAACCCAGGTCGCGGGCCAGAGCCAGGCGATCCAGCGGAAACGCGCAGCCAGCCAGCGCGCCGGAGCCAAGCGGACAGGAGTCGGCACGGGCGGCGGCAGAAGCAAAACGCTCCGCGTCACGCTGAAAAGCTTCACCGTGCGCCAGGAGCCAGTGCGAAAGCAGCAGCGGCTGGGCGTGCTGCATGTGGGTAGTGCCGGCCATGGGCACGCCGAGATTCTTTTTGGCCTGCTCCGCCACAGCACGCAGCAGCAAAGCTAGAGCGCCGCGCACTTCGCGGGCCGCGTCGCGAACGTACATGCGGAATTCAGTGGCCACCATTTCGTTGCGGCTGCGGCCGGTGTGCAGCTTGGCGCCCAGCGGGCCGAGCTTTTCGATCAGCGCCGTTTCCGCGAAGTGGTGGACGTCCTCTGCTTTGGAGCTGTCGAGCCATGGGACGTCCGAGGCGGCGCGCTTTTCGATTTCGTCGAGCGCCCGCACCAGGTTGGTAGCTTCCTGGTCGGTGAGCACGCCTGCTGCCGCGATGGCCCGCGCCCACGCGCGATCGAGCGCCAGCTCCTGCGGAAGCAAGCGGCGATCGAAGTGCCAGGAGCGCTCGAATTCGTAGAAAGAAGCGTCGGGGGCGCGCTCGAAGCGCCCGCCCCACATTTTCTGACCTTCTGAAGCGCTCATCGCACCGCAGCCTCGAGCGGAACAGTTATGGGCAGCGCGAAGAGATTGATGAAGCCTTCGGCGTCCTTGGGGTTGTAGCCGGTCATGCTGAAACTTGCCAGGCCGGCTCGATAGAGCGAATAAGGCGATTGGCGCGAGGCGGCATTCACGTTTCCCTTGAAGAGCGAAAGCGAAACCGAACCCGTGACGCGCTTCTGCGAGCTGGTAAAGAACGCGTCGAGGGCTTCGCGCAGCGGCGTGAACCACATGCCGTAATACACCATCTCCGCGTAGCGCAGCGAGAGGAGCTGCTGGTAGTGCGCCGTCTCGCGGTCGAGGCAGAGCGATTCGAGTTCGCGGTGAGCGGTGATGAGCAAAGTGCCGCCGGGAGTTTCGTAGGCGCCGCGCGACTTCATGCCGACGAGGCGGTTTTCCACGATGTCCATGCGGCCCACACCGTTGCGAGCGGCAATTTCATTGAGCTCGGTCAGCAGAGCCATGGGCGCGAGCGCCTTGCCGTTCACCGAGACGGGCGTGCCACCTTCGAAGCCGATCTCCACAACTTCCGGCTTATCCGGAGCTTTGGCCGGAGAGGTGATCCATTGCCACATCGCTTCATCGGGCGCGTTGGCGGGGTCTTCGAGGACTCCACCTTCGTGGCTCAAGTGCCAAATATTGCGGTCGCGGCTGTAAATATTCTTGGTGGTCTGGTCGACCTGAATATTGTGCGATTTTGCGTAGGCGATGGCCTCTTCGCGCGAATTGATCTTCCATTCGCGCCACGGCGCGATGATGGTCAGCTCGGGTGCCAGCGCTTTGGCGGCAAGCTCGAAGCGCACCTGGTCGTTGCCTTTGCCGGTGCAGCCGTGGGCGAGTGAGTCCGCGCCGACTTTCTTGGCGATCTCCACCTGGCGCTTGGCGAGCAAAGGCCGCGCGAAAGACGTGCCGAGCAGATACTTATGTTCGTACACCGCGCCGGCGCGCAGCGTGGGCCAAATGTAGCCGGTGATGAATTCTTCGCGCAGGTCTTCGATGTAGGCGGCGCTGGCTCCCGTGGCCAGGGCTTTCTTGTACGCGGCCTGAAGATCTTCCTGCTGGCCGAGGTCGCCGATCATGGCGATGACATCGCAGCCGTCGTACGTCTCTTTCAGCCAGGGAATAATGATGGAGGTATCAAGGCCTCCGGAATAAGCCAAAACAACTTTCTTGGGCAAGGGATTCTCCTAGTTAAGCAGCATGTGCAGAATTGCTTTTTGGACGTGCAGGCGATTTTCCGCCTGATCGTAAATGATGGAGCGCGGCGAGTCGATGACGTCCGCAGTGACTTCGAGACCGCGGTGAGCGGGCAGGCAGTGCAGGAAAACGGCATCGGGCGCAGCCTGAGAAAAGAGCTGGGCGTTCACCTGGTACGGGGCAAAAACCGCCTCGCGCTCCTCGGCTTCCTGCTCCTGGCCCATGCTAGCCCAGACGTCGGTGTAGACAGCCTGCGCGCCGGCCACGGCTTCTTCGGGCGAACGTAGAATCTCCACCTTGCCGCCCGTTTCGCGGGCGATGCTCTTGGCGTCGGCGATCACTTCGTCATCCGGCTCGTATCCCTCGGGCGTCGCGACGCGGATGTGCACGCCGCACCGCGCGGCCGTGGAAACAATCGAATGGCACATGTTGTTGCCGTCGCCGACGTAGGCCAGCTTCAGGCCGCGCAGCCCGCCGAAGCGCTCCTCCAAGGTGAAAAAATCCGAGAAGGCCTGGCAAGGATGGAATTTGTCGGAAAGCGCGTTGATCACAGGAATGCTGGCGTTGCGCGCCAACTCGTCGAGCACTTCCTGATCAAAAACGCGCGCGATGATACCTTGCACCCAGCGCTCAAGGTTTTTGGCGATGTCACGAATCGGCTCGCGTTCGCCGAGCCGCGCCATGGTGTGGTCCAAGAAGATGGATGTGCCGCCCAGAGTGGCGACGCCAGCTTCGAAGGTGACGCGCGTGCGCAGTGAGGGCTTTTCGAAAATCAACGTGAGCACGCGGCCGGAGAGCGCGGAGCGATAGCGGTTCCGGGTGTGACTTGACGTCGGCGGCCAGGCGGAAAAAATCGTTCAACTGTGCTGGATTCCACTCCAGGCCGGTCAGGAGATCGCCCTTCACTCGGGCGGGCGTAGCTACGGCGTTCATGTTCACCTCGATGCAGCCACGGCGAGGGCGGCCCGGCTGCGCGCTTGAATTTTGGGTGCGCTTGCGGAAGCTGTTGGCTTCTGCGCGTCGCCGGCGGGCTTAGCCGCGCGGGCCAGCACGCCGTCAAACTTCTTCAGGAACTCGGCCACGTCGCTGCGCCGGATGATAAACGGTGGCAGAAGCCGCAGGATGTGGTCGTGAGTGCAGTTGATCAGCAAACCGGCGCGCAGGCCCTCTTCGACGAACTGGGCACCTTCGATCGAGAGATCCAGTCCGAGGATGAGCCCTTCGCCGCGGATCTCACGGATGAAGTCGTAGCGCGCGGCCAGCTTTTCGAGGCCGGCGCGAAGTTCTGCGCCGCGGGCGCGGACGTGGGCGAAAAGATCCTGCTCTTCCACAATGGTCAGAAATTCGAGCGCCGCGGCGCACACCAGCGGGCCGCCGCCGAAGGTTGTTCCGTGCATGCCCGGAGAAAACGCCGCGGCGAATTTCTCATTGGCGACAAACGCGCCCAGGGGCAAACCGCCCGCGAGCGGCTTGGCGACGGTTACGATGTCCGGGAGCGAGTTGAATTTCTGGTAGGCAAAGGCGCGGCCGGTGCGGCCCAGGCCGGTCTGGATTTCATCGGCGATCAGCGCCGCGTCATGCTGGGAGGTCAACTGGCTCGCTCGATTCCAAAAGGCTTCGCTCACCGGGAAAACTCCGCCCTCGCCTTGAATCGGCTCTAGTACCACGGCGCAGACCGAAGCGTCGAATTTCGCGTCCAGGTCCGCGACGTCATTAAAACGCACGAATTCGACGCCGGGAACCAGCGGAACAAACGGCTCTCGGTATTTCGGCGTGTGAGTAATCGAGAGCGCACCAAAGGTCCGGCCATGAAAGGAGTTTTCGAGCGCCAGGATGCGCGTCTTAGGCGCGGCATTTGACCCAGGCGATGCCGCAGCCTTCGCATGCGCGTAGGCGCGCGCCAGCTTTAGCGCGCCTTCCATGGCTTCCGCCCCGCTATTGGAGAAAAACACGCGGTCGAGCCCGGACCATTCCGCGAGCTTGCGCGCAAGTGGGCCCTGATAAGGATTGTGAAACAGATTCGAGATGTGCGTGGCGCGGCCGGCCTCGCGTCGAATCACGCGCACAATGCGCGGATGCGCGTAGCCCAACGCGTTGACGGCGATGCCAGCCAGAAAATCGAGATAGGCGCGGCCCGTAGAATCGTAGAGGCGGCAGCCGCGACCGTGCGTGAAGACCATGGGCGGCCGGCGGTAAGTGCGTATCAGGTAGCGCGACTCTTCGGCGCAGATGGACGCGGGCGAGAGCTTCTTGGCCTTGGCAACTCTCTTGGGGGTTGCCTTTTTCTGAGCGATTTTTTCCCTGGCGGCCATTATGGCGCGGTCCCATGCGCGGCCTTGGCAGCCGCGCGTATTACCGGCAGCACGCGCGTTCCCGGGCAGCGAGCTCCGCTGGCCGCAGCCAGCAGCGCGCGCGGCTTCGTTCCGCCGACGATGCGCACCTCCGAAACGCCGCCCGCCAGGGCGCGCTTGGCGGCTTCGAGCTTCAAAATCATTCCTCCGGAAACTTTGTTTCGCCGGATGAGGTCTTCGATTTCCGCACCGCGCACCGCGCGCAGCACTTTTTCGCCGTCCAGCACTCCGGCCACGTCGGTCATGAAAATCAACCGTTCGGCGTGAATGAATTCCGCGGCCGCCGCGGCCATGTGATCGGCGTTGATGTTGTAGAGCTCGCCATCCGCGCCCAAGCCCATGCACGAGGCAACCGGGACAATTCCCTCACGCCAGAGCGAGCGCAGAAAATCCACATTGACCTCGGTCAAGTAACCGACGAACCCGAGACCGCCTTCGCGCTCCTCAACTTGCATAGGTTCGGCCAAAAAGCAGGCCGCGTCGCTTGCGCTGATGCCCACGGCTGGTTGCCCGGCGAGCGACACCGCGAGGGCCAGCTTCTTATTCAGCAGGCCGGCGAAAACCATGATGGCGGCGTCGCGCGTTTCGCGGTCGGTGATTCGCAGGCCGTTGGAAAACTTGCTCTCAATTCCCATGCGCGCGAGCGTGGCGGTGAAAATTCGGCCGCCGCCGTGGACTACCAGCAGCTCGTGGCCCGCGCGCGCCAGCTCGGCGATCTGCCGCGCGAGCATCTGCACCTCTTCGTCGCGCTCGAGCAACGCGCCCGCGATCTTGATGACCATCCTCATAGAATTCCCGCCGTTTCGGGATAGCCGAACATCCCGTTGAAGTTTTGCACGGCCTGCCCGGCCGCGCCCTTCCCCAAATTATCGAGACAAGAAACCACCACCAGCCGCTCGCCGGAAGCGTCGAGCGCGAAACCGATATCGCAGAAATTCGTGTGCGCCACATGCTGCAGCTCCGGCAGCGTGCCGGCCGGCATCACGCGCACCATGGTCCGCCCGGCGTAGAACTTGCGATAGAGCGCCTCGACGTCGGCGGCCTGGCGCGGCGACTTCAGCCAGACGTACAGCGTCGACAGAATGCCGCGATCTACCGGGAGCAGATGCGTGGTGAAGACGAAATCCTCGGCGCGGAATCCCAGGTGCTCGGAAACCTCCGGCGTGTGCCGGTGCGTGAAGAGGCCATACGCGCGGAAATTTTCATTCACTTCCACGAACTGCGTTTCGCGTTTGGGTTCCTTGCCTGCGCCGGTTACTCCGGATTTGCAATCGCAGACGATGCCGCGCGCAGTGTTGATCCAGCCGGCCTCGACCAACGGCCGCAGGCCCAGAATCACGGATGTGGGATAGCAGCCGGGATTACCGACCAGCCGCGCCTTGGGAAGCGCATCGGCGTAGAGCTCCGGCAAGCCGTAAACAGCTTCGGACAATGTCTTCGCGTCCGGCGCGGCCAGCTTGTACCACTGCGCGAACGTTTGCGGCTCGCGGAAGCGAAAGGCGCCGCTGAGATCGATCAGCCGCAACGCGGGATTCGCGGCCAGCAGCGGGGGCACGAGTTCGAGCGAAGCCTCATGAGGCGTCGAAAGAAAAACAGCCTCGGCGCCGCTTTCGGCAACGGCGTCCACCGAGAGAGTGCGGCACGGCGCGTCGCCCCATCCGCGAAGCTGCGGGAAGAGTTCTGTGAGGCAGCGTACGTTCCCGTGACCCTCACGCAGAAAGAATATCGGCTTGTCGATATGAGGGTGCCGCAGAAGCAGGCGGGCCAGCTCGAATCCGGCGTAGCCCGTCGCTCCGATCACGGCGACCCGCGTGGGGCCGCTCATCGGAGCATCTCCTCGACACGCTTGCGAACCGCGCTGCACGCTTTGTGCGAAGAGCAGATGACCAGCACGGTGTCGTCTCCGGCGAGCGTGCCGGCCACTTCCTTCCAGCGTTCGGCGTCGAGCGCGGCGGCCAGCGGTTGCGCCCCGCTAGGCGGCGTTTTCAGTACGAGCATGTTCTGCGCGGGGCGCATGTCCAGCAAGAATTCTTTGACGGCGCGCGCCAGCGCGGCAATGGGCGGAGCTTCCTCGGTCGCAGCGGAAAGGGGACGATAACCCTCGGTAGTCTTCACCAGGCGCAACTCGCGCAGATCGCGCGAGAGAGTGGCCTGCGTCACACGCACGCCCAGATGGCCGAGTTGGCGGCGTAGTTCGTCCTGGCTGGCCACCGCCTGACCGGTGAGCAGCTTCAGAATTTGTCCCTGCCGGAATCTTTTTTGTACGGCCATTTTTCCCGGTGCCCACCCTGCTTGTTTATGCACCCTTATGCATAATCATACGGAAACGGACAGGCGTGTCAAGAAATAGTTCGGGTAGGTGGTGCTCTACGCGGGAAATTCGGGAAGGCGCAAACTGATCAGGCGAGGAACCGCTGGTGCGGGCCAAGACGAACGGACTACAGCTGCCCCTTCTCTTTCTTTTCCTGGCACGTGATGCAATAGCGCGTCCACGGCACGGCCTCCAGCCGCTTCTGCTGAAGTTCTTCGTGGCACGCCACGCACTCGCCGAACGATCCATTTTTGATGCGCGACAGCGCGTCATCCACAAGGGCCAGTAGCGACCGGTCATTGTGCGTTTGGCCGAAGAGGAATTCCTTGGTGTACGAATTCGCGGCCTTATCGGCCAAATCCACCGTGGGATCCTCGTCCGCCTCGCGGCCTTCCTGTTCGGTGCGCGCGATGATGCGCAGCAATTCCTCGCGCCGGGTCTGCAGTTTCTTTTTGTAGTATTCGAGCCGCTTCTTATCCATGGTCGGGTCTCACGGTGTGGCTCCTGGCCTCACCCAAATCGGTCGATTCTATCGGCACCGCTAACACTTGTCAAACCAACCCCCAGTAGATGCACCATGGCACCGAAAAGTTTCTTAACGGCGGTTAGTTTCTTGGGTCGTGGGGAACAATCCCGGCGGACTGCGCACTGGGGGTCAGTCTGTTCGAGGCTTTGCAGGGAACAGAAAATGAATGGCTAGCGACCCTAGCGCAAGCACCAAGAGCGAAAACGCGCTTCCTTCCGGCCCAGAGGCGCCTCCGGTCAGCCACGCCGCCCCGTGAAAAGTCGAATTCGTCAGGTGGCCGCTTGCCAGGATTCCGCTGTCGGGCGCTGAATAAAAAAAGGTCTCGCCCCAATCCCACCCCGTGTGTATTCCAATGGCAAACCACAGGTTCCCCGTACGCCGCAAAACGAACGCGGTGAAAAGGCCGAAGCATCCGGCGGCAAATGCGCCGTACCTCGCCTCGCTGGTATTGCCCAGGTGAATCGCTCCAAAGAACGCCGCGAGCACCAACGCCGCCGGCCAGAAACCCATCGCCAATTGCAGCGTGGACTGCAGGTATCCGCGAAATGACGCCTCCTCGAATAGCGCCACCAGAATAAAGCCCGCCAAATAGAGCAGCCCAAACTTCACGGCCTCACCGCCGCTGAGAGCCCGCGCGCCAAAAGAGAAACCGTGGCCTGCGGCGATCACCGCCATCAGCAGCGAGAGCATCAAGAAGCCGAAGGGAAATCCCTGCCAGAAGTCGCGACCAAAGGCCGACTTCCCGGGCAGGTAGTAGTCGGCGAACGATCGCCCTTCGATTTTCGTCATAGCCAGCATGACCGCGAGAGTCGCGGCCAGATTCGGGCCCTCCAGGAAAAAGACCAAGCCTGGAGAAGCCGTCCCCGACGCATTCTGCGCGTGCAGCCATGCCCGCGTCCCGGGAATTAGCAGCAGAAGGGTCTGCAGCGCGATGACCACGACGAACCAGAGACTCAGCGCGATCGGCAACCGCCAGGCCACGCGCAGCCCTTCCGGCCCGAAGAATACGGATTCCCGTGGTTTTTCGAATACGGAACCTTCGTTTTCATGCGACTGTCCGCCGCTCGCGGGCGGGCCCGGCTTCAAGTCCATTCCGCTCCTGTCAGCATCTAATAGTTTGGCAGCTCTTCTCCAAGGTACGATGGGGCCAGCTTGAGCGCCAAGTCCTTTTGAATCCCTTGTTGCCCCAAGTCCTGGGGCACTTCTTGCCGCCCGCCAAAGTTGCGATTCCGGGGCGGCCGCTGCTAGAATCCTGAGCCTGCTTGTGAAAAAACCTTCAACGACGCATTCGCGACCCTTTCGTGCCGGCGGGAATCGGCGCAAGTAAGGGTCGCAAGGAGAACTGGTGTGGCCAAATATGATCTCGTAATCATCGGTAGTGGGCCGGGCGGATACGTGGCGGCGATTCGCGCCAGCCAGTGGGGGCTGAAGACCGCCGTGGTCGAAAAAGACCCCTTTCTCGGCGGCACGTGTCTGCACGTCGGCTGCATCCCTACCAAGGTTTTCCTGCACCACGCCGACATCTACGACTATTTCCAGCGCGCGAGCGAATTCGGGTTCGAGGTAAAGGAAGTGAAGATTAACTGGCCCACGATGCTGGCCCGCAAGGACAAGATCGTAAAGAAGCACGCCCTGGGAATCGGCGGCCTGTTCAAGAAGAACAAGGTCGATTCCATTACCGGCTGGGGACGCATCGCCGGGCCAGGCCGGGTGTCGGTTGAAAAGGACGGCAAGACCACCGAACTCGAAACCACGTTCATCATGATCGCCACGGGATCGGAAGCGCGTTCGCTGCCGGGAGTGGAGATCGACGGTAAGACGGTCTTGACCAACCGCGAAATTTTGCAGATGGACTCGATCCCGAAATCGCTGGTGGTGGTGGGCGCGGGAGCCGTGGGTGTCGAGTTTGCCTCTATCTTCCGTACGTTTGGTACGGACGTGACCATCCTCGAAGCTCTGCCCCGGATTGTGCCGCTCGAAGATGAAGAGATTTCGCCGGAACTTGAGAAGGCCTTCAAGAAAAAGGGCATCAAGATCGAAACCAGCGCGAAAGTCGAGTCGGTGAAGAAGGACGCAAACGGAGCGACCGTCGCGTTCAAAGACAAGACCGGCGCGTCGCAGTCGATTTCCGCCGAAAAGGTGCTGATCGCCGTCGGCCGCCGCCCACTGACCGAAAACATCGGCCTCGAAAAGACCAAGGTCAAGGTCGAGCGTGGTTTTATCTTCACCAATGAATACATGGAAACGGCCGATCCGCAGATCTACGCGATCGGCGACGTGGTTGCCGGGCTGCCGCAGTTGGCGCACGCCGCGTCCATGGAAGGAATCATCGCCGTCGGACGCATGGCCAAGAAGGACGTGCAGCCCTTCGACCGCAAGCGCTGCCCCAACTGCACCTACTGCGAGCCGCAGATCGGCTCCATCGGCCTGACGGAAAAACAGGCGCGCGAGGCGGGCTTCGACGTGAAGACCGGGAAGTTCCCATTCCTGGCGAATAGCAAGGCGACCATCCTCGGCATGCACGACGGCTTCATCAAGGTCGTGGCGGACGCGAAGTACGGGGAAATTCTCGGCGTGCACGCCATCGGGCCACTGGCGACCGAGATCATTTCCGAGCCTACCGCCGCGCTGAGCCTGGAAGGTACGCTGGACGACATGGCCAACGTCATTCATGCGCATCCCACGGTGTGGGAAGCCATGGGCGACGCCTTCAACTCCGTCCGCGGGCTGGCGATCAACTACTAGCCGCCGGGCAGCGGATAAAGTAGGCGGCGACACTGAGCCGAGAAGCGCTGCGGGAATTTCGCATGGTCCCGCCTCGCAGCCATTTACGATGTCGCCCCTACCCCCTTGTCCCTTATGCTAGTTTAGGCATAAAATCGAAGTGACGGCAATATTCATCAAACCGGTTATCTGGATTGGGAGTACAAAGGCCGACCTTTCCTCCTTCCCGGAAGAGGTCAAGGATGCGATCGGCTTTGCTCTCTACACCGCGCAACAGGGTGGGAAGCATACCGCTGCGAAGCCCCTGAGAGGCTTCGGCAGTGCTGGCGTTCTGGAGATTGTCGAAAACTGCGCTGGCGCCACGTATCGCGCGGTCTACACGGTCCGGTTGGCTGGGCGAATATACGCTTTACACGCCTTTCAGAAGAAATCGAAGAGCGGGATTAGTACGCCGAAACTGGAAATCGATTTGATTAAGACGCGCCTTAGACGAGCCGAGGAAGAACACGCCAGGTGGCTCGCGGCTCAGAAGGGAATGACAGGGGCATGACACGAATCATCGAGGTCGAAGAAAGCAGCGGCAATGTTTTCGCTGACATCGGCCTGCCTAACCCGGAACAACGGCTGGCGAAAGCTGATCTGGCGATTCGCATTGCTGCGGCGATCCGCGGACGGCGGCTCACCCAGGCTCGCGCGGCCCGGATCATGAAGATCGATCAGCCGAAGATCTCACGCCTCTTACGGGGACAGCTTTCCGGCTTCTCTACCGAGCGCCTTATGCACTTTTTGACTTTGCTTGGCCGGGACGTTGAGATCATAGTAAAGCCCGCGCCGCGCTCACGCCGCCTAGGTCGCGTCCGCGTTGTTGCGGCTGTCTGATCCCGGGTTCACATCGCGCTGGCGCGATTCTCCAGCTATTTCCTTCCGCGCGCCCGATGACGCATACTAGTGGTTCATCCGAGGCAGTCGTGACACGAACCGCGAAAATCTGCTGGGTTGCCGATCTCGGCCTGATTCCCTACGCCGCGGCGTCTGACCTGCAGCATCAACTTGTCGAAGCCCGCAAGGCAGGCGCGATTCCCGACGTGCTGCTCCTGTGCGAGCACCCGCACGTGATCACTCTGGGACGTAACGGGCATCGCGAGCACTTGCGCGCCAGCCAGCATCTACTCGCGCAGATGAACGTGGAGTTTCATCCCACCGACCGCGGAGGCGACATCACCTACCATGGCCCCGGGCAGATTGTCGGTTACCCTATTCTCGATCTCGCCGAGCACCGGCGCGATATTCGCTGGTACGTGGACGGCCTCGAAGAAGTGATGATCCGCGCGTCGGCGGACTTGGGAGTGACGGCCAGGCGGCGAGAAGGTTGCCGCGGGGTGTGGATTGACGCGCCGCGTACCCGACCCTTGACCGGCGCTCCGGTCGCGGAGGAGAAACTCGGCGCGCTCGGCGTGCATCTGAGCCGTTGGGTTAGCTCGCACGGCTTCGCGTATAACGTCTCGACCGATCTGCGGTTCTATGATCTGATCGTTCCCTGCGGGATCGTGGACAAGGGCGTCACGTCGCTCGAACGCATCCTTGGCCGCGCCGTCTCGCCCGAGCAGGTGGCGCCGACGTTGATTTCCCATTTTGCATCGGTGTTCAACTGCCGTATGGAAACGCTTTCACGTAACGCCTTGGCCGGAGCTCTTGCCGCGCACGCGGCGGGCACCGGAGTTATAAACCACGGCGTTGCGACATTGGTCGAGCAGTCATAGAATTCTTGCGATACATTCGAATCGAGAAACGGAACCGGTGGGAAGCATGCCGCCTCAATTGACTCGCGAACAGCACCTCGAGCTCTATTATTTTCTGCAGCTCAACCGCCAGCTCGAAGAGCGCTTGGTGCGCCTGCACCGGCAAAACAAGATTGTCGGGGGCGTGTATTCGAGCCTGGGCCAGGAAGCAGTCTCCGTCGGCAGCGCTTACGCACTTGAGAAGCGCGACTGGCTTGCGCCCATGATCCGCAACATCGGCGCGTTGCTGGTGAAGGGCTTCAAGCCGCGCGACATCTTCACGCAGCACATGGGCAAGTACACATCGCCCACGCTCGGCAAAGACGGCACCAGCCATTTCGGCGATCTGAAAAATCTCCACGTCGTCTCGCCCATTTCCATGCTGGGCGATCTGATTCCGGTGATGACCGGCGTGGCCATGGCTGGCCGCTACCTGGGCCAAAAAATTGTGGCCATGACCTGGATCGGGGATGGCGGCACGTCGACCGGAGTCTTTCACGAAGGGCTGAATTTGGCGGCCGTGCAGCGCGCCCCACTCGTCCTCGTCGTCGAAAACAATCAGTGGGCCTATTCGACTCCGGTCGCGCGACAGGTTCCCATCCGCGACCTCGCGGACCGCGCCGCGGCGTATGGAATTGCCAGCGCGATCGTGGACGGCAACGATGTGGTGGCTGTTTATCAGGCGGCCAAGACGGCCGTCGACCAGTGCCGCGCCGGATACGGTCCCGTTCTGCTGGAAGTGAAAACCATGCGCATGAAGGGCCACGCGCAGCACGACGCCGCTGAGTACGTCCCCAAAGAGATGCTCGAATTCTGGAAGACGCAAGACCCCATCGCGCGCTACGAGCGCTACCTCTCCGAGCACAAGTTGTGGGATGAAAAAACGAAAGCCGAAATCGACGCGCGCGTCGAACGCGAGCTCAATGAGGACCAGAAATTCGCCGAGGAATCTCCCCTGCCCCCTCCCGAGCTAGCCGAGCAAGGCGTCTATTGCGACGGCTGCCACACGATCGAAGCGGTTTGGCAGCGGCCACAGAAGGAAGTGATGCCGCCCGCGTCGAGTGCACCCGCCGGTTTGGAAGGTAGCGGACTTTGGCGCGCTGCAAGAATCGGCGCCCCCGAAGCCCGCTGCGCCAAAAGCGACCGCCGAGAGGGTCATCGAGAGGCCAAACGGCCCGGTGCACACGGCGCCAGTAAGGCCGGTGCCTCCGCCGCCTAGACAGCCAACACACGCGAAGTCGCAGCACGCTCGGCCGAACCCTGCGCCAGTGTTGCCACCAGATATCGAGCCGGAAGAAGAAGTCGTCGCCAAGCCCGACTCCGAGGTTCCTCTGCGCGTTCCCTTTGGCCGCGGCCCCAAGGACAAAGCCTTTCTCCAGCAGCGAGAAGCTAAAGTTCAAGAGAAACGCCATCACCACAAGAAGGGCAAGCGACGCTGACCATGCCGGAAATTACCATGCTGGAAGCGATTCGCGAGGCGCTGTTCGAGGAGATGCAGCGGGATCCCGCCGTGGTCACTCTCGGGGAAGACATCGGCGTCTTCGGCGG
The DNA here is from genome assembly GCA_963803105.1 of Terriglobia bacterium. Taxonomy (GTDB): domain Bacteria; phylum Acidobacteriota; class Terriglobia; order Acidiferrales; family UBA7541; genus Palsa-295. The sequence goes on from CAWDLF010000005.1 coordinate 1,065,451, forward strand.
CGCATTCAAGGTGACCGAAGGGCTTTACGCGAAATTCGGGCCGGAGCGCGTGATCGACACGCCCATCAGCGAAAGCGCCATCGTCGGCGCGGCTTGTGGAATGAGCTATCTCGGCCTGCGGCCGGTGGTCGAAATGCAGTTCATCGATTTCATTGCCTGCTGCTTTAACCAAATCACCAACTTCGTCGCCAAATCGCACTATCGTTACGGCGCGCCGGCGCCCATCGTCGTGCGCGGGCCCTCCGGGGGAGGCGTGCATGGCGGGCCATTCCATTCCGCCAATCCGGAAATGTATTTCGTGCACACACCGGGGCTGAAGGTCATCTACCCCTCCACCGCCTATGACGCCAAGGGACTGCTGAAGTCCGCCATTCGCGATAACAACCCGGTGCTTTTCTTCGAGCACAAGTTTCTCTACCGGCGTGTGAAAGAAGAGATTCCCGCCGGCGATTACACGGTGCCCATCGGCAAGGCCATCGTGCGCCGCGAAGGCCGCCACCTTACTATCGTGAGCTACGCGGCCATGATGTACGCGTCGCTCGAAGCCGCCGCCGCGCTGGCCAAAGAAGGCATCGAGGCCGAGGTGATCGACCTGCGCACCCTGCTGCCGCTTGACCGCGAGACCATTCTCGCGTCCGTCAGGAAGACCAACCGCTTGCTGGTGGTGCATGAAGACACGCGCACCGGCGGCATTGCCGGCGAGATTGCCTCCATCGTCTGCGAGAGCGCCTTCGACCAACTGGACGCCCCCATCGCCCGCGTCACGGGCCTGGACACTCCGGTTCCCTACTCGCCCCCGCTCGAAGAAAAATTCCTCCCCAATGCGGAAAAGGTTGCCGCAGCCGCTCGGGAATTGGCACAATACTAGCGAGGTCTAAGGAGAGCGGAGCAGCGTGGGAAAAACAAAGGGCTTGAATCAGGCGGAGTTTGAAGTAGGCACCGACGTTCGTATTGCGGAGCTCGCCTTCCTGCAAAGCTTCCTGGAGGCCGGCCAGTACCACAACGAGCTTGAAGAGGAACAGCTCGCCTACGCCGGCCACGTGGCCAAGGTGAAGGAAGTCAGCTTCTTTCACGGCGGCGACGAAATCTACACCCTCGAGGGCATTCCAGGCGTGTGGCACGAAGAGTGTCTCAGCGCCGCTTGAGCCTCGCGCGCGCGCTTGTGCACTTGGCTTAGCTCGACGATGGCCGAACGGCCGAGGCCGGCGCAACTCATTGCAGTTGATTGATTTCTAGATTTTCTGTTTCCCGCGGGAGGATTCCATGGCAGTCGACGTCATCATGCCCCAGATGGGCGAGAGCATCTTCGAAGGCACCATCACCAAGTGGCTGAAAAAGCCCGGCGACAAAATTGAACGTGACGAGCCGCTGTTTGAGATTTCCACCGACAAAGTTGACGCCGAAATTCCCGCGCCCACTGCCGGCGTGCTGAAAGAGATTAAGGTCAAAGAGGGCCAGACGGTTCCGGTGCAGACGGTTGTCGCGCTGATCGATGCTTCCGGTGCGTCCGAAGCCGCTGCTCCCGCGCCGCCCAAGGCGGAAGCTCCTAAGCCTGCCGCCGCTCCTGCCAAGGCCGCATCTGCCGCGCCACCTCCGCCTCCTGCACCGAAGCCCGCGCCAGCGCCCGTGGCTGCCGCACCGCAAGCTTCAGAAGAAGAAGATGATGAGGAATCGGCGCCTGGCGATGGCGACAACGGCCACAAAGTTCGCAGCTCACCGCTGGTGCGCCGCATCGCTCGCGAAAATAATATCGACCTCGCGCAGATACCCGGCACCGGCGCCGGGGGACGCGTGAGCAAGCGAGACGTTCTCGCCGCTGTGGAAACCGGCGTTACGCCGGCGGCCGCGCCGGCTCCGCTGGCTCGCCCTTCGGCTCCTCCTCCGGCGACAGCGTCAGCTGCGTCGGGCGTGCTCGAACTCGCGGTTCCGCGCGAGAAGCTTTACTTCGGCCACTACGACGTCGAGCCCATGTCCGTGATGCGGCAGAAAATCGCCGAGCACATGGTGCTGTCGAAGCGCGTCTCGCCGCACGTCTATTCGGTGGAAGAGACTGACCTGACTGCCATCGCGACGCTGCGCGCTAAAACCAAGGACAAATTCGAGCAGACTACCGGCACGAAGCTCACGTTCATGCCTTTCTTCATTCGGGCGGCTGTCGAAGCGCTGCGCGCTTTCCCGACCGTGAACGCCTCGGTCGACGGCACTAACATCGTGCTGCACCGCGAGTGCAACATCGGCGTGGCTGTGGCGCTCGATTGGGGATTGATCGTCCCGGTAATCAAGAACGCCGAGGAGAAGAATTTCCTGGGCCTGGCGCGCGCCATGAACGACCTGGCCGAGCGCGCCCGAATCAAGAAGCTCAAGCCCGACGAAGTGTCCGAGAGCACCTTCTCCATCACGAATCCCGGCGTGTACGGCGGCCTCTTTGGCCTCCCGGTCATCAACCAGCCGAACGTAGCCATCCTCGGGCTGGGCGCCATCGAAAAGCGGCCCGTGGTCAGGGATGACGCCATCGCCATTCGGACTATGGTCTACACCACTATCTCCTACGACCATCGTGTGGTGGATGGCGCCGTGGCGCATCAGTTCCTGAGCCACGTGAAGAAAACGCTCGAGACCTGGACCGAGAGCATTCTCTAGAGATTTGTCAGCCGGGCGCGCGGCGCACTCGAATCCGCGCGCTTGAGGCCCGGCGTTCGGATTCCCTCCTATGCCACCCGTCGAAGTCCGCGAGCGCTGGGGCGCCACGCCCTGGATTGTCGATTTTGTCCCTCCCGCACAGCCTCTGCCTGATTTCGTCGATTTCGCCATCGTCGGGGGCGGATTTACCGGTCTGGCTGCGGCTGCGTGGCTGCGTCTCCTGGCCCCGGATAAATCCGTCGCGGTGCTCGAAGCCTCACGCATCGGAGCGGGTGCGAGCGGACGCACCGGCGGCATGGTATTGGCGGAAGCTGCGTCCGGTGACCTGCCGGGCCTGGGCGATGTTCTGACGGGATTGCAAGATATCCTCGGCAAGCTCGATGTGCGATGCGATCTGGCGCTGCCCGGCGCCTGGGAGATCGGCCGCAAAGGCGCCGCGGCGAATTCCTCGATCTCCTGGACCGACTCCGGGACGCTGCGCGTGGTGAACGAAGTTCCCGGCGGAACGCTCGACCCCGGCGAGATGGTCAGCGGTCTCGCCCGCGCGGCGCGCGGACTGGGCGCGATCATCTGCGAAAATCGGCGCGTCGAGCGCGTGGCCTGGGGCGAAATCCCCGAGTTGCAATTGGCCGACAGTCGCTTACGTGCCGGAAAAGTTCTGTGTGCGAACAACGGCGCGTCGCTCGATTTGTCCGGGCTCAACGACAGCGCTTTCCCGAGGTTGACTCTTGCCGCGCTCAGCGCGCCGCTGACCACCGAGCAGATCCAAGCCATCGGCCTCGCCGCGCGCAAGCCGTTCTACACCGTCGATTTCCCCTATTTGTGGGGACGCCTCCGCCGCGACAACTCCATCGTGTGGGGCGCCGGGCTAGTCAACCCCGGCAAAGCGAACGACGTGCGGGAAATCGATATTGCATCGGCGGAGCCGGCGAAAATGTTTCAAACGCTCGAGCGCCGCATCCGGCAACTTCATCCCGCGCTCGAAAAAACTTCGTTCACTCACCAGTGGGGAGGGCCGATCCTGTTCCGCGAGGAGTGGACGCCGGTCTTCGATCGCCATCCGGCGCAGCCCGAATGGAATCGTCCTCGGCGCATACGCAGGACACGGCGTAGCGCTGTCGGTTTATCTGGGCGCCTGGGCCGCGGAGGCGCTACTCGGCAAGCGGGACTTGCCAGCCTGGGGAGCGATTACACCCGCGAGCCGCTGAAGGGGGACTCGCCAAACATTCCGGCTTTCACCTTGCCGGAAATGTTGTCTCCATCGACCGTGGCGGAGAATTCGAGATCCATCGGGAACGGGCTGGTCATTTTGGCATTCCAGGTGGCCGTGTCGCCGTTCACCACGCCGTCGGTCAATTCGTCCACTCCGAAGGCGCTGGTGTTCGTGCCGGTAAGCGTGTTGCCATTGACCGCCAGCGCGAGCGTGCTTTCCTGATTCCCCATCGGCGTCTTTACCGTGATTTTCCAATTCCCCGCGATGGCCATCTTGATTCCTCCAGAGGGGATGAATTTCATGGGCAAGGCCCCTCGCCCCCAAACTTGCCGGCCGGAATAGCTCCTGCTGACTAATTAACCTGGTTTGTTACCAGGTGGCCCTGATCCCGGTCGACGCACGGCGGATCCTCTTCGATTTGGGCGAAAGGACCGGCGAGCTTCAGGTTCCGCGGCGTCATGTTCCAGGCCTGCGTCAGCACGTTGGGGTCGTCCACAGTAACCTCATACTTGATGCTGTTCCCAACGCGCGTAAAGCGCTCGACAACATGCATGGCCTCGCTGTGAAAGTATCCCGGCCCAAACCACGTTTGATCGTTCAAGTGGGTCACGTCTACCACGAGGGTGTCGCCCTCCCAATGGCCGACGGAGTCTCCCAAATAGGAGGGGTCCGCATCGAGGTGGGGCCGGCCGTCAGTGGGAATCAGCCGAGTGCGATCCTGGCTCGCGTAAAAAAACACCACCCATCCAGGTGTTTGCAGAATTTGTGAGGGAGCACCAATACGCGGCACGCCGGGCGGCAGGCAGCTGAATGCCGTCGGGTCGGTGTGATTGGAATCGTCGTCCAGAGCCTCCCATTTCTTGACCAACTCCGGTTTGTAGGGAGGCTTATTCTTGTTCGCTGCGCGCCGCGCTGCCGGGTCCCCATTTCCGATATTTTTAACGTCACCGTTGGGGGCCGCAAACAATACAGCGCGCTCCTTGCCATCAGGACTGACCTCACCCTTCGCAATAACGGACAAAAAGTTGACGGACCAATCTCCGGTGAGGTCCGGGTGGCCGTCCGCAGTGCGTGGAGTCGCAACCGGTTTGGAATTGTTGTCCGCGCCACTCGGGACTGGAGACTGCCCCTGCGCAAGGGCGCCGCCGACCATAAGCAAGGAACCAATCGCCAAAATGATCGCGGATGTGGCGCTACGGGCGGCCATACAACTCTTCATATTCACTCCTCCGTCGACGGACAGACGGTTGGCAAAATCAAAGCCGTTGGGCATCGGAGATTCTTACTTCTGAACGTCCTTGGTGGGATCCCGGACGGACATGGTGATCGAGCGGCCGTCTGCAAATCGAATGGTCTTCGCAAACGCCAGGAGCTTCGTGCCATCCTTGGTCCGTAAGCCTCGACGGTAACCTGATCCCCGGCTTGCCCCGCCATATCTCTTCGTATGTTGGCGATGCGGAGTTCGCTGGGAGCGAAGCCCTGAATGCTCCACAGACCCTCGTTGCCGTTTTGATCTTTGCCTTGAACCCACCAGAAACAGTGCGGATTAATCCACTCGACCTTGGTCAGCACACCCGTAACCACCACGGTTTTGTTGGCATCAAATTCGGCGTTGAAGGAATGGTGCGCAAACAGGGGCGCGGCGAGCAACAGACAAACTATCGGAAGCACAAAAACCTTGGCCTTCAAGCGCATTCCTGCAAACCCTCCGCGCGGAACCTACTACACAAAATCGAAGGGCGTCAATAGCGGGTAGCTCTTTGCGGATTAAAGTTTGGTAGCGCTAACGGGAATCGAACCCGAATCGTCTCGTCCGATGTGGTCCGATCTAGCCGTAACCAGCTGATTCCACGTGGATGCAGGTCGGCCCTTTCTACACGATGACCCCTATGGAAGCCTGCGGTGTGATCCATGTGTGATCAAAATCCCGCGCCGAAGAAGCTCCGGTCATTCCGCCTTGAACGCGACGACCAGCCAGCGTCCATTACGCTTCTCCACGTCGAACCGATAGTCTGGGCCGTCTCCAAGTTCGACGCGCTCTCTCCCGTTCCCCATTGGAGTAACGTGAATCGCTGCACCAGCATAAAGGGAAGGCGGCAGGTCTCGTATCATGCTGTCGGCCACCTGCGCGGAACCACAGTAACCCTGGAGCGCGGCATAGTCGCGCTGCTCTGCGTATTCGATAGCTTTGGAGACCGGTAACAAATCCGGCCGATTATACACCCGCGAGATGAACCTTGCGTTGTCTCCCGAGAGGTCGTAGGTATCCACCGCGCACAAGCTCGGATTGTCCCAGGTGTCTATGCGAGAGAACCAGCAATAAGGGAGTGTCACCTGCGAGCCGTCGGTCTTAAGCTTGCCGATTTGCGGAAACTCGGGCACTTTATCGTCCAGACCGAACGCGCCAGATTGCTTGATGATCTGCGTGAGACCGGCAATGTGCTTGGGGTTCCATTCGCGCGCGTCATATGCAACGCCGGTGCTGCCTGCACATCCGACACGGCCGAACGTTGCTAAGAACCGCGCATTCCCAGAAGGGCCTCGGTGAAGAGCGAACAGACTCAGATACGATCGCGGGACCTCAGGGTTAGCCAAACCTTCTTCATCGGAGCCGATCTCGCTCCACATCGCACGCGCCTTTCCAGTTGCTCCTTCAAAAATGCCGAAAACAAAGAACCGCTCATGCGAACGAATTCCCATCCTCACAACCAAGGCAGGATCGATATCCAGTACCTCAAAACGAAAACGGTTCTCTTCCGGCCATTCGGCGTTGAGCCGGGCGCTCTCGTCCTCAAGCCGTTTGAGTGCTGTGCTTGCACGGTCCTTCGGAGCTCGCGCCACTGTGCTGTCATTGAGTGCGTCTGCGACGATGTTCTGAGCCGCGTCGAAAAGGCGGGACTCGATGTCAGAGGTGTGCCAATTGTTTTCGTTGCCATAGGGCGGACCGCACGGGTCCGGCGAATAGGCGGCCAACTCCTGCAGAAACTGGCGGAACACGTCTTGAGGTTGCGGCCTAGATGCAGATTGCTGCGTCGCCGTCGCTTGCGCCCACCCCAAGGAAGTCACCATCAGAAAGACGACGACGATGGCTGCGGCGCGGATCATTTGATAGCGATTTTAGCGCTCCTGCTATTCCAACGGATAGCGGGCATATCGAGAACCTGACGCGGAATGCACTATCCGCGTATGTGGCTCAGCCGTTCCTCCGAGACTTCCGGAGCCGAGGCCGATTTAGTAACGGGTTACAAACCCGTATTTGGAGAATTCGAAAACCCCTGAAAAAGTAGCACAATGGTGTGAGCACCGGGTGATCGGGACACTCTTAAATCTATGAAATTAAATGAGATGTGGTAGCGCTAACGGGAATCGAACCCGTATTTCAGCCTTGAAAGGGCCGCGTGCTAACCGTTGCACCATAGCGCCAGTGGGGTTTTCGTGCGTCAGTGCAACAAAAGTGTAACTAACTGCCATGTGGGGGCTGCACCAACCGGGCCACACTGTTCACATTGTACTACAGGGGGCGCGTGGGCGGCCATGTGGCTAAAATACCGATGATGGTCAGCTTAAAGTCGCGGTACTTGTCTGGTAGCCGCGTTATTCAAGCATTGTCTATCCAGCGTGTTGATGAGCCGGGATAAATGCGCTCCGCCCGGCGCTTTGCGGCGTCTATGGTCTGATAGTTGCTAGCAACGCCAAGGAAGTTCCAAGTCTCGTCGCAGTAGTACAGCGTAAAAAGCCCCTCTTTGTCTTTGCAGATCGCGAGGCGAGGTACTCTGCCAATTTCCTTACCGTCAACGAAGAACAGGCCGTGGCCTGCCGTATAGCCCACACGCTCGTCCAGCACGGCATAGCAGAGGAGAGCGGCGTCATCTAGCGTGATCCTTCGTGGCGGCTTGTTCATAAGAATGTGCGATACATGAAAATTATAAATGCGTCGTACCTTTAGCGACAACGAACTAGCGCGATGGGACGCCCGCATTCCGCATACGGTCCGCAACGTATTCTCCGCCCTGTTGCATCGCTGCGCGCACGCGGTCGGTGTTCATTACGTTGTACCGGCTAAACATCGCGCGCGTTTGCCAGCCGCCGATTTTCATTACCACATCCTCGGGTACGCCAGCGTCCACTAGGTTGACTGCGGCGCTGCATCGCAGGTCATGGATGCGCAGGCCCGAATAGCGGCGCTTCTTATCCCGCACGCCGAGCTTTAGCTTGTCGCAAGCCTTCTGCCACGCTACCCGATAGTTCGCTATGTAGAACACAGGCGTGTTGGCGCGGCGAAACATTTTGCGGAGCAGCCCGGCGACCTGTTCCAGCCCCGGCCCGGCGAGCACGATTGTAAGTGGCTGCCCGGCTTTCATAATCTCCGCGGGAAGCTTAATTTCCGTGCAGTCTTTGTTGACCATTGACCAGGTGATTTGTTTAGCGGCTCCGATGCGGCACCCGGTGTAATACATGAAATTGAAAAATGGATGCAGCTTCACTGGTAGGAGCGGCAGCAGCTTGGCGAACATTTCCGGCGCAAGGTATTGGCCCGCCGGTTGACTGTCTTCCGGCATTTGGAAATATGGCACATGGTTCAGTTCAAGCCTGCCCTGCTTCCGAGCAAGGTTGAACATCGCCCTCAATATAATTAGGTTCCTACGGATGGTCGGATCGCTGGCCCCGGCTGCCCGCCGCGTCGGCCTTGAAAGGGCCGCGTGCTAACCGTTGCACCATAGCGCCGCAGAGAATCAATCGGAAGAGATTCGATTATCCGGGAAACCGGAAAGATTGACAAGCGACGCGTCGGTACCACGCCACGGGCATCAACTCGCTTCAGATGCCGGAGACTAGATTCTAAATCGCGCGCTGGCCTCGCCGACAGTTGCGGGCTCGAGTCCATAAATGGCAGCAATCCGGATGGCCGCCCGCACCATTTCGGTGTTGTCGCGCGCAACGCTCCCGTCCGGTAGATGGATACTATCTTCCAGGCCAACCCGCACAAGATCGCACCCAAGCGATAAGCCCAGCGTGACGATCTTAAACATGTCGCGGCCCGTCGCCGTCACGCCCCAGATAGCTCTCGGAAAAAGCCGTAGCCCTTCGTCAATGCTGAACAGCACGTTTCTTGCGATCGGAGGTGTGGCCCCGAACCCGCCGCCGTGCAGCAGCCATACGTTGTCGCGACGACGATCGAACAGACCTTCGTCGGCGTAGCGCAGGAGGCGATGGAGGGAACTGGCCTCTACCACTTCGTATTCAAGAGCCGATCCTTTCTCGTAGACAGCCCTAATTGTTTTCTTCAGCAATTCGGGTGAGTTCACGTAAGGGGTCTCGGTGGGATAACCACCCTCTGGGTTGTAAAAGTCCGCCGAGCCCGCGGCGATTCCAAACAGGTCCTGCCGGGGCTCAATTTCAAGCAGGCCAAGCCGTTCGCTGTCGGTGGGCCAGAGGAACTGCCCCGTTGCCGGATCGCGGCGCACGCCGATGCCATTGGTCGTCTGGATCAGAATGGGCGACCTGGCACGGATTTGCCGGATGACCTCTGCGTAAATCTCTCGCGCGCCGCTGTTTCTGCCCTGGGCATCCCGCGCGTGGAAATGGACGACCGAGGCACCCGCCTCGTAGCACCTCGCCGCTGCTTCGCCGATCTCCACAGGCTGTTTCGGAACCATGGTCCCTTCGCGATCCTGCTGCATGCCTCCGTTAATGGCAACCGTGACGATCACCTTACTTCCATCGAGCATCAGAACTTCCTTTCTCGTGAATGCGACGATTGGACCTGCCGTATTTTCGTACTCCGGATCGCACCTCAGTATTTACCGCTCTGCACGACACGTTGATCAATGACGCCGAAAGGTGACTGGCCTTTTTCATCCACCGCCGCCATGCGAACCCGGTCGCCGAAGCGAAGATATTCGGTGGCCGCGCCAAGGTTTTCAAGTGTCTCGATGGCGCGGCGCTCGGCAATACAAGTTGAACCCACGGTTCGATAATCGTCATTCGAGACGGTACCGGAGCCGACGATGGTGCCAGCGCACAGTAAGCGCGTTGCAGCTGCGTGAGCGATCAGGTCAGCGAAACTGACTCCCATTTCCCCGCCATCCGGCTCCCCGAACCATTTGTTATTTATCTCCACGCGCAGGCGCATTTGTACCCGCTCCCGCGCCCAGCCAGCTCCGAGTTCGTCCGGGCTCACTGCAAACGGGCCCATGGAACAGGCGGGCTTGGCCTGGATCCAGCCGAAGCCCGTCTTCATCTCCGCCCCCGCCAGCGCTCGAAGCGACCAGTCATTTACAATCACAACGAGCTTTATATGCCCGGCCGCGGCCTGGGGTGTGACGCCCATGGGCACTTCGTCGGTGATCACACCAAATTCGCCCTCGAAGTCCATCCCATGCGTCTCGAGCGGCAGTGGAACGTCGTCACGCGGACCGAGAAATCGATGCGACATGCCTTGGTACATCAGTGGGAGGGTCCGAATGTTTCGCCTGAATGCCAAAGAGCCGTTCCATAAGCCGCCCATGTGAATCGAAGGCGGAGCCGTCGAGCCACTGCCATGCGCGGGGCAATGGAGCGGCCAACATGCGATCCCGAAGCCCTTCGCCCTCTCTATTCTCCAGCCTCGCGGCAAGTCCGCGCAGCGCCGGTTCGGCGATAGCCCAGCGATCCACTGCCGCCTGGAGGGTAGATGCGACAGTTTCTGCAGAGAGGAAGCGACCACCGTCGGACGAGACGACGATTAGCTTGCCATCCCGGCTACCGTCTGGAAGTGTAGCCAGCTTCATCGGTCAACCTTGTTCATATTCAGATCGAAACCCGCAGGCAGAAAACCGGAGGACGCGCAGCGCATCTCGTTCGGCCCAGAGGGAGGGCATCATACTCCACTTGCCCGCGTACCATCGCGTAGAAGATGACAGCGATCTTGCGTGTCCGCGCGGCCGTGGCTGCGGCAGGTACCAGCTTGGTTTTGAGGGATCGGCAGTGGGATATGGTGAAGCGAACCCCAAGCAAGCGCAGAGCAAGGTGCGAGCATCTATTGGCTCAACGGAGGACACTGAACGCTTGGAGCTGGTGGCTCAGGCCCGCAAATTCCATCGCACAAAACAAAAAGCTTCTGCATCTCTCAGCCTTAGAGGCCACGAAGAACTCGTTCCGCACGTTAGCCCCTTTTTATGAACCCCCACCTGTACCAGCGAACGGCTAACCGATACGCGGCATATCGGGGTATTACAGAACTATTACACTGGCTACACCACACCTGTTGCTATTCTGGCATCGTAATCAACGCACGGCGAAAACCCACAAACTCACAAGGGACCCATGGCTCTTCAAATCGATGACATCGGGAAGACGGGTGCGACTGACACCCAAATCAATTGGGTGACGGCAAGCTTCATGGCGCTGTTTCACATCGGCGCCGTGGTCGCGCTCTTCTTCTTCAGCTGGAAGGCGTTGTTCGTCACACTGCTTTTGTACTGGGTGGCGGGAAGCCTGGGAATCGGAATGGGCTATCACCGGCTGCTGACGCATCGCGGCTACAAGACTCCCAAGTGGGTGGAATATTTTCTGACCGTCTGCGCCACGCTGGCGCTGGAAGGCGGCCCGATTTTCTGGGTGGCCACGCACCGCATTCATCACCAGTATTCGGACAAGGAAGGCGACCCGCATTCGCCGATCGACGGCAAGTGGTGGGCGCACATGGGCTGGATCCTGATGGGCAAGTCCATGCACCACGATACGACCACGCTCAGCCGCTACGTTCCGGACCTGGCCAAAGACAAATTCCACGTTTGGATTACCAAGTATCACTACGTTCCCATGATCATTTTGGGAATCGTCCTGCTCGCGATCGGTGGGTTTCCGCTGGTTCTCTGGGGCATCTTCTTCCGCACCGTGTTCGGCCTGCACACAACCTGGCTTGTGAATTCCGCGACGCACTCGTGGGGTTCGCGCCGGTTTGAGACGCGCGACCTCTCCACGAACAGCTGGTGGGTGGCGCTCTTCTCTTTCGGCGAAGGCTGGCACAACAATCACCACGCGAATCCGGTTTCGGCGCGCCACGGCCTTGCGTGGTATGAAGTCGATCTCAACTGGTGCGGCATCTGGCTGCTAAAGCAGGTCGGGCTCGCCAAGCAGGTTCATCAGGCCAAGCTTCCCAGGCAGAGAGAAGCCGCACCGGCGGCTGCCGATGCTTCGGGTTCCGTGGCTCCGGTTCTTTCCGCCGAGGCACAGACCGACCCAGCCTCCGCATAGAGAAGCTGTAGTTCTATCTTAATTCCTTCAAGGGGCGCCCGTTGCGGTGCCCCTTTTTTTCGAGTTCCCGCTTCCCCGCTTTCCCGAACACGCCAACTTCGCTATACGATTCCCGTTCGCTGTACAATCTGCAGAAGCTCCTATGCAAATGACTGGCCGCCGGACAAAGATGGCTTTCTTTCTGATCCTGGGCATCTGCCTGGTCGCAGCCGCCGTGGCGCTTACCGGCAGTTGGATCATTCTCAACTGGCGCGAGCGCGTCCTGCTTTTCTTCGGCGTCGTATTTTTCTTTGCGATCATCGCGGGTCTGATTCTTAACACTGTGTTTCTGGTGCGGGAAATCCGCCGCAACGAGCGCCACGACAGCTTCATCAACGCCGTGACGCACGAGTTGAAGACGCCCATCGCTTCCATCCGCCTTTATCTCGAAACGCTTGAGCGCCGCGAGCTGGACGCCACGCAGCGCAAGCAGTTCTACAGCCTGATGCTGGAAGACACGGACCGCCTGCTGGGCACCGTCGAGCAGGTGCTTAAGGCCGCGGAAGTAGGCTACAAGCACGCCGCGCCGAGCTCTGCGGACGTCGATTTCGGCGCGCTGGTGGGCGAATGCATGGACCTGGCGCGTACGCGGCATCACTTGCAGCCGGAGGCTCTGCGCTGGACGCAGGCGCGCAACGGCACGCCCGTCATCGTGCGGGGCGATGCCAGCGAACTGCGCACCGCGGTTTCCAACATCCTGGACAACGCCATCAAGTATTCCGCGGGAAACGTGGACGTTTCCGTGTCGCTCGACACCTCCGAGGAGGATCGCGTGGCGCTGCGCGTGCGCGACCAGGGCGTCGGAATTCCCGAGCACGAGCTGAAGCGGATTTTCAAGCGCTTCTATCGCGTGCAGGATCGTCCCGCTTCCCAGGTGAAGGGCACGGGATTAGGCCTGTTCATCGTGCGGGCCATTGCCCGGGCGCACGGCGGCGACGTGTTTGCCGAGAGCGCCGGCGAGACGCGCGGCGCCACGGTGACCCTGGAATTACCCCGGAGCGAAGGGTGAGCCACATCCTGGTGGTGGAAGACGAGGCGCACCTGGCAGACGGCTTGCGTTTCAATCTCGAAGCGGAGGGATACTCCGCGCGAATCGCGGGTGACGGCGAGGCGGCCCTCGCCATGCTCGGCGGCCAGGAAAAATTTGACGCCGTGGTGCTGGATGTAATGCTTCCTGGAATCGACGGCTTTACCGTAGCCTCCACATTGCGCAGGGCCAAAAACTACGTTCCGGTGCTCATGCTCACCGCGCGAGGCCGGCCCGATGATGTGCTCAAGGGATTCGCCGCGGGCGCTGACGATTATCTTCCCAAGCCCTTCGAGCTGCGGATTTTCCTGGCGCGCTTGCAGGGTTTGCTGCGCCGCAGCGCATGGCTGCGCGCGGACGCCACACCAGTGTCTGCGGAAAACGGGACGCCCGGTATAAATGGCGTGGCAGCGGCGGGCGCCGCAGGCATAACGGGCACAACGGGCCATTCGGCGGCAGATGACGGGGAAATATTCTCATTGGGGAACCGCACCATCGATTTCGGCGCGCTTGAGCTCCGCTCCCCCGATACCACCATCCATCTGACGCTGATGGAGGCGAAGCTCCTTCGGCACCTGATCCGCAGCGCTGGCCACACCGTTTCGCGCAAGTCCATTCTCGAAGATGTGTGGGGATTACATGAGGATACCGACACGCGAGCCATCGACAACTTCATCGTTCGCCTGCGGCGCTACATCGAGGATGATCCCGCCAAGCCGCGCCACGTGCTCACCGTGCGCGGAGTGGGTTACCGCTTCGTCGTCTAGAACCACCCGCTGCGGTAGGCCACCCACCAGCTGAATAGAATGATCGGCAGCGTCGCACCCATCGCCCACCAGAACGGCAAGAACAGATCAGCCGCCAGCCCCAAAACGGTGAAGCAGGCCCAGAAGATTTTTCTTTCCATGCTAACGTCACGGTAGCACGTCCACGCGCGGTAGCTGTAACTCCGGAAAGGCCCGGCTGGTGGAACATCAACAACAAGTGCCTGGCATATTTCATGCCCCATCGCCATCGCGGGATAGCTCTCCGTCTACCTGCCACTGGACGTTCCGATGCCGTCAATTTATCGCACCCAGCGCGGAAGAAATGCCCATCGGTTAGTCCGTCTCCGCGCGAAGCTGCGCACCGAAATCCAGGTGATTGGCTTCCGCCCGAGTGGCAAGCTAGAGCCGTGTAACCGGTAGCCCCTGCCGACAGCAGAGCTTGTCTTACGACGCAGCGGAGTTGAATCTAGACAAGAAGACGTTAAGATCGAGGTGTCATGAATCAACGCGCCACATCAGTTCGAAATCACTGCCTGTCACCGGCGCGAGCTAAAGTGGCAATCGATGCGCCGCTTGGCCCCGCAACCTATGCTCGGATGTTTCCCGAGCTGCCATCGTTTGAAGCCGACGAGCAATTTCTGCACGCGCTCGGCCGCGCGGGCGGTTTCTGCGATTGCGGAGACATCGGTGACGCTCCCGACTCCCTGAGTGATGCAGCCGCAGGTTGGCCCGTCTTCGGCCAATTTGTGGCTCATGACATTACGGCTGACCGGTCGAAGTTGCAATCCCATACCAATTTGACGGAATTGCATAATGCTCGCAGCCCGAAACTGAACCTTGAATCCCTGTACGGAGACGGACCGACCGGCCATCCGTTCCTCTACCAGCGCGACGACCCGGCGAAGTTCCTGCTCGGTTTGGACGGAGCGGACCTGCAACGAAATGCGGAGGGCATTGCTGTAATCGGTGACCCACGCAACGATTCGCACATGCTGATGTCCCAGCTGCATTTGACCATGCTTAAAGCCCATAACGCGTTCGTCGACAGGGCGCGGCTAAGCGGAGTAGCAGACGACCGCGTGTTCGACGAAGCGGCCCGGCAATTGCGCTGGCACTATCAGTGGGTCGTTCTTAACGAGTTTCTGCCTGCGCTGGTCGGAAGCGAACTAGTAGATCGGGTGCTCCGAGAAGGGCCGCGGTGGTTTCGTCCTGAACACAGTGGATTCATACCCCTCGAGTTTGCCGACGCAGCCTATCGGTACGGCCACTGTCAGATTCGCCACCGCTACCTACTGAACTTGCGGACTGATCCCGTGCCGCTCTTTCCTGATCTCCTGGGATTCCGTCCGGTGCCGCGTGAACACGCGGTCGACTGGACGCTGTTCTTCGACGCACCTGGCTCAGCCCCGGCGCAGCGTTCTAAGAAAATCGACGGAAAGCTGGTACGAGCACTCATTGAGCTACCCGTGGCGGTCACCGGCGAGTGCGAGATTGAAGACTACCATTCCCTGGCCGTCCGTGACCTGCAACGCGGGCAAGGTGTCGGGTTGCCTTCTGGCGAAGCCGTGGCCCGTCACATCGGAATCGCCCCGCTCACTGCAGAGCAGGTTGGCATCGCTTCCACGGGCTGGCAGGGCGAGACGCCCTTGTGGTTCTACATTCTCCGCGAAGCCGACGCCTGTACAGGAGGTCATCGCCTCGGTCCAGTTGGCGGCCGGATCGTGACGGAGGTGCTGATTGGACTTATTGACGCGGACGCAACATCGTTCCGTCAGACCGACCAATCATGGCGACCCCAAAAAACACTTAGTGAAATGCTAGCCTCGTAAGACGAAGGAGACGCCGGTCGCGCGAGTAAGATAACCGCCGCCCGTTATAAGTCTGCTACACGCTGGCGTCAATTCGCCGTCGGAAACTCCACACGGTAGAAATGACCCGGAACCTCCCCGCCCTGGATGTGCGCGTGCGGCGCCTGAGGCGTGGCCGCTGAGCACGTCGGCGCCTTCATGCCCGCTGGAGGACGACCGGGGCCGCCGCGCCCCATGGGGATGGCATTCGGATCCAACTGATAATCTCCGGTTTCGCCTTTATGGTAGGGGCCGGGCTTGCCCAGGGGCGAATTGACGGGAGGGCCTCCGGGCCCCGCGGCTCCGCCTCGGCCTTGCGGTGCACCGGGAGGCGGCCCTGCGAAATAAACGTCATTTACGAAGACTGACGGATACGGATGCCCGTGCAGGTTCTCTTGCGACTCGGGGCGCTCCGTCACTTCCACCAGACGCACGCGCGCGTCTTTATAAAGAGCCTTGTGGTTGTTGGGTGCGGCGCTCACAGAGTCCAGCGCGATCGGATACGGCCAATCTTTCGAGAACGGAGGACCCAACTTGCTGGCGTCGAGATTCTCGACTACCGGGATCGGCCCAACCATCCACGGATACCAAGTTTTCCAGTTCGCGCCCAGATCAGCGCCGTCGAGTCGCTTGAATTCGAGCACGTAGTAATGAATGGGGATGGTGCCATGGTTGGTGATTTGATGTGGCGCGAGCGGCGGCATGGTGTCGCACGTCGGGTACTCTAGGCCGGCAGGAGCAGTCCCATGTCCCGCTCCCTGGCCGTTCAGCGGACTATTCGGATCGAGCTTCGTATCGACGATCTGCGCCGCATCGGGCATCGGACCGTTGTGAAAATAGACAGCCGGATAGGGCTGCCCGTTCATGGGCTCCTGCTGGCCCGGCAGAATCGTAACCTCGATAAACCGTAGCTTCTCGTCTTCGTAAAGCAGCTTATTGTTTTGCGGCGCGGCCTTCACGGAATCATAGGACATCGGATACGGCCAGTCCGGATACTTTTCCTGTCCCCGAGCGACCGTTAGAGCCGCCAGAAGGCAGCCCCCCACCCCCAACAAGACCTTGCCGTTCTTCATGTCTTTCTTCCCCCGTTTTCGAGCGCCGCCTGGCCGCTCAGATCTGGCCCGGAGCTCGTTGATACTTGGTGATAAAAGATAGCTGCGAGGTTGTATACCTCCACGCGCGCGGTTCCGTCAACCATTCACTCAGTATTGGCACACCAG
The DNA here is from genome assembly GCA_963803105.1 of Terriglobia bacterium. Lineage (GTDB taxonomy): Bacteria > Acidobacteriota > Terriglobia > Acidiferrales > UBA7541 > Palsa-295. The sequence continues at coordinate 1,082,442 of CAWDLF010000005.1, forward strand.
GTAAGCATAGGATGCTGTGCCCGTAGGTACGGGGCGCTGGCGGCGGATGCCAGTGACTGGCGCAGTCAGTCGGAGCAGAAGGATACAGAAATCAATCTCCCAGTGGTGTTGAACTCCGCGCCACCCTGCTAAAGCATCTTGACGAGAGCTGGCCCATAAATCTTCAGTAGAAGCGCTACACCGGAAAGTCCGAGCAGGAAGAAAGAAACTCGCTTGAAGTTCACGTCCGAAATTCGCCGGTAAATCAGTACACCGCCCATAGTCCCTGGCAGCACTGCTGGTAAAGTAATCGCAAGCAGCAGCCAGAAACGATGACTGAGATAGGAAGGATGCAGCCACGCGGTCAGGCCGAGGGAGTAGACCTGGGCCATAATGATATAGGGCTGTACGATCGCGCGGTTTTGCGCTTTAGGGAGGTCCCGCAGGCCCGTCCACACAACCACGGCAGCTCCCGGAAAAGCCGTAAAGCCGCCCACAACTCCGCCGAGAAAACCCACCAAACTTCCCGTGATGGGACCGTCAAAGCCTCGAATCTTCGCGCCAATCGGTTTATACATCGAGTAAATCGAGTACACGACAAGGAGTGAGCCGAACACGGTCATCAACCGCGTAGCGGGCACATGGGCGAGCACCCAAACCCCCAATGGGACGCCGAGCAGGCCGCCGCACATGCATGGCCCAGGCCCTGCCCAGAAATCTTTCCAGGACTTCGGCATATCCGCGCGCAACTGCTCGATCGAGAGAAGCTGGTTCCCCGTGGATAATGTCTGAAGCAGCGGAACTTCCAGTATCGGGGCGATGAACAGGAGGCAGGCAGCTCCGACCGCTGAAAATCCAAATCCGGAAAGTCCGCTCATGATGCCCGACACGAAGAGGATCAACTCGATTGCGACAAGCTGGCGCAGACTGAAACCAACCGCAAAATTTGGGTTGCTAGGCAAGATATAGGTAATGGCTGCCAGTACCAGCAATGTCGCGACCGAAAGCCACAAAAGTTTGCTCGAAGATTTTTTCGCGACGCCTGGGGTTGTTGTTGCGGTCGCCATTAAGAGGGCCTCCGTGCGGAACCCGAACCATTCGATCATGGACTTCTGTTTTGATACTGCCGCTCCGTGGGCGGGTATCCCTAGACCGCACTCTGGGATTAACGACAGCAGCGGAGGCGCTACGTGCGCCTCCGCTTTGGTCATGGTGCGTTGGTGCCTAAGCCCTCGAACGTGGGCGAACTTCGCGGTGTTTGCCCGTTGTCTAAAACTTTCCTCGAAGAGCCTATTTTAGAACTGGTACTTGAGCCCGAATTGCAACAAGCGCGGATTAACGGAGGTTCCCGTAATCTGTCCGAAGTTTCCTAGCGACGCGTTGACGAACGGATTGTTGAACTGCGGGTGATTGAATGTATTAAAGAACTCCGTTCGGAATTGCAGAGTTTGCGATTCTTTGATGGTGAAGGTCTTACTGATGGACATGTCCCAATTGCTTTGTCCTGGCCCGAGTATGTTATCAGGGACCAAATTATTAGAGCCCGGCCCTCCGCCGTACGCGGTTGCTGTGCTGCCGGCGACAGTTGGCAGCGGGCAACCGGCAGTGGGAGGAATAGAAGGAAACGGGCTATGGCTGAGATATCCGCCGAGTACCCGTGAATACATGCTTCCTGAAGTGGAAATTTGGGAAGGGGTAGCTCCCGGGCACAAGTAACCCAGGGCATAGGGTCCCTGGCCGGATGGGGCAAAAGCCGATCCGAGCCGTGTGTCGGTTATGAGTAGAGGAACTCCGTTCTGAATGGTGACTACTCCCGACCAGGTCCATCCGTTTAGCGCTTCGCCGACGAGCCCGTCATGCTTCCCGAAGGGAAGGTCGTAGCTGTAGTTTATGGTAAGGCGCTGCGGGTGATAGTACGTATTGGGGGCATAGGTGTTAATGAAGGACGGGTCACCTCCTACGGTCGCATCAGGATTGCCGATGTAGTAGTTAACGAAAGACCGCGCCCATGTGTATGCCGCCTGAACCGTCAGGCCGTGAGAAAGTTGCTTCCTCACCGACACCTGGAGGGCGTTGTATAGGGACGACGAAGTATTGGTCACCGGAGCAAAGCCGGGCGTGAATCCGAGGTAGGGCACGCGCAAAGTGAGGTTTCCGGTTGTATTTGTCGTAATGCAATCGGCTGCGACTCCGTCGTAGCCGCAGTTGACCGGGTGGGTCGGACTCGCAAGCTGTGCCGTATTGATCGGGGTGCTATTTCCGCCCGCGGGAGCATTCAACGAGGATGTATAGCCCGCAGTTTCTCGGATACCGTGCGAGCCTACATAGCCAACCTCCAAAACCCACGTGGGTTTAAACTCCCACTGGGTGTTGAGGTTCCACTCGTAAACCAATCCATTCGAGAAGTCCTCCGCGATCGTTTGATTTCCCGAAAGGTTAGAGCTCACTCCCGCCGGCGTTACCCAGCGCGGGGTCCAACCCGGGGTTCCCGGAGGCCCAGGTACTGTGGGCGGAACTATAAAAGGAGTGGAAAGAGTTTCAAGAGGAGATTGAGCAACAGCGAAGGCGAAAGGAACGTTGCTGTGTCCTTGCTCTGTGACCGGGATAGCGTTTGGTCGATCGAAGAAGAAGCCGGCGCCACCTCGCACCACCAGGCTCGGTGTAGAAAGCGGTTGCCAGGCGAAACCGACGCGTGGGGCGAAATTGTCCAATGCGGCCCCCGTGCGCGTTAGATAAGGCTTATTGAATCTATACACGCCCGCGGGAACAGGCCCTGGAAAATTGGAAGGTACTTCGAACCCAAGCAGAGTGCATCCCGTTCCCGCAGCGCCAAGCCCAAATACCACGCCGTTTTGTACGCATCCCGTGCCGGGGATCGGTTGCAGGTTAATCAGGCTCGGCCAGGTATTGCTCCATTTGCCTTCTGTATCTTTGGGTTCCCCGAAGTATTCCCAACGCACTCCCAAGTTCAACGTCAATCGCGAACTCACTCTGAAATCATCCTGGGCAAAGGCGTTAATCGTGGGGGCCAACAGTGTCGATTCTAGGTTACCGTCGTAGGCTCCCAATATGTTATTGCCGCCGGGCGAAGATTCGTTGCTGTTCGTTGTGTTATTCGAAAGGGCGCATCCGGGGACGTTTCCGCAGCGCGCAATCAGAAAATCAGGGAAGGTTTGAAAAGTCGGCGACCCTAGATGAAGTCCCGAAAATTTGATGGTCACCCTGTCTTTTTCGTACTCGGCCCCGAACCGGAAAGTATGCTTCCCGCGCGTCCAGGAGAGCTGATCACCGAGCTCCCATTGCTGCACAGCGAGCTTTAATCCGAACAATACGGCGCCGCCTATTTGAAATTCGCCGTTGACGGCGATTTGAGAAAGCGTCGTAATTCCAGGATTCAACGACGTGATCCCAACCTGCGTATTGGTGAACGGAACCCCGTTACTCGAAGTGGAGTAAAAGCGTTGGAAGGCTACGTGACCCTCGTTCACGACGTTTTGCGACAGAATCGACGTGAGCTTGAGCGTTCCGGCATCCTCCGAGTATTGAAACGAGACCGGTGAACCCGGTACGCAACTGCCGGCCACGCCTGCGATGCCGCAAGGAAAGGGAGCGTTCGTCGGATCGGTGCTGTATATGAACCGTTCCGAAAGGGTGTTCTTGGGGTCGATAACATAGTCGAAGTTGCCCAATCCCTGGTGTTCCGCATAGGTCGCGGGGATGGAATAGGAATTTACCTTGTAGGGACCAGTCGTGGATCCCGGGATGTAATAGCTACCATTGCTAGGCAGTTGCAGCTGGAGGAGATTGATGGCGATTGGGCTGATGTTGTAGAGACCGGCGGGACCGGTTACGGGGTTCGCGGGTCCGATTGGCTGAGTCGGGCAGGCAACCTGCAGGCCGCCCAGCGCTGTCTTGTCGAATTTGTTGGTCGCGTTCGCGGGGCAGTTCGGACTTATCGCCGTTGCTAGATTCGTGACAAACGTGGCTGTGGCCGCATCGCATTGGGCAAGCGATGTCCAGTTGGGTGTCGTGCAGGTTCCCCGGTTTCCAAAAGGGATCGGCGGCAATACGGGGGTCTGGAAACCGTAAGCAGAAATCCCGTTCCGCTGTGACGTCTCTTGGTACGACACGAAGAAGAACAGCTTGTTTTTCACGATCGGACCGCCAAACGTGCCGCCGTATTGGTTCTGGCTCAATACGGATGGCTTGTTCGGCTCGCCCTGAGCGAGTTCGGTTTCCTTGTTGAACCACTCATTCGCATTTAGAAAGCTATTTCGAAAGAAGTAGAACGCGGTGCCGTGGAAGGAGTTGGTGCCCGACTTGGTTACGACGTTCACATTCGCGCCAGGATTGCGCCCGTAGCCCGCATCGAAGGTGGAGGTCTGAATCTTGAACTCCTGAATAGCGTCGGGGTTGGGAATGGGGATCGACGCGTAGAAACCGTTGTCGTTCGCAGTTCCAAAGCTGAAGTAGTTATCGACCACCGCCCCGTCCATTTGAAAGTTGTTCTGCTCATTGTTCGAGCCGTTCACGAACAAGAACATGCCGCCTTTGCCGACCTGGTCGGCGTTGTTCACGTTGGCGTTCGCTCCCGCGGATAGGGATATCAAATTCAAATAGTTGCGCGTGCTGAGAGGGAGGTCTGTCACCGTCTCAGAAGCGATCACAGTGCCGAGCGTAGAACTCGTCGTTTGAACGGACTCCTCTCCGGCTTGCACCACTACCTGTTGGTTTTGAGAACCAACCGCCAAGCTTCGATTCAGAGTCTGGGTTTCAGTGACGCTCAATTCCACGGAAGGCTGCTCGGCTGCCTCAAACCCCATGGCTTCGAACCTTACTTTGTAAGCCCCTGGTGGCAGCAAGCTAATCTTGTAGACGCCATCCGCTCCAGTCATTGTTGTTCTCGCTTGGCCATTGCCTGTGTTGGTGGCGGTGACCGTGGCATTGGGGATCACCCCGCCCGTCGAGTCGGTCACAGTACCTGTTAGCGCTGCCGTTCCGGAGGTCTGTGCCGACAGAGCTGGCGGCAACAAGAAGAGCAGCAGAAACGGCAAGAGGCATCGAAAACTCAAACGCGAGCTGCCAAGCGAATTGTTGTACATGGTAGTCCTCCTGAGGGTTCTCAGTGATGCCCGGTCACAAGACTCTTTCACAAAGTCTTCAATCAACGTGCAGTCGCACGCAAAATCGGGAAATCGCTTCGGAGGAGCTTGCTCACTCAGCCAAGGTAAGAACCGTGCGAACAACATTCTTGCCTCGACGCGAATGTGACGGCTCAATACGCCCCCCCCACACACAAGGCCCCAGGATCGTGTTGATCCCCAAAAAGCCAAGAAAGACTAGAATCACACACAACCCGGAGTCGCCAACCCTAGTCGAATGGGTGCACTGTAACTTCGATGGCCAGCACAAGCCATACTCCATGGTCTCTATTGCATAATTGAAAAGCTCACAATTGAGTTTGACCGGCGATCTGATGTACGATGCGCCGCAGATAGCCGTTTAGTACCCGAGTCGCGGTGGGGCGTGTTTTCCGGGGAGGCCAGATGTACGTCAATAGCACTAGCGTCAAGGCGATACGAACTGGTTCGGCAGTACTGGTTCGCAGGCGTAAGTCAGCGCCGTGGGGCACGCGATATCCAGAACGAAATACGATGACCTTTCAAATGGCCGTCGAAGGCCCCGCATTCTGGCTCGCCTCCAAAAATAATCCTCTAACGAGAGTCGAACAGGGCGATTTGGTCGTATTTCCTCCCCAGGGAAGTTTTCACGACTCAATGCACGCGCCGAAAACTCCGGTTCGAACATTGGAAGAGGAATGGCAGGTAATGGGGGAGTCCAAAGCCCCTCGCGCCCTTCCAGGCCCGATGACCACCCAAATGTGTGGGACTCGCGTTTTAGACGGTCAACTTTATAGCCCTACTATCGGGATACTACCCCCTCTCCTGCATATTCCTGCGTCTCGGATACGCGCTAACGCTTCTCTTATGTCTACATTCCGCCTTATGGATGAAGAATTGGAGCAGCCGCAGCCCGAGAGTGAAAAACTCGTCGCCCACCTTCTCGACCTGGTTTTCATCTATGCGATCCGCGAATGGTTTGGAGAGTCTGCCTCCAATAAGATGGAATGGGTTGCGGCTCAAAAGAATCGCTCTCTTGAAAAGGCGCTCGCGCTTATCCACGCGGAGCCGAGCTCGCCTTGGACCTTGAAAGATCTTTCACGGCAGGTCGGGTTATCAAGGGCGGCATTCTCCCGTCGATTCAGCCGAGAACTGGGCGAATCGCCTTCGGCATACTTGAAAAGTTACCGCATGCGTCTCGCCGCGCATACGCTACTTACAAGTGATACCTCCGTAAAGGAGATCGCTCAAACAATCGGATATGAATCGGGTTTTGCCTTCAGCAGTGCGTTCAAGAGGATGAACGGAATATCTCCTTCCGAATTCCGGCGCTCGCGGCAGGAGATTTTCCCTAAAGGGCGCGTGCCTGGCCGTCGCGCACAACGAGATCTATTGTCAAGCAGATGCGCGGATTGAAGTTTGGTGACAGCCATAAGACGGCTGTGTTCAGATAGCCATCACGTTCCGAAGATCCAACGGGTCCATTTCGCCAGAGGAGCCACTCCTTATTCCAGATCCTTCCTAGCGCATATGAGCGTTTCGGATATGGAATAAAGACAGTCGAGTATGGCTTATCGAAGCCTTGAGGGATAGGCTGTCGAAATGGGGGGAGGCTAATTTCGAGGAGTTGCCCAAGCCACCGGAGGATTGCTCAATGAAGACGCTAAAGGCTCGCCGCATCTTGGTGACCAGCCTTATCTTTCTCTGCACCGCGATTTCCGTATACGCGCACCATTCATTCGAAGCGGAATTCGATGATAAACAGCCTGTGACGCTCAAAGGCTCATTCACAAAGGTCGAGTGGATCAATCCGCACATTTACTTCTATATGGATGTGAAGGACGACAGCGGTAAAGTCACGAACTGGACGCTCGAATCGTTCCCCACGGGATTCATGCATCGCGCGGGACTCACTCGGGATACTTTCACGATTGGCGAGCCGATCACTGTGCTCGCTTACCGCGCAAAAGACGCAACAAAGTCATTTGGATGGATGCAGGAGCTTACTTTGTCGAGTGGTCGGAAGATTGAATTCGGCGGGGCAGAGCATCCTCCCGTCACTCAGCCGAAGTAACGATAGGCGATCAGATGTCCTGAGGGATTTGTGACCGAGTCCGATCGACTCTAACGAATAATTGCGCAAGGGGGCTAATTCCAAATGTCTCTTTATCGTTTTGGCTGTGCTTTCGGGGTGTGGACAATCCTGATCCTGAGCGTAGCTCCTACACCTATTGCGGCTCAGGCCCTCACTCCTGATCAAGCCGCGTTGGTCCAGAAGCTGGCAGACAAACCAACGCCGCGGACACCCGATGGACATCCAGACCTAAACGGATATTGGCGATGGCCGGAACCGAGCGTAGCCGATCACCAGGCGCAGGGCGTTACGTACGTGCTGGCTTTGCCCAAGAAGCCGGGGGAGACAACTCCGGCGGCGCGACGGCCCCAAGTGCCCCCGCCTCCTTACAAGCCTGAACTGCTGGCAAAGGTTCATGACCTGGCGGCGCACCAAGTCGATCAGGATCCTGCATTCCATTGCAAGCCTCTCGGCACACCTCGCGCGAACCTTGGTTTGACTGACATAACTCCCGCCTTCTTCTTCAACCAAACGCCGAAAGTCGTCGTGATGCTGTACCAAGTGGACGATGGCGCTGGCGACGTCCCCGGGCTTGGAGCGCGGATTATTCCCGTGGATGGTAGAGCGCATCGCACCGACGTCGATCCCATGTACTACGGCGACTCGGTGGGCCGCTGGGAAGGCGACACGCTGGTTGTAGATGTGACTCATCTGACCGACGATACATGGCTTGGTATTGCCGGCTATTTCCACACCGACGCCCTCCATGTCGTCGAAAGATATACGCGTAAGGGAGATACTCTGGCGTATGAGGCGACCATTGAGGACCCTAACGTCTTCACAAAGCCTTGGGTCGTGGGTCCACTGACTTCAATACTCGTCAACGACTTCCCCGTAGAGCAGCCTCCTTGCGACGAACGGGAGGCCGTGCACATGGTAAATGGCGCGAACCACGCCGGGGGCGCGCAGACTGCGCCGCGATAACGGGCGCTCCGTGTTCGTTATCAGCTTTTGAAAATATGGAACAAGTCAGAGCATAGTCCGACAAAGTCCGTTCGACACTTCGGAGATGCAGGGAGGAATCCAAATGTCACACAGTCATATGAGGAAGTTCGCTTTCATGAGGGGCGCTGGGGTCACTATGATGTCCCTGGTCATGCTTTTCGCCGCCTACGCTACCTTTGCGCAAGAGGGCGAGGTACGTCCTCCCACCGCCGCCAGGGGAAAGATTTCCAAAGTTCAGGCTCAGCCGCTGAATTGGCCCTTGCCGCCCGGCGTCGATAAATCTTACGACGCTGTTGACGGACAACAACTGCATAAGTGGGTCGAGGAGCTGGCCGCTATTTCGCTCAAATATAAAAACGAGGGCAATCAGTGGTGGGGTCGAATTCCCGGAACCTCGTCGGGAACCGAGACGCAGAACTGGGCCAAGGAAAAGTTCAAAGAACTCGGCGTTCCCTATGAGGTTGTCACTATCCCGGATCCGTTTAATCTCCCGAAGTCATGGGAAGTCAGCGTGACGTCCAGTGGTAAGACGATGAAACTGGAGAGTTCTAACCCCATTATCGATTTTGATCGTTTCATGCCTTCGCCACAGGGTGACGAAAACCTGGATACGGTTTGGGTCGGTCTGGGCCAGCCCTCGGACTTCATCGGAAAAGATGTAAAGGGTAAGGCCGTATTCATCTATAGCATTCCGACTCCCAGCGACCTGATTCAATCTGCTCAGTGGATGAATTCGGTGGCGCGGGCGCAGCGGGCCGGTGCCAAGGCTGTCATCGTTGACATCGCCATCCCCGGCAACATGCAATACGTCAGCCATATGGATGGCGCGTTGCGGGACATCAAGATTCCCATCTATACCATTGGAGACCAGGACGGAGAAGCCGTTGAAGCGATGAATGCTGAAGCAAATGGCACCGGCCTCAAGACGCATGTGACCTGGGATGTCCCGAACTATCCGGATCTCAAGGAAGACATCGTCATCGGCAAGCTGGAAGGAATGACGGACGAGAACATCGTCATGATCAGCCACCTCGACGGCTACTTCCAAGGAGCCATCGACGACGGAGCAGGCGCTGCTGCGCTGTTTGGAACCGCGGAGTATTTTGCAAAAGTGCCCAAAGCGCAGCGTCGCAGGACCATGTACTTCGTAGCGCTTCCCGATCATCATGGCGGTGACTACGGAGGAGCATGGATGCACGCGAATTTTCAAAAGATCTTCGCGAAGACCGCCGTGCTTACGAATTCCGAGCACGTGGCGGTAATGAACGCGGTCTGGGATCGTCCCTGGTTCACCAATGTTGAGCCCAGCCTCGTCGCGACCAACGCCTACGGCCCATCTTGGTGGGGCGTTTACGGCAGCGACCGTTTGGCTCACATCGTTGTCGATGACTACGCGTTGTTTGGCGTACCTACTCAAATGTCCGGCGCTGGTTCGGCCGGTCAACTGGCCAGGTTGCAATTCGACGCGCCGTCCTTCTACCTTCACAACAAGGGTGTCTTCTACCATTGCAGTGAGGATACACCCGACAAAGTCCCAGCGAATGCTCTGAGAAATGCGGTACAAGCTTTCGCCAAGATCTTCAATGATGTCAATAAGCTGAATCTTGAAGACCTCCAGCCGCCTGCGTCGTCGCGGCCGGGAGCAGTGCCCGACCAAGGCCACTAGAAAACGGGCAGCGGCGTCGATTCCGCTGCAATGGCTGATCGGGACGTCTGGCGTGTGAGGTCGACTGCCGACAGCCCGATGTCGTGCAGCGGAGACTCGACGTATGTGCTTTCGGGATATCGCTGCCAGGCCTATGGTGGGGAGTTCACCGCAACGGTCCGAACGATCTAGGGAGGCAAGCTTGGATATTGTTAGGAAATTGACGTTTGGGGCCGTCGTGGCTGTCGCCTTAGTGTCACTTGCTCCGTCTTCGAGCGCCCGACAGCAAGATCCTCTAGAGAGAATGAAAGCCCTTATTGCGGATTACAAACTGAAAGAGCCCCTCGTGGTGACGAAACTTAAGGACAATGTTTACCTGGCCAAAGGGGGCGTGGGTTCAAATCAGGATAATGTGGGATTTGTCGTGGGCAAGACCGGCGTAATCCTTGTGGACAGCAAAGATTCGGCCGAATCAGAAACGAATGTGCTCGCGGAAATCGCCAAGATCACTCCCAAGCCTGTGAATACGGTCATCGTTCTTCACAGCGATCACATGCTTGGACTGGCCGCCCTTCCGGCCGGGGTGACCATCATTGCGCACGAAAACACCAAGAAAGAAATGGAAGTCGCTACAGCCCGTGACGCCGCCCCGCAGGATCGCCTGCCGACAAAGCTGATTACCAAAGACGAAAAGCTAACGATCGATGGCGTGCATGTTCAACTCTTCCATTGGGCGCCGGCGCACACAAGCGGTGATCTGATCGTCTACTTCCCAGCCCAGAAGGTCGTCTTTGGTGGAGACTTGATCGTGACCGATCGGGCGCCGGACGACATGCCCTTGCATTCAGACCTGCATGGATCGGCGAAGGGCTGGATCGAAAATATGAAGGGGATGTTGGCGCTGAAAGCGGACATTTACGTCACTGGGCATGGCGACACATTTACGAAGGATGACGTCAAAGAGAAATTAGCGTTGGTTCAAGCCAAGTGGGACAAGATTGAAGCAATGGTCATGCAAGGAAAGTCTCTCGACGATGTCAAGACGGCTCTCGGCGAATCCACGGCGCCACCCAAGCGAAACGCACAGGGCAACTTGCCGCCATTGACAACGACTGAGATCATGTATAGCGAGATGACGAACAAGAGCTGAGGCCCGATGCGGAGATTTCTTGCGTTTTGTTATGTTTTTACACTCGCAGCAGTATTTTCTCTAAATGCGCAGCAGTTGGCACAGCCACGAGGGCAGGTTCGCCCTGTCGACCCGAACAAAGCTGAGGTCAAGGTCCAGAAGCTTTCAAGCCGCGTCTATCTCCTACAGATGGTTCCCGTAGGTGGTGCAGCCGGAAACTTCGGGGGGAACATCACCGCGTTTGTTGGTGATGACGGTATCGTCCTCATCGACCAGGGCTTCTTTAACATGCAAGCAAAATTCCAAGCGGCTCTTAGAACCATCTCCGACAAGCCCGTGAAGTACGTTTTCAACACTCATTGGCATGCCGATCATACCGAAGGGGATGGGATGTTCGCACAAACGGCCGTCATTATCGCCCAAGACAACGTGCGCACACGGATGCAGACGGGCAGTAAACGCTTTCCGCCTTCGCCGATCGACACACTGCCGTCAATAACGTTCGACCACGAAATAACGCTGCACATAAGTGGAGAACAGATTCACGGGATCCACTTCCCCTCGGGTCACACCGATGGAGACACCGTTTATCTTTATCCGGAAGAAGACGTGGTGCAGATGGGAGACGACTTTGTAAATTTCAATCCTCCCTCATTTCCGGCGATCGACATGGACGGTGATGGATCCGGGGGCCCTGAAGGTCCGATGGCCGCTGAAGAATATGTGCTAGCGCATGTAGGAGACGATGCCAAGATAGTTCCGGGTCACGGAAACCTGGTGACGCGATCTGATTTGGCCAAGAGTCTCACCTTTCTCAAGGGTGCAACCGCTGCCGTTCAAGGCGAGATCGACGCCGGTAAGACTCTCGATCAGATTAAGCAAGATAAGGTGCTGGCCAAGTTGGACTACCTGAACCTGGACCAGGCTAAAGAAGATGCCTTCGTGGAACGCCTCTACGGCTCTTTGATTCAGAAGAAATCGGCCGCAAGAAGCGTTGCTCAACCCTGATTGGGATTGGGAGAGCATTCCGTCATGAAACTGATAACTTGCTATCTGCAGGTTGTAACTGCGGCTTTGCTTTTCGTGGGAATAGGTCTGCCTGCTGCGGCGCAAAACGAGACGCAAACAGGTGTACAGAGACGGCTCGCGGCTGAAGGCTCACCGGCGCTGAAAGAGGCCGAGGCGAAGCCCACACCGCGCACAGCGGACGGGCATCCGGACCTCACGGGCTACTGGCAGGCCCCGGAGGCGACGGTAAGTGACCATCAAATCGATGGGGTGACGTACGTATTGCAGATCCCAGCCAAGCCCGGTGCTAAGGCGCCTCCTCGGGCTGGCCCTCCTGCCTCGACCGCAGCGCCCTATAAGCCTGAGTTCGTAGAAAAGGTAAAAACGCTCACTGCCCACCAGGTCGACGAAGACCCCGCCTTTCATTGCAAGCCGCTCGGAGTGCCGCGCGCGGGCACCCCCACGCAGATCGTTCAGACACCGAATCTTATGATCTTCTTCTATCAGGTAGACAACGGAGCCGGGGACGCGACAGGGGTGGGCGTTCGCCTCATCCCGACAGACGGCCGGCCGCACCGAACTGACGTCGATCCCATGTACTTTGGAGACTCCGTCGGCCACTGGGAGGGCGACACATTTGTGACAGATGTAACCCGCTTTACGGATGACACGTGGCTAGACATTCATGGCGCTTTTCACACCACGGCCCTCCACGTTACCGAGCGGCTTACACGCAAAGGTGACTCGCTTCAGTATCAAGCGATTGCGGATGATCCAAACGTGTTCACGAAACCCTGGGTCATGCCTCTCGAGGTCACCCTACTTCAGAACACCATGGTGTACGAGCAGCCGCCTTGCGAAGAACGCGAGGCTGTGCACATTGTGAACGGCGCGAACCACGCCGGCGGCAATGAAGGCGCAGCACGCTGAGAACAAGACAAACCGCTTCCAAACCATGAAATCGCACCTAGGCATTATCTTTCTACTATTCCTGGGATTCATGGGGCCTCCCCCTCAAGCGCAGGAGGCGCCGCCAACCCCAAAGGCGGCTGACAACAAACCTGATTCCGCAGAAGTCCAGGCGGACATCGACAAAGCAAAGAATATTGCCGGCACGGTTTGGCCCATGGAAGAGCGCTACTTCTGTGAAGCATCCGGACGTCCTGGCAAGGCGGCTGACCCAGGGCCGCAAAAGATCTTCGACAACCTCTACGCGATTCCTGGCACCTACGGCCCAGCCAATGCCGTGGTTTATGCCATCACCACATCCAAAGGAATTATCTTGATTGATGCCGGCTCCATGAAGGATCTGGATACGATTCTTCTTCCGGGTCTTAAAATGCTGGGTCTGGATCCTGCGAACGTGAAGCTCATCATCGCCACACATGGCCATCAGGACCACTATGGCGCCGCCCCGTACTTTCAGGAACACTTCGGAACCCATGTGGCATTGGCTGCCGCGGATTGGGACTTCATGCAAAATCCTCCGCCTGGTGGCCCGCCGATGACGACTCCCCCCAAGCGCGATGTGGTCGCCGTCGAGGGAAAACCTCTTACGCTGGGAAATGAAAAAGTAATGCCCGTCTATGTGCCGGCCCACACTCCCGGGTCCTTAGGATTGATCTTTCCGGTGAAGGAAGGCGGCAAGACCCACGTCGTCGCTATTTTCGGAGGCCTGATCGGACCAGCCGGTGCGTCCGAAGCACAGATGAAGCAGTTTCTACAATCAGTCGCCCATTTCGAGGAATGGACCAAGAAGATGAAGGTCGACGTTGAACTTCAAAATCACCCCATGATGGATGGGTTTGGCGACAAGCTCAGCGAACTTCGTGCTAGCAAAGCGGGAGATCCCAATCCCTTCATTGTCGGACGCGACAATTACACCAAGTTTCTCGACGTGATGTCCGCTTGCTTCGAGGCCGCCTTGTCCCGCCGGACAGAATAGCCGAGGAATACCTCGCCAGAAATTATCGTACCGCTACTATAGTATGCGGTGGCGTGTCTCGGTCGGGCAAGTTCCCACCCAGGTTGATTACAGCGATTACCGGGCAGTCGGCGGCGTCAAGGTGCCATTCACTGGGTCCCCACTTGGACGGGTAAGACACACCGACGTTGTCCGACGTGCAGCTGAACGTGCCGCCGATTGACGCAGCCGAGTTCGCTTCGCGAAATCGATGAGCTCGAACCAATCTCGCGCTTACGCGTGCGAACGTTTGTATGCCGCGATCCGCGGAAAGCCCGCGAACGCCCTAACTTTCTGACCAGCGCCAAAACTACTTGGCAGCCGGCGGGTTGGCGGCGGGATTGACGACGACGTTTTCAAAGCGCGTCTCTTCATCCCGAATGCAGAACGCTTCGCCGATCTCCCAGTCAGCGTGCCGCTGAAAGGTTCGCGAGACGCTCCAGGGCCGCTCGTAGTACTTCGGATCCTCGATCGTGGCGGTATCCACCAAGACGCCACCTTCACGATGAAAGCGCTCGGTGATCTTGAGCTGATCCGAGTGCCCATGGCCGCCGCTGTCCAGCCACGTGAGATCGTTGAAGTCGCCGGTCTCGACGATCAGGTCGTTGCCGTCCCAGTGTCCCACGGCGTAGCCCATCCAAAGCGGATCGGACTCCTCGGGGATTGGGCGGCCGTCCATCCAGATTTCGCGCCATTGGTGGGCGTATTCGAGGATCATGAAGATGCGCTGGGGAGTCTGGATGAACTCAAAGGCATAGGTGCCGGGGCCATAGCCTTGCAGGACGCCCGCCGGGAGGCATTGGAACGCAGGAGACTTCGTGACGGGGAGCCCCTGCTTGGTTTGCGACGTGTTTTGTTCGAAGTGCGCCTGCCCCTCGGGCGTCATGACGGGCGGCTGCGAAAGGGGTGCGAGTCCTTGTGGCGGACGCGTGTTGCCGGTGAACGCTCCCCACACGCCCGAGATGTCATGGTCCAGGCCGGTGCCCGGCGCCACTTTAGGAGCCTGCGCGCGCGCGGGTGAAGAAAGTGAGAGAGACAAACAAAGGGCAGCCACCGCTGCACCGATTATGCGATTTCGCATCTTAGAATGCCTCCACGTTGGTTCCGAAATTTCGCGGTACGATACCACCATCCACGCGGATCGTACACAGGCGACTCTTCCCGCTGCTAGAACTGAAAACTAAAAAGAAAAGGCCGGCATTCTAGCCGGCCCTGTACGCCCAATCTGCAATCTGGAATCCCAAAAACCTGCGAATCGCTATTACGCTCCTGCATCTCCTCCGATTTCGAGCGGAAGCACGGTTCCATGCAGACTGATCTTGGCGTCCCCGCTATATAGCTGGCCGCTGCCACTGCCGTTCTTGGCAGGGTGGAACGTGACCTGGATCTCGTCGCCAGGCTTCAACGTCTTGCTGGTCCAGCCGGCGCGGGTTAACAAGAGTGGGTTGTGCATTTCCACCGACCAGTGTTTGATGACGCCCTCATCGTCCTTGGCGTCAAAGCTCAGGATGCAGTGCGGATTCGCCCAGACGAAGCCCGTCACCGTCGCGGTCAGCGTCTTGGAATGCTCCATATCGTATTGGGAGTTCCCGTGATGCCCGAAAACGGGCGCGGAAACCAGCAAAAGGGCAGCAGCCAGGACAAAAATCACGAATCGCTTCGTCTTCATGGCACGACCTCCGCCGCCTATGAAATATTACATCTCTCTTCAAAAGTAAACCGGAATTCCCGAGTTGGACGGCCCCCGTCTGCTTCGAGGCCGCTTTGGCCCGCCGGACAGAATAGCCGCACGTGTGCGGGGAATGCCTCGCTAGGAATTACCCTGCCGCTACTATCGTATGCGGTTGGGCGTCTCGATGTGAGCCCCATGGCGTAGACAATGGTTTGTCCCGGGTCGGCTAGCGTTTGATGCCAGGTTATGGTCGGACCCGCTACCAAACCCGCTACGGAGGGCCTTAGGTCTCCAAAAGGCAGAAATCGGAGAAGCGGCAAGCGCGAGCAGTTCAATGGCGCAGGATGGTAGGCCCGTGCGGGCTCGAACCGCAGACCTCCACCGTGTCAAGGTGGCGCTCTAACCAACTGAGCTACGGGCCTACTGACTGCCGGTATGTTAGCACAGCAGCGCCGCACAGACAGTAGGATGGGGCCAATACGATGGGTTGACCTGCGCCCGCGCAGGCCCCTCTTTCCCTTTCCCTCAAGTGCCGATTTGGAGTAGCCTCTCGGTACTCTCTCGGGCAGCCAAGTCGGCTTGAGCCTTCCTTGGATCTGCCGTGAATCTCAAATCTGCGCTGGGTGCGCTGGCGTCCGTGATTTTTCCAGCTCCGTGCCGGATCTGCGACCGCGCGCTGACAAACGCGAGCCGCATCCCCATCTGCGACAGCTGCCTCAGCGGCTTTGAGCCCGTCGCCGAACCCATGTGTGGAGCGTGCGGCAGGCCCTTCGACTCCGAAGTAGCCGCGGAAGCGATTCAACCTCTTTGCCGTTTGTGTCGATTGCAGTATTACGCCTTCGACGGCGCGCGCAGCTTCGCCATTTACGACGACTCCCTGTTCGAGGCGGTGGCCCTGCTCAAATACGAGCAGGTAAGCCGGCTAGGTGATTGGTTCGCGGGCAAGCTCACGGAGGTCGCGCGCCGCCAGGCGACGGAGTGGCGCGCAGATGTGGTCGTGCCGGTGCCGCTGCACGCAGCCCGGCGGCGCGAGCGCGGATATAACCAAGCGGAGTCGATCGCCCGGCCGCTGGCCCGCAGCCTGGGTCTAAAGCTGGAATCGCGCGTTTTGCAGCGCGTCAAGCCGCGCCCGCCACAATTGGTGCTGTCGCGCACTGAGCGCTGGCAGTCCGTGCGCGGAGCATATGCAGCGCGAGAAAAGGCCCGCGTGGACAATTTGCGTATCCTGCTGATAGATGATGTAATGACCACAGGGGCCACGCTCGATGCCTGCGCGAGGGCGCTGAAGATGGCAGGGGCGGCAGCGGTTTTTGGCCTGACGGTTGGAAGGGCTCGTTCTGGTAACATAGTTGCAGGGCTCGCACTGCCGCACGCAAAACAGACGGCGAGCCGGTCTAGCAATAAGGCAAGCGTTAGGGCAGTTGAAGGGCAGCACGAGGACTCCACGAATGGATAGCGGCCACAAAGCCGGCCTTCGTCCCCGTCCCAAGATTTCCCTGTCTACTCCTGCGGTCGATCCGGCGCGCCGTAAAGCGACTTCCGCGGCAAGCCGGCCTTCGGTGATGCAGGCTCCCGTCCTGGTGCTCAACGCCACATTCGAACCCATCAATGTGACCGCCGTAAGGCGGGCCCTGGTGCTGATGCTGAAGGGCGTGGCGCAGGCCGAAGAAACCAACCATCACGAAGTCCATACCACATCGAAAGCACTGCTGGTTCCTTCAGTGATCCGGCTGCTCAGCTACCGGCACATCCCGCAACAGAGCCGCGCGCTCTCTCGCAAAAACATTCTGCTGCGCGACCGCAACACCTGCCAATTCTGCGGCGCAGCCTTGCCGGCATCGGAGTTGACCTTGGATCACGTAATGCCGCGCTCGCGCGGCGGCCGCTCTTCCTGGGAGAACCTGGTGGCCTGCTGCTACAGCTGCAACAACCGCAAGGGTGATCGCACTCCGGAAGAGGCTGGCCTCAAGCTCCAGCGGCGGCCGCGCCCCTTCACGCTGCACACCTCCCGTCAGCTGATGCGCCTCATCGGGCATCGCGACGAGAAGTGGCGCAAGTATCTTTTCTACTAACGAGATCGCTGGCCCCATCGCAATATAGGCGCCCCCATCACGAAATAGGCAACCCCGAGCCGGGTGTCTTCATCGAATCTAGCAACCACTTCAAGGACACACCCCGGGAAGCGAACCGCAGCCAGGTCCGCTTCCTTTCTATTTAGGGCCTCTTTTTTTAGAGCTCTCGACAAAGAGAGTCCGCCTTCAACCCGACTGCCGGAAAATCACGCGAATGCCGCGCCGCCAGTTTTCTCCCAGGCCGACCCGCGTAATCTGAATCTCCGGCGCAAGATAGCGCAGCAGAATATCCGTCGCCGAATGGAACCGCAGCCCGGGAGCAACCAACCAGACGAGCGGCGGCGCCGCGTCTAGCTCGACTCCTGGGAAATAGCCGCAGCGCGCGAAATCGCCGTCGCGCTGGTGGCGGCGCACGCGCAGCCAGTAATCCACCGCTTGCATGGGCAACTGAATATCTTCGGAAGCTTTCAGCTCGATCACCACTAGCCGGCCGCGCCGCGTGACGCCCAGCAGATCGAGAACTCCGCGATCGCCGGGTGTGAACGCCGGAACTTGCGAATACAGGTAGCGAGCGTCGAGGTGAGCGTCGAGGCGCGTGGGCTCCTCGCGGAGGATGGCCTCAAGCCAACGCTCCGGCGCGAAGCGATACAGAGGATGTTTTGTTTCGCCGACGAGCGAATTGCGATGCAGTTCGAGCTCGCCCAGCAATTTCTCGAGCGGCTTGCCGCATGATACCAGCTCCGCTCCCGGCAATCGCTGCTGGGCTTCGCCGATTCCCACGCGCAGGATTCCCCGGGACCAGCGTGCAAATTCCAGACCGCGAAAGAGGAATGCCACCTCGCTCGTAGCGCCGACAAAACTGGCGCATACAGATTCCCCTCCTGCGGCGATCTTGTTCTCCAACACCGGCAGGCGCGACGCCGCCTCGCGCGCGGCCCGCAGCGCGGACTCCGCCTCACGCCGCGGCACGAGCCAGCTATCGATGTTGCCCGCGTCGGCAACATCGATTTTTTCGATTCTCCCGTCACTCTCGCAAAATTCAAATATTTCCACGCGCGCCGAAGCAGAAAGCCCGGCAACGCGCTGGCGCAAGAAGCGGCCGCTGCCCTGCGGAACGAAGAGGCGTAAGCCCGCTATAGCGCGAAGATCGCCGTGCAGGCGTGTCCAATCGAGCCAAAGAATGCCGAATGCCAGAATGCCTTCGGCCGCGGCAGCGCTCTCCCGCGGCGATACCGCCAGAAAGGCCCAAGACGATGGCCCTTCGTGCATGCGCCCGCGAACGTACAATCCGGAGAAAGAGTTTTTCAGATCCGGCGCCGCGCTCAGCGAATCAAGAGTGGCGTCCGGGAATCGCTCGGCCAGCCAGCGGCGCAGGAGGGCGCGAAATTGTTCGCGGGTTATTCGTCCCGGAGTTCGGGGAGAATTCTTGCGAAGAAACTCCAGGCGCCCGGGCTTGGCACGCCCGAACCGCTGCACTTCGAGGACGATTCGTTCGGGAGATCGCTCGCGGATACGCAGAACGCGCCGGGTCAGATTGCGGCGCTCGGACCACAGGTGAACGAAAGGGCTCTGGCCTTCGGAGCGCAGCTCGCAGTGGAGGGGCGTAAGTTCCGCGAGCCATTCACCGTCCTCGTGCACTTCGGCGAGGCCGGACTGCGCGAGGGCATCAAGAGCGTGGCCGAGTTCGGCCCATTCATTCATAGACAAACCGCCATAACCAACAACGTTTAGAAAACAGTCTTGCCGCTCTACTCCAGAATCAGGCCCGTAACACGGATGGAAGGATACTGCTGATTCCACTCCAAGGGAACACTTTGCTCGAGCGTCACCTGAAAATCGCGCTGCTTCGTGGCGCCCAGGGGATCGTCGGTGCGTTCGATGATTCGGTCGGTGTCGTTCAGAACCACCTGCTTGAACTGATCATGGAACTCTATGGTGACCTCGAGCGCACGAATCGTACGCGGCCCGTCGTTAGACACGTTCGCGGCCACATACGTGAACTGCTGGTTCAGCAGGTTCGAAGACTGCGCCAGATGGATATTTTGAAAATGAATCTGCGCGGCGTAGGCCTGCTCTTCCGGGCCGAACGGGAGTTTTTGTACGGCATTGGTTCGCTTCGGCTGCGTCACTTTCGATAGCAGCACGATGCCGCCACCGACCAGCGCCACAATCAGCAAGCCCGCAAAGAACGCCGCAGGAACGCGGCTCCTCTCTTCGCGTTCGGGAATCGGTTCCGGTTCCGCACCCATGGTCAGAGGTCCTAACGGCCAAAAGTGAGACGCTGGATCAGGGGTTCGGGCAAGCCTTCGCGCGTCATCTGCTGCTGCACCGCTTCGATATCGTAGGGCACGCGCCAGAACTCCACCAGCGATTTGTCCTTATCGAAAATGGCGAAGGCCGCACGCGGGTCGCCGTCGCGGGGCTGCCCAATGGAGCCGGGATTCAGCAGGTAGCGGGTACCCTCTTCGAGTGTCAGCGTGGCAAAGTGTTTGCCGGCGGCTGGCTTCATGTGCAGAACGCCGATGTTGTCGTCTCGATATGTAAAGCCGCCCTGAATGTGGGTGTGACCGAAAAATGTCAGCGACGTCGGGGCGCTCAGCAAGCCGTCCACGGCCAGGGCGGGCGTGACCACATACTCGTCTTCGTCATGAAGCGCCCCGTGAACGATGGAAAAATTCTCGATGGAGTGCGGGCCCTGGGCAAGCTCCTCGAGATAGGTACGATTTTCCGGCCGAAGATGATCGCGCGACCATTGCACCGCAAATTGAGCGATGGGATTGAATTCCTCGCCTTCCATCAGGCCGGCGATCGCTTTGTCGTGGTTGCCGCGGATGGTGACCGCGCCCAGCTCTTGGATGCGATCGATCACGCCGTTCGGATCGGGCCCGTATCCGACCAGGTCGCCAAGGCAAACAGCCTTCTGCCAGCGCCCTTCCGCCGCTTCCACCACGGCGTTGAGGGCCGTCAGATTCGAATGGATATCGCTAAGTATCAGATAGCGCATGATATGAATTTCCCGCCGCCGAAGCGGACGTTCATCATAAATGAATCGGGTGCGACTGCACAGGGCCAAGGACGAAGGAACAGGGTCCCTGTCAACCGCGCCCAGTTTGCCCGAAAAGACGGCATCAACGGACTAGCATGCAGTCGCCGTAGCTGTAAAACCGATATCCTGCGTCTACCGCGTGACGATACGCTCGCAGCACGTTCTCCCGCCCCGCAAAACCGGCCACCAGCGCGAGTAGGCTCGATCGCGGCAAATGAAAGTTGGTCAGCATCTGGTCCACCACTCGAAACGGTTTGCCGGGATACAGAAAGATGCGCGCCTCAGTTCGTCCTGCGGACACCGCATCGGGCTGCCCTGCGTTCTTTTCCGCGGAATCTTCCAGGGCTCGCACCACGGTCGTGCCCACCGCCAGCACCGGACGACTTTCGCGCCGCGCACGATTGACCGCGTCGGTTGTGGCCAGCGGAATCTCGTACGTCTCCGCGTGAATCTCGTGCTCCTCAAGCCGCTCGGTTCGCACCGGCTCAAACGTACCCAGCCCCACGTCGAGCGTGACCTCCACGATTTCTGTGCCGCGCTCTTTCAGCCGCCGCAAAATTTCCGGCGTGAAGTGCAGCCCGGCCGTAGGCGCTGCCACGGCGCTTCCTTCGCGCGCGTAGACCGTTTGATAGCGCTCGCGGTCGAGCGCCTCATCGGGGCGCTTGATATATGGCGGCAGCGGAATGTGTCCCAGGCGGGCCACCGCGTCGTGAAAATCCATTTTGGATGTGAACCGCAGCACGCGCAGTCCGAACGCGCCGCGCCCTTGAACCTGCGCCTCGAGTTCCCCATCGCCAAAAACGATGCGCTCGCCCTCCGGCACCTTCCTCCCCGGCCGCACCAAGGTTTCCCAGGTGCCGGGCTCGATTTGCCGCACCAATAGCACCTCGATGGAGCCGGTCAGAAACTCCTCGCGCGCCGGGTTGTTGCGGCTCAAGGGCTGGGCGTGCAGGCCGGCTCGTCGGCCAACGAGACGCGCCGGCAGCACGCGCGCATTGTTGACAACGATGAGTTCGCCGCCGCGCAACAGCTCGGGAAATTCGCGAAAGCTTCGATCGTCCCAAGCGCCGCTGGCGCGATCGACGAGCAGCATGCGCGATGCGTCGCGCTCCTCGAGCGGGCGCTGGGCGATTGAGCCACGGGGCAGGTCGTAATCGAATTCGGAGACGTCCATTTGGCGGGGCTTCTTACCGCTGGTCTTTCACATCGGGCTTCACGGGCGCCGCAGGTTCCTCGCGCGCCACACGCTCGGCGATGCTGGAAACCACTTGCCGCATCTCCTCGTGTACTCGGCCGTTAGAAGCCAGCATCGCCGGGCCGCCCGCAAGATACGGATGCCCCGCAAGATCGGTGACCATCCCTCCGGCCTCGCGCACCAGCAGGATGCCGGCCGCTGTGTCCCATGAATTCAATCGAAATTCCCAGAAGGCCTCAAAGCGCCCGGCTGCCACGGAGCAAAGATCGAGCGCCGCCGAGCCGTCCCGCCGAACACCGTGCGTGCGCAGCGTGAACTCCCAGTAGTAGTCCATGTTGGCGCTATTTTTCCGCTGATGCGTCGGAAATCCTGTGGCCACCAGGCTGTGGGAAAGCGTCTCAATGGCGGATACGTGAATCGGTTTTCCATTCAGGTTCGCGCCTTCACCGCGTGCCGCGGTGAACATCTCATTCGCGACCGGATCGAAGACCACTCCGGCGAGCGGCTCGCCGTTCTCGAGCAAACCGATGGAAACCGCAAAACACGGATAGCCATGCGCGAAGTTCGTGGTGCCGTCGAGCGGATCGACGTGCCAACAGTATTTCGATCCCGCCGACGATCCCGAACCTTCCTCCGCCACTACGTCATGGCCGGGAAAATGTTTGCGGAGTTTCGCAAGGATCAGTGCTTCTGCGCGGCGATCGGATTCCGTAACCAGATCGACCTCGCCCTTGTAGGAGATCTTCTTCGGCTGGTCGAACGTCTCTCGCAGCATGGCACCGGCTTCACGGGCGGCTTCGATGGCGATGGGAAGGTATTCGTTCATAGGGGTGTGGGCATCACGCCAGGGAATCACGGTCCGGCGGTGAAATACTCCTTGCGATAGCTCAGTTGATAGTCGCCCTTCACCGTCAACTGCACGTGCCGGTCGCTGCCGGGCGGCGGCTGCGGGCGCGGGTAGTAGCCCAGCAAATATTGCGTGCGCAGTTCGCGATCGATGCGGTCGAACATTTCATCGAGCTGGCTCAGTTGGTCGAGAACAAACATTCCGCCGCCGGTGCTATCAGTAATCGTGATCAGAGCATGCTCGCCCGCAGTGTTGCGTCCGCCTTCATTCTTGATCGGGCGAATGACGATGGAGTAAATCAGCGCGCCCGACGCGATGGCCGCGCGCCGCGTGTCGTCAAACCTTGCCACGCTAGTGGTCTCACCCGCGTCGGTCACCAACACGATGGCACGGCGCCGCCCGCCCGGCCGGTGCTTCAGCGCGTTCGAGCCGAGCAACACGGCGTCGTAAAGCGAAGTGCCTGAACCCGGAGGAGTCTTCCGCACAGCATCCTGCAACCGCGGCACGTCATTTGAAAAGTCCGCAAGCTCCGAAACCGATTCCGAAAACGAGAATACTCCCAGCGTGTCCCCGGGCCGCACCACCTGGCGGATAAAATGGGCCGCTGCTTCGGTCTCAAACCGGAGGTCCTTGAACGTGCTCATGCTGGCGTCAACCATCAACGCAAGATCGAGCGGCCGGTTGGTTTCCGCTTCGAATCGCTCGATCTTCTGCGGCACGCCTTCCTCAGATATGTCGAAGGCGTCCTGGGTGAGATCGGGAATGGGGCGGCCATGTTCGTCGGTGACGCCGGCGAAAATCGTCACCAGGTCAGTCTGCACGCGAATTTCGCCCGAGCGTTTCTGCTGCTGTGCGGCGCGCAAAAACCCTGCGGCTCCCGCCGATAAGGCTACGCCGCTCAGAATCACGCTGGCTGCCAGAAAGTTCCTCATCTAAGAGCTAGATTCATCGCGGCCTGAAATGGGTGGCCCGACGGCTGGCTCGCCTTCGGCCCAAACCGCCCCGCCCACAAAATATTCCTTTTTCCAGATGGGCACAGTGCGCTTGAGCGTGTCGATGGCGAATCGGCACGCGTCGAATGCCGCTGCGCGGTGCGGCGAGCACACGACGATGAGCACGCTGCTCTCGCCAATCTCCAACCGTCCCAGTCGATGGACGATGGCCAGCCGGTGAACCGCGAACCGCGCGTGAATTTCCGCGCCAATCTGGCGCATCTTGGCGTAAGCCATCGGCTCGTAGGCTTCATATTCGAGATAAAGCGTCTTGCGTCCCTTGAAATTGTTGCGCACGAAGCCATCGAAAACCACTAGGGCGCCGTCTTCCGGCGCTCGCAGCGCGGCCACAATCTCGCCCGGGCGGATGGCCTCGCGCACAATCTGAAATATGTCATTGCTGACCGCGACTTGCTGGCCGCCGCTGACCGGAGGGAGGAAAGCAACCTCGTCGCCGCTTGCGAGCGGAGCGCGCCACGTCACATATTCCTGATTCACCGATGCGGCGATGGAGGCGCGGAATTCCGCGAGCCGGGGAAAGCGGCTGCCATATCGCGCGAAGAGATCCTCGACGCTCGCCCCCTCGGAGAGTTCCGCTTCGTCTTGGGCCACGCCGGTAATGTCTTTGAGCTGCCCGAAAAAGAGAACGCGCACGCGCATGACTACTATTCTATCGCGCGGCCGCAGCTAGGAGAAGCGACGCGGCTCATGGTGATTCCGCCCGCTGCGCATTGGCTTGCTGCGCCATGAGGGTGATATCGTCCAGCCGACCCGCGGCTCGCTCGAGTGCGGCCGCCGCTGCATTCGCTTCATGGCGCAGCACAGGCTGATCGTGGCGCGCCAGCGCTTCCATAACTCCTGGCATCACTTCGGCGGCGTAACCCGTGTAGCTGCCGGGGGCAAAGACCGTGTGCTTAAACCACGGACGCCCGGCAAGCCCCTCCGGTGCCAGAAGCTCTTGCTCGACTTCGACCAGGGCGCGATTGATGGGCTCGAGCGCCGCGGGGTCGAGCGCGGCCGAAGAAATCGCGCGCAGCGCCTGTGACGCACGGAGCGCCGATGCCGAGAACCGCGCGGCCGCATCCGAGACGATCTTGACGCTCGCCGCCTCATCCGGTTGGCGCGCCGCACCCGTCGCCAGGTTGTCGGCCTCCTGCGCGATCTCCGTTGCATACGCCGAATAGTCAAAGGGCAACAGATCCGACTGACCGAGGCGCAGCGCGATCGTGCCCAGCACGCGCGCCAGCGCAATGTGGTACTCAAAGTGCGGATCGCCAAAATGCTTCATCCAGTAGAGATCGTCGAAGATCGAATGGTAGACTCCGTAGTCGCCGCCGAAACTCAAGTCGACCGACGGAATGCCGGCAAAATCGAGGAACGGAGAAAAATCCGATCCCGCTCCGAGCGCGCCCAGCGGCGGCTTACCGGACAATTCCGCGGGAACCGTCTGCCGCTGCATGCCGGTCTCTGCCTTGCTCACGTGCGAAGCTGCCTCGCGCCAGGCGTCGTAAACACTGCCGCCCGTTTCAGGATCCTGCACGTCTCGCGTCGCGTCGCGCACGAGATCTTTGAGTGACGGCGTCGCCGAAGCAACGAAGTTCGGCCCGGTCACACCAACGTCCGTGTTGATGTACACGATCGCTTTGGCCTGCAATTCGGCGCGATGCTCTTCCACCCATTCGGTCGAACCGATCAGTCCCGGCTCTTCGGCGTCCCAGTGGCAAATCACGATCGTGCGGCGCGGCTTCCAGCCCGACTTGGCCAACTCGCCGAAAGCCCGGGCTGTTTCCAGCATCGCTGACGTTCCGCTGCCCGGGTCGGCGGCTCCGAAAACCCACGCATCGTGATGGTTTCCGAGCATCACCCATTCGTCGTCGTTCGTGCCGTGCAGAGTCGCGATCATGTCGTAGATGGGCCGCTCCGCATAATCCAGCGCCACCTTCATGTGCACCTGCGCGTCGCCCGGACCCACGTGGTAGGTGAACGGCAATCCTCCTTGCCATCCGTGCGGCACGTGCGCGCCGCCCATGTTCGAGAGAATCACCGCGGCGTCCTGCGCGCTGATGGGCATGGTCGGGATGCGCGGCAAGTTCGCAGCAACCGGGGGAGCAATGCGCTTCGCCGTGGGTGTGGCAGCAACCCCCGGCGTAAGCGGATCGCCCGGATAAATCTCCGTGTACATCACCGAGCCGCGTTGCACGCCGCTCATAGGCCGCCAGGGTCCGCGCGGATACGTATCGCCGGCTGTGAAACCATCGTCATCCGGATCGGAATAGAGGATTACGCCCATCGCCTTGTGCTCTTCGGCTAGCTTCGTCTTGATGCCCCGATAGCCGTGTCCATAGCGCGCAAGGACGATCTTGCCTTCCACGCTGATGCCCAGCGAGGAAAGGTCGCGGTAATCCTCCTGCATGCCGTAATTGACGTAGACGACCGGCGCGGTCACGTCTCCCGAAGCTGAATAGGAACTGAACGCCGGCCCGGCGCGAGGATCGTAGGTCTGATTGTCTCCCTCGAAGGGCTGTTCCGGCGACGCGAGCGATTTCGTGACCGGCGCGACGAGCTCGAGCTTCATTTCACGCGGCTCGGGCAACCAGACTTTGTACGCCACAATTTCCGTATCGAAACCAAAGCTGCGGTACTGATCGCGCAGCCACTCCGCCACGCGGCGACTGGCTTCGGTGCCGGCTCGGTGCGGTTCGCTGGTGAGGTGCCGTAAATTGCTTTCCGCGCGAGCAGCATCGGGAATGCTGCGAAACTTTTCCTCCAACTGGCGCTCGGCCTGCGCATGCGCGGTCGAAAACCCTGGAAGGGTCGATGCGCTCCGCCGGCCCTCGGAGATAGCCGCGGGAAGAAAAAACAAAGCCGCGCTGGCGGCTGCCGCAACCAAGCGTCGCAAAAACAGATTCATCCTACCTCGCAGCGAAGCTGATGATTCTATCTCATCCTACCCGACGGAGGCCCGTCAGGTTAGGCGCATCAAAGCAGATGCTTGACGCAGGCGTTTGGCCAGCCGCTTGACGCCCCCGGCCGCCGGACGTAGGGTGGAGGTCAAATCGGTGGCAGCACAAAAAGAGCAAAAATGAAAATCCTGATCTCCGGTGCGTCGGGCCTGGTGGGAACAGCGCTGGCGCACACCCTTGCCTCCAGCGGACATACGGTAGCGCGTTTGGCGCGCCGCGCACCGGAGGTCAGCAGGGTGGTGTCGCCCGGAGATATTCCCTGGGATCCAGCAGCCTCCACCGTCGGACCGGATTCGCTCAATGCCATGGAAGGCGCCGACGCCGTCGTGCACTTGAGCGGTGCGAGCATCGCTGACGGACGCTGGACCCCCGCGCGCAAGGCCATGCTGCGCTCAAGCCGCGTGGATTCAACGCGTCTGCTGGTCGACGCGCTCGCGCAACTCAAACGGAAGCCTCGCGTGTTCGTCGCTGCTTCGGCCGTGGGCTATTACGGCGACCGCGGAGACGAAATCCTCACCGAATCGAGCAGTCCTGGCAGCGGTTTTCTCGCTTCCACCGCCCGAGATTGGGAAGTGGAGTCAGCGCGCGCCGAAGCGATCGGCATCCGCACCGTGATTCTTCGCTTTGGCGTAATTCTTTCCGCGAAAGAGGGCGCGCTTCCGCAGATGCTCCTGCCCTTCCGGTTTGGAGTTGGCGGGCGCTTGGGCAACGGGCAGCAGTGGATGTCCTGGATCGCGCTGTCCGACGTCGTCGGCATCATCGAGGCGGCGATCGCGGACGAGCGCTACGCAGGGCCGTTCAACGTAGTCGCGCCGAATCCCGTGCGCAACGCCGAATTCACGCGCATCGTCTCGCACGCTCTTCACCGCCCCGCTGTTTTCGCCGCGCCCGCCTTCGCGCTGCGCCTCGCGCTAGGCGAAATGGCCGATGCTCTGCTTCTCGCGAGCCAGCGCGCCGTTCCCGAACGCCTTCTCGCCGCAGGACACCGATTTCTGTTTTCCGATTTCGAAGCTGCTCTGGCCTCGCTCCTCAATCCAAAGCGCTGAAAGCGTCCACGATTCAATTCCGCCGGCGCGTCCCGAAACGGGCTGCGCGGGTGCCAGTTTGAAACAGCACCGACGAGCCGCGAGATGGAAATGTACCTCGCAATCCGCGACATCTTGCACCGACTCCACCTCGCAATGGACTCATAGACCATGAGTTAGCACAGCACAGATCGCGAGCTTCATCACCGCCGCAGCGGCGTGCGCCGGCATGGCACAGCCCGTGCGTTAGCAGCGGTGCATGCCACGCAAATCACAAGCGCGCGGAAAGCTCGTCCTCGCCCTTCTTCTCGGCGCCATGCTTCTTTCGCAAACTAATTGCGGATCGACAAACTCCGGAGGCGGAGGCGGCGGCGGGACCACCATATCCGTCGTGCCGCCAAGCGTGAGTCTCTTGCTCGGGGCAACGCAGCAATTCCAAGCCGTCTTTACCGGCACCGCCGCAGCGATCATTTGGGAAGTGAATGGAGTCGCGGACGGCAGCGCGGCGGCTGGAACCATCTCCGCGGCCGGACTCTACACCGCTCCCACTATTCTTCCCTCGCCGCCCGACGCCACGGTTACCGCGGTGATGCAATCGGACGCGCAAGTCAGCGGCTCGGCATCGGTGACTCTGTCGGACAGCATCGCCATTTCCGTTTCGCCGCCCACGGCCACCGTGCCAACCGGTGGGGCCCAAGTATTTACAGCAACGGTGACAGACAGCGGTGGTCCGGCGGCGAGCTTGACGTGGACCGTCAATGGAATCATCGGCGGAAACTCGACGCTCGGCACTATCGCCGCCACGAGCGCCACGACGGCGATTTACACCGCCCCCGCTGTGCCTCCCGCGCCTCCTAGCGTTACGATCACCGCCACAAGCACCGCCGACAGCTCCAAATTCGGCAGCGCCACCGCAACCATCGCCTGTGCGGCCGACAACACCGTCTCACCGCCGTCTGCGAGCGTGCCTCTCGTTCAAACCCAGCTCTTCACCGCGTCTTTCTGTCTCGCCGCCGGCACAACGATCATCTGGGACGTCAACGGCGTCGCAGGAGGCAACAACGCTCTGGGCAGTATCGCGCCATCCACAGCGACGACAGCGGTATACACCGCGCCCGCTGACCTTCCGCCGACAAATCCGGTCACGGTTCACGCCACAGTTCCCGCATCGAACGACAACCCAGCCCTGAGCGCCCAGGCGAGCGTGACCGTCACCAGCGGTGTGACCGTGAGCGTTTCGCCTCCGACTGCAACTCTCGCCGTCGGCCAACGCACGCCGCTCGCGGCCAACGTCACCGGGACGCCCGATGCATCGGTAACGTGGTTCGTGAATGGCGTGGCCAATGGCAACACCTCGGACGGGCAAATCTGCCGCACCGGCACGAATCCTTGCGTTGCTCCTACTGGTCCCGCAGCGGGCAGCGTCGACTTTCTCGCGCCTGCGATTGCGCCGGCCATAGGTCCCGTAACCGTCACGGCAGTCAGCTTCGCCGACCCATCTCGCAACGGCGTTTCCTCAATCACTATCTCCGGTCCCACCGGCGCAATCGCCGTGGCTATCTCGCCCGCATACGCGTTCCTTCCGCCTTCCACCGGCACTCCGAGCACGCAACAGTTTGCCGCCACCGTGACAGGCAGCAGCAACACAACCGTGACGTGGAGTGTCTCCGGACAGGGGTGCGCAGGTGCGGCGTGTGGTTCGGTGAATGCAAGTGGCCTCTTCACTGCTCCAACGGCGGCGCCGTCGCCGAATGCAATTTCGGTAGTCGCCACCAGCGGCGCCGACCCAGCGAAGTCGGCTTCAGCTATCGTTGCTCTTACCGGCGCAGGAACGAGCGCACCAGCCATCGAAGTGTTGCTGCCCTCGAGCGCCACCGCGGGGGCAGTCGAGGGTTTCCCGCTCGCAGTACAGGGAACCAACTTCGTGGCCGGCAGCGGCGTTTCCGCTTCCGTCATCCTGATCAACGGCGCAGCGCGCAGCACCACTTGCGCGAGCACAATCAGCTGCATCACCGCGCTCGCCCCGACGGACCTACAAACCGCCGGCACGCTCACGATTCAGATACGCAATCCCGGCAACCCAGCCGCTTTGTCGAATCCCGTACCCTTCGTCATTCTCCCGTTCGACGCATCGGCGGGCACGACTTCGCTAACTGCTGCGCAGCCGCTCCAAACCGGTGAGGACATCCTAGTCACCGAGCCGACCACGGCTGCCGCGTCTTCGCCGATCAACGTCGCCGCCGCGGGCCCATTCTCAAGCGGGAACTGCACTCTGCAGGGTTCGCCAATCACCGTCACGCGCCCAAACTCCGGAACGTCTGTCACCAGCATCTGCGTTTACGGTAATGCTCTCGATCCCGCCTTCGCTTACACGTTCACATCTCCCAGCGGATCGCCGAGCGGCGACATTGGAGTAACCGCCACGGCCATTCCGGGCCTGCTTCCCGGCATGATCGAACTCGATTTGCAAATCGCCAGCACAACAGCGCCCGGCCTTCGCACGCTCTTCATCACCACCGTAAATAACGATCGCGCCGTAGCTACAGGAATTTTGGAGGTGCAATAGTGTCTCGCCGCAAACGCTTTCGCTCGCTCGTTTTATTCGCGCTCCTGTTGCCGGCCGTTTCGCTCGCCGCCACAGAAGCAACCGCCACCACACTGGCGCGCATGTCCGTGGCGCAAATGTCCCAGGCCGCGCCGGTGATCGTCCGGGCCCGATGCCTGGAAAACTCCACTCGCTGGGACACGGGCGATATCTGGACCTTCACCACCTTCGCCGTTGAAGAAGTCTGGAAGGGATCAGCCTCAGCGCAATTCACCGTGCGGCTGCTGGGAGGGACTGCGGGAAATCTCACGTCCACGGTCGCTGGCATTCCGCGATTCCGCTCGGGCGAGACCGTGGTGCTGTTCCTCGAGCCCACATCGCGCCGTGACTTCTCAATCGTGAGCTGGGAACAGGGTACCTTTCGCGTGCGCCAAGACGCGCGCGACAATCAGGAAAAGGTGACGCAAGACACCGCTTCGTTCGCCACTTTCGATTCCGCTTCACGCCGTTTCGAAATCGGCGGAATCCGCGAACTTCCGCTCGACGCCCTGCGCCAGCAAGTGCGCGCCGCCATGAGTGCGGCACCGCTCAGGAGTCAGCCATGAAGCGCGCCCTCGCGACTGCAACCGTTTTCTTCATCCTTGCGGCTTTCGGATCGCCGCCCGCCGTCGCCTATCTGGCGGACACCACCATTCCCCAAGGCGGCGGGTGCCCGCAGCTCGACCGCTGGAACCTCTCGGTAGCCGCTCCGCTCAGCCGCCGCTGGAGCACGTCGCTGCCCTCGGCGCGAGCGGTGCTTACGGTCGCGTCCCCAGGCTCGGGCGCGCAGCTCACGGAAATTGCGCAGGCCATTTCGGATTCATTCGGCGTGTGGTACGGCGTTAGCGGCACAACTTTCAATGCCGCGAGTTATCCGGGATTGCTCGGGCCGCTCGGCCAGGTCAGTGCCGCAAACTCCTGCACCGACGATCAGCAGAACAATGTCGACGGGCTCAACACCATCTGCTTCAACCAGACCAGCGCCGGCTTTACCACCGGCGTGCTGGCGTTTACGCGCGTGATCACCGCCGACGCGCCCGGCGCACAGGTGGGATCGAGCGCAGTCGCGGCGTTCGCCGGCCAGATCCTCGACGCCGACACTCTATTCCGACCTGACGGCCAAGCCACTTTCGCCACGCCGGGGGCGCTGGCCACTCCCACCGGCGTGAGTGCCTACGATCTCGAATCTCTACTCACTCACGAATTGGGCCACTGGCTCGGCTTCGACCATTCGGCCGTGTGGCGCGCCATCATGTTCCCGTTCGCGCCGCCGCCCGGCCAGTTTCTGGGCGACCGTCCCACAGCACAGTCTCTCGATGGCCCGCTCTCCGACGACGACCGCACCGGTGTTCGCGTGCTCTATCCCGATCCAAGCGACGCCGTCGATGTCGGCGAGATTCGCGGGCGCGTCCTGCCTGCCAATCCGTTCGCCTTGGCTCTGCTGCCCTCGCCCTCACCCGGAACGTTCGTCACCGGAATTTTCGGTGCTCAAGTGGTGGCCGTCGACACGGCTACAGGCTCGGTGATCGCAGGGACGCTCGCCGGCTGGAGCTGCAACGCAGCAAGCCCGCCGCTGCAGTTCGACGGCTCCTACGATCTCGCGCGCCTGCCTGTGGGCCACAGCTACCTGCTCTACGCCCAGCCTCTGTCGGGGCTCGCCGGGCCGGGCGACTTTGGCGTCGCGTTCGGCGACCTATGCGGGTCGAACGCCGCGCCTCCCTGCACCACCCCCGCCGCCGACACCGGCTTCAACGCGCGTATCCGTCCGGCTTCGCCGCCGTAGGAGCGGTCGCCTATGCGCGAGCACCAAAAAAAGCGGCTCCCGGGTGGAGGGGAGCCGCTCGTGGGGTGGCGCGGGTTGAAAACGTCTTACTGCGTCGGCAAGAGCATCTGCGTGAAGCCGACGGTGTTGATGGTGCGCAGCATCGGCGTCAGCGGTGGCAGCAAGCTCGGCGTCAGGAAGTTGGTGTCGAAGTTGTAGCCGCGGGTCGGCGGGCTGTACACGGTATTGCAGCACTTGTAGATGCCCGTCGCCTGGTGGTTGTAGTACATAGCCACGATCGAACCCTCGTAATACAGGGTCTGACCGCCCCAGTTCTCCAGGTAGCGCAAGAAGTTGTGGGCCCCTCCGTCCGTGCCAAAGTCCTGATAGACCCCACCGACCGTTGGCTGTTTGAACGGAATTCCCTTTCCTGCCGCCACGGCCATGCGATAGGTCGTCGTACCTGCGTTGCGATTATTGAGGTCGTATGGAAATCCGAACGAGTTTGCGTCATTCCAGTTATCGGAGAGTAGCGTCACGGCGTCGGCGATCACAGACGCGCCAGCGATATTCGCGGCCGTCGTTCCAAAGGCGCCCGCGGCGCAGTTGCCCGAGTTGTTGAAGCACCCCTGCACGTACACGGGATTCTCGGCAATCACGGCTAGCCCGCACGGGACGCTGTTGCAGGTCCCCAGCGTGGGGGCTATTGTGTCGGCGTGAACTACCTTCAACGCCCTGCGGAACACAACCGGCTCATTCTCGCGCAAATCCTGCACTTGATCGGCCAGCGCATAGGGAAAGTTCACGCCCGGTCCCGTGCAGCTTGGGTTGTTCGCCAGAACGCCCGCAGCCGTCAGCGCAGCAATCGTTACGACCGATGGCGAGCCGGCATTGTCGTATTGAGGCGTTTTGCCGTACGTCCGTAGGGTCGCGGCGGTATCCACTCCGCTGCTGTTGTAGTCGCCCTCCACGTCTTCGCCCCCGTCCAAGGTGGCGTCGGGGCATCCGTTCGCGGAGGCAGGGTTGACGATGTCCTCGTAACCGAATCCGCCGGTCAAAACGTTCGCCCCTCCCACCGATGCAGGCGGCGCGGGATCGGGCACGTTTCCGCGCCGATCCGAAAAATAAACCGAATAGCCGTTCGTGTTGCTTACGCTTCCGGCGAAGGAGCAGATGGCTGTGTTCGTGAAGCAATTCGCCAGGTTATTTATATCGAGCTCCACATAATGCATGGCGCCTGCTAGCGGAAGCTGCGTCGCGCCGAGCGCGTTGTCCCGCAGCAGTGCTTCGCGCGTGTCGAAGAGCACGTTTGGCCAATAGTCCGTGCCCGATTGAGTCGGGCAGTTGGTAGCGTTTGTGGTCGTCACGCAATTGGACGTCTTCGTGGGAAGGCCGGACCACGTGCCACCCGTCGAAGTTCCTTGGGCGTTATTCCCGCACCAGTTATTCCCGTTCGTTGCGCCGTTGCCGCCGCTCGCGTTTGAGGGATTGTCCCGCACACGCGCGAGCCGGATCACGGCCTTCGGACTGGGATCTTGGCACCCAACCGTAGCCACCCCGGTGTTCGCCGTCGGGCCGGAGGCTGCTTCCTGCGAGCCCGCAAATCCAGGTAGAGCGGGTGGCGCGACATAAGCCGGAACGCCGTTGGTACCCACCTGTGGATTGACGTTTCGTCCGGTGTAGCCCAGATTCAAAATGGTCCAAGTCACGTCGTGCCACGCTGGAGTCAGCGCATTGTCCTGGTACTCGATCTTGATGCAGCCGGTGATGATCGGGTAATACTGCTTATTCCAGTAGCCGTTGGCCGCACTGTATGTGGTGGTGCCTCCGTACGAAACCGGCAGCGGAAAAATTGTCTTGCCCACACTGGCCGCGGTCAGCGCCGCGGGGGGCTGGGAATACGGGAGTGTACTGTTCCCGTTCCCTGCCGGGGCGTGCACCGTGTCCCATCCGAGCTTCGCCAGATCGACAGGCGTGGCGCCGGGCGCGGTGGCATTCGCAGCCAAACCCGGAAGCGCGGTTCCACTCGTGCTGCTGATGTCGCTGTCCGTGCATCCGCCCGACGGGCCGTAGTCAGACAAGAGAATCCTCAAGCTCACTTGGCTCCAATACCGTTCCGCGAGCTTGGCCCCATTTGAAGTCCCTTCGCCCTGCACCGGCCGGCGAATCAAATCGATAGGCTGCCCGCCAATGGCCGGCGTGGCGATGGCCAAGTTCAGAACCTTCACGCCAGTCTCGGCCACAGCAATATAGTTATTGAACTTGGTGTTGGCCATGGGCTTGAACGTCGGGGTGTAGGCGCTGATAGAGTTGAAAAAGTTGGCCACGCCGCTCACGCTCTGCGCCGGAGTCTGACCGATCAAATTGTTAACTCCCGATCCATTCGTGATGTTCACAGCCCCGTTATAGCTGTTTGTGGTTAGCCAGCCATTCTCCAAATTTGCGGTAATGATCTCGCCCGCCGCCGTTGTCTTCTGGCTTAGCGTCAGCGTACTGCCGTCGCCTTCCGCCAGCCACAAGTTCCCGTTCGTGTGGACGCGACCGCCGAAGTTGAAGTTCGGGCCGGCGAAGAAGGACAGGTCCATCTGTGAGAAGAATCCGAACTGAAACACCGGAATTCCCACAGTTTGAACGTAGCGCTGCAGCCTGACCTCGGATCCATTCATCGTATGAGAGGTCACCGTAAGCGTGTAGGGAGTCATTAGTCCCACCAAGCCCGAGTACGTCCCCGACGGAATCGTTCCCCAGCTTGTCGCAGGAAGGTTCGCATTGGCTGTGCTGGGCACGAAGGCAATCTGGTAGCCGGATCCCGCCGTAGTGCTGCCCGGAGCCAGGTACTGCACGCCCTGTATGTTCGAGGGGGGGCCCGGGGTCGTCAGCAGAGTATTAATGGCAGTCCTGTCGGGCGCGTAGTTGGCATCAAACAGGTTCTCGAGGCTGGCCGTCAACGACTCCATGCCCGCTTCTGCGCCGTAGAAAGCCAGTTGGCGGTCGCTGTTATTTCCGCCCAGCTTCTGGTCGCCCAGTACCAGCCACCCGATTCCCGCGATCATGGCTGACAACAGCAGCAGGATGATCATGGTGGTTGCTAGAGCGATTCCTTGTTCCTGACGATTCTTCACGGACTTTCTCCTTCGTGCCGGCTGGCCGATTCGTTCCGCTATCGAAGCCGTGCGCGCAGTGGTGTGCGCCTTCCTAGGTGTGCGGCTCATTGGAACTCGTTGAAGAAATCCAGACCGCGGATGCTGACTACCGTCTCCAAATTGTTCCGGAAATATGTGCCCGACTGGCTGTAAGGGTTTTCGGAGCGCGCGTACAGAATGATGTACGCGTCGCGTATATCCGGCAGCTGTGCGTCGGTGGGGCTCTCTTGCCCCGCCGTCACCGTCGCCGGACTCGTCCCGGAATTCAGGATGTCGTAAAAGATTTGCAGGTTCTCGATCACTTCGCCTACCGCTTGCGGCGCGTTCAGGTTGACCTGGCGCATCAACTGCGGCCGGGCAGGGTTGGTGTTGTCCACGTAGTACGTGATCATCCAGAAGCGCGTGGCCGTCGTCGTCGGATAGTTCTTGGACCCCGGCGGCGACTGAATCTGGGATATCGTTCCGGCTGTTGCACCAGACGAATTCAGGTTGAATGCATCTCCGCCACTGAACGTGATCGAGTTGGCTCCGGGGTTAACAGCTGAAACGGTTAACAGGGCCATGCTGCCGGTGGTGTCGGAAACGTCCGAGTTCGTTCCGCTGATGCTCCCGTCCCCGATCGTATTGTTGTTCTGCAGCATGATTAAATCTCCGACGTTAAGACCGGTATTTCCGTTGTTGATGATGATGCACGACGGATCGAAGGTAACCGTGGTCGTCGAGCCTGCGGTCACGATGGCTCCATTGGGCGCGGGATTCGGATTCGCCGCCGCGCAACCCGTAACGCCGCCGTTAGGCGGAGCCAAAAAGACCGGAAACTCGTTCAGCCAATGCTGGTTGGCGTCAACCAGGGTTGTGTCGGCATAGAGCAGAGTAACGAGGTCGGACTTAACGCCGGACGTCGTCGTCAGCGGACCCAACTGATAACCCTGAGTAATCGCCGGCAGCGCTACCCAAGACGTCGTGAAGGTGCCCAAACCTGGGCCCGGCCGGTTCAGTGCGGAAACCCCGGCGGTATTCGGAATCGTGATTCCGCCCTGCGGAATCCCCTCTCCGGTCTGCAGGAAATCCCGCACCATGTAGTTCAACCCGGCCCGGAGATTTTCCTGGGTGTCGGCCATCAGCGTAATGGCTTCCGTGGCATGGATCGCGCTCGTCAGCGTTCCCAGAGTGGCTGCCAGAACCACCAGCATCAAGGTGACTGACACCAGAACTTCGACTAGCGTGAATCCTTTTTCGCGTTTCATTCTGTTCTCCGGCCCTCTAAGAAAAGTTCGAAATGTATGCGTTCAGCGTGTATGTACGATTTCTGAATTTTCCGTTCGAATACGTGACCGTCACCGTTATCTGGCGTAGGTTCGCGATCGTATTTCCGCTGGTGTCCAGCGCATTTGCGATGGTGATCGTTCGCGTGAAATTCGAAAGTGCCAGGCGGCTGCCGCCCCCTGCGTTCACATTGACCGCGCCCGTCGCCCCCGGTACGATGAGCGCGTCCGCCGCCACATTGCAGGCCGTCCCATTAAAGTCATCCGCTGTGCCAATGATGCCGTCCGGACCTGGGTCGCACATCGGCTGAGCGCCAACCAGGAAAATGCCGCTGCCGCACACCGCCGAACCCACGTTGCAGATCGTGTTCCAGGTTGCCTGCCCGATGTCGCGTGCCGTGAATATCGATTCCACGGCTTGCGCCGCTTTCTGTTGTGCGATGTAGTCGTCTTCAGACAAATTCATGTAGGCGAGCCCGCTAGCCAGCATGGCAGCCAGCCCTAGAATGCCCACGGTCAGCACTACCATCGCGATCATCGTCTCGATCAGAGTGAAGCCGGCGTGGCCCGTTGCCCTGCGCCCTCGCTCACGAATATCCATCAGTCTCTCCCTCATTATCGGAACCACGCCGTTCCCGTTCCGCGGTATGGCGACACGCGTCCCGTATTTCCCAAAACCGTGACAGCTCTCGCCGTCGACGACATACCCGCCACGCCAAGGAACAACGTCACATTGATCGGGTTGCCCGTGCCATTCGTAAGCGTGCCGTCACTCTGGAATTCGATTCCCGAGGTCGGCACTCCAGCGGCTGCCGCGGTATAGATCCCGTTCGGAGCAACCGGCGGCGCCCCGATGAAAGCGTCCGGCGTATCCGGCTCTCCGCTGAAGCTTATGAACTGCACGCTGTTCTCAATGGGGACGACCAAGAACGGGTTTGCCGCTTGCACCTGCGTAGGCGGCGTGCCCGCTACGACGGTCACTTGGGTAAGAGCTATGCAATTCAGAACGTTGCTAACGGGCAGGCAAGGCGTCGCAGCCGCCGGAGTCAAGAGCTGCACCACGATGGTGCGCCGCTGAGAAATCGCCGTTTCACGCGCCTGGCGCAAAGTAGTCTTCACCTGATCGAATCCAGCATTGGACTGAAACTGCTGCCACATGGGCCGCATCTGTATCAGCGCCATGGCCATCACCGTAACCGCGATGATGCACACGGTGAGCAGTTCAATGACTGAAAACCCGCGCTCTCTGTCGGTCGCCTGGTTCGTTTTCCGCTTCTTCACGTTGCACCCTCAAGGCGGCCGTCACTCGCACGCGCAATACCCGGCACGTCCGCATCTACTACAGCATCTGGCCAGCCAGCCGGAGGGTTCTGTAATGCCCTACGAGAAAAGCGTTTAGAGGCGATGACAAAAGGTGGCGCTTCTGCGGAAGCCTGTGGCGGGGTGAAAACGTAACCGATTCACTCGTCGGTTACCTGATTCATGTATGATACCGGGACATGAGCCATGCCCGGTCGCGCGAGAAGCGGCGCTCGCCGCGCATCGCTACTTCCACCGGAATTTGGGTTTCCTGGCAGGCCGATGGACCGCGCAGCGTCTCGCGCGTGCGCGATTTGAGTGCCGGCGGTGCTTTCATCTCTACCGACGTGCCCGCGCCCTCCGGCGCAACCGTAAAACTCCTCTTTGCGCTCGCCGAAGGAGAAGTGCGCATCGACGGTGTCGTGCGCTACTCCGATCCGAGGACTGGTATGGGCGTCGAGTTCAACCACATGAGCGCTGTCGCCAGCGCCCGCCTGCAGGAACTTCTGCGGCGCCTCCATACCTAATTCCGCATCTCCCGATTCGAAAGAATAAGGAACGACAAGTTTGGCCGTCGACGGAACTGCGCTGTTCGAAATGACAAAAGAGTTGCACGCAGCCGCTCAAGCTTCGTCAATCGCTAAGCGATAACGCCAATCGTTTCAATCGCGCCGGCCGGTCGTCGCTCAGTTCTTCGTTTGGAGACTGCTTTGCTACTTGAGCCCGATGCTTTCGTGCCGGAGGTTCTATCTCTTTTTCTCCGCTTCTGGCCCCTGTGAACATCGGGGCTCCTTATTTCCAGGCTGATTCTTACCCGAAGCGCAGTTTCCGAAGCGTCATCGGGTTGCGAAAAATCGCGTTCGCGCTTATATTTCCAAGTTCTCGGGGCCCCGGTGAGGAAGCCGAATTTCACTCGGCACTAGCGGAAGGCACCTCTCGGAGCGTCGATCATGAAATTCTCGGGTGAGACTCGTTTCGATCTGCGGAAAGTCCTTCAGTCGGTCATAATTCTAGTTATAGGCGCGGTTGGGCTTTCGGGGTGCTCTTATTATTGCAGCTCCTATCCCAACAATTACTTTTGTACCCAAAAGATATTCGGAGTTGAGGCGCGGCCTCACTCTATTACTCAGCATCGGACGCAGATTTCGAGGCCTCACTTCGAGACATCAACACCCGGCGTGCAGACGGTTGCTACTCTTGCTCCGTTTTTCGGCAATCTTTCAGCCATATCCTCCTCCGAGCCCCAAGATAACGTGGCCCTGCTACGCCAGCCAGACTGTTCGCTGACATATTATGATTTCACTTTCGGGGCAGACGCCACAGGGGTTGACATCACCGTTAACTCGCAGATTCCTCACTACGAAAAAACCATCCACAGCGCTGCCCTACTGACCACAATCCCGGATGTGTTTGCGAACGGATGCGTGGACAATACTCGAGGGATTGCCTCCCAACAGGCTATTAATGTTGGTGTCGGAAAGAACGGACAAACCCTTGGCGCATCGATCGGCCCCACAAACGAAATCTATACGGCCGGGCTGCTGAGCAATGGCACGTCCTCCATACCAGCTATACAGGTGACAGCCACCACCGCGGCGAGCGTTGTTAGCGGCGATTTGAACAAGGATGGAAATGCCGATCTGGTCTCGGTCAATAGCGATGGAACGCAATCCTCGGTGACGGTATTCCTGGGAAATGCCGACGGTACTTACCAGCCTGGAGTCACTTATGCGCTGCCCGGTTCGTCCGCTCAGTATGCCGCGCTCGACGATCTGGATGGTGATGGGAACCTCGACATCCTGGCGAGTTCGAGTAATCCTACTTTTGAGTTTTCCGTTTTGATCGGCAATGGAAACGGCACTTTTAAGCCCGCTCAATCGTTCAGTCCTGCAAACACCTCGCTTTTCTTTATGAACAGTTTCATTACCGCGGATGTCAACGGCGACCACGCTAAAGACATCATCACGTCACTGGGGCAGGTCTTTCTTGGTACGGGTGATGGGACCACCTTCACGTTGGCCTCTCAGCGAGCCTTTACGCCGAACCCCTCTGCTCCGAATCCCACTTCGGTCGTGGCGGCGGACCTTAACAAAGATGGAAAGATGGACCTGGCGACCAATGATGGCTTGGCGATTCGTACTTTTCTGGGTAACGGTGATGGAACCTTCACGGCCGGGCCGGCATACGCGTCCATCCCTAATGAGGGCTATCTGGTCGCCAGCGATCTCGATGGCGATGGAAATATCGATCTGATTAGCGGAGCCGGCGAGAACGGAGGATACGGTGGCGATGACTTTCTCCCCAATCTTACCTATCCGCTGATGGGAAACGG
This sequence comes from Terriglobia bacterium, assembly GCA_963803105.1. Classification (GTDB taxonomy): domain Bacteria; phylum Acidobacteriota; class Terriglobia; order Acidiferrales; family UBA7541; genus Palsa-295. Next base: position 1,122,562 of record CAWDLF010000005.1, read on the forward strand.
TGACGGCACCTTCCAAGGCGCCGCCAGCTTGCCCGCCACGTACACGGGATCGAACCTCGCGGACTTGAACCACGACGGGCATCCGGATCTCGTAGGATTTACTTCCGTCACGATGAACGGTCAGACTTCTGTCGTGTTTACCACGTCTCTCGGGCAGGCCAACGGAACATTCAGGAATGGCCCGCAAACGCCTGCGCCTCCTTACATCGGTGGCTTGGGCGGAAACAACCGTCTATCCGATAGACGGAGTCGATTCCTACGTCGTGGCCGACTTTAACGGAGATCACATTCCTGATCTCGTCTATGTCCCATCAACGGTTCTCCCCGTCGCCGGCTATTACCTGGCCATCGGCAACGGCGACGGGAGTTTCCAGACGCCCACTTTTGTTCCCGCGCCAAGTTTCGAGGCTCCCGGAGACATCGACATCAACCAGGCACTCGCGGGAATGGCGGTCGCAGATTTCAATCACGATGGAAAGCCGGACCTGGTCTACAGCTTTTACGACATCAGCTACAACACACACCTGTACACCGAAGGTCTTGCGGTGCAGTTGGGGAACGGCAACGGTACGTTCCAACCGCCGGTACTCGCGACGACGTACTCGAGCTTGAATGCTCCTGCCAGCGCATTCAGCGGCATGATCGCCGGCGTGGCGGACGTGAATAAAGATAATTTCCCGGATGTGTTTCTAGTAGTGCCCACCGGAGTGATCACGAATTTCGAACTTCAACACCAAGTGGAGTTGTTCGTGGGGAATGGCGACGGCAGCTTCAAGCCTCCGGCGCCTTTGACGCTGACAGGCAATATGCTCCCAGCGTCAATTGTTTCTAGCCCGGGCTTTCCGATTGCCGTGGCGGATTTGAATGGCGACGGAAACGTAGACCTGGTAGCAGCTGGATCCTCGTCGGACGGAACGACGCCTGAGCTCGCGATTGCTCTTGGCAACGGCGATGGCACGTTTCAACCGGCGACGGTCTTGAACGTCGAAGGATTCGGATTCGTCGGCGCCCCAACGATCGCAGATTTTGACGGCGACGGAAAACTCGATGTGTACGCCGACGGTATTTTCCCCGGCCTCGGAAACGGAATGCTGCAAACGATTGTCAACGGTGACTCGACCGTTTCCGCTCCCGAAAACATAGCGCTCTCGGTGTTTGGCGCTTCAGTGACCGCCGATTTGAATGGAGACGGCAAGCCGGACCTGATCGTCGGGAGCGTGGTGCTGTTGAACGAAACGGGCGTGTCGGTAACGCCGCCAACCACCGCCGCCACCACGACCTCACTGGCCTCTTCCCTCGATCCTTCCACCGTAGGCCAGTCCGTGACGCTCACGGCCACCGTCACTTCCACCACCGCCGGTACCCCCACCGGTACCGTCACGTTTGCGAACGGCGGCACGGCGCTCGGCACGCCCGTCGCGTTGAACGGGCAGGCCAAAGCTGCCTTCGTCACCTCGTCGCTTCCTGACGGAGCGAACTTAATCACGGCGCAATACAACGGCGACGCGAATTTCTCCGCCAGCTTGTCGACGTCCTTCACGCAAAACGTAAACGCTGCCACCAAGGCCGCTACGACAACCGCCGTCATGTCTTCCGTGAATCCCTCGACGTCAGGTCAATCCGTCATTTTCACAGCTACGGTTACTTCCGCCACAGCGGGCACGCCAGCCGGCACGGCTACATTCTTCGACGGCAACACTGCGCTCGGCGCCGCTGTCACCTTGAACGGCCAGGCCTCCGCCACCTTCACCACCTCGTCGCTGTCCACCGGCGCTCACTCGATCACCGCACAATATAGCGGCGACGCGAACTTTGCTGCCAGCACATCGTCTCCGGCGCTCAGTCAGCAGGTGAACGCGGCCGCGGGCCAGGACTTCTCCGTGTCGGCCAATCCTACAACTCTCAACCTGATCGCCGGCCAATCGGGCAACATCCTGTTCACCGTCACGCCAATCAACGGCTCGACCCAGACCGTCATGTTCGAGTGCGAAAAACTTCCCAAGGGAACCAGTTGCACGTTCAACCATCCGTCGCTGACGCTGGACGGAACGCACACCGCGACCTCGATGCTCACCTTTCAAACGACTGGCATGGGCGCAGTCCCTGTTGCCAGGGAGCGCCGGACGCCCGTTCTGCCCAGCTTCGTCTACGCGCTACTGGCAATCGCTGCAATCGTCGCAAGTTGGCTCACTTTTGCTTCGCGCCGTCGCCTGCGGCCCATTTTCGCCCTGACTCTGGTTCTCATACTCGTCGCGTTTGGCGTCGTCGCATGTTCCACGTCGGGCGGCGAAACTCCTGCCGGAGTGTTCCCCATCAAAATTATGGTCGGAGCCGCAGGCGACAGCCATGTCGTTCAGGTCAATGTGAACGTCGCTGCACCTTGAGTGAGGGCCGGGAAACATCGTACTTTGGTGAGAGCAGCAGGAGGGTTCATGCGCGCCACGCGAATCGTTCTTCTGGCAGCCGCATTACTGTTGGTTCCCGCGTTGCATTCGTCCCCCCATCCGCCGCAGCAATCATCGCCGGCGGCCCGGCCGCGCACTCAGATAAAGCTCATGACGCCCTTTAACTCCGGCGGCTTGCGCATTGGCTTTGCGGTAACCTCCCGCGGTAGCGGTACGTGTTTCGCGGAGTCGGCGGCCGTCCCCGCCCGTCCGGACGCTTGGCGCTGTTCGATCGGAAACGCCATCCACGATCCCTGCTTCCAGAACATCCTGGGTGATCCGAAAGTTCTTGCTTGTCCCGACATGCCCTGGAGCGCCAACGTGACTCTTCTCACCGTCACTTCCCCGCTGCCCACCGCAGACCGCAAGGATATGAATTTGAAAGATACTTTGCCCTGGGCGCTGGAGTTGGCGGGCGGTCAGCGCTGTACCTTGTTTACCGGAGCTACCGCTCCCATCGCAGGAATGCGCATCAACTACGGCTGCCCGGGGGGATTTATCGCCGTGGGAGATGTCGATCGTAGCCAACCCGTTTGGCGCATCTTCGTGCAGGGAGAGAAATCCATCTCGCTCGACCTCACCGATATTGCGGTTGCGTGGTATTGAGCATGGTATTCAGCGGTCATTAACCGCCAGCCCCGTATCGCCAAATAAAAAAGGGCGCTTGCGCGCCCTTTTTTTCATCTAAATCGAGACTTCTATCTTCAGGAAACCTGCCGGCGCTTCATCCCCCACAACCCCAGAATGCCGATAGCCAGCATGAACACGCTCGCTGGCTCGGGCGTCGCGATCGCCACGTTCGTGAAGACGAATTCGTCGTCGTTGTAGTCAAAATCGCTCGGCGCGGACCTCACCAGGTCCTCCATCCCGACGAAAGTTCCCGCCGGAATGCCAGGAACGCCACCGGTGTACGCCGTCCCATACGCGTGATTCAGCCCGTCGGGACTGCCGCTCGGATTCGAAGAAAGAATGTAGCCGGTGCTCAGGTTATCGAGATTGAAAACCAAAATATCGCCCTGATTCACCGCACCAAAATTTTGCGAGGCGCCAACGGAACTCGCATGGTTGTCGAGCGCGAAGGAGCTGCAGTATCCCTGCGTGACGTCGCACATCTGAACTTGATCGTCGTCTGCCGCACTCGCGCCGTAGAAATAGCCAGTCACGTTACCCGTCGCAATCGCCGTAAACACGTCCGTCGGCGCGACCGTGCCCACCGGGGCATACGGGATGTTGTCGGCCATAGCAGGCACTGCCGTCATCACCAGCATCAGCAGCAGGAACACCATAAGCTTAATTCTCATTTAGTTTTGACTCTCCCTTGTCGCGACGCTCAAGCACATGCACGCAGTTGACCTAGCAGGCGCGTTGCCAATCACTTGCCCGCTGGCTCCAAGGCACTTAGCCGTACCGTGGTCTACGCCGTCTCCCACTCTCTGCCATTCCGCGCCTAGCTTTGCTCCACACGAAAAGGAATAACATTTCCTCGCCAAAAAAAGGCGTACGGGGAGTACTGCATGAGGTACCGCTCGATCTCTAGTACATTTGCGCTAGTACACCGCGAAGGAACTGCGAGGCAGGAAACTACTTCATCGTCTTGTTCAGGAAGGCTATCGTGCGTGTCCACACATCAGCCGTGGCGTCCGCGTTGTAGCCGGCGCCGCTCGCCGGATTCTCAAACCCGTGTCCCGCACCCGGATAGATTTTGATTTCCACGCGGCGCTGCAAATTCTTCAGCGTTTTTTCGAATGCGTTCACGTCCGCGGGCGTAACGCCGTGGTCTTCCGCGCCAAAACTTCCCAGCACCGGCGCGTAGATGACTTGCACGTCGTTCGGATCGGTCGGTAGCGGCGCATAACTCACGATGCACGCGGCCAGTTGCGGCACGCGCATGGCCAGCCGCAGCACATATCCCGCCCCCATGCCCCATCCGATCGCGGCGATGTGCCCGCGATCCACATCCTGGCGCGCCGCCAGGTAGTTGTACGCCGCCATTAGATCGCCCACCGCTGTATCTTGCGAAAGCGCGCCACTCAATTCGCCCGCCTGCGTCGCGTCGCTGGCCACTTTGCCTCCGTACATATCCACGGCCAGCACAATGTATCCTTCTCCCGCCAGTTTTTCGGTTTGTTCCTTCACCCAATCCGTCAGTCCAAACCACTCCGGCGCCACGATGATCGCCGCATAGCGTCCCGTTTTTACCGGTACGGCCACAAATCCGCTGGTCGTTCCCTTGCCGTTCGGGAATTGCACCGTTTCCGTGTGCGGGCCTTGAGCCCGCGCAGGCGCCGCCCCCAGCAACAAAGCGAGAGTGAGCAGCACAAGCACACCCATGGCCGCAAAAGGTCTAGCCGTCATTTTCAATTTCAATAATCCATCCCCCTGCAATTGCCCCGTAGCTATTCTAGCGCGCCCATCGCGCGAATAGCGATGATCGAATCTGTGCTCTCCGCCGCGCCCCTCGGTTAAGTCGCCCGCTCCACCTGCACCGCCGATCCGTAGGCGATCACTTCCGTCACTCCCTGCATCACCTCGGTCGCGTCGTATCGCACTCCCACTACCGCATTCGCCCCGCGCTCCGCCGCGTGCTGCATCATCAGGTCCAGCGCCTGCTCACGCGTCTCCTCGCACATCGTCTCGAACAGCGTGATGTTCCCGCCGACAATCGTCTGCAGCGACGCCCCCAGCGTCCCAATCACGCTTCTCGATCGCACTGTGATTCCGCGCACCAACCCGAGATTTTTTGTCACTCGGTATCCCGGCAGCTCAAACGCCGTCGTTACCATGCCCTCGTTGACGCTTACATTCACGGTTCGCCCTCCCATGGAATCGCCGCGCATCATATCAAAAATTGCATTGCGGCTTGTTACCTGCTGCCGCAGAAGGCTCCCCATCCGCCCGTGATACAATTTTCCCTCAGGATTTTTGATCGAAATAGCCCGTGGCCCAGCCCAAACCAGATCGCGCCAGCCTCTCACTCCTCGTCTTGCTCGGGGCTCTGACGGCTTTCGACCCTCTCTCGATCGACATGTACCTCCCCGCCTTTCCGCAAATCGGCAGGGACTTGCACGCTGGCGCGTCTCTCGTCGAGCTCTCGCTGACCTCCTTCTTCATCGGCATGACGCTCGGCCAGCTCATCTACGGCCCGCTCTCCGATCACTACGGCCGCAAGAAACCGCTCATTGCCGGTATGACCGTCTACCTCCTGGCCTCTTTCGGATGCGCCTTTTCTCGCAGCATCCACGTGCTGATTCTGTTTCGCGTGCTGCAGGCCCTGGGAGGCTGTGCCGGCATGGTCATCGCCCGCGCCGTCGTTCGCGACCTCTTCGATAAGAAGCGCGTCGCCCACATTTTTTCGATCCTCATGCTGGTCATGGGCCTCGCGCCCATTCTCGCGCCGCTCGCTGGAGGCTATTTGTCCGAATACTTCGGATGGCGCTTCATCTTCGCCGCTCTCGGTGGATTCTGTTTTATCACGCTGCTGTGCGCCGCGTTTTTCCTGCCGGAAACGTGCAGCGCATCTGAGGGCCGCTACCTTTTCCGCTCCACGTTCCGCGCCTACGGTGAACTCCTTCACGACCGCCACTTCCTGGGCTACGCGCTCGCCGGCGGCGCCATCTACGCCGGAATGTTCGCCTACATCGCCGGATCGCCCTTCGTCCTGATTACACTCTTCGGCGTCCGCCCCGAACACTACGGCTGGATCTTTGGCGCCAACGCCGTGGGCATCATCAGCTTTTCGCAGGTCAATCGCCTGCTGCTGCGCAGATTCGATTCCGAGCAGATTCTGCGTTTCTTCGTCGGCGGCTCAGCGCTCTTCGCCATCGGAGTATTCGCCGCCGCGCTTTTCGGCCATCATCTCTACGCTCTGCTGATCCCCCTCTTCTTCGCCATCGCGGTCAACGGCCTCATCTTCCCGAACTCTTCGGCCGCTGCTTTGGCGCATCAAGGTCACCGCGCCGGCACCGCCTCTTCGCTCATGGGAATGCTGCAGTCGTCCGTGGCCTGCATCTCGTCGTTTCTGGTCAGCTTCCTGCATAACGGCACGGCATTCCCCATGGCCGGAGTCATGCTCGCCAGCGGCCTCTCCGGATGGCTCATCCTGCAAACGGTTGCCCGCAAGGAAACTCCCCACGCTGCAGTCCCTCGCGACGACGCCAAGCTCTCCTACGAAGCCGATTAGCCTCCGCGCCTGTCATCTCAGGAGCTGAATAGCCCCCGCATTTATGCGGGGGAAGGAGCGCTTTAGCGCTCCGAGCAAAGCTCCGATCCGACTGTGCGCTTTAGCGCCGGTCTGAAGACCGTATTGACCGTCAATGTAGCTCGGGTCTTCAGACCTGAGGCTTCTGAGGACGATTGCGCGAGCTGACCAAGTCCGATATGTAAAAACGCAAGCTCTCCGCAGGGCACGGTGCGCCGTCCGCCCTGCTTTGCCGCCTCGCTTTTCCGGGTGCCCCATCTTTCGCGTTCCTCGCGAAAGGTGGGTCTTTTTCGTGGCACAGACACTCCTGTCTGTGCGGTTTTTCCGGACGCTCTGGATTAGTACCAATCGCTACTTCGCTCCGCAAATCGCGGGTGCCGCACCCTTGCGGTTTTCCAAGGGTGCGGTTCTTCGTTCTTCTCCCAGACTCGCCGCCACAATTTACTTAAACCTTTCAATGTGCCTACAATCTGCATTGTTGCCGGCAGGAGACGTCCATGGAACACGCATCCGCAATCCGCATCCTCGCACTCTGCGCAATCACAGTAACCATGATGCTGATCCCATCGCCCTCGCGCGCGCAGCAATTGCAAGGCGACGCCCTCGTCAAAGCCCTTCAGCACGGTGGCTACGTAATCGTCATGCGCCACGCCAGTTCGCCGGGCCAGAAGCCGGACGCCCAAGCCGCCGACCCCGAAAATGCCAACGGCGAGCGCCAATTGGACGAACAGGGCCGCAATAGCGCAACCGCCTTCGGAAAGGCCCTTCGCGACCTGAAGATCCCGGTCGGAGAAGTTCTTTCGAGTCCCACCTACCGCGCGCTCGAAACCGCGCGCTACGCGCGGTTGCCCACGCCGCGCGCCGTTCCCGAACTCGGTGACAACGGACAAAGCATGCAAGGCACTTCGCAGACGCAAGCCGCGTGGCTGCAAAACCGGGTCACCCAGTTCCCTTCGCGCACAAACACCATCCTCATCACCCACCTGCCGAACATCGCCGCAGCCTTCCCGCAGTTCGCAACCGGCTTAGCAGATGGCGAAGCGCTCGTATTCGGCCCGGACGGCAAAGGCGCCGCCACAATCGTAGCCCGCGTCAAAATCGACGACTGGCCCAAAATGACGCCGCAATAACGCTCTGGATCTTTCGGGTGCCCCGTCTGGCGCGCCGTTTGCGACAGGTGGGTTCTTGCTTCGCCCTACGCGTCCTTAACCCGTTCGCCGCAACGTAGCTCAGGTCTTCAGACCTGAGGCTTTTCCACACCTCGCAGGCCGTTGACGTTGCTGTTGTAGCGGCCGCCTTTAGGCGGGCGTCTTTGGCTTCTTCCTTTCGATGTTCCGTGTGTTCCCCACCGTGGCATGCCGCGTCCGCCCTACTTGCCGCCTCGCCGTCATTCTGAGTCCGCAATATGGACGAAGAATCCCTCTTCGCCTTTTCGAGCGTGTCACTCTCGACTGATATGAAATAGTTCGATCCTGGGTGCCGCATCCTTGCGTTCTCCAACGGTGCGGTTCTTAACTTTTCCTCTCGAGTCGCTGCTCTTCTTTCTCCGCGCCTCCGCACCTCTGTGGCCAATTCCCGGCGGGTTCCCGCCATTCGTAACTTTCCGCAAAATCTCCACGATCTCGTATGGGCGCCTTGCTTTAACGTAGCGCCGCGGTCTTTAGCGCGGCAGCATTTCGTCTTCGTGGCGACGCGTGGCCCATCCTTATCGCGAGTTTCAATTCCCACCTTGACCCCCATCACGACCAGATGATGCGACTGCGCCAGTTTGGAGGATGCCCAGTTCCTCCGCAGGGTGCCCCACCCTTCGGTTTGAGAAGGTTGGGACGCCCTGCATGACCAAGGGACTCGAACGCCGCTACGAACCGGAATTCATACACGCCAGAACGTCCGCCACGGTGTTTCGGACGTATATTGTTCTGGTTTTCAGATAAGTCCCTGCCCTTCCCAAAACGAAGGGCGGGGCACCCTCCGGCATGGGACGATCTCGCAGGTCGCGGGCGATGGAAATATGATTCGACGATGTCAGATGTGTCCATCAAACACGTGGACGGCAGGCCACCCGCCGAGACAGTAAAAAAAGCACACAATAGGCGAACGACTCATGGACAGACTGAAAAGGATTGTGATCATAAACGCACTAATAACTACCATTGCTGGCGTGGGCCTTTTGGGCCTGCTGACGTTCGGAATGACGAGGGGATTCCTTTCCCCACGCGGGCAAGCTATTGGGATGTTGCTATCCTTCGTCGGCTTGTCCTCTTTGATGGTGTTCCTCGGAAAGCGAGCGGCAAAGACGTATAAGGCGGAGCTGGCGCATGCGGCGCCTGGAACTGACACCGGCGAGCACCACCGCCGCCTGCGAAGCATTCAGATCAGAAAAGTATGGATAGCCATCTTGGTGGCACTTCTTCCAATTGGCATCGCGAACGGCATTGTAAATCATGCTTGGCTCCCGACCCTGGTGGGCGTAGGAGCGAATCTGTCGATGATCTACGTCGCAAGAGAAAGCATTAGGCGGCTGCGCAAGAGCCTCGATGTCGATAGTCCCACGAAAGGTTGACGATACCACTGCGCCGGTTGCAAACCCCCAAAACCCACCAGGGGGTGCCCCACCCTTCGGTTTGAGAAGGGTGGGACGCCGTGCATGACCAAGGGACTCGAACGCCGTTACGAATCGGACTTCATGCACGCCGGATCGTCCCCGTCGCAGTTTCGCAAAGCTCATTCACTTCTGGTCACTCACCACTCGTCACTCGCCACTCTCTTTAAATATCCACGGGCCTTTAATATTGACTCCGCCGTCTCCTCCGCGCACGCTATGCAGGAAAACTCGCAATCCGGGCAGGCGAAGATGCAAGAACGCATGACGCAAAAGAGGGAGATGAGACAGAGTATGCAAATGAAGCAGAGGATGGCAAGGAGATCGCCACGGGCGCCAGCGCCTGCCCCGTTTCCTGTGCTTCCTGCGCCTGTTTTGCTCTCTCTTTCGTGCTACGACCCTTCGACCCAGACCGGAACGCCTCGATGGACTCACCACCCTGTAACCTATTCAAAACAAACAACCGGGGTCGAACCAGCCCGGAACTTTATTCCGGCCCCTTCGACCCTCGATTCGTTCGGTCTTGCTCGTCCTGTTCCTCCTATGCCTCCTTTGCTTCCTCTGCCTCCGACTGCGGCTTTGCTGCTGACTCACCGCTCGCACACTTCCGCCAAACCATGTAAGATTCCCCTTCTGCCGATCAGTCCTCTTAAAGGAGAGCCAACCCCATGAGCGCCACTACCGCAGCCGGACCGTCCGCAGCCACCATCGACGCCATCAAGGAAAAGGCGCGCCGACTCAGCATCCTTTCCATGATGGCTACCACCGCCGCCGGATCGGGCCATCCCACGTCCTGCATGTCAGCCGCAGAATTGATGGCCGGCGTTTTCTTCTACGCCATGAAGTTCGATCCCAAAAATCCGAATTCCAATGACGGCGACCGCTTCGTGCTCTCCAAGGGCCACGCCGCTCCCGTGTTGTACGCAGCGCTCGCTGAGTCCGGCGTTTTCCCCGACTCGCGCCTCATGACTCTGCGCCAATTTTCGAGCGAACTCGAAGGCCACCCCACTCCGCGCATTCCCGGCGTCGATGCCGCCACCGGCTCGCTCGGCCAAGGACTCTCCGTAGGCTCCGGCCTCGCGATCGCTGCACGGATGGACAAGAGCCCCACGCGCGTCTACGTGCTGATGGGCGACGGCGAAATGGCCGAAGGCCAGGTGTGGGAAGCCGCAGAAGTAGCCGGGCATTACGGGCTCGACAACCTCACCGTGCTCGCGGACGTGAACGCGCTCGGCCAGAGCGAGCCGACCATGTACCGGCACGACATGGAAGTCTATCGCCGCAAGTTTGAAGCCGAGGGCTGGGCCACGGAAGTGATCGACGGGCACGACGTAGCGGCGGTGCTCGCCGCACTCGACCGCGCCAAAGCTACCAAAGGCCGGCCGCAGGCTATCCTCGCGCGCACCATCAAGGGACATGGCGTCAGCTTTGTCGCCGGCAAAGAGCATTGGCACGGCAAGGCGCTTTCAAAGGATGAGCTCGCGAAGGCCCTGGTAGAAATGGGCGGCGGCATCAACGTTCCGCCCGACCCAGGCAAATCCTACGCACGCGCCGAGCTCCCAAAGCCCCCTGAGTTCCCCGCGCCTCCCCCGCCCGAGTACGATCCCGCAAAGCCGGTGGCCACGCGCGAGGCCTATGGTTTCGCCCTCAAGCGCCTGGGTTCCGTGAATCCGCACATCGTAGCCATGTCCGGCGACGTGAAAAACTCCACGTTCTCGGAGATTTTCCAGGACGCCTATCCCGACCGCTTCATTCAGGGCTACATCGCGGAGCAAAACATAGTGAGTGCCGGAGTGGGGTTCGCCGCGCGCGGCAAGGTGCCGTTTCTCGACACCTTCGCGTGCTTCCTTTCGCGCGCTTACGACAACGTGCGCATGGCAGCCATCAGCCGGGCCAATATTAATTTGTGCGGTTCGCACTGCGGCGTCTCCATCGGAGAAGACGGCCCCTCGCAGATGGCGCTCGAAGACATCGCCATGTTCCGCGCCGTCCACGGCTCGGCCGTTTTCTATCCCAGCGAGGCGATTTCCGCCGAACGCTTGACGGAGATCATGGCGGCGCGTCCCGGAATCAACTACCTGCGCACTTCGCGTCCCAAGACTGCCATCCTGTACTCCAAAGACGAAAAATTCCCGGTGCCGGGCTTCAAGATTCCGCGGCAAAGCGCCCAGGACCGCGTCACGGTCATCGGCGCGGGAATCACTTTGCACGAAGCTCTGAAGGCCGCCGATGAATTGAAGGCCCAAGGCACAGCCATACGCGTGATCGATCTTTACTGCGTGAAGCCGCTCGACGGAAAGGCGCTCGCGGAACAGATTGCGGCCACCGGCGGCAAGCTCGTGACCGTGGAAGATCACTGGCCCGAGGGCGGGATCGGCGAAGCAGTGCTCGGGGCGCTCGCGAACGCGGGCGTCGCGCCGACGAAATATCGCCAGCTCGCCGTCACCGGCATGCCGCACTCCGGAAAGCCCGATGAGCTGGTGGACGCCTTCGGAATCTCGGCGCGCCACATCGTAGAAGCCGTCAAGCAAATCGCCTAAAAATCTAATCGAACGCTCAAATCTAAACGAACGATAGAGACAGGAAAAAACGAGTGGCTTCCGACAAAATGGTTCTGGTGGGGGTTCAACCGGAGGTAATCGCCATTGATCCCGGCGATCACGTGGTGTGGTATTCGAACGCCGGGAACATCAAGATCGAATTCGATCCGCAGCGCTCTCCGTTCAATTCCAACGTATTTCAAGCGCCGGCCGGTGTAAGGCTTTCAAGCGGCGCATCGCGGCCCGGGCTAAACCCCGGTTCCTACAAGTACCGCCTCTCTATCAACGAGATGCTCATCACTCAGGGCGAAGTGCTGGTCCGCGAAAAGTGACTTCGAAAAGCTTGCGGGCCTGACTCAGTCGCTCGCGAGCGCGGCGCGATCGTATACCGGCCGCTCTTGCGCTACGGAATCCGCCAGAGCTTTGCGAATCGGCGCCAGCATCGAAGCCGGCACGGTGCGCTCCCGGGCGATCCGCAGCTCGGCGACCTTGCTGGGGAACTCGCGCCGCCGGTCGAGGCGCAGGCCGGAGTCTCGCAGGAGATCTCCCGCCAGATTGGGATCGTCGCTCCGCTCCACACCCCAGAAACGCAGCCGCTCTTCATTTTTCTGCAAGAGCTGCAGCGACTCTTCGAGCTTCTTCATGGCCGCGCTGAAGGACGAAGCCAGGAAGTAGACCGAGAGGCTCCACGAGCCGGAGTCCTGCTGTCCGGTTCGAGGGCGTCGCGGGGCGCCAAACACGGCGCGGATTCGGACGCTGTATTTGCCGTTCTGGTTTCTCTCGATGGCGCAGATGTATTCGTTGGCGCTGCTAGCCCTGGTCGTTCCCACGGATCGGCTCCTGGCGGCCCATACGGTCCGCATTTGGGACGCGGTGCTGGGCTTCCTTCCGCGCAACGGAAGGGGCTCGTACCGGGTCCTCTTAGACATTCGCTTTGTCGACATACCAACGCTCCTCAGAAGGGGGACAACACGCTGCGGTTAATCGTTAGGCTGGGGGACGCAACTCCGTCCAGAGCCTGAGTCCCCGCTGGCTTCGGGGCAAGTTCTGCGGATGGACTATTGTAGCCGAGGGCGAAAGTAGAAGGCAAGAACGGAGAGAATTTATGTAAGCCTATTATTTACAGCAGATTACAGGGATAGGCAGTGCGTCTCTACGAGCTGCAATCTGAGGTCAAGCGCCTTGCGCCATAGGGACAGCGACGCGGTGGATGTTCCAGATTTTGTGGCGGTACTCGTCAATTGAGCGGTCGGAGGAAAAGAATCCCATCCGCGCGGTATTGAGGATGGACATCCGGGCCCATGCCGCTTTATCCCGATAGGCTTCGGCTGCTTGATCCTGGGTGCGAATGTAGGACTCGTAGTCGGCGAATAGCAGGTAGGGGTCGCCGTTCAGGAGCGAGTCCAGGAGCGGGATGAAGAGTCCGCGGTCTCCGCGGGAAAACTGGCCGGAATACAGCGCGTCAATCACGTTACGCAAAGCAGGGATGGTCTCATACAGATGGCGCGGATTATATCCCGCGGCCCAGGTGGCTTCGACCTGCTCCACCGTTAGGCCAAAAAGGAAGAAATTCTCCGGCCCCACGGCCTGACGCATTTCCACGTTGGCGCCGTCCAGTGTGCCAATCGTGAGCGCTCCGTTCATCGCAAACTTCATGTTCCCTGTGCCGGAGGCTTCCTTGCCGGCCGTGGAAATCTGTTCGCTAAGGTCGGCCGCCGGGTAGACCAACTGGCCAAACTTCACGTCGTAACCCGGCAGGAACACGACCTTAAGACGGTTGCGGACATCGGGATCCCGGTTAACGACCTCGGCCACCGAGTTGATGAGTTTGATGATGAGCTTAGCCATGCGATAGCCCGGCGCCGCCTTACCTCCAAAGATGAATGTGCGCGGGGTGATTTCGAGATTGGGATCGTTCTTCAGCCGTTGGTAGAGAGTCAGGATGTGAAGCACATTGAGGTGCTGGCGCTTGTACTCATGGATGCGCTTCACCTGAGCGTCGAACATGGAGTCCGGGTCAACGACAATGTCGGTTTCTTTGAAGATGAAGTTAGCCAACCTGACTTTCACGGCGCGCTGGACCTTCTGCCAATCCGTTTGGAACCCAGGATCACCGGCGTACGCCTCCAAGCCCTTGAGATTTTCCAGGTGATCGATCCACGTGTCGCCGATCTTGCTGATCATGAGCTCCGATTGTTCTGGATTGCTGACGGCGAGCCAGCGGCGCGGCGTGACGCCGTTGGTTACGTTGATGATTTTGTCGGGCCAAAGCTCGTTGAAGTCGCGAAGCAATTCGGTTTTCAGCAACTCGGTATGGATTGCCGCAACGCCATTGATCTTATGGCTGCCCACGCAGGCGAGATGGGCCATACGCACGTACTTTGGGCCGGACTCATCAATCAGGGACATGCGCTGGACTCTGGCTTCGTCGTTCGGAAAGCGCTGGCGCACCTCGGCAAGGAATCGCGCGTTGATCTCGTAGATGATTTCAAGATGGCGCGGCAAGAGCGACGCAAACAGGGGAAGCGGCCAACGCTCCAGGGCCTCAGGCAGGAGAGTGTGATTGGTGTAGCTGAATGTTTTTGTGGTGATGCTCCAGGCCTGCTCCCAGGACATGGAATATTGATCCAGGAGCAGGCGCATGAGCTCGGCGACACCGATGGAAGGGTGGGTGTCGTTCAACTGAATGGCCCATCTCTCGTGAAAATGCTCGATGTGTCCGGTGGCCACCTGCATGGTGATCATGTCTTGCAGCGAACAGGCTGTGAAGAAGTACTGCTGTTCCAGGCGCAATTCCTTGCCGCGGAAGTCTTCGTCGTTGGGGTACAGGACTTTGGTGATGTTTTCAGCGAACACCTTGTCGGACACAGCGCCCGTATAGTCGCCCTCATTGAAGCGATCGAAATAGAAAGATTCGCGGGCTTCGGAGCGCCACAGCCGCAGAATGTTGGCAGTGCCGGAACGATATCCGACTACGGGAGTATCAAACGGGATGCCCTTGACGACGGTCGCGGGTATCCAGCGAACGCAGAAGCGTCCTTCAGGGTCGATCTCCTGCTCCGTCTTGCCATGGAATCCAACATCGACGCCGTGCCGCGTCCGGCGCAATTCCCAGGGATTGCCGTTGCGCAGCCAATGATCGGTAAATTCGACCTGCCAGCCGTCGTCAATCTTTTGGTCGAAGATGCCGTACTCGTAGCGGATGCCATAGCCGATGGAAGGAACACCGATGGTCGCCATGGAATCGAGATAGCAGGCGGCCAGCCGTCCCAAGCCGCCATTGCCGAGTCCCGGTTCGGCTTCTTGATCGATAAGCACATCCAGATCCAAGCCCAGCTCCCGGACCGCTTGACGCACCGGCGCTTCGAGTCCGAGGTTCAGGAGATTGCTGGCCAATTGCGGCCCCATCAGATATTCGGCGGAAAGGTAGCTGGCGAAACGAACGTCCTTTTGCGTGTAGGCGTGGAGCGTACGCAAAAAGCGCGCGAGGATGCGGTCGCGCACGGTGTAGGCAGTGGCCATGTAGTAGTCGATCAGACTGGCATGTTCGGCATCCCGCCCTAGGACGCAAAACAGATTCTCGAGGATCCCGCGTTTGAGGGCTTCGACGCTCGATCCGGTACGCTCATCGTCGACCTGTACGGCGGGATTTGTCGTAGGACTCGATTCCATAGCCTGCCTCATTTGCCGGCTGGGATTGACCAGACCTGATCGATTTACGGGCGATACGACCAAAGCAATCCTCCGCCCGCGCGGGGAAGCTTACATCTCTCCACCATGAATTCCGGATAAAAATCTTCGTGTAGTTTGATGAAAGATTGCTGTTCGCGGCGAGGAGTGGTATCACGTTAAGGTCGCCCCTGAGGAAGACAAAATGTCACAAGCACAGGCAAGTCCGGAAGCCGCTGACAAGATCTCGCCCCTCGCGGGGCTCCCCGCGCCCAAGAATCTGCTGGTAGACGTCGCGCAGCTCGAGCGCTGCTACTACGAGCGCCGCCCGGACATGAACGACCCTGGGCAAATGGTGAGCTTCGGAACCAGCGGCCACCGCGGAACTTCGCTTAACTCGACTTTTACGGAAGCGCACATCCTGGCGATCACCCAGGCGATCTGCGAGTACCGAAAGGGCCAAAAAATCGACGGACCGGTCTTCATGGGCAAGGACACTCATGCGCTGTCCGCGCCCGCGCAACGGACCGCCCTCGAAGTGCTGGCGGCAAACGGCGTAGAAACCGTGATTCAACGTGACGACGGGGTGACGCCCACGCCGGTGATTTCACACGCGATTCTGGTTTACAACCGCGGGCGGAAGGAACATCTGGCCGATGGCATCGTCATCACGCCCTCGCATAACCCTCCGCGGGACGGCGGGTTCAAGTACAACCCACCCAATGGCGGCCCCGCCGATACGGATGTTACGAAGTGGGTCGAGACGCGGGCAAATGAGTTGCTGCGTTCCGGCAATACCGGAGTCCGGCGCACGGCATATGCCTCGGCACTGACGGCAACGACAACGCATCAGGACGACTTCGTGCTGCCATACGTGAAAGATCTTGGGAACGTAATCGATATGGAGGCGGTTCGCGCCGCGGGCCTGAAATTGGGGGTCGATCCGCTGGGGGGCGCCTCGGAGCCGTATTGGGAGCCGATCAATTCCGCTTACGGCCTTGATATTGTGGTCGTGAATAAGACGATCGATCCTACGTTTTCCTTCATGACTGTGGATCACGACGGTGAAATTCGGATGGACTGCTCGAGCCCCTACGCGATGGCCGGCCTGGTGAAGATGAAAGACCGGTTTCGCGTGGCCTTCGGAAATGATCCCGATGCGGACCGGCACGGAATCGTCACGCCTTCGGCGGGGCTGATGAATCCGAATCACTATTTGGCGGTTGCGATCCGCTACCTGCTGACGTACCGGCCGGAATGGCCGGGTAGCGCGGTAGTGGGCAAAACATTGGTTAGCAGCAGCATGATCGATCGCGTTGTGGGAAAGCTAGGGCGTAAATTGTGGGAAGTTCCGGTGGGCTTCAAGTGGTTCGCGCCCGGGTTGTTCGACGGCTCGTGCTGCTTTGGCGGCGAAGAAAGCGCGGGTGCAAGCTTCCTGCGCCGGGACGGCTCGGTGTGGACGACCGATAAGGACGGGCCGATCATGGACCTGCTTGCGGCGGAAATAACGGCGCGCACCGGGAAAGATCCCGGAGAGCACTATGCGATGCTGACCGCTGAGTTCGGGACTTCGTACTACACGCGCATCGATACACCGGCCACACCGGAAGAGAAGGCCAAACTGCTGAAGCTCTCACCCGAAGCGGTTAAGGATGCGACTCTGGCCGGCGAGCCGATCACAGCCAAACTCACGCGCGCGCCGGGAAACAATGCGCCCGTCGGCGGGTTGAAGGTGACGGCGACAACCGGGTGGTTTGCCGCGCGCCCCTCAGGAACGGAAAACATCTACAAGATTTATGCCGAGAGCTTTACGAGCGCGAAACACCTGGCCGCGATCATTACGGAAGCACGGGCCATGGTGAATCGAGCGTTGCAGAGCTCTTAGGCCGGAATCAGCTCACGCCGATTTATCTCGCGCCAATTTGACCGTGGAAGGGATCCGCGCCGATGGTTCCGCGCAATTCGGTGAGATAGGCGGGCGAGCTGACGCGGGCAAACTGAGTGTGGGCCTCGCGGGTACGCTCTTCGAGATCGAAATCGCACGCCGCCGAGGCAAGCTCTCCCGCCTTCTGAAACTCCTTCAAGGCCGTAACGTGGCGATGCCAGAGGGCTACATCGCGCTCCTGCTTGACGCGTAGGCGTTCACGATACCAGTCGCTCGCCAGCACGGCTTCGCGGTCAAAGAGCTGACGAAAACTCAGATCATCGATCCCCACGCCCTCAAACGTGCCATACACCATTATGTGCAGCAGGGCTTTCAGGGGCGGGCAGGCAGCTTCCACGCTGCCGTCCTCAAAATAGTTGAGCGCCACGCGCCGCTGGGCCTCGACGATGGCATCCACTCCGGCGGCAAACAGCTCCACGCCCTGCTTTTCCGGCCGCAACATCTCCTCGGGGAAAACGGCATCGGGCGTCTCAAAAAGCCGGCCCAGGAAGCGATCGACAAATAGCGAAGTGATGCGATAACCGAGCCGGCTGGCCAGAATTTTCTGACCGGCAAAGGTGAAGTCCTCGATTCGTTCGAGCAAACCCTCCGCAATCATGAAGCGCGGGTCGCGCTCATGGACGCGCATACGACACCAGATTTCGGGAATCAGCATGCTGATGTCGTGGTCGACGCGCACGGCCGGCCCCACGTAGCCAGCCGAGGTGGTGAATCCCGCAGAGCCGGTGAGGATGGCGGACAAAAGCGCGTTGTTCAGATCGACCACGGGCCAAAGCGCGTTGAAGGGCGATTTCGTGAGGGCGCCCTCGCTGCCGAATCCGGTGGTCGACGGCGATTTGCCGGTGAGACTGGAAACGAATTCCATGAAGAGCTCGGGCAATTCCTGATAGTGGATGGGATTGTAGACGGCCAGCGGAGGTAGGCCGATTTCGGGATCGGGCGGGCTATTTCTGCGCCCGGCGAGCACGGCGTTCACCGGAAAATATACCGGGTGCTCCGCGGGGATCTCCCGCTCCAGGCGCGCGGTGACTTCGGCCAGATAAGTTTCACGCGGATTCTCCAGGTCTGGCCGTTTTTGCAGGTAGCGCGGATTCTTGGAGGGCTTCCCGTCGACCATTCGCGGATGAGCGGAGGAAACCACATGCGCGGCGGACGATGTTGTGACAGACGTCGCCACAAAACTCTCCAACAACATTTTCATGGGACTCGTGAATCTGTCGAATTCCGCGACCTGGCCGGTGATTTTCGTAGCCTGCTCGACCGTGAAGGGCTCGTAGTTGGTGAAGAACGTCCCAGGGCTGGCGATATCCGCTTCGGCTTGCTTGTCCGCGCCGCGGTGAACGGCATCATCGGGGCGCTGGAAGAGCAGCTGTTCGCAATTGACGACTAGCTTCACGCTGGGATCGGTGATTTCGGAATCCAGGCCGCTGAGGCTCTCGCGCGGCAGCACGACGGAGGCGGTGATGTCGTCTTCGACCTGAACCTTGTCCGCGGGATGAAAATCGGGGCGGAGTTTGTAAATGCGCCAGGAACCATCGGGGTCGTAACCGACGCGCAGGTAGTAGTTCACCAGCTTCTGATTGTCGAACTTCAGCTCGTGCCCGAGGATGCCGTTGACGCGATCGACCGCAAAGTGCTCGCGCCAATTTTCTCCCCATTCCGGGCGGTAGTAGCGCTTCACGGTAAACAGGAGTTCGCGAACGGTGTAAGGCACGGTGGCGATCCAGGCATTGTGCTCGTCGCTATATTCGGGCAACGGCGTGAAGAGTTGAATCACCGAGCCCATGGTGCGCTCCGGGCTCAGGATGGGCCGGCGGGCGCGCTCATCAGGAGGGCGGTTTCTGAAGATTCCCGAGAAATCCTTTTTGAAGATCGCGGCCACTTCCTCGATGTCATGCTGGAAGTCGCCGACAAATACGGGGCCTTCGAGAATTAGATTGGCTAGCGATTTGGAGATTTCCGACTTGCCGCCGCCCGAAACGGTGCAAGGCTTATGGCACAGAGTTCCCCGCGGACGCGCGCCTACGAGCCTCCAAGCCGAGCCTCCGGATTGTTTCTCCATGCGAAGCCGGAAGCCGTTGGGCAGGACGTAGGTGGTATCGGCGCGAAGGGTGAGCTGCGTTTCCATTCCTACGCTCTTCCATCGCACCGAGCCCTCGCGAACGATGAATTCGGAATCCTCCGGAACATACAGGATGTCGGGATAACTGCGGTCGATGGCATAACCCTCGCGCCTGTTCTCCACAAGAGGACCCAAAAGGCGCATGGCGTCGCGAAAGCTCGCTTTTTTCAAGCTCACGGCATTGGCGGCGCGAAACTCCTGACCCAGGACGTAGGTGGCGAAGGCGATGGCGCCTCCGGCGTGCTCCTCTTCGCACAAGCCGAAGAGGTTGGCGGAGAAGCTGATTTGCGTTTTCACTTCTTTCTTGCAGTAGCCGTAGTAATTGTCGGCAATGATGGTGACCATCACGCCGCGCTCGTCGCGGCAGGTGACTTTGAAAGAGCCACCGCCGTTGTAGGGTTCGTCGGGTTCGCGCCAGAACATTCCGTCGCGGCGCTGACGCTCGGTGGCATCTTTCTCGTGGGGCAAGCCGACGTCCTTCTTCTTAATTCCCGCGAGGTGCGGAGCGACGATTACGCAGCCGGTGTGGCCGGTCCAGTGCATGACGTCCAGCGCGGCGTCATTTTCCGGAAGATAGGGATCGCCGGCGTTGCCGAAAATGCGCTCGACGAAATCGAGATTGCTGACCAGGCTTCCGGGCGCAAAAAAGCGGATCTCCATGGTCTTTTGCGGGTCGCGCCCGGTGGCGGGACAGACGATAGGGCGCAGGTGGAGAGACACAAAAAGGCGAATCACGTCATCCTGGCTTGCCGAGAACGGCAGCGTCACCAAATCAGGCGGCGGATGGAACGCCGCAGCCAGCAACGCGGCGAACGTTTTCTTGGGAACCGCCAGTTTATCCGCGGGGACAGGCAAACCTCCCTCTACGATGTGGAAAATACCCTGCGTGGTGCGCCGGTCACTTTTCGGGTTGTGGAGAATTCCCTGCGGCACACGATAGGATTTCAGGAAGGGCGAGGTGAAAGTCTGGCTGCCGGGCGGCAAAGACAAGACGCGCGCAAGGCCGGGCCGGTCGAGCAAGAAAGTGTTGCCGGGAATCCGCACGGCTCCCGGGGGAGATACATCCTTCAGACAATCATCCAAGAAAGCCTGAATGCGCCGGTCCGCGGGGCACAGCAGATTCCCGAGCATCAGGTCTTTCTGGTGGTAGTTGCGAAGAAGCGGGCGGGCAATGTCGAGAAATTCGGAGTCGGCCTGGCTGGTTTTTGGATAGCCCAAGGCGGCGAGCTTGAGAGCGATGTAACGCTCGAGCTCGGCTTCCGAAGCGACGCCCTCGTTCCGGGCGGCGGGTGGATTAGCCGGGAGACGGCCGTGGGTGGGCGTAGCCATGCCGAATGCTATCACGGCGAAAACCGACTACCAGCGCGGAAAAACGGGGCGAAACTATAAGAATTCCTGATGCTTATTGAAGCGGCATCACGTCGACGCCCACGTCGAGCGTGTGTTTGGCGCCGCCCAACAGGACACCGTGGATGGGGCTAACGTCGCTATAGTCGCGGCCCCACGCAACGGTGATGTGGCCGTCCGCGGGGACGCAACTGTTCGTGGGATCGAAATCGACCCACCCGGCGCCGGGACTCCAAACCGAACACCAGGCGTGTGAGGCGTCGGCACCGACCAGGCGGGGCTTACCGGGCGGCGGCAGCGTCCGCAGGTAGCCGCTGATATAACGCGCGGGCAGACCGAGCGATCGCATGCAAGCGATCTGCAAATGCGCGAAGTCCTGGCAGACACCGCGGCGCTTCTTGAAAAAAGCCTGGACGGGGGTAGTGACCTCGGTGGCCTTGGTATCGAAATGGAAGTCCTGGTGGATCTGCTGCATGAGATCGAAGGTCGCCTCGAGAACAGGACGCCCGGGGGTGAACGCCGGGCGCGCGTAGTCGGCGAGTTCCCGGCTGGCGCTGATGCGTTGAGAGCCGAAAACAAATTGATAGGCGTCGAGGCCTTCGTCGCTGTGGTCTCTCGCGAGCGATTCGACAACCGTCTCCCACGGCAGCGATGCGGAGAAATCCGGCTGCGGGGTGCTGCGCACTTCCAATTCGCTGGAAGCCTCGACGATGAGGCTGTCGTGCGGTTCTTGGAGCGTGAAAAAGGTCTGAATATTTCCAAAATAGTCGTTGTGCGCGGCCGTAACGGCGGGCGCCGGCAGGATGGATATGTGAGCTTCACGGCAAGACTGGCCCAAAAGATCACGGGGCGTGAGACGCACCAAGTGGTGGGAAACCGACACCGGGTCTTCGTAGTGATATGTGGTTCTGTGACGTACGCGATAGATCACGTGGTGCGCTCCGCCTCCGCATGGCTGAAATAAGCGTGGGTGATGGCGTTCGACAAAGACGGCAACGCCGCGTCCATCGCGCTGAGAAGTTCATCCAACTGCCCGCGAATCCCCTCGCTGTTGGGTTCGCAAAGCACGCGGACATCGGCGCGAAACAGATTGCATGCCGCCTCCTCCAGACGCCTTTGTTTGCCGTTCGGCCATCCGGCGCCGGACGGCATGCTGGATAAACTCCGGCAATGCTCGAAAAGGTCCTTCATCTGGAAGGCAAGCGAGCGTGGATTGGCTTCTTCGTTCATCAAAAGATCGAGCACCGGCGCGGGCTGCACAATCGTGAAGTATCGCGACCGGTAGGTCATGGAGCTGTCGGTGACCTCGAGGAGCATCTCGAGAGTGGGCCAGGTCTGAACGTTCAGCGGAACGATGATGGTGCGGAACAGCTTCACGAGATGGACGGAGCGCTCCAAGCGCCTGCCGATGCCCAGGAAATGCCAGCCGGGGCCGCGCGTCATATTTTCCATTTCGATTCCGCGGAGAGCGGCGAGCGTGGCCATGCAGCCATTGAGCACGGCGAGGGCATCGCCGACCGAGACGTAGCCCCACGCGAGATTGTCTGTGCCACGCGTGAGGGTGCCGAACTGATTCACGACGCGCAGCAGATCACTCGAAAGACGGTCGCGCACTTGGGCTGCCGAGCGCCCGGCGCGATTCAGAATCGCGGTTAGGCTGTCGCTGCGCTGCTCTTCGAAAATACGGGAAAGAATCTCCTGCTCGAAATCTCTCAATCTATCGGAGATTGGATCGTTTGATTGATTGGGCGATTGATTGGCGGACTGACTGGGGGATCCATCGGGCGATCGGTCCGGGTGATCATCGGATTCGTCCTCGTCAGAGAGCCGCGTATGCGGAGATTCGAGACAGCTGTACATTTTCTTTATGGATTCCCATTCGGGGCCGTCGGCGGTGCCCAACTGACCAGTCAGCCGGGTGAGAATGCATCGAAGCATGCGGGCCAGGTGCTCGCTGCGCTCGGCGTAGCGGCCGAGCCAGAAGATGTGATCGGCGGCACGGCTGGGCAGGTCGCTGGTCACACCGCGGCTCAGTTCCACCGGGACGTCGCGACCACGTTGCAGCGTAAACGTATCTACCGGACCGTCGGAGAGAACCCAGACGTCTTTGCTGCCGCCGCCGCGCTGCATGGAGACGACCGGCGTATCGATGGAGGGAGAGACGCGGGCCAGTCCACCGGGAATGACGATCCAAGAGTCGCCCTCCGCCGCCAAGTACACTCGCAAAACAACGCGCCGGGGGGTGAGGCCGTGCTCTTCGGACCACACCGGGACGGCGGACAGATTCAACAACTCCTGGCCGGCGAATTCATGCGGGCTTTCGGTGATGCGGGTGATGAGCCGCGCTCGCTCGTCGGGGCCGAGCCTGCCGCCGAAAACGGGCTCCATGCCCTTCGACGGGAAGGCTGGTTTGATCACCAGCGAATCCAGATTATCGAGCACGTAGCGAAGGGCTTTGGGCTGCCCGCACCACCACGTCGCGGCGGTCGGGAGCTTCAGTCCTTCCCCGAGTAGTTGACGGCTAAGGCCGGGGAAGAACGGCATGAAGGCGGAGGTTTCGATCAGGCCGCTACCAAGGGCGTTCGCCACAGTGACGTTGCCAGCGCGCACCGCTTCCACGAGGCCGGCCACGCCGAGGAACGAATCAGAGCGCAGTTCGATGGGATCGCAGAAGCTGTCGTCCACGCGGCGCAGGATTACATCCACCTGCTTGAGGCCTTCGAGAGTTTTCAGGAATACGCGGTTGTCGCGGACGGTGAGATCTCCGCCCTGAACCAATGTGAAGCCGAGATAACGCGCGAGGTAGGAGTGCTCGAAGTAGGTTTCGTTGAAAGGCCCGGGCGTGAGCAGCACAACGCGTGGATTATCGCGAGTGACAGGCGAAAGGCGGAGCAGCGTGTCGCGAAAAGAACGGAAAAATGACGCGAGGCGCTTGACTTGGAACTCGCGAAATAGATCCGGAAAGGTTTCCGCCATGACGATGCGATTCTCAAGCGCATAGCCCGCGCCGGAGGGCGCTTGCGTGCGGTCCGAAATCACCCACCAATCGCCGTCCGGGCCGCGCGCGAGATCAACGGCAAGCAGGTGCAGGTAGGTGTTGCCTGAAACGCTCACTCCGTGGCAAGGACGCCAGAAGCCGGGGTTTGCAAACACAAGAGCGGGCGGAATCAGGCCCTCGTGGAGCAGGCGCTGCGGGCCGTAGAGATCGGCGAGGATCAGATTCAACAGCCGGGCGCGCTGGATCAGTCCGGCTTCGAGCAGGCTCCATTCGGAGCGGCGGGATCATCAGCGGAATGGCGTCGAGATTCCACGGCCGATCCATTCCCAAGGGATCGCCATAGACGTTGTAGGTGACGCCGTTTTCTCGAATGCGCTGCCTTGCGGTTTGCCAGCGGCGTGCGAGTTCCTGGTCGCCGAGCGCGGACAAGGAGTGGATGAATTCGTCCCAGTGGGGGCGCAGAACTCCGGGCGCGGCGGACATCTCGTCGTAAAATCCGGCCGTGTGGGGATAGCCATCGCTAAGGAGGTGCCCCTTCGCCATGTCTGCGGAAATCTTCATTGGGGCTCAGCGGGAGAGGACTGGCGGGACTTCGTGAAGGTATCTCACGGCGTCCGCCGCAAATCCAGGGTCAACGGGAACGCGGGATTGCGCTCTTCGGTCGGGATCGTTATGACTCCCGGCGTGTGGCCGATAGCGGTGAAGCGCGCCAGACGCCGGCTCTCAGCCTCAAAAGCATTAACGGGAAACTTCTCGTGGGCCAGCCCGCCCGGATGCACAACGTGATACGTACAACCCCCGATCGAACGGCCCGACCATGTGTCCACGATATCAAACACCAGCGGCGAGTGCACCGGGATGTTTGGATGCAGGCAGGACGGCGGCTGCCACGCGCGGTATCGCACTCCGGCCACGAATTCACCCTGTACGTCGGTGGCGTGCAGCGGCACCATGCGGCCGTTGCACAAAACGACGAAGCGCGAGTCGATCATGCCCGACACTTTCACCTGCATCCGCTCGACGGAGGAGTCCACGTTGCGCACGGTTTGACCGCCGGAGGCTTCTTCTCCCAATACATGCCAGGGCTCCAGCGCGTGGCGCAACTCCAGGCGCATGCCGTGTTTGGTCACCGAGCCGATCAGAGGAAATCGAAACTCGAAGTGCGGCGCGAACCAATCCGTTCTGAAATGCGAAGCCGGCCTCGCGCAGATCTGCGATCACGTCTTCCCAATCGAGCTCGACGAAGTGCGGCAGCATAAAGCGATCGTGCAGCGTGGTTCCCCACCACACGAGTTTCCGGCGGTACGGCGTTTGCCAGAAGTACGCGATCAGCGCCCGCACCAGAAGTTGTTGCGTGAGGCTCATGCGCGCGTGCGGCGGCATCTCGAAGGCGCGCAGTTCCACCAGACCCAGCCGCGATTCGGAAGAGTCGGGCGAATACAAGCTTGTCGATGCAGAACTCGGCGCGGTGCGTATTGCCGGACAAATCAGTCAAAAGATGCCGGAAAACGCGATCGGCCTGCCACGGCATGACGTCTTGGAGCGCCTTTATCCGGAATCTGATCGAAGGCAATTTCCAGCTCGTAGATGGAATCGGTGCGCGCCTCATCCACGCGCGGATGCTGGCTGGTGGGCCCGATGAACAAGCCCGAGAACAGGTAGGAGAGCGAAGGATGGTTGTGCCAGTAACCGACCAGGCTTCGCAACAAGATCGGGGCGGCGCAAAAAGGCGCTGTCCGCCGGAGTGGCGCCGCCGATGACGATGTGGTTGCCCGCCGCCGGTGCCGGAGTGCTGTCCATCCATCATGAATTTCTCGGTGCCCAAGCGCGTCTCGCGCGCAAGAGCGTAGATGGCCTCGGTGTTGCGCACCAGTTCGTCCCAGGATTCGGCCGGATGGACGTTCACTTCGATGACGCCGGGGTCGGGCGTGACTTTCAGCACTCGAATGCGCGGATCGAAGGGCGGCAAGTAGCCCTCCAGCATTACCGGCATATTGAGATAGGCGGCGGTTTCTTCGATGGCAGCAACGAGATCCAGATAATCGGCGACGTACTCCACGGGCGGCATGAAGATGAACAGCTTTCCATCGCGCGGTTCGATGCAGAGCGCTGGGCGCGCGACCCACGCCGCAGACTCGCCCTTCTCGGGCGGCTTCGCACGATCCTCCGCGGGCTGGGGAGCATCAGGCACGGGCGGCGCGGTGAAAAGATCCGGCCTGCGCGCTGGTCTTTCGGGAAGCTTGTCTCGCGTGGCAAACGGATCGGCATCGAAGGAATAAAGAACATCTTCCGGGTTTGGTCCAGGGAAGCGATTCGAGCGGCAGACGGTATCCGACCGGCGAATCGCCGGGGATCAAGAAGATATGTTCGGATGCGAGAAACCAGGGCTGGCTCGTCCAGCGAGGCCTGCCGCGCGGCATCGGCAATCCGGCGCAGCGGAATCACGTAGCCAATCACTTTATCCAAGCCCGCTTCGAAAATGCGGGCCACGCGGCTGCGCTCGAGCGGGATATTCAGCTTGGAATCGAGCGGGTCGACGTTCACCGGGAGCCGCCGCTCTTTCCAAAGATAGTAAAAGCTGTCTTCATAGGCGGCCATGGCGGTGGAGGCGTCCACTTGCAGGCGGCGGGTCAGCGCATCGAGGAACTTTTTCGCGTCGTCGGCCGTGTAGCCGTAATCTTTAGTCGTCTTCCGCGATGAGCCGCGGATTCTCCCAGATGGCGACTCCGTCTTTGCGCCAGTAGCAAGCGAGCGCCCATCGCGGCAGGAGTTCGCCGGGATACCACTTGCCTTGCCCGTAGTGGAGAAGCGCACCGGGCGCAAAATGGTCGCGCAATTTGTTGAGCAGTTCGACGGCGAGCTTGCGTTTGGCGGGGCCCAGGGCGTCGCGCGTCCACTCGGCACCATCGGCGTCATCGAGAGAAATAAACGTCGGCTCACCGCCCATGGTAAGGCGCACGTCTCCCGCGCGCAACTTGGCGTCGACGGAGTGGCCCAGCGCTTCGATGTCACTCCATTGGCGATCGGTGTAGGGCTTGG
This sequence comes from Terriglobia bacterium, assembly GCA_963803105.1. Classification (GTDB taxonomy): domain Bacteria; phylum Acidobacteriota; class Terriglobia; order Acidiferrales; family UBA7541; genus Palsa-295. Next base: position 1,149,466 of record CAWDLF010000005.1, read on the forward strand.
TGACGCGAGGCGATTCGTAAATTCGCTGAACGCTCATCTCATGCTGAAATTCCGTATTGCACGAATCGAGCATGCCGGTGATGGGTGCGGCACTGCTCGCGTCCGGGGTGCAGGCGAGCGGAATGTGACCTTCGCCTGCGAGCAGTCCGGACGTCGGATCAAATCCAATCCAGCCTGCTCCGGGCAGGTAGACCTCCGCCCACGCATGGAGATCCGTAAAATCGGCGGTGGGCCCTGCGGGGCCTTCGAGTCGGCTTCACATCGGCCTGGAGTTGAATCAGATAGCCGGAAACAAAACGCGCGGCAAGACCGAGATGGCGCATGATCTCCACCAGCAGCCAAGCCGAGTCGCGGCACGAACCGGTTCCCAAGCGCAGAGTGTCCTCGCAGGATCTGCACCCCCGGCTCCATGCGGATCACGTAGCCGACTTCTGTCTTTCACGCTTTGATTGAGAGCCGACGAGAAAATCCATGGTGCGCGCTCTTCGCACGCGGCACGGCGGCCAGGAACTCGGAAAGTTTCGGTCCCGCCGGTTCGATTTCAAGATAGGGGCGCAGCTCGCGTGCCAGGAGCCCCGTCATAGCAAAAAGGATAGTTTTCAGCGGAAGGATCAAGGAAGAAGTCGAACGGATTGAAGACGCCCATGTCGGCAACCAGATCGACTTCCACGAAAAGTTCGGTAGTCGGCTCCGGGAAAACGAGCCGCGCAAGGATAATTGCTTTGGGGGTCCTGCTGCCAATTAATGAAATGGTTTTCGGGACGAACCTTTAGAGAATACGACAGGATGGGCGTGCGGCAGTGCGGCGCCGGGCGCAATCGCACAACTTGAGGTCCCAGCGAGACCCGCCGGTCGTAGCGGTAGTGCGTTTTATGAGTGAGCGCGACGTTAATGGCCATAAGCGACCGAATGAAACTGAAACGCAGACACTGGACTAGTAAGCGGCCGTCGCTTGGCCGGCAGCGACTTCGTCGGTTACGACCGCAAAATTTGTCAAAAATGCCGTTCCAAACGAGGTTGTTATCGCGACGTCCGCCGCGTCGCGCCCAACAGCCATCAGCACTCGTCCAATGCGCGGCGGCCCGTTGCGGGCGTCGAACGTCCACCAGCGATCTTCGAGGTAAGCCTCAAACCATGCGCTGAAATCCATCGGCGGATTGGGAGGAACTCCGATGTCCCCCAAGTATCCAGTAGCGTAGCGCGCAGGGATGTTTAGACAGCGGCAAAACGTGATCGCCAGATGTTGAAAATCGCGGCAAACGCCCCTGCGATCCGCGTAGACGTCTCCAGCCGTTTTCGTGGGACTGGCGAAAGGATAACCGAACGTAACGTTGGCGCGCACCCAATCACACACCGCCTGAACGCGAAGCCATCCCGGCGGCGAGTTGCCGAAAAGATTTCCTGCGATGTCGAGGAAACGATCGACTTCGCAATACCTGGAGGCAAGCAGATAGCGCAGTGCTTCGGGAGGCAGATCTTCCACCGGCACTTGGCAGGCGTTGGGATCGCCCAAGTCAGGTTCGCCGGAGTCTTCGAGTAAAGTCGAGTGGTACAGCTGAAGCTTTCCTGCCGGCGCCACGAAGCGCGAACAGCGATTCCCGAACGAATCCTCGTACTCGTTAATGGCTACAGGCGGGTTGATCTGGGGCTCGTCGGGTTCTCGCAGGTACGCGCGCCGCGATGGGTGCACATGAAACAGTGCAATCATCGCAACGGGAGAAGGTATATCGAACTGAATGTCGAAACCAACGCGGATCAGCATCAGTCCGTCTTGATCCTCAGCTTTACGGATTTCACCTTGAACCAACCATTTTGAGGCACGGAGGCGTCGGCGTCCACTAAGCGTAACCTATGGGAGCGATTCGGAATTTCGATGGGCGGCCGCTAACCGCCGTGCAGTTCCTTGCCCTGGCTGACGGCGTCGCCGTCTCCCTTTCTCAATTCGCGGAAAACGACGGTAGAGAGCACCGTCATTCCGCCGAGCACGAAAAACGCCAGGTGAATGCCGTGGATGAATTGCGCGGGATTGGAGCGGTAACGATCGGGGAGGAAAAAGGCAGTGACGAGCGACGCCGACGCGACGCCGAAACTGATGGACATCTGCTGCGCGGTGCTGGCGATAGAACTCGCGCTGCTGGCCTCTTCCTCGGTGATCTCGGCGTAGGTGAGCGTGTTCATGCTGGTGTACTGGAGCGAAGTGAAAAACCCGTAGCAGAATAGCTCCACCACGACTAACCACACCGGGGTGCTCTTCCCAATGGTCGCAAAAAGAAATATCTGCACGCCAATGAGCAAGGTGTTGGAAACCAGCACGGCCCGGTATCCAAAGCGGGCCAAAATCCACGGCATGGTCAGCTTCAGGCTCATGGCGGCGACGGCCTGCGGCATCATGAGCAGGCCGGATTGAATGGGCGTGAACCCCAGGCCCACCTGATAGAGCAGCGGGAAAAGAAACGGAATGCCGCCGATGCCAAGGCGCGTGAGGAAGCTGCCGCTGACTGCGGCGCGAAACGTGCGCAGGCGAAACAGCGCGAGACGCAACATCGGGTGCGGAGTCCTGGTAGCGTGAAATCCATAGCCTGCTAGCAGCGCGACCGATACCGCCAACAGCCCCAGGATTTCGCGCGCGTTCAGGGTGTGTTCGCCGAACACCTCCAGAACATACGACAGCAGCGCGACGCCCGATCCAAAGAGAATCAGGCCCGTCACGTCGAGGGGATTGATGTGCTCCTCGCGGTAGTCCGGCAAATGGAGATACACCAGAACCAAGCCGACGAGGCCAATCGGGATATTCACGAAGAAAATGAGCCTCCAGTGGAGGTACCCGACGATCAGGCCGCCGGCGATGGGGCCGAGCATCGGGCCGATCAAACCGGGAATGGCAACGAAGCTCATTGCGCGAATGAGCTCGGATTTGGCAAACGTCCGAACCATGGTGAGCCGGCCGACGGGCACCATCATAGCGCCGCCGCAGCCCTGCAAAATGCGGAACGCTACCAGCACATGGATGTTGCTCGATATGCCGCAGAGAAATGATCCCAGCGTAAAGATGCCGATCGCGGAAGCAAATACGCGGCGGGTTCCGAAGCGGTCGGCCATCCAGCCGCTGATGGGAATAAAAACCGCAAGGCTCAACGTGTAGCTGGCCAAGACGGACTTCATGCTGAGCGGAGCCACGTGGAGCGCGGCCGCGATGGTTGGCACGGCGGTATTTAGAATCGTGGTGTCGAGCGACTCCATGAAAAACGCTACAGCGATCAGCCATGGCAGTAGCCCTTTGCTGGAATCAGCCGGCGAGGAGGGCGAAGACGGGACTTCGATGGGGATAGATGAGCTCAAATTCGGAGGTCCCCGGCTTCATCGACATTCGCGGTGGTGTTTATGGTCTTCAAGTTGGGATAGCTGATTATCGCTCGATATGACCTTCGGTTTCATCGGGCACATCCGGCAGATGGCGCTGGTGGACAGGGGTACGACCCCGACAGAGCACCTGGACAACCTGGATAATAGTACTAGTACGGCATTACCGAGGGACTATTGTCCGCTTCCTAAGACTTTTCTATTCTTCATCTCCGTACGATCAGTCGACAGATGACAATGAGCACTATCGACAACCCTGTGACGAGGCAAGCCCAAGCGGGTCAATGGCTTAGCAGTGCTGCCGTTGACGACCGGCCGACGCAGAGAGATGCCTCGGAGGCCGACTGGGCCCATGCCACGGTTAGCGTTCCGGCGCGCTATGAAATCCTGAGCCAGGTTGGAATCGGCGGAACGGGAATTGTCTATAAGGTTCGAGACCTTGAGGCGGGAGAAGTCGTTGCCTTAAAGGTGCTAAAGCCGGGGATCGCCTCCGATCAAGAAATGCAGCAAAACTTGCGGAAGGAAGTGTGTCTGGCCCGAAAGGTCACGCACAAGAACGTCTGCCGGATTCACGAATTCAACCGCTCGAATACCACGGCGTGCCTCTCGATGGAATTTGTCGAGGGGGAAACGCTGCTATCGAAGTTGCGCCGTTCTGGTTCGCTCCCACTGAACGAATCGATCCAAATCGCAACGCAGATATGCGCCGGCCTCCGCGAAGCTCATTCGCAGGGGATCGTGCACCGGGATCTGAAACCGGCGAACATCATGCTGGACCAGAGCGGCGTCGTGAAGATCATGGATTTTGGCATCGCCCGCCTGTCTCAAGGGACCGGCCAGATGACCGGGACGATCACCGGCACGCCGGCGTACATGGCTCCCGAACAGGTTCAGCTCAAGCCCATGGGTCCCGGCGTGGATATCTACGCTGTGGGACTCCTTCTGTATGAAATGGTCACCGGCAAGCCAGCGTTCGATGGCGACAACCCTATTGCGATCGCGGTGAAGCAAATTCAAGAGTCTCCCAGACGGCCTAGCGAGATCGTCCCGAGCCTGCCGGCCCACGCAGAAGCGGCTATCCTGAAGTGCCTGCGAAAAGATCCTGCGAAACGGTTTCAGTCCGTCGATGAGATTTGCGAGGCTTTGGCGGAGAAAGCGACGCCCGATTCTCGGCGGACCGTGTCACTCGAGTTTCGTGTACCGGATCTCAAGGAAGTCCACCAGGCTGTGGGCGATGGAGTAGAGAAAGCCTGGGCAGCGGCGGTTCCGCGGTTGGCGACTCTCGCTGCGGAGCTCGAGCGTGTGAGGATTGAGGCAACGCGGCTTGCTGGCACTGCAATCAAGGAAGCCAGGATTTTCGCGCGCGCACGAGATTTGCGCGCAGCAAAAATAACTCGCAACGGCTGGGCACTGGCGGTGCTGAGCATCGTTCTTGTAGGCACTGTTTTCGCCTACGGCCACGGAGCCCGGAGAAAGAACCATACCGAAGAGGCAGCTCAACCTTCAACCGGGGGGTCGCTTCAGGAAACCGCATCCTCGGCGGACATGGGCAAGCCTGTTGATCAAGGCTCTGGCCCGGCGTTGAGTGCACTTTCGACGGACGACGCCGGCAAGTCAGTCACGGTGAACGAGGTCGATCTAGGCGGGGGCTCCGACGCTGCGTCCGCAAACGGCTCGCTGCCTGCGGCGGGTCCGGCAGAGCAGGCTTCACGCCCCCAGACAACATCTTCGTCAGAGGCCGACGGAGCGAAAGCGCCATCAACTTCTAAGACGCTAGCGGCAACGGCCATACGGACGCACTCTGCGCAGAGCAAGACTCGGCCCGTGCTGCGGGCAATTGCGCAGACGCCCCAGCCTGTCGGTGCGATCGACGGAACGAAAACGGGGGAAGCCAAACCGGATGGGGCGGCGATGGCCCTGCCGTTTTCATCGCCGGACCTGACCCCTAAGGCCGCCGATAGCACGAACCAACAGAAGGTCGCGGCCGCCAGCCCGGAGCCGACTGAGACTTATCTGGAGGTGGGATCGTTTAAAGACGCGAGTTGGGCCGACAAGGCCGTCGACCAACTCTCTCACCTGGGTTTCCACGCTGTTGCCATCCACAAAAATCTCCTATGGATGCAGTCCTACCACGTTCAAGTCGGCCCCTACACGAATGCAGCCGAGATGGAAGCGGCCGAGAAGCAGCTAACCGCGCAGAACTTCAAACCGCACCCCGTCAAGTAATCTGTGCATCAAACAGGGCTTCCTTGTGCCTTTGGAATAATGCCGACCTGTAGGAGTGAAGAGCCGATGCGAAATTGGGACATTTGCCCCAACCGTGCGGCGAAAACGTGGGAATCACCGAGATAGGTGCCGTTCCGCGAGTGCAGGTCATGCAAGAGAATAGCGTCGCGTCTCACTTCAACGGCGCAATGCAATCCCGATACTTCTGGATCGTCAATTTCTATATCGGCGCCTCCTCCCGATCGCCCGATGGTCATGAGGGGCCGGGTTAATTCGAATTCCAGCCCTCGCGAGGTACCGGAAATAACGGAGATTTTGATCGTTGTGTCCAGCGGGAGCATGAGACTTGAAGTTTGTGACTTCAGGGCTTCCGCGAGCCCTTTGGATTTTTCAAGCGGAGCAGATGAGTTCATCTCAATCGTTGGCGGACCCGGATCGGCGGAGGTCGAGGTCGAATCGAGTTCGATGAGCGAACTACACATCCAGCATCGAACCTGAGCGGAATGCTGGTTCTTGGATTGCTGGGCATCCGAATGCAGCCTTGCGCCGCAATGAGGGCAGTCGCTCCGCATTTTGGCGGATTCTAGCATTTCTGTTCCCGGGGCGGGATTCGAGTTTCCAGAAGAGCTCGTTCGAATGCGGAACAACTCAGGCGCGCGCCTGATGGGCTCGATGCAGCTACGCGATCAAAACAAAAGCCGCTAACTGGACTTGGTGATGCGGCTGACTGCTTCGGCGTTAACAGTGAGCTTGCCTTCCTTCTTCAGTCGGTCGATGAGGGCGGCGCGGAAGGCTTCGTAGGCCGCGTTCTGTTTGGTCTGCAACAACTGCTGCTGGATGTCGTTCCCCTGCTGGGCGATATCGGCAGCGTTGGGAGCGTCGTGGGAATCCACGCGATACACAATCCAGTTGTCGCCAAGCTGCTGAGGCTTGCCGGTCTGGCCGACGGTCATGCCGAATGCGTCCTGTAGCTGCTTGCCGCTACCGACGTCGGGGATGGAGCCATTGCGCGCGAAGGGGTCGGAGGTCTTCACATCGATACCAAGGGACTTGGCGACTTGGTCGAAGGATTCTCCGCCCGAAGCGCGCTTGGACAGTTCTTCGGCACGCGTGCGTGCCAGGTCGATTGATTTTTCACGCTGATAATCGGCCAAGACCTGATCGTGGACCTCGGCCAAAGTGCCCTGATGAGGCGGCTGGATATCTTTGGGAGTGAGGATGACGAAACCGGTTTCGATCTGAATGGGCGCGCTGAGTTCGCCCGGCCGGAGTTCGAAAAGGGCCTGGTGCAAGTCGGCGGAATCACCGAGCGGCAGAATGGGATCGGTGATGGCGACCGCGGCCGTTTCGCCCAGATCGAGATGGAATTTTTTCGCGAGATCCTCCAGTGATTGGCGGTCCGACTGGCGGACCGCGGCGGCCATTTGATCGGAGAGGTCGCTGGCTTCGGCGTTCACTTTGTCATTAAGTACAGGCTGCAGGATGGAGTCGCGAACTTCCTCGAAGCTTTTGGTGTGGGCGGTTTCGCGATCAAGAACCTTGATAATGTGAAAGCCGTACTGCGTTTTCACTAAATCGGAAATGGAACCTTTGGGCAAGCTGAAGGCAGCCTGCTGAAATTCCGGGACGGTTTGGCCCTCGAGTATCCAGCCGAGGTCGCCACCCTTGGGTTTGCTGGCGTCGTCTTCCGAATACTTCTTGGCAAGGTCCTCGAAGTTTGCGCCCTTCTTGGCTTGCTTCAGGACGTCTTCGGCCTTCTGGCGAATTTCGGCGACTTCGGCGTCGGTCTTGCCGACGGTCTTGAACAGAATGTGTTCGACGTGCGCTCGGTTTTCGACTTTGTACTGATCGATGTTGGCGTTGTAATAGGCGCGCAGGGTGTCGTCACTGACTTGAGTGGAAGCGCGAAGCTTGCCGAGATCGAGCAGAACGTAGCGAGCGGAGCGCTTTTCGGGAATCTGGTAGCGCGAAACATTTTGGTTGAACCAGGCGGCAAGCTCAGCGTCAGAGGGATGGATCGTGGCGGCGAGATCCGCGGGCTTGAGCAGGGCGTAGTCCAGCTTCACCTTCTCATTGCGCCAGCGAAATTCCTGAGCGATTTCAGCGGGACTAACCGTGAGACCGTCAGTGACCAGCTGGCGAAATTTTTCTTCGAGCATCTGGCTGCGCAGGAGTTCCTCGAACTGCGCGACCGTCATCCCCGTCTTGGTTTCGACTTCATTTTCGTAGCGGTCTTTGAGCCACGTATCGCCGGCCCAGGCGGAAGGCAGAATTTGCTTGATGCGCTGCGTCTCTTCCTGATCGGTCACGCCCAGGCCGAGGCGGCCCGCCTCGTAGGCGAGAGCGCGCTGGAAGATCATTTCATCGAGAATCTGGCGCGCATAGATGCCGCGCATGAGCGGGGGCACCGACTGGTTGCGGGTAAGTTGATCGAACTGCTGCTGAAATTGCACGTTGGTGATGTTCTGGCCGCCAATCGAGGCAATGGTGTCCGGGCCGTTGACATCTCCGGCGCCGCTGAGCAGCCCGGGGATGAGGGTAACGACCATGCTGCAAATGATGAGGCCAAGAATCACACCCATGGTGATCTTGATCCAGCGGTTGCGTTCCAGGTCTCGTTGCTGAATGCTCTTCAACATGTTTTCCTTACGGCCTTTCCGAATCTTCAGTCGCCCGCCAGCCAGCGCCAGGAACCGTCAACCGCAGCTAGTCGCCTAGCCCCAATCAACCATTATAAGAGAGCACGCGCCTGAATCCCAAAGGCGATTTGGAAGGCGGAGTCCTTTCAAAACGAACCTTCGCCTCTTTCGCCCTCGGCGTTTAGTACCCGCGGCCAGCGCACCAAACCAGTCCCTCATGCCAGTTACGACGGACCCACGCCCTTGGTAGGCTTCCGCCTCAAAGTTGCGGCCGACCCAGTCCCAGTCGGATTCGCCGCATGTTCTTCGCCGGCATCAACAGGGAGCAATCGTGCAACGCGCGCTTACTACATCGATTGTTGTTCTCGTCGCGGTTCTTACGGCGAGCTGCGCAGGCAATGTCACCACCGGGCCGGCCCAAGATGAAGACGTCGTCACCATTTCGCCGGCCGCTCCGCAGGTACGCTCCGGCGATTCACAAGCGCTTGCGGCAAGTTACCGCCATGATACGAGCGAGAAGGCCGGCGTCACCTGGACGGTCAATGGCGTGGCCGGCGGCAACAGCACGGTCGGGACGATTGCAACCACAGGTGCGCTGACGGCAACATACGTAGCCCCCACCACCCTGCCGGCACCGAATTCCGTCACGATTACAGCCGTGGCCGACACGAACTCGAGTGTCACCGGCGACGCAGTGGCAACGCTGCTCAATCCACTCCCGGTGGTCACGTCTATTTCGCCCGGGGCAGTTAGCGTCGGTTCGTTCACGATCCTGGTGAATGGCAGCGGCTTCGTGAAGGGCTCGGTAGTCAGTTTTGGCGGCACAGCGCTGCCCACGACTTTTCTCTCCAGCAACGAACTATCGGCAACCGGAACGGCAACCAGCGCGCAGATCAGTACCACGGTGCTGATCGCGGTGACGAATCCGAATCCCGGTTCTGCGACTTCTCCGAACGTAAGCGCCCAGGTTGTGGGCGTTCTGGTGACGCCGGAAGTCGCGGATCGCTTCCTCGAACAATCCACGTTCGGGCCGAATCCCAATCTTATTACCACGGTTCAGCAAACCGGCCTGCAGGGCTTCTTGACCAACCAATTCGCTACCCCTGCTTCGGTTTATACGACGCCGGCCTCCACGGAGACGGATTTGAGTCTGGTGCAGGAGCGTTTCTTCGGTGAGGCGCTTTACGCCCCAGACCAACTGCGGCAGCGCGTGGCCTTCGCACTGGGCCAAATCTTTGTTATCGCCGGCGATAAAATCACCTCGCCGCAGGCCTTCACGCCCTACCTGCAATTACTCGGCAACGATGCGTTCACGAACTACCGGCAGATCATGGAAGACGTCACGCTATCACCGGCGATGGGCCACTACCTCGACATGGTGAATAACGACAAGCCGAACACGACCCTGGGCACGCACGCCAACGAAAATTACGCGCGCGAGCTGATGCAGCTTTTCACCCTCGGCACCGCGCTGCTGAATGAAGATGGCTCGCAGCAGCTTGATCCAAGCGGCAATCCAATACCGACCTACACACAAGACAACGTCCAGGCGTTCGCCCGCGCCTATACAGGGTGGACCTATCCCACGCAGACTGGCTCTACGGCGCAGAAACACAATCCTCCCTACTGGACCGGTCCCATGGTGGCTTTCGAATCAAATCACGATGAGGATCCCAAGCAGTTGCTCGCCTATTCGGACGCCGCTGCCGGCGGATTATTACCCGGGGGGCAGTCGGCCGAGCAGGATATGGAAGGCGCGCTCGACAACATTTTTAATCATCCGAATCTTCCACCGTTCGTTTCCAAGGAGCTGATTCAGCACCTGGTAACCAGCAACCCGAGTCCGGCATACATCGAGCGGGTTGCGAAAGTCTTCAAGAACAACGGCTCGAACGTTCGCGGAGACATGAAGGCGGTCATTACCGCGATTCTTCTCGATCCCGAGGCGCGGCAGGGCGACGACCCCAGCAACATCAACGCCACGGGCGGCCACCTGCAGGAGCCGATTCTCTATATGACGGGATTGCTGCGAGCCTTCATGGCCGTAAGCGACGGCTCGAACCTCGCTTCACAAGGCGGAGCGATGGGCCAGACGGCGCTGTTTCCCGGCAGCGTGTTCAATTTCTTCTCACCGAACTACGTCATTGCGGACTCGTCGAGTCTGTTTGGCCCGGAATTTCAGATCCTGACGACGGCTACGGCGCCGAATCGCGTGAATTTTGTGAACTCCTTCGTCTTCGGCTCGCTTGGTTCGGGAACGACGGTTGACTTCACCGCGTATGGGACGATGGCTTCGAACCCGACGGCGCTACTCGCTTCCCTGAACACACTCATGCTTCACGGGACCATGAGCGCGAACATGCAGACGAGCATCCTTTCGGCCATGCAAGCCGTTCCCGCAGGACAGACGCAGGCGCTCCAGCAGGCAGAGACGGCAATTTATTTGATCGGCACCTCATCGCAATATCAGGTGCAGCATTAAGCGCGGATTTATGATTCGGGCGGCATTCGCCGCAGGAGCGTGAACATGGCTCGGGAAAAGGGCGTCTCGCGACGGGACTTCGTCAGGATCGGCTGCTGCACGGCTGCTTCGTTCGGGCTCAGCGTCGCGCTCGGGCGCCTGAACATGATTCAAGCGTTTGCGGCGGCGCCCGTTAGCGGCTATCGCGCCCTCGTGTGCATCTTTCTTTTTGGCGGCAACGATAGCAATAACATGATCGTGCCCAACGACTCCGCCGGTTACCTTAATTACTCGACGCTGCGCGGGACTCTGGCGCTCGCGCAGAACACGTTGCTACCAGTCGTCGCGAGAACAGGAAAGGTCCCCTACGGCCTTCATCCTCAGCTTCCTGGGCTGCAGACCCTTTTCTCGGGCGGCCAGGCGGCGGTTCTCGCCAACGTGGGAACGCTCGCGCAACCGCTCACTCAAGCGCAATACCAGCAGGGCGGCGCCACGTTACCGATCAATCTCTTTTCCCACTCGGATCAACAAGGCCAGATGCAAACCGCGAATTTCAGTGGGTTTAGCGCCTCCGGATGGGGCGGTCGCGCAGCCGACAAGCTTCAATCATTGAATGCAGGCGCCCAATATCCTCCGATCACTTCGGTCGCAGGCGGCGCAATCATGTGCCTCGGGGACCAGACTGTGCCCTTTGTGCTTTCCCCGGGCGCGACTCCCGGGCTGGCCGGTTACAACGGCTCGGCTTCGCAAAGCGCGCGTCTGCTTTCGTTTCAGCAAATGCTCACGTTTGATTCGGGGCTTTCGCTGGTTCAGGATGCCAGTTCGGTGATGACTCAGTCCCTCGAGCAAAGCGCCGTGTTGGCCTCCGCGCTCAGCGGGCTGCCCGCACTCCAGACGCAATTCCCTGCCACTGGACTGGGCCGGCAATTGAAGCAGGTCGCTCAGATTATTCAGGCTCGCTCAGCGTTGGGCTTGCAGCGCCAGATATTTTTCTGTTCGCTCGGTGGATTCGATACTCACAGCGATCAATTGAACACGCAGCAAAATCTGTTCTCGCAGCTCGATCCAGCGGTTTCCGCGTTCTACAGCTCGACCGTCGAGCTGGGCGTTCCCCAGCAAGTCACTTCTTTCACTCTCTCGGACTTCAGCCGAACCTATCAGCCTGGCTCCAATGGGGGAACGGACCACGCGTGGGGTAGCAATCACTTGATTGTCGGCGGAGCGGTGCAAGGCGGCGACATCTACGGCCAATTCCCGCAGTTTGCTCTGGGAGGCCCCAACGACGCCGGCAATAACGGCCGCTGGATTCCCACTACATCGGTCGATCAATACGGCGCGACGCTCGCGAAGTGGTTCGGCGTGCAAGACTCAGACTTGCCTGCCGTGTTCCCAAACCTCGCAAACTTCTCAACGCCCACACTCAGCTTCCTGGGCTGAATCTTCGATCCGCTAAATTCTAGCGGTCGATGTTTTTCATGCCCGACGCAGCATATCGTTCGCCGGCAATCTCGTGCTGAGGAACGGCAGCTTCCAGGTCCGCCACATCTGCTGGAGTCAGTTTGATGTGAACCGCGGCGGCATTTTCCTCCAGATACTCTCGTCGCTTCGTTCCCGGAATCGGCACCAGATCCTCGCCCTTCGCGAGCACCCAGGCGATCGCGAGTTGCCCAGCCTTTACGCCTTTGCGCTCGGCGATGGCTCGCACGCGGTCGACCAGCACCTGATTCTTGTCAAAATTCTCGCCTGCGAACCGCGGATACCGCTGCACTCGGAAGTCTTTCGGGCCTAAATCCTCCGGCTTCGAGATCGTAGCGGTCAAGAAACCGCGCCCCAGCGGGCTGTACGGCACGAAGCCGATCCCCAGTTCGCGTACGGTCGCCAGGATTTCCTTCTCGACGTGACGCTCCCAAAGGGAATATTCGGTTTGCAGGGCGGTAATGGGATGGACTTTATGGGCGCGGCGGATGGTGGCCGGCGACGCCTCCGACAATCCCAGGTACTTCACCTTACCCGCCTTCACCAGCGCCGCCATCGCGCCCACCGTTTCTTCGATGGGAGTTTGCGGATCAACGCGGTGCTGGTAATAGAGGTCGATGTAGTCCACGCCTAAGCGCCGCAGCGAAGCATCGCAGGCTTCGCGTACGTACTCCGGCTTGCCGCTGATCACCCAATAGGTTGGATCGTCTTTCTTGCGGACATTTGCGAATTTCGTTGCGAGAAAGACTTCGTCGCGGCGGCCGCGGATCGTCTTGCCGACGAGTTCTTCGTTGTCGCCAATCCCATAGGTGTCCGCCGTGTCCAGAAAGGTGATCCCCAGATCGAGCGCGCGGAGTAGCGTCGCGGCCGATTCCGCGTCATTTCGCTCGCCATAGAACTCGCTCATGCCCATGCAGCCGAGTCCCATGCGCGAGACAACCGCGCCTTGCGAACCGAGCTTGACCTTTTCCATCTTGGACTCAGAACCCCGCATCGTATCCTCCTCGCGTTTCATTTGCCGTGGCGACTTGGCCGGTTAGCGACGAGTCTTCCCGGTTTTCCCCGCGTTTTTCGTTAGATGCCAGGCATCGCACCAGGAACATGGATAGGCTCGAAGATCTTTGGGCGCATTGGCGGTCGCTATCTGGTGCGCGGCTGTGGCCAGCGCCTCACTTTCGGTCGCGTACTTGCGCTTTCCGCTGACCGGACACTTTGGTTCATTGTCCACAACGAGCCCTCTACAAACTCACTGCTTTGGCACAACAGAGGTGTTCGGACCCACTCTAGGAGCACCCGTTGAGGTCGCGATGGAGCGCGCGCCGTTCTTCCCTACCGAGCGGACGGCGAAGAAGTGATTGTCGGTCGAGATAGCCTTCAGTGTAATTTCCCCCGACGTGGTAACGGATTCGTAGACGCGCCAGCGCGGCTCAGTAGTCTCGCGCCAGAGGATCTCAAAACCGGCGCGCCCGGGATCATCCGGTGCGGCCCAGGAGATTTTTGCACTGGGAGTAACACCCCCTGAGAGCTTTCCCTGCGTGGGGGCGGCCGGGGCCAGCGCCAACTGGCGCAGCGCCTCGGCATTGTCGCGAGCCACATCACCCATGAATGTATAGTTCAGATATTTCAAACGATCGCCATACTCGACGCCGTTTTCGACGCGTACTGTTTGATGCTGATGATCGTAGTCCTCGAGCGGCTCGGTGAAGCGGACGGCGGGAAAACCGGCTTCGTAGAAAGGCCGGTGATCACCACCGCGTCCAAGACGATCGAGGGAAAAGACCAGGCGGATGGCGCCTCGCCCGTCGATCTCCTCGATGGCGCGCGCCAATTCGCGCGAGGGCGAATCAGCATCGTCCTGATCGCCATTTCCGGAAAAGAGGCGCACGCGGTGTGGGCCGCCCGGCGAGGGATCGGCGCCAACGATGTCATTATCAAGCATGCCACCGACTGTATAGCCTTGTTCCTGTACCCACTTGAGCATACGCTCCGCCCCAAGGAGTCCCTGTTCTTCTCCCGAGACAGCGGCGAACAGAAGTGTGGCGCGAAACTTTGCCGCGCCGGGCCGCTGTGTGACAGAGAGCAAGCGCGCGCACTCCATGCTTACGGCAACTCCGGAAGCGTCATCGTCGGCGCCCGGAGCATCGATCTGCGGATCCATGTCGTTGCTGGCGCGGCTGTCCATGTGTCCGGAGACGATAAAGATTGTTTTCGCGAGCGCCGGATCGTTGCCAGGAAGAATGCCGTAGACATTCTCGAAGGGAACGGGCTTGTTGTTGGTTCGGCCCGAGCTGGCTTCGAACTTGTCCACTACGATTTGTAGTTTGCCGCCGGACGCCTGGGAAATTTCCTTTAGTCGTGCGACGATGCGATCCCGCCCGCAGCCAACTCCGTGCTGGGCGTCACTCCAGGAAGACAGCGAGTTGCGCGTGCCGCAAGCAACGAGTCCCTCGATGAGGGAACGCATTTCTGCTTCATTGACGTCGGTACGGCCGATGGCGACGGTTGGGCGCGGCGGGAGCTTCGGCGCAGCCGCGTCGGCCGGCGGTTCAGCAGGATCGCGTTGCGCGGCAAGCGGCCCGGCAGCGAACGCAAGTGCGGCAGCAAAGAGCGCCAGGTTCCTGCCCGCGATGGAAAAGACGCTGCGGCAACTGCGCTGTGAATTGTCGAGCATGTTTGCTCCTGGCGCTAATCGAGTCGCGAGCGCTCGACAGATTCTAGCGCACCAATGAAGTTGTCGGGACCATATGCCCCCAGATTGTCGTCGTCCAGATTCGGGGGATGCGCGACGTGTCTTGTCTTGACGCTTTGGTGGGGCGGGCGTATGTTTGCGCCACCCGTAAGAACTGTAACCGGGAATCTTGGCGAGATTGGGAAGCCATGACAATTGCCCCGGCCCTTCATTTCCTGTGCTTGCGCAGTAAACGCGTGACGAGCCTGTGCTTTCTGGCAGCGGCGATGCTGCTGGCGCCGCTGGTTTGGGCGGAAGGTTCACCGCACATTACGGGCGTCGATCCGCCGTCCGGCAAAGTGAATGACAGCATCACGCTCTCCGGCGACAACCTTGGGAAGGATTCCGTCACCTCTATATTTCTGTCGGACGACAAGGAGGATTACAAGGCGACGATCGTCAGCCAGGCCGACGATAAGATCGTCATAAAGGTGCCCAAGGTAAAACCCGGAGCCTACAACATATCGATAGGGGACGCTAAGACGATCATGATCCTGCCGATTCGGTTCACCGTGGAGCAGTAGCGCGACTCAGAGCAGTGCCCGCATCACCCTTGATTCCCTTACCAGCGACGCACAGGGCCGAGGTCTACGTGAACGAATTGCGATTGGGGGTAGTAGCCGACACCTCCACGATGCAAGTCGAGCGCGACGTCGCGCAAGCGAGCGGTCGAAACTCCCGGAATGCGGATGTCGATCGCCTCTCCCTGGATGTGCTGGCTGTGCTTGGCCACTCCTGAAGTAGTGCTGCGAAGAAATTCGTTGGTCGACGGCGTACGGTATCCGCAAACAATATCAATTTCAGTCCCGGTGCGGCCGAGCGCCGCGGTGATATCACTCAGCAAATCAAAGAGTCGCGGATCTAAGGTCTTTACGTCACCGGTGCGATGGTCGCGCAGGAAATGATCGAGCTGCTCGACGGAATCGGGAAGATAGGAATCTCCCTTGCGGTAAACGATATCAATGCGCTCATTGGTGTGGAGATTGTAGAGCAGCAATCTGTGCTCTTGCTCGGGAACGCTCCCGGCGGTCGCAGTCCGAGCGGGTAGACACAGAGCTGCGCCCAACAAGAGGGCAACGGGAAAAAACCATGCTGTAATGCGCCCGGAAGGCATATTCAAATGATACCACTCCTTAAAGATCGCCCATACTTAGACGTTCCCGATCGCAAACCGGCAGCACAATCATCAAAAAAAGTACCGATTCAGCGGGTTTTTGCGGGCGGGGCGCTGGAGGGATTATCCGCCTTCCCGCTCGCCTTCTGTGCGCCAATGTGGTCGGCAAGCTGACCGCCAGTGAAGCTATCTGTACTGCTTTCATCAATTTCGGGCAACATCGTGGCGTTCCATTCGCCCCATTCGGCCACAATTCTGTCGTAGATATCCTTTTGGCGCTCTTTCAGATTGGCGCGTTCCATGGGGTCGTCGACCACATTGAAGAGAAAGGTGTTGTCGAGAATCTTCAGATACTTGAAGTCCCCATCTCGCGCCGCCCGCTGAGCATTGGCCTTGTACCGCCAAAAAAGTTTCCGCGGAGTGGGTGCCGCATTCCGCACGAGCTGAGGCAATAGATTGATTCCATCGGGCGGGAAGGCTGCGTCGGGGGTGGTGCCCGCGGCGGACAGCAGCGTGGGCATCCAGTCCATGCTGATGGCCACCTGATTTGTGGTTCGACCCTGCTGAACGCGGGCGGGCCAAGAGATTAGCGCCGGAATCCGCAGACCGCCTTCGAGTAGCTCTGTCTTCCTGCCGGTAAATGGCCAGGTATCGGCGAAGCGCTCTCCGCCATTGTCACTGGTGAAGACGATGATGGTGTTTTCCGTCAGACGATTGGCGTCCAAGGCCTGCAGTACCCGGCCAATCTGCAGATCCATATCTTCGATCATGCGCTGATAGGTTTTCTGCGCGCCGCCATCGAAATCGAAAAGGCTCTTATCGCGCAGGCGTTCGGATTCCGCTTGATCGCCGGGGCCTTCCCACGGCCAATGGGGTGCGTTGAAGTGGAGGCTCAGCAAGAATGGCCGCTCTGATTTCGCAGAACCGTCGATGACGTCTACCGCGCGGCTGCCGAGCAGGTCAGTGAGGTAGCCCATCTGATGGACCTGCACGTCGTCGTCCCAAAGATCGTCCTTGTGGGTCGTGCCGGCGTGGCTGTAGTAGTCGAGGGCACCACCGCGGAAACCATGGAAATGATCGTAGCCGCTTTGCAGCGGACCGTATTTCGGCAGAGATCCCAAGTGCCACTTACCGACAAGGGTCGTGGCGTAGCCGGCTTTCTTCAGCAAAGACGGCAAGGTGGGCTGTTCCGGCGGAAGGCCCACGTCGCGGCCGTTCAGCGGCTCTTCCAATCCGATGGGCAGCCGATATTGGTAGCGGCCCGTGATCAGCGCTGTGCGCGTGGCCGAGCAAACGGCGGAGTTCGCGTACGCCTGAAGGAAGCGCACGCCCTTCGTGGCAATACGATCGATGTTTGGGGTGGTGAAATCGGGGCGGCCGTAACACGATACGTCGGCGTAGCCGAGATCATCGGCCATGATGAAGATGATATTCGGCGGTGTCGCTGCCGTTTGCCCGAAGACGCCGTCGATGCCCGAGGCAAGGGCTAGCGTTCCCAGAGTAGCGGTGCGCAGGAGCGTCCGGCGAGATACATCGCGTGCGCGTGCAACTTCCGGATTGGTTCGGGCACACATCGCCATTATCGACGCGCGCGGCCGCCGCCCCCAAAACTGCGGCCCGACCCCCCGCCAGCTCCACGGCGAGACTGCTCCAGCTGATCTCCGCGTGCGCGAGAGCTCGCGTCTTTTTGCAGCTGACCCATCGTTTCAGATGAACCGGCGGGACCGGGAGAGTTACGGTCGCCATTGCGTTCCGGTTGCGTCTGAGGCTGCTGCCCCGCCGCGTGCTGAGCCGCCTGGCCCGATTGTCCCGTGGCCGTGCCATTGCCATTCGCTCTTTGCGCGGCGCCGCTTTCGGTAGCGCCCGAGAGATTCTGCGATTGCGAGCCGTTTGACTGGCGAGAATTGCTGCGGTTCTGCGCTTGATTCTTGGTCTGCGACAAACCTGTGGACGGATCTACCGGAGTCCAACCGCCGTCGCTCCACTTGCTCCAGTTTCCGTCAGAGTCCTTCTTGTAAACGTTTCCATCGGCGCCCGCGTATACGTTGTTATTGTTGGCGTCCTTTGCAACGAAGCCGCTGTTTCCATTGGCACCGGAAAAACCGGCCCCCGCACTGCCCTTGGAAGTCTGAAACGAGGCTGCGGTCCCTTGGCTGGTGGTCACGTGCTGCGCCCTAGCCCAGTCGTCTCCGTTGGTGACGACGCTGCTGCCCCATTGGCTGTACTGATTGTGGCCTTGCGAGGTTGCGGCGTAAGTTCCCGTCCACGGATTGTAAGTCTGAGCGTAGGTGTGGCCGCCATATGCGGTTTGAGTTGTGACTGCGCGCCCATACCTTCCCGTCGCGGGGTTATACCAAGCCGCGCTGCCCGCGGCACCATAAGGTCCGTAAACTGCGCGGCCAACAGCGTAACCTCCGGTGTAGGGGTTATAGACGGCGGCGACTCCATACGTGTAGGGATACGGATAATAGATGGGGTAGGGTCCCCAATAGACATAAGGCGGATAGTAATAGCCGGTGCCATAGACAATCGCAACTCCCACGGCTGCGCCCACAACGAACATTCCTAGATAGCCGCTCGAATAACTGGTTTCCACCGTCGTCGGCGTGGGATTCGAAACTGTGACGTAGGTGACGTTGTACACAGGCGAAGCGGGCGGAATTGTATAAATCGCCTGAGGCACCGAATCCGCAGTCTTCCACGGGCCGCTGGGGCTGGTAGAAAGAAACCAAACGCCCTGGAAGCAGAGGTAGTAGAGATCGCCCAAGCGAATCACGCGGTCCTGTGTGTTCACGGCGTAGGACATGGAAGTGTTTTCGATGGGCTTGAATTGGGGATCGCCCGAGTAGACGACTTTGACTTGCCCCTCGGCCGCCGCGCGGTTCACGACCGCCGTGGTGGGAATTTGCGAGAGCAGCACGGCGTCGCTCGCGTCCTGCGTACCCGGCACGGAGACGAGAACCGCGGAATATGGATGGCCCTCGGGAATCCGTGAGAAGTCGGCGGAGAGATCGTTGCCAGCGTAGGTCCACGGACCTGCGAGCTTCGGAGCGCGGAACCAGCGGCCTGAAAGCAAGACGTAGACCTGGTTGTCCGGCTGATGCGTGAAGACATTGCTATCCGTGTTCGTTGCGTAGGAGAGGCTGGTGCCGGGAATGCTCGCATATGCAGGTTCGCCCTTAAAAGCGATCAGTTCCGCGGGCTTGTCGGTGAACAAAACTTTAGGAGCGACTTGGCCCGGCGCGGGCGGTACGGCCTTCAACACATCGCCCCAATTTTGGTCGGCGGGAAGATGCGCCACGTCCGCAGGCACCTTCGAGGTTGCGGCCCACGGCCCGTGGAGTTCTTTTGCTTTGAGCCACGTTTTGCCGCTCAAGAGGTAGTAATCGAATTTGTCGTAGAAGATATCCCACGTGGTATTGACGACATATTCCAAGGCGGTGCCCTGAATCGGAGCGAGCACGGGCTTACCGTCCACGAGGAGCATGATCGCCGGAACCGTACTGACAAGAATAGCTGGCGGCTGCATGCTGACCGCGATCGGCGGCGCAGGGTCGTTGACCTTTTCAAGGCTGGCTATCAT
Source organism: Terriglobia bacterium (assembly GCA_963803105.1). Taxonomy (GTDB): domain Bacteria; phylum Acidobacteriota; class Terriglobia; order Acidiferrales; family UBA7541; genus Palsa-295. The sequence continues at coordinate 1,169,053 of CAWDLF010000005.1, forward strand.
GCGCTCAACGCCGATCGTGAGCGTCATGGTCGGGTACAGTTGGTGAACGCGCTGTTGCAGAGCCGCCTCCTGCGCTCCGTCAATCGAGGGGAACCGCGCGCTGAGCACTTGAATATTGCTGATGAAGACGGTGCCGGCGGCGACATCTGTGAGGGTGTCCGCGCGCCAGGAAATAACGCCGAGGATAGGCTTCGCTCCGTTCTGCGTTATCGAAATCGCGGTGTCGGCGACGAGCGAGCGGTACTTTTGCCAGATCTTGAGCTGCGGTTGGTAAACGATAAGATGGATGCCGTCCCTGTCGAAGACTCTCGGCCATGAGGGTACGGTAGCCGGCGAGACCGCGGGCTTATGACTTGCCGCAGGCGCTTGCTGCGCGGAGAAAGGAACTGCGCCAGTCAGGAGCGAAGCTATTACAAGTGTGACGAGAGACGTTTTGCATTTGTTCATTGTGTCTGTCCGCAGCCAGGGTTTCAGAGTGGTAGAGAAGCCGGCCGACTCGGTGAAGTTCTGACTCAGATCGTGTGGCCGGAGGGGTGACGTTCACCCCTCCCTTTGCCTCCCATTTACTGCTGGGCGCGCTTCTGCTGGATCATGGTTTCGATTTCCTGCTTGCGGATGTCCTGCAGCTGTTGGTACTGCTGCGGATTGAGGATGGCCTGCACCTGAGGATTTGTCTTTTCATGCAGGGCTCTTACCTGCTGCAATTTCTGGAATCCCGTGAGCGAGGGGTTGTCTTTGATGGCCTGCATCTTGGGGGCTTCCGCTTTCAAGATTGGGATCAGTTTTACCTTCTGCTCGGGAGTGAGATTGAGCTGTTTGGATATTGCCTCCAGCTTATCCAGCTTTTGGGCGTCCGACGCGCCTCCTGCCGCTTGCGCGCGCGATCGCGACGCGGCGAATACAAACGTGCAAAGACCTACGGCGGCAATCAAAGCGATTCTCTTTCGCATATCTTCACCTCTTCCGCACGCTCCATTGGACTAGGCGCAAAATGCAAAACATTTCCACGGAGCGCACATACGTTTTACCTGGGAAACCTCGGAAGTGTATACCCGTTACGTCCCGTTGTGTAGCGTTCCGGCGGGATGGGAAACGTGAGACCTGGATCAGTTTCCTACTCCAGAAAGAATGACCAATTGAGGACTGATGAGCGCGTTATCCTGAATTTGCAAGCCCCCCGCGCGGGTACCCTTGGACGACGGAGTGAAGGTCACGTTGATGACGCAGCTCGCTGAAGCAGCGACCGTGCTGCCGCTCGCGCATGTGGTTCCAGGCGCAATTGCAAAGTTGCCGGTGATCTTCACGCTTCCGAGGCTCAAGGGCGTGTTACCGGTGTTGGTCAGCGTGACGGTTTTGGTTCCGCTGGCCTTCCCCACTTTTTGCGTTCCGAAATTCAGCTGGTAAGAGCTCAATGATACCTGCGGGTTAATTTCCGTGGCGGTCAGCGGGACAGATTGCGGACTGCCCGGCGCACTATCGGTGATCGCGAGCGTCGCCGCTTGAGAGGGCTGATATTTCCCGGTGGGAACGAGAGTCAGCGCGATGACACAACTCTTTCCGGGCGTCAGCGTTTTCGGGCAGAGGCTGAGGTCGAAGAAATCACTGGAATCCCCGCCGGGCACCGGAACGATGCCGACATTCGTAATCGCGATCGACGCGCTTCCCGTGTTTGTAAGCGTCACGTCTTGATTGGCGATCGCGAAGAGATGCACCGTGCCGAAATTCACGCTGGATGGCGAGATCTTGAGAGTCGAAGTAGCACCGTTGATGACCGTCAGTGTGAATTTCTGAGCGGCGCTCGACCCGACGATATTGATCGCCGTAAAGGTGATGGGGTAAGAGCCTGCGGTGCCGGCCGCCGGCGTCCCGCTGAGCAAGCCGGTCTTGGTATTGAACGTCAGCCCGCTCGGCAGCGCCCCCGACTCGAGAATGGCGGGCGACGGGATGCCCGTTGTGGTGACCGTAAACGAACCCGCCACGCCAACGGTAAACGTTGTGCTCGTAGCGCTAGTGATGACCGGGCGTTGATTCGCTTGATTCACCGTGAGCGTCGTGCTGGCGTTCGTGGCGGCGGTGAGATGGCCGTCTCCCGCGTAGCTGTAAGTGATTGTGTACGGAGCGGCCGAGGCTGGGATCGTTGCGGTCGGGAACACCAAAGAGAATGCGCCGTTGCTCGCGATTTTTGCGCTCTGCACCGTGCCGTTGATGGTCACCGAAACAGTTTCGCCGCTTGCCGGATATACCGGCCCGGTTGCTGAGATCACACCCGAAAGGCTGATCGATGCCGCGCCGAATGAAATTACCTGCGAGGGCGTCAGCGCGCTGAATGCGGGTGTCAGCGACGACTGTACCGTTAGCGTCGTGCTGGTGTTCGTAGCGGCGGCAAGATTGCTGTCTCCGGGATAGCTGTAGGCGATCGTGTACGGAGTAGCGGAGGCCGGTATCGTCGCCGTCGGGAACGTTACGGAGAACTGGCCGTTCGCTCCGATGGTAGCGACTTGGGGAGTCCCGTTGATGGTGATCGACACCGTCTCGCCCCTTGCCGGATACACCGGCCCTGCTGCTGAGATCACGCCCGAGAGGCTGATCGACGGCGTGCCGAACGAGACCGTCTGCGAAGGCGTGAGTCCGCTAAATGCGGGCGTCAGAGACTGTACGGTGATCGTGGTGATGGTCAGATATTGCTGATTGTTTACCGTGACCGTTGCTGCGTTCGTATACGTGCCAGCCACTGCTGAGGCCCCGCTTACGTGCAAGCTTGCGCTCGTGCCGGATGCGAGGTTGCCGAACGCGCAACTCAGCACCTGGCTGCCAGCAGATCCCGTTATCGAGCACGTCCCAGGTCCGCTATACGCCGGGCTGATCGACCAAGTCGCTCCGGCCGGCAATGGATCGTTCAGGGTTACTGCGTTCTCTACCCCAGGTCCAGCGTTTTTCACCGTGACCGTGAACCCGATCGCACTTCCCGGGCTCGCCGTCGTAGAGTCCGCCACGCTGCTCGCGTTCAACTGCCCTGCGGTCGACGGTGGGAACGCCACTACCACGTCGTTCAGGTGCTTCGTCGTTCCCCCGATTCCTGAATCCACAGGCTCCGTCGCATCGAAGAACGTCGTGATGTCGAACTCGAACTGGCAGGAATACGACTGCGGCACTCCGTTGATCGTCATCGGCTGCGTGCACAGCGTTCCTGCCGCTGACGCCGGCGTCGGCGGATCGTCCGGATCGTCATACAACTGCGGTTGGCTTCCGGTGTATGGCGCAGGCGGCACGAACGTGTCGTTGTTCCACGTGATCTTCCAATTCACTCCGCCGCTATAGAAGCTTGGATCAGGCTCCGTCCCGGGCGTCCCCGAATACACGTCGTAGTGCACGCAGTTGCCATTCGCGTACGGGTAGCACAGCGGAACGATCGTGTTGCCGTTCGCGTCGGTACCGTAATTGAAGAAGGTCGCAAAGCGGCAATCGAAATCGTTCAACACCGTATGCCCGACTTCGCACAGCCCGTCAACCTGGCCTGGAGGTACCTCTGTTGCCGTGACCGTGATTGTAAAACCGGTGCCGACCTGGGGAATCGAAAGCTGCACGGCGTGTGCGTTCGGATCCGTGCACGGGTTCCCGGGTGCCGGATTCGGGTTCGACGGGCAATCGAAGGCTGCCTGCTGCGGCGGAGGATTCGTCCCCACCGGGAACGTCAGGTTCTGAGACACCGGCGGCGGAACGAAGTCCGCGGTCACCAATAGAGCCGAACTCATGGTTACCGTGCACGCTAATCCTGTCCCCGAGCCCGCACAGGCTCCGCCCCAACCCGCGAACGTTGAAGGCGAACTTGGTGTGGCCGTTAAGATGACCACCGTGCCGGGGGCGTAGCTAGCCGAGCAGATTCCCGATTGCGTCCCGCCCGCTGTGTTGCAGGCGATCTCCGACATGTTGTCGGCTACGCCACCCGTGCCCGTTCCGATGGTCGTAACCGTGAGTATCTCGGACCCGCCCACAACGGTGTTCACCGTCAGCGTCGTGGTGCTGTTGGTCGCAGCACTCAGATTGCCGTCTCCGGCATAGCTGTAGGTGATCGTGTACGGAGTAGCTGAGGCCGGGATCGTCGCCGTTGGGAATGTTACGGAGAACTGGCCGTTCGCTCCGATGGTAGCGACTTGGGGAGTCCCGTTAATGGTGACCGACATCGTCTCGCCGCTTGCCGGATATACCAGCCCTGCCGCTGAGATCACGCCCGAAAGACTGATCGACGCCGTGCCGACCGAGATCGTCTGCGAAGGCGTCAGTCCGCTGAACGAAGGCGTCACAGACTGTACGGTAATCGTCGTGATGGTCAGATATTGCTGGTTGTTTACCGTTACCGTCGTTGCGTTCTCGTACGTCCCCGCCCCGGCCGATGCGCCGACCACATGCACACTCGCGCCGGTGCCTGATGCCAGAGTGCCGAACGCGCAACTCAGCACCTGGCTTCCTGCAGCTCCCGTTATCGAGCACGTCCCCGGTCCGCTGTACGCCGGGCTGATCGACCAGCTTGCCCCGGCCGGCAGTGGATCGTTCAGCGCCACCGCGTTCTCCGCTCCCGTACCCGTGTTGCTGACGGTGACCGTGAACCCGATCGCGCTTCCCGCACTCGCCGTTGTGGCGTCCGGCACGCTGCTGACGTTCAGCTGACCTGTCGTCGACGGTGGGAACGCTACTACCACGTCGTTCAGGTGCTTCGTCGTTCCGCCGATCCCTGAATCCACAGGCTCCGTCGCATCGAAGAACGTCGTGATGTCGAACTCGAACTGGCAGGAATACGACTGCGGCACTCCGTTGATCGTCATCGGCTGCGTGCACAGCGTCCCTGCCGCTGACGCCGGCGTCGGCGGATCATCCGGATCGTCATACAACTGCGGCTGGCTTCCGGTGTACGGCGCAGGCGGCGCGAACGTGTCATTGTTCCAGGTGATCTTCCAGTTCACTCCGCCGCTATAGAAGTTCGGATTCGGCTCCGTTCCGGGCGTCCCGGAATACACGTCGTAGTGCACGCAGTTGCCGTTGGCATACGGGTAGCACAACGGCACGATCGTGTTGCCGTTAGCGTCGGTGCCGCCGTTGAAGAAGGTTGCGAAGCGGCAATCGAAGTCATTCAGTACCGTGTTCCCTACGCCGCACAGCCCATTCTCCTGGCTGGGGGGAACTTCCGTCGCCGTCACGGTGATCGTGAAACCGGTGCCGACTTGCGGGATCGAAAGCTGCACGGCGTGTGCGTTTGGATCCGTGCACGGGTTCGTGGGGGTCGGATTCGGATTCGACGGGCAGTCGAATGCCGCCTGCTGCGGCGGAGGATTCGTCCCTACCGGGAAGGTCAAATTGACCGACGCAGGCGGCGGAACGAAATTCGCGGATGCGTTTAGTGCGGATGTTACCGTCAAGGCGCAAGTCGTGCCGGTTCCAGACGTGGCGCAAGCTCCGCCCCAGCCTCCGAATGTGGTTGGTGAGTTGGCGTTTTCCGATAGCGTTACGGGCGTTCCGCTGGCGTAGCTGGCCGAGCAAGTTCCACTGACGACGCCGTTCGATTCACCGCAATTAATCTCGCCCAGGTTGTCCGTCACATTTCCCGTGCCGGTTCCCAGCGTGGACACCGAAATGGAGAACGAAGGCGCAACTGTCCCGAAAGTGGCCTGCTCGGCCTGATTGGCGTTCATGCTAACGCTGCAGGGCGTCGTTCCGGTGCAAGTGCTCCAGCCGCTGAAGGCGGCGCCTGCGGCCGGAGTTGCCGTCAGCGTCACAACCGTCCCACTCAAATAACTTGCGGCACATGTGCCGGCTACAGAACCGGCGGTGTCGACGCAATTAATTTGTCCCAGGTTGTCGGTGACCGTGCCACTGCCTGTACCCGGTTCGGAGATCGTTAAGGTGAAGGAGTTTGGAGAGCCAGTCGAGACGGTCAGCACGACGGATGTGGAATTGTAAGCAACGGTCCAGCTGAGGCCCGCGGGCAAACTTGGCGAATTAATTGAGGAGAATTGACCGGAAACAGATCCCGCCATAAGGATCGTGAATTGATTGCCCGAGGCAGGCACAAAGCCGTTTATGAATCGAATGTTCAGCGCGCCGGAGAGACTCGCGCTTCCCGAGACGTGCAGTTGGGAGTACTGCGTTCCGGCGGTAAGCCCGCCAATCGCGACTTCGTACGAACCAGCAGAAGTTTGAGCATACGTGCCCGAGGAAATCGCCAGCACCCCGGCGTTGGGAATGTCGCCTGCCTCGGTTACACCCGCGTTGGTTACGTTGGACGGAATCGAACCGATGCCGGAGATCGCGCCAGTGCCCGAGGTAGTTACGCCGCCGGGCGCGGTCAAGCTGCCATCCACTTGGGCCACGCCGCCGTTCACCGCAAAGCTGGTCACCGAAGCTGAGCTGCCGGAAGGGATTTGAGTGACACCGCTATTCTGGATGTAGGAGGCAAGATTGATCTGCCCGATGTCTTGTACCGTGTTTCCTGAGTTCGTCAGCGTCGAACTGCCGCTCTGGTTGATGATGGCTGTGCCGGCGCCGATGGTCGACAGCGCGACTGTGCCCACGCCCGTCAGGTTCGCACTTCCCTGAACTTCCAGAACTGTGTTGTTGCCGGAGGCGCTCACCAGAAGAGAACCTGTGTTGTTGATCGTCCCCAGAATGTTCAGCTGGCCGTCGTTCGCTATGGTAAAGGTTCCTGCATTCGTCAACGCACCCTGGGTGCTTCCGTCTAGGGTTGCAAAAAAGTCACCGGGGATTCCGAACACCGCGCCACTCGCGGATGACAGCGTCCCGCCTTGAATGATCACGTTGTTTATGAATTGGACGACGGAGCTGCTGGTGCTCGCCGCGATGGTCCCTCCGGCGTTGTCGATGGTCGAGCCGCTGAATTGCAATGTTCCGCCGTTCGCGAGCAGCACGCCTTGATTCGCAAGTCCGTAGGGGTTCGTGGGGCTAAGCGCTGCGTTCGGATTGAGCACCAACGTTCCAGGAAGATTGGCGGTGATGACTCCGCCCAGTTGATTGACCACGGTCAATCCGTTGTTTCCGATCTGACCCGCTCCCTGGATGACGTTATTGACATTCGTCAGCGTCGAAATGCCATCCTCGTTGATGATGGCCGTGCCGGCGCCTGTAGTGGACAGCTTGACGGCGCCGCCACCCGTCAGGTTCACATTCCCTTGAACTTGTAGAACCGTGTTGTTACCGCTGGCGCTCACCAGAAGAGCGCCCGTGTTGTTGATCGTGCCTATGATGTTCAGTTGGCCGTCGTTCGCGATGGTGAAGGTGCCCGCATTCGTTATAGCACCGTGGGTGCTTCCATCCAGCGTTGCAAAGAAGTCACCGGGGATTCCAAACGTTGCGCCACCGCTCGATGACAATGTCCCACCCTGAATCACTACGTTATTTACGAATTGGATCGCCGAGGAGGTGCCATTGACCGCAATCGTTCCTCCGGCGTTGTTGATGGTCGAGCCGCTAAATTGCAACGTTCCGCCATTCGCCATCAGGGTTCCTTGATTCTGAAAGCCAAACGGATTGCCTGCGCTCAGAGCCGTATTCGGGTTGAGTACCAGCGTTCCAGGCACATTGGCGACGATGGATCCGCCTGTATCATTGATCACGGTCAAGCCGTTGTTCCCGATCTGTCCTGCTCCCTGAAGGGTGTTATTGACGTTCACTAGCGTCGAGCTGCCGACGTTCTCGTTAATGACGGCGGTTCCGGCGCCGGTGGTGGAGAGCGTGACCGTGCCTCCGCCCGTCAGGTTCACTCTCCCCTGAATCGCCAGAACCGTGTTGTTGCCTGCCGCGCTCACCAAAATGGAGCCCGTGTTGTCGATGGTCCCTATGATGTTCAGTTGGCCGTCATTCTTGATTGTGAACGTGGCCGCGTTCGTTATTGGACCTTGGGTGCTTCCATCGAGGGTCGCAAAGAAATCGCCCGGGATTCCGAATGTGGCACCACTCGCAGATGTCAACGTCCCGCCCTGAACGATGACGCTGTTAATGAATTGCACGACGGAGCTGCCGGTGGCCGCCGTGATCGTTCCTCCGGCATTGTTGATGGTGGAGCCGGCGAGTTGCAATGTTCCGCCGTTCGCTTCCAACAGGCCCTGGTTCGCGATCCCGAAGGGATTAGCGGGATGCAGGTTCGTATTCGGATTGAGTATCAGGGTGGTTCCGGGCTGATTGGCAGTGATAACTCCGCCCGGCTGATTGATCACGGTCAATCCGTTATTCCCGATCTGCCCCTGGCCCTGGATGACGTTATTGATGTTCGTCAGCGTCGAATTGCCATCCTCGTTGACGACGGCTGTGCCGGCGCCCGTGGTTGAGAGCGTGACCGTGCCGCCGCCCGTCAGGTCCACATTCCCCTGAACTTGCAGAACCGTATTGTTGCCCGTCGCGTTCACGAGAAGAGAGCCTGGGTTATTGATCGTCCCTATGATGTTCAATTGGCTGTCATTCGTGAGCGTGAAGGCGCCTGTATTCGTGATCGCACCATGGGTGCTTCCATCCAGCGTCGCGAAAAAGTCGCCGGGAATCCCAAACGCCGCACCGTTGCTCTGTGACAACGTCCCGCCCTGAACGATCACGCTATTTATAAATTGCATCGCCGAAGTGCTGCCTGTCGCCGAGATCGTCCCTCCAGCGTTGTCTATCGTCGAGCCGGCCAGTTGCAATGTTCCGCCGTTGGCCAGCAGCATGCCCTGGTTCGCAAGACCGTAGGGGTTCGTGGGGCTCAGATTTGTGCCCGTATTGAGAATCAGCGTTGCTCCAGCCACATTGCCAATGATCTTGCCAGCGGCCTGATTGACCACGGTCAATCCGTTGTTTCCGATCTGCCCCTGTCCCTGGATGATGTTGTTGACGTTCGTCAGCGTCGAAGTGCCGTCCTCATTGATGACGGCCGTGCCGGCGCCCGTGGTTGAGAGCGTTACCGTGCCGCCGCCCGTGAGGGTCACATTCCCCTGAACCTGCAGAACTGTGTTGTTACCCGCCGCGCTCACCAGAAAGGAGCCTGTATTGTTGATGGTCCCCAAGATGTTCACCTGACTGTCATTCGCGAGCGTGAACGTGCCTGTATTCGTAACTGGACCATGGGTGCTTCCATCCAGAGTTGCGAAGAAGTCGCCGAGGTCTCCCAACGTCGCGCCACCGCTCGATGAAAACGTCCCGCCCTGAACAATCACGCTGTTTATAAGCTGCACGGCCGAGCCACTGCCGGTCGCCGAGATGGTCCCACCTGCGTTGTCGATGGTCGAGCCACTGAGCTGCAGTGTTCCGCCGTTCGCCAGTAGCGTGCCTTGGTTCGCAAGGCCGTAGGGATTGCCGGCGCTAAGAGCCGTGTTCACGTTAACCAGCAGCGCTTGACCCAGGTTGCCATTGATCGTACCGGCCGCTTGATTGACCACCGTCAATCCGTTGTTTCCGATCTGACCCTCTCCCTGGATGACGTTGTTAACGTTCGTCAGCGTCGAGCTGCCATTCTGGTTGATGATGGCTGTGCCGCCGCCGGTGGTTGACAGCTTCACTGTGCCGCCACCCGTCAGGGTCACATTCCCCTGAATCGCCAGAACCGTATTGTTCCCCGCCGCACTCACCTGGATCACGCCGGCATTAAAAACGGTTCCAGCAAGTGTGAGCTGCTGGTTGTTGCTCACGGTTAGAGTGCTACCACTGTCGATAAACAAATTGCCAACCGTCGCTACAATGTCGAGCGTCACCTGCGCTGCAGCATGGCCGTCCGTGATGCATACGTTTGCGCTCGCACCGTTGGGGGCGACACCCGTGCTCCAGTTCGACCCGCTGCTCCAATTACCCGACGCGCCGCCTGTCCAAATCGTGGCGGTTCCACTGCAGGCAGTGGCCGCGGTCAGAGTGAATGTGGCGGTAACGGTTTGGCTGGCATTCAGGGTCACAACGCAGGGGCCGGTTCCGCTGCAGCCAGCGCCACTCCACCCTGCGAACGTGGAACCGGCATTAGGAGCCGCCGTCAACGTGACTGTCGTTCCCTGGTTGAAGCTCGCGGAACAGGCGGGCTGGCAACTGATTCCGGAAGGAACGCTCGTCACACTGCCGAGCCCCGATCCAGCTTCGGCGACCGAGAGCGTGAAAGTGGGAACCGCGGAACCGGTGCCACTCAGGCTGACATTCTGGACGCCGCCAGGAAGGTCATTGGAGTTATCGGTGATGGTAACAGACGCAGTTTCGGCGCCGGTTGTGGAAGGCGTGAAAACAACAGAAATCGTGCACGACGCGCTGGGAGCCAATTGCCCACCGGCGCTGCCGCAGGTGTCACCCGGCCCCTCGGAGAAATCGCCCGCGTTGTTGCCGGTAAACGCGTAACTGAAAGTAAGAGCCGTTCCCCCAGCATTGCCCAAAGTAACGGTCTGCGCCGAGCTTGGCACCTGCGTTTGCTGGTTGCCAAAATCCAACTGCACGGCAGAAACATCTGCAATCGGCGGCGCCACGAGAAACTGATACTGCATGATGCTTCCTATGGCGGGAGCATTTTGTGATCCGGTTGTAGTGGAGGTGCTCTCTTGGCCGTCCGTTCCGAACGCATAACCGATGTGGAGACCCGGGGCGAGAGGCCCGGGTGTGGCCGAATACGTTCCCGGACTGCCGCCGGAAGCGGCTGTTAGCCAAGGTGCTGTCCAATTGTCGACTTGGTAGAACACGCCATCGAGGGTCTCGCCGTTGGGGCTCGATCCGCCGAAATCGATCATCGGGCTCTCGGACGGCGTCGTACTATTCAGAACGTTGGTTGGCTGAGTGAACGACGCAATGCCGTTGGCCGTCACAGATTGCTCCGCGACATCGGTGACGTTGGCGCTCAGATTGTTGGCGAGGTAGACCTGGCTAGCCGTAGGATCCACGGCCAGGGCGTAGGGAGCGCTCGCATTGGGGTCCGCAAAGGTTGTGCTGGTGTTGCTGGGGCCATCGATGTCGGTGACGCTACCCTGATCCGCGCCGCCATTTCCATTGTTGGCCACATAGATCTGGTTCGTCGCCAGATCGACTGCGATGGCGTGCGGGGAGGTGCCCGCGGGCACGGTAGCCACGATCGACAGCGTGGCGCCGCTAATCACCGTGACGTTATTTCTGCCGGAGTTGGCCACGTAGATCATATTCGTGGACGGATTTAAGTCGATGGCAATCGGATTGAGGTCGGCGTCGATCGTCGCCAGGATTTGGTTCGTGGCACCGTTGATCACCGTCACGTTATCGCTCGCGGAATTCGCCACGTACACGGTGCCGGTGACTGCGTCGACTGCAATGGCAATCGGATGGCTAGCCGCGGGATCGCTGATCGTTTGCACGGTCGAAAGAAGCGGGTCGAAAACCGAAACGTTGCCGCTTAAGCCGTTTGCGACGTAGACCTTGCCGGTTGCAGGATTTACGGCGATAGCTGCGGGCCCGAGCGCGTTGGGGTCACTCAGCGTCGAGATTGCATTTGTGGCACCGTCAATTACGGTGACGTTGTTGCTCGTCGAGTTCGCAACATAGATCTTATTGGTGAGTAGATTGATAGCGATCGCTACCGGACCTCTGGCATTCGGATCGGTGAGGGTTGTCGGCGAGCCGGTGCTGCTGAACACGGTAACGTTATTACTATTCTGATTGGCAACGTATGCGAGCCGGGCCAGCGGGTTTAGGGCCATAGCGACGGGATGGCTTGCGTGCGGATCATTCAGCGTAGCGATGATGCCAGGCGGAACGTTAAAACCAACCGCAGCCATTTCGGTAACGGTGTTGCTGTTGGCATTTACCACGTAGACGACCCGCGAGCCCGAATTCACAGCGACAGCCGCCGGATGATCTGCCGTTGGATCCGCGAGTGTGGATGTGCCGTTGGCGGCTCCGTTAAACACCGAAACCGTGGTGCCGCCGGAGTTCGCTGCGTAGATCTGATCCGTCGCCGGGTTGATGGCTATCGCCGCGGGCCGGCTCGCGCTGGGATCCGTGAGCGTAGTGACGTGGCTTGTTGTTCCGTTAATGGCGGTAATGTTGCTGCTTCCGTTGTTGGCTACATAGACGGTGCCTGTGAGCTGATCGACCGCCACGGCTACGGGCGCGCTGGCATTCGGATCGGTGATTGTGACGGGAGTGCTCTGGTTGAGAGCCAGGGAGCTTACGTTGCTGCTCGTGTTGTTAGCGATGTATAGGGCACCCGTGGTCGAATTCACCGCTATGGCAATTGGGCCCATAGCGTTGGGATCTGCGAAGGTTGCGGGAGAATTGTTCGCGCCATTGATCGCCGTAACGTTATTGCTCCCGTTGTTCGCGACATAAATCTCATTGTTCAAAGGGTTCACGGCGAGGGCGACGGGATTGGTACCCACTCCCACGGTCGCAGCCACCGCATTCGTCGCTCCGGTTACTACCGTGACGTTTGCGCTTCCTTTATTCGCCACGTAAATCATGTTGGTTTGAGGATTCACGGCGACAGCGACGGGATTCGCACCGGTTCCCACTGTTGCGGTCACGGTATTCGTCGCGCCGTTGATCACGCTGACGCTGGGGCCGCCGGCATTGGCCACATAAACTGTATTCGTCAGTGGATTTACCGCGATTGCATCCGGAGTCGTTCCGACCATCACCGTGGCCACGGCCATATCGTTCGCGCCGCTAATCACCGTGACGGTGCCGCTGCCACTGTTGGCGACATAAATTGTGTTCGTAATGGGATTGACGGCGATCGCGGCGGGACTAGACCCCACGGGAACCGTTGCAGTGACGGTATTATTTAGGCCGCTGATTACCGTGACGTTGCTGCTGCCATTGCTGGCGACATAGACCTTGTTCGTGACGGGATTTACGGCGAGGGCCGTGGGAGAGCTCCCCACGAAGACGGGCATGGTAAAGGTTTGCGCTTGTGCGGGACAGAATGTCCCAGTTATCGCCGCCGCGAGCAAAAGCGGGAGAGCTACCTGAAAAAAAACGAGGGAAAGCGCTCGCCGTGGCGAAAGTAAACAATTGCGAGAGCGTAGCTCCACGTTCGACTTTCCCACTGCTGAATGGCCCCAATTCTGGCGCGCGACAATCTCATCGGCGCACACATCGGACTACCTCAGTCGTGCCTGCGATACTCATTGCAAATGCAGGGCCGGGGAGCCAGCGGCGTCATATTGCTGAGTCCTTGGGGCTATGTCAAACAAAATGAGGCTCGGTAACCTCCCCAACTTCTGATCCGCGAGTAATGGGACTCCTAATCCTTGGGTACCCTATGAAAAATCTTTGCCGGATATCGCCTAAATACTTCCGGTTCTCCAGCTCGGCTTTGAACGCTTGATTTATAAGGCGGGAAGCCTTACCGTCATTGCTGTCGCATCTTCCGTCCTATGAATGCCAACATGGAATGTCCTCAGTGCCATTCCAGTAATCCCGTTACGGCAAGCAGCTGCCTTCGATGTGGCACCTCGTTCGGATCCAATGACGCGACGATTGCCGTTACGGTCGCAACTGTCACTCCTCCGACCGTTGCCATACCCGACGAAGGAATAGCTAAGGGCTGGTCCGCGCCATCGGCCCCGGCTGTTCTGTCCGCCGCTCCGCTTGCGCCTGGCACCGTCCTTGGCACGCGATACGAGATCGTTCAGATGCTGGGACAGGGCGGAATGGGCGCCGTCTATAAAGCTCGCGATCTCGAGCTCGACCGCTTGGTTGCTTTGAAAGTGATCCGCCCCGAGTTGGCGATGCATCCGGATATTCTCGCGAGATTCAAGCAGGAACTGATCCTGGCTCGCCAGATCACCCATCGTAACGTCATTCGCATCTTCGATCTTGGCGAAGCGAGCGGCATCAAGTTCATTACGATGGAGTTCATCGAGGGACAGGATCTCAAGTCCCTCGCGGCGGAAAAAAGCAAGCTAAGCACCGAAGAAACGGTTCGCATCATGGAACAGGTGTGCCTTGCTCTCGAAGCTGCCCACTACGAAGGCGTCGTGCATCGAGATCTGAAGCCCCAGAACATCATGATCGACAAGCAGGGCAAGGTCGCGGTGATGGACTTTGGGATCGCGCATTCGGTCGAATCGGGCGGCATGACGCAGACCGGAATGTTGGTGGGCACTCCGGACTATATGTCGCCCGAGCAGGTGAAGGGCGAGCGCGTGGATGCCCGCTCGGACTTGTTCGCGCTTGGTGTGATTCTCTACGAACTGCTGACCGGCACGATGCCTTACAAAGCCGATACGGCTCAGGCATCGATGTTCAAACGCACGTCAGAGCGACCACGATCTCCGATTGAAGTCGACGCGAAAGTTCCACGGCTTCTGAGCGACATCACGGCGAAGTGCCTGGAAATTCGGACGGTGCAGCGCTATCAATCCGCGCGTGAAATCTTGCAAGACCTCGAAGCTTGGCGCGGAGGAGCAAAACGCGCGACCGCCAGCTCCGCTTTTTCTTGGCTTCCGGCTCGATGGCCCTCTTGGACGAAATGGGTCGGAGCCGGGGCGATTGTTGTGATTCTGGCGGCAGCCGGGCTGGCACTCCGGGGACATTTCACTTCGCCTCAGCAGACTGCGGGGGCGCCTCCCGTTTCGCTGGCGATTCTGCCTTTCCGCAACGCTTCCGGGGATCAAGCATTGGACTGGCTGGGCTCGAGCGTTGCGGAAACGCTGAGCACAGATGTAGGGCAGTCGTCGCACCTGAGAATCGTGTCGCCGGAGCGCATCAGCCAGATTCTTCGCGATCTGCAGTTCTCGCCCGACACGTCCCTTGATGCTCCCACGGTTCGACGCCTGGCCGATCTCAGCAACGCCGATAACATCGTTTGGGGGCAATACGCCCGTTTCGGAGACCAGATTCGAATTGACGCTACCGTACAGGACGTCAAGCGCGAGCAGGCGGCCAAGATTTCCGAGTTCGCGAATGAAAGCGGGATCTTGGCGGCCATCGATCGCCTTGCCGGCGACATTCGCTCAAACCTGGCGCTCTCAAGCAGCGTGATAAAGGAGCTGCAAGGGGACTCCTTCAAGCCTTCCACCAGTTCCGTACCGGCTTTACGTGCTTATAACCAAGGACTGCAGCTTTCGCGCGCGGGAAATTATCTCGATGCCAGCAAACAATTCGAGGAATCAACGAAAGAAGATCCGTCCTTCGCGCTGGCCTATTCGCAGCTGGGCCAAGCGTATTCCCAGCTCGGACAGGACGATGAGGCCGAACAAGCCTCCCGAAAGGCGATCGATCTTAGCGGCAACCTTCCGGCCCAGGAAAAGTATCTAATCCAGGCGAGCCATTACAGAATCCTGAAAGACAATGCCAAAGCGATTGAAGCCTACGAGAATCTCGCGAAGGTTTCACCGAATGATGCCGACGTGCTTTTCAACCTCGGCACACTGTATGAGGACTCGAGCCAGTACGATAAGGCCCGCGAGGAGCTTACCAAGGTGTTAGCGCTCGATCCCAAGCGCGTCGCCGGTCTGCTGGCGATAGGGCGCGTTCAAATTGAAAGCGGCGACCCGCAAAGCGGCCTTGAATACCTGTCGCGAGCCCAGGCGTTGGCCGTCGAATCCGGCAATGACGAAGAGAGATCGGAGATTCTTCAAGCCATTGGCGGAGCATATGCTGATTTGAACAAGCAAGAAGACGCCATCCGCAATTATCAGGATTCGCTTGCGATCAAGCGCAAGCTCGGATTGAAAAAGGGGATCGCCGATAGTCTGGAAACGATTGCTTCTTCGGAGGCGGCTCTGGGCCGTTCGGATTTGGCGCTGCAAAACTACAATGACGCGCTCAAGATTCGCCAGGAGCTGGGCGATAAAGCTGGAACCGGCGATGTGCTTAACGATCTCGCGCAGTTCTATGACGACCACGGGCAGTACGACCAAGCGCTGAAATTGTTCAAGCAGTCTCTACAGGCCGAAGACGACGCCGGAAACGAAACCAATCAGGCACTGGTGCTGAACAATATCGGCAACACGTATTTGTTCAAGGCCGACTACCAGAACGCGCGCACGTACTTTGAACAGGCGCTGCAGCTTCGCGAGAAGCTGAAAGTCCCCAGCGATATCGCCGACACGCTCCACAACCTCGGTGAAACCTCCAGCAAGATGGGACAGTACGACCAGGCGCTCGAATTCTACTTGCGCGCCCTCGATATCCGGCGAAGCGACGGCGACAAACGCGCAGCCGCTATCGAATCTTCGGCCATCGGCGTCCTATTCGGCTACCAGGGACGGTACGGGGCGGCTCTTAACTCCGAGGAAGAAGCGCTAAAGACTCTGCGGGAAATCAAGGAACAGGGATTTTGGCTCGCCGAGGTTCTTGGCTACTACGGCAAAGCGCTGGCAGGGGTCGGTAGAAACGATGATGCGCAGAAGAGTTTGGACGAGGCGCTCGGAGTAGCCCGCGAACTCAAGAACCAAGCAAAAGTCGCCGAGCTGCAATCGTATCAGGGTGACAACCTGTTTTATCGGGGCGACTACAATGCAGCGGCCGGCGTTTACGACCAAGCCCTTCAGTCCGCGATGCACACCAGCGACGCGCAGCTGATTTTGATTTCCAAAGTGAATATCGCGAAGGCCTCCGTAAAGCAGGGACGCTTCCCTGCCGCGGCCGCTTCGCTTCGCAAGCTTTCGGAAGACGCCGACGGCATGGGGCTCAAATATATTTCCGTCGAATGCTCCGTGTATCTGGGCGAAGCCTTGATCGGCATGAAGAGCTACGAACCGGCGAGGAAGGAACTGGAGAGCGCCATCAGCCGCAGCGAGAAGCTTGGCGCACGCGGTTTGCTGGCGCAAAGTCATTACCTGCTCGCGCGCGACCTGGAGCTATCGGGTAAGGCTGCCGAAGCTCAAGATCACTTTAGGCAGGCCCGGGAAATCGCGGACGACATCCAAAAGGAAACTCACGCGGACACGATTCTGAAACGGAGTGATCTCGGCCCGATTTATTCGCAGAATCACCCGTGAGCTGTTGGCTGGAGGATGGCAGTGTTCACTATTTTAGGGGCTTTCACGAAGTATGGGCCACGAGCCGTCACGATGGCCCTCCTGACATTCGCGGTCTTTTGCTTTTCTCTACCTCTCTTCGCTCAGCAAGAGGGGCCACTGGCCCCAGCTAGCCCTGAAGACGACACCCCGGTGCGCCCGTCGCGAGCGGCTCCCGCGCAGCCGGTACCCGAGATACGAGTGAGGCCGCCGGATTCCAGGCAATCCTCCTCCGGCATTTCGAAGGAACCGCCGGCTATCCCAGCCGACCAAATCATCCAACAATTTGCAGCACGTGAAGCGGAGTTCCGGGCAGAGCGCGATAACTTCACCTACGTCCAGGAATTCGTCATACAGACGATCGACGACGGCGGGCGGTCGGACGGCGAATACCGCATGACGAGCGACATCACCTTCACTCCCTCGGGCAAGCGCTACGAAGACATCACCTACGCCCCTCCTTCGACGCTCGAGAGGATCACGCTTTCCGAACAAGATCTTGACGATCTGCGGAAGATTCAGCCATTCGTCCTGACCACCGAAGAGCTGCCAAAGTACGACATCTCCTACGTGGGCCGCGAAAAAGTGGACGAGATCGGCACCTATGTGTTCGATGTGATGCCAAAGAAAATCGAAAAAAATCAGCGTTATTTTCAGGGGCGCATCTGGGTTGACGATAAGGACTTAGAAATCGTAAAGACCTACGGCAAAGCTGTACCCGACATTCGCAAGGGCAGCAACGAAAACGTGTTTCCCCGTTTTGAGACGTATCGCGAAAATATCGAGGGTCGCTACTGGTTCCCGACCTACACGCACGCCGACGATGTATTGCACTTCACTTCGAACGACGTTCACATCCGTATGACGGTCCACTATTCCGACTACAAACGCTTCAACGTATCGATCAAACTGAGTCCCGCGCCACCCGAACAGAAACCCTAAAGGACATTGCCCTCAGCGGTGCGACCAAACGGGCTCGCTTTCATCTTATGAAGTGGCTTCCGCGACTCGGCCCAGAAGTCTAGAATAACCACTTACCGATATTCACCAAGACTGGGACTCCTTATGGCGAAACCGATTCTACTGAGTGTGGACGACGACCCCGATGTTCTGAGGGCGATTGAACGCGACCTGCGCTCGCACTACGGCGCCGAATATCGCGTAATGGGAAGTGATGCTCCTGACGCAGCGCTTACCCTTCTGAAACAACTGAAGGTGCGAAACGACAGCGTGGCCTTACTGCTTGCCGACCAGCGCATGCCGCACATGGACGGTGTGGCGTTTCTGCAGGAAGCCATGCACATTTTCCCCGATGCCAAGCGGACACTGCTCACCGCTTACGCGGACACGAACGCAGCAATCGGCGCCATCAATCAGGCCAACATTCACTATTTTTTCTTGAAGCCGTGGGATCCTCCGAGCGAGCATCTCTATCCGCAACTGGATGATTTGCTCGACGACTGGCGAGCGTCCTATCGCCCGGCATTCGAGGGAATACGGGTGTTGGGGACGCGCTGGTCGCCGCGCTCCTACGAGCTCCGAGACTTCCTCGCGCGCAACCGCGTTCCCTATCAGTGGATTGACGTTGAGGCCTCTGCAAACGATCCGGAGACGAAACGTTTGCTCGAAGCTTTGGGGTCAGAAGCGGCTAGCCTTCCCGTCGTGCTTTTCCCGGACGGCACGAAGCTTCTTGACAGCGTTCCCGCAGAAGTCGCCCAGAGGGTCGGGCTGCGGACTCGCGCGCAGACCAACTTTTACGATCTGGCTATTGTGGGCGGGGGGCCGGCTGGCCTGGCGGCGGCTGTCTATGGCGCGTCGGAAGGTCTCCACACGGTGATGATCGAAAGAGAGGCGCCGGGCGGGCAGGCGGGAATGAGCTCGCGCATCGAAAACTATCTTGGGTTTCCCATGGGGCTCAGTGGCGGTGACCTGGCCCGACGTGCGGTGGTGCAAGCCGAGCGCTTTGGAGTGGAGATCCTGGCCCCGCAGGAAGCTCTCTCCGTCCGCACGGAAGGGCCCTATCGGATGATCAAATTGGCTGACGGGAACGAAATTTCCTGCCACGCATTGATGATTGCGACGGGAGTGCAGTGGCGGCGGCTCGAGGCCCCGGGAATCGATCGCTTGCAAGGCGCAGGCGTTTACTATGGCGGCGGATCCACGGAGGCACTGTCCTGCAAGGGTGAACTCGTTTACGTGGTGGGCGGCGCGAATTCGGCGGGCCAAGCGGCGATGAACTTTGCGAAGTATGCGGAGCGTGTGGTGATCGTCGTACGCGGAAGCTCTCTCTCGAGCACCATGTCGCAATATTTGATTGATCAAATCAAAGAAACTCCCAAAATTCAGCTCTGGCCGAATGCCAGCGTTGCCGAAGTGCACGGTGAAACGCATCTTGAAGAAATTTCATTCCTTTGTTCGGATACGAACAAGATCGACCGGGTGCCGGCGAGCGCGATGTTTATCTTTATTGGGGCGCTGCCGCGCACCGATTGGCTGGCGGACGTTGTCGAGCGGGACGAGCGCGGGTTCATATTGACGGGCCCCGATCTCATACGCGAGGGCCAGCGTCCCAAGGGATGGGCACTGGACAGAGATCCGTTTTTGCTGGAGACAAACGTGCCGGGGATCTTTGCCGTGGGCGACGTGCGTCACGGCTCGGTAAAGCGAGTGGCTTCCGGCGTCGGTGAAGGGTCGGTAGCCGTGCAGTTCATCCATCAATATTTGAGCAAGGTATAAGGGAAAGAATGGTCGAGATATCCGAACTACTCCGCGTCCCGATGTTCGCCAACCTGCCGGAAGACCAGATTGACTGGTTTATCAGCCACGCGGAAGAGATGCGCCTCAAGGCCGGTGACACCGCGTTTCGCCAGAGCGATCCCGCAGATGCAATGTTCGTAATTCTTGAGGGACAGCTTCAGGCTCGGGGCGAAATCGGCGGCGAAACAGTCGTGATCGCGATAAAGCCGGGCGACGTGACCGGCGTGCTGCCGTTTTCAAGAATGAAACAGTTCACCATAGGCTCGCGAGCGGTAACGGACGCCCGGGGCCTGCGTTTTCCCGCTTCTCTGTTTCCTGAGCTGGTACAGAAGATGCCCGAGTTGGCACAGCGTCTCGTGGGCCTTATGTCCGACAGGATTCGCGAAACGACACGGATCGAGCAGCAGCGGGATCGCTTGGCGTCTCTGGGAAAGCTTTCTGCGGGGCTCGCACACGAACTCAACAATCCAGCGTCTGCGGCCAAGCGCGCCACAAGCCAACTGCGCGACGCGCTGGGCCGAATCAAGGACGCCAGCCACGAATTGGGAAAGCGCAACCTAACGGATGCCCAGAAGGCGGAAATCGAGAAGTTGGAATCGTCACTCGTGCAGAGCGACGAAGTTCCGCCCGATGCGCTGACTATCAGCGATCTGGAAGACAAGATCGATTCATTACTGCGCAGTCACGGGTTGAACGACATGTGGCAAATAGCGGCCGATCTGGCGCGAAAGAGTGTGAAGCCGGAAGCGCTGGAGTCGTTGTTCGCAATTCTTGATGCGGACACCGCCCGGGCCGCCCTTGTCAGAATCGCTGCGTCCGTCGAGATTGCGAACTTGCTGAATGAAATCGAGAGTGGGACGTCGCGAATCTCCGACTTGGTCCGCGCCATCAAGGAATATACGTTCATGGACCAGGCGCCGGTGCAAAACATCGACATCGTGAAGAGTCTGGAAACTACGCTCACGATTCTCAACCACAAGCTCAAACACGGAGTCGTCGTGCAGCGCGACTACCAGAAGATTCCACTGCTGGTGAATTCATTCGGCAGCGAGCTGAACCAGGTGTGGACCAATATTATCGACAATGCCATCTACGCCATGGGCGGTAAGGGCGAACTTCGAATTCGTACCTTCCGCGAGGACAATTGCGTAGTGGTCGAAATAACGGACAACGGCCCGGGCATTCCACCTGACGTGCGGGCGCACATCTTCGAACCTTTCTTCACAACCAAGGGAGTGGGCGAAGGCACGGGGCTTGGCCTCGATACGGTGCAACGAATCGTGAAGAAGCACCGGGGCGATATTCAAGTCACCTCGCAACCCGGTAATACGCGTTTTCAAATATGGCTTCCCTTAGCCGAGTCCTGACAGACTGCTGACAGGCAGGTCGCTACTTCTGGAAGACACGATCTCGCGCGGCGAGCACTTCGCGTATTTTGCGCGCCAGTGTATCCAAGGCGAAGGGTTTTTGAAGTGTAATGCTCTCTGCGTCCGCCAGCTTGCCGCTGTCTTTTTCGTATTCGGCGTACCCTGACATATAGATGACCCGCATTTGCGGGCGCAAGTTAGCCAGGCGTTCCGCCAGTACCGAGCCGCCCATTCGCGGCATCATCACGTCTGTCAGCAAAAGATCGATTTCGCCGACATGGCGTTCCGCGACCTGAAGGGCCTCAATGCCGTCACGCGCCTCAAGGATTGTGTAGCCACTTCCCTTTAAGAACTCACGGGCCAAGTCGCGAATCGCGTCTTGATCCTCGACAAGCAAGATCGTCTCGGAACCATGCAGCGGAGCGCCATTCGCTCTGCGTCGTTCCGGCGAGCCAGCGGCCTGTTCGACTTGCGGAAGGTAAATTCTGAACGTCGTTCCACGCCCGGGCTCGCTGTAGACCCAAACATATCCGCTATTCTGTTTGACGACGCCGTAGACAGTCGCTAAGCCCAGGCCCGTTCCCTTCCCCAACTCCTTCGTCGTGAAGAATGGTTCGAAGATGTGAGCTTGGGTTTCTGCATCCATTCCTACCCCAGTGTCACTCACAGCCATCATTACGTAGTTCCCGGGGGGTACTCCGGCATGCCCGATCACGTAGGCTTCATCCAGAACGACGTTTTTGAGCTCGATCGTGAGCTTGCCCCCGTCGGGCATGGCATCTCGACCATTGATCACCAGGTTCATCAGGACTTGTTCAATTTGGCCTTGGTCGGCCTTCACCGTACCGAGCGATTCCCCGGAGACGATATTCAGGTCGATATCATTACCAATGAGGCGCTCGAGCATCTTGGCCATTTCACCAACGACGCCGCTCAAATCCAGCAGCTTCGGCTGTATGACTTGCATTCGACTGAAAGCTAATAGCTGCCGCGTCAGTGACGCAGCCTTGTCAGCAGCTTTGTCAATTTCGCCGGCGTTCTTCCGCGAGCGCTCTGTCGCGCCGAGCTGCTCCAAGATCATCTCGCTGTTGCCCTTGATGACCATCAGGAGATTGTTGAAGTCATGCGCAACCCCGCCGGCTAGCCTGCCAACGGCTTCCATCTTCTGCGACTGACGGAGTTGTTCTTCAAGATGCCTGCTCTGGGTGATGTCATGAATTACGCCAAGCATGAGGTTCTTGTTCTCGGCCTGATCACTCATCACCGTCGCTTCATCGCGGCACCATAGGGCTCGCCCATCGCGTGCAAGCATTCGATATTCCGAGCGGAACGGCGCCCCGCTGTGCCAACTTTGTTCCTCTTCTGCTCGCACACGCTCGCGGTCTTCGGGATGCAGACACTTCATCCAGGCTTCGGGATCGGCCATCCATTCCTCAGACGAGAACCCCAGCAGAGTTTCAATTTGAGGGCTGACGTAAGACCATCGTCCGGCCGCTCCAAACTCTGCGACATAAGTGATGGCCGGCAGTTGTTCCACGAGCGTCCGAAATCTTGTTTCGGCCGAACGAAGTTCTTCTTCTGCTCGCTTGCGGTCGATCGCAATCGCGATTTGGCCGCCGACGGAAGCCATAAATTCGAGCTCGCGCTCTCGATAGGCATTTCCGTCCTCGTAGTGCTGCGCGACTAACACACCAATGGTCTCTTTAGGCGTCTGAAGCGGCACGCCTAGCAAAGTGGGTCCGGGCGTGCCCACGAGTTCAACTTCACCCTGTTCGACTAGCTGGTCGAAGACTTTTTGGGTGATGATCATGGCGCGTCCTGCTCGGAACACGTAGGACGTGCAACTCCGCTCCATTTTCTGAGGCGGTGGTGGCGGATCGAACTGATCTACAAAGAAAGGAAAACTAAAGAGCCCGCTCCGTCGATCGTAGAGCGCTACGAAAAAATTCTCCGCGAAAATGACCTTCTTAAGTGATTGATGAATTCGGCGAAGTAGTTCGTCGATGTTGGCGCTGACATTTACCCCTTGAATGATCTCGGACATCACCTGCCGCTCTGTCTCAGCGCGCTGGCGCTCAATGGCGATGGTTGCCAAGTGAGTTGCCCGCTCGATCACCTGGAGATCTTGCCTGCTGGGGCCTCGGGGTTCGCTGTAATACATGGCGAAGGTGCCCAAGACTCTTTTGTCTTTGGAAATGATCGGGGTCGACCAGCAGGCTCGCAGTCCATTGTTGAGCGCGAGGTCTCGGTAATCAGACCATAGGGGATCAGCGGCGATATCCGTAACGATAACCGTGTCCGCTAGATAAGCCGCAGTGCCACAAGAGCCGGCCTGCGGGCCGATCGCAACGCCGTCCAGAGCCAGCGTAAAGCTGTGGGGCAAGCTAGGAGCGGCGCCATGCCTCAAGCATTTGCCGCCGGGATCGAGAAGCAGAACGGAACAAGAGAGGCCAGGAGATTGCTCTTCTATCATCCGGCATAACACAGTGAGCACATCGGCGAGCGGCGCACCGCTGCTGATCAACTCGAGCACCGTCTTATCTATTGCAGACAGAACCTCGAAGAGCTGAGGGGCCGGGCTCGCCAATGAGAGGTTTTTCGTCATCTTCGTAACAGCTGCTGACGGAGCTTTCGTTCAATTTTAGACGCGTCGTCCGCTGGGTGAGTCAGAAGAGGGGGGTCTCATGCGCTAAGAATCAACTAAGAATCGGCCCCTGCAAGCACTGAGGTAGCTTTTATGAGACTTGGGTAGTCTGAACCGGCAGCTTTACGGTTTCCCATCCAACGATACCGCCGGCAATTTCACCAACGGGATCAAATCCACCGCGTTGGAGCAGGCTCGCAGCGATGGATGACCGGTAGCCTCCGGCGCAATACACCAACAAGGGGCGGTCTCTCGGGAGTTTCTCCAGATTTTCCATCAAGTGATTGAGGGGTATGCCCATGCTTCCCGCGATGTGTTTTTGATCGCGCTCGCGCGGCGCCCGAACGTCAACAACCAGGGGCGGCCGGCTTGATGACAGAAGTTCCGCGGCGAACTGAGCGCTGAGCCGCTCTGTAAAGGCGACTAGTTCGGGCCGCGATTCGAGGCTGTGCAATCCATCCTTCAAATACCCGGCCACGTGATCGAACCCGATGCGCCCAAGACGAACTGCGGATTCGATCTCCCGGCCGGGGTCCGCAATAAGTACGATCGGATGCGCCCGATCGAGCACCGTTCCGGCCCAGGTTGCGTACTGACCGGTGAGGCCGATATTAATGCTGCCCATCAGATGCGCGGCGGCAAATTCAGATGCTTCGCGGGTGTCAAGAATCTGCGCGCCCGACGCCTGCAATTCAAGGACGGTATCGAGCGCGAGCGGATTCATCTCGCGCGCCAAAGCTTGATCCAATGTGGGCCGCTCCTGGCTATTCAATACGGCGTCATAGTTGAAGTAGGCAGGAGCTTCCGGTTGGTCGGCCGTCACGACACGGACGAAGGCTTCCTTGCTCATAGGCTGCAGCGCGTAGTTCAACCGGCGCTGTTCTCCCAGTGTCGATACCGTTTCTTTGCTGATTGCCTTCCCGCAAAGTGAGCCCGCGCCGTGAGCGGGATACACGAGGCATGGATCCGGCAGGGCCAGCAGTTTGTTGTGTAGCGAGTCAAAGAGCATGTTGCCGAGTTCGGAAGCCGACCATCCCAGTGCGGCGCGTAGATCGGGACGCCCTACGTCTCCGATGAACAGCGTGTCTCCTGTCAGCACCGCATTCGGTTCCGTGAGACTCGCATTCAAATCGTAAACGACGATGGAGATCGACTCCGGCGTGTGGCCCGGCGTTTCCAGTATCTTCAGGCGCACGCGGCCGAATTCGAGAGTGTCACCATCGCGCAGAGGAGTAAACGCGTACCCGGCCTTAGCCGAGGCGCCCAGGTAAATTGTGGCACCCTCGCGATCTCGCAGCTCCAAATGCCCGGCGACAAAATCGGCGTGCAGATGCGTCAGCAATACGTGCTTGATCTTGAGGGCGTGCTGGGCAGCAAACGCGATGTATTGGTACGTGTCGCGTTGCGGATCGACTACGGCTGCCGTGCCTGTCTCCTCGTCTCCGATTACGTAGGAAGCGTGCGCCAGGCACGGCAGATAGAACTGCTTGAAGATCACGCGGCTACCCTTTACGTTGCGAACATCTACTTCGGCTGGGGCACGATCCGGAGATAGGGCCGAGGAGCCTTCCAGCCGCTCGGATACTTCTGTTTGGCCTCTTCTTCTGACACCGCTGGGAGAATAATCACGTCTTCGCCCTGTTTCCAGTTCACCGGAGTGGCCACTTTGTGTTTGGCCGTGAGCTGCATCGAATCGACGACGCGCAGCACTTCGTCGAAGTTACGGCCGGTGCTCATCGGGTAGCTGAGCATCAGTTTGATCTTCTTGTCCGGACCGACCACAAACACGGTACGCACAGTGGCATTCGTGGCCGCCGTGCGGCCCTCGGACGTATCGCCCGCGTCCGCCGGCAGCATGTCGTACAGTTTGGCCACTTTGAGTTCCGGGTCTCCGATCATGGGAAAGTTCACCTTGTGACCCTGCGTCTCTTCGATGTCTGCAGCCCACTTACTGTGGCTGCTCACGGGATCTACGCTCAGTCCGATGATTTTGGTATTGCGCTTCTCGAATTCCGGCTGCAACCCGGCCATGTAACCCAGTTCCGTGGTGCACACGGGGGTAAAGTCTTTGGGATGGGAGAACAAGATTCCCCAGCCGCTGCCGAGCCATTCGTGGAAGTTAATGGTGCCCTGCGATGTTTCGGCAGTGAAATTGGGTGCGTCGTCGTTTATTCGCAACATGAATTTATCCTCCTTGAGGCGGTGGTTATTATACATAGGTCGTTAGGGCTGACTCGGAAATCCGTCAGTTCAGGGTGATTCACGGCTGGGCGGGGGCGCGGGTGCGAAGACTCGGCGTCAACTTCCGGACGATGAACTCCTGAAAAACAGCGGCTATGGCGCTTTCGCCAAACCTAGTCAGCGCAGTTTCGGCTACCAGCCACGCACCATTGCGATCGCTCGCCGGGTAGTAGAGATTTGCGATGCCGGCTGCAGCGAAGTTCCCGACAACATATGAGTAGTTTGGCTGCCAATTTCCATTGTCGCCCTTGCAGATAAACGGAGTGGCGAGCGCGTACAGAAGTCGGGAGCGCGTGCTCCCTGTTCCCTTATAAAAGTAACGAGGATCTTGTTTCCAAAGCGACGGGAGTATTGCACTTCCGATAAACGTGCCTATAACAACATCACCGTAGGATGCGCCGTAGCGTTTTGCATAGCCTTCAGCACCTTGCCCATATCCGCTGAACTCATCTCCCGCCTGCTCAATCCCCGCAAGTGCGCCAACTGCCACAAATGTGAACGGATCGGTGGACGATCTCCAAGCGAGTTCGAACTTTTGTTTCGGCGTAAGAGCGACTGCATTGGGGACGTAGCTGACATAGAAATTTGGAATGATGCCCAGCACGCGTTGCTTTTCTTGATCTTTGATTTGCACGTCCGCTAGCTCTTCTTGCGAAAGCCCTACCGTTACCTGCACCATCTGGGTCGCAAGGGGCAACGTGACCTGAGGGACAACGTAGGCCTCCCCTGGATGCAGGGTTCCGGAGGTTACTTGGGTCGCGAGACCCGCCGATGTGATCGTGAGTTGAAAGGACCCAGGAGCGACGTTGGCAAAAAAGAATTGCCCAGCGTCGTCCGACGTTACTTCTTGAGCGGTAGATTGACTTTCTCGCGTAAGCCGCACTTGGGCGCCGACGAGAATGGCTCCGGATTGATCGACAACCGTTCCGGCGATACTCCCTGCAGGCTGCTGATCGGTCACCTGCGTCCCGGAGGATCCCCCAGTTTGGCTTGCGACCGGCGGACCGGTCTCCGATGGCTGGGGAGCTGGAGGCTGCTGAGACTGACCCATAAGGAGCGTCGGGAAACCGCAAAGCAGGACACACAGACCGAACCAGATCCTTGCTGGAACATTTCTTGGCCGAACTCGTCCCCAAACAGGCGAGTTGCACGTCCCTTTCGATTTGTCGTTCTGTTTCATGACAACTAGAGAATCTCCTATCGTGGATTTCGAGATGCACTAAACCCCTGCTCCGGCTACGCGAGTCTCCCGTGCTCTCTCGATCGCTTCTTTGATTACATCGACTACGAGATCCGGTTCATCGACCATTACCCAATGGCCGCTCCGGGCTGCCGTTAGATGTTTCCCGCCAGCGGAGGCGCGCCCTATGGCGACGTGCTCCACTTTTCGCTCGGCGAGGAGTATTCGCAGCCGAAATCACGGTAACAGGTATCTCTCCGAGGCTGTCGGCCTCAGCAACTTGCGCGGCGCTCCTGGGAAGATTTTGGAGTTGGCTGGCGATGGTTCTCGTAAATTTCTCTTGAACCCAGAAAACATGCGCCATCTCCCGTTCCGCCGGCGGCAGATTCCAAAACAGGGGGCTCTTGGTTGTTCCGTCACCTTTCGGAGCGCCTTTGCTGATCAGCCGAACCAGCGGGTCTACAAGAGCTGTGGCGCCCGAGCGCATTAAGAAAGCCAGAAATCGGAGCACGCCCAATTGGGACAGCGTCGCAGCACGCCGCAATATTTTTGATCCAACACGGATAGATTTTTGGTTGCGTTCGCTTGCTGGGTTCCATTCCCCTGGGACAACCGGATCAATCAATACCAATTCGCTGACTTCCTCTGGATATCGTGCCGCAAATAGCCGCGTGGTCAGACCTCCAAAGGAATGTCCCACCAGAATGTAGGGCGGAGGAATCTGGGCACGATCCAGGAGCTTACGGAGTTCGGCTGTGATCTGTTCCGCATCCCGCGTCTCATGGCTCGGGTCGCTCCAGCCGAGCCCGGCGCGGTCATAACACATCGTGCGTGTCGTTTTGGCTATCTCTCGCTGGGGATATTGCCAGCTCAGTACGGTTGACATCAGACCTGACTCAAAGATTATAGCGGGGCTTCCTTCGCCCATCACCAGGCTGTGTAATCGATGACCACCTACATCTATCAGCCGACCCGGAGCAGGGTGACGCTCTAGGTCCCGCTTCGTCTCAATTCGCTGATAGAGCCAGCCGGCGCATATCATCAAAACCAAAACTACTATGGCGATCAAGAAGTGCAACTTCCTCTCCTTGCGCTTGCGCTGAATGTCACCTCAGCGTACCGGTACCGCCCGATCAAATTAGATGTCGTGCCTCGGAAATTGGTCCCTAATCTTTTCGGCAGTTTGCGACCCGGCCTCGACGCAGTCCCCCAGGGAACGACCCTCGAAGTAATTTCCGGCAAGATGTAGGCCGGGGAACCCTTGCAGGGCGCCGCGAATCGTTCTTACCGTTTGCCCGTGGCCGATATTGAACTGGGGAAGCGCTTTTGCGTGTTTCCATACAAATTGCTCGACGGGGGGTCCTTCAATCCCCAGCAAATTCCCCATTTCCATTCCAACGATTTGGGCGATGGTCGCTTCGTCTCTGTCAACAAACGCCGGATTGATGGCGCCTCCGGCAAAACTCGTCATCAGAATCTTTCCTTGGGGCGCACGACCATCGAACACGGACGAATTCCAAACATTGAAGATCGTGCTGAGGTTCTCACGCCTGGGAATCATCAATCCGAAGCCGCGTAGTGGATTCCGCACCTGTGTGCGATCGTACCCCGAGGAGACAACCGCCACGGGCGCGTACGAAATAGTCGACAGTGCCGCGCTCACCTCGGGCGCGACGCTCCTCAAAAGCCTCGCCGCCTCATAGGCCGGCGCAGCCACGACCACGGCCGTACCATCCAGCTCTTCCCCACTGCTCAACCGGACACGCCATAGAGGCTCCTGCTCCCCATGCCTCTTGCCGGCTTCAATGCTCTCTACCCTTGCCCGCAAGCGTACCGAATCACCAAGTGTCTCGACAATTTTCTTGGGGAGCGTGCCAAGCCCCGCACGAAAGGAGCCCATGGTTGGTAAAGACTCCGTCACAACGAGAGGCTTCTTTCGGGTCTCGGATGAAGAGTTGCGTTTTCTGGATCGGATCGCGCCACGCAACACGCTTCCGTGCTCTCGCTCCCATCGGGCGAGCACCGGGAACGCGCTGTCGACGCCCATTTTCTCCGCGTCGCCAGCGAAAATGGCGGAAATGAACGGATCGCCCAGATAGGCCAGAACGTCGTCATCGAATTTTCGTCGAACAAAACCAGCAAGGGACTCCTCGCCAGGGGGTGGCTGCGAACGGCGAAATATTTCGGTGAGTATTCGGTACTTCGAGGCCGCGCCAACAAGTTGCGTAAAGATGAAGCTAAACGGCGAAAAGGGAGCCTCGTGCAGGTGGCCGTTCTTCACAATGTAGCGCGGGAGGCGTGAATCGCCTGGCACGAATTCGCCTTCGAGCTTGAGGTCGTGCACGAGTTCCCATAGAGGCAACGGAAAGCGAGGACACTGGGGCCCAGCTTCGAAGAGAAATCCATTCTTCTCCGCCGTCGCCATCATGCCCCCGGCGAAATCGGCGGCCTCAAGGAGCAGGACAGGAATTCCCGATTGCTTTAGTCGGTAAGCGCAGGCGAGCCCAGTGAGACCGCCGCCGATCACAATCGCGCGCTGCCTTGCGTCCATCGTAAAAAAATACCACGTCTGCGTGAAGCGGCCACGCACGGATTCTTGCCCGGGGGATCCATCTGAAGTTTCGCGAAGGGGCTCAAAGTCTTTCTAATTTCCGGCGGTCTGGGGCACACTTTCACAAGACAATGTCGCGCCAGTCGCTCATCGAATACTTTCCCGAATACAGCCGGCGGCCGAAGGAACCCGCCGTTGCACTATTCCGCGACTACCGTGTCGAACGCTGGACATATGGGCGAATTGCCGACGAAGCCTGCCGGTTCGCAAGGGAGCTAGAGAGGCGCGGCGTCGATCGAGGCGACGCCGTTGTGCTCTGGGCCGAGAATTGCGCCGAATGGCTCGTCGCGTTTTGGGGATGCCTGCTGCGCGGCGCGATTGTGGTTCCGATCGATCGTATCTCGACTGCAGAATTCGCGTCGCGTGTGGCGGAGCAGGTAAGGGCCAAGCTCCTTGTTCGATCGAGCGCTGTTGTAGCTTGGAACGCCACCATACCGACCCTGATAATCGAGTCGCTTTGCGAGACCATCGCACAGAACTCCTCCGCCCCGTATGATTCGCCCCAGCTCTCTCGCAAGGACGTGCTGGAAATCGTCTTCACTTCCGGAACGACCGCGGAACCGCGCGGAGTTGTGATCTCTCACGGGAATGTTCTCGCGAATATCGAGCCGCTGGAAAAGGAGATCCGAAAGTATCTGCGGTACGAGCGCATCTTTCATCCCCTGCGATTTCTTAACCTGCTTCCGTTGAGCCATGTTTTTGGGCAATTGCTCGCGATATTCATTCCGCCGATCTTGGGCGCGACAACGATCTTCATGGAATCACTCAATCCCGCTGATTTGGTGGAGACCATACGGCGAGAGCGCGTATCCCTGCTCGTGGCCGTTCCGCGACTGATCGAGTCGCTTGAAAGGGAGATCGAGCGCGGATTGGAAATGGAAGGCAAGCTCGAACAATTCAACAAAGACTCGATTGCGGCCGAGGGTGAGCATTTTCTTAGGCGCTGGTGGCGATTCCGGAGGATCCGTCGCCGATTCGGCTGGAAATTTTGGGCGTTCGTCTCGGGTGGCGCCGCACTGCCCGCAGCCATCGAATCTTTTTGGACACGGTTAGGGTATGCGGTAATTCAAGGCTACGGAATGACGGAGACAACGGCGCTCATCAGCCTGAATCATCCGTTCCGACTGGGTAAGGGCTCGATTGGCAAGTTGTTTCCGGGCCTCGAAATGAAGGTCAGCCCGGGAGGGGAGATCCTCGTCCGCGGTGAAAATATCGCAGCCGGCTATTGGCGGGGGCAGAAGCTGGAATCGGTTATGGGCGAGGATGGCTGGTTCCATACCGGCGATCTGGCGGAGGTAGGCAAAGAAGGCCTTCTCTATTTCAAAGGGCGCGAGAAGAACGTCATCGTCACGCCGGCCGGGATGAACATCTACCCGGAAGATCTCGAACGCGCACTGCGGGAGCAAAGGGGCGTGAAGGATTGTGTAGTGTTGGGAGTTGAACGGGAAGGAAATGCCGAGCCGTGTGCAGTTCTTCTGCTGGATAACCCGGCAAAGGATCCGGCTCCCATGCTGGCGGAGGCGAACGCAAAGCTTGCTGATTATCAGAGGCTCAGGCGCTGGATTGTTTGGCCCGATCCCGATTTTCCGCGTACACCAACGCAGAAGCCCATGTTGGCACGCATTCGCGCAGCAGTAGACGCGCAGTTTGGCGGACCAAACGCGCCTGCAGTCGGAGACTCGTTAGCGGACCTTGTGGCTCGCTTTAGGGGCGTCGCACCGGGGTCTCTCTCTTCGTCTACAGGGCTCGAGCAAGAACTGAATATGAGCTCTCTCGATCGTGTTGAGCTGATGAGCGCGCTTGAAGAGCGCTATCAGGTGGACCTGAGCGAAGTAAGGTTTTCAGACTCAACCACGCTCGGCCAACTCGAGGAATTGCTTCGGAAGCCACCCAAAGCAACGGTGGAACTCAAGTATCCCCGGTGGCCGCAAACCTGGTTCATGACGGCAATCCGCTTGGCTGTTTATTATCTGCTGGCTTGGCCAGCCACATACATCCTGGCGGCCCCTCGAATTCGAGGCCGGGAAAATTTGCAGGGACTGAACGGCCCGGCGCTTTTCGTCTCAAACCACGTTACATATATCGACATCGGCTGGATCCTGGCTGCACTGCCCGCGCGCTTTCGCAACCGCCTCGCAACCGCCATGCGAGGCGAACGCATAACGACCATGCTTCAGCCACCGGCCGACATGAGGATCCTTGAACGTTGGAGTGAGCGCTGGAGCTATTACCTTGTCTTTGCGCTCTTTAACGTCTTCCCATTGCCGAAAGAATCAGGATTTCGGCGAAGTTTTGCTTTTGCGGGAGATTTGGCGGATCGCGGCTGGAATGTTTTGATCTTTCCGGAGGGGCAAACGTCGCAGGACGGCCTGATGACTCCGTTTCGATCGGGAATCGGTCTTCTCGCCCAGCAGTTAAGGCTGCCTGTTGTTCCTATCCGGCTCGATGGCCTGTTCGAACTCAAGCGCGACGAACGCAAGGTGGCGAAGCCGGGGCAAGTGAAAGTGACGATCGGTCAGCCGGTCCGCTTTTCGCCCGATCAGGACCCGAAAGAGATCGCCAAGGAACTCGAGCGTCGAGTCGCGGAGCTCTAGTTCACTTGTGCGGGATTGTTCTTGCGATAGTTCGAGAAGCGATTTACCGCCAAGAAGACGATCACCAAGGCCAACACGGCGACCGCAGCAGTCCACTTTTGCTGTAACAAATACTGTTTAGCCGCCGACCCGTAACGTGCTCCCAGATACCCCTCGAAAAAGAACAGGCAGCCGCGGCCCACAAACGTTCCCACGACGAAATACACGAAAGGGACTTGGAGAAAACCCTGCGCCAGGACAAATGGCTTGAATGGGACTGGGAACGGAGCCATCGCGGGAAGAAGGACAGATATCAGCGGATACTGCTTCGTCCAGGCATGAATCCTTCCCTTCGCCTGGGCTGGTCGCTTTTCGTAATATGCTTGGCCGCCCTTTCGCACCAGTAGGTAAATCCAGATGCACCCTCCCAGCGATCCCAGCGCAGCAACGGCGGCGTAGTAGGGAGTGCGCATGGGATGAAGGCTGGACAGATCCATCACAATCAGATCCGTCACCAACGGCATTGGGATAAACGAGGAATCCAGAAATGCGGACAGGAGCAAGCCTGCTGCGCCGAGAGCCGGCAACGTCGACTGAAGTCCCGCGCTCCATTCAGCCCATGCCACAGGCAGCTCCCATTGCGGTCGTATAGCGTTGCTTCTTCAGCTTCGACGGACGGCCGAGCAGCGGCCTCAGCCCTCCGCAGAAGTCACTGGCATGGATACTTCTTCGGTACGGACGACCCGCCCTAGTCGAAGCTGCCGGTCACCCCTTGGAAACCGTTCCTTACCTGCTTCCAGAGCCATTTCATTACCCGGGACACGCTGTAGCAGTAGGCCACGTTGTACCCCAGGGTAGAAAAACAATGCGGCTCGCAACCCTGCTTCATTTCACTTAGTTGCTTTACGTCAAACTTGTGGTTCCCAACCGTGCCCCAGTCATATTTTGCGTTATACATCGGGAAGCACGGCGCCACCGTTCCGTCCGTGCGAACAATGAGCCAGTTCTGGCCGGCGCGGCAGCCCCAGTGTTCGCCAACTCCGCGCATGAATCCCTTCATGTTTTGCAGCCGCGGAATCGAATCGACCATTTTGTAACCCTGCCGCTGCTTGTCGATGAGCCAGTCAAGCAGGTCATCAACCATAGGAAAGTCTTCCTGCCGGATGTAGGTGTCGTTTTGATGAAAGTGCTGGAAGTGGGTCTGCTCCATCATAGGAGCTTCGTTGACGTGAAACGTCAGCGAAATCCCGTTGTCATGGGCGATTTCGACCAGCTGCTTCACATCGTCAATGTTGGTACGGCAGATATTCGTGTTGAAGAAAACGGTATAGCCATAGCGATACTGACGCTTTACCAGATAATCAAAATTTGAACGAACGTGTTCGAACGCTTTCGGCAATCCCGGCTTTTCATTAATGCAATCCACCGCAAAGTTGATGGTGGAGATCCCAGCGTCGGCCAACCGGTCCGTGACGGCAGGTCGAAGGAGCCGAGCGTTCGTGGCCAAGTAAACCCAGAAGTCCTTCTTCGCGGCGTAGTAGATCACTTTGTGCACGAAGTCCGGTCTCAGCAACGGTTCGCCGCCGGTGGGCGCCAGGACGCGGCAGGGCGTCGAATGCAGCCAATCAATAGCCCTACGCGCGGTGTCTTCCGTCATGCCCTTCACGCGGTTGTCATAAGACCAGCAGTAGTGGCAATCGAGATTGCACTTCCAGTCGGTAAAGAGGTACGAAATGATCGGCTGGAAGTCGCCCGGAAGGAGCTGGGATTTGAAATACGGAAACATCCAGCCACGCATGTTGTCGAGAATAAGGGAAGCGGGCCAATGCCTCTTCCCCGTGGCGGCAACCGTCTGATGCTCAGCAAGTTCTGCCGGGGTCGGCTCATGTATCAGCTCGGGATATTGAGGGAAGACGGGCTCCGGCAGCGACTGGAGCTCGCGTTTCACGGGGCGCGGCCCCTCGGGTACAGGCTTCTGTAGAATTTCATGCAAGGGAACGTCTATCCGGAACGGTCGCGTGGGAAGAGTGGGAGTTGGAGCTGAAAGCGGATTGGGCGTCAGTTCGGACATGGACTCTCCTTGGTGTCCGGCTCTCCCGACGCTATGGGCGCGCGGCGAGATAAGCCGTACGTAATTGTCTTGAAACGGATGCCGCTCGACCTTCCGGCCCCTGCGGAAGATACTGTCGGCGACGCGCGCCTAGCCTCAGTAATGTAACCGCACTCCTGCGTTTCGTGAACTGATACTTTTACCAGTCCAGCCCCTTTAAATCTGACGAGTTAGATGACGTTGAGACGGAAATCGGTGCAAAAAAAGTTACGGGGACCGCTGTGAGCCGATTTGGCCGGAGCGGTTGCCGATCGGCTTTAGTTGGCCGGTGGGGATTGTGCTAGCAACTGCTTGATTTCGTCGGAGTGGCTGAATTGAGGATTGAGCTGCAGGGCGGTTTCGAACTCCTTGCGAGCCATGGGGAGATTGCCGGACTTCTGATAGGCCATGCCCAGGTGATAGTGATAAGTCGGGTTCTTTGGGTCGCCTTTGATGGCCTGCTGCAGGTTGTCGATCGCCGCGTTGTAGACGCCTTGGCGATAGTCGGCCCAGCCAAGGGTGTCGGCCGAGTTGGGCAAATCCGGGAGGCCCCGCCGCCCCGCCTGCGCAAGTGATAGGGCCACTGTGACATCGCCGCCATGCTCAAGCATCAGGTAAGCAAGATTGTTGGCGGCGACAGGGTAATCAGTCTGAATTTGCAGGGCCTTCTGGTAAGAGTCTTCGGCTTTTTGCCAGTCACCGCGCACCTCATGGAGAGCAGCGAGCGAAGTGTAAAGGCGAACATCGCGGGGATTCGATCCGATCGCGCGCTGGTAGCCCTGGATGGCTTGCTCCGCCAAGCCGCGCGAAACTTGAGTATTGGCCAGGAGCAGAAAAGCGGTGACGTTGTTCTTGTCGAGATCGACCGCCTTTTGAAAAGCGTCTTGCGCTTTGGCCGAATCCTGGTTGCGAAGCTCGACTTGTCCGAGCAAGAGATAGAAGTTGCTGCTATTGGGCACCCGGGCGATCTGCTCCTGCACCTTGCGGAGCGCCAAAGCCGGCTGCTTGTTTTGAAGATCGATCGAGACCAACCCGGCAAGGGCATCGGCCGCAGCGGGATTGAGGGTCAGCGCCTGGGCGTAGAACTTGCCGGCGCGGTCGAACTGTTTGGCACCCATGGCCAAGTCGCCCAAGCGCGCGTAGGGAGTGGCGTCCCGCGGAGCGGCGGCAATGGCCTTCTTTAGTTCCGCTTCGGCACCTGCCGCATCCCCTTTCGCCGCCAAAGCACTGGCGTGGAAGACGTAGCCTTCCGAGGAATGCGGTTCGATACGAATCAACTCCTGGCTGCTATCCAAGAGCAAGGCGGAATTGCCAGAGCGGGAAGCGGAGACGGCGATGGCGCGCTCGGGATCCGCCCATCCCGGACGGAGCTGTGCGGCCTTTAGCCATTCCGCCTGCGCCTGCCCGATATTTGCGGCGGCGGCGTAAGCCAGGCCAAGCTGGTAGTGCGCGACTGGGTTATCCGGCGCGTCATGGACAAAGGTTTCAAGAACGGAGATGGCATCGTTAGGCTTGCCCTGGCGCAGCAAAATCTCCGCGTGAAGTACGGGAGAAGCCTCGGAAGGAGACTTTTTGCGAAAGTCTTCTTCGACTTGAGAGGCGGCGTCGACGCGATTCTGAGCCAGAAGAATATCGATGTAGGTATTGGTGACTCCGGCGTCCTTGGGATACTGGGCATGCAGCGAAGCAAATTCGTCGGCTGCCTTCGCTGAATCGCCCGTACGCAGGTAGAAATCACCTAGCAGGCGATAACCTGCGGGGTTGTCCGCCAAGGCCGTTTTGGCGGCGCGCAAGACATCCTCGGACTTATCCTTCTGACCTTGGGCTGCATAAAGCTCCGCAAGTTCTGCGCGTGGAGCGGGACTCTTAGGATCTGCGGCCATGGCGCTTTGGTACTGCTTCTCGGCATCCGCCCAGCGCTTTTGGCGCGCGTAGAAGCTGCCGAAAGCGAGCATTGCGTTCACGAAATGCGGATCGACGGAAAGCGCCGTTTGAAAGTTTTGCTCGGCCGCGGCTAAGTCGTGGTTCCTCTCCTGAAGAAGGGCGAGATTCAAATACGACGGAGCCCGATGGGGATCCATGTGGATGGCGCTCTGCGTCTCTTCGATGGCCTGGGGCAGGTTGCCCTGAGTAGCGTCGCTGTCGGATAGGACAAGCTGTGCCTGCGCGTTTTGGGGATCGGCCTTCAGCACAATCTCGGCGTGACTGCGGGCCTCGGCATATTTGCCACCCGCGAGCAAGATGGCGGCGAGATCGACTTGCGCTTTGAGATTGCCCGGAGCGAGAGCAACGGTACGTACGAGTTCCGGATACGCTAGCCGCATGTTGCCCCGCTTCAAATAGCACTGCGCCAGCTGATAGTGTGCGTCCGCAAAATTTGAGTCAATCTGAAGAGCATTTTGGAATTCGATGGCGGCTTCGTTGTATTTCCCCTGCTGAAAATATTGCGTGCCCTTATCGAAGTATTTTTGCTTGGCAACCTGAGGGTTTCGGTGGCAGCCCGTCAGTACCATGGCCGTCAGCAACGACTGCGGTGCAAATTAAGTTCGGGCTCGGATATCTCATTTTCGAAGCGTCCTTACAAAACTAAGGAACCGACAGCCGCCGGGAGCAAGTTGAGAGCCAACGGAAAAAGATTTCCCATCTCTCGACGGCGGGGTCCGGAAAAGCCTACTCCCCATTTTACGCCAATCCGGGCGAGGGGGAGGGATCAAAGGTGATAAGTGCCGCATTGCCAAACAGCTAGGATGGAGGGATAGCAATTTGCCGACGAAGGGAATCTAGGGATTGGTTTGAGGGCCCGCAATGAGGAGTTCGCCATACCCCCTATTGAGTAAGGTTATTATAATGAGCTCGTTATGGGTATCCTGAGAGACTTGATGGAAACCGGCAGCATGGCAAGCGCCTTGCACATAAGCCCTGTGGAATAGGGCAAAAAAGTGGTATTTGTGTCTTCGAGTGTGCGAGAACCGCTCGCGGCGACTAAGAAACCAAGGAAGGATCGTATAGAGATGTCTCGGGATCTCGGCCCTATACTACCTAAAGGCGCCTGGGAGGCATGGGATCCAGGCTAAACGGAGAGACAAGGTAGGAGAAATCGATGTCTACGAGAAGCTATTTATGGATCGCATTTACGCTATTGCTCTTCGCGGTTCCGGCTAGGGCCGCCGCAGGAAATCAAGAAGGGGCGAAGAAGGACGGTGCGCCAGCGAGCGCAAGCGCTGCGCAGCCGAAGCCGGCGACAACCGATCCTGACTATGTGATCGGCGCACAGGACGTGCTGGATGTAAGCGTCTGGAAAGAGGCGGAGCTGACGCGGACGGTTCCTGTGCGACCGGATGGGAAGATCTCTATGCCACTTCTGAACGATGTCCAGGCGGCTGGTCTCACGCCTACCCAGCTGGCGGCGTCCATTACCACAGGCCTCAAACGCTTTGTTACCGACCCACAAGTGACCATCATCGTTTCGCAGATCAACAGCCAACGGGTCTACATTTCAGGCGAGGTAACACGGGCGGGCGCTTATCCCCTGCTTCCCGACATGACGGTATTGCAAGCACTGTCGAGCGCGGGAGGATTCACGCAATTCGCGAATACGAAAAAGATTTATGTGCTTCGCGGAAGCGGAGGGAAAGCGGAGAAGTTCCCCTTCAACTATAAGGAAGTGGTCAACGGGAAGAATGCCGACCAGAACATCGTGTTAAAGGCCGGCGATCAGATTGTGGTGCCGTAGGAGAAGAATGCGAGCTCCGAATTACATAACGTCGGTGACCGGGCTCTAGCGTGCTGGCGTTTTTCGCGCCTGTCACGCGAGCTCAGCAACAGCCCGCCGATACCCCGAGCCAGCGCCAGTCGGGTCCGATCCCCGCTTATCACTCGCCTTTGGCGGTCTGCCGCGGACAATGGCCAGTCCGATGAGAATTCACAGGAACTCACGCCGGATACAAATTCCCTTTCAGGAGCGCAACTTCTGACGGTGGGTGGTGAGAAGACCCGATCTTATTGGCAGCCGTCATTTAGCTATTACGGCGCGGCCGATTCCAACCCCGTGACGAACCAAGGTAACGGAAACGCTTGGACCGGCTGGAGCACACTGTCGGGCGAGATCGATGTGCATCGGGTAGCAGGCAATAACAGTCTGATTTTGAGCTACCTGGCGGGAGGCATGATTGCGGTCGGGGGCCCGGGTGAGAGCGGCGTAATTCAAGAACTGAATGCCGTCGATGCAATCACCTTCCGGCGATGGAAACTCTCCTTGATCGAACAGCTCAGCTATTTGCCGCCATCAGGAGTTGGGATTAACGGGCTGGGCGGAACGCCTGGGGGAATAGCTCCTCCGCCACTCAATCCGGGTCTTGTACCGGGTCAAACGATACTAACGGCATCGGGTCAGAGCTTGTCCACCACTTCAGATGCGGAAGCAGATGTGCAGCTGACGGCCCGGACATCGCTGACATTCGTGGGCGGCTATTCTTTTCTGGGCTATTTTGATAACAGCACCCTCAATTATGGGGGTCTGAACGCGCGGGCCGGATATAACTATCAGTGGACGCGGAAGGATACGCTGGCTGTTGTGTATACGTTTAACCGCTACAGCTACAGCAATTATAACCAGTCGATTGATAGCCAGTCTATTCAGCTTTCTTATGCGTCGGCGGGTAACCGGCCGACTGGCGTTTCAGGTCGCGGCCGGGCCCCAATTTGCTTCGTTCCTTCAGCCTATCCCGACCGGTAGCACAAGTCCACCGAGTTCCGGGACACAGCTGTACTGGACAGCGAGTGCGTCGTTGCAGTATCAGCTTAGGCGAGGTGGACTGGGCGTCTCTTACTACCACGGGACGGGCGGTGGCGCGGGTGTCCTGGCAGGTTCAATTTCAGATTCGGTGACCGGCTCGGTGTCGCGACAGATAAGCCGAACGGTTAACGGCTCGATTTTGGGCGGATATTCGAGAAACCACGGTGTGGCGTTGGGCACTATACCTACGACCACGATGGCGCAGAACTACGATTATTGGTCTGCGGGCGGTGGTTTGAACCGTCCCTGGGGACGATCGCTAAACCTAAACCTCTCATACCAAATGCAATACCAGACCTCCAGCGCAGGGTTTTGCGTAGGGGTGACATGCGGCACCAGCTATTTCCGCAACTTCATCTCGGTCGGGGTGACTTGGCGTGATCGGCCGCTGCTCTTTTAGCAGGACGAAGAATAGGAGACGTCAGAATGACTCCGCGTGAACTGACACCACAAGATTATATAGCCATGCTGCGAAGGCGATGGGTGATGATTGTGGTGCTAGCGTTGGTCGGCGGACCGCTGGCATACGCTGTTTCACGATTTCTGCCCGCGAAATACAAATCGCAAACTCTGGTTCTGGTTGAGCCACCGGCAGTGTCGGCGAAAATCGTGGAACCGGTGGATACAACAAGCATCAGCGAGCGGCTCGCGAGCATGAAACAGCAGATTCTGAGCCGGTCGCGACTAGAACCTATCATCCGCCAGTTCGGGCTTTATTCGCAGGATGCCAACCAGAGCTCGATGGATGCGCTAGTGGCTCGATTGCAGGGGGACATCGATGTGACACCGGTGATGCCCATGGCGCGAGACGCAATCAAGCAGATTGCCGGGCTTTTTTGTGAACGTCACTATGTACGATCCGCGCTTGGCACAACAAGTATGCGCGGCTGTGACTTCGATGTTCATCGAAGAGAATCTGCGCGTTTCGCAGCAACATTCGGAAGTGACGACCGATTTCCTAACTCAGCAGCTCTCTGAGGCAAAGAAGGAACTGGATGATCAAGATGCGAAACTCGCCGCCTTCAAGAGTCGGTACATCGGAGCGCTTCCCGATCAAGAGCAGACGAACCTGAACCTTCTGACCGGATTAACGTCCCA
Source organism: Terriglobia bacterium (assembly GCA_963803105.1). Lineage (GTDB taxonomy): Bacteria > Acidobacteriota > Terriglobia > Acidiferrales > UBA7541 > Palsa-295. Next base: position 1,209,345 of record CAWDLF010000005.1, read on the forward strand.
ACTGGACGCCGCTACGCAAGCTCTGGGTCGCGCTCAACAGGACAAGACATTCGCGCAATCCAATCTCGCGCAGCAGGTCGCGGCATTGCAAGCGTCGCAGACCGGGCAGAATCCGGAAACGCTCGATCAGCAGCTGGCGGCTCTTCAAACGTCGCTGACCAGTCTTCGGGCTCGTTACACGGACGACTATCCGGATGTCATCAAGACCAAGAACGATATCGCGGCCGTACAAGCGCAAATTGCAGCGAGCAATGCACGTCCGAAGCCGGCGGACGCCGGACCTAAGGTTTCTATTGAACCGCCGGCAATCCAACAGCTGCGCGCCCAAATCCACACCTACGATCAGATCATCAGCGAGAAAAGCCGTGACCAAGAGCAAATCAAGGAACAAATTAGACTGTATCAGAGCCGCGTGCAATCGAGCCCTGCGGTAGAAGAGCAGTACAAGGAATTAACGCGCGGCTATCAAACAGCATTGGATTCATACAACGACCTCCTGAAAAATAAGAACAACGCTGAGATGTCGACGGAGCTCCAGCGTCAGCAAGAAGGCGAGCAGTTCAAAATACTCGATCCGGCGAACCTACCGAACGCACCATCGTTCCCAAACCGGCCCTTGTTCGCGTTGAGCGGTCTGGCAGGTGGACTCGGACTGGGCCTGGGGCTAGCGTTCCTGCTGGAAGTGCGTGACACATCGATACGATCCGAGCGCGATGTGGAGGTTTCGCTGCGACTGCCAGTACTGGCGATGCTGCCGGCGATCGATCCGATAGCTACAAACAGGTCAAAACGAGCGGCCAGCGGGCCGACGGGTCCCGGACTGGGACTAGGGGCGAGGGCCTAGGAGAGTATGTACCAGAGATTCTTTGGGCTACGAGAGAGCCCGTTCAACGTTAATCCAGACCCGCGCTATTTGTTCCTGACGCAACAGATTCAGGAAGCGCTGGCGGGGTTGACCTATGGCATTCAGAACCGGAAAGGCTTCATCCTGCTCACGGGTGAAGTCGGCACCGGCAAGACGACTCTCTTGAACCGTCTCCTCGATTGGCTTCGTGGCCAACGCGTGGCAACGGCTTACATCTTCAACTCGCGCATGGACGTGAACCACCTCTTCGATTTCATGATGGCTGACTTTGAGATTCCCTGCGAGTCACGCGAAAAGAGCCAAGTTCTGTTGCGACTGAACCAGTGGCTTTTGGAGCGCTATCGTGCCGGCGAAACGGCGGTATTGATCGTGGACGAGGCGCAAAATCTTTCTCCCGACGTGCTGGAAGAGATCCGGTTGCTGACGAACCTTGAGACTTCCACGGAAAAGCTGTTGCAGATCGTCCTGACAGGTCAGCCAGAGCTTGAGGAAAAACTCAAGATGCCTTCTCTACGCCAGCTTCGCCAACGGATTACCCTGCGGTGCCGCACGGCGCCGCTGACGCTGGAAGAGACATTCGGCTACGTGGCGGAACGGCTGCGAATTGCGGGGGCAAACGGTGAGCCGATTTTCTCGAAAGAAGCCATCCAAACAATTCAAACCTACTCCCGCGGGATTCCGCGCGTCGTAAATCTGCTGTGCGAGCACGCCATGATCAACGCCTACGTGGACGGAGTGCGACCAATTCCCGCGCACTTAATTGAGGAAGTCGCACGGGAATTCCAACTCGATGAGACCGGACCCGTCGCCCCAGGCCTCCTGACCACTCAGGACAATGCCGGGAAGACGCAAGCTTTGCTCGAAAATCTCGACGAACTGCTGGGCCGCCTGCGGCAGGTCAGCGCCGGGCCGTCGCGCGAAAGGAAATCATGAGCCGGATTCACGAAGCCCTGAAGAAAGCCGAGGAAGAACGCTCGGCGGTGCCGACTGCAGAAGCCCCGCAAGTTGAGCGCGAGGCCGCGGTTGCTACACCAGTGTGGCCGGAACGCTCGTTAAGCGTATCGAGCGAAGTGGTAGCGGAACAAAAGATGGCTGCCTCTCCGATGGAGCACTTGCGTTTCGACGAGTTGCTGGCGCGTTGTGCGCATCCGCAATGGCACATGGATCCTAACGTAAACGTCTTTGCCAATCCCGACTTGAGCCCGCACGGAGCAGAGCAGTTTCGCACGCTTCGTTCCCGGCTCTATCAGATACGAAGCGCGCAGGCGCTTCGAACGGTATTGATAACGAGTTCGGTGCCAACCGAGGGTAAGACCTTCGTGACCAGTAACTTAGCGCAAGCCATTGTTCGGCAGCCGGATCGGCGCGCGCTGATTATTGACGCAGATCTCCGGCGACCGCGGCTACACGTCCCGTTCGACGCTCCGCTGGCTCCCGGTCTCTCGGATTATTTGAGGGGCGAAGCGGATGAAACGGCAGTGATCCAGCAGGGCCAGGAGGGCAATCTTTGCTTGATCCCTGGCGGAGCGGAAGTAACCAATCCGAGCGAGTTGCTCTCGAACGGCCGTCTGAAAAAATTGCTGGATCGCCTGACTCCCGTGTTCGACTGGATCATCCTCGATTCACCACCTTGCGTTCCGGTAGCGGATGCGAGCATTCTGGCCGATCTTTGTGACGGTGTGCTCCTAGTCGTGCGAGCTGGCGCCACGCCCTTCGAAATGGCGCAACGGGCTGCACAAGAACTGCAAACGAAAAACGTGATCGGTGTGGTACTGAACGCAGTCGAACAGTCAAACATGTATGGCTCGCATTACTACTACGGATACGGCTACGGAACGGCATATGCGCCCGAAACACCAGATAACGACGACCGCAAAGCGTAGTGGCATCGATGGTTGACGAGCGCTGGAACAGCATGAAGTAAGAGGCGGAGCGAGCTACTCACGCGGCCGGCCCGGAACGAACTGAAACAGGCAGCTTCCGAGATGCTGGGCTAGATCATCCCCACCCTTTGACATTCCGGAGAGGAGGTCCCTGCGAATGCGCTATCTAGTGACAGGTGGTGCCGGCTTCATCGGCTCCAACATTGTCGATGAGCTGATTCGTCGGGGTCACGAAGTCGCGGTGTTCGACGATCTTTCTACCGGGAAGGAAGCGAATCTCGCCGCAGTTCGCAGCAAGATTGACTTTCGGCGCGGCACTATCAACGACATGGGGGCGATCCGAGCGGCCTGCAAGGGCACCGACTACGTTATCCACCTTGCGGCGCGCACGTCAGTTCCTAAGTCTGTACAGGACCCGATCGAGACGAACCTGGTAAACATCGACGGCACGTTAAATGTGCTAGTGGCGGCGCGGGATGCGCGAGTGCGGCGGATAGTCTATGCTGCGTCCTCTTCCGTCTATGGCGAAACTGCCACACTACCGAAGGTCGAGACGATGCCAGCAGCTCCGATCTCTCCCTATGGAATAACGAAGTACGTTGGCGAGCTTTACGCGCAGGTTTTCGGTCGCGTCTACGGTTTGGAAAATGCGAGCGTGCGTTACTTCAACGTTTTCGGGCCGCGCCAGGACCCTACATCGCAGTATTCCGGTGTGCTAGCGCGTTTCATGCTCGCGGTACTGCGTGGCGAACCAGTGGTGGTGTACGGGGACGGCGAGCAATCGCGAGACTTCACCTATGTCGAGAACGTAGTCGACGAGACGCTGCGAGCCTGTGAATCGGCCGGTGCTCCCGGCATGGTTTTTAACGGCGGCACTGGAGCGCGAATCACGCTGAATGAAGTGGTGAAGTCGCTCGAAAAGATTACGGGTCAGAAGGTTAGCGTCAAGTATGAGCCGGCGCGCCGAGGCGATATCAGAGATTCTCAAGCCGACATCAGCTTAGCGCGCCGCGTTTTGGGGTATGAGCCACGCGTGCTGTTCGAAGAAGGCCTGCAGCGTACCTGGATTTGGTATAAGAACGACCATGCGTGAAGGCCGTCCTGAGTGATCGACGTAAAGCTTCTATAATTCAGTCTGCTTTCCCGACATAAATTGGCGAGAACGGCCGCCAGATCATGGCTGCTCACCGAGACGAAGTTGACCACCAACAAATACATTCGTTTCCTCGTAATATTATATAAACAAAGTAGATAGCGTGCATTCGTAGAGATTTTGTGGCTGACCATCAATGCGGCAGCCTCGGCAGATTTCAGCAAGGAAAGAGCTTGGCAAATCATGGCAAGAGTTTTCACTTGGAGCGACCGTTAGCGGCGTCGCTTCATGGTCACCGGGGGGTGGTTTTATTTTATAAGTCATTTGTTATCATTAGATTACATTATGATTACTCTGAGCCACCCTGGGAGAATTCCTGTTAGCACAGTGGCAGCCTGCTTGCGACATGCAACCGAGTTGGGAGCCACATTAATGGCGGTAGCCTACACGGAACCGCGTGGAAGAGGAGATACCAAGCCACGATGAGCGCCGAGAGAGCCAGCGACAGGTGGTTTGCCCTGCAGGTGAGGACGCGCTGGGAGGGTTCGACTGCGGTTTTGCTCTCGGGTAAGGGCTATCAGACGCTTCTACCGACCTACAAGGCGATAAAGCGTGGGCATGGAGTATCGCGAGACGGGAGCGCTCCGCTTTTTCCCGGTTACGTATTCTGCCGATTTGACGCCCAGAATCGTTTGCCGATTCTCATTACGCCCGGCGTGATTTCCGTGGTGGGGCGGGGCCGAGTGCCATTGCCTGTGGATGACACGGAAATCGCCGGTATTCAAACGCTGGTTGCGTCCGGGCTGCCCGTTGAGCCATGGCCGTACTTGGAACTGGGCCAAAGAATTCGGATCGAGAGCGATGCGCTGAAGGGTCTAGAGGGAATTTTGATCAACATCAAAGGCAACCACCGGATCGTGGTTTCGGTTTCGCTGCTCCGCCGGTCTGTAGCACTCGAAGTCGACCGATCAAGCGTCGTACCGATTGGTCCGATGCGGCCTGTGATGATTGAGCCTGTTCATCGGCGTCCCGTTCTGCAGGGTGTGGTGGCTTAAACGTAGCGCATGCGACGTATAAAAGGTTATACAAGGAATCGAAGGTATTGAGGTCTAGGAAGCCGACCGATAGCAAATTGAAACGAGAAATGGGCCACTTGAAAACATCGACTGTAAGAACACTGGAGACGCGACAGGGAAACGGCCGAAAGAGTCTGTCTAGCGTCGGCCATGTGCCGATCCGGCGGGAAAGTGTTCTCAAAGAAGAAATTCTACATGCAATGCTAACGCTCGAGCGCCGGCGCGCGGAGCGATCCCGCAAACCCTTCGTCCTGATGCTAGTGGATTCGAGCAGCGTGCGCACCAACGGGAACCACTCGACTTTCATCGGGCAGCTGTCGTCGACCGTGTGCGATGCAACTCGAGAAACAGATCTGGTGGGATGGTATCAAGACGGCGTCGTTCTAGCGGTGATCTTCACCGAAGTGAGTGTTGAGGGGAAAACTCCGGTCACCGAAGTTCTGCGCTCGAAGCTAGTGCGGGCTCTGCGGGACAATCTCGATCCCAAACTGGCGTCGAAGTTGACTATCACGGTGCATCTATTCCCGGAGACTTGGGAAGACAAAGGCCACTCGGACCCGGTTGCCGACGCCAAGCTATATCCTGATCTTTCAACCAAGGATTCACGGAAACGCATCCCGATGGTTATCAAGCGAGGGATCGACATACTAGGTAGCGGATTGTTTTTGGCGCTGCTGTCACCGATTCTGGGAGCGATCGCACTGGCGATCAAGCTGACGTCCAAAGGACCGGTGATCTTCAGACAGGAGCGGCTGGGCCAGTTTGGAAAGCGGTTCAATTGCCTGAAGTTCCGCACCATGTATACGGACAACAATCACCAGATTCACCGTGATTACGTCCAGAATTTCATCGCGGGCAAAGCGACTGAGAACGAGGCGCAGAACGAAGACGAGCCCGTGGTATACAAGATCAAGAACGATCCGCGTGTAACTACGGTTGGGAAGTTCCTGCGCAAAACGAGCCTCGACGAGTTCCCGCAGTTCTGGAACGTTCTGCGCGGCGAAATGTCTCTGGTGGGCCCCCGCCCGCCGGTGCCTTATGAGTTTGAAGTGTATGACCATTGGCATCGCCGAAGAGTTCTTGAAGTGCGGCCAGGCGTGACCGGATTGTGGCAGGTCAGCGGCCGAAGCCGCACTTGCTTCGACGACATGGTTCGTTTGGATCTGCGCTATTCGCAAGGCTGGTCGCTGTGGTTGGACGTCAAAATTCTGTTGGCGACACCGCGAGCGGTCTTCACAGGTGAAGGCGCGCTATTAGTGTCCGGAGGACGTTACTCGCACTTCTTGGCCGGGTAGCATTCTTGGGTTCAGCTGTTTTCTCGTCAGCACGAATCTTCATGCCGTCCGGGCTTGGTTACTGAGGCAGCCTGCGACGAGTTCCATCGCAGCAAAGTCTGTCAACCCCAGGTGTCGATATCAAGACATTCGAACTTTCTCCGCAGACTGTAGAGGAACACATGATTCGAGTTGGAGTAATCGGCTATGGATATTGGGGACCGAATATCGTTCGGAATTTGCACGGATTGGACTCGACGCGGGTCGAGATGGTGTGCGACAGCAGCCCCGCGGCGCTCGCCCGAGTGCGGAAAGCGTATCCAGGCGTCCGGGCCGTTTCCGATGCCATGGAGATTCTGCGTTCGCCCGACATCGACGCGGTAGCCGTCATCACGCCCGTATGGACCCATTACGAATTGGCCAAGACGGCGCTGGAAAATGGAAAGCACGTTTTCATCGAAAAGCCATTCACGTCCAATTCGAAGCAAGCCGAAGAACTCATCGAACTCGCTGCGCGCAAGAAGCTGACGATCATGGTCGACCATACGTTCTTGTTCACCGGGGCCGTGCGAAAGATCCGCGAATTGACGGAGAGCGGCGCGTTGGGCGATTTGTATTACTACGATTCGTTGCGGGTGAATTTGGGCCTGTTCCAACACGATGTCAGCGTGATCTGGGACCTGGCGCCGCACGATCTTTCGATCATGGACCACGTCATCAAGGGCGAGCCCGAGGCCATCGTGGCGACCGGTGAAAGACACTTGAACGGCGTGGAAGACGTCGCGTTCATGACGATTTATTTCCCGCGCAACGTGATCGCGCACATCAACGTGAATTGGCTTTCGCCCGTAAAGATCGGACAACACTGATCGGCGGCCAGAAAAAGATGTTGGTGTGGAACGATCTCGTGGCCGACGAAAAAATCCGCGTCTATGACAGAGGCGTTCAAATCGCTTCGGGAGAAGGAATCCGAGATCTTTTGGTGAGCTATCGCACCGGCGACATGTGGGCTCCGCAGGTAGAACAACTGGAAGCGCTACGCGTGGAACTCGATTATTTCGCCGATTGCATTATGAACAGCAAGACGCCATTCAACGATGGCCATGCTGGATTACGGGTTGTGCGCATGCTGGAAGCGGCCGAGGCGTCCATCCAAAAGAGAGGAGAATTGGTCCGCCTGTGAACGAATTCTGCTCAATCGCCCCGAGCGTGAAGCTGGGAAAAGACGTCAAACTCTCCAAGTTCATCAATCTATACGGCTGCGAGATCGGGGACGAAACAAAGATCGGCGCATTCGTTGAGATTCAGAAGAATGCGAGTGTGGGACGCCGCTGCAAGATATCGAGCCACACGTTCGTTTGCGAGGGCGTGACCATCGAAGACAATGTTTTCGTCGGTCACGGCGTGACATTCATCAACGACTCCTATCCCCGGGCGACGGCGCCGGACGGCGGGCTGCAGACCGAAAAAGATTGGAAGGTTGAAAAGACGCTCGTCAAGAGCGGTGCTTCGATCGGTTCCGGGTCGACAATTCTTTCCAAGGTAGTGATCGGTGAAAATGCAATCGTCGGCGCGGGAAGCGTGGTGACGCGCGACGTGCCCCCCAACACGATCGTCGCCGGCAATCCAGCCAAGGATCTTGCGTTCCATCAATTCCAACGAATCTATATCCAAGGTGAGCGGATGACACAGAACAGAAAGATTCCTTTTGTTGACCTCGTGACGCTTCATCAGGAACTCGCACCTGAACTGTTAGTGGCGTGTTAAGCGAACGATCGAATCGCCGGCTTCATTGGAGGCCCGGAGGTAGATGGATTCGAGCGGGAGTTCGCGCTATTCTGCGGCACGAAATACTGCGTCGGTGTGAACAGTGGAACTGACGCGCTCCGCTTTGCTCTAATTGCGGCCGGGCATTCAGTCTGGCGATATCGTACTGACTGTGCCGAACACGTTCATCGCGACCACCGAGGCAATTTCGCAAGCCGGTGCTCGACCGTGATTTTGTGGACGTCGATAGCCGAACGTTCAACATGGATCCTGAAAAGCTTCAGGGATACTTGGAGACGCAATGCGTTCTCAACGCTGCCACCGGCCGATACGTCCATAAGAAAACTGGGAAGCCCGTAACGGCTGTTGTCCCGGTTCATCTATATGGACAGATGGCTGATATGGACGCGATCCTCGAGATTGCCGAGCGCTACAATTTGATCGTCGTTGAAGATGCTTGCCAGGCCCACGGTGCGGAGTATTTCTCAAAGAAGCAGAATCGATGGTTGAAGGCGGGTTCGTTGGGCGCGCCGCCGCGTTCAGTTTCTATCCCGGCAAAAATCTGGGTGCGTGCGGCGAAGGCGGCGCCATAACCACAAACGACGAGGGGATGGCTCGAACGAGCACGCTGCTTCGCGACATGGATCGGCCAAGAAATACTATCATGAGATCGAAGGCTACAATGGCCGGCTTGATTCGATTCAGGCAGCCATGCTGCGCATCAAGCTCCGGCATTTATCGAAGTGGAACGAGCAGCGCCGCTCGAGCGCACGCGTTTATGACGAGCTTTTGGCGACGAATGCGGACGTTATCGCGCCATTCGAAGCGAGTTACTCGAAATCGGTGTATCACCTCTACGTCGTGCGTACCTCCTTCCGCAACGAATTGCAGGAGCATCTGAGCAAGACCGGTATTGGAACGGGAATCCACTATCCTATTCCACTCCACCTGCAACGCGCCTACGCCTCCGCGGCTGGAAGACCGGCGATTTCCCGGTGTCGGAAGCCGCCGCAGAACAGATATTGTCACTGCCGATGTTTGCCGGATTAATGGCCGAACGAACAGAAGCACGTGGCGGAGACAATCCTGGAATTCGCAACTTCCTACGCGGCACACTAGTATCAACGCTTTCCCCGATCGAGAAGTCTACTCGTCCGAGTCACCATTGATGCGGAACTCTTCGTTCAGAATGGGAATATGCCGGCGCAAGCGCTGCAGGGAATAGCTACCGTTCAGCGCCAGCATTCATGCGGAATAACATGTTCGGCCTGAATACGCTCGCTGATTCGATCCGCTCGCTGGTCTCACTTTTCGACGAAAAAGAGCAGCTCTTCCTCGATCATGTCACACTGGATGCTGGTGGGGACAGTTACCGAAAGGACGCTGGGAACTTCGAGAAAACAGACGATTATTGCGCTCCTGGGCTTGCATCGTTTAGCAGAGGCGGGAGGAACACATCCTTTTGACATTGCCACGATTGGGGACATCGTCTTCCAAGATCGGACTTGGGTAAGCAGCGCGGGCGATCTGGGGCTGCTCGCCTGGTTTTCCGCCGTTTGTCGGCCGGACGGTTGGAAGCGATACTTAGCGAGACCGATTATGAGAATGTGCTGACGATTTCTGCGGATGGATTTCAGGCACAAACCGCAAGCTTGGCTTTGTTTTTCGCTGGTATCTCGCATGCGCACTTGCGCGTCCTGAAATGCATTTCGGAGCTGACCGACGTGGCGGTGGAAACATACCGCTTACTCAGTGACAACCAGGGCCATTCCGGTATTTTCGGCCATGCCCGCTCACGCAGATCCCCACTAGGGGCCTTGTGCGGCCGCCTCGGCACATTTTCTGACCAGATTTACTCCATATATTCCCTTTCGATATTCGTCGAGGGTTTTTCAGATAGAGGAGCCACTGGATTCAGCGTTGGCTTGTGCCAATGCATTGTGCGCGGTCCAGGGGGACTTAGGGCAGTGGTGGTCCGTCTACGATAAAAGCTCATCTCGCGTTGTGAAACGGTATCCTGTGTTTTCGTTTCACCAGGATGGTGCCGCTCCGTGCGCGCTTCGCGCTTGGAGAAATCACCGGCCAAAGTTTCCAGAACGCCATCGCCAAAGGGCTATCGTGGATGGCTGGTGCGAATGAACTAGCGACCGATCTCCTGAAACCTGACCGTGCATTCATATGCGATTCGATCGAACCCAAGGGGCGGATGGCAGCTTACCGAAGCGGCACTTGATTTCTTGATTCCTGGGCGAAAGGCAGTGCGAGGCCTTGGAATCCGATTTGAAGCTCGACCCGACCATTTTGGGTGGTTGCTTTTGGCGTTCGGAAAGGTTGGGCTGCCAAAAGCATGACGAGTTTGTTCCCGGGCTACTTTCTTCTTCGCGCGTACGGCGCGACGGTGGCTCGATGCAGAATCCTCCCGGTTACGTACTGATAACGCCGGCGCGAAACGAGGCGGATTATATCGAGCTGACCCTCAAATCCGTTGTGGCGCAAACGGTGACGTCCGAGTGGGTAATCGTAAACGACGGCTCGACCGAAGCACAGAAGACATCATCAATAAGTATGCCGCAGAAAATCCTTGGATCGAGTTGGTCCAGATGCCCGAGCGTAGCGAGCGGAATTTTGGCGGTAAAGCGATCGCTGTAAATGCGGGCCGCGAACGACCTGGCGATTTGAAATTCGACGTCATCGGAAATCTGGATGCAGACGTTACTTTCGAATCGGACTATTTCGAATTTCTGATGGAACAGTTCACGGAGAACCCCAAACTGGGCGTTGCCGGTACAGCCTTTCGGAAGGAAATCTAAGCTACAACTATGAATTCGTCGGCATCGAACACGTGTCGGGGATGTGCCAAATGTTCCGTCGGGAATGCTTCGAGGAAATAGGCGGCTACCAGGCTATCAAGTCGGGCGGGATCGACTTGATTGCCGTGTTAAGCGCGCGAGTGAAGGGCTGGGAAACGAGAACGTTCGTGGAGAAGAGTTTCGTGCACCATCGAACCCAAGGGGGCGCGCTACACCAGGATTTCGTGAAAGGCTGCACATGGGCAGGAAAGATTATCTTATGGGGAACCATCCGCTCTGGGAGATCTTTCGAAGCGTTTATCAAATGACGCAGAAGCCCTATTTCGTCGGAGGGTTTTTAGTTCTGGTTGCCTACCTGTGGAGCAGGGTTCGCGGGGTCAAGCGAACGATGCCCGATGAGCTGATGGCGCTGCGCCGAAGCGATCAAATGAAGCGGTTGAAGCAAATCGTGGGGCGCCGCTTTCATCCTGTTGCTTCCGTTGTCTAAAGCGACTTTTTCGAAGAGTTACGCAGCCGGTTGTAGCCGCGGAGATTGAGAATGAACATCTCTGGAAGAGAAATCGTCGTCGATGGGCGTTTCTGCCGTATCGGACGCCTGGACGGCGACAAATACAAGTTTCTGGACGATCCCGAGCCGGTGCTCGCGGAATTGCGCACGTCCGGCTCTCGGGTCGACCTGTTTACATTCATGCAGAGATTGCCCGAAAACCAGCCGAAATACTCCTATCCCATGGAATGGGACAATCTCGCGGTGCTCCCCGTTTCCACATTCGATCGCTGGTGGAATGAGCAAATCGGTTTTAAGGCTCGCAACAAGGCCAAACAAGCCAACAAAAAGGGCGTCGTAGTGAAGGAAGTTCCGTTTGACGATGCGTTCGCTCAGGGAATCACGGACATCTATAACGAAAGTCCTGTGCGCCAGGGGCGGCGGTTTCCCCATTATGGCAAGAGCTTCGAACGCGTCCGCCAGATGAGCGCGACGTTCCCCGAAACCAGCGTGTTTATCGGAGCGTATCTCGACGAGAAATTGATCGGCTTCATCAAACTAACGGCGGACGATACGGGAACCAAGCTGGAATGATGCATATCGTCTCGATGATCAAGCACCGGGACAAGGCCCCCACGAACGCGCTGGTTGCGCAGGCGGTGCGCTCCTGCGCGGATCGGGGAATTTCGCACCTCGTATATTCGAACTTCGCCTACGGAAAAAAGGAACGTAGCAGTCTGAGCGACTTCAAGGAACGCAACGGGTTTCAGCGCGTGGAGCTACCGCGCTATTACGTGGCCTTGACTCGCTTGGGCGAGATCGGTTTCCGCCTGGGACTGCACCGAAAGTTCATCGATCGCCTTCCCGAGCCTCTGCTCGCCAAGGCCCGTGACGTTCGCTACAACTGGTACAAGCACAGGTTTCCCGCCTCGGTGCAGGATTCCTAAACGGCTTAGGCCATGCCCGGAATCGTCGGATTAATAACCAAAAGACATCGCCAGTGGGCGGAGCCTCAGCTCGCTCGCATGGTCGAGCGTCTAAAGCACGAATCGTTCTACGTGACTGGCACGTGGATCGATGAATCGATGGGTTTGTACGTCGGCTGGGCGGCAAGAGAGAATTCCTTCTCCGATGCGATGCCGGTGCGCAATGAACGAAACGATGTCGTTTTGGTGTTTTCTGGTGAGGACTATCCCGAACCGGGCACCGCTGGCCGGTTGAAAGAGCGGGGCCACGCTTTTGAAGAAAAGGGGGCCTCCTATCTCGTCCATCTTTTTGAAGAAGATCCAGACTTTCTCAAAAACTTAAACGGCCGCTTTCAGGGCGTCGTCGCCGACCGGCGCAGCGGAACGGCGACTCTTTTCAACGACCGATTCGGTTTGCAGCGCATTTATTACCACGAAGCCCAGGACGCGTTCTACTTCTCGGCTGAAGCCAAAGCGATTTTGGCGGTGCGTCCCGAGTTGCGCAGCACCGATCCGCAGGGTCTTGGTGAGTACATAGCTTGCGGTTGTGTTCTCGAAAATCGCACTCTTTTCAGAAGCGTCTATTCCCTTCCACCCGCATCGGCGTGGACCTTTCGCAGCGGCGCCATCGAGAAGAAGGGGCACTATTTCGAAACGCGCGAATGGGAAGAACTGGAGCCGCTGGATGGGGAGGGCTACTACACTCACCTGCGGGATGCTCTCAGTACACGTCTGCCGCGCTATTTCAACGGCCGGGAGCGCATCGGCGTCTCGCTTACGGGAGGTCTTGATACCCGCATCATCATGGCATGGCGCAAGGCCGCGGTTGGCTCCCTGCCCTGCTACACATTCGGCAGCATGTACCGGGAAAATCAAGATGTGCACCTGGCACGCCGCGTCGCGGAAATCTGCGGGCAACCCTATCAGGTGGTCACTGTCGACGGAGCATGCCTCGATCGGTTTCCGCAATATGCCGAGCGCACTCTGTACCTGACCGATGGATGCGTGGATATTAGCCGTTCCGCTGATCTTTATAACAATCAAATGGCGAGAACGATTGCGCCCGTGCGAATGGTAGGAACATTCGGCAGCGAGATCATCCGCGGAGCAGTGATGTTCAAGCCTTCCATGCCCACTGCGGACGTTTACCGGCCTGAGATGCTCGCAGAGGTGTCGCGGGCGGCAGAAACCTACCGCCGCCAACTAAACGGCCACCGCACAAGCATGGTGGCTTTCCAGCAGCCAGCGGCCTACCACTTCGGCGTGCTCATGCTCGAACAGACGCAACTGACGCTGCGCGCTCCTTACTTGGACAATGAAATTGTTCGCACAGTTTTCCGCGCGCCGAAGGTGGATGAGGGCGAGGATGTTCGGCTTCGTTTGATTCGTGACGGCAGCCCGGCATTGGCTCGGTTACGCACCGATCGGGGCCTCGGGATTTCAAATCCCGTGACGTCGCTTGTTCACCGAGGCTTTTGGGAATTCACCTTCAAGGCCGAATACGCCTACGACTACGGCATGCCTCAGTGGGTCGCACAAGTGGACCATGCGCTTGCGCCGCTGCATTTGGAGCGGCTGTGGATGGGCCGCCACAAACTCTTTCACTTCCGGTGGTGGTATCGGACGATCCTGGCAGACTACGTGAAGGAAATCTTGCTCGATCCCCGCACACTCGCGCGACCCTACCTCGACCGCAGCTCGGTCGAGGCCGTCGTGCACGGACACTTGAAGGGGAATCGTAACTACACGATGGAGATTCACCGGCTGCTTTCGCTGGAACTTTTGCACAGGCTTTTTGTGGATGCTCGATGAGCGCACAAGCAACCGTACCGGTTACCGAAGAATCGGGCGGCGCTGAAAAGCAGGTTCGCGCGAATCGCATTCCCGCGTTCGATTTCACCAAGGGCGTGCTGGTCCTGTTCATGGTCCTTTATCACTGGCTGAATTATTTCTACGGGCCAACGGGCGATATCTACAAGTATCTAAGGTTCCTGACGCCTTCGTTTATTTTCATCGCCGGATTCCTGATATCGCATGTGCATCCCGTTAAATACGGAAGCGGCAACCGGCAGCTTCCGAAACGTTTATTCTGGCGCGGCGTTAAATTACTGGCGCTATTCATCGTGCTCAATCTCATGATCGCCACCTTGCTCCCCAATTCCTCTGTCAGGACTAGTTTATTTGACCACCCTTCGCTCGCTAACCTCGGCGCTATTTTCGTCAGCGGGAACGTTTTCGTGGATGGAATCGGCAAGACCAGCGCTTTTAACATTTTGGTGCCCATCAGCTATCTCCTGATGGTTTCGGCGCTCTTATTGACCGTTCAAAATGTCTTTAAGCCCGTCTTCTACATTGTTTGTGCCTCTTTGCTGGGCTGCGCTCTCGCGCTGGATCTAAAAGGTATTCCAAGTTTTAACCTGGAGCTGCTTTCGATCGGCCTGCTCGGAGTAGCCCTCGGCTACATTCCCCAAGTGCGGATTAATAAGCTTCCTGACCATCCCTACGCCGTGGCTCTTGCTTATTGCGCCTATCTGGCGGTCATAACGGTTTGGGACGTGCCCTTCCTGCCACGGGTGGCCGGCGTGTGCCTCACGGTTATGTTGATCTATATAGTGGGCGCGCGGCCCGGCGAACCCGGGGCCTTGCGACGTCACGTGCTGCTTTTAGGGAAATATTCCCTGTTTGGATACATCGTGCAGATTGCCATTCTCCAGATGTTGCTTCGAGTCTTGATGCCCATCGATAACGCCGTGGAAGTTTTGATTGTGTCCTTCATGGCCGGTTTTGCGCTGACCATGATCAGCGTCGAGGTTGTCGACCGCACGAGAGCTAAGTTTCAGACTGTGGACAAATTTTACAAAATGGTCTTTGCTTGAGGATTTTTGGTTTGATTGTTTCGAAAGCCAAGGATCAAAAGCAAGCCGCTTTCGACGGGGTATAAGAATTGGGCTTTCCGCTAGCTTTTATCATCTGCAGCATCGGAGTCGCCGGACTGTTTTTCCTCAACCGGAACTACTCCGTCCGCACTTCGGCAGCTCTTTGGCTACCGGTGATTTGGTTGTGGATTATTGGGTCACGGCCCGTCTCTGCATGGTTGGGGGTAGCGGGATCGGGAGGTTCTCGATGCGACGCTCGACGGCAGCCCGCTCGACGCCGCCGTCTTTGCGCTCCTTCTGGTGACCGGATTGGTGGTGTTGTTTCATCGGAAGAAGAGAACAACGGCCTTCCTTGCGGCGAGCGGAATCCTAGTCATCTTTTTCGCCTACTGCCTTTTGAGTACCGCATGGTCTCCCATTCACGCACCGGCTCTTAAGCGCTGGATCAAGGCCATCGGCGATCTGGTAATGGCGCTTGTCATTGTGACTGATGATCAACCCGTCGACGCGCTCCGGCGATTTTATTCCCGCGTCGGGTTTGTCCTGCTCCCCTATTCTGTTCTGCTGATTCGCTACAGCCCCTTGGGCCGTGGATATGACCCCAGTGGAAATCCTATGAACACGGGCGTAACTACAAACAAGAATGCCCTTGGCCTTATCGTGTTCACCGTATCACTGGGAGCGCTGTGGAGCGTGTATTCGCTCTACGTCCGTAAGGACGAACCCAACCGCGCAGGCGCCTGGTTGCCGAAGGTACGCTGCTGATCTTTGGCCTCGCTCTTCTACAGATGGCGCATAGCGCAACGTCGGCAATATGTTTCGTTATTGGCGGAAGCTTGATGTTTGTGACTCGTATGCGCAGCATGAGAAGCCGTCCCGGAAGAGTCCGTGCCCTGTGTCTAGCGGTAGTCCTTGCCGGCGGGCTGGGTATGTTTTTCGGCGGGGGCGCCGTTGTCTCCAATTCCTTGGGCCGGGGGGACGACTTAAGCGGGCGAAAGGATATTTGGACAGCCGCATTCGCCGCGGCCGACAATCCGTTAATCGGCACGGGCTTCGAGAGTTTCTGGAACGTCAACGGACCCAAGGTTAATCGCAGCCTACACGCGGCAGGATACTGGGATATGAGCAATCTTGTGTCGGCGCATAACGGATATCTAGAGACCTATTTGGATCTTGGTGTGATCGGCGTAGGTTTGATCGTTCTAATTTTGATACGGGGGATTCACAAGGGCAGCCGGGCCTTTGAACGCTCTCCCGAACTGGGAGGCCTGATGGTAGCTTATGTGACGGTTGCCGCTTTTTACAGCATTACGGAAGCCGGCTTTCGAACACTCAGCCCGTCCTGGTTCTTCTTGTTACTCGCCGTAGTCAGTGCGAGCGGCATTGTTTCCGGCCTCTTCGAAATCCCCGTCGCCCAAACTATCAGCGAACCCACCGGCCATTGGAATCGTCAAGGTAATAGACGATTTGTTCCTGAATATGTTGCCCATCAAAAGCCATCCCTTGGACGGTTTCCTCTGCGGGAAAAAGTTGGAAGTGCACGAGGTACAAACTCCACCGCGGGTCAAGCCGGTCAGAACTTCAATCGATTCCAGATCGGCCCCAGGCACAACTAGCTCAAGCCCGCACGACGGTCATGACTCGTCCTGTCCAAAATCTTCCGAATGAGGCAAGTATATCCAATCTGGATATTCTTCGCGCTATCGCAGTGCTTTTGGTTTATTTCGCTCATTTCCTGATGATGTTCCACGTCGGCGATCCTTGGGGGATTTCGATTTACTCGCTGTCACAAGCCGGCGTGATGATCTTCTTCGTTCATACCGCGTTCGTATTGATGCTTTCGCTCAGTGCCAAGAAGGAAATGGGTGGGGTCTGTTTCGCACTTTTTACATTCGCCGGATCTTCCGGATTTACCCGCTGAGTTGCTTTACCATTCTCTTCGTCCTGGTGGCATCGATTCCGGCTTTTCCCACCGAGGTATTTCACGCGCCTTCCCTTCGGGCCATCCTCGCAAACCTGACGTTGACGCAGAATCTGACCAAGGCTCCTGCCATCCTGTACGTGCTTTGGAGCTTGCCGTACGAAGTTCAGATGTACGTCGCATTGCCATTTCTTTTTATAGCCGTGCGTCAGAAAAAACCGTGGATATCTCTCGCTCTTTGGGGGCTGAGCGTCGCAGCTCTTCTTCTTATCCGATTGAAAGGAATGGGATTGTTGATTTATGTGCCGTGTTTCCTGGGCGGAGTTATAGCCTATCAATTGTGGCGCCGGCCAAAATTCCAGCTCCCATCTTCTCTCTGGCTTGCGGCGATACTGGTAGCGATCGCGATGCGTGTCACTCTTCCGGTGAAGTTTGCCGCGTGGTGCGCCTGTCTGGCGCTCGGGTTGGCAATCCCTCAATTCCACGAGTTTCAAAGCCCTCTAATTCGCTGGACTAGCGCGTTCATCGCGAAATATTCTTACGGAATTTATCTTAGCCATTGCGTGATTTTTTGGCTGTTGCTGCCGAAACATCCTGTTCTCATGGTCGCTTTTTCGGTTGCGGTGCCCATAATGCTTTACTACCTACTGGAAGATCCGATGGTCCGTCTCGGCAAGCGGCTGACATCATCCAACAAGTCCGCCCTTTCGACTTTGCAAAGCGAACCGGCCATGGCTAACACCGTCGTCCCAGAAATGGGTGAGGGATAGCTACGTCCGTTCTGCCAGAACGATGCGCTTCTTTTGAAACAAACTCATGAGCCAAACGAAAATCGATAGCCCTCCGCCTGACTCGTTGTCGCAGGTTGTGGACATCGAAAAGAAACCGCTTCATTTCAAAGTGGTCCGGGGCGCGATCTCTTCGGTAGTTCGGAAGATAGCCGTAGCTCCGATTTCGTTGCTGCTTGTTCCCTTCACCCTGCACAAAGTTGGAGTGGCCGGATACGGGACGTGGGCCATCCTCGCCACGATCATCAATCTGACTTGGCTTATGGATCCAGGCCTTAGCCCCGCGGTGACGAAGTACGTTGCCGAGCACGCCGGCACTGACGATGTCCCTGAGATTCGCAGCGTGCTCGATGCGAGTTTCGCCTTGTGTCTGGCTATGTCGGCGATCGCGTCTTGTATTCTTTGGCTCTTCTCCCGTGCAATTATCGGAGAGTTTTTCCGCGGCCCCTCGGCGCCACAGGCATCTGAGATCCTCTCGTTTTGGCCGTTGGTGACATTGTGCGTCGTCACGTTTCTGCTGACTACACCACTCATGGCCTTCATCAACGGGCGCCAACGAATGGATCTCACCAACGTGCTGATATTTTCAGCCGAGATCTTGAGCGCCTGCGCCACCGTGGTCTTCCTTCTTGCCGGTGCTAAAGTGCGTGGATTGCTATGGGTGCAGCTGATCACAACTTCCTACATGCTCGCGGGGAGTCTGGTCATCATCTATCGTTTATCGCCATCCGCAATTCCAAATCCTTTTCGATGTAAGTTTGCAATGTTGCGTAAGTTGGTTGCTTTTAGCGTGCCCCTGTACGCGGGATATGTAATGACGACGCTGCAAGGGCAGCTCGAGAAACTGTACCTTGCACGGTTCCTCGGAGTCGTGCCCGTGGGTTGGTATAACGTGGCAAGCGTCGGCGCAGCCAAGTTCAAGCGAGTGCCCGACTTGCTGCTTGGGCCGGTCCTGGCGGCCGCTTCGGAGTTAGACGCAGCCAAGGAGCAACGTAAAGTAGAGGAGCTCCACTTTCGGGCTCACAAATACGTCGCGCTCACGGCCGTGCCTCTTGCGGTTTTCGCCGTAGCCACCGCCAAGTCGCTCATAAGCTTGTGGGTGGGTAACGGTCTGACAATCATCGCCGTTCCGTTTGCTCTCCTGGTAATAGGCAATCTGTTTCCCCAGGCTGGGGCGCCGACCTATTTCATAATGGTGGGCCGAGGAATCCTGCGCCCGACCGTTTACGCTGCCGTGATCGCTGCCGTGCTCAACGTCGGCATGAGCTACGTATTCATCAAGCATTGGGGGTTTTCGGGAGCAGTCCTGGGGACGGCACTTCCGATGATTATAAGCACCATCTACTTTTTCGCGGCGTACAAGCCGTATTTCGAAGTTCCGCTGTACCAGACGCTGCGCCGTGCCTATCTGAAGCCGCTCTTGTGCTCGCTGCTAGCGGTTCCGGGTGTGCTTTTGATCGAGTTCCTCAATTTGCGCACATCGGAACGCCTCTGTATTGATCTCGTCGCATTTGGGGTTGTGTATCTTATCGGACTCGTTGCAACGCGCTTCTTCGACAGCTTTGACGTTGTAAATGCTGAGAAACACGTTCCTTACATGCGCCTAGCCCGTCGTTTTGTTCCCGTATCATAGGGTCAAAACAAGACTGACTTATGACTACACCTTTGGCTTCTGTTGTCATGAGCGTATTCAATGGCGAACAGTTCTTGGCCGAGGCCATGGATAGCATTCTCGATCAGACCTTTCAGGATTTCGAATTCATCGCCATCGACGACGGCTCAACCGATGGCTCTGCGGCGATTCTCGACTCCTATCAAAAGAAGGATTCGCGGCTGCGCGTTTACCATCAGGAGAACCGAGGACTGATTGAATCGTTGAATCGCGGCTGTTCGATTGCGCGCGCTAAGTATATTGCGCGGATGGATGCCGACGACATCGCAACAAGGGACCCATTGCAGCTGCAAATTGATTTTATGGAACAGCACCCGGAAGTCGGTCTTTTGGGAGGGGCCATCGAATACATTGATGGGCAAGGTCGTGTATTCCGCACCTACCGCCATCCGATCAGCGATCTGGATATACGAGCGGCTCTCGCCCGAGCCGAAGGGTCGTTCTGTCATCCCGCAACGGTCATGAGAAGCGATGTGTTGCGCGCCACGGGTGGCTATAGAAGCAACTTTCTCGACGCGGAAGACTATGATCTATGGTTGAGAATCGCCAAGCGCAGCCAAGTCGTCAATCTGGAAGGGGTGGTGCTGAAGTACCGCATTCATCCTGGCCAGGTGTCTCAGCGGAAACTCAGACAACAGGGCCTCAGCATTCTGGCTGCGCACGAAAGCGCTTTGTCCGATGGAAACAGCAAGTGGGACACCCTAGGCTCTGATTGTGTGATCACACCCGAGGTAATAGCCAGACTTGGAGTAAGCCAAGCCACCTTAGAACGTGTCTTGATTTCCAGATACCGCGACTCAATCTGGACCCTCTCTCGCGGGTGACTTTTCCGCCGCTCTGAGCCTAGCCACGGACATGTTCGCTTCTTCTCGGTGGGAACATGTAGAGCGATCGTTGATGGCGCATCTGTGGCTCATAACGGCGTCTCTGTACTGGCGTCAGAAGCAGTTTGCACGTAGCGTTTTAGCTGCTGGTCGCGCTCTGGCCATATCGCCCATCGTGGCAGGCCGCCCATTAAAACCATTTCTGCAGAGGCTGTCAGGGCGCGCCGCATGAGCGTTCGATCGGACGGAAAAAGGATGACAATTGCCGCGCTGATTCCGACCTACAATCGCCGCGCGCAGGTTTTGAAGGCGATTGATAGCGTGCTTGCACAGACCAGACCGTTGGATGAGATCATCGTCATAGACGACGGATCAACGGACGGAACGACCGAGGCGATTCGCGGCCGTTACGGAGCGCGCGTAGCGGTGTATTGGCAAGAAAATGCGGGAGTCTCCGCCGCAAGAAACCGCGGTGTCCTGGGGTCACGGTGCGACTGGATTGCGCTGCTGGACAGCGACGACATCTGGTTTCCCACGAAGATTGAGCGTCAGGTAGAAGCCCTCGAAGCGTTTGGCGGCGAATTCGGACTGTGCTTCACTGACTGCGTCTTCGACGGTAATCCGGAGCTGAGGCAATCGGTGTTCGCAGAGAACGGCCTAGCGGAACCGACGACGCCATTTGGCAAGCTTGACGATCCAGTCACCTACGTATTAGCTGGCAACTATCCGTTTTGGACGCAGAGTCTTATGATTCGCCGCTCCCTGTTTGGTGAAATCGGTGGTTTCGATGAGGCTCTAATTATTCAGGAAGATACGGATGTCATCTTTCGACTGAGCTTCAAGACGAGATTTTGCTACGCCTCAGAACCGCTTGTACGTATCGACAGAAACCCGACACGAGAGGACGGGCTATGTAATCTGTACTCCAAAAGGGACCACCGGAAATACAGAGCACTCAAGCGTGTGTACTCGGGGTGGTTGACCATTCCTGAGATCGACGGGACGAAGTACGAGAGCGGCGTGAAAGAAATGCTGCGGAAAGCTTGCTACGACTCTGCCGAATGCAAACTGCATCAACTCAAGGTCGGGCCTGCCATTCGCGAGATCGTCCAACTGAAAAAGATGGGTGAAGGCTATACCGCAATCATAGGGAACTTGTTGTCGCATAAGATATCGAAAGTGTGCCGCAGTTTCAGACCCGCGAATACCACTAGAGTGAAAAACCCTATGGGACCTGGGTTCGAACAGAGCTAGTGAAGTAAACCAAATCGACATGCCAACAAGTTTTGCACCTGGAGGCGCTCCCGTCGTCCAGGAAACCGACGCTATAGTGATTTCACCTTTGGAGTCGTCTGCCAATATTGAAATCGGACTGCTCACAGGCTGCCAGGACAGGCCCTATGCGTTCGGTTTGGCCATGGCGCTCCTTTCAAAGGACGTATACCTAGACATCATCGGCAGCGACGAAGAGGACAGTTCCGAGATGCACACGACTCCACACCTGCGCTTTCTTAATTTTAGGGGGAGTCAAAAACAGAATATCGGCTTCGCGGCGAAGTTATTGAAGTTGGTTGTGTATTACGGCCGGTTAATTCGATATGCCGCGGGCCGCGCGCCGCGGATTTTCCACATTCTGTGGAACAACAAGATCGAATTTTTCGATCGCACTCTGCTGATGCTGTATTACAAGTTGTGCGGCAAGAAGGTTGCGCTCACGGCGCACAACGTCAACCAGGGTCGCCGGGACGGAAAAGATTCGTACGTCAACCGCCTCACGCTCCGAATTCAGTACCGACTTTGCGATCATATTTTCGTGCACACACAGAAAATGAAGGATGAGCTCCGCCAGGATTTTGGCGTCGCCGAAAGGAAGGTCACCGTAATCCGCCATCCGATCAACGATGCTTTCCCGGACACGGGTCTCACGCCCGCGGAAGCGAAGAAGCGGCTGGGGCTGAGAGAAAACGAAAAAACCATTCTGTTTTTTGGCAGGATCAGGCCTTACAAGGGCATCGAGCACCTTCTGGCCGCTTTCAGCTTCCTTGCTGCCAAACATGAAGATTACCGGCTGATTCTCGCCGGGGAGCCCAAGAAAGGCTCCGAAGAGTATCGGGAAGAAATCGAACAGGCAGCCAAGAGAGATTTCGACCCCCAGGAGATCATCCTCAGGTTGCAGTCGAGGTCGACGGATCTCAGCGGTGATCTTTCGGTTTTGAATACGGAGAAGCGGGGATATACCGTATATCAGAATACGCGGCGGATGGTACTCAGCGAGGCCAACCCTTTTTTCTTCAAGGGGAAGGCAGGGGAAGGCATTGGCGGCCCGCATGTGGGGCTGGATATGATCTGGCCCATCAGTATCATCATCCGGGGATTGACCAGTCATGATTCGCAGGAGATCGCGGGTTGTTTGAAACTGTTGCAGAACAGCCATGCCGGTACGGGATTTATGCATGAATCCTTTCATAAAGACGATGTCAATAAATATAGCCGGGCGTGGTTTGCCTGGGCCAACACCTTATTTGGCGAGTTTGTGCTGAAGGTCTATCGGGAGCACCCGGGTTTGCTGGCTTAGCGCGACGGCGCGGGTGACCGCTTTCGGGCCGGCGCGGGAGACCGCTTTGGCGCCGGCGGAAGCGCGAGGGGGGTGTGGGCGCGGCCGTCAGACGATCGTGACCAGGTAATAATTTTTCTTCCCTTTTTGAACCAGGATATATTTTCCATGGAGGAGAGAGGACCTGTTGACGGTATGTTTGGGGTCCTCTATTTTTTGCCGGTTGATGCTGATGCCGCCGCCCTGGATCAGTTTGCGGGCTTCGCCTTTGCTGGCGATGATGGTCGTCCCGGCCAGGAAACTGACCGTGTCGATGCCGTCGTCGATGCTGGCGGCCGGAAAGTCGAAGCGGGCGATGCCTTCCATGGATTGCAGGTCGTCTTCGCTGAGTGATTCCGCGGGTGCGGACTGGTTGGCGAATATCTTTTCGGTGTCGGCGAGCGCCTTTTCATACCCTTCTTTACCGTGGACGAATATTGTTACGTGTTGAGCAAGGGTTTTTTGGAGGAGCCGGGCTTCCGGCTGGGTCTGCTGACTACGGATCAGTAGGTTTATCTCTTCCTGTGAGAGGAAGGTGAAGATCCTGATCCATTTTTCGGCGTCGGTGTCGGCCGCGTTGAGCCAGAACTGATAGAATTGATAGGGCGTAGTTTTTTCCGGGTCGAGCCAGATATTGCCTTTTTCGGTCTTACCGAATTTTCCGCCATCGGCTTTGGTGAGCAGGGGGCAGGTAAAAGCAAAGGCTTCGCCTTCTCCGCCGGTCTTGCGGCGAATGAGTTCGGTCCCGGTCGTGATATTGCCCCATTGATCGCTACCGCCCATCTGGAGTTTACAGTGTTTATTGGCATACAGCCAATAGAAATCATAGCCTTGTACCAATTGATAGGTGAATTCAGTAAAACTCATGCCATTTTCGCTATCCAAGCGCTTCCTGACACTGTCCTTTGCTGACATGTAATTTACCGTAATATGTTTTCCGATATCGCGGATAAAGGTCAGGAAGGACATATCGCGGAACCAGTCATAATTATTGACCATTTCGGCGCGGTTGGGGAGGCCGGGGGTAAAATCGAGAAATTTCGCCAGTTGTTTTTTGACGCCGGCGAGGTTATGGTTTAGGGTGTCTTCGCTCAGGAGGTTTCTTTCTTCGCTTTTGCCGCTGGGATCTCCCACCATGCCGGTGGCTCCGCCGACCAATGCAAAGGGCTTATGTCCAGCCTTTTGTAAGTGAACCAACAAGAGGATGGGAACCAGGCTGCCGATGTGGAGGCTATCGGAGGTAGGGTCGAAACCGATGTAGCCGGCCGTCATTTCTTTTGCAAGTTGTTCTTCGGTACCGGGCATGATATCCTGGATCATGCCTCGCCATTTTAGTTCTTGGATCAAATTCATATGATATATTTTCGACACGGGTTCCGTGTTGGCGGGTGAGGACCGAGGTCCATGACGTCAACCTGTTTTGGCGGCAAAAATACAGGTTTTTGCGGGGAACAACGAGTGCGTTTCAAATGATGTTAAGGGTACAATATTGTGAATAAAAGGCCGTTATACGTGGATGTGAAGAAAATACCTTAACCGTTGGCTTATGCTGAAAAGAATGCGGGGTGTGCTATTGATCTACCCCATTTTAGTTGTTTTCGGATCCCTTACTCACCTATCTGCTTATTGTCAGTTCACAGCGTATTCCAATGAATTCCTGAACATTGGTGCGGGGGCGCGTGGTCTGGCCATGGCCAGTGCCCAGGTAGCTACGGTATCGGATGCTACGGCTGGTTATTGGAATCCTGCGGCCCTGGCGAATATCCGGGATCCCCAGCTGAGCCTGATGCATGCGGAATATTATGCGGGGATCGGGAAGTATGATTTTGCGGCATTGGCCTTACCACTGAAAGACAGCAAACGTACCCTGGGTCTGACCTTGTTGCGGTTTGCGGTCGATGACATCCCCAATACGATCTTTTTGGTGCAGCCTGACGGCTCGGTGAATTTCTCCAATATTACGACGTTCAGTTCGCAGGATATGGCCTTTATTGTCTCGTTGGCGCAGCAGTCGAAGATGTGGGGAGACAAAAAGGTCAATTTTGGTGTGAATGCGAAGATCATCTATCGGACGGCCGGCGATTTTGCGACGGCCTGGGGTTTCGGGTTTGACGCGGCGACCCAAATAGAGGGAAAGAATTGGAAGTTGGGGATCGTAGGGAAAGATATCACGACTACGTTCAACGCCTGGTCGTTTAGTTTGGACGAGGCGATCCGGGAAGTCTTCTATGAGACGGAGAATCAGATACCCGGAAAATCGATCGAGCTGACTGCTCCGCAGTTGTTGATCGGGGGTTCTTATAATTTCAGATTGAGCAAGAAGATGAATCTGATGGTCGAGGGTGACCTGGATGTCACTTTTGACGGGAAACGGAATGAGGTAGTCAGCACGAATCCTGTGAGTATCGACCCGCGGCTTGGGATGGAGCTTTCATTCAAGGATATTTTCTTTGTGCGGGCGGGGGTCAACAATTTTCAGCAGGTGTTAGATGACCGGGACACGTTGAATAACCGGAAAATATGGATCTATCAGCCGAGTGTCGGGGCGGGGTTCAAGGTCGGGGATGTGCAGATAGATTATGCTTTTGTGAATCTGGCGAATCAATCATATCCGTTGTATACGCATGTATTTTCATTGAGAGTCGATTTGCGGCGGAAGGGGCAGCAGAAGAAGAGTGGGAAACGATAGAGACCCCGAGAAAAAAAACCGAAACGTATGAAAAGACTTTACACAATTCTATTACTGTTGTCCGCGCTGCGGCTTGCGGCGCAGCCATACGGGAATGAATGGATCAACTACTCCAACACCTATTTCAAGTTCAAGGTCGGGGTGACGGGTTTATGTCGTATTCCGCAATCGGTGCTTGCTGCCAATGGAATGGGCAGTGTGCCGGTTCAGAATTTTCAGCTTTTCCGCAATGGC
>CAWDLF010000006.1:0-12412 GCA_963803105.1 Terriglobia bacterium
ATTGTTTTTCGATGCGGTGGCGGAGTATGTGGCGCGTGTGGTGGTGGTGAATACGAACCAGTTTCGTGTCATCCGTCAATCGGTGAAGAAAACCGATCCAAACGACGCCCGAACGCTGGCGTTGTATTTGTCGAAGGATTTGTTGCCGGAGGTGCGTATGAAGGATAAAGAGCACGGGCAGCTGGCGAGCCTGACGCAAACGCGCGACGCGCTGGTGAAGTTGCGTACCGCGCTGAAGAACAAGATCGACAACATGCTGAGCGCCCGCGGGCTGAATCTGGCGAAGGAAGCGTTGTCGAGCGAGAAAAAGCTGGCCGAGGTGCTGGCGTTGCCTTTCGACGAGATCGTGCGGATCGAATTGCGAGTGATCGTCGAGCAGATCCGCAGCCTGAACAAGAGCATCGCCGAGTTGGAGAAGACGATTGGCGAGGAAGGTTCGAAGCTGGAAGGTCGCAAGGGCCTGTCGAGCATCAAGGGTATCGGCAAGATCGCCAGCGCGATTCTGTTGAGCGTGATCGGCGATGTGAGCGACTTTGCCGACGAAGCCCATCTCGCCAGCTACTTTGGCATTGTGCCGCGCGTGTCCAACTCGAATGAAACGGAACGCAGTGGCCGCATTCACAAGCGCGGGACGAAGCTGGGGCGGACGGCGCTGGTGCAATCCGCGCTGATCGCGGTCAGATACAGCCCCTACTTAAAGCGATTCTATGAACAAGTAAAAGCCCGGCGCGGAGCCGGCAAGGCGATCATTGCGCTAGCTAAGAAGTTCTTGGGCATCGTCTACCGGACGTTGAAAAACAACTGGGTGTTTGAGGACTTTCCTAACTTTGTGCTGGTGGAGGGGTCATGAGGCTCGGGAGCTCACCACCGGGAATCCAGACATCTGCTTCCCGCTGCGCCGTCCGCCGTCGGCTACCCGCTAGCACAACGGTGCTCGGCGGCAAGGGTTCGCTACGCCGCGGCCAACACCGCCGCGCCCTTGCCTCCTGCGCGCCGTTCCGCAACACCATTACTTGCGACGGACGGCTCCGCCGGGAACCAGATGTAGAGCAGTTTCTTCGTCTTGCGAAAGACGAAAACTAGGTTGTAGTTGACAAAACATCATAGGAGAAAAAAAAATGACAACTAAAGGAAAAGTCTTGGTGCTAGTCTCGAGCGGTCATGGCTTGCCGTTGAAAGATGGCAAGGTTTATACCGGCGCTGGCTACTACCTCAACGAACTTACGGTTCCGGTTCGCGCCCTGATGAAAGAGGGCTACGAAATCACTTTCGCCAACCCAAAAGGCAACACGCCGCAAATGGACGTCAATTCAGCTGTAGCCGACTTCTTCGGTGGAGACGAGGCTAAGCTTCAGGACTATCTAAAATTCCGCGACACCCTGACTGGGCTCAAAAATCCAACTCGTATCTCGGATGTCATCGCATCGGGCCTGGATCAATATGACGCTGTTTTCGTCCCCGGCGGCCATGGCCCGATGATGGATCTTCTCGATGATCCCGACGCGGGCACCGTGCTGAGACACTTTCATAAAACATCCAAGCCTACGGCGGTGCTCTGCCATGGCGGGATTTCACTTCTCGCGGCGCTTCCTAATTCGACGGAAGTGGTGGCCGCGCTGTCGGCGGGCGATGCCGCTGGAGCGCGGGCAAAGGCTCAAGGCTGGATCTATTCTGGGTATAAGATGACTGTCTTTTCGACAGCGGAAGAGCAGCAGCGGGAACCGCTTGAGATTGGTGGCAAGGTGCTGTTCTACCCGGACTTCGCCTTGCTTACGGCGGGCGGTGACGTAAGCGTGGTCGCTCCATGGCAGAGCTACGTCCTTCAAGATCGCGAGGTGATCTCAGGTCAGAACCCGTTCTCTGATCAAGCGCTTCTGAACCTTCTTCTACCGGCGCTCAATCGGAAGAAGGCGTCGGTTTCAGCGGCATAAGGGGGCTGGCCCACCTTTGGTGCGTTCGGCGGTTTTTCGCTGATGCCGCCTGAAAATCAGGCAAGTGTGGATCAATGCCGTCTTGAGCCTGACTGCACGACGACTTTGGACTAGACAAAAAATCAAAGGATAAATCATGACGACTGTGAACGCACCCGCCAAACCGGCTACAAACGAAGGTCCAACTGCAACGGTGAATACACCGACGAAAGCTGCCCAGATTCGCGTGTCCCAACGATCGCCGGCTTATTGGCGCGTCACGATCGACAACCCGCCGATTAACGTCATGGGCCCGGAAATGGTCCAGCAGTTCCAGGAAGTCATCAACGCTCTGGAGGCCGACGAGCATGTTAGGGTCGTGGTCTTCGAGAGCGCGGTCGACGACTACTTTCTGAATCACTCCGATTTCCTGGCCAAGCTCGAAGACCTGACCTCGCTGCCGGCCGGTCCCACTGGCCTGCCACCTTGGCCGGACTTTCTCGTGCGGCTGACTCGCGTCCCAGTCGCCTCCATTGCCCTCATCCGCGGCCGGGCGACCGGCAACGGTAGCGAGATTACGCTCGCCTGCGACATGAGTTTCGCCAGCCGCGAAAAGGCCATCATCTCGCAATGGGAAGTGGGCGTGGGGATGGTCGCTGGCGGCGGCCCCATGGCCCGGCTGCCTCAACTTATCGGGCGAAACCGCGCCCTTGAGGTGCTCTTGAGCTCGGAAGACATCAGGGCGAGAGCAGGCCGAGGCCTACGGCTACGTGAATCGCGCCCTTCCGGACGCCGATCTAGACGCGTTCGTAGAGACGCTCGCGACACGGATCGCCGGGTTCGACAAATGGGCGATCGCCAATACCAAACGTCTCGTCAACACCAGCCTGCCGCCGGACGTCGAGCTTGGCGCCGGGTGGGATGCCTGCATTGCTTCGCTCGGGCGACCCGCCGCGCAGGATGGGATCAAAGCGCTGATGGCGCGCGGCTTCCACAAACCGGGGGATGTCGAAAATCGCCTCGGATACTACCTGGGCCAAATTGCGCGCTAGCCGGAGGTTGGCGCGGACATATTTGGAAAGTCTGTGTTGTTTTTACATTTTCTGCACGAAGGAGCTTTTATGTCTCAGAACGCCAGCGCCCTAAAGCCTGCTCAGCGAAGCGAAGTCCAGCCTCACCAACTGGGGCAGGAGGTTTTCAAAACTGTCTTGTCCGAAGATGTTGATTGGAAACCGTTCCCGGCGTTCCCACCTTCCGTCCGGCTGGCCGTCGTCGTGGGTCAACCCTCGGAGCCCGGCCCTTACACTATCAGGGTCAAAATGCCCCACGGCGAGAAGCTGATGCCCCACACAGCACCCCGAGGATCGAGTCTATACCGTGATTTCCGGCGTCTTTTACATCGGACTGGGTGATCAGTTCGACGGGAGTAAGCTGGAAGCCTATCCGCCCGGCGCCGTGATCATTCTCCCTGGCAACACGCCCCATTTCCACTGGGCCAAATCCGGCGAGTACGTCACGCAAGTAACCGCGATGGGGCCGCTTGGACTGGAGTACCTCAGCGCGAAAGACGATCCGCGAAAAAGCAGCTTGTTGGGGGAGTCTTGACTTATGATGAAAACCGAACCGGAAAGACTTTCCCTGGAAAAGCTACGCGGTCTTGCGTCGGCTGCTCCACCATGTATCTCGATCGTTCTTGTTGAACGCGAGGCTCGCGATGCGCGAATTGCCTTCAAAGACGCGCTTGCTCAGGTTCACGCCAAGCTGGCAGCCAGCGAATCGAAGCATGACATCGCCTCCCTCCTCGATCCCCTGAAGTCTCGCGGCTTCGAATGTGATCGATTCCTCGAAGGCGCCGGCGACGTTCATTTTTCTGCGCTCGCCGGACGTGTGCGAGTCGTTCCGCACGCGATATCTCGTCGGCCAGCCCGTCGCCGCCGTTGGTGAGTACTTCCAGCTTCGCCCGCTGCTGGCCGCTTGCCAGCAAACACCTCGAGTTCTACATTCTCGCCTTAAAGCTGAACGATACGCGCATCTTCAAATGCACGGATCAATCCTGCGAGGCCGCGAGATTTCCGAAAAACGCGGGCACTGAGGCCGCCGGCTTCGTTCCTGGCGCATCCCAATCCTCGCTTCGCGCGGAGCCAGTGCATGATCGCGATCACCCTGAAAACCACCTTGGCCCATTTTTATCGTGAGATTGATCGAGACGTTAACGCTCTCCTGAAGGATGGACATCCACCCCTGGTTGTTGTAGGCGTCGAACATGAAGTCGCGCTCTTCCATCGATTGACGACATATCCTGCGTGCGTGGAACCGGGAATACGCGGATTACCCGGACATCTTGACCAGAACGAAATGTATCGGCAATCCTTGGAGCTGGTGCGGTCGGTGACCACTGGGCCGGCGCGTCGCGCCCTGGAGAGGTTCGACAAGCAGATCGGAACAGGCCACGCTTCGGCGGATGTACAGGAGATTGTGCGCGCTGCTTCCACAGGGAGAGTCGAACATTTATTCCTGCTTGAGAACGGGGCCGTTCCGGGCGCGGGCCACGGCGGTGCCGATCTACTGGACACAGCCGCCGTGCAAACGCTTCGCCACGGCGGCGACGTTCACACCCTACCGGAGACAAGCATGCCTTCCGGGAGACCTATTTGCGCGATCTTCCGCTACGTATCAGAGAGTACTTAGCAATGACTTGCGCTTCTCCTCGCACTAGCACTTCAACTTTGCAACACAACCGCCGAGACAGCCGGAAGAGAATGGACTATGGGCCCCATCGCCAGACTTCCTTGCGACGAAGCCGCGATTCTCGCCGGTTCGTGCCAGAGCCCGGCTGCAACGAACGGCAGATGGATTCTAGCCGCGACTATCCTCGGTTCGAGCATGGTGTTCATTGATGGCGTGTCTTTTCGGCAAGCCTGCTTGCGTGAGAGGTCAATGAAGTGAATGGGAGGTCAAAACCGCAGCAGGTGACTTTGAAGTCGGTTTGCGGGCACGGAACGCTTTCTGGAGGCGGTGGTTGACGGCAGTAGTAGAGAATGTTTCGGGATTAAAGGGACCGCGCCAGAGAAGCATGCTTTCATGTTCACTATTCGTAGGATCGGCGATGGCCGCCAGATAGTCTTCATAGCCGAGAGTTCCGCCTACGTCTTCTGGAGGTGTGCGGCGCTCGCCGGCAACACATCGCGGATAGTGGACGTTGGGCTGGGGCATGAGAATGGCCTCCAGTAAAAGATCATGGTGCCAACTATCGCCGAAATCATAGAGATATTCGAAATGGCTACCCACGCGCGGCAGGACATCGTTGAGCCGCGCGAGCTTTTCATCCAAAACTTTGCGCTCGTACATGTCATCGTCGGGATCGGGCACGCTATAGCGACGACGGCCGACGAGGAAATCATGCAGATGATAGTCTTCCCAATCCATAACGATCTGCAACAGAGTGTGCAGTTGAGCTAACGTGATGTCTTCCCAGACTTGGATTCGCCGCCAGATGAGCGGCTGAATGCCTTGCAAAGTAATTTTCAGCTGATACAACGCTCGATGGTTCGCCACAGTTTGCTCGCTGACGGCTAGCATACAACTCTTCCGATGTTCGATCGCAAGTGGTTGTGCTATCGGCTAGCGTGCGAGCAAGGCTTCACGGTAGTTCCAAGGCATCCACTGAGCGGGCTTGCCGGCCAATTCGGTTGCGTGCTTCTGTAACTCGGCGAGATAGTCGAATGCGTTTGCGCCACACAACTCGCAGCTGTGAATGAGACTCATGAACAAGTCGCCTACCTGTGCACCGTTGAGAGTTTTATAGAACAACGCATTCTTACGATGCAGCACTGCACGCTTCAAAGCTCTTTCACAAAGGTTGTTATCGAGAGGGGCATTCGCCTCGCGCAAAAAAGCTGTCAGCCCGCGCCAGTGGCGCAACAGATAGTGAATCGCCTGACCCAAGCCAGAGTTGGGCTCTACTCTTTTTTGTGCGAACTGCGTTTCCAGCCAGCGATGCAGTTCTTCCATCGCCGGGCCGCTGTGTTGTTGATGAATCTGCCATCGCTGCGAGGGTGTCACTCCACGCTCGCGCGCCTCGGCATCGTTTGCATAAACGCGCCCCAACATCTCCAAGACATAACGGCATTCGTCGGGAAAGTTCTGCACAATATCCACAAACTGCCTTCTCCCGTGCGCCAAGCAGTTAGCGATCAGGATCTCGACTCCGGGCGCCAGCTTCGGCACATTACGTGATAGCGCATCGCACATCTGAATCGGCGGACGTAGATCCGCGGCACGCTGCTTCAACACGTCGGCCAAGTTCTCGCCCGCATGCTGCCGACCGGTAAAATACAACGCGATCTTCTGTCCTCGCTGAGTCGCCACAATGCCGCTGGTGAAAACACCCGTGCGTTTATCGGAAGGTTCGCGCGCCAGCCGCAAAATACGCATGCTGGTGTCGTCGTTGTGCAGCACTTCCCCTTGCGCCGCTTGCCGGATCAACTCTTCCAGTGCGGGCTTGATGATCTCGGCGGCTTCTTCGACGATCTCCCACTGTGTCGCCGCTGGCATGGGAATGCCCAAGTTGTCTTGCAATTTTTCCAATCGATAGAACGGCACTCCGCTGCCGTACTTGAGCTGTGCGATGATCGCGGCCGTCGTTTCGTCGTACTTTTCCGGTCCTACGTCTTCCGGTTCTCGTGCCGTGAACACTTGACCACAACCGTTGCAGCGCAACCTCTCCAACTCATACACAGTGGCCGCCAAAGGTGCTTGCCCGATGATGCGCACCAACGGCTTCGGCTCCTTCTGCACATACACTTTCCCTTTTTCACAACCAGGACAAAGATCGCCAGACTTTAACTCCGCATGCGAAATGGCGACTTTCGATGCACCTATATAATCGGCTGCTCCGTTTCGTCCGTGCCCCTTTGACGGTGCTTTTTTATGCTTGACGTCGTCTCCTTTCGACGTTTCGCCTGCCATGTTCGGCAGTACCGCATTCGTCTTCTCGTTGTTCCGCGCAGGAGCCAATAACTCTGCCAGCGCATGCAATACACCTTTGAGTTTCTGGCCATCCGATTCACTGAGCGGTGCATGTGTGCCGTGATCGATAATCCGGTCCAGTTCGTCGAGATTCACATCGATCCGCTGCCGTGTCTTCTTCATCACTGGCCCAGTAACTCGCGAAAGCGCGGCGTCAACGGCAAACCGAACAACTCTTTTACCGGTTGGGTACGTTTCTTAGTGGGCGCATTGTGACCACGGCCCGTCGTGCTGCCGAGATGGAGCCAGTTGGCCGCCCGATAACATGTTCCTTTAAAACGCGTCGGATCGATAAATGTTTCTAACCAGTAGACCGGATGCGCATACCACTTCTGCCAATCGATCGGCACAATCTTTGCCATGCGTCCCAAGATGTGCGATGCCAAGTGCGACACTTGGACCCACGGCAAAATCAGGAAGCGCGTGTTGTAAGCAAGCAAGTGCAGATTACGCTTACGTGTTTCCATGTTCCAGCCTATAAAGCGATCGCGACCCGCCAGGTGACGCGGCGCGGAACACCAGGCCACGCACGCGATCACTTGGCCATGCGCCGACACCAAATACTTCAAGTGCTCGCCGACCGGCTGTTCGTAGCCGAGATAGTGATATTGCTCCAGCAGACTGTTGAACAAAGCTTCTTGCGGCGTGCGCCGCACTTGTTCAAACGTCAGTGGCGTGAGATTAGCCAGCGGTCCGCGCACCGGGCGATTGTCCGGCACCAATGGTTCTGGTCGCGTCCGCTCTATGAGCGGATTGCGTATCGTGCGTCGTGCCGGCGGCAGTTCGATCTGTCCAGATCGTTCCAACGCCAGCAGCAGACCACGACACACCATGTCCCGTAAAGCGCCGTTGGCTTGTTTCCATTGCCACGCTTCGCAGATGCCACAGGATAAAGCGTAGCGGCTCATCGCCGGATGTTCGGCGATAAACTGCCGCAGGAAGGCGATATCTTTGCCGTTGATCACTCTTCCGCGATGGCGATGGACATCTGCCACAACAGCAGTGTGACAGAAAATCTCTTTGAACGCAAGTCCCTAGCGCGAACTTTTGCATGCTGTCTTTTTAGCTGACACGCCGCCACATCGGCGCAGCGGGCGTGTCTGGATTCCCAGCCGCCACTAACAGCTGCGCCTGATAAGCTTCGATGGAACACGCGGCGCCCTTGCCGTCTGGCCACCACATAAAACGTCCTTTGGAAAGTCTCTTCTGCGCGAGCCAGAAACCTTGGCCGTCATACGCCAAGAGTCGGATTGACGTGGCGCTACGGCTACGGAAGACGAATACGCATCCAGAGAACGGATCGACCGCCAGTTTTTCGCGGCACAGTTGCACTAAAGAGTCGATGCCTTTTCTTCCATCCACTGCCTCCAGCGCCACAAGGACCCGCATCTGCGGCGTAATCTGCAGCACGAATTAGTGTCCCGCGAACGTGCGAATCAGCTGCGTCACTTCACTCGCACTCACACCCTTCCACTCTAAGCGCAGCTTGCCTCCCCGCGGCGAGTCCACTTCCACTAGGCAACTGCTTCCACCGCTCGTTGCCGGTGTAAACAACTCTACAAAGTGCGCCGCCGCTTCCGTCGTTTGTTTCCGAGCTTTGCGTTTTGCTTTTACTGGCTTACTATCTTGCCCTATCCGCTTCTTCAGGCTGTTGGCATCCAACCGTAAAGATCGACAAACCACATTCATGCCTCGATGTCCAGCGATTTCCACTGCAGCTTGCCATAACTCTTCAGGCAATCGTGTCCGCCTCTCGTGCCCACTGCGAAACTCTTCGAACCGTAATCGCAACGCTTCCAAATCTTCATAGCTGCTGATGAATGCTTCACGCGCCATAACAACTCAGCCTCCCGGCTTTCTGACGCTATCAGCTTTTTAGCCTTCTTTCATGCAGCCTTGCCGAAAGGACACGTTTTCATTGATGGCACGGTCGTGAACGTCGCGCTTCCGGCGCTGCAATCGGCCCTGCGTGCCACCCTGGCGGACGTTCAATGGGTGGTGGAGTCTTACGCTCTGTTCCTGGCTGCGCTGCTCCTCGTCGGCGGGTCTTTAGGGGACATGTATGGCCGCCGCAAGATCTTCGCGGCCGGGGTAGTGCTCTTCTGCTTAGCCTCGGCTTGGTGCGGACTCGCGCCCGACATCCGGCAGCTTATTGTTGCCAGGGGTTTCCAGGGAGTCGGCGGCGCGCTGCTGGTCCCCGGCAGCCTGGCTCTCATCAGCGCTAATTTTCCCGAGAAGGAGCGCGGTCGGGCGATCGGGACGTGGTCCGGCTTCACCTCGATCACCGCTGCGATCGGTCCCGTACTGGGTGGATGGTTCGTCGAGCACGGTTCGTGGAGGTGGGTATTCTTCATCAATATTCCGCTGGGGATGGCGGTGCTGTGGCTTACTCTGTGGAAGGTCCCGGAGAGCCGGGCTGAGAACCGCAGCCAGCGGTTCGACTGGTTGGGCGGCCTGTTGGCGGTCCTCGGCTTTGGCGGAATCGTTCTTGGACTGATCGAATCGATGCCGGCCGCGGGCGCGATGGGGGCCGTTGCCCTGATTGCACTGTTGTATTGGGAAGCGCGCTCATCATCGCCGATGGTTCCGCTCGGTTTGTTCCGTTCCCGCAATTTCAGCGGCGCGAATCTGCTCACCCTCTTTCTATACTCCGCTTTGAGCGGCATGCTCTTCTTTTTCCCTCTCGATTTGATACAGGTGCAAGGCTACTCGCCAACCGAAGCGGGAGCCGCACTGCTGCCTTTCATTCTGTTGATGTTCTTGTTGTCCCGCTGGTCCGGCGGACTGCTCGATCGCTACGGCGCCAGGGCTCCGCTGGTAATAGGCCCCCTGATCGCGGCCATCGGATTTGCGTTGTTTGCAAGGCCCGGTATTGGCGGGTCCTACTGGACCACGTTCTTCCCCGCGGTATTGGTGCTGGGCCTGGGCATGGCGATCAGCGTCGCTCCGCTCACCACTACCGTGATGAACGCGGTGGAGCAAAGCTATGCGGGAGCGGCGTCCGGAATTAACAACGCTGTCTCGCGGATAGCAGGTTTGCTCGCCGTGGCAGTTTTCGGAGCATTACTCAGCGGAGTTTTCCAGAGCGCTCTGGAACGACGATTGGACCGTCTCGACCTGGCGCCGGCGGTGCGTGCACAAATCGAGGCCCAGCGATCCAGACTGGCGGCCGCCGAGACGAACGATGCTCGTGGCCGGCAGGCTATCGAGGATGCATTCGTCGCGGGCTATCGCACGGTGTTGTGGATAGCGGCTGGGCTGGCGCTCGCCAGTTCCTTGAGCGCCGCAGCGCTGATCAGAGAGCAACAACCAGAGCATCGATGATCGAATGCTTTCGCGGACGGAGTCAGCGCGACAGCTGCCTCTGAGGTGAGCAGCAGGAACGTGAAGGTCTCCTGCAGATAGAGCCGGACAGCAGTCATCGGTGTGGCTCAGGTAGCCGATGGAGACGTCCTGGCCGATGTGCAGCTCGAAATCGCCGCCACGCGTGGTCAGTACAAAAGCTCCCTCTATAGCGGGCGCCCAAATGATTTTATCGTCGACCAGGCGCTTGACGTGCTCCAGCACCGGATAACCGTGATCGCTGGTTTCGGCGAGTGCGGTATAGGCCTCGGCTCCCAGCAGAACAGCATAAGGGCCATTGACGCCGACAAGCCTCAATTGGCTCAAGGCTTGAGCAATGGCATCCGGGTACTGGCGAACGTCGGCCGGAAGGGGCATCTTCGGATTGCTTGTCCCCTGACGAATTCCCACGATGCCGGCTGCCGTATAGCCCTCAAAAATCGCGCTGTCCTCGGCAAAGGCGATCTGGCGCGCTGCGTCCTTCGCCGGTTGCCAATCCGAGTCGTTGGCGCCGCGTTCGACGTCGTCGATCGCCTGGCGATCGAGTTCAAAAGGAAAACGCAACTCCACCAGCGCCTTCACCTCGCGCTGTCTGGCGACAATGCCGTCCTTCTAGACCGGCAATCGGACGCAGATGGCCGGTGCCGACTGCGGAGAGAGCAGCGCCTGCCGGCCCCCGCACGTCGACCACACGCCGTCCGGCGAGGTAGCGTTTGAACGTGCGAGCTGTTTCCTCTTCAATCTGAGCCCACGCCGCATCCGAAATGGGAGCTAGCTCGCGGTGCAGATTATTCATGCGGAATTTCTCCTTTGAGGGAACCAATGCCCAGCGAACCGTCGCTCTGCCGCGGGGTGGATAGAGAGCCTTCGACCGTCGCTGGCTCTACAAGAGGCGCGGCAACACGGCGGGCTGGTCCTCGCCTATGGCTTCCAGAAATGTTACGGACGGAGCAAAAAACAGGCTTCCCGTGACGGCGCGGCTGAAATCGAGCAGCCGGTCGTAGTTGCCGGGCGGCCGGCCAACGAACATGTTTTCGAGCATCTGTTCGATGGTATGGGGCGAACGGCTGTAGCCGATGAAATAGGTGCCGAATTCACCGTGCCCGGCCCGGCCGAATGGCATGTTGTCGCGCAGGATCTTGATCTCTTTCCCGTCCTCGACGATGGTTGTGAGTGCGCTGTGCGCCGAGGTTGGCTTGACGGAATCGTCCAATTCGATGTCCGACAGCTTCGTGCGGCCGATGATTCGTTCCTGCGCCTCCGTGGACAGCGCATTCCATCCGTCAAGATCGTGGAGATATTTCTGCACGATGACGTAGCTGCCGCCGGCGAACGCGGCGTCCTCCTCGCCGACGAGCACGGCATCGATCGCTGCCTCGCCCCTCGGATTCTCCGTCCCGTCGACGAAACCCAGCAGATCGCGGTCGTCAAAGTAACGGAAGCCATGCACTTCGTCTACCGGCGAAACAGCATCTCCGAGACGCGCCATGATCTGCGTCGCAAGTTCGAAGCACAGATCCATGCGCTTCGCGCGGATGTGGAACAGCAAGTCGCCCGGCGTGGAAACCGCATGGCGCGCTCCGGCGCGAATCTCCCGGAACGCATGCAGTTCCGCCGGCCGCGGCGGTCCAAAGAGCCGGTCCCACGCGTCGGACCCAAAGCCCACGACGCAGGAGAGGCCCCCTTCCAGGTCGCGAAATTCCACCGCGCGCAACAGCGCGGCGAGGTCTCCGCAGAACGACCGCACGGTCGCGCGATTGTCCAGGCCCGGGTTTACTGTCGCCACCAGGAAGATCGCGGCGCGGGTGAGCGGCGCGGCTACTGGCTGCGCAACGGCCCGCGGGCCGCGTCCGGCTTCGGGTGCGCTCATCGATTCGGGCTTCATCTGGATGTCAAGTTTCGAGGGTTCATCCACTCAGGGCTGATATCCGTCAGTCCGCCACTTGTCGTACAAACCGAGCTGCTCCGCGGTCCAGAATGGGCCGCCAGGAGGCATAGTTCGACCAACCAGGCTGTCCTGGACTGCTTGTGCATTCGCGTAATTGTTCGTCGCGTCAGACATGTATTGGAAATCATCCAGATGCACGCCGTGAACTTTCATGTGGTTGATATCGACTTCCCGAAACATGGGC
>CAWDLF010000007.1:0-30028 GCA_963803105.1 Terriglobia bacterium
CTCGCTTTCGAGGCGAGCTCTTTCGACCGCTCAGACACCTCTCCGCGTGGTAGCTTAGCAAACGCCCGAAACCCTCACAACCACGTTCCGTGCTGTGGCGCAGGGCCGGGCCATCCCTCGGCTCGGCGGGCCGCGCTGGACGCTGGCAGGGTTTGCCTGCGCGGCACCATCTTTACCTTGCGGTACTTACCGTATTGACACCGCCCGACCGGAGCGAGTACATTGAACCAGTAGTACTGGAGGAGATCGTGCGTTCTATCGTCTTGGCTGGCGCTCGTTCCTGCCTCGTTGGCTTTCTGATCGGCGGATTGGTGTGCCTCCCTGCCATGGCGGCCGCTGCTCGGGCCGTTGGGATGGTCGTCGTCGCCGACCACGCGCATTTGGGCTCCGCGGGAGCCGCTTCGGGAGCTGATGTTTTCCCGGGCGACTACCTCGACACCGAAACAGGCGGCACGCTGCGCCTGAAAGTCGGCGCCGGGCAGATGTACCTCCTTGCCAGCAGCGCGGCCGTACTATCTCAGGAAGATGAGCGAATCATCGCCAGCCTCCAGCACGGCACCCTCGG
This sequence comes from Terriglobia bacterium, assembly GCA_963803105.1. GTDB lineage: Bacteria > Acidobacteriota > Terriglobia > Acidiferrales > UBA7541 > Palsa-295. The sequence goes on from CAWDLF010000007.1 coordinate 566, forward strand.
ATTTTCCACTTCGGAGCCGGCCAAGATGGCCATACAAACTCCCCTCGGCCTTGTCCACGGTGTCGACGGAGAGCCCCGCGTCTTCGGTCAGGTCACTCTCTTGACGCTCGGCAAGATGCAAATCAGCGCATATGAAGGAACGCTGATCCTCGACGCGAATGATGGCCACAAGAGAACCATCGCAGCCGGCGAAAGTTACGAAGCGCTATCGGGTTCAGGTGGTGGCACACCGGTCAGCGCCCAATCCGGAGCCGGAACCGGTGCAGTTGTCATTGCCGTAGGCGCCGCCCTATTGGTGGTCACTGCGTGCCTTCTCTATCCGGAGAGCGTCTCCGGCACCGCCTGTACGTGAGGCTCTAGCGGTTCTAGGGCGGTTCATCTTGTCTTCTCGCAGCAACGCCGCTTACCTGCAATAGTCCCTTGCGTCTGAATCATAGAACACACACATGACACCGTCTCCGCGGCGCCGACCGCAGTTCCCTGCCCAATTTTTGTTTTTTTTCCTGCTTGTCGCCGTTTTGTTTTCTGCCGCGGCCAGCCGCGCCGATCGGCCGTATGCCCCTAGCCGGGATTACGATCTCCAGAATGTCCGCACGCACTTGTGGTTTGACCTCGACCGTCGCCAGGTAAAGGGCGAGGTCACCGAAACCGTGGCCCTGCTTCGCGATGGTGCGGCCGACTTGAAGTTCGATTCCGTGGGGCTCGCGATTGCCGCCGTCACGCTAGACGGCAAACCTGCCAAGTTCTCGACCGGCTCCGCGCAGCTCTCCGTGTCCCTCGAAGGACCTGGGAAGCGCGGCGACCAGCACGTCGTTTTCATTAGGTATCAAGGCCAGCCGAAGGCCGGCCTCTATTTCATACTCCCAGATAAATATTATCCGCACCAACCACAGGAAATCTGGACTCAGGGCGAAGCCGAAGACACGCACTACTACATTCCGATCTACGACTATCCCAACGATCGCACCACTTCGGAGATGCTGCTCACCGTTCCCTCTGCGTGGATCACCGTTTCCAACGGTCACCTGGTAAGCGTCCACGACGACCCGGACGGCATGCGCACGTGGGACTGGAAGGAATCTCAGCCGATTTCCACGTATCTCATCTCCGCCATCGCCGGCGATTTCGTCGAGCATGACGACTCCTGGCACGGCGTAACGCTGCGCTACGTCGTACCACGTGGCTATGCGGCCGACATCGATCCGAGTTTTGGCCGCACCAAGCAGATGCTTGAAGCCTTCTCCAGCAGGCTCGGCGTTCCCTTTCCCTGGGAACAATACGCGCAAACATCGGTCGACGACTTCACCGCCGGAGGAATGGAAAATGCCAGCGCCACCACGCTTCCGGTTTCGTCGCTTGTCGATCCCCGCGTTGCCGGCGAATATCGCGTGGGAGGCGACGACGCACAATCCCACGAACTCGCTCATCAATGGTTCGGCGATCTAGTCACCTGTAAGGATTGGGCGAATCTGTGGCTCAATGAGGGCTTCGCCACCTACTTTCAGCATTACTGGCTCGAATCGCACTACGGCTCCGACGAATCTGCCTACGCGTTCTGGCGGGAGCAGCGTCAGTGGTTTCGCGACACGCGCCTCTATCCCGTGCCCATCGTCGATCGCAATTTCACCGACTCCACCGAGTATGCCGGCAACATCTACAGCAAGGCTGGTTGGGTCGTGAAGATGCTGCGCACCACGCTCGGCGACGCCGCCTTTTTTCGGGCCATGCACCAATATCTCGAAGAGAACAGCGGAAAGAATGTCGTCACCGCCGATCTGCAAAAGTCGATCGAGCATGCCACCGGCACAAGCGTCGATCGCTTTTTCCTACAATGGGTCTATCGCGCCGGCGCTCCGCGCTTTGACGTGCGCGACTCCTACGATCCAGCCACGCACCTCGTCACGCTAGACGTTCAGCAAACCCAGAAAGTCGAGGGACTCGTGGGTCTGTTCGACGTCCCCGTCACTGTGGAAATCACCACCGCCAAAGACCGGCAGATGCACACGATTGAAGTCAGCCAAGCCAGCGAATCATTCACCTTTCCCGCGGACGGGCCGCCCCTTATGGTTTTGTTCGATAAGGGAGACGAGGTGATGAAGAGCGCCGAGCTCCGCAAAGACCCCACAGCCTTGATCTATCAGCTGAAAAACGCCGAGACGGTCCCGGACCGCGCCGACGCGGCCGTGGCTCTCAGCGTCGTGCATAACAATCCGGATGTTCCAGCGGCTCTCGGTGAAGCGGCACAACACGATCCCTTCTGGGGAATTCGCGCCGAGGCTTTACGCGCGCTGGGAAGGCTGGGCGGAAGTGACGCGGAAAAACAGATTCTTGCTTGCTTGGATCAGCCGGAACCGTGGGTGCGCGAGGTCGCGGTCGGCGAGCTCGGGAATTTCACTCAGGACGCCGCACTCGCGCCGAGGGTTGAGCAGATCGCCGCTACGGACCCCGCGTATCGCGTGCGCTCCTCGGCCATTCGCGCTCTTTCCCAGCTCAAGCCGCCCAATACATTCGACGTGCTGCAAAAAATCATACAAGCCGATTCTCCCGACGATATTTTGCGTTCGACTGCCCTTGGGGCGATGGCTAACCTAAGCGACGAACGCGTGGTTCCGCTGCTCCTCGAATGGGCGGCGCCCGGCAGACCTTTCGTCGACCGCGAAGCTGCTATGGGGGCCGTCGCAGGCCTCGACAAGGAAAACAAAAGCATTACCAAACTTCTGATCGCTTGCCTGAACGAGCCTTACTACGATATCCGCACAGTGGCGATTTTCGCTCTCGCGGAGCGCGGAGACGCCGACGCCATCGGCCCAATCCAGGAGCTGCTTGAGAACAATGCGCTGACCATCGGCGAACGCCCGCATCTGGAGTACGCCCTCGCCGTCCTGAAGAGAGCCCAGCCAACCACTAAATAGTCGCGGTACTCTAACGCGCCAGCAGAATTCGCAAGTCTCGAAGATTGTGGCCCGTGGGACCTGTCACCACTGCATCCCCCAGACGCTCAAAGAAGTGGTATGCATCGCTCCGCAGCTGAAAATCTTTCGCGTCCAACCCTGCCGCATTCGCGCGCGCCAGGCTCTCGCTGTCCGCCACAGCACCCGCCGCAGGACTATTGCCGTCGATGCCGTCCGTGCCGGCGCTCAGCACCGCGATCCGCTTCCCCGCAATCCGCGGCAGACAAGCCAGCACGAACGCGGAGTTTCGCCCGCCGACTCCGTTTCCTGTGACCGGGCTGCTCAGCTCGCCCGCACAGAGCACGGCTACAGGCCGTCGCGGATCGGTGAGATCTTGCCGGCGGCGGGCCTGCGAGAGCAAACCAATCAGATAATCGGCAGCTCGTTCTATCGGCCAATTATCGGTGCCGTAGTCGCAAACGCAGCGGAAGCCTTGGGCCTCACAGGCGCGATGCGCCGCGTGCAGCAAATCGTGCTCGCCGAGCAGCAATACAAAATGGGAATGCGTAAATACCGCATCGCCCGGCTTCGGTGATTCGAAAAACGCGCCACTCTCCAGCCGCGCGCGCCACGCGGGCGGCAGCTTGCTCGCCAAGTCGAACTTCCGCACCACGTTCACCGCGTCCAGCACCGTCGTGGGATCGGGCAGCGTTGGCCCGGAGGCAAGCGCCGATTCCGCGCCCTTCGGAACGTCGCTAATCGCAAGCGTGATCTTCATCGACCGCGGCGCAGCGGCGGCCATTCGTCCGCCCTTGGTAGCCGACAGATGCTTGCGCACCGTGTTAATTTCCTCTATCGAGGCGCCGCAGGTGACCAGCGCGGCATTCAGTGCCTGAAAATCCGGCAGGCTAGCCGACGGGTCGATGGGCCACTCCACCAGCGAAGAGCCTCCGCCGGAAATCAGGAAGAAGACAAGCGTCCTCTCGTCACATCGGCTGAGCCGGTCGAGAATCGCTCGGCCAGCTTCAAAACTTGCGGGGTTCGGCACCGGATGTCCGCCGACGAATGTTTCCCATCCCAGCAGATCCCTCGCCGGCGCTTGCGGCACGACTAGAATTCCTTCGAGGCTGTAGTCCGGGGCAAGAATCTCTGTGAACTCCTCGGCCATCGCAAAGGCCGCTTTTCCGAATGCAATCGCCAGGATGGTGTCGAACTCGCGCAGATCGATCACCAGATCCGAGACGTGAATATGGCTGCCATGCCGCGCGAGATTCTTCTCCAGCGCCGCGCCGATATCCACCGCCGCCAGAGCCTCTTTGAATACCTGCCGCGCTAGATCTTTCATGCTCGTTCCGGCAAGCCCAGCTCCACCGCGTTCAACGCATTGGGTGGACATCGACCTTGGAACAGCGCGGCCGCATTCGTCGCCGCCGTCACCGCCATTTTCGTGCGTGTTTCGACGGTCGCGCTGGCGATGTGCGGCGCGAACACCACGTTCTTGCGGCCGGCCAGCGCCGGATTCACCAGCGGCTCCCGCTCGTACACGTCCAGCGCCGCTCCGGCAATCTTCCCCTGCCCGAGCGCCTCTGCCAGCGCCGTTTCATCCACCACCGGCCCGCGCGTGGTGTTGATCAGATACGCCGTGCGCTTCATCTTGCCCAGCGCTCCCGTCGAAATCAGATGCCGCGTGTCCGGACGCAACGGAACGTGCAGCGTCACGAAATCGGATTTCGTCAGCAGATCGTCCATGCTCACAAATTCCGCCGCCAGTTCCCTCTCGACTTCCAGCGGCGCCCGCTTTGTGTTGCTGTAGAGCACGCGCATCTGAAATCCTTGCGCCCGACGCGCGACCCTTTGGCCGATCCTTCCGAATCCCACGATGCCCAACGTCTTGCCCCAGACATCGCTCCCCAAAAGCTGGTCGAGTTCCCACCCGGGCCACGTGCCGCTGCGCACCCAAGCATCTCCTTCGATCAGCCGGCGCGAGACCGCCATCAGCAGCGTCCACGTAAAATCCGCCGTCGTCTCGTCCAGCACGCCCGGCGTATTCGTGGCCACTACCTTGTGGCGTGTGCAGGCGGGCACGTCGATATTGTCGTACCCCACCGACACCGTCGCAGCTACGCGAAGTTTCGGCGCCGTCACGAGCAGCTCCTCGTCCACTTTTTCCGTGAGCAGACAGACCAGCGCATCCTTGTCCGCCACACGATTCAGCAGTTCCACTCGCCCGATTCGCTCCGGACGCATCCAATATTCCGCGTCGAACGCCTCGTCGAGTACCGCTCGCGCCGCCGGAAAAAGCGGTCCCGTCACCAGCACCTTCGGTTTACTCACGACGTCCTCCGAAAACGATTTGCCGCAGGCCCAGTAGAATAGCACCTCGCGTGCGGGATCGATTGCGGCGCGGAAAAAATGGAACGTCCGCACGCGCGCGCCGTTGACGCACGCCGCGGCCCCGACTATAGTGCCGAAAGGCGCGCGCGCAGGGGCCGCACGCCGCTCCGACCCTCATGGACTCGCGACTTCTCCACGATTTGAACCGCACGCTGCCGCCCGACGGCGTCCTGCACAAGCCCGAAGATCTAATCCTCTACGAATATGACGGCTCGGTCGAGCTCGCGCGGCCCGATGGCGTCGTCTTTCCGCGCACCGCGGCGCAAGTGGTCGAACTTGTAAAAATTGCGAACCGCCACAATGTTGCCCTTGTGGGACGCGGCTCCGGCACCGGCCTTTCCGGCGGAGCGCTCGCCCGCCGCGGCGGCATAATCGTCTCGTTCGCTCGCATGAACCAGATTCTCGAAATCGATGCCGCCAACCAGCGCGCGCGCGTCCAACCCGGCGTCGTGAACGCCGATCTCAGCCTGGCCGTCGAACATCTCGGCCTGCATTTTGCGCCGGACCCTTCGAGCCAAAAAGCCTGCACCATCGGCGGCAACGTTTCCGAAAATGCCGGCGGCCCGCACACGCTGGCCTACGGCGTCACCACCAATCACGTGCTGGCTCTCGAAGTCGTATTGCCCACCGGCGAGATCGTCCATCTCGGAAGTTCAGCTCTTGACGCGCCCGGCTACGATCTCGCGGGGCTCTTCGTCGGCTCGGAGGGCACCTTCGGCTTGATCACAGAAATCACCGTCAAGCTCACGCGCCTGCCGGAAACCATCAAGACCTTGCTCGCCACTTTCGACTCCGTCGACCACGCCACCGAAACGGTCGTCGAAATTACCGCGCGCGGGATAACACCCGCCGCCTGCGAAATGATGGACGGCTGGACCATCCGCGCCATCGAATCCTACGTCCACGCCGGATTTCCGCTGGACGCCGCCGCCATCCTACTGATCGACGTCGACGGATTGCAGGAGGCGGCCGAATCGCAAGCCATCCAGGTAGCCGAAATCTGCCGGCTGCATCGCGCGCGCGAGGTGCGCGTCGCCAAAGATTCGCGCGAACGCGATCTTCTCTGGAAAGGCCGCAAGAACGCCTTCGGCGCCGTGGGACGCCTCTCGCCCACCTACTACACGCAGGACGGCGTGATCCCGCGCACGAAACTTCCGGCCACCCTGCGCCGCATCAGTGAGATCGGCCGCCAGTACGGCTTCGAAATCGGCAATATTTTTCACGCCGGAGACGGCAATCTCCACCCCATCATTCTTTTTGACGCGCGCGACCCGCAGCAATTCCAAAACGCCGTGGCCGCAGCCGGAGATATCATTGCCTTCTGCGTGCAAGTGGGCGGAGCCATCACCGGCGAGCACGGCGTAGGCATGGAAAAGGATCATCTGATGCCTCTGCTTTTCTCCGAAGCCGACATGGCCCTGATGCAGCGCGTCCGCGATGCCTTCAATCCCGGTCAGATGCTCAACCCCGGAAAAATCTTTCCCTCGAAAAGTTGTGGCGAGATTCATGTGCGTCCTAAACCCGCCGCCGCGGGCTTCCGTGGCTGAGCAAACAGCAGCAGCGGCGGGCGTTGCGGATGCGATTGCCATTGCGTCGCGCCTCGGCGACATCGTCGGCGCCGCCAACGTCTTCAGTGATCCCGCCGATCTCGCACCTTTCGCCATCGAGGGCATGCTTCCAGCTGCCGTCGCGCGGCCGGGCTCGGCCGAAGAAGTCGCCGCGCTCGTTCAATTCGCCGCCGCTGAAAAGTTGGCGCTCGTGCCTTGCGGCGCGCGCACAAAAATCTTCATGGGCATGCCGCCGCGCCGCTACCAAATCGCCGTGGACATGACCCGCATCAACCGCATCCTCGCCTACGATCCCGATGATCTAACGCTGAGCGTCGAACCCGGCCTGCCGCTGCGCGACTTGGCCGCGGCACTCACGCAGCGCCGCCAATTCTTGCCGCTGGCCGTGCCCTTCTTCGATCGCGCCACCATCGGCGGCACCATCGCTTCGGGCGTTGACTCCCCGCTCCGCCAGCTCTACGGCACGGCGCGCGACTACACGCTGGGAATGGAATTCGTCACCGGCGATGGCGCACGCGTGAAAAGCGGCGGTTGCGTCGTTAAGAATGTCAGCGGCTACGACTTGCACAAATTGATGATCGGCTCGTTCGGCACGCTCGGCGTGATCACTCGCATCAACTTCCGCACCTTCCCCCTGCCGGACATGACTCGCACCTATCTTGCCGCGTTCGACGACGCAGCCGGCGCCTGCGAATTTCGCCATGCGATTGCCCGCTCGTTTTTGCGGCCGCAGAGCATAGAAATTATTGCCGGTGCTGCCGCCAGCGCTTCATCCGTCAGCGGAAACGGCGACTCCTCGTCCCATACCCATCTGCTCGCGCCATTCGCCGGCGAACGCGACTGGGCCGTAGTCGTTTCCGTAGCTGGAAGCGCGTTGGTACTCGAGCGCTCGCGCCGCGAACTCGAAGCCATGGCGCGCCAGGGCGAACATCCCGCGCGGGATTTCGTCGAATTGGCGACGGCCGACGAACGCAAAGTTTTGCCGCTCATCCGGGAATTCCCCGCCGGCGCACCGCGCAATAATTTGCCCTCGGCGCTACTGAAGATCAGCGCGCTCCCCAGCGATTTGCAGGCGGTCGCCGAAGCCATCCCCGGGCTCGCAGCCGATCAGCAAGTCTCGTGGACGCTCCTCATGCGCGGCGTAGGAATCATCTATCTCTCGCTCACCGCCGCTGGCGCCGGGGACGAAGCCTCGCGCCGCTTGCAGGCGGCGTGCGCGGCAATCGCGTCCCGCTGCGATGGCCGCCAGTTGGGCAGCGCGAACCTGCTCTGGCGCTCGCGAGAAGCTGGAAGCAAAACCAACGCCTGGGCGCCCGTACGAGATGACGTCGCCCTCTTGCACAAATTGAAAAACACTTTCGATCCCGTGGACATTCTCGCACCCGGCCGCTTCGTGGGAGGCATCTGAAGATGGCGGCCACCAGCGGCTTCTCCGCCATCGACAAGCCCGAGTACGCCGACTACTCCCGCTGCGTTCACTGCGGCCTGTGCCTGAACGTATGCCCCACCTACCGGCTCTGGCGTCAGGAGGCTGACTCCCCTCGCGGCCGCATCCGCCAGATGTCTCTAGTCGATCAGGGGCAAATGCCGCTAGGCGAATCCTTCGTCACGCACATCGATCGCTGCCTCGATTGCCGCGCCTGCGAAACTGCGTGCCCTTCGGGCGTCGAATACGGCAAGCTGGTCGAGCTGGCCCGCGCGCAGATCGAAGAGAACTACAAGCGGCCCCTGAGCTCGCGCATCGCGCGCAATCTCGTCTACCGCCGCCTGCTGCCCCACCCCAAACGCATTGCCAGTGCCGCGCGCTTTCTGCGTTTCACGCAGCGCTCTGGGCTGGCTACATTCGCGCGCGTTACCGGCATTCTGCGCCTGCTCGGATTGCACGACCGCGAACGCCTCATGCCCAAGGTCGACTCCGAATTCTTCTCGAGCGCGCTCGGAGAAACCTTCCCCGCCCGCGGTACGCGCCGCGCCCGCGTGGCCTTCTTCGCCGGATGCGTCGCGCAGGTCACCTTCAGCGACCTCAACCGCGCGACCATTCGCGTGCTGCAGGCCAACGGCTGCGAGGTCGTCGTGCCCGCAGGCCAGCTCTGCTGCGGCGCGCTGCCAGCTCACGCCGGAGTTCGCGACGTAGCCCGCACGCTGGCGCGCACGAACCTGCAAGCCTTTGCGCCGGCTGATTTCGACGCCATCATCACCAACGCCGCCGGATGCGGCTCGACGCTCAAGGAATACGCGCACCTCTTCCCCGCGGGCGACCCCATCCATCAACCTGCGGCTGACTTTTCAGGGAAGATGCACGACGTCACCGAATTTCTAGCGGAACTGGGGCTGTCCGCGCCGCTCCGCTCGCTTCCGCTGCGCGTCACCTACCAGGATTCTTGCCACCTGCTGCACGGCCAGAAGATTCGCGAGGCCCCGCGTAAGTTGATCCGCTCCGTCCCGGGCGTCGAGCTCATCGAGATGCCGCTTGCCGACCAGTGCTGCGGCTCAGCTGGCGTCTACAACGTTACCGAGACGAAGACGTCCCTCGAGTTGCTGACGCTAAAAATGGATTCGGTGGCGCAGACTAAATCGCAGGTCATCGTCACCGCCAATCCCGGCTGCATCTTGCAGCTCCGCGCCGGCGTCGCCAGCCGCCGCACGGGCCAGGAAGTCCTTCACGTAGTCGAACTCCTCGACCGCGCCGCAGCCCCGGCCTAGGGGCCAAGCCCAGGGATCTTAATCAACATTAGGTATTCACCTCCGCCGCCGGATTAGAAGCATCTCAAAAATCACGCTAAAAATACTGGCCTCGACTATGACGATCGGTACCCACCAAATAGCCTTAAAGTCGGGATAACCACGCAGAACGGGAACGAATATTCCGAAATGCACCGTCAAGGCAGCGGTACATAAGAACCAGAAGGCGGGCCGATTCCAATATTCTCGATCGGTTTTGACTATCGCGAAAAAAAGAACGCCGGCAAAAACCGCCAACATGACCCATTGAAATGGGACAGATATATGGGTACAGATGCTGAGGGCGAAAACCAAGGAGAGGATCGCCAGGGAAGCCACCGCGAGGCCTACGTAGACGAACGTGCGGCGAACTATCTGCCCTAGTTCCATTGGATTCTCTAGCCTTCTCCTACCAAATACCGACAGCCCTTCGACCCCATCTGCGCCGAATGAACCGCTCCCGCCGGAACATCGCAGCGCTCGCCCACTCGATACGTTTGCGATTCTCCGCGCATGGTCAGCGTCATTTCACCGTCGAGAATCACATGCGCCGTCAGCCCGCCGTGCGTGTGGTTTGGGTAGTGCGCGCGAGGCCCATCCTGCCAGACGAATGTGTGCGCGAATCCTTCGGACTCTAGCTGCTTGCGAAGTTGAGCTTCGTTCAGAGGGCACATTTCGTTTATTCCGTCGTTTATCTATCCTGGGGGGGGATTATAGCAGCGGCGCAAAGAGAGAAGAAAAAGCTCGCGGGCCGGTGTGGGGATGTGGCGTCCGGCCCGCGAGCGGCGTGGTACAACCTCGAATAAGGAAGAGCTACTGCGGGGGCTGCTGCCCCTGCGGGCCAGGGCCTCGGCCGCGGCCCGGTCTTCCTTGTGTAATTGTGAAATCCGCCGGTACTTGGAACAGCGAAGCATCCGGCTCCGCGCGCTGGATATTCGTCAGCGTGAACACCATGTCACCCATGCGCGGATCGCTTCGCTTGGTCATCACCACCGTTTGCAAATCGCTTGAGTACCACCGCTCAGTCACGATAACGATGGGCTTCTGATTTCCAATCGCTCCGGCCGGAATGGTGCGGGTATACCGCGTGCCCTCTGCCACTACTCCAGCGATCGTCTGCGTGCCCAGCGGCGTGCTGACCACATTGTTCGCATCGTTTCTCGGCGGAGGCGGCGGCCCGTTTCCGTTCTTCGGTCCGTGCCTCTGCGGCAGCTTTTGCGCCGTTTTTTGGTCCGGCTGCAATGCGTAGCTCGCGCCAGCGACCGGATCGTTAATCAGGACGAAGTGCGGAGGCGTGCTGCCCGAGGCCGCCCACGGCCCGATTGACTTCAGCGTCATATCACGCCGCGTCCGCCCCTGGCTGTCGCGATCGACCGTTCCGGTCGTGGTCTGCTGGATCTGATTGCCGTCCGCGAGCGTCTGCGAGGTCTGCGTCGAAATCGTCGCGCTGTAAGGCGCGCCGGTCACAACCTTATCGTTGAAACCCGCCGCGAAACCTTCCACGCCAATGGCATCGGGGAACGGGCCAAAACCCGGCCCGGGTGGCGGGGGCGCTTGCGCCGAGGCAACTCCACACGCAAGCGCCAATACCACCATCAGCTTGCTCGCTGTTTTTCCGGCGTTTCCCATTCCAGATCTCATGCTTCCTGTCTCCCGTTCGCCTCGCCCTGCCGAGCGCCTTTACTCCTCAACATCCTGCGAGACGAGGCGAATCGCCTCTGGTGTTCCGTCCTCGCTCACCATTAGTTCCACAGGAACCGACTCCGTGCCATTCACATCTCCCACCGGAAAGCCGAGCGAAGCCAGAGCCGAACGCGGCAGCACCGCTCGTACGATGGCGTCGTCCTCCACGGCCCGGCCATCGCCCGCATAAGGCAATCGAATGAATCTCGCTCCATCCTCGTTTTCCGCCAAGACCACGTCTGCTTGTTGTGTACCCACGATCGCACCGGAGTTCGGCGCACCGGCCAGCTTTCGCTGCGCCGAACTCGGCCCAAAATGCCGGAAGGCCCAACCCGAAGTAAGTAGCAAGGCCGCAGCCGCTGCCACGGCGGCCACCTGCCAAGTTGTTTTTCGGCGGTTCACCAGCGCTTTCGTCGCGCGAAACTCGGCCACCAGCGCAGCCTCGAACCGTCCCCGCGCCAGATCGCCAACTCGTTCCGCCTTCTGACCGGCGGCCACGGAGCGAAGAGCGGAATCCAAACGCTCGACCTCGGCCAGCAGCCGCGCGCATCGCGCGCACGAGCCCGCATGGGCCAGAGCCTCTTCGCGGACGCTCGCGTCGAGCCCCCTGCGGCGGCCCAGATCGTGAACCAGCCCTCCGAATCGGAAACACTCCATAGCCTTCATTCCTTCGTTCATTACCCGCTCGTTCATCGCCCGCTCATCCGTTACAACTCTCTAGCGTGTCGCCTGCGATCGCCGCACCGGAGCTTCGCGCAGCTTCTCCAGCAGAATCGCCCTCGCCCGATGCAGCCGCGACCGCACCGTCCCGATCGGGCAGCCCAGCGCCAATGCCGCCTCCTCGTAGCTCATCTCTTCCAGATCGCACAGCACCACAGCTTCTCGGTATTTTCCCGGCAGGTTTGCCACCGCCTGCCGCAGCCGCTCCGCCGACTCCGCCGTCGATAAGTCCCCGAACTCTCCAGCCGGTTCGGCCGCTGCCCCTCGGGCCGTAAAATGGCCGGGGAAACCAGCCCCGCCACCGCCGTAAGGGCTGCCATCGGCAGCTACCTCAATCGTTTCCGGCTCGTCGTCGCCCCAGGTCGCCAGCCTGCGATCCTGCTCCCAGCGCTTCCTTAGGTGGTTCCGGGCGATGCCGATCAGAAACCCGCCCAACGCGCCCCTCGCCGGATCGAACCGCTTGGCGTCCCGGATCAGGGCCATAAAAACCTCTTGGGTCACATCCTCGGCGATTCCCCGGTTCCCGCTCATGTGCAGCGCGTACCGGTAAACCGCTGGATGCCGCCGGCGGTACAGCAACACAAACGCGTCCTCATCGCCCGCCAGCATACGAGCCAACAGCGCGTCATCGCCGATTTCCGTGACCTTGCTCATCTCCGGTTCGCCCATCCGGTCGGGGCTCGGCTGTGGCTCTCGTTCGTATTTCCCACGGGCAGGCCCTCAAGTTCCATATTTTGGGATGCATTACCCCTCCCTATGGCTGCTCTTGACCGCCGCCCCCTGCTCCCATAAGGTATGTCCCGGCAATCCCATCTACCATATCGAAATATAAGGCTGGGCTAGGCAAGCGGGGCCGTCTGGCGCTGCGATCTGGAGGCACAAAATGCAGGAATTCGATCCGCACGTCCTGGAAGAAAAGGCTGTCCCCCCGCCCCCGGAATTCAGCCACCACGCGCACGTCAAGTCGCTCGCCGAATACCGGGAGATCTACGACCGCGCCCAACGCGACCCCGAGGGATTCTGGGCCGAGCAGGCCAAGACCTCTTCACTGGTTCGAGCAGCCCATGCGCACCTTGGAATGGGATCTGCCCCACGCCAAGTGGTTCGTCGGCGGCAAGCTCAACGTCTCCTACAATTGCCTCGACCGTCATCTCGCCAAGCACGCCGCACGGCCCGCGCTGCTCTGGGAAGCTGAAGACGGCTCGACGGTTCGCCTCACCTATGCCGATCTGCACGAGCGAGTCTGCCGCTTCGCCAACGCGCTCAAGTCGCTCGGCGTCAAGCCCGGTGACGGCGTCGCCATCTACATGCCCATGGTTCCCGAGCTGCCCATCGCCATGCTGGCCTGCGCGCGCATCGGAGCGGTCCATTCCGTCGTCTTCGGCGGCTTCAGCGCCACGGCTCTTGCCGACCGCATCGCCGACGCAAAATCAAAAATTCTATCACCGCCGACGGTGGCTACCGCCGCGGCAAGATCGTCCCGCTCAAGGACACCGCCGACCTCGCCTTGAAGAGCTGCCCCACCATCGAGAAATCCATCGTCGTCCGCCGCACCGCTGAGAAAGTTGCCTGGCAAGAGGGGCGCGACCTCTGGTGGCACGATCTCGAGACCAAAGCCTCCGAAGGACTGCCCCGCCGAGCCGCTTGATTCCGAGCATCCGCTCTACATTCTCTACACCAGCGGCACCACCGGAAAGCCGAAAGGAGTGCTGCACACCACCGCCGGTTATCTCCTGCAGTGCACTTGGACCACGCGGCTGGTTTTCGATCTCCGCGAAGACGACGTCTACTGGTGCACCGCCGACATCGGCTGGGTCACCGGCCACAGCTACATCGTCTACGGCCCGCTTTCAAACGGCGCCACCATCGTGATGTATGAGGGCGCGCCCGATCAGCCGCGCAAAGACCGCTTCTGGGAGATCATCGAGCGCTACAAGGTCACCATCTTCTACAGTTCCGCCACCGCCGTCCGCGCTTTCATGTCCTGGGGAGTGGACTGGATCAACCAGCACGACATCTCGAGCCTGCGCGTGCTCGGGACGGTCGGCGAGCCGATCAACCCCGCCGCCTGGAAATGGTATTACGAGGTCATCGGCAAGAACCGCTGCCCCATCGTCGACACTTGGTGGCAGACCGAAACCGGCTCGATCATGATCTCCCCCTTGCCCGGCGCGACGCCCGACCAAGCCCGGCTCGGCCACGCTTCCACTCCCCGGCATCATCGCGACGGTCGTCAACCTGCAGGGCGAACCCGTCCCTCCCGGCGAAACCGGCTACCTGACCATCCAGAAGCCCTGGCCCTCCATGCTCCGCACCATCTACGGCGACGACGAGCGCTTCGCACGTGAATATTGGCAACGAATTCCCGGCGTCTACTTCGCCGGCGACGCCGCCCAGTGCGACAAAGACGGATACATATGGGTACTCGGCCGCGTCGACGACGTCATCAAAGTTGCCGGCCATCGCCTCAGCTCCATGGAGATCGAAAGCGCGCTGGTCAGCCACCCCTCGGTGGCCGAGGCCGCTGTCGTCGCCCGCCCGGACGAAATCAAAGGCGAGGCCATCGTCTGCTTCGTCACCTTGCGGTCCGGCCACACGCATTCCGGCGAACTCCGCGCCGCGCTGATGGAGCATGTTTCGGTGACGATCGGCTCCATCGCCCGTCCTGCTGACGTTCGTTTCTGCGAACTGCTGCCTAAGACGCGCAGCGGCAAGATCATGCGCCGCCTTCTGCGCGAGCTCGCGCACAAGGGCGGCATTTCCGGGGACACCACGACCCTCGAAGACATGAACGTGATTGAACGCTTGGCCGCCGCCCACAGCCAGGACGACGAGTAACCCGGCCTACTGCTGTACGCCGTCATTCTGAGGGCGTTTTGTGCCCGAAGAATCCCTCTTCGTGTGAACGCGTCGCCCCGGCGCCAACGCCGTGCGCGGGCTACTCCTTGGGCGCCATCATCTTCGCTGCGGAGCGCACCACAAACCGCCGCGGAGCCAGCCGCTCGGCTTGCACCATCCACCAGTTCCGCTGTCCCGAAATCACCGAACTCTTCCCCGCCGCCATCGCCTCTAGGCCCACCCGCGCCACCTTTTCAGCCGTCTCGGCCACTCGGAAGATCCGGTCCGGCTGCTGCGCCATCTGCTGAAACTCTGTGGTCGTCGAGCCGGGGCAGAGCGCGCACACGCGCACTCCGAACTTCCCCACTTCCTCGGCGATACCCTCCGCAAACAGCAGGTCGAACGCCTTCGTCGCCGCATAGACGGCATTGAAAGGCAGTGCCTGGAACCCGGCCACCGAGGCCACGATCAAAATGTCACCCGTCCGCCGCTCGACCATCTCCGGAATATACAGCCGCGTCAGCTGCACAACCGCCGCGCAGTTCACCTGAATCATCTCCAGCAGCCGCGCCTCGGGAATATCCTGAATGTAGCCAAAAGCCCCAAAGCCGGCATTGTTCACCAGCAAATCGACCTGAATGCCTTTCCCGGTGGTAAACGCGTGCACCGCGCGCGAAGCCCCAGGCAGGGCCAAATCTGACGCGAAGATTTCCGTCTGAATCTTGTACTTCGCCCTCAGATCGTCCGCCAGCTGCTGGAGCCGCTCCGTCCGCCGCGCGGTCAGCACCAAATTCGCGCCCGCCGACGCCAGTTGCTCAGCCAGAGCCCAGCCGATCCCCGCGCTCGCTCCCGTTACCAGCGCCCACTTCCCCACCCATCTTTTTCGCCAATTGTTGGACACACAGCTCTCCCCGACGTCAGGTGCCATGAAAACACAAAAGAGGAAGCGTTCGAAAGCAGGAAAACGGAATTCAAGGCGCCCAGCCGAACAAAAGCGGGCAGAAGCCGCGCGTCAGGCGGCGCGATCGGCGGAGGGAAACACGGTCCTGCGAATACGTTGGCCCTGCTCTTTCAGTCGATTCAGCAGCCGCTGCGCCCACACAAACTCAGCGGCCAGCACTCCCAGCGCGAGCAGAATCACCAGCCACCCGGGGCCGGGTGTGACGATCATAATGATTCCCGCCGCCAGCAGCGTGAAGCCGAACACGATCTTCAGCAGCCGCTTGGCTTGTTGTAGTGACTTCACCCACATACAATCGTCACCTGCTCCTTGCTACGTTAACCTTTGCCACGTTGCCCTACACTCCGTTAGATGCTGTAGACGCGCAAAGTACTCCACGTTCTAACAAGCACGCAGATTGCCATCGCCTTCTCCCCTTGCCGCACGCACATCCCATGCTGATAATGGACTTCGCTCCGGCGCACGGCTGCCGATTCGCCAGCTTCATTCCAATTGTGGAAATTTGTTCCGGACGAGGATGAAAAAATGGATTTGCTTACCGTTCGCCTGCACATTCCCGAGAACGCCAATCTGATTCTCGGACAATCGCACTTCATCAAGACCGCCGAAGATCTCTACGAGGTTGTCGTCAAC
Source organism: Terriglobia bacterium (assembly GCA_963803105.1). GTDB lineage: Bacteria > Acidobacteriota > Terriglobia > Acidiferrales > UBA7541 > Palsa-295. The sequence continues at coordinate 16,975 of CAWDLF010000007.1, forward strand.
ACCGTTCCCGGCGCCAAGTTTGCCGTCGCTTTCAACGAAGCCTCCGGCCCCTGCCTGGTGCGCGTCGAATCGAACGACGACGAACTCCGCGCCGCCGCCGTCGCCAACGCCCAGGCCATCGGCGCCGGCCACGTCTTCGTGCTGCTCGTTCGCCAGGCGTATCCCATCAACCTGCTGAGCCGCGTGCGCGACTGCTTTGAGGTCTGCTCGATCTTCTGCGCCACCGCTAATCCCGTCGAGGTCGTCGTGGCACAGACCGAGCAGGGGCGCGGCGTTCTCGGCGTCATCGACGGAGCTTCGCCCAAAGGCGTCGAAGCTCCCCAAGACGCGAAGCACCGCCACGATTTCCTCCGCCAAATTGGCTACAAGCTGTGAGGTAGCGAAGTCTCGCCTTTGTAGCGGCCGCCTCGCTTTTCAGGCGGGCGCTTTTGCCTCGCGTCGGTGGGTTCGTAGGGGCACGGCATGCCGTGCCCGCGCCGAGAGATTCCTGGAAATCTCCGCTCAGGCGTAAGCTGTCTCGAAAGGTCAGACTTCGAAATTGAGTTTAAAACTTGTAGACCAGCCCCGCCGAAACCTTAGGGCTCAGTTGGTACGTACTGAAGAATGTCGTTCCGACCAGGTCCGCCGATAGGCGGATAGCAAAGCGATGGTGCCGCGAGCCTAAGTCAACTCCGCCGCCCGCCTCAAACGCAAACGCTCCCTGGCTTCCATACGGAGTCTTGGGGCTGAGATGCGCTCCGCCGGCCATGGCGTGCGCCCACAACTCGATTCCCCGCGTTGCCGCCCAGCGGAATCGTGGCCCAGCCACACCCATAAAGAATTGCTCGTTCGTTCCCGACAGTGAACCGAACGTCCCGATCCCCTCGCCATCGAAACCCACCCATTGGCGCGGGTAGTACACTGCGGAAACGTTAAACCCGTTCGTATTTGTCTCTATGTGCGGGGCCTCGTACAAGCGCAGAAACGTGTATCCGCCATACACCTCAACTGTGTAGGTGGCGAAGACGCCTTGCACCCCCTGCGGCTCGGCGGCCGCGCCCGCCGCCGCACCTGCGGCCGGCAGTGCGAAAAGCGAATTCTGGCTTATGAAGTTTACAGGTGTCGGATCGGCCAGCAGCAGCGGACTCACCGCAGTCGCCTGCGCCGATGCCGCCCCAGCCGCGAGAAAAATCCCCAAAATCAGCCCTATGGCCAGCGCCCCAGATCTCATGCCCGCCTCCCGCACCCCTAGCCCTACCCTTCAATTAGAGCGGCCACGCCATACCCTGTCCACAGCTTTGATGGCCTTGGGCGCGTGGGAATTACTGTCCGCTCGGCCATACCCCCGAGGCGGGTCCCGCACCCTTGCAGTCCCAAGGTGCGGTTCCTGAACTTGCCTTTGTAGCGGCCGCCTTCAGGCGGGCGTTTTTGCTTCGCTCTCGTAGCCGGGTGCCGCCCCCTTGCGGTCCCAAGGGTGCGGTTCTTGAACTTGCCTTTGTAGCGGCCGCCTTTAGGCGGGCGTTTTTGCTTCGCCTTCGTAGCGCCCTCCGGAACGTGCCTATCTTCGGAGCAGCCCCGGCATTCATGCGGGGGGAGGAGCGCTTCAGCGCTCCGGAAAGAACTTCGCCTCGATCGTGCGCTTTAGCGCCGGGCGTCTCTGTCGGATGCCGCACCCTTGCGGTACCCCAAGGGTACGGTTCTTGAATCTGCTCTTCGACTTGCCAAACCCCCAGGCTCTCGCCTGGAGGCCGCCCGGCGCTTTGCTTTTCTCAGAGGGAACGCAGGAAATTCAGCAGATCCTGCTGCTGTTGGTTGCTCATGTTGTTGAAGATGCTGATGACGCCGTTGGCCTCCGACCCTGGCCCCGCATGGGACTCAATAGCCTTAAGCAGACCGCCATTTGCCGGAGTCGCCCGGCCGTCGTGAAGGAAGAATATCCGTTGGCCGACTCCCCATAACGGAGCCGTCCGAAACTCATCGGGGCCCGCGGAACCCTGGGACACGTTGTCCGCCAGGTTAGAACCCATGTTGTGCACCAGTAAATCGGAATACAGCGCTGCGGTCTGCTGGTTCAACGAGGCCGCCAGGTTGGAGGTTCCCGTCTGCATCGCCGGCGTGTGGCACAGGTCGCAGTGCGCCTGCAGGAAAACCTGCTGCCCGTGCTGGATCGACTGCGCAGAGGGGTTGCCCGGGATTCCCGCCGTCGACGGCGACGGAGGTGCCAGGAACCTCATGAACGCCGCGAACTCTACGAGGTCGCTCGGGAACTGCACTCCCGACTGGGCGAAGTTCGTCGAGTCTTCCGGAGTCTTGGTGAGCATGCAGGAGGCCGGCGCGCTCCGTTCGTTGGGGAACAGTTCGTTCGTCACCCCCTGTTCCACGTTGTAGGCTTCTCCGGCGAAGATCTCGAGCGACTTATTCTGCGCCTTCCAGCCAAACCGCGTGATGGTCCCATCGTTACCGCTCTGGTTCGGATGGCCGGAAATTCCCAGGTTCGCCTTCAGCTGCGCGTTGGCGCCCATGTTAGCCAGGATCGTCGCGTCAGGAATGTTTTCGATCAGGCCCGCCCCGAACACCGGCGTGGGGATCCGGAAGATCAGATTCCCGAGCTGCTGCATTTGCACGAAGTTCGGCTGCTGCATCTGGCAACCGGGCGCGTCGCTTCGACCGGCGATCGTGAACAGGTCGTGCACCCCGCCGTCGGGAGTCTGCGTCAGCGACCCGCTCGACGTCACCATGAACGGAAAGCGCGCCTCGCGCACTGGGCCGTCCGGCGTAACGAAAAACGGAATCCTGTTGCTCGCTCCATCCATCGTCGCAACGGCTATCTGTGGGTTCGATCCGAGGTGGGGATATTCGTTCAAACCGGGGCTTGATCCGCCAGGCCCGGGCTGCGCGTGGCAGCTTCCACAGCTGTTCGAATTGAAGCCCGGCCCAAGGCCCGCGTCAGGCTCTCCCGCCAGAGTACCGCTGACCGAATCAATCGCCAGGAAGCGCACCATACCTTCCTGAAAATACTCCATCTGCGCCGCGCTCAAGCCGGCGAGCGCACTGCCCACAGTGACGGCATCGGAGCGCACCCCGGGGTCTTGGGCGCTCGTTCCGTTGTTTCCATTGTTACCACCGTTACCACCACCGCCCGGGTTCCCATTGTTGGGCGTCCCGTCACCATTTCGCCCCCCGCCGTTGCGGAATCCATTCTGCAGCCCGCCGTTTTGCGCCCCGCCCAACAGCGCCGTGCTCAGCGACAGTGCCGCCACTGCCGCATACACCATCATCATTGGCTTCGCGCTTTTCATCTTGCTCCCCCCTGCCGCAGCCGCCCGTTCTACCGGCGTAACCGCGGCGAACAAACACACCCGTCGCGCACCGAAATTTCTGGTTAACAGCCGGGTGGGTTAACCGTCGGACAAAAAGCGGCAACGAAGTTTGCTGCCGCTGTTGGAGCGTGAATCTATAGAAGTCATCAACTTCGGTCAAGGGTTCGGAAGTACAGTTTTGGTACAGTGCACCGCTTAGGACTCCGCGCGCTCGATGGGTGGAAGATCTCGCGCCCGCACAGCTCCTATCAACAACGTCAAGTTGGTCAGCAGGATGACCGCGAACGCTAGCGACGGCAAAAATTCAAATGTTGTCCCGCGCGCTTCAACAACGTCTATACCCAGAACGGCTGTGATTAAACCGCGGGGAACGAGCCAGGTCATCAACTCGCATTCCAGCGCCGAAAAACCGCGCCATGCAAACCGGCCCGTTTGCACCGCAATCCAACGAGCCACGAAGATGGAGGCGAAGCAAAGAAAAGAGATTCGGAGATCCCTGCGTATGCCCATGAAATCGACCAGCATGCCGAGAAGCACGAAAAAAAACGTGCGCAGCAAAAAAGCCAGCTCGCCGTGGAACGCGAGCAGTTGCTCCTGCGGGCGCTCCGGCGGGCGACCCTCATTTGTCACCGGCGTTTCGTCAAACCAATCCGAGCCGGGCGTTTCATCAAGATGAAGGCGCCGGCGAATCGCCGCGAAATTACTCAGCGTCAGGCCGAAAACGAGAACGGCAACCAGCTCATTGCCCCCGAGAAAGTGAACCCCGGAATAAACCAGAAGCACGGCAGCAAACGTCAGGACGTGCCAGAAGTGTTCCTCGGACAAAACGGGAAGCAGATGCGACCACAGTATGCCGGCCAGAGTCCCGCAGGCCACCGCCAGAATCAGACTCGACGTTAAGCTCCAGGCCACCGCTTTCGGGGCGGCACTGCCGCCCGAAGCCACGTCCAGAAGCGTGGTTACGGCCAGCACGCCCAGCGCATCGCCCAGCGTAGCCTCCACCAGCAGAGTCACCTTCACTTCGCGGCGCAGGTTTAACTGCTGCAAGACCGGCAGAACGATCGAGCTGCTGATGCATCCCAGCACCGCGCCGATCAGCATCGCGTTCAGCCACGGAAAACGCAGCACGTAGTGGCAGCCAGCCGCAACCCCCGCCGCGGATAGCACGTAGCTGTAGATCGAAAGGAAGAATCCCGCTCCGAAGTGCCTCAGTATCTCGCCGAGCTTCAGATCCATTCCGCCTTCGAACAGAATCAGGATCAAAGCCAGGGCCCCGAAGCCTCGCGTCGCGCCGCGAAAAATGTCCGGGTTGACCCAATGCAGTACCGGGCCAATCAGCACTCCGGTAGCCATCAGGATGATCACATCCGGCACACGCGTGAACCGCACCAGCCGGTTGGCTACAAACGCCAGCACCAGCAGCCCACCCAAAAGCGCGAAAAAAAGTGTGATATCCATCAGGTTGCCCCGCGCAAAGTCTTGCCTTAGAGGCCCTCCCCTAATATCGGCCCCGGGCGTCGAAAAGGAACTGCGCCCTCAGCACGCGGGACAAAGATAATCGAGGAAATCCCCACCCGACGCAAACGAAAATCTGTCTTTCGCAGCGACCGCCAGAACCTTTCCGAACGAAGCCGAGGAAGGGCGCCTTTCGCTTCTGCCTTTCGCAGCGCCGCGGCCTTTAGCGCGGCGGCCTTTGCTTTTGCCTCTGTAGCGACCGCCCTTCGCGTCATTTGCGTCCCGGGCGCGGCGGCCTTGCCGTTCGTAGGGGCGCTGCTTGCTGCGCCCGTAGCGGCGCAAGCGTACCCAGCGCCATCCGATATCCGCGTCGCCGAGGGTGACGCGCCACGGGGACTCTTGCATTGTCTTTTGTGGCGGCCGCCTTCAGACGGGGCGTCTTGCTCTCATGGCAGCGTGCGCGTACCAACGACCGTACCGTTCCTGACTCCTCTCAGCGCTCTTCTGGGGTTCGCCTTGCCTCTTTGCCTCAAATCTCCACAGGCCTTTGATATTGACCTTCGCGATTTTCGCGCCCAAGCTTATGCGAGCGTCCGGAATCTGCGTGAACCACGGACGCAAGGAACAGCCATGAGGTGGAAGACGGAGAAGATGCTAATGACGCTAAGGCCGGGAAGAAGAACACAGGCGACGGCGCCTGTCCTGTTTCCTCTGCTTCCCATGCCTCTTTTGCCCCCGGTTTTGGCCGACGACCCTTCGACCCAGACCGGAACGCCTCGATGGACTCACCCCCTCGTAAGTCGTTGGAAACAATCATCGAGGTCGAAGCAGCCCGGAACTTTATTCCGGCCCCTTGGACGCTCTCCCAGCATGGTACTGATCTCCGCAGCGGGGCTTCGCCTTATTGCTTCTTAGCCTCATTGCCTCTGCGCTTTTGACGGCGTCTAGAAGACGCCGTACCAGCTCTTTGACAATTTAGACGAACGGAAGTCGGGCCTGCCAAAATGGCTCCTCCGCGCCGCCGCGCCCGCTCTTGACTCCGGAAACCGCCCTTGTTAGCATTTCCTCGCTGCCTCACGGCAGCGCTTATCCAGAGTGGCTGAGGGGACAGGCCCTGTCCCCTCAGCCACTCTGGATAAGCGCTGCCGTGAGGCAGCGAGGAAATGCTGACGAGGGCGGTTTCCGGAGTCAAGAGCGGGCGCGGCGGCGCGGAGGAGCCATTTTGGCAGGCCCGACTTCCGTTCGTCTAAATTGTCAAAGAGCTGGTTCGGCGTCTTCTAGCGCCATACAAAAGCGCAGAGGCAATGAGGCTAAGAAGCAATAAGGCGAAGCCCCGCTGCGGAGATAGTACCATGCTGGGAGAGAGTACAAGGGGCCGGAAAAAAATTCCGGGCTGCTTCGACCCTCGATGATTGTTTCCAACGACTTACGAGGGGGTGAGTCCATCGAGGCGTTCCGGTCTGGGTCGAAGGGTCGTCGGCCAAAACCGGGGGAAAAGAGGCATGGGAAGCAGAGGAAACAGGACAGGCGCCGTCGCCTGTGTTCTTCTTCCCGGCCTTAGCGTCATTAGCATCTTCTCCGTCTTCCACCTCATGGCTGTTCCTTGCGTCCGTGGTTCACGCAGATTCCGGACGCTCGCATAAGCTTGGGCGCGAAAATCGCGAAGGTCAATATCAAAGGCCTGTGGAGATTTGAGGCAAAGAGGCAAGGCGAACCCCAGAAGAGCGCTGAGAGGAGTCAGGAACGGTACGGTCGTTGGTACGCGCACGCTGCCATGAGAGCAAGACGCCCCGTCTGAAGGCGGCCGCCACAAAAGACAATGCAAGAGTCCCCGTGGCGCGTCACCCTCGGCGACGCGGATATCGGATGGCGCTGGGTACGCTTGCGCCGCTACGGGCGCAGCAAGCAGCGCCCCTACGAACGGCAAGGCCGCCGCGCCCGGGACGCAAATGACGCGAAGGGCGGTCGCTACAGAGGCAAAAGCAAAGGCCGCCGCGCTAAAGGCCGCGGCGCTGCGAAAGGCAGAAGCGAAAGGCGCCCTTCCTCGGCTTCGTTCGGAAAAGTTCTGGCGGTCGCTGCGAAAGACAGATTTTCGTTTGCGTCGGGTGGGGATTTCCTCGATTATCTTTGTCCCGCGTGCTGAGGGCGCAGTTCCTTTTCGACGCCCGGGGCCGATATTAGGGGAGGGCCTCTAAGGCAAGACTTTGCGCGGGGCAACCTGATGGATATCACACTTTTTTTCGCGCTTTTGGGTGGGTTGCTGGTGCTGGCGTTCGTGGCCAACCGGCTGGTGCGGTTCACGCGTGTGCCGGATGTGATCATCCTGATGGCTACCGGAGTGCTGATTGGCCCGGTACTGCATTGGGTCAACCCGGACATTTTTCGCGGCGCGACGCGAGGCTTCGGGGCCCTGGCTTTGATCCTGATTCTGTTCGAAGGCGGAATGGATCTGAAGCTCGGCGAGATACTGAGGCACTTCGGAGCGGGATTCTTCCTTTCGATCTACAGCTACGTGCTATCCGCGGCGGGGGTTGCGGCTGGCTGCCACTACGTGCTGCGTTTTCCGTGGCTGAACGCGATGCTGATCGGCGCGGTGCTGGGATGCATCAGCAGCTCGATCGTTCTGCCGGTCTTGCAGCAGTTAAACCTGCGCCGCGAAGTGAAGGTGACTCTGCTGGTGGAGGCTACGCTGGGCGATGCGCTGGGCGTGCTGGCCGTAACCACGCTTCTGGACGTGGCTTCGGGCGGCAGTGCCGCCCCGAAAGCGGTGGCCTGGAGCTTAACGTCGAGTCTGATTCTGGCGGTGGCCTGCGGGACTCTGGCCGGCATACTGTGGTCGCATCTGCTTCCCGTTTTGTCCGAGGAACACTTCTGGCACGTCCTGACGTTTGCTGCCGTGCTTCTGGTTTATTCCGGGGTTCACTTTCTCGGGGGCAATGAGCTGGTTGCCGTTCTCGTTTTCGGCCTGACGCTGAGTAATTTCGCGGCGATTCGCCGGCGCCTTCATCTTGATGAAACGCCCGGCTCGGATTGGTTTGACGAAACGCCGGTGACAAATGAGGGTCGCCCGCCGGAGCGCCCGCAGGAGCAACTGCTCGCGTTCCACGGCGAGCTGGCTTTTTTGCTGCGCACGTTTTTTTTCGTGCTTCTCGGCATGCTGGTCGATTTCATGGGCATACGCAGGGATCTCCGAATCTCTTTTCTTTGCTTCGCCTCCATCTTCGTGGCTCGTTGGATTGCGGTGCAAACGGGCCGGTTTGCATGGCGCGGTTTTTCGGCGCTGGAATGCGAGTTGATGACCTGGCTCGTTCCCCGCGGTTTAATCACAGCCGTTCTGGGTATAGACGTTGTTGAAGCGCGCGGGACAACATTTGAATTTTTGCCGTCGCTAGCGTTCGCGGTCATCCTGCTGACCAACTTGACGTTGTTGATAGGAGCTGTGCGGGCGCGAGATCTTCCACCCATCGAGCGCGCGGAGTCCTAAGCGGTGCACTGTACCAAAACTGTACTTCCGAACCCTTGACCGAAGTTGATGACTTCTATAGATTCACGCTCCAACAGCGGCAGCAAACTTCGTTGCCGCTTTTTGTCCGACGGTTAACCCACCCGGCTGTTAACCAGAAATTTCGGTGCGCGACGGGTGTGTTTGTTCGCCGCGGTTACGCCGGTAGAACGGGCGGCTGCGGCAGGGGGGAGCAAGATGAAAAGCGCGAAGCCAATGATGATGGTGTATGCGGCAGTGGCGGCACTGTCGCTGAGCACGGCGCTGTTGGGCGGGGCGCAAAACGGCGGGCTGCAGAATGGATTCCGCAACGGCGGGGGGCGAAATGGTGACGGGACGCCCAACAATGGGAACCCGGGCGGTGGTGGTAACGGTGGTAACAATGGAAACAACGGAACGAGCGCCCAAGACCCCGGGGTGCGCTCCGATGCCGTCACTGTGGGCAGTGCGCTCGCCGGCTTGAGCGCGGCGCAGATGGAGTATTTTCAGGAAGGTATGGTGCGCTTCCTGGCGATTGATTCGGTCAGCGGTACTCTGGCGGGAGAGCCTGACGCGGGCCTTGGGCCGGGCTTCAATTCGAACAGCTGTGGAAGCTGCCACGCGCAGCCCGGGCCTGGCGGATCAAGCCCCGGTTTGAACGAATATCCCCACCTCGGATCGAACCCACAGATAGCCGTTGCGACGATGGATGGAGCGAGCAACAGGATTCCGTTTTTCGTTACGCCGGACGGCCCAGTGCGCGAGGCGCGCTTTCCGTTCATGGTGACGTCGAGCGGGTCGCTGACGCAGACTCCCGACGGCGGGGTGCACGACCTGTTCACGATCGCCGGTCGAAGCGACGCGCCCGGTTGCCAGATGCAGCAGCCGAACTTCGTGCAAATGCAGCAGCTCGGGAATCTGATCTTCCGGATCCCCACGCCGGTGTTCGGGGCGGGCCTGATCGAAAACATTCCTGACGCGACGATCCTGGCTAACATGGGCGCCAACGCGCAGCTGAAGGCGAACCTGGGAATTTCCGGCCATCCGAACCAGAGCGGTAACGATGGGACCATCACGCGGTTTGGCTGGAAGGCGCAGAATAAGTCGCTCGAGATCTTCGCCGGAGAAGCCTACAACGTGGAACAGGGGGTGACGAACGAACTGTTCCCCAACGAACGGAGCGCGCCGGCCTCCTGCATGCTCACCAAGACTCCGGAAGACTCGACGAACTTCGCCCAGTCGGGAGTGCAGTTCCCGAGCGACCTCGTAGAGTTCGCGGCGTTCATGAGGTTCCTGGCACCTCCGTCGCCGTCGACGGCGGGAATCCCGGGCAACCCCTCTGCGCAGTCGATCCAGCACGGGCAGCAGGTTTTCCTGCAGGCGCACTGCGACCTGTGCCACACGCCGGCGATGCAGACGGGAACCTCCAACCTGGCGGCCTCGTTGAACCAGCAGACCGCAGCGCTGTATTCCGATTTACTGGTGCACAACATGGGTTCTAACCTGGCGGACAACGTGTCCCAGGGTTCCGCGGGCCCCGATGAGTTTCGGACGGCTCCGTTATGGGGAGTCGGCCAACGGATATTCTTCCTTCACGACGGCCGGGCGACTCCGGCAAATGGCGGTCTGCTTAAGGCTATTGAGTCCCATGCGGGGCCAGGGTCGGAGGCCAACGGCGTCATCAGCATCTTCAACAACATGAGCAACCAACAGCAGCAGGATCTGCTGAATTTCCTGCGTTCCCTCTGAGAAAAGCAAAGCGCCGGGCGGCCTCCAGGCGAGAGCCTGGGGGTTTGGCAAGCCGAAGAGCAGATTCAAGAACCGTACCCTTGGGTACCGCAAGGGTGCGGCATCCGACAGAGACGCCCGGCGCTAAAGCGCACGATCGAGGCGAAGTTCTTTCCGGAGCGCTGAAGCGCTCCTCCCCCCGCATGAATGCCGGGGCTGCTCCGAAGATAGGCACGTTCCGGAGGGCGCTACGAAGGCGAAGCAAAAACGCCCGCCTAAAGGCGGCCGCTACAAAGGCAAGTTCAAGAACCGCACCCTTGGGACCGCAAGGGGGCGGCACCCGGCTACGAGAGCGAAGCAAAAACGCCCGCCTGAAGGCGGCCGCTACAAAGGCAAGTTCAGGAACCGCACCTTGGGACTGCAAGGGTGCGGGCACCCGCCTCGGGGGTATGGCCGAGCGGACAGTAATTCCCACGCGCCCAAGGCCATCAAAGCTGTGGACAGGGTATGGCGTGGCCGCTCTAATTGAAGGGTAGGGCTAGGGGTGCGGGAGGCGGGCATGAGATCTGGGGCGCTGGCCATAGGGCTGATTTTGGGGATTTTTCTCGCGGCTGGAGGGGCATCGGCGCAGGCGACTGCGGTGAGTCCGCTGCTGCTGGCCGATCCGACACCTGTAAACTTCATAAGCCAGAATTCGCTTTTCGCACTGCCGGCCGCAGGTGCGGCGGCGGGCGCGGCCGCCGAGCCGCAGGGGGTGCAAGGCGTCTTCGCCACCTACACAGTTGAGGTGTATGGCGGATACACGTTTCTGCGCTTGTACGAGGCCCCGCACATAGAGACAAATACGAACGGGTTTAACGTTTCCGCAGTGTACTACCCGCGCCAATGGGTGGGTTTCGATGGCGAGGGGATCGGGACGTTCGGTTCACTGTCGGGAACGAACGAGCAATTCTTTATGGGTGTGGCTGGGCCACGATTCGCTGGGCGGCAACGCGGGGAATCGAGTTGTGGGCGCACGCCATGGCCGGCGGAGCGCATCTCAGCCCCAAGACTCCGTATGGAAGCCAGGGAGCGTTTGCGTTTGAGGCGGGCGGCGGAGTTGACTTAGGCTCGCGGCACCATCGCTTTGCTATCCGCCTATCGGCGGACCGTCGAAACGACATTCTTCAGTACGTACCAACTGAGCCCTAAGGTTTCGGCGGGGCTGGTCTACAAGTTTTAAACTCAATTTCGAAGTCTGACCTTTCGAGACAGCTTACGCCTGAGCGGAGATTTCCAGGAATCTCTCGGCGCGGGCACGGCATGCCGTGCCCCTACGAACCCACCGACGCGAGGCAAAAGCGCCCGCCTGAAAAGCGAGGCGGCCGCTACAAAGGCGAGACTTCGCTACCTCACAGTTTGTAGCCGATTTTGCGCAGGAATTCCCGCCGGCGCTTCCGCTGGCCCTTCGACACCTTTCGGCGAGTTTCCGTCCACAACACCCAGAATTCCCCTGCCCTGCTCCGTTTGCGCGAGAATCACTTCGACCGGATTAGCCGTAGCGCAATAAACCGTACAAACTTCAAACGAATCGCGCACGCGGCTCAGCAAATTGATCGGGTACGCCTGGCGGATCAGCAGGACGAACGCGTGGCCTGCGGCGATGGATTGCGCGTTCGCGATGGCCGCGCGGCGCAACTCGTCATCGTTCGATTCGACGCGGATCAGGCAAGGTCCGGAGGCTTCGTTGAACGCCACGGCAAACTTGGCGCCGGGGACCGTGTTGACGACAACCTCGTAGATATCCTCGGCAGTCTTGATGAAATGCGAGTGACCCAGGATCAGGTTTGCGTCCTTGGGGATCTCCATCCGCACCGTAAGAAGTTCCATTTTGTCATTCCTCGATAGGCATAAATTTCCCGAAATCGGAATTGAGAGTAACACGAGCGAAATATATTCCAGCAAAAAGAGCTGTTTTCCCAGCAAATATGGGCCCAGCTGCAAACCGCATCAATGGAAATCGGCGTGCAGGATGATTCCTGAGTGCAAGTGTCGGCATCTAAGGAGTTGTGACGCAGACGATGCACTAATTTGTGCGGTGAAACGCCCCGTCCGCCCGATCCACGAACAATGGACTAGCACACAGCCCAATGCCCACGAACACCAACACGGTGCAGCAGGCGAAACGGTACGTGAAGATCGTGTGCGGCTTCACAGTGTTGATCGTAGGCGTGCTCATGATCGTGACTCCGGGCCCGGGCTGGCTCGTGATCCTCTTCGGGCTGGGATTCTGGCCGCTGAATTTGTATGGGCGCGGCGGCTGCTTGATCGCCTGAAAAAAGAGGGTGGACGACTCCGCGACGCCGTATTTGATGCGCCAGCCTGCGGTACTCCCGCGTAATTGCCCTGCCTCTACCTTTTCCCGCTTCCGAACTACTTCCAAATATGGTCTGATAAAACTTAACGTCGGGGGAGCCTCTCTTGACGAAAAATTGGCGTGAGCGATGGACCGGCAAATGGGCATTGGTGACGGGCGCAAGCGCCGGGATTGGGCTGGCTCTCGCGGAGCATCTGGCTGGCTGGGAAGGCCAATCTAGTGCTGACGGCGCGGCGGACAGACCGACTTGAGACGATTGCCGCTGACTTGCACGCGAAACACGGCGTCAAAGTGGAGGTTTGCGGCGCCGAGCCTTACTGGCGCCGACGCGCCGGACACGATCCACGGATTTACTGCCGGCCGAAATATTGAAATCGAGCTGCTGGTGAACAATGCCGGGTTTGGGGCCTTCGGATACGTTCACGGAGTCCCAGTGGAGCGGATGCTGGAAATGGTTCAGGTGAATTGCTCGGCTGTGGTCCACCTGACGCGGCTCTATCTTCCCGGGATGGTGGCGCGGAAGCATGGCGACGTGATGATCGTGTCTTCGATTGCGGCATTTCAGGCGCTGCCTTTCAATGCCGTCTATGCGGCGACGAAGGCTTTTGACCTGCTTTTCGCCGAGGCCATAGCGGAGGAGGTCCGCCAATTTGGCGTGAACGTCTCCGCGCTTTGTCCCGGCACCACGACCACAGAGTTCCAAAGCGTCGCGAAGCAGCCCGATCGGATGTTCCG
>CAWDLF010000008.1:0-179622 GCA_963803105.1 Terriglobia bacterium
TTCGACGCGGCGTCCGGCTTCGGCGGCTATAGGGAAAGCGGCTTCGGCCGCGAGGGCGGGCGCGAGGGCCTGTCCGAGTATCGAGTCGCCGATGCGCCGAAAGGCAAGATCAGCTCTTCCGCGCTCCCCCCCTCAACGCTTCGCCTGGGTAAGTTCCGCGCGGAACGTCATTGACGAGGGCCCGGATCGCACCGCCAAGCTTTATGTCGGCGGCAAGCAGGCGCGGCCGGATTCCGGTTATAGCTACGCAGTTCTCGATCCCGCAGGCGGCGAGGTTGGGCTGGCTGGGCTTGGCAATCGTAAGGACATTCGCAACGCCGTCGAAGCTGCCGCGAAGGCTTCGACGTGGGGCGCGGCGACGGCGCCAATCGCGCGCAAGTGCTCTATTACGTGGCCGAGAATCTGGCCGCCCGGGCGGACGAATTTACGCGGCGCCTCAGCGCCATGACCGGGGCTTCCGCCCGCATCGCGAAGGCCGAAGTGGAGGCCTCGATCCGCCGCGCGTTCGTCTATGCCGGCTATGCCGACAAGTTCGACGGCGCGGTGCACGCGACGCGCTCGCGCTTCGTCACGCTGGCGATGAACGAGCCGTGGGGCGTGATGGGCATCGTCTGCCCGGACGAGGCGCCGCTGATGGCCTTCGTCTCGCTCGTCATGCCGGCGATCGCGATGGGCAATTGCGTCGTCGCGGTCCCTTCGGCGAGCCACCCCTTGAGCGCAACCGATTCTATTCGGTGCTGGAAACGTCGGACATGCCGGCAGGCGTGGTCAACATCGTCACCGGAGAGGCGAATATCCTCGCCAAGACGCTGGCCGAGCACGATGGCGTCGATGCGGTCTGGTATGTCGGCGACACGGACGGCGCGGCTCAGGTGGAAGCGCTCTCCGCCGGCAACCTCAAGGCGACCTGGACCTTGGCCGCCGCGATCGACTGGACCAAAGCCGAAGGCCGCGAATTCCTGCGCCGAGCCACTCAGGTGAAAAACATCTGGACGCCCTACGGGGAATAGCGGCCTACCAGACTTTCGTCACCGTGTAGCCGTCGGCGCGAATCCGCTCGATGAGGCCGGTCTTGCCAGCGAGATGCAACGCGCCAACGGCGATGAACGCGCCGCCGGAAGCAAGAAGCGGCGCGGCGCGCTCAACCATGATTGCGTTGTACTTGGAGGAATCCCTCTGGCTCTCGGCACGGGAATGGGCTCTGAGCTGCGGCGTCCGCTTGGTATCGCCATCGTCGGCGGCCTTCTGGTGAGCCAAGTGCTTACTCTGTTTACTACTCCCGTCATATACCTCTACATGGATCGCTTCCGCGCGTATAGCAGGCGTGTGAAAGTACCCTCTCACTCGGTCGCGCTGCCGGCCGGAGATTGATTATGGCTGCCGCTTCCCTGCAGTTAGGGACGGGTTGTCAGGGGCGGCTTCTGGGATAAGAAAAACGCGAGCACTTTTGCGCCGATCGAAACCGTACACAGCGCAATCAGCACATTTCTAACGAAGCTGGTGATAAAGACCACGGCGAAATGCCTGCTGCGCGGAAAGCTTGCGAGTGCATGCAGCGCGTGGCTCTCGACGAATGCTTCTACGGAGCAGGCACAAAGTACCGCCGCCCATAAATAGAATCTCCAAGAGGGTCTCTGCCACATCCACCGCGGAAATCCAGCGGCTTTCATCCATCGATGGTATGCATACAAGATGACGCACAAACCGAATACCGTCGACAGATATTGCAAAGCCAGATAAACAGGAACCTTGTCTCCGACGAGCGGTTCTCGAAGCAACGGAACTCGCTCCACCGCCCAGCCGGCTTGATGAGTGAAGGAATCCCACAGGACATGGCTTTCTGCGCCAAGAACAATTCCACAGGCCGCCATCAGAACCTCGACTAAAGACGCTGGAGTCTTAATTCTAGGCTGAAGGACTTCGCGGTGGGGGCTCGGCAGCAAAAAGACGACTTGCGGCGCGATCCAATAGAAAATGAGCAAGACGAGAATGCCAACGGGAAGAGCCGAGGAAAATGTTCCGAGGAACGTATGGGAATTCTGTTTGAAATGCCCGGGCATCGGCAAATAGTACGCAGCATCCGGTACCAGGCTGCCAATTACGAGCGCGGAGAGTGGGATCCATTTCTTGAATCTGGAATGAATCGGGAGAACTGCTGCTGGATGTGCGAACGTGAATGGCATTGTGCCGTTACTAGACTACCAAGCTTGCTGTCGCTTGTCTGAGGGAACAACACGCCCCGAATCTAATGCGGCAGGACCCGGAGCCGGCCATCTCTTGCGAACTTGCGCGCTCGACAAGCAAGTTGAGTGAGTTCCCTATAACCGCTGGCGGTACTGACCGGCCGGGTATACCATCTTCCGTCCCGAGAGGGCGTGGCTAGACGAAAGGAACTCGGAGTCTCATGTCAAAACCGAAGATACTTGGTGCTTGCCTGCTCATGTCCGTAGTTTTGACGTCGTGTTCGGCGCCCGTCTGGGCGGACGATACTGCGAAAGATCAAGAAACCCTGGAGAAAGCCGCCACCGTATTGCAGGAGATGCTCGATGCCAAGAGTGTTCCGGCAAGCCTGCTCGCGAAAGCGGATTGCGTCATCGTTCTGCCAAGTGTGAAAAAGGGCGCCTTCATTATTGGAGGAACCGGAGGCCGCGGACCGATGATCTGCCGCGTCGGCAAAAAGTTTATTGGTAAGTGGGCAGCGCCCGCGATGTACAGCATCGGCGGGACCAGCATCGGCTTGCAAGTCGGCGGCACCGCCAGTGACTTCGTTCTGCTCGTTATGTCGCCGGTAGCCGTGGACAAATTGCTGGAAGGAAAGTCCAAGCTCGGTAGCGACATGGCCGCAGCGGCAGGCCCTGGCGCAACGTCGACCGGTTCCGTAAGCAGCGCGGAGATACTGACCTATGGCCGGTCGTCGGGACTCTTCGTCGGCATCTCACTCAGCGGCGCGACGCTCTCACCGGACAATGATGCCAACCGGCGTCTGTACGGGAAAACAATCACCGCCCACGACATTCTGCTGGGAAATACGGTTAAACCTCCGGCCGGAAGCAAACCCCTGGTTTCGATGCTCAACGCCAAAGTCCCGAAGCACACTATCCAGAAGTAACCCGTCACAACTCATGGATAACGCTGCAGGCGATGCGGTGAAGGGCGAAGACCCACCTGTCGCAAAAAACGCGCCAGATGGGGCACCCGAAACGGCAAATACAAGATCGCACTCAAGATCCGCGTCAGGTCGTCGTGGCTGTAGGAACAGCTCTGCGCGTTTGAAGTGTCGAACGGGTCGGTGATACCCAGACTCGCGAGCGTCCCCACGGCGTTCCACGTAAGAGCTCCGGTGATCGATTGGCTGCCCACGTTAAATTCGTACTGCGTCATCCACCCGGTATTGGGATCGTAACCGAACTGGTCGCTATCTGAGGAACCGAGATTCACTTGCGTCGTGGCGCTGGCCGTGTTGTAAGAGGTGCTGCTGACCGGGTTCTGTCCCGAAGACGACGACACCGAATAGGGCCGCCCCTCCCCATCCACTCCGACGTATCAGTCAGCCCATTGAGACCCTGGGCGGTGCCCGTCGAACCTCCAACTGCCTTGATGATGTTTGACCCTGTCTGATCGGCCACCACTCCAACGTATCCGGCCTGATGGCCAATCACTCTGGCAAGACCGCCAGCTTCAGGGATCAGCCCTATCGAATCGATGCCAACGCTCAAAGCGCCTTTGCCGAGAGCTCCTGTGACGCATGAATTCTTGTACCATGGTGGGGCCTGCGTTTGCGGCGTTCCCGGCTTCACGCAGTCTAACTCTTGGCTCTGCTCATCAACTTATCAAGAAGGCTGATTAGCCCGAAGATGATCCCGACATCCGCCATGCAGGCTGGAAATGTCAAGATGGCAGGTATCCGGGGCCAGGGAACGCGGAAGATCAGCACCAGATGGACAACGCTGACCAGCGCCAATGCCACCCAAAACCAAGGCCGTCCACGCAGCCTCCAGGTTAGCGCGAGTACACCAGCAACAATCGCTACCACGGCCAGGAGCGGAAAAAACAAATCCATCCTTCCCAGACGATTGAGCAGCGGCAAAAGCACCGCCGCCGCGAGCGCGCCGACTACGGCCCCAACAATTCGCTTACGGCGGTCTGTCACTATCCTCCTCCAGCCTTGCAGGCCGGATATTGCTTAAACGCACCGTACGCGTCGTATACGGCACTTCCCGCCGCAAGGATGTTGCCCACTAATGGAGCCGCCTTCGCGGCCCACTCCACACCCTTAAAGCCGTCACCGACCACTACGAGGAAGCCGTAGCCCCCGATTACTTGTCCAGTTGGGTTAGGGTCGCGATTTATCAGCATGCTAACGCCGCCCGCGAGTGCGCCGAGTTGAGGGTTTATAGCTCCGATGGCGTCGAGTCCCACATGAGTTAACGCGTTGCCAGCAGCCTGGGCTCCGCAGCTCTGGTACCATCGCTTTGGCTGTGTCGGCGATTGCGGCGGCGCACCGACACGGCGCGGTTCACGACCACCGCCACCACCCGGGCCGGGGACAGGGCAGTAATTATAATCTATACACGGATTGCCTGTGGGGATGATGCAGTTTGGAGGGCATGGGCTTATCACGCATATGGTACCAGGCGGGGCATTGGGTGGGCACGGTGACCCTCCGTTACCGTTCGCAGGGTCGCCGCCACCGCCGCCCGAAGTAAAACCGAAACCACCGCCATCATCGCCATCGTTGGGATCATCTATAGGGAAGAACATCCCCGTCGGATCAGTGATTTTCAAGGGATTGTTTCGCACGTACCCATACCGGTTCCAAGTTTGCGGGTCGGTGGGGTAAACTGCTGCAATGCCCGCTGGATCGGGTGAGGGCCAGCGTCCCTGGATGCCGTACTCCCTTGCTGCAAAATCGTACGAGTTTGAAACCGTGTCTTGGTTCGCTCCCGTGAATGATAGGTCCACCGTCCCCGCCTGCGCATACGCCTCACCGAACGGTCCATAGGCTCCGTCGGAGTACATCGTCTGGCTCGTCGTGGACGCGAATCGCGAACTACCGATCCAGTCCGAATGCCGGTAATAGGCTAAACCACTCGAATTGTATACCGCCGTCGCCCCACCCGTCAGCGGCACGAAACCTTTCTGTAACGTCGTCCCGCTCATCAAGGCCAGCTTCCCCAAAGAAGGGGCATAGGCGACCTCTGTGTATGTCCCACTGCGGTTCTGCTCCACCATATCCCCGAGTGCATCGTAGGTGACTCCGACGCCGTCGACTGTGACAGGCCGCCCGTTGGAGTCCCAAGCGTAGGTGTGCAGAAAATCATTGGTCACGTTGCCGTTCGCATCATAAGTCGGCGTTGAGCTGCCTATCGAGGTCATCTGGTTCGTGCTAGTCGAGTACACCGGTGCGAAGGAACTGTTCCCGCTCTTGCTGATATTTCCGAATACGTCGTAGCTGAAGGTCTGCGACCAAATCGATCCGCAGTTGAGAGATCCCTCAGTGGTACGCCTGCTGTATCTCCTTCGGTGCCTGCGCCATCGCTTTCTTGCCTGCCGCCCATACGGAAGGAGAAATCAGGTTTGAGGAAGAACAGGCGTTGCCTACCACATACCATGCTCCATTGTTCTTCACAAAAGTGTCCAGACAAGAAACACGGTAGGTTGTGTTTAGAGCCGGTTCTTTGTGACCTGTGTCCGTAGTGATCTGCTTATAGCTGACCAAGGCAGTGGTTCCGTAGATATCCACGTGGAAATCGGAGACTGTCTGAGTACTCTTTACGTCGGGGTCTGACGGATCGGGCTTTGATGAAAGCTCAACGAGCGTAGCTTTGGGAAGAGTTCCAACTCGGCCCATGGGTGTTAGCTGGGTAAGAGTTCCATCGTATGCGTATTGTTTTACAACCGCTGCCGATTCAGCACCTGGATTTGCATTCGCTGCGAACGCTTTCTCTATCTCAATCAGCTTTGCCTTGTCTGCATCCTGAGCGACAGCTACAGAGACAAGCACGAGCAGTCCTATCGTGTAAATCGGAAGAATAAGTCTAAGTGGTTTCATCGAAAAGTGCTCCTTTCGTCAAAAGTCATGCGCGAGCAGAATCCGTCAAACCGGAATCGCGATTTGGCCCGCTAGCTCGCAGATCGTACGCTTCTCGCCCCCCCCCCCCACACAACCATTTCGCAAAGTGGCAACGGGCGCGGTAGGCCTGCTCGTTTCCAGAACTGCCTCTTCCCTGCTCTGGGCGAAGCGGAGTCTCGATGCAGATCTGGGGTGGCGAGCGAAAGACGAGTACTCGCTCTAGGAGAGGCGGCGTGGATACGCCGCCGGACAAGTGGACTACTTAGGACGCGCAATCACCGGATCAAACGATTCGCGTGTTCTGCGCCTAGCCCGATCTTCTCGTAGTGCCGCCGCACATTCTCGAGCTTGGTGAAGACGTCCTCGTAGCCGAGCGCTTTGCCGTAGGGATCCACGTAGGTATAGCCACCCGTCACGTGAAAGAGCGTTGCCATTTCGGTCACGCCTTCGGGCACGACGAGCGTGTGCGTCTCGCCGGGAGGCTCGAAAGCGTAGTCTCCTTCGTTTGACACCCAATCATGCTCAAGATAGTGCCAGCTTCCACGCAGCGTCCATGCGTGGACCGGGCCGCTGTGCCGGTGCCGAGAAAGAATGCCGGAGCACTTTACGCGCAGAATGTTCACGTAATAGCCTTGCGACACACTGAGTATCAGGGGCTTGAACGACACATCATCCGATTGCGGCACCCATTCGCGCTCGTCGCCGTCCAGGCGCAGCGCTTGGGACACAAATATATCGGCCACCATTGCGGTAGGCTGCGGAAGTTGGTAAGCCACTTTGCTGGTATCGATTACGGTCCTCCGAAATCAGGTCACGCTTGCGCAAAAAACGGCGCCGCCACTGCGCAGACACAAAATAGCAGAAACAAGCGAAACGAGGAATGGAGCAATTCCGGACTTGGCGACGAATCCGACTTCGTCAGGTACATTCGACCGCATCCTCATACAGTCGCAGCCTGGGTAGGTGTCCGGTTATCCTAGGCCGCAAAGCCCGGTGTCTGTTTGACGAATTACACCAGTGGGCTAAACTATTTTTCGCGTACGGGCCGCGAATATTGCGCATGAGATGAATTCGGTGCGCTCCTGCTTCCGATTATAACTAGGGGGTCGCGCTCCCGGCTTTAGTATCACGCGTTCGTCGATCTTTTTGGTTTTCATCAATTAGGAGCGAGCTTCCAGTGCGACATAATCCAGCAATCATGGTCTTTATTCTGGCAACAGTCGTCGTCTCCCGGGACGCGCGGGCATCCCGGTCCGCCCAAAGCAGTCAGGCGACGGATCCAGTCGTCGTTCATATCCAGGGAAGCGTCATCCTGGAGAGCCAGGTGAAAGAGCTTAGCGCCCTTCAAGTGTTGACTCAGGGTGTCCCGGATAGCCGGGATCGCCTGGTGCAGGAGCTCATCGAGCAATGGATCGTAACGGCCGATGCAATGGAATCAGGCTTCCCCTCCCCGAGCAGCCAGCTTGTTGATATCGAAGAGGCGCGGCTGGCAGGCCAGTTCCCCAACTCCGAGGCCTACGCCAGCAAACTGCGAGAAGTGGGGCTTTCCACAGAGGGCCTTCGGCAACTTCTTTCTCGGCAAATATTGGTCGAACGGTACCTCGATCACAAGTTCCGTCCAACGATTCAGATCAACGAGTCCGACATTGAAACGTATTATCAAAAGGAATGGCTGCCGGCGCTGGCAAGGGAAAATGAATCGGCGGTACCGCTCAGTGAAGCGCAAGACCGGATTCGCGAAGTGCTTACGCAGCAGGAAATTCGCAGCCGATCGGCAAAGTGGATAAGCGAAACCGAGTCGCACTTGCAAATCGAGCCAGCGAGATCAGCAGGCGTAGCGCAATAAGAGCGCGCAACGGTACGACAGGCTTCCTGCTTCTGCTGGATCGTTCATTCGTCTAGCATCGGTACTGCATGAGGCCGGTCGTTTCCCAGTACGAACCCTGGCAAGCTCCGACCTTCCGAAGCCTCGCCCGTGCGGCGTGATTCAGCTCCGCTCGCCGCCCACCAAAAGCCTCCACGGCTTTGACACGTGTGTTACGGACACACCCGATGCTCGGGTATCTGACTTACCAGGCCTAAAATTCTGTGGTTTCGTTTAAAAATAAAGTGGAAACTGGATTATTCAAACCGAATCGTTTATGCACCCATCCTCTGCCAAATCCACGCTGGTTGCGCTGCTCGTTGCGGGCGCGTTCTTCATGGAGAATCTCGACGCGACCGTCATCGCGACTGCGCTGCCACAAATGGGTAAGTCCTTCCATGTGAGTCCCGTCGATCTGAATATGGGTATGACGGCATACATGCTCATGCTTGCTGTGTTCATTCCCATCAGCGGGTGGGTCGCCGATCGCTACGGCACGCGCACTGTATTCATGTCCGCGATAGCGGTGTTTACATTGTCCTCGATTCTGTGCGGGATGAGCACCGGGCTCTGGCAGTTCACGGCTGCGCGAATCATCCAGGGCATTGGCGGCGCGATGATGGTTCCGGTAGGCCGGCTCGTCGTGCTGCGCACTACTGAAAAAAGCAATTTGATGGACGCCATCTCCTATATCACATGGCCGGGGCTCGTGGCGCCCGTGCTGGGGCCTCCACTCGGCGGATTCATCACCACGTACGCTTCCTGGCACTGGATCTTTTTTTTAAATGTTCCACTAGGCATCATCGGAATCATATTGGCTTGGCTTTGGATTTCGAATTTCAAGGAAGACCACCGGCGACCTTTCGATTGGCTGGGCTTCGCGCTATGCGGCTCGGCCTGCACCGCATTCATGTACGGCCTGGAATTGATCGGCCGCGAATCGTCCTCCTGGCGCACCCCGTCACTCTATTTGTCGGGTGCTCTTGCTTTGGGTGTCCTCGGTCTCCACCACATTCGCCGCGCTCCCGCCCCGGTAATCGATCTTCGCCCCCTGAAAATCAAAACCTTTGCCGTCACCATTCATGGCGGCTCGCTGTTTCGGATTGCCATTAGCATGGCGCCCTTCCTGTTGCCCCTTTTGTTTCAGGTCAGCTTCGGCCTCAACGCTTTTCAATCCGGCATGCTTCTCCTGGCCCTATTTGCCGGGAACCTGGGTATGAAGACGGTGACCACTCCCATTTTGAGGCTCTTCGGATTTCGCTCCGTTCTACTGGCTAATGGAGCTCTTAACGTGCTTGCGGCGCTGGGATGCGCTGCGCTCTCGCCGCACAGTTCACGTTTCTTCATCTGCAGCGTGCTGTTCTGTAACGGCCTCTTTCGTTCCATGCAGTTCACCAGCCTCAACACGCTGGCCTTCGCGGATGTCCCAAAGCCCATGTTGAGTCCAGCAACCAGCCTTTACAGCATGGTCACGCAAATGACCATGGGCATGGGCGTGGCTGTGGGCGCAATCTTTCTGCGGCTCGGCGCCCTGTTGTTTCCGCACGCCAGCAGAGTTCCCGTCCTCGCGGACTTCCGTTTCGTTTTTGTTCTAGTCTCTATCGTGATCGCGTTGGGCACGATCGATTGCCTGGGCCTCGCTCCCGACGCGGGAGCCGAAGTCAGCGGCCATCGCTCTGCTCCTAAAATCCGCGACGAAGCCTGGAACGCTTGAAAGAAGGGCTTTATTCCTGGGACATTCTCCGCCGGAAATCTACACTTGGTTTACTGGACGGTTTCGGAGTCGAGTTGCTTCATGTGAGGTTCACCGTAGCGTGTGCCAGCGACTTGGGAGGCCGGGATGCCCTCCTCGACCGTCGCAATATCCCCGAGAGAAAGCTTAACCTTGAGCGCACCGAGGGATTCGTCCAACTGGGTGCGCGTGCGAGCGCCCATCACCGGAATAATGTTTTGCCCTTTGGCCAGCACCCACGCTATGGCCAACTGTGCGGGAGTGATTCCCCTCGCCGCACTAAGTTTATTCAATGTTTCGATGAGACGCTGATTGCGAGCCAGATTCTCCCCCGCAAAGCGCGGCAGGTGATTGCGAAGGTCATGCTTGCCCGTGGGTTTCGAACCGGTCAGGAGGCCGCGGGATAGCACGCCGTAGGCTGTAACAGCGATTCCCAGTTCGGCAAGCACTGGGAAAATGTGCAATTCGGGATTGCGGCTGATGAGCGAGTACTCGATTTGCAGGTCGGCAATCGGATGAACGGCATGCGCTCTGCGAATTGTCTTGGGCCCTACTTCCGACAGACCGATCGCGCGGACGTAGCCCGCCCGGACCATGTCGGCGATGGCGCCGACGGTATCTTCGATGGGAACACTGGTATCGAGACGCGAGGGGCGGTAGACGTCGATATACTCGACCCCGAGTCGGGTAAGGCTATATGCGAGAAACGCTTTTACCATCGCCGGCCGGGCGTCAAAGCCGCCCCAGCTTCCGTCCGGGCCGCGTAATGAACCAAACTTCACGGAGATGATCGCCTTGTCACGGCGGCCCTTCAACGCGCGGCCCACCAACATTTCGTTGTGGCCCATTCCGTAGAAGTCGCCCGTATCGATCAAGTTGACGCCGCGGTCCAGAGCGGCGTGGATGGTGGCGATGCTCTCATTTTCGTCGGCGTGTCCGTAGATGCCCGACATTCCCATACATCCCAGCGAAATAGGGAAAACTTGCGGGCCGTTCTTGCCGAGCTGGCGTGACTCGATGGTGTCGCTGGTCATGCAATTCTCCTCCGCTATCTTAGCGACGACGTTTGAGATTACCGCCTCAAACTTCTTTTAGTGGGTACCGGAGCTAGTGCCGGATGATTCTGAAACGGAGCCTATGCCTCGTTGCGCTCACGGATTCATTTCCTTCGCCAACTCGTCCAAGTACCCTTCCTCGTTCTCATCGATGGACTTGCGGTAACCGCCGGGGTCGATGAAGGGATTCACCGCGGGACTTTCCTGAAGGCGCGCGTACTTCTCTTCCATGTTGTAAAAGAAGGGATGTGCGCCCAGCGGTACGTCGCAGGGCAACGTCTTCATGGTGCGGTACGTGTAGGCAAAGTCATCGGCAATGTTCGGATACTTGGTGTTGCCGACCAGCTTGTACCCTTTAACAACACTCATACTGCCGATGATCACTACGTTGTAGTCGTGCCCATTCTCGCTGGCCTTCAGCGTCCACGTCGTGCAACCCTTCGTATGTCCCGGCGTCTTGTGCGCCACCAAAAGCGCGCTGCCCAGCTTCACCTCGTCTCCATCGTGCAGAATTCCATCGACAGTGATGGGCGGATAGGTGGCATTGGGAGACATAAAATCTTTTCCGCCTGAGGTCGCTACATCCACATCAGCATCCATCATCAACACACGCGCCCCGGTCAGCGTCTTCATCCGCACCGTGCCGCCGATATGGTCGGGGTGGGCGTGGCTGGCAAGGAGGATCTTGACATCCTGCATCCGGAATCCCAGTTTCTCGATGCTCGCCTGAATGAGCGGAACGGTTTGTTCGTACCCGCTGTTGATGAGAATGAGTCCGTCCTCCGTCTTGATCAAAAACGAGCATAGATTCTTGCTGCCTACGAAATAGACGTTCCCGATGATGCGATAAGCGGGGAATGGGCCGTCCTTCGATAGATTCATGTTCTGCGGCGTGACCGGAACGATCGGAGCCACCTGCGCCTGAAGCACTCTGGGGCCGAACGCCAAGCCAACAGCCATCGCCAACAACACCGCAGCAGCGGGCCAACACGACCCGGCCCTCTGCATTTTTCTGGCCCCAACTTGGCGCCCTCTGGCCGCTACCTCGCGGTAGGGCGACTTCAGTGCGCGCGTTAAGGGCCTTTCATGGAGCAGACCCATCCTCGATACCCCCATCGCCGGACACAAGTTGGCTCCTAATATATGCCCCGATGACTACCGACGCACAAGCTCTTTACGACCCATGCTTTTCGTCTGAGAACCTGCAACTTCTTACATCAGAAGGTCGTTAGAGTTCTGCAAACGGCTGCGGATCAGGAACAGCCAGATCAGCCGCCAGCAACGATTTCCGCATTGGCGCCTCTGCCTCAGCTGCCGCCGCACTCGTGAATCGGAAGGCGCGGGTTGCCGCAACCTCGAAGCTGGCCTAAGATATCGGCCTACCAGAGCGGCGAGATCGCTTTAGCGACCAGGAGGTTGCATGCGTCGAAAACTATTTGTGATGTGTTTTGCGGTCGCGGCGTTCGCGCTGCCCAGCGTGGCGCAGAATTCACACCTGAGCGGTACCTGGAAACTGAATAGCGCTAAGAGCGATGCCGGGACCAGGGGAGTCCTGCCGCTTGCTGACAGCGAGACGGATGTGATTACGATCAACGGCACCGATTTCAAGCAAGAGGTAACGGCAACTACAGCTCACGGCAGTCACACCTACACCCGCTTCTGCACTATCAATGGTAAAGAATCCGTATTATCGCCGGATGATCCCAAAGCCCAAGTCGGCGACCGGACACTCTCGAAAGTCACGTGCGCCTGGGACGGCAAGTCGCTGGTTTTCGCGGACGTCGCGAAGGTTGCGGGCACACCTGTAAACGACACGCTGACGTTTACGACGTCCGACGGCGGCAAGACAATGACGATGAAATCACACGCCGAGCTGGAAACCCTCACCGTCGACCAGAAACGAGTATTCGACAGAGTGAAGGAGTGAGTACGCATCATCCCTGAGGATCGTCGGCTGATTCGCCGGCACTACTCCTTTATTTCATCCGCCAAGATGTGTGCTACTGGCCGAGATGAGCCAGCGCGGCGCGAAGCGGGGCTGCGGAGACGTGAATCAGCCCAGCGTAGGGTGAGTACATCTCCAAGATCAAGAAGATGGCGCCGGAAACCGACAGCGCACACACCAGCAAGGTCGCGATCGCGGTTGCATTGCGAGGCGCAAAGAGCCCAAAGCTGATGAAAATGATGGTCAGCCAAAAAATCAGCACTGCCAGCAACGGTACGGAAACGGAATTGGCCCTTTGTGCAGCAATCAACCAGCGCGTCTGTCCAAGGCTTATTACCAGGCTCAACGCCTCAGCCTGAAGCGAGCGTTGTGCGTCGTCCTTCGGGGAGAGCGCCTGTACCTTATCGTAGAGAATTTCACCGTTGGAGGAACTCAGTGCCTGCGAAGAACTGACGGCATCGCTGGCCCCTACCCAGTCGAAAGCCTGGATCACAGAGTTTCGCAGCTCTTCGCGCGCGTCTTGTGCGTCCGGCCCGTAATGGGCCAGAACCCGGTCAAGCAAGACAACCCTGCTGGACATGTCCGTCAACTCGGAGTTCTGCGTGTCGAACGATCCCTTGGCGGAGCTGATCAGCAGGCCAAGAACAAGCGCAGCCGTGGTTGCCACCAGCCCGACCCCCAGCTTCACTACATCTTTCGTCTCGGATGTCACGTGGTGTTGCGGCAAGACGGCGCGAAGCGCCGTCCCCAGCAGCGCGCCGCCGAAGACAAACGCGAACGCAATTAGGCTAGTTGTTATCGAACTCATTTCGGGCGGCAGACGAGTCCCTCGACTCGCAGTGTTGGCAGCTCACAACGATGGAACATACCGCAGAGCTATTGCTTAAGCACTAGAGGAGGCCCACTGACCCGCTTCCCCTGAAGAGCCACTGACACCTCGACCCGGTCTGCGATTTTGATGAAGGGAATGCCGCTGTTCATGCCGTAGTCTTTGCGGTCGAAGGCCATTACGCCTTTAATTTCTCCGGTGCCCGTCCCAACGCCGGAAACCGTTAACGTCAGCGTCTCGGGTTTGCTCACGCCGCGTATCGTGAAGTCGCCCGATACGTCGAATGTGTTAGGGCCGGTCTGCACGACCTTCTTCGATAGAAAAGTGATCGTCGGATCGTTCTTGGCGTCGAAGAAGTCTTTGCCCTTCAGCTTGCCGTTCTTCATGTCGCTTCCGGTATTCACACTGTCGGCCTGAATCTTGATGTCCAAAACGGCCGTCGTGACATCAGGGGAGGTAAATGTCAGGGTAGCGTCCCACTTGTCGAAGGTCCCGTCTATGGCCACCGATGCTTTCACAAAGAACTTCACAGTGCTTTGTTCCGGAGTAATCACGAAAACAGGAGCCGTCTGTGCTCGGGTTACCGAGGCGGTCAGCAACATCATACCCACCAGCGCGAGGAACCCTCTCAAAACGATGTTCATTGGCATCTCCGTCTTCGAATGTCTCTTACAGTCCAAGTTCAGAGGGTATCGACACGGGACGAAAGATGGAACTGTCAGAAGTAACAGGTAGCCTGGTAGATCCAAACAATTTACGCCAACTAAGTTCAGGGCTGATTTGGTTTGGCTTCCGGAACACGAGTCAGGTCTTGCTGGTTTGAAAACGCTTTGGGGTTCGTTACGAGACGCGCCGTAAATGTCTTTAGTTCTGTGGCCGGTGCGGTGAGGAAGTATTCGCCGGAGCTATCCTGGGCGCTTGTTACGCTGACGAGTCGCGACTTAAGGGCGGCTTGTAGCCATTCGTCGTCCAGGTTCCGAAAATGCAGTCTGTTTTTCTCAATTTCCAGTCTTCCGATAATGTGCATCGGTACCCAGAAGCCCGCGACAACATTGACGGCAAAGATGTCGCTGCCAACAACGAATTCGGGTGGGAGCGTGGGCTGGTCGCCGGGGCGAAGTAGCTGGAAGGTCGCGTCGTAGAATAGCTGCCCATCAAGATGGGCAACGCATATTTCGAGGACTAGCTTATTTCCTGTTTTTGAGTCTGCGTCGCGATCTATCATCCAGTACTTTTTATCCGGGGTCTGGCGAACGGAATAAGTCACACCGGGAGCCGTCCAAGTTCCCAGAAGCTCGGGTACCGCCTCGCACTCATCAGAGGAGAACAATCCCTGCAGAGATTTAGCAGCAACGCCAGCAGCGGCAGGCCGCGGAATGGCCGCGATGAGAAGCGCTGTGACTGCGAATGCCCGGACAAGACGCATCGTGGTCTCCCCATTTGTCATGCGGTAACGCTATCTTCCTGGCAATGGATTCTACCCGCGTCACACGCCAACCACCGGTTCTTTTCATCGATACCTGGCGTTCCGCTCGACGGTGCATTCAGTGAAGGCAATCGGACTATAATCTTGCTTCCTGGCGAGATCGGGCTCGTTTCGAAACTTCTGACTGGGTTGGCGTGCAATCGCGAACACCGCAATAGCCGTTTGCCGCGAAGGAGCATGGGAGATGAAATACAGAAAACTAGGAAATACCGGGCTCATCGTGAGCGAGGTGGCTCTGGGCACGATGCAGTTCGGCGGCAAGATGAATATGGGCAACCTGGGCCAGGAAGACGCAACACGAATGGTGAAGGTGGCCCTGGAGCGGGGAATCAACTTTGTCGATACGGCGGACGTGTACAGCCTTGGGGAGAGTGAGACTTTGGTGGGTAACGCCTTGAAGGGCGTCAGGCAGGAGATCGTGCTGGCGACCAAGGTTCGGCTCCCGATGAGCGACAACAATTTCAATCGGAGCGGCGCGACCCGCGTCAATATCATTCGCGAAGTGGAGGGCAGCCTCAAGCGACTACAGACCGATTACATCGACCTTTACCAAGTTCACGGGTGGGACAGCAACACGCCGCTTGAGGAAACGGTGAGGACGCTCGACGATCTTGTGCGCCAAGGAAAGGTACGCTACATCGGACTCTCGAACCTTATGTCATGGCAAGCGGCCACCGCCGTCATGCTGCAGGAGCGGCTGGGACTGGAAAAATATGTGACGGCGCAGATGTATTACAGCCTGGTCGGCCGAGGCCTCGAATACGAATTCCAATCGTTCGCCGAGTATTACAACATCGGCATCCTGGTCTGGAGCCCGCTCGCGGGCGGCTTCCTTTCAGGCAAGTACAGCCGCGCCAACCCCGCGCCGGCCGGATCGCGATTCGCGGAGGCGGGAGCGTTTGTGCCCTTCGATAGGGAGACGGGCTACCGCGTGGTGGAAGCGCTGCAAGAGGTGGCCCGCAGGCGCAACGCAAGCCCGGCCCGTGTGGCGCTCGCGTGGGTACTGGGGCGGCCGGCCGTCAACAGTGTGATCATCGCTGCCCGGAAGATCGATCAACTGGAGGACAACATCAGCGCCGTGGAACTTCGGCTGTCGGAGGAGGATGTGCGGCTTCTGGACGCGGCGTCGGATCCAGGCATTCCGTATCCGAAGTGGATGGTTCTTCAGCTCGACACAGCGGAGGACCCGCGTTCCAAGGTGCTGTATCCCGAGCGCTACGCCGATGGCGGGCCGTGGAGGGACCTCCGTGGGAGCAAGTGGTCCGGGTGAAAAAAGTGCTGTAGGGACACGCGTGACGAGCATCACTTTGCGACTGGGCTCGGGACCTTGTAGCCATCGGTGAGGGTCTTCAGGAAAGCAACAACTGCATCTTCCTCCTCGCCCGTCAACTTAAGATCGCCGAGTTGCCGTTTGTTGATGTTGCTTGAGTCCTCAGGCGCCGGCCAGCACGTCGACTTTTCCCCTGGATCGCCTGGCCCGCATTTGGGTAGAACGTCTCTCGTGTTGTAAAAGTGCACCACCTCCTTGAGGCTCTTGAAGTAGCCATTGTGCATATAGGCTTTCACGAAGTTTGGTGTTGGACGCATGTCCACATTGCGCAAAGTCGGTACCTGGAATTTTGCGTCAAACTTCGGCGCGAGTTTAATCCACTCGGAATCAGGGTCCAGTTGACCACTATCGCTTCTCATAGTGCGCAGGAAGGATCCGACGCCTGTATCGACGTAGGCCGCTCCGGCGGGGTTGGGACTGTAGCCCCATTGGTCGATTGGACCCTCATAGTAGATTTGTAATCCCGGATTTCTCGGAACGCCGAGATTACTGGCCGTAAAGTCCGTAAACAGGGGCTCTTCCCCTGGCCCGCCGTCGCGATGACACTCGTTGCATCGCGCCTTTCCGCGGAACAACTCATAGCCCAGGTTTTCCTGCGACGTAAAGTGGTCCTCTCCTGCTTGCACATAGTCATACTTCGACGTAAAAGGACTCACTTCGGGCGAGAACTCATACGCGGAAACTGCCAGTCCGAAGCCGTCATATGCGTGGTCGGCCCGCTCTCGGTCTGCCTGGCTTAGATGTACCGGGTATTGATCATTTGCTGGCGGCGGCCCCGGAGTCGCGCAGACTCTTTCTGCGTCGGCAGGCCATCGAATGGTGAACGAGTCCTTCCCCCAAGCCGTCTCAAAGAGCTTGCGATAGGGAGCCCCTGAAAGGCGGTATGCAATACAAGCCGAATCTGGCAAGCCCATTTCAACCGGATTCGTCGGTGGCCCTTGCGCCTGCTCGGCGCTGGGGTCCTGCAGCCGGTAGCCGCTCGCACGCATATCCCAGAAATTCCCGCCAACAAAGTCACCCTGAAGCGCGTTGTAGTGGAGCACCGGCGCGAAGGGAGCATACATGTAGCTCTGTGGCTTTCGATTGCTAAACCGCGTTCTCACCGATCCGGGATACGACACGGTTGTCAGGTTTAGGGACTGAATCGGTCCGGTGAATCCCGCTTCCGGCGTGTGGCAGAAACTGCACGCCTCGTTCTGATTGACTGAGAGGTGCTTGTCGAAGAGCAGCAACTTCCCCAGGGTGCGAATCTGCTCCTGGCGATCAAGCGTTGTGCGGGTCATCTGGCGGAGCGTGTCGGCCTCAATCCGATCGATGTCGGCGACGACCCTCGCCACATCCTGATCGAACGAGACAGGCATCTGACCGCCGAGGTTGCTGGATGCCCTTGCCTCGCCGGAAACCGATGCACCAGACCGGGGTTTACTTGCCGCTGAGAGAAAGAGCGCGCCGAGTATGAAGAAGCCGAAGAGCGGTGCAACGAGATTTCGATTGCCCACGGGCTGCACCTTTCTGCGATCCGCAAAATCCCTGGCAGCGCGGCTCGCGGATTCTGGGCGGGTCTAGTCGACGACGTTGATCGGGCGGCCATCGACGAAGGCGCGCAGGTTCGCGACCACTGCTTCAATCAACCGGGTGCGGGCTTCTCTTGTCGCCCAGGCGATGTGCGGCGTGACGATACAGTTTTTTGTGTGCAGCAGAGGGTTATCAAGGGGTGGCGGCTCGCTGGAAAGGACATCAACAGCTGCTCCGGCCAAGTGTCCACGGTTGAGTGCGTCAGCGAGGTCCTGCTCAATAACTAGGGGGCCCCGAGAGGTGTTGACGAGAAATGAGCCCGGCTTCATCTTGGACAACGATGCGGCATTGATCATTCCGCGAGTTTGCGGCAGCAGCGGACAGTGCAGGCTGACAACCTCGGCGGTCGACAGCAGCTCGTCGACGTCGCACCACCGGAGGTTCGGGTAGTTCGGAGCATCTTTTCTGCCGGCGTCGGCGGCGATTACGCGCATCCCGAATGCCATGGCAATCTCGGCCACGCGGCGCCCTATTCGGCCGAAGCCAACGATACCCATGGTCTTATCCTGCAATTCGATTAATGGCGTTTTCCGGAAACTGAAATCCGGGGATCGCGACCACTCTGCCGCATGGGTGGCCTCGCTATGGAGCCCGACGTGATGACAGAGTTCCAGAAGGAGCGCAAAAACGAGCTGGGCTACCGAGGCGGTTCCATAGGTCGGGACGTTGGTGACAACAACATTGCGTTCCCGCGCGGTTTTTATATCGATCTCGTCGTAACCGGTAAACATTCCCCCTACGTAGCGGAGTTGCTTAAGTTGCAGCAAGGTTTGTGCGGACAGAGGTGCTCGGGTGGTCAGCACGGCCTCGGCTTCGCGCGCCCGGGGCACGATGGCATCTTCCGGAGTCCGGTCAAAAACTTCCAGGCTGCCTAGGTTTTGCAGACCATCCCAGCTGAGGTCGCCAGGATTTATTTCGTGGCCGTCAAGAATGACAATTTTCATGAAAGCAGAAAGCGATCGACCCGTTCAGTTTCGATTCTTCCCGGAGCCTACCACAAGCGCGAGGGTATCCTTCTCGAAATGATGGCGGCTTCGCAGCCGTTGGGGAGCCGCCATACTCCAGCGGGCGGGTCACAGACCCGCCCCGACAAGATTAAAGTGATAGCCGACCCGCTCGGGACGGCACACGTGCGAGTGGTGCACGGTGACCAAGCACGCCTGGCAGGCGCGGAATGCTGCGGCGGGAGCGTCCTACAAATCGTGGATGGCGTGGAGGCTGGCGCGGGCGGCGTCCACTGTGCGATCAATGTCGGTGGCGCAGTGGGCGGCGGAGACGAAGAGTGCTTCGTATTGAGATGGCGGAACGAGGATGCCGCGGCCGAGCATTTCGCGAAAGAATGCGGCGAAGCGCTTTGTGTCGGCAAGTTTCGCGCCGGCGTAGTCGTGGACATCGCCGGCCGCAAAGAAAAGGGTGAGAAGCGAGCCCACGGCGTTGACCTGCCCATGGACGCCGGAATCGCGCAGCGCGACGCGCAAGCCCTCAACAAGGCGGGCTGCATTTTCCTCAAGCTCAGGGTAGAAGCCCGCGACATCGATCTTCGAAAGCGTCGCCAGGCCGGCGCGCATGGCGAGAGGATTCCCCGAGAGAGTGCCGGCCTGATAGACGGGGCCGAGCGGCGCGATCTTCTCCATGATGTCCTGGCGCCCACCGTAAGCGGCAACGGGCAGTCCCCCGCCGATGACCTTCCCGAGTATCGTGAGATCCGGATGAATATGGAAACGTTCCTGCGCGCCGCCGTAGGCTACACGGAAGCCGGTGATGACTTCGTCGAAGATAAGAAGCGTGCCATCACGCTCGGTGATGGCGCGCAAAGATTCCAGAAAGCCATGCGCGGGCGGCACGACGCCCATGTTTGCCGCGACGGGTTCTACGATCACGGCCGCGATTTTTCCGGGGTGCTGAGCGAAGATGCGTTCGACGGCGGCGGTGTCGTTATACGGCGCGTTGAGAGTGAGCGCGGCGAAAGAGTCCGGAACGCCGGCGCTGGACGAAATTCCAAAAGTGGCGAGGCCGGAACCGGCCTCGGCGAGAAAACTGTCGGCGTGGCCGTGGTAGCCACCCTCGAATTTCAGGATAAGGTCGCGTCCGGTAAAGCCGCGGGCCAAGCGGACGGCGGACATGGCCGCTTCCGTGCCGGAGCTGACGAAGCGGATGCGCTCGATCGAAGGGACGGCAGCGGCGATTCGTTCGCCGAGTTCGATTTCGAGCGGTGAGGTGATGCCGTAGCTGGTTCCGCGTTCGGCCTGGTAGGCAATGGCGATGGCGACGTCCGGGTCAGCGTGCCCGAGAATCAGAGCGCCCCAGGAGCAGATGTAGTCAAGATATTCGCGGCCGTCAGCGTCAATGAGACGAGAGCCATGGGCTCGCTCGATGATGAGGGGCGACCCTCCCACGGCGCGAAAGGCCCGTACGGGACTATCGACGCCACCGACAAGAATTTTCTGAGCGCGGTCGAAGAATTCGGAGGAGCGCGAGGTCACGATGGAATCATATTACGGTACGGACGCCGGAACTACCATTCCCGGCGGGCCGCCCTGATCCTGAATTTTCCGCATCTGACAACACCAAGGGCACAGGCAAGAGTGTGCCACGTACACCGAAAGTGTCCGCACCATTGGGGCTGCTCCTGTAAAATCGCGCCTGTGAAGGCTGTCGAACTGCTCGGTCAGGCGCTTTCGCGAGACGGCACGGTGGTGAAGCTGGTGCGCCGCAGCGGCGAGTACATCATCCTCGCGAACGGCAAGAGCCTGATGTCGAGCGACATGCACGGCTCGGAAGAGGCGCTGGCGACGTTCGCTTGCGGGCGCGCGCGGACACTCGCGCACCCAAAGGTGCTGATCGGAGGGCTTGGCATGGGCTTCACCCTGCGAGCGACGCTTGATCTGCTGCCATCGGACGCGGTTGTGGTGGTGGCCGAGTTGGTGCCCGCGGTGGTCGAATGGAATCGGGGTACGCTTGGGCCTTTGGCCGGGCACCCGCTGAAAGATCCTCGCGTGCAGGTCGAAGTGGATGACGTCGCCGTTACCCTCACTTCACGGGCTGGCGAATTCGATGCCGTGCTGCTAGATGTAGACAACGGCCCTGCTGGCCTTACGGCCTGGAACAACGACTGGCTCTATGACGACCGTGGAATCGCTGCTGCTTTCGGGGCTCTGAAAACGGGCGGAGTGCTGGCTGTGTGGTCTGCTCGAGAAGACCGGAAATTCGAGCAGCGCTTGCGCCACGGGAAGTTCACGGTCGAGGTAGAGCATGTGCGGGGCCGCCTGAAAAAGGGCGGCCCACGCCACACGATCTTTCTGGGTCACAAATCCACGCAGGCGCGCCCGCGACGCTAGGCGAGGGCCTTGTGGTAGAGGGCCACTAGCTTCGCCCAAGCCTTGTCGGCTTCGGACATGTTGTAGATCGGTCCGGTGGCACTTGCCGGCATGTCCGGCACGCACCAACCATGGTCGGCTGGGTAGACTTCGATTTCCGCCGGGACATTCGCAGCAGCAAAGGCCTCTTTCAGTTTGTCCTTCGCATCGGGTTGGCGCATATCGTCATTCTTCGCGATGCCAAGATACATTTGCGCTTTGATCTTTGGCGCGAGCAGGTGCGGGCTGTCGGGTTTGTCCGTTACCAAGCCGCCGCCGTGGAAGGAGCCCCCGGCGCCGACGCGATCCGGCACCGCGGCGCACGTCTTCATTACCAACGGACCGCCCATGCAGTAGCCCTGGGTTCCAATCTTCTTCGCCTTATTGACTTGGGGCTGAGCGTCCAGGAACGTGATGAGAGCCACGGCATCGGTTTCCCCGGCGCCCGGAGCGCTTATCGAGCCCATCAACGGCCGCAGCTTCGCGCCGTCAGCCGGATTCTGAAAACTAAACGCGGCGATGGTGGCTTCGTCGAACACAGGCGCCTTTGCCACGCGATAGAACGGATTCGGTACGATCACTGTATAGCCTTCGGCAGCGATACGCTTGGCGATGTTGCGCATTGTCGGGCGCAGGCCGAATGCGTCGGGCCAAATCACGACACCTGGATGCGAGCCGGTCGCTGGATGAATAAAGGCAGCGTCACACATGCCATCCGGGGTTTTGACCACGACATCGGTCTCGACAAGAGACATCGCGGCTGCGGACGCCGGTCTGGCGGCGACGGCAACACTGGCCGCTACGCCCATTGCGACGAAATCACGCCTCGATAGACCGGCTAGTTGTTCATCTCGCTTTTCCACATCAAGCTTGTCATCCGTCATGGGCTCTCCCCTTTTTGTGACCGCTCCGGTCAAGAATGTTGGACTTCGCCTTCGTCTTTGCAGAAAAACATATGCCGACACCCTTCGGGTGTCAAGTGGGGTTGCGCTCAAAGATGGGAAGAACGCGAAAACTCTAAAATTGGGCGACGGCGCTTTTTAGGGTTTTGATTCGCTCGATGCGGAGGGCTGTGACGATGCCGGCGCGTCTGGGGGGACCGCCGATTGGCTAGAAACCCGGAGAACCGATTGCGTCTGCGGCTGCTGCTTAGGCGCCGGTAGATCCGCGGCGAGTGACTGCGGGACGGTGAGAACCGTCTCGCCGTGGGTGACAACGTAGAAATGCTTGCCGGTAGCCGTAATGGCCGGATCGCCCTTGTGAAATTCCGACACGTAAACCGGGTAGCCCTCGAAGGTCCGCGGGCGATTGTTGTGCGGCTGTTTGTAGGCAAACGACACGGCGATACGATCGCCGCCGATGGCGGAGATATCCTGCATGAGCCAGGCGACTTTTCCGGAACCACCGTGCGTGCCGGGCTGGTAGAAGGCGAAAATGCGAGCGCGAGCCGGCGAGCCTCGCACAATCACGGGCACGCCGTTGACGACGAGGTCCTCCGCCGCGACCATTTCCACAATGGCGCCTGCCTGCACTTCTTCGGGGGAAACGTTGCCGGCGAGCTCAACTTCGATGGCGGTGCCGTCAGGAATGCTTACTTCGACAATGTCTTGCGTTCTCCGCTCGGACGTTTCGTAGGCGACGGGCGTCTGGAGCATGGCCAGAATTACTTTGTTCGGCAGGCCGGAGGCCGTGAGCATACGTAAGGCTTCGGGCGATGTGTCGAACGCGCAGCGAGAAGAGGAGATTTTGTTCAGGATCAGATCAGACCCGGGATGCGTTGCGTGCATGAGCAGGACGTCGTCGTTGGTCAGCAGAGAAGCTTTACGATCCCCAACGGGACTGGATGGGGCTTCGCTCGTGAGCTTGGTCAACCCGAAAGCTGAACCCCGCTGGGCCGATGGAGGCGTAAGCGACAGGTCAGAATCGCGCACCCAACCTACCCTGCCGTCGAGGGTACGCACCTGGGAATAGCCGTTCGCGCGGTCCAATACTTCAACCTTCTCGTCGCAGCGCAATTTCCCAACCTCTTCGAATCTGTCGGTGGTCCTGTAGAGCCAGAGATAGGAATCGTAGGTGCCGCATTGCGCATAGCTTAGAGAGCCGGCGAAAGCGGGAGCGGCGGCGGCCACTGCGAAGGCAAGGACCAAGATTCGAGTCTTCATACTGTGCCCCAGGGTCCGGGAGGCTAAGCGAAATGCCGCAAACCCGGATTCACAAGAATTCAGACTAGGGCATGATTTTTCCGGAAGGGTCGCCCGTGACCAATAGTACTTTGTGCCAGCCTGGCGTTGAGGGTAAGGACAGCTGACAGGAAGGTCCTTCACCATTCCTTCGCAAATCCCCCGTGCCGCTAAGCGTGGCCGATCCTGGCCTCGCGACCAGTAGACGGGTCGACGGGAACCCTACTAGAGTAACGTCCCCAGCATTTCCTGCCTGACTATCCGGAGAATTTCGGATTCGGAAGGGAGAACGCAATGGCCATGGCCGCACGCGATCTCGTGGGCGAGTTCAAGCAAGGTCTCCAGGCTCTCCAGAATGGATATCCGCAGAAGGCTCTGATTCACATGCGGACTGCGTTTGAATCCGAGAAGCAAAACCCGTTCTATCTCTCTTTTCTCGGGCTGTCGATTGCGCGCGCTCAACGCAAATGGGATCAAGCCGCGGAGCTCTGCGAAATAGCGGTGCAGCTAAGGCGCAGCGAGTGCCAGTTCTACATGAATCTGGCGGAGGTTTATGCGCTCGCTGGCCGGCGGGAAAAGGCGCTGGATACGCTCGACGCGGCTCTGGAGTTGTTTGGTCGAGACCAGCGTTTGACGCGTGCGCGAAGCAGAGTGGAGAAGCGCCGATCTCCCGTGTTGCCCTTCCTGAGGCGGAACCATTTTCTAAATCGGACATTCGGGAAAGTGCGGCATCGCACGCTGAAACGCCTCGCCGGCCAGAACGGATAGCACGACGCCAATCAGCAGATTGGCGTTCCCGGGAACGGCAAAGTCGGTCCACTCGCCCAGTGATCAGTGAAGTGGAGCAGCCGCAAAGGCGGGTTATAATGGCTTCATGACGGGGAAATCCACACAGCACATGCATTGCATGGAGGTTTGGGGCGGCAGCCAGCTGACCTCCAAGGGTGTCGAGCTGGGCGGCCTGGATGTGTGGGTCTATAGCAAGCCGTTCGGCGAGGCGCAGCGCGGCGGCGACGTCTACTACGTTTCCAGCTGTGCCACCGGACGCATTAGCCGACTGCTGCTCGCCGACGTTTCCGGCCACGGGCAATCGGTTGCGTCGACTGCAGCCGACCTGCGTACCCTCATGCGCCGTTTCGTCAATCGGCTGGACCAAAAAGAATTCGTTCGCCTGCTCAACGAGCAGTTCACGGCGCTTTCGACCCACGGCAGCTTCGCCACCGCTGTGGTGACCACCTTCTTCGCTCCGACGCGGCGTCTCTCGCTTTGCAATGCCGGTCATCCGCGGCCGCTCTTGTTCCGCGCGAAAAAGGGCGAATGGTCTTTGCTTGGGCATCAGGAACAACCCGAGAAGAAGGGTCTGCAAAACATTCCGCTGGGACTTTTTCAGATCACGGATTACGAGGAGATTGACGTCGAACTTGATCCCGGCGACTGCCTGATCAGCTACACCGACGCACTGATTGAATCCTGCGATGCGGACGGCCAGATGCTGGGCGAGGCGGGACTGCTGCGCATCGCCAAATTGCTGGGAGATGTACCCGCGGAGAAGCTGATCGCATCGATGGTGAAGGAGATCGGCGAGCGATTTCCCGAGAATCTCGCGGCGGACGACGTAACGCTGCTCGTGGTTCGCGCGAATGGCAACTCGATCGAGTTCAGCTTGCGGGAAAAGCTGGATGCATTCGGGCGGTTCGTGAAGACATTCTTCCGGTCGCTCAACCCCCGTGCCGATCGTGCTCCCTTTCCTGATGCGAATCTGGCTAATGTGGGCGGCGCCATCATTCCCGCGCTCGGCAAGCGGTGGCGAAGCCGTCGGCCCCCAACTAGTGCCCCTGCAGAGACTCCGAAAGACTAATTAGGTTTTGCGGGACCACGCGAATGACGCCCTCTGCGCGGGGTGTCAATATCGGCTATGGCGAAAAACGCGATAGACAGAATGAATGGCAGAGCGAGAAATCGATGACTCCTGCGTCGGGGCGGCGTCTGCTATAGCTGACCAAGATATTTGAGCAAATGGCGATTCCCGCCATCAGGCCCCACGCGGCGGTCGGGATTCGATTCCACCAGGCCGCCTGCGTGTAGCCCTGAGAGTTCAAGACATCGTTCATGCCTGAAACCGCCAGGGCGCGAACCGGGGGTGGGTCCGCCGCGGCGGGCGCCTCAACCGCTGACCACATCTCGGCCTTGCAGTATGCCGGTGTAGGCGTCGATCTGCTGGAGATGCTCCTCATTTGTGGTTCTGTAGAACAGGATGCGCTGGTCGAGATACGCCTTCAGGAGTCCGCGGACTCTCGTCGCGTCAGCCGGGGGCAGAAGATCTGCGCGAACGTATTCAGTGCCAATGGCGTTCGCCTCCTGCTCCTCATAGTTCTTGCGTTGGTCGTAACGGCTGATGGCCATAGAAAAAGTGAATCCGATGATGAGGCCCAGGAGTGTGAGTGTGGCGGTCGAAATGACCCCGAGATCCTCGTGGACGTCTTCCATCATTTCAGGCTGCCTCGCGCGAAAGAAAGCTCCGGTTCGCGCCGAGAGCCACAGCACGAGGAAAGCGCAAAGGGAAACAAATACGGGGTGTCTGATCAAATTGGCCATAGGTTGGTGTTAGCTTGTCGTACCGGCGCTCCGCTGGCCACTTTACAGCATATTGCCGCGAAAAAGACCGCGGAAACTGGCCTAAGAACGGACCGGCGGGCACCTGTCAAGTTTGACAGTTACGTGGAATCGGCGCTGGTGGGAGACTATCCCCGGCTAGGATAGGGGGCCCGGGCGGAGACTCTCCTTCCCCCCAAGAACCACCCTCATCTCTTTCCGGGCCCTCTAGCTAATCCTAGGCGCGACGGGCGCAGTGAAGTTCGATGTAAGGTTCAATCCTCTACGATATGATACTGGCCGGGTTCCCCAATGCTGGATGAAGGTGTCTGGGCAGAAATCAAAGTGGGCAATGAACACCTGAGGCTCTTCTCGGAGCATAATGCCCAGGGAGTCCAGGCGTCGGTCTACGACGTCAACGGCAAGAAATGGATCGCTCCTTCCGAAACGGTTGAAGACATCGAAGAGGGGAAAGAAAAAGCTACTGAATACGCGAAGGCGTACCTGAAGCGCAGTAGCGCGGAACTCCCTCCATTGATTTGGAAAAAGGCAAGATCCGTCTGAGCGCCAGGCAGCTGTCGGCATCATAAGGATCGGTACGACAGCGGTCTCCACTGATTGAGCCAGCCGATTTCCGCCGGGCCAAAATACCAGCACGTAGACCGGGGGACATGTGCGCAAGCATTTCCCGCGCCGATGAAAGATGCACGAGGAAGTGGACGCTGCAAATGCGGCGCGGCGATGCTAAACTTCCACGGGCGTGCGGGGCACTGCGAACGGGTGAAGCTACCGCGGTTGCATCTGGTTGGGCGTGAGACCCGTGCTCAAGATGTGCCCCGGCGAGTTGTTTCTGAAACATATTAGGACCCTGGCACGTTTCATACCCTTAGGGTTCTGCGTTCAGTCGGATAAGTCGATCCCTTTGAGAGGACAAAACACGATGACCGGAAGTCTAAGGCGAGCCGCGATGGCTCTGTTGACGGCGGCGACCCTGGTGCTAGCGCCATGTTACGCGCAGGCGCAAGATACTTCTGCGGCAGGGGCGCAAACACAGGCCCAGCCGGTCACCCCCGCCTCCGTCCCGACTGAGCAGCCGACGCCGGTACCAGGCCGAGACTTGCGGCTGTCGTTGGGAACCCAACTATTCCAATGGAAAGTCGTGGTTTCCGAACATCATCGGGCCGTATACGCCTATTAACGTGCCGGAGCCGCCGCTCGCGAACACGCCGAGGATCTCGCAACTGATCCAGAACGGCCAGCTGATGCTGAGCCTGGAAGATGCGGTTTCGCTGGCCCTGGAAAACAATCTAGACATCGCCGTGCAACGCTTTACGCCTTGGCTGGACGAGGCGAACCTGCTGTATGCCAAGTCGGGAGCCAATGGGAGGCTGGGATTCGACCCCATCCTCACCTCTGCGCTGAACCTGGAGCAGATCACCACGCCAGTGAATAACCCGTTCTTCGCGGGAACTGGAACCGGCAGCATTACAACTGGACCGCCCGAGAAGACCCCGGCTCCCGCGGTTTTTGCCCACGAAGCCAATTACAATTTCCAATACACGCAGGGCTTCGAGCCTGGTACGCAAGTGCAAGTCACGTTTGACAACACTCGCCAGTCCAGCAGCCTGGCCACCAACTTGTTCAATCCGTACGTGGAATCGACTTTATCAGTTGTAATCACACAGCCCCTCCTGAACGGCTTCGGGAAGCTGCCGAACATGCGGTACATCATCGAAGCGAAGAATACGGTAAAGGTGGGCGAGTCGCAGTTCGCTCAGGCAATTATCAATGACGTCACGCTGGTGCAGACCGATTATTGGGAGCTGGTATACGCGATCGGGAACATCAAGGTGCAGGAGACCACGGTAGCCGCCGACAAGGTGCTTTACGACAACAATAAGAAGCAACTGGAGATCGGCACACTCGCCCCGCTCGACGTAATCACGGCGGAGTCCCAATTGGCCACCGACCAGCAGGCCCTGGTGCAAGCGCAAACCACGCGCCTACAGGATGAAACCAAGCTGCTCAACGACGTCACCAAGGACCCGCTTTCGGCGGGCCTGATTGGAATCCAAATCGTACCCACGACCCCGATTTCGACGCCGGCGATCATCGAAAATATTCCCATTCAAGATGCGGTGCACGAAGCCTGGCAAAAGCGACCGGAGCTGCAGCAGGCAGCGCTCAATCTGCAGAACGCAGATGTGGAAGTAAAGGTGACGCGCAACTTTCTTCTACCGCAGGTGAACTTGTTTGGGGAGTACCAAGCCACCGGACTCGGCGGAATCGAGAGAAAAACGCAGACCAATATCGTGGGTACCGAGGCCGGTTCCCCGATCGTGGACGCGGGTGGAGTCGCGATACCGGGCTTCTTTCAGCCTTCGCCGGTCACCAGTATTATTCCCTTCGTTTTTCCCGGCGGGCTGCCAGACGACTGGTCGCGCATGATCAACGCGCAGTATCCGCTGTTTGAAGGCGGCGTCAACATCACACTTCCGATTCGCAATCGCGCGGCGCAGGCGAATAATGCCACGGCGCAAATCAACCGCCGCTTGCAAGAGACACAGTACCGCCAACTGCAAAATACGATTTTCGTGGCGGTGCGAAACGCGCAGATCGCGCTGGTGCAGGACCGGGCAGCGATCGTGGCCGCAGAAGAAGCGCGTAACCTGGCTCAGCAGAGCTACGATGACGAAGTGAAGAAGTTCCAGTTGGGCACTTCGACTGCTTTCACCGTCACACAGAAGCAGCAACTGCTAACGGCAGCCGAAGGCGTGGAGCTGCGCGACCGGGCCAACCTGATCGAGGCAGAGGTAAATTTCAATCAGGCTATGGGCCGCACGCTTGAGGTGAATAACATCATTGTGGACGGCACCGGCCCGATTTCACGCACGCCGAATATTCCCGGGGCTCAGTCGCCCTCTGCGACGCCCAGCAAGTAAGGCCGCCGCTGGCTCACAACGGACGTTTGGACTAGAGTGGGGTTTGGCGAGACGGTCGCGCGCCTGTAACCGGCAGTGAGCGCAGGGCACGGTCGGGCGCCGAGGTGTTCATTCCGTGAGCGGTAAACCCAACGGTAGCGAGCGGTTCCCTGCCCCGTCCGCCAATGACAAAAGCGCAATCGGCGGGCAGGAGCGCGCTCAGAGCTTCACGACTGTCTCCGGTTATCCTATTCGGCAGATCTACACACAGGCGGACCTCTCCGGCTGGGACCCCGAACGCGATCTCGGCGTGCCGGGCGAAGTGCCCTACACACGCGGTATCCATCCCAGGATGTACCGCGACCGGCTATGGACCATGCGGCAGTTTGCCGGTTTTGGTACCGCTGAAGACACCAACGCCCGCTTCCGCTA
Source organism: Terriglobia bacterium (assembly GCA_963803105.1). GTDB lineage: Bacteria > Acidobacteriota > Terriglobia > Acidiferrales > UBA7541 > Palsa-295. The sequence continues at coordinate 29,371 of CAWDLF010000008.1, forward strand.
TCTGCTGTCGCAGGGCCAGACCGGACTCTCGGTGGCTTTCGATCTTCCCACACTGATGGGCTACGACTCCGACGATCGGCTGTCTGAGGGTGAAGTCGGAAAATGCGGCGTGGCCATCAGCTCCCTGGCAGATATGGAGGCGCTGTTCGACGCCATCCCGATTGCGCAAGTCACAACATCGATGACCATCAATTCCCCCGCCGCAGCCATCTGGGCGATGTATCTGGCGGTGGCCGAGCAGCAAGGGGCGGATTGGAAGACGCTTTCCGGCACGATTCAAAACGACATCTTGAAGGAGTACATCGCGCAGAAGGAGTACATCTATCCGCCGGGGCCCTCGATGCGATTGGTGACCGACACCATCGAGTTCGGGGCCGAGCGCACGCCCAAGTTCAACGCGATTTCGATCAGCGGCTACCACATTCGCGAGGCGGGATCGACGGCCATCCAAGAGCTCGCGTTTACCCTGCGGGACGGGATCGAGTACGTGGAGGCGTGCCTGGAGCGCGGCCTCGACGTGGACGAATTTGCCCCGCGGCTTTCGTTTTTCTTTAACGCGCACAACGATTTCTTCGAGGAGATCGCCAAGTACCGCGCGGCTCGCCGCATCTGGCAGCGAGTAATGCGCGAGCGGTTTAGAGCGAAGAACCCGCGCTCCTGGGCGCTGCGATTTCACACGCAGACTGCGGGATGTTCCCTGACCGCACAGCAACCCTACAACAACGTGGCGCGCACGGCCGTGCAGGCGCTGGCCGCGGTCTTGGGCGGAACGCAATCACTCCACACGAACTCGCTGGACGAAGCCTGGGCGCTACCCACGGAGGAGGCGGCAACGATTGCGCTGCGCACACAGCAGATTATCGCGTACGAAAGTGGGGTGACCAATACAGCCGATCCCTTTGGCGGATCGTATTTCATCGAGACGCTGACCAGCGAGATGGAACGCGGGGCTGAGGAGTACATAGCCAAAATCGATTCGCTCGGCGGAATGGTTGCCGCTATCGAGCGCGGATACCCGCAGCGCGAGATCGCCGACGCCGCGTATCGCTACCAGGTTGCGGTGGACAATAAAGAGAAAATCGTCGTGGGTGTGAACGCTTACCTGACCGAAGAAAAGCGGATCGACATTCTACAAATTGATCCGTCGGTGGCCAAGCGGCAATCCGAGCGGTTGGGACGATTGCGTGCCGACCGGTCTCAGGCCCGCGTAGATCGCAGCCTCGACGCACTACGTAAGGGCGCGGAACGCACGCCGGCCGGCGCCGGCGACTCGAATGCGAACCTGATGCCTCATCTCTTCGAGGCCGCCAAGGCCTACGCTACGCTGGGGGAAATCTGCGGAGCGCTGCGCCAGGTCTTTGGGACGTATGAGGAAGTGGCCGTCACCTAGGCCGATGCGGATGAACAGGAAATTTAATAAAGTTGATCGCTACAGCAAAATGCTGACGTATCTGCGCCGGCGCGGGATCAGCTATAAGAACAATTTCGACGTTTTCTGAGCGTGACGATCCGGCATAGCACACTCCGCATTCCCGCCTATGACTCCGCCGCACATTTCCCTGGGTTTTGCAGTATCCTTGCAGGCATATGCCCGAACGAAAAATACGTGTACTGATCGCCAAGCCGGGACTGGATGGCCACGACCGCGGTGCTAAGGTGATCGCGCGGGCGTTGCGCGACGCCGGGATGGAAGTGATCTACACCGGCTTGCGGCAGACCCCGGAGATGATCGCTTCGGCCGCGGTGCAAGAGGACGTGGACGTAATAGGGCTTTCGATTCTTTCCGGCGCACACAACACCATCTGCCCGCGGTTAATGGAGCTACTGCGCGCCAAGGGAATGACCGACGTTACGGTGTTGATCGGCGGCATCATTCCGGAGGCGGACATCCCCGCCCTGAAACAGGCTGGGATCGCTGAGATTTTTCTTCCCGGCACCACAACGCAGGCCATCGTCGACTTCATTCGCAACCGCGTGAGCGCGCCGGCGCAGCAAGGCTGATTGGCGTTGGCTACCCTTCCCGACATCGGAACCTCTATCGGCACCCGTATCGATACCAATGCGGCCGCTTTCCAGAAAAACAGTCGCGAAATGGTCGATCGCCTGACACAAATCAAAAATGAAGAGGAGCGTATCCACCAAGGCGGCGGAACGAAGGCCATCGAGGCGCAGCACAAGAAGGGACGCCTCACTGCCCGCGAGCGCATCGCTCGGCTAGTCGACCCGGACACGGAGTTTTTCGAGCTGGGACTCTACGCCGCTTACGAGATGTATGAGGAATGGGGTGGAGCACCCGCGGCGGGCGTCGTTACCGGCCTCGGACGTGTTGCCGGACGCCGGGTGATGATCGTCGCAAACGACGCCACCGTGAAGGCTGGGGCGTTTTTCCCGATGACGGCGAAAAAGGTGATCCGCGCGCAGAACATCGCCATCGAGAACCGGATCCCGACGATTTACCTGGTCGACTCGGCGGGCGTATTTCTGCCGCTGCAGGAGGATGTCTTCCCCGACACGGATGATTTTGGCCGCGTGTTTCGCAACAACGCCGTGATGAGCGCCATGGGCATTCCGCAGATCACAGCGATCATGGGGATGTGCGTGGCGGGAGGCGCTTACTTGCCGGTGATGTGCGATCACATCCTGATGACCGACGGCAGCGGGCTGTTTCTCGCCGGCCCCGCGCTGGTGCAGGCCGCGATTGGGCAAAAGACTTCCGCCGAGGAACTGGGCGGAGCGCGGATGCACGCGCAACTGAGCGGTACGGTCGATTTTCGCGAGCCGGACGATGAGGCTTGTTTGCGGCGGCTGCGCGCACTGGTGGACAAGATGGGCCACCCGCCGGGAGCGCCGTTCGACCGCAAGGACGCGGAGCCTCCGGCCTGCCCCGAAGAGGAGATTTACGGAGTGTTCTCCTCCGATCCGGCGCGGCAATACGATATGCGCGACGTGATTGCGCGGATCGTCGATGGCAGCCGCTTCGAGGAGTACCGCGCCGAGTATGGGCAAACGCTGGTGTGCGGCTATGCGCGCATCGGCGGCTGGGCCGTGGGAATTGTTGCGAACCAGAAGAAGAATGTGACCGTGGCTGCTCCAGGCACGGGTGAGAAGCGGCTGGAGTTCGGCGGGGTCATCTATACCGAAGCGGCGGAAAAAGCCGCGCGCTTTATTTTGGACTGCAATCAGAATTTGATTCCGCTCGTCTTCCTCCACGACGTGAACGGCTTCATGGTCGGCAAGGAGGCGGAGGCCAGCGGAATCATCCGCGCGGGAGCAAAAATGGTGAACGCCGTGGCCAACAGCGTCGTACCCAAAATCACGGTAATCTGCGGCGGAAGCTTTGGCGCCGGCCACTATGCGATGTGCGGCAAGGCGTACGATCCACGGTTCATTTTTGCATGGCCGACTGCGCGGTACGCGGTGATGGGCGGAGACGCCGCAGCCGGTACGCTGGTGGAGATCAAGATCAAGCAGCTGGAACGCGAAGGCAAGAAGTTAAGCGCCACAGAGAAGAAGAAACTCTACGAATCGACGCGCGACAACTATGAGCATCAGTCCGATCCGCGGTATGCGGCGGCGCGGCTGTGGGTCGATGCGATTATCGATCCGGCGCACACGCGCGAGGCGTTAATCGAAGCGCTCGATTCCGCGGGGCTGAATCCGCACGTGGCTGAGTTTAAGACGGGAGTCTTGCAAACCTGATGTCCGCCGAACCAGCAAACACTGTAACCATTGTCGAATGCCCGCGCGATGCGTGGCAGGGCCTTTCCCACATCATTCCGACGGAAGAAAAGATCAGCTATCTCACGCGCCTGGTCTCACTGGGATTCCGGCACATCGACGCGGTCAGCTTCGTTTCGCCCAAGCACGTGCCGCAGATGGCCGATAGCGAGGCGGTGATGAAGGAGCTGAGCCAGGTCCGGCTGCCCTCGGGCGAGGCGCCGGAGATCATAGGAATTGTGGTGAATGCACAAGGACTCGATCGCGCGCTGGCGACGCCGGGAGTGACGACGATCGGCTATCCGTATTCGGTTTCGGCATATTTTCGGAGAGCCAACGCCAACATGACGCGCGCGGAATCTCGCGCGCTGGTGGAAAAGCTGCAACGCGACACCAAAGCGGCCGACCGCAAGCTGGTGGTCTATATCTCCATGGCATTTGGAAATCCTTACGATGAACCGTGGGGGCCGGAGATTGTGGAAGACACCATGGTCTGGCTGAAAGATATCGGTGTGCGCACCGTTTCGCTCGCCGATACTGTCGGCACGGCTTCGCCCCAGGAAGTGGCGGGACTTTTCACTGCCGTAAAGAATTGTGTGGCCGGGGTCGAGATCGGATTGCATCTCCACAGCCGTCCAGAGGGCGCCGCGCAAAAGGTTTTGGCTGCGTATAAGGCGGGGTGCACACGATTCGATGGCGCGCTGACAGGGCTCGGCGGCTGCCCCTTCGCGGGCGACGAACTGGTCGGCAACATTCCCACAGAAGCGGTGCTGACGGCTCTTGCCGCGCGCGGGGTCGCGACGGGCATCGATACAAGATCGCTGGCTATAGCGTGCGCGATGACCGGCGAGCTGCGCGAGAAATACGCACACACGCCGGAAGCGGCACCGGACTCAGCGCAATCTGCGCCGCCGAATTGATTTAACGGCGATCCTCGGAGAGCGAACAATCCCATGACCTACCGCACGCTCGAATGGCAATTGCAGGGCGCCATCGGAACTATCACGCTGAACCGGCCGGAAAAGCGCAATGCCATCTCCACGGAGATGGTCGACGAGCTTCTGGCTGTGCTCAACGAAGCTGAGGCCAGCGCGGCGAGCGTAGTGATCCTTACCGGCTCGGGCAAAGCATTCTGCGCCGGGATGGACATCGACGGGCTACGCGCCATCGCTACGCAAACGCCGAAGGATCATCTGGAAGATTCGCAACGCATGGCCAAGATGTTTCGCCGCCTTTATACCTTTCCGAAGCCGACGATCGCCGCGGTGAATGGCGCTGCCGTGGCAGGAGGTTGCGGCATCGCGACGCTGGCAGATTTTACGCTCTCGGTACCCGAAGCGAAATTCGGATATACCGAGGTAAGGATCGGATTCATTCCCGCGCTGGTGTCCGTGTTCCTGAAGCGGCAAGTTGGCGGGAAGCATGCGCGCGACCTGCTGCTTACGGGGAAGATTATCGACGCTGCGGATGCGTTTCGCATCGGTTTGGTGACCGAGATCGTGCCGGCGACGGATCTTATGGCCCGCGCCAGGCAGATCGCGGAAACGCTGCTGGCGGTTAGCCCGACGAGCGTCCTGCGCACGAAGAAGTTGCTGATCGAATCGGAGCTTGCCGCGCTGGACGCCGACCTGGCGCTTGCCATTCGCGAGAATGCGGACATTCGCTCGACGGCGGATTTTCGCGAGGGCGTGACGTCATTTCTCGAGAAGCGCAATCCACAGTGGACCGGCCGCTAAAGGCCACAACTCCCTTAGCGGCTCTGCGTTCTGTTACACTCCTCCACAGATGAAAGACTTCGCCGAGGCGACGATCCGGGTGCGCTATGCCGAAACCGACCAGATGGGCGTGGTTTACCACAGTAACTACTTTATTTGGTTCGAGGTAGGCCGGGTTGAGCTGTGCCGCCATCTAGGGTTCGAATACAAGCAGATGGAAGCCGAGGAAGACACCCTTCTAGTGGTGGCCGACGCGCACTGCCGGTACAAGCGTTCGGCGCGATTCGACGACGTTCTGGTAGTCCGTACCAGGGTGGCGCAGTCACAACGCCGCACTCTCAAGTTCGAGTACGAGATTCTCGACCAGCAAACGGGCGAACTGATCGCCACGGGCCATACGACCCACATCGTGTGCGACCACTTAGGTCGCGCCAAGTCTCTCCCTGAAAAATACCGCAAATATTTCCCCGCGGACGAGCGCGGGGTTCCCGAAACGGCGCGCACCTAGCGCGCGGAGCGGCGGCGTGAGGCTTCCGTCATGACGGCTGCGATTCGAATCGACGGTGAAAGCCTCAGCATCGAGAACCTATATCTCATCGTCTTCGAAGGTGCACCCACCGAGATCCCTGCCTTAGCACGCGCGCGGATGAATGCCTCGCGCGCGGTGATCGAGCGATTGGCCGAGTCGGGCGCCGCTGTCTACGGCGTGAACACCGGATTCGGCAAGATGGCCTCCACGCGCATTTCTCCCGGCGAGATTCGGCACCTACAAGTGAACCTGGTACGCAGCCACTCGTGTGGCTTGGGGCCGGCGCTGGGCGAAAATGCCGTGCGTGCCATGCTCGTGCTGCGTGCGAATGCGCTGGCCAAGGGGTTTTCCGGTGTGCGTCCCGTAGTGCCTGAGACACTTCTAGCCATGCTTCACCGCGGGGTGCTGCCGGTAATTCCCTCGCAAGGATCGGTCGGCGCGTCAGGTGATTTGGCTCCGCTGGCACACTTGGCGCAGGTTGCGATCGGCGAGGGGGAGGCTGTTTTCCAAGGGCGGAACATGCCCGGCGGCGAGGCCATGCGAGCCGCGGGAATCGCTCCGCTAGTGCTCGAAGCAAAAGAGGGTCTTGCCCTCCTGAATGGCACGCAGGCCATGCTGGCGCTGCTGGCGCTCGCGCTGTACGCGGCCGAGATCGCAGTCGATACGGCGGACGTTGCCTGCGCTCTATCGCTCGACGCCCTGCGCGGCAGTCCGGCAGCGTTCGATGAGCGCATCGCGGCAGTGCGCCCGCATCCGGGGCAAGCGGTGACTGCTCGGAATATTTCGAGACTCAATCGCGGGAGTGAGATACGCGAGTCGCACCGTTCGCCGGAGAAAGACTCGCGCGTGCAGGACCCCTACAGTTTGCGCTGCGCCCCACAGGTGCACGGGGCGGTGCGCGACGCGTTGGCTTATGTACGAGCGATTGTAACCGTCGAACTGAATAGCGCGACGGACAATCCCCTGGTCTTTACAGGTTCGGGCGCCGGTTCCAGTTCTGATTCCGGCGAAGTCATCAGTGGCGGGAATTTTCACGGCCAGTCCCTGGCGCTCGCTGCCGATCATATGGCCGCGGCGCTGGCGACGCTGGCGGGAATTTCCGAGCGGCGCACAGAGCAAATGACCAACCCACAGACGAGCCTGTTGCCTGCGTTTTTGGTGCGCGAAGCGGGGCTCAACTCGGGATTCATGATCCTGCAGGTAGCGGCGGCTGCGCTAGTGAGCGAAACGAAGGCGCTGGCGGCTCCCCACTCGGTCGACTCCATCCCCACTTCCGCGAATCAGGAGGACTACGTGTCCATGGGGATGGGCGCGGCGCGCAGGTTGGAGCCGATGCTGGCAAATCTTCGGCGAGTCCTGGCCATCGAGCTGCTGGCCGCGTGCCAGGGGATCGATTTTCTGGCGCCGCTCGCGCCCGGGCCGGAGACGCGCGAGGCGTACGGCTTGGTACGCGCGAAATCCGCACGCGTGGATGCCGATCGCTCGCTCGCGCCGGACATCGAGGCGGTGGCCACGGAAGTGGCGCTGGGCGCGTTCAGCACGCTGCTTCGCTGACGGCCGACGCGGAGAGAGCCGAAGAATCCCTCCTCAGCGTCACGCCCGGCGATGCGTTCACACGAAGAGAGATTCTTCGCTCCGCTCAGAATGACGGCCGGATGAAATAGACCGAGAGCGGCGGTTGAGGTCAACTGTGAAGGGCGGTTTCGTCTACATCCTGGCCGGCAAATCGGCAACGCTCTATACCGGAGTAACGAATCGCCTAGACAGTCGAATGATTGAGCATAGGCAAAAGACGTTCGCGGGATTCACAAAGAAATACAATATTTCGCGGCTGGTCTACTACGAGTCTTTTGCAAACATTCGGGACGCTATCGTACGGGAGAAGGAAATCAAGGGTTGGCTGCGAGCCAGGAAAATCGCGTTGATCGAATCTGCTAATCCGTCGTGGCGGGACTTGTCGGAGGACTTTCTGCCGCCTCGCATCCACTAATGGCTTCCCGTCACATATTTCCACGCCGTCATTCTGAGGCCATCCGACAAGGATGAGCCGAAGAATCCCTCTTCTGCGTCACGCCCGGCGATGCGTTCACACGAAGAGGGATTCTTCGCTTCGCTCAGAATGACGACAGACGAGAACGATGCGGAGGCCAGCAATTGTGGCCTAAGGGGACGTATGAAGGACTGAGTGCTACGTCGGTGCTCCGTCCGCTAACGCCGAGGCGAGAAAGCGACCGAAGCGGAGTCCGGCGATGTAGCTGAAGGGCGCGGCTCCCAAGGAGTAATGCCCGCAAGGAAGCCATATGCTTTTTAGGTTGGGGCTTTCCACGCGGGCGGAGTCAAAAAATCGCTGCGTGAGTTCCGGCGGGAATGTAGGGTCAAACCGCGCGCCGATGCCCAGTATTTTCTTCCCGGTTCCGCGAAGCTTCCCAAGGAACGGCATGGGGCTGATGGGCGACCAGTAATGGCGCAACTCATCGCGGGAAACGTGGGGCTCGATCGACTCCCACACGTTGCTAGTGGTCAGGCCGTGTGCCACCACGTCTCCGAAATAAGTCGAGACGTGCAAGAACGCCCCCGCGTGCAGGGCCGGTTCGTGGCACAGCGTGATGAATCCGATGCAGGAGCCGATGCTGGTTCCCAAGATTCCCAAGCGGTCGTAACCTTGCTGTTCGAGCCAGCGGAACGTCCGCCGCACGTCGAGCACAGACTGATGCCCCGCCTGCATGGTAAGGCCGAGATTGGGCCCCACGAGGTAATCGGCGCGCGGATGGCCGGGAATCGCGCGGCGATCGTGGTACGGCAGGCTCATCTTGATCGCGGTAAGCCCCAAGCGGTTCAGCCAGCGACATACCGATTGTTGCTCCTCCCAGCGCGCGTTCCACTGCGCAAGCACGACCACCGCGGCGCCGTGTTCTTTTCGTGCGCGAAAAAGCTGCCCGTAGACGCGATTGTTCTCCGGCCACGGCGTGGCGAGCTGGCTGGTGAACGTGAGGATGTTGTCCTTAAGGACGTAGTCGGGCGCCGGTGTAGAGGCGTACCAATCATCACCGTGGGAAATGGCATCTTCAACGAAGCGGTCGAGGAATGCGCGGGGATTAGGGTCATTTGCGTCGCCACCGATGTGTTCCAGGCCCCAACCGAAGGGCAGCCGGCGGCGGTCAGGCAACTGGGCCCACCGTTTGTGCTCGTAGCGAAGTATGAGGTCTTCGAACCAGGACATCTTCAGCGGCGTCCCGCCAAGCGCCGGAGCGGCGCGCTTTCCAGACTTGTCGGCACCCATTGCTTGCGCAGCTTCGCGCCCAGCTTGCGGTAGAAAGCGATCGCGGGTGCATTCCAATCGAGCACGGCCCACTCCATGCGTGCGCAGCCGCGCCGGACGGCGATGCGGGCCAGGGCTTCCAGCAGCGCCCGGCCGACTCCCGCGCGGCGGTATTCGGCCGGCACGAAGAGATCCTCGATGTAGAGCGTGGGACAGGCTGCGAACGTCGAATAGGTGAAGAAATACAGGGCGAATCCTACCGGACGCCCTTTGCGATTCCCTCTTTCGGCAACCAGGGTCTCGAAGTAGCGCCGGCGGCCAAACCCATGGAGCAGCAGGCGCTTAGGGCTGACGTGGCACTCCCGCGCCAGGCGCTCGTATTCCGCCAGGCCCCGAATGAGGCTGGCGACCGCGGCGACGTCCCGGCGCGTCCCAGCACGTACGCGGATCGGTTTCGGCTTGGCTTGGAGCTTTTTCTTCACAATGCTGAAAGTATATCGCGGGACGGCAACGGCCGCCGATGCTTAGCAGTCGGACACGACTGCGCGAGCATAGCTTGAGGCGGCCACCCCGATGTGGCAAATTGGAATTGTGCTCCCCGCAGCGCTAATCGGCCTGTTCGTCTTTGCCTTTGGTCTGATCATCGGCAGCTTCCTGAACGTGTGTATCGTGCGCATTCCGGAGCGCAAATCGATCGTGCTGCCTGCCTCGGCATGCCCGCAGTGCGGCGCTGCCATTCGCCCGTACGACAACATCCCGGTGGTGAGTTACCTCATCCTGGGCGGCAAATGCCGCGCCTGCAAGACGCACATTTCGGCAATGTATCCGGCGGTTGAGCTGCTGACGGCCGTGCTTTTCTGGATTTGCTACCACGCGTTTGGCCTGAGCGTCGAAACGCTGAAGTGGTGCATCTTTTCGGCGATCATGATCGTGCTGGTATTTACCGATCTACGCGAAAGGATTTTGCCGGATGTCGTGAATTACACCGGACTGGCGTTGGGCCTGGTGTTGAGCCTCTTCGTCCAGCCTGCGGACGGCACGGCGCAATGGGTGGCCAGCCACATGCTCGAATTCCCTCCCCCGACTCCCGTGATTTCGCTCGCCGACGCACTGTTCGGCGCGGCCATCGGTGGCGGCCTGCTATGGGGTATTTCGGAGCTTTATTTTCGCGTGCGCGGCCGCGAAGGGATGGGTTTCGGCGACGTGAAGATGATGTTGATGGCCGGCGCGTTCCTGGGGACCAAGCGCACACTGCTGACAATTTTCGCCGGGTCGTTGCTGGGTAGCGTCCTAGGCGTCGCGTTCATTTTGGCGCGGAGAAAAGATTCCGACTACGAACTGCCCTTCGGCACGTTCCTGGGGCTGGCCGCGATGCTGGTGGTCTTCTTCGGCACGCCGGTCGTGAACTGGTATCAGTCATTGCTGATGGTGAGATGATCGCGATGCAAATCAAGGTTCCTCCTATAACGCAGCTGCCCCTGCCTCCGCATATAACGCTTTCGCCGACCGGGCTCGTCTACGCCCTTCTGGCGTCCGCGCTGCTCGCCGGCGGATTGATCGTCTTAGCCGTGCTGCTGCGGAAGCTTCTGCGAAGCGATTCGGAACCGCTTTCCAGCGACTGGCATACGGCCCAGCCCGGCACGGAAAATGCTTCGGCGTTCATGGCGGCGTCCATGCAGGGCGTGATCGAAAAACTGCGCGCCCAGGAAAAGGAATTGGCGCGACTGCACCAACTGGCGCAGGAGCGCGCGCAGGAATCGGAGCGGTTGACCGAAGAGGTCACACGCAACATGCCTACCGGCTTGCTGCTCGTGAGCGCCACGGGAGCGATCAGCTCGACGAATCCTGCCGCCGAGGAGGCGCTCGGTGTGCGGCCGCTGCGCTACCGATCGTACAAGGAAGTTTTAGGCGGGGCGGATTCCGAATTGGCGCAGTTGCTAACGGCTTGCTTGCACGAAGGCAAGACATTCCACCGAGGCGAAGTGGAACACCAGACGGCGGACGGCGAAGTGCGGCGGCTGGGCGTGACGATTTCGCCCATCTATCGATTTCCGCGGTCGGGGCAAGCTTCGCATGCCACGCCGCTGTCGAGAGTGTGGGGGCAGGCCGCGCTTCCCGGCGCTAAAGTAAGCGGTGCGCTCTGCCTGATGAGCGATTTGACGGAGCTGGCCGCGCTGCAGAAGCAGATTCGCTGGAAGGAAAATCTGGCGGCTCTGGGCGAGATGTCCGCTGGCATCGCGCACGAGTTCAAAAATGCGCTGGCCACGATTTCGGGCTACGCGCAGATGATTCGCAGCGAAGCCAAGCCCGGTGACACACGCGATTCGGCGGAGCGCATTCTGGATCAGACCAAAGCACTCACACACGTGGTGACGGAATTCCTGCGCTTCGCAAAACCGCTGGAAATCTCATACGAAACCGTGCCCATGCACAACCTGATGGAAAGGCTGGCGCAGGAAACACGGGAAGCCATGCCCGAGTGCCTGGTCGATCTCGGCGGCCGATTCGTGGACTTGCCAGGAGACGAAGCGCTGCTCCGGCAGGCGCTGGTGAACCTCACGCGAAACGGGATCGAAGCGGCCACCGGGGCGGGTCGGTCACCTAGGGTAGGCATTTCCGGGACCATCGAACATCTGGGCGGCCGGGAGTGGCAAAGAATCTGCGTTTCGGACAACGGCCCCGGCATTCCGGAGATCGACTTGCCAAAGATATTCCTGCCCTTCTACACCACCAAGGCGGAGGGTACCGGGCTGGGCCTGGCGGTGGTCCAGAAGGTCGCACTGCAGCACGGCGGGAGCATCGAGGCCCGCAACCGGGCCGACGGCGGCGCGGACTTCCTGCTGTGGTTACCTTTGAGGCAGGAGCCTTCACCCTCTCTATTCCCCCCACAGGCGGCACGCATCTAAACTGGGTGCAGGCGTTTCGCTGCTCTTCCGAGGAGGCACTTCTATGCGTCCTATTTTGCGTTCAACTCTGTGGCTGGCCGCGGTGATGGTAATGGCATCTCCGGCGGTCACGTGGGGACAGCAGCAGGGCTCGGATCAGACCCAGGGGACGGCTCAATCCACCCAGGCTACCCAGGCGGCGCCGCCAGCGTCGGCAAGCGGTTCATCGCAGACGGATTCCCTGGCCGATGCGGCGCGGAAGGCTCGCGAACGGAAGAAGGACTCCAGGCCCGAGAAGGTCTTCACTAATGAAAATATTCCAACCACGGGCGGAATATCTACCGTGGGTTCCGCGGCTCCGGCTTCCGAGCCTGGGGCTGTCGGCGATGCCGGCACGGCTAGCGCGAAGGGCTCCAGTTCCGGAGCGGACGAAAAGGCCTGGCGCAACAAGTTTGCGCTATTGCGCACGAAGCTAGAACAGGATAAGGCCGACCTCGATGTGATGCAGCGCGAATTGGGCGTGCTCGACGTGCAGTATTACAACGACCCGGTGAAGGCCATGCAGCAAGGGCTGACGCGCGACGACATCAACAAGAAGACCGCGGATATCGAAGCGAAGAAACAGGCCATCGTAGCCGACCAGCAAGCCATCGACGACGCCGAAGACGATTTGCGGAAAGCAGGCGGCGACCCCGGGTGGTCCCGCTAAGGAAGCTTCTTCCCCATGGAACCAGTGCTCCTAGTCGAGGATAAAGCCGAACTGCGCGCCATGCTGCGCAAGGCCTTGGAGCGCTCCGGCTACACGGTGGACGAAGCGCCGGACGGCAACGTGGCCATTGAGAAGGTCCGCAGCCGCACCTACCAAATGGTGCTTTCGGATTTGAAGCTGCCCGGACACTCCGGCATCGAAGTGCTGCGCGAGGCGAAGAAGGTGGAACCGACGCTGCCGGTAATTCTGGTGACCGCCTACGGATCGGTAGAAGAAGCCGTGACGGCAATGAAAGAGGGAGCGTTTGACTTCATTCAAAAGCCCGTCGATTTGGATCACCTGAGGCTGCTGCTCGAGCGGGCCGCCAAACAGCAGGAACTGCTGCGCGAGAATCTCTTGCTGCGCGAGGAATATTCGGCACGGTACGGCTTCCCGCGTATCGTAGGCGAGCACGCGGGCATGAAGGACGCCAGCCAGATGACGCAACGAGTGGCGGCAACAGACTCGACCGTTCTACTGCTGGGCGAGAGCGGAACGGGCAAAGAACTTTTCGCGCGGGCGATTCACCACTTGAGTCCACGGGCCGAACAGCCCTTTGTAGCGCTGAATTGCGCGGCGATCCCCGAGGGCCTCGTGGAGAACGAGCTCTTCGGACACGAGCGGGGGGCTTATACCGGGGCGGGCGCACGCAAGATTGGCAAGCTTGAACTGGCGCACCGCGGCACGCTCTTCCTGGACGAAATCGGCGATCTCCCGCTAGCGATGCAGAGCAAACTGCTGCGTGTGCTGGAAGAACGGCGATTCGAGCGCGTGGGTGGGACGCAAGAGATCGAAGTGAACGTGCGGATTGTGACGGCAACGAACAAAGACCTGCGCGCGGCGGTGGAGGACAAAACATTCCGCGAGGATCTTTACTTCCGTATCGCTGCCGTGCCGATTACCATTCCGCCGCTTCGCGAGCGCGGAGACGACATCCTGCTGCTTGCCGAACATTTTCTCGAGCGGTTCCGGCGCGAGTTTCACAAGCCGGCTCTGGCGCTGACGGACGAAGCACGGCTTCGTTTGCGGGGCTACCGGTGGCCGGGAAACGTCCGCGAATTGCAGAACACCATCGAACGCGCGGCGATTCTGGCAGGCGGTCCAGAGATCGGCGAACAAGAGCTGCAATTGCCCGTACCGCGCCCGGCGCGGGACGATATGCCGGGGGGAATGCTCGAAGACGAATTCCTGTGGGAAGGCCCGCTGGATGAAGTGTCCCAGCGCGCGGTGGCGCACGTCGAGAAATTCAAGATTCACAATGCACTACGAGAATCGAAGTGGAACAAAACGCGCGCCGCGGAGAGCCTTGGCGTTTCCTACAAAACCCTTCTGACGAAGATCCGCACGCTGGGCCTCGAAAACTAGTTCCTCAATTCACCTAACCGAGCAGTTCGACGAAGACCTCGTTGGAAATCGCGATGCGATCGGGGGCGAGGCGCAGCCGCGCTCCGTCGAATTCGACGAGGCCTTGCTCCCGCAAATTGGAGATGCGGCGGCGGCAGTCGGCAAAGCGCGCGGCCATAGCGTCTCCGTACTTTTGTTCAATGGCCACTACATCGATGCCGTCAAGCTGGCGCAAACCGAGAAACAGCTCTTCATCGAAAGCCTGCTCGGCGGACACGGCTTGGATCTGTTCGCGGGGGGAACGGCCCTGCTCGACCATGGACACGTAGCCGGCGGAATCGTGGATGTTGGCCCATCGCGTGGGGCCCTCCTCGGAATGAGCGAATGAATGGGCGCCCGCTCCGAATCCGAGATATGGCTCGCGGCGCCAGTATTTTAGGTTGTGGCGCGAGCGGCGGCCGGCCGTCGCCCAGTTGGAGATTTCGTAGTGCTCGTAGCCGGCGGCTTCAAGGCGCGCGCGCACGGATGCATAAAAATCGGCCATGGCGTCGTCGGTGGGAATGGCGCGAGCGCTATAACGGTTGCCTCCGGCAAGCGATTCCTTGCCCAGTCGACTGCCCTCGTCGATCTCAAGCAGATATACGGAGGCGTGCTCCGGCCGCAGGTGCAAAAGGTCGGCGACGGAGTGCTCCCAACTCTCGGGCGTTTGGTGCGGCAGGCCCGCGATCAAGTCGATGCTGATGTTAGGAATGCCAGCGGAGCGAAGGAGGTTCACGGCACGGGAAATGTCGGCGGCACGGTGCATGCGTCCGGCCGCTTGAAGCTCCCGGTCGTTGAATGATTGCACGCCGAGGCTGATGCGATTGAAGCCCGCTCTCCCCCAGGCCTCCGCCTTCTCTTCGGTGATAGTCTCCGGATCGGCCTCCAGGGTCACTTCCCCGGCGTACCAACGGAACCGCGACCGCAAGGCATCCAGAATTTTCGCGAGAGCCGCGGGATCGAGCAGGCTAGGCGTGCCCCCGCCGAAATAGACGGTGTCAATTGCCTCCGCGGCAGCTGAACGGCCCGGGAGCCGGTCGAACTCCGCGATTTCCCGGCACACCGCGTCGACGTACGAGGGATAACGGCCAGGCGAGACGACCCCTGTGTGGAAATTGCAGTAGGTGCACTTCGTCTGGCAGAAAGGCACCTGGATGTAGATTCCGAATGTCATCGGTGCCCTTACAAAGTTAGCACAGATTGGGGGAAACATGCCTCTGGCGAGTTTACCGTTGCCCGCGCCTTTTCGACAGGGAGCGTCTGGTAAGATGGAATCTCACCATGGAAACGCCACTCATTGAAGCACACCGCGCTGCGGGCGCGCGCACTCGCTGAATACGTCGGCTGCCTTTTGCCCGAGGAGTTTTCGGGATTCGAGAAAGAATATCGCGCAGTCCAGAAAACCGTCGCGCTGTTCGACACCAACTGGCACGCCATCTTCACGCTTGCCGGACGCGATCGAGTGAAGTATCTGCACGCCGTCAGCTCGAACGACATCAAGTCGCTCGCCGAAGGACAAGGCACACTTGCGCTGCTGCTGAATCCGCAAGGGCGTATCCTCGCGGAGCTGGCCGTCTACGCCTTGCCTGAAAAGTTGCTCGTACTGTCGCACGCTTCGCTGCGGGAACAGACACTTGCGACACTGAAGAAATACGTAATTGGCTCGCAGGTGCAGATCGAGGATCTGACGGACAAGCTCGGGAGCCTTGCCGTGGAAGGGCCGCGCGCCGTGCAAGTGGCTACGGAAGTTTTCGTCCTGGCTCTAGGCGAAATTGGCGAAGGGTCCATCCGCGAGATTACGGTTGACGGGGTTCCCTGCTACGTTCTGCGGCGGCCATACTTCGGCAAACCCGGAATGGAACTCGTGGCGCCGAGAGAGGTCTTGCCGGCGCTCTGGGACAAAGTGTTGGCTGTGGTGCGCGCACACGGGGGCGAGCCGATCGGGACTCGCGCGTTGAATTCCTCGCGGCTCGAAGCAGGTGTTCCCTGGTTCCCTGCGGATTTCAACGACGGGATGATTCCGCACGAAGCGGCGGTCGAGGGCACGCATATCAGCTTCAACAAAGGTTGCTACACCGGACAAGAGATCGTCGAGCGCGTGCGTTCGCGCGGACACGTCAATCGCAAGCGGGTGGCGCTGAAGTTTTCGACGCAAGAGCCGCCTGCCGTGGGGGCAAAGCTGCGTGCGGGTGACGCGGAGGTCGGATTCGTTACGAGCACGGCGTATTCGCCGATAGCGGGCTCAGCGATTGGAATGGGCTACCTGCGACGCGAACATTTTGCGCCGGGTAGCGTGGTGGAATTCGACGGCGGAACGGCGGAAGTAAGAGACTAGCTCTTACTGAGATGACTAACTCTTGCTCAGATTCAGCGAGCCAAGGAAAGTGCCGCGAGAGTTATCGATCTTCTTTTGAATCTGGAAAACCGCGTAGAGCAATGCCTCTGGACGCGGGGGGCAGCCCGGGACGTACACGTCGATGGGGATGACCTGATTGACGCCCTGGACGATGGCGTAGTTGTTGAATACCCCGCCCGAAGTCGCGCAAGCTCCCATGGAGATGGCCCACTTGGGCTCGGGCATCTGCGCGTAGAGCTGCTTGATGACCGGAGCCATTTTCTGCGAGACGCGCCCGGCAATGATCATGAGGTCGGACTGGCGCGGCGAGCCGCGGAAGACTTCTGCGCCGAACCGCGAAATGTCGTAACGCGAGGCGGCCATGGACATCATCTCGATGGCGCAACAAGCCAAGCCGAAAGACATGGGCCAGATGGAACTGCGGCGCGCCCAGTTGACGACCTTGTCGAGCGACGAAAACAGAATTCCCTCGTCTCGGAGGAAGTTTTCATCCTCGCCTGGCTTTTCGAGAGTGACACCTCTTGCGAGTTCCACGGCCATAGTCGCGATCAGCTCCTCAGGGAGAGATGAAAGCTCCCTGCAGGTATTGTGCACTGTCGTCTGAACTTTTGCAAAGCCGTCGTGCGTTGGCTTGCTAGCGGATATCAGTGAAGGCTCACTCCTTCACTCCCGCCGAGTAAAACCGAACGACTGAAGGCGGCCGCTACAAGGACAAGGCGACACCACAGGTATTGGCGCGGCTGCCGCTAGGGGCCCGGCTGCTGCTGTTGCGGCGCTGGACTGGGATTGGCGCCGGGCGCCGCTGACGACGGACTGCCAGGGGCTTGTTGGCCCGGAGGAGGGCCAAACAGGCTGCCAATGCCTCCGGCGGGCTGTCCTGGCTGACCTGGCACCGCCCCCTGGGGCGCCAATCCAGACTGGGCCGCACGGGCCTGATCTTCGAGCGGATTCCATATGAACTCCCACTCGTTGTACTTCTTCCCACCGTTGTAGACCTTCACTGACGACTGCGCGGACTTGCTCACGACGCCCGTCAAAAACGCGCCCAGAACCGGGCCATCGACGGGCCCGGTGGGCTTTTGGTCGGCCACACCACCCGCCGCTGCAAGCATCCCCGCGATCGCCGGATTGGTCGTGGCCGGGTTCGAGGATGCCCCAGAGGCTGCCTGCGAAAATGAACCACTTGGGGGCGAAGTCGTCCCCGAGGAACCAAATAAACTGGTCGGTGAAGAGGACGAGCCCATGCTGGACACCGACACTGCGCCCTGTATGGCGGGCGCGGGAAGCTTGCCACCGTTCAGATCGATGAGCGCCATCTGCTGCAGAGAGGCATAACGGCTGCTGCCGAAAAGCTGTCCGGTGGGGTTGACGTAGACAAATCCCCACTCACCATCGTCCTTGTTCATAGGGTCTTTATACGCAGCGGCACGCAAAAAGTGGAGATCGGGGAGGCCTTTTTGCAGTTCTTCGAGATCCTTCGGATAGTGCCCGGCCTTGCGGTAGTAAAGACGAATCGCCCGGGTGTACTGATTGCCGCGCCAGATCATGTCGTCTTCGCGTTCGCGGCGTCCCGCGGTAACAAGATTCTGAGCGGCTATTTGCGAGGCAACGATGACCGCGAATACCAGAAAGAGGGCCATCAGGTAGGCAAAGCCGCGCTCACCGTTGGTATTCGTCCGCCGCGCGCGGCGCGATTTCTTCCGTAGCAGCGGCGTGGTCTGGATCGTTTCCATGGACGGCTTCATTGGCTTGGCGGTTGCTCGGGGGCGGCCATGGTTAGCGTGGCGCGGCGTCCCGTGGAGATCTCCTGCACGTCGAGCGAATCGTTGCCGACCCGCACGAGCCGGAAGCGGTTCAGGAACGTGTCTCCTTCAGCAACCAGCAGCACATCGTCACCGCTAGTGAGGAAGGCCACGCGGCGCCCGGCGTGTGGCTGTGTGGCATAACCAAAATATTCAGCCGGTATCTGCAACGGCGGCGGCAGCGGCGGCGGCAAAGGGCCTGTAGGCTTCGACGCGACCGTCGGCGGCGGAGGCGGCGGCGCGGCGATAAAGATATTGCGGTGCGAGCCTGTGTACTCGAGTGCGCGGAGCTTCTGCAGTAGGTCAATCCGCAGCTGCGGTTCGTGAACGTCGAGCGGCGCGAACTTCGGATCCGCGGCGAACACCCCGGCGACGGTGGAGGACGGACTCCGCATGGCGAAGTACAGGCTGATGGCCAGGACGGTTAATAGAGCCGCCAAGAGATAGAGTTGTATACGCCGCGTCATGCCCTCAGGTCCCTGAAATACGTGTGAAGCGAAAGCTCCAGACGAATGCCACCAGGCCCGGAGGAAGCCAATTGCAAGACATCCAGGAGATAGAAGTTCTTCGAGCGTTCCAGGCCGTTAATGAACTGAATGATTGCCGGATAGTCGGCGGAGACGCTGGTGGCGATTGAAATTTCCGTGACTCCACGGCCGGGGATCGGCTTCTGCTTAAATGTGAAGCCGCTGGTCTTTACTCCCGCTTTGGCGGCGATGGCGCCCAGATCCGTGTCGATATCGGAATAGCCGCTGGAGGCATCCAGGAAGGACTCGCGATAAAAAGTGTCAGAATCCTTGCCCACTTGCGGGAGCGACGCGCGGATGGCTTCCCCACGGGCGACGTCCGCCTGCAGAAGCTTGGCTTCCGTTGCCAGACGCTGGCGCTGGGCGGTGAGATCTCCGCGATCCAGCCGCGAGGCGTTCCAGAGATATCCAACCAAGGCGATATCCAAAATAAGAATCAAAGCCACCGCTCCCGCGGCCCACTTTTTCCAGGCTTGCCAATTAAGATTCATATCGTCTTCATACCGTGGAATACCACACAGTGAGATCCAGAACGATCTTGTCCTCGCCGCCTTGCTCGCGGTGCTGCTCGTCTTTGACCACCATGCCGGTGAATGCTTTAGACTGCTCAATGGCTTTCAGGAATTCGATCTTGCTCTCGTCACTCTGCGCGCCGATCTGCAAGGTGACCTCCGCCCGGCCGTTGTCGAGCCGCGGCGCAATGCTGACCACGCGCACACCCGGAGGGAGCGTTTGCTCGAGGTCCATAAAGATTTTCGTCCAAGGGAAACTGCGTTCGTCGATGAGAGAATTCAAAAACGCCGAGCGATCGAGTACCTGACGGGCTTCGGGTGTTTCGAAATAGCTTTCCAGGGCCTGCTGCTTCTGGCGGTCAAGGCGGATTTGGTCGTCGAGGCGGTTAATATCCCCGCGCAGTTCACGGTTCGCGCGCCAAGAACTGAAGGCCGCATAGGAAAGTAGCAGAAGCGCCAGAAGGCCGAGCGTGCCGGCCAATCCGGCACCGGCGAGAAAGGGCCGTTTCTGCTGGGGTGGGGCGGTTGCGAGATTGAGCCGCAGCTTCATATTGTTTTCCAGCGCGCCGGCATGCCGAGCCAGGGGCGGTTAGGATTCTCCATTCATCATCCATCCGGCCAAGGAGTCCAGGCCGCGATGCATTAAGTCTTTCGCCGGACCCTCCAGTCCGAGGGCGCCTTGCGCCTCCGCGAGTGGATTTACGGGGACCTTCAGCTCCTGCGCCAGTGCATCGAGAAACACATCCTGCCGCGAACCGAAACCGGCAAGCCGAGCGCGGTCGATCGAAGAACCCCAGGTGTCCTGGTAGTAGGCGACGACGGGAAAAACTTCGTCGAGGATAGCCTGGGGATCAAGTTGCGCTGGGCCGCCGGCCATGTCCGTAGAGCGGTACACACAGAGGTTGGATTCCTGAACGATGGCAGAAGTGAGTGTCTTCCCGCAGAATCGCGCCAGCAAGGTCGCGCCAGTTTCCTCCAGTAGCGGCAAAGTCGCGAGCGTGGAGCTCATGACAACGGCAGGATGGCCGCCCAGCGATTCGATGATCTCTTCGTATTCGCGGAGAATCTGGCGGCGAGCCACAGCGGTGACGACCTCTAGATTTTCTTCGCGCCCGTTCTGGCGCATCCAGGAGACAACGGTTTCGTCCATGTCGAACGGCACGCTCTTCTTCAACCGCCAGCGAAGGAGCGGGAGAGCCTCCTCCTCTTTTCGCGGCAACAGGTCGAAAGGAAGGATGAATACTCGCACGACGGGATCGGGAAGCAGCAATGCCACCGACTCACCGTTAGCCGGCACGCTGTGGAACACGCGCCGCAAGGCCGAACGCACAGTGTCCGGCTGCGTGACGTTGTTTTCCACAGGCGAGGCCATGATCGACCCGGTGGGCAGCGGTTCAACAGCGAAGGCATCGAGGCGACCATGGCCGCTTCCCTGCCGCGCCGCGGCGACATGATCGTCGGCGATTTCAACGACGACAGATGGCTGCGGTGTGGTGTGCAACCAGCGTTCGATGCGGCGCACGATGCTCAGCCGATGAAACTGCGTCGCCAGGTCGGGCGAGCCAGTCAGACTAGTCAAGGAACGTCACCTTGTTGATTTCTTTCAACGTGGTCATTCCGGAGCGTACCTTGCGCAGGCCCGAGTCGCGCAGGAACAACATCCCTTCCTCGCGCGCGGCGTGTTTGATTTCTGAAGTCGGTCGGCGATTGATAATCATCTCCCGAATCCGATCCGACAGATCCAAAAGCTCAGTAATGGCAGTGCGCCCGCGGTAGCCGCTGCCGGAGCACTCCAAACAGCCCGCGCCTTCATAAAATGGAACGCTGGCCCATTCGGCGGGATCCAATCCCGACTCGCGCAGCATTTCGAAAGGATACGAAACCTGTTTCTTGCAGTGCTCGCAAATCACGCGAACCAGGCGCTGCGCGAGAATACAATTCAGCGCGGAGACGAAGTTATAGGGTTCGACGCCCATATTGATGAAGCGCCCGATGACGTCCGTGACGTTGTTGGCGTGCACGGTGGTGAAGACCAGGTGCCCGGTGAGAGCGGAGTTGATAGCAATCTGGGCGGTTTCCTGGTCGCGAATCTCGCCGACCATGATCTTGTCGGGGTCGTGGCGCAGGATGGATCGTAGCCCGCGAGCAAAGGTGAGCCCCTTCTTCTCGTTCACGGGAATCTGGGTGATCCCGCGGACCTGGTACTCGACGGGGTCTTCGATGGTGATGATCTTGTCCTCGTCGTTCTTGATCTCGTTGATGGCCGCATACAGAGTGGTGGTCTTCCCGGACCCTGTCGGCCCAGTCACCAGAACCATTCCGTAGGGCTCGCGAATGTAGCGACGGAAGTGCGTCACCTCCTCGGAGTCGAAGCCTACAACGTCGAGCGTGAGATTACGGAATTTCTCGCTAAGGGTCTCTTTGTCCAGAACACGCAATACGGCGTCTTCGCCGTGCACCGAGGGCATGATGGAAACGCGGAAGTCCACGAAGCGGCCCTTGTAGCGCACGCGGAAGCGGCCGTCTTGCGGAACGCGGCGCTCGGCAATGTCGAGTTCGCTCATCACCTTGATGCGCGAAAGTATGGTTGCGTGCCAGTCCTTGGCCAGCGGCTGCATGGCGAACTGCAGGACGCCATCGATGCGGTACTTCACGACTACCTCGGAGTTGCGTGTCTCGATGTGGATATCACTCGCGCGGCGCTCAAGCGCCGTAAAGATGACTGTGTCCACTAGGCGCACCACGGGGCTCACGCCGGTTTCCCGTGTGAGCTTCTCCATAGTGATGTTCTCGTCGCTGTCTTCTTCGTCGCTAACTACCTGCAGCGTGAAACCCTCGGTGGCTTCATCGAGGACGCGCTGGGACTGCTCGGTGCGCTTCAAAAGGTCGCCAATCTGCGAGGCGGTGGCGACTTTAATTTGCAAGCGCTTGCCTAGAAGCAGAGAAAGCTCATCGGTGAGATGCAGCTGGCTGGGATCGGCTATTGCAACCGTAAGGGTGGTTCCCGTTGATTCCAAGGGAACGAAGTTATAACGGAACATCAGCTCCGCGGGAATATTGCGGAACAGGTCGGGATCGATGCGCTGCTCGCGGAGATCGACAAAGCCGCAGCGATAGCGTTCCGCCAGGCGATGCGCTTCTTGGCGCTCCGCCGCGTCGTTGGCGGCAGGGGGCTGCGGCGCATTATTCACAGGTGTAGCCATTGGAAACTATCCTCCTGCTCCAACTTGGAGGGAAAACAAGGGCAGATAGAGGGCGAGCAATATGAACATTACCACAACGGCCATGACCAACAAAATCACGATGGGAACCCACGAGAGCGTACGCTCCAGACGCGTTGACACTTCTTCCTCGTAAAATTCGGCCACGCTGTTAAGCATGGGGGCAAGCGCTCCGGATGCTTCGCCCACTTCGATCATCTCCAGAGCAAGCTCGGGAATCAGGCGAGTCTCCGCAAGGCTGGAATGGAGCGACTGCCCCTCCTTCACCCGGCTCGACGCAGTCTCGACCGACGTCGCAATCAATCGGCTGCCGATGGACGATGCCGCGGTATTCAGAGCCGGCACCAGTGGAGTACCGCCAGTGAGGAGCGTGGAGAGCGTACGCACGAACTGGGCAATCTCCGATTTGAGCCAAATGTCGCCGAGCACCGGCACGCGAGGCTTGAGGCGATCGATGGCGATGGCGCCACGATCGGAGCGCGTCCACACGAAAACGAAAGCGGCGGCGACTGCAGCGAACACTATGATCGCAAGAAAGTAGTTCCGGAGCGGCAGAGCAATGGCCAACAGAAACGTGGTAATGGTGGGAAGCGGAATGCCGAGTTCGTGGTAGAGCTCTCCGAACCGTGGCATGGCGTAGGTGACCACATAAGTGATCAGCAGGAACGCCACCGCCACCAGCACGATCGGATAGATCAGAGCGGTCACTAATCGACTGCGAAAACCGGTACTCACCCGCAGGTATGCTATGTACTGGTCTATGACTCCAGTCAGGTTTCCGCTGCGCTCCCCCGCCGTTACGGCTGTGACGTAGACCGGCGGAAACGCGCCCTGTGCAGCCAGTGCCTCGGATAATAGAGCCCCGTCGCGCACGCGCTGTCGGACCTCCGCCAGAATTGGACGAAGACGCGGCGCAGCGGTGCGGTCGGCCAGAAGATCGAGAGCCTTCAGAATCGGCAAGCCCGCTTTGATCAGAGTACTGAACTGTTGATTGAAGATCAGGAAATCGCGCGGGTGTATGGTGCGGCTGCTGGACGACTGCGTCAGGCGCGCCAGCAGCTCGAAGTGGTGGCGCACGGAAAAGACATAGAATCCGCGCTCGGCGAGCTTTTGGCGCGCCTCCCCTTCGGACTGCGCCGTTTCGATTTGCTGGAAGATACGCCCGGAAGCGTCTCCGACTTTGCAGACAAATTCAGCCATTTTCCTCTATCTTCGCGCCGCCTCGCGGGCGTTTCGCGCAAATCCTAGCATACCCCTTCCAGGCCCCGGCCGAGGTTCCGAAAACAGCTCGTTAATAGGATGTGACAACGGCGAAAAGGCTGTACGGGTGAGAAACCGCCTGTTGCTTTGCGGTACTTCCCATGAGGCGCGGGCCGTGCACGCAGCCTGGGCTATCTCCAAAGACACCTATGTTCGAGCCAAATCCTTGCGGCCATTTTTCGCGTGCTAGATTTATTAAGCACCTATGAAATTGCCCAGTTACATTCCTCAGTTGGACGTGTTGCGCGGCGTGGCCGTCTTGGAGGTCATGTTGTACCACGCAGCCGGCCTGCTGCCGGCGCTGCCCCTGGAACGGCCATTTAGCGCCGGCTATACGGGAGTAGACCTGTTTTTTGTACTGTCCGGCTTCCTGATTACGGGAATTTTAATCAAATCGAGGGATAGCGGCGGCTATTTCAAGAATTTCTACGCGCGCCGAGCCCTTCGTATTTGGCCCCTCTATTACGCACTGCTTATTTTTACGTTCATCGTACTTCCCGTCATCGCGCCGCAGCTGAGGACGGCGATCTTTACGCGCTCGCATCCGTGGCAGTCGTTCCTCTTCTTCGTCCAGAATCTAATGTTGAAACGGCAAGCATTTGACACCCTGCGCGTGACGTGGACGCTAGCGATCGAGGAGCAGTTCTATATCGTCTGGCCCGTAATTGTCCGGTTTGCCCCGCGCCGGATGCTCAAGCCTCTGGCGCTTTTCGCCGTACTTGTTTCTTTGGCAGTTCGGTGGTCCTCTACTTCCGGTCTCACGGCACCGGTCGACACCTACACGAACACGCTCGCGCGCCTGGACGGCCTAGGGCTTGGCGCGTTTTTGGCACTCTGGATACCCGAAGCGGAGGGTCGCCATGTGCGGCAGGCAGGAGTCGCGGCCATCGTACTCGCTCTACCGGTGACGATCGCGCTGGGTTCCGGACACTGGAGTTTCTATACGCTCGTTTCGTTATGCTTTGCCGGCCTGCTGTGCCTTGCGGTCAGCGTGACCGTGCCGGGAAACTGGGGATTCCTCAAGTACACAGGCAAGATCAGCTATGCCCTATACCTCTTCCACGTCCCCGTATTCGAGTTTGCCCACTCCCCTGGCGTTCACAAGTATTTCCTAATGCACTCTCCTGTATGGAGTGATCTCGTCTTGCTGACCGTGTCATTCACCGCGTGCTACGCATTGGCATCTGCTTCGTGGTATTTCTTCGAGAGCAAGTTCCAAAGGTTCAAGCACAAGTTCGAATCCAGCCAGTCGCCCCGCCCATTGCGCAGGATGGAACCCGTGGGATCACTCGCTCCGCTTTCGGCGAAGAGCGTAGGCGAATAGCTTCGCATCTCCGCCTAATGGATCGAGTCGACCAAGCTCGTCTGGTCGACTACTGACACTCCCGGCGGCGGCTGGAAGTGGAATTTTATTTCGGGGATGGCGATGTTTTCTTCCCAGTTGCCGAAGCGGAATTCCGTCTCGACATTCCCCGCATCTCGAATGACGACACGGCCTAACTGGGCCTGGGGATCGATTTCGAAAATCACGTACGGAAACCGGCCGGACGGTCCAGCCGGATTGCTTTTGGGAGTGCACCTCAGAAGGGTGTTGCCGGGCACGAGGGGTTTTTCTTCGGAATTGGCGGCATCAATCGTGCGGCAGAGGTCCAAAAGATTCGCGTGCCCGGTCAGCAGCGCGAGCGGGGTTCGCCAATCGGAGCTATCCTTCATCTTGGCACGGCTGGCAGTATGGTCGGCGGGGAGATAGAACCACGCGTTCGTTCCGTCCACGAGGAAAAGCTTCTCTTCCGGAGACCGATACTCCCAACGCATGCGCCCGGGCTGCGAGAAATAGACAATTCCTGATTCCGCGGCTACCCCGCCGTTGCCATCGCTGTATCGCTCGAAAAAGATCGCCTTCAGCGTGCGGGCACGGTGATAGCGAGATTGCAGCGCATTGACGGACGTCCGCACAGCGGGCGTCGTGACGGTAGCCAGCACAAGCAGAGGCCAGATGGATGCTCGGGGCACTTCTCCGTCATTCTAGCAACAATCGGACTACCCAGCGGCCGATCGCGCGGAGCGTCTATCTGTCGATTCACGTTGGCGGGAAGTGAGCGGCGGAGGATGGAGTCATTGATACAGAAACGGGAGGAGACCGGGGTCCTCCCGTTGGGCGAGCGCACTCGCCGTTCCCTACTACTGACCCAACACAGTCGTGTTCGTGCACAGCGGGGCTGTTTTGGTCGTGGTACCCGTGGGGCTATAGCGGATCACACCCGTAGCATCGGAGCAAAAGCCGCGCTGCCCGGTCGTGCCTAGCGTTGTCGGCGCGGCCTGAATCACATAGCCGTCCGTGTAGCCGGCCGTGGTGCAGCCAGCCGGAACCGAAGCTGCCGGAACTACCGACACGCCTGCTGTCATCGTGAAGCCGTAACCGCTCTTGGTTCCGAGGGTCAGCAGTGGGTCGAGATATTCCGCGTTGTTGCAGCTAACCGCCGCGGTGCCCGTGGTGCCGATCTCAGTCAAAAGGCTGGGGAAACCATTGCCGTAGCTGGAGTTGTACGAAATTGCAGCCGTGTTGACGGTACGGATGGATCCGACGGCCGACGCTTCGTTCGCAGCCATACGCGAGCGGAGCAGGTTGGGAATCGCGATTGCCGCGATGATCAAAATGATCGCCACGACGATCAACAACTCGATCAGTGAAAAGCCCTTCTGTTTCTTATCCATGTCCCTATTCTCCTAGAGGCGTCCGCCCCGAAAGTGTAGTACCCCTAGCCAGTACATTCGGCAGAGCACCAGCTTTCCAACTTAACTATTAGCATACTGTACTTACTTGATACCTTACATTATGCCTTTGAACTTTATTGAGATACAGCTGCCCGGTTGATGCCTGTGCCGACAAAAGCACTCATCGATTCAGCCACTTAGAGGCAATCTGCATCTCAAGGAACCCTGTAGATTCGGTCTCCGTTACTATTGGAGGTTCGGTAGAGCATTGCAGGCGACTGCCGTAGCCGCGGTGGCTCCTGTCGTGTCATAGTGGATAACTCCACTTTCATCGCTGCAATAACTAACGTTTCCCGTCAACCCAACCGTCATGGGAGCCGCGGTAACCAGATACCCAACGAACCCAGGCGTGCATCCTGGCGGCGGAGCGGCGACGTTCCCTTGATCTCCCATAATGTTGAACTGATAGCCAGTCTTTTGGTAAGGCGCCGTCGCCAAGATCGGATCAATCAGAATCGATGCGTTGCATGTCGCTGCCGCGCCCTCAACCCCGCCCAGAGCCGATAGCAGGGGTGGATAGCCGTTGGAGTAAGTCACCGAGTAGGAAACAGACGCGCTGGTTATGGTTCGGACGTTCGCTACTGCCGTCGCCTGGTTTGCCGCCATCCTCGACCGAAGCATGTTGGGTATGGCTATCGCCGCGATGATCAGAATGATGGCAACTACGATCAGAAGTTCAATGAGGGAGAAGCCGCCCTGCGTCGAGGCCATGTTTTCGCCGGATTTTTTTTGAGCCGAGGATCGCATGACTGCTCCGTTTAGGGCTTTGAACGAGTGGGGAGGAAGCCACGCTTCCTCCCATCCCACAAGTGCACTCGTCGTAGTGCATTTCTCTATTACTGACCCAGCACCGTTGTGTCAGTGCACAGCGGGGCCGTCTTCGTTGTGGTGCCCGTCGGGTTATAGCGAATCACGCCCGTCGCATCCGAGCAAAAGCCGCGCTGCCCGGTCGTGCCCAGCGTTGTCGGCGCGGCCTGAATCACATAGCCGTCCGTGTAGCCGGCCGTGGTGCAGCCAGCCGGAACCGAAGCTGCCGGAACTACCGACACGCCTGCTGTCATCGTGAAGCCGTAACCGCTCTTGGTTCCCAGGGTCAGCAGTGGGTCGAGATATTCCGCGTTGTTGCAGCTAACCGCCGCGGTTCCCGTGGTGCCGATCTCAGTCAAAAGGCTGGGGAAACCGTTGCCATAGCTGGAGTTGTACGAAATTGCAGCCGTGTTGACGGTACGGATGGATCCGACGGCCGACGCTTCGTTCGCAGCCATACGCGAGCGGAGCAGGTTGGGAATAGCGATAGCCGCGATGATCAAAATGATCGCCACGACGATCAACAACTCGATCAGTGAAAAGCCCTTCTGTTTCTTATTCATGTGTCTTCTTTCTCCTCGGAGCATTCGCTCCAGAATGTCTCGTACTCCCTGGCGGGGTACAGCCTGGTATAGGGCACGGCGTGTACCAATTCCACCATGGGGCGGTTACTCTCGCGACACAGTGAATTATACCTTGTGCCCTCAATCAGATACAGGCACTCCCCAGTTACGGGCAGTTGAATGCAAGTATTCGGTCTTTGCCACCGGGCGCGAGGTTGACGTTTTTCGGCGCGATTAACTGACTAAAAGAGCCGCCGAGCTGCGACTTAAAACAGGCCGAACACAGCGGTTGGATGCCAGCGAGCGCTAGTGGGTTATACGCCGTATTTCTTCGCATAGTGGCGGAACGAGCGGTAGGACATCTTCAGAAGTTCGGCGGCCTGCGTTCGCACGCCGCCGGAGCGTTCCAGCGCGGCCAGCAGGTAGGAGCGTTCGAGATCTTGAATGTAGTGCTCCAAATCCATTCCCGCTTCCGGGAGCGATGGACCGTCGCCATTGTGCGGCGCAAACGGAGCAGCCCCCTGGAAATGATTGCGAATGCGATCGGGCAGTGCTTCGATGGTAATACGGCTGGCGCTTTCCAACGCGACGGCGCGCTCGATCGTGTTCTCGAGTTCACGAACGTTGCCGGGCCAGTCGTACACTTCGAGCCGACGCATGGCTTCCGGTTCGATCCCGTCGATCGGCTTATTCATCGATTTCGCGTACCGCGCGAGAAACTCGCGTGCCAGGAGCGGGATGTCCTCGCGCCGATCGCGCAAGGGCGGCAGATGCACGGGAATGACGCTCAGACGATAGTAAAGATCTTCGCGAAAGCGGCCCTCGGCAATCTCTTTTTCCAGCTCTTTGTTGGTGGCCGCGATCACACGAACGTCGACGTCCGACTCTTCGGTGCTGCCGATGGGCCGCACCTTGCCTTCCTGCAAGACGCGGTAGAGCTTCACCTGCATGGTGACGCTCATGTTGCCGATTTCGTCCAGAAACAGCGTGCCGCCGTTCGCGGCCTGGAAAAGTCCCCGGCGGTTGTCGTTGGCTCCCGTGAACGCTCCCTTGACGTAGCCGAAAAGCTCGGATTCCAGAAGGGTTTCCGGAAACGCTCCGCAATTGATGGTGATAAAGGGATTCTTCGAGCGGGCGCTGTTCTCATGAATAGCGCGCGCGACAAGCTCCTTCCCCGTGCCGCTCTCTCCGGTGATCAGCACACGGCTGGACTGCGGAGCGATATTGCCAATGAGCTCGAAAATTTCCCGCATCTTCCCGCTCGTGCCGATCATGTGATCGAGGCCCGTAAGCCGGCGAAGCTCGCGGCGCAAATAGCCCGCTTCCTTTTTCAGGGCGAGGTTCTCAGCCACACGCTGCACGGCTGGGCGCAGCTCGTCCAGCAGGCGATCGCCCTTGACCACGTATCGGTCGGCGCCGAAATTCACGGCGTCGATGGCCGTGTCGATGGTAGGCACGCCGGTAATCAGGAGGAACGTTGTGGCAGGAGAAACTTCCTTGCAATGGCGGAGCAGTTCGACGCCGTCCATATCCGGCATGCAAATGTCGGACACCACGATATCGAAGATTTGGGAAGCTAGTCGCCGCTTGGCCGCCGCGCCGCTGGTCGCTGTTTCAACTTTGTGACCGTCTTTACGAAAAGTGATTTCCAGGAGCTCGCAAATCGAACGCTCGTCATCGACAATAAGCAAATTGGCCATTAGCGGGCTACCTCCTCCCCGCCGGCTGAGCTACTCGTGGTACGGCGGACGGCTCAGCGGACGCGGCGGCAGTCGTGATAGCGTTTTTCTCGGGGGCGGACACAGCCGGGACGCGCCCGGCCCTGCCCGGCTTCTGCGCCGCGCGCGGCAGTTCGATTGTGAATTCCGATCCACGTCCTCGCCCCGTCTCGACGGAAATTCGCCCCTGATGGGCTTGTAGGATTTGGTAGACGATGGCTAAGCCCAATCCGGTGCCGCCCACGAAGGCGGATTGAAACGGTTCAAAGATTTGCGCGGACGAGCCGGGATCCATGCCGACGCCGGTGTCTTGAATCGAGATCTTGACTGACTCCCGGCCGTTCTCCAGGCCGACGGAAAGCACACCACCGTCAGGCATGGCCCTCAAGGCGTTGTTGCAAAGATTCCAAAGTACCTGCTTCATGGCGTCGCGATCGGCGCGAACTCGAACGCCGCGGGCAGCAAACCTGCGCTCGAACTGGTACTTCCCCGCCGCGGTGGCGTCGCGCTCGAGCAACACCAAAGTCTCTTCGATCAACGGGGCGATATCCACATCACCGAAAACGTAGCTTCGCTCCCGCGAATAGTTTAGAAATTCGCCGATGATGTGGTTGAGGCGCTGCGATTCGCGGCTGACGATCTGCACCAGCTTCTTGTCATCATCCTCCAGCGGCGCGAAGCGCGCCAATTCCTTGAGCGCTCCAGTCATGGCCGTGAGCGGCTGGCGAATTTCGTGGGCGATGCCCGCGGAGAGGCGGCCCAAAGCGGCCATGCGATCCTTGGTCATTACTTCTCTCTCGAGCCGCTTCAGTTCCGTGAGGTCCTGGAAGTTGAATACGTATCCGGCCGCTTCGTTCTGCCCGGTGCGGAGGGGGGAAATGGAAATGCCCAAAAAGCGTGGTATTCCGGAGGGGGTCAGGAACTCGACTTCTTTGCGCGAGGCGAGCGGATTACCATCTGCGTCAACTTCTACCGGCCAAAAGCCAGGAAAGACGTCGGCGACGTTCTCGCCTCCGAGTGAGCCGAATCCGTAGCCGGTAATCTCGGCACCGGAGCGGTTGATTAGGAGGATGCGTCCGTCGAGTCCAACGGTCAGCAACCCGCCACGCATGGACTCGATGATGTCGCGGTTGAATGCCTGCAAGTCCTTGAGCGCTTCACTCTTTTTCTCGAGTTCCACGCCGCGCTTATGGCTGGTTTGTGCCAGCAGGCTGCCGAGATAGGCCACGGCAAAAAACGCGAAAAGATTGCTAGCCAGCCACGAAACCAGCTCGCGGGGCCCCGGCGCCCCAGCCACCGTGCCAGGGACGACGCCGTAGTACATCAGCTCTGCCGCGCATCCCAAAAGGATAAAGCTGGCTCCGGCCACCAGGAACGCGCCGCGCCGTGAAAACAAAATACTGGCCATGAGGATACTGACCAGGTAGAGCGAGACAAAGTAGCTGTCCTGCACTCCGGTGCAATACACCATGGCGGTGATGACGCAGAGGTCCAAAGCGGTCTGCACCGCGGCGAGCCAAGGCCCTTGTGGATTCCACTTGTAAAGCCCCACGTCAGCTGCGGCCAGGACGTACCACGCGGCAATCAGCAGAATCATTCGCACGATCGGCAGAGGAATTGGAGTGAGCTGATGAATGGCAACCACAACGGCCAAAAGGAACGTGATCACCAGAAAGCGAACGCGGCCCAGCCAGGGCAGCCATTCACTGACGCTGGTAATGGAATTCATTTCCGATTGTCCCGATGATTTCAATTCGTTGCCGGGCATCCCGTTCCCAGACTATCGCTCGCGCTAACCGCGCTACGGCGGCGCGGGATTGAAGAGTTCCCGCGCCGTGCCGGCGTTTCCGTATCCCCCGCCCTCGAACTAGTGTCCCGCGAGCTTTGCGATGAGCGAGAACAGCGGCAAGTACATGGAAATAACCACGCCGCCGACAACCACGCCCAAAAAGACGATCATGATCGGTTCAATGGCCGTCAGCATGTCTTTGACGGCTGCGTCGACTTCATCCTCGTAGAAATCGGCAATCTTCGAAAGCATAGCGTCCATGGCGCCGGTCTGCTCGCCGACACCGATCATCTGAGTAACCATGCCCGGGAAAACGTCCGTTTCCTTCAGTGGGTCGACGAGTGAGCGGCCCGCTTCCACCGCCTTGCGCGTCTGTGAAATCGCCTTTTCGACGACGGCGTTGCCCGAAGTGCGTGACGTAATGTCCAGGCCTTCCAGAATCGGAACGCCGCTCGAAATCAACGTCCCCAGCGTTCGGGTAAATCGCGCCACGGCGATCTTGCGCAGCACCATGCCTACGACGGGCATGTGCAACAGGGCCCGATCGATAGCCATGCGGCCCTGCGGCGTGCCATACCAAAACTTAAGGGCGACGCCCGTAGCGATCAGAAAGACCAGCACCATCAATCCGTAGATGCTGCCAACGAAGTTACTGAGACCGATCACGATTCGCGTGGGGAGCGGCAAGTCCACATCCAACCCATTGAAGAGGGTCACGAAAATCGGAACCACCTTCCACAGCAGGAGGGTGATGACCATGGCGGCGATGCCGATGACCGAAACTGGATAGATCATCGCGGAACGCACGGCCCGCTTCAGCTTGACGTTTTTCTCGATGTAGGCGGAGAGCCGCTGCAGAATAGTGTCCAAAATACCGCCGGTCTCCCCAGCCTCGACCATATTCGAGTACAACGCATCGAACACCTTCTCGTGCTGCTTCATCGCATTGGAGAGCGTCGAGCCGCCTTCCACCGAACCGCGCACCCCGTTTAGAATCTTTTGGAACGACTTGTTATCCTGCTGTCCCCCGAGGATCTCCAGGCACTGCACCAGAGGCAATCCGGCGTCGATCATGACCGAGAACTGGCGGGTGAAGACGGCGAGCTCCTTCTCATCCACGCCGCTTCCAAAAGTGGGGATGTTGAATTCCTTCCCCTTCTCCGAGAGCTTGCTGACGTTGATCTGCTCGCGCCGCAATAGGGCGGCCACTTCCGCCTTGCTCTCCGCAGAGCGCTCCCCGACCACCGACGCTCCCGCGCGGTTGACTCCCTTATATGTAAAAACGGGCATGACTAGTTCCTCCCTCTCTTATCGCCGCACGGGCACTCGACCGCCCGGCGGCGGTGAAGTCACCCCTCGGTTAATTAAATCCTGCAATTCGTCCGGATTCGAAGATCTCGCAAGAGCCGTTTCCAAAGTGATTAACTTCTGGAAGTAGGCGTTCGACAAACTCTGATTGAATGTCTGCATGCCGCTTGCGCCCGTGCCAGTCTGCATCGCCGAATAGATCTGGTGAATCTTGTCTTCACGGATCAGGTTCCGAATAGCGGCAGTGGGAATAAGGATCTCCATCACCATGGCACGCCCGCGCGCGTCGGCCCGCGAAAGCAGGGATTGGCAGAGAATTCCCTCGAGCACCATGGAAAGCTGCGCGCGAACCTGCGGCTGCTGGTGCGCGGGAAAGACGTCCACGATACGGTTGATGGTGGACACGGCCGAATTGGTATGCAGAGTGGCGAAGGTCAAGTGTCCGGTCTCGGCGATCCGCAAGGCCGATTCGATGGTTTCCAGGTCGCGCATTTCTCCGATCAGCACAACGTCCGGGTCTTCGCGCAGGGCGGCGCGCAGGGAGTTCGCAAAGGAATGCGTGTCGGAGTGCACCTCGCGCTGGTTCACCAGGCATTTTTTGTGGTTATGGAGAAACTCGATGGGATCTTCGATGGTGATCATGTGCTCTTCACGCTCGTTGTTGATCTTGTCGAGCATGGCGGCGAGCGTGGTGGATTTTCCCGAGCCGGTGGGTCCGGTCACGAGCACGAGGCCGCGCGGCTTGTCGCACAGCGTGCGCACAATCTGCGGAAGTCCCAGAGTTTCGAATCCTTTGATCTCCCAGGGAATGGTACGGAAGACGGCAGCCACCGCTCCGCGCTGGTGAAAGATGTTGCCGCGGAATCGGGCCAGGCTCTTTAAACCAAACGAAAAGTCCAATTCGAGGTTTTCTTCCAGGCGGTGCTTCTGGACGTCCGTCAGCACGCTGTACGCCAGCGCCTTGGTATCGGCGGCCGTCAGCGGAGGCATGTCCAGCGGCTTGAGCTTGCCGTGCACGCGCACGCGTGGGGCGCTGTTGGTCGAGAGGTGCAGGTCGCTGCCCCCCAGTTCAATCATCTTCTTCAGTAGTTCGCTCAGTGTGATGCCCGGCATCGTCCCCTCCCTTTAAAGCACGGTTTCGCGCAGTACTTCTTCCATGGTGGTCTGTCCCAACGCCACCTTCAGCAGACCGCTGCGTCGCAAGGTGATCATTCCTGACTCGATCGCCTTTTTTCTCAGTTCCAGCGCGGAAGCGCCGACCAGAATCAGTTCCCTGACTTCATCATTGATTTCCATCACTTCGTACAAACCCACGCGGCCCTTGTAGCCGGTGTTGTTGCAGGTCCCGCATCCTTTTCCGTGGTGCACCGTCGTTTTCGTGGCCTCGTCGGGCGTGTATCCGGCATCGATCAATGCCTGAGGCTGGATTTGCAGGGGTTCCTTGCACTGCACGCAGATGCGCCGCACCAGGCGCTGCGCGCAGATTAAGTTCACCGAAGTGGCAACCAGGAAGGGCTCTATGCCCATGTTCATCAAACGGCTGATAGTGGAAGGCGCGTCATTGGTGTGCAGCGTCGAAAGCACCAAGTGGCCGGTGAGGGACGCTTTCACAGCGATTTCCGCCGTCTCGAAGTCGCGGATTTCTCCGACCAGAATAATGTTGGGATCCTGCCGCAGGAAGGCGCGGAGAGCCGAGGCGAAGTTCAGCCCGATCTGCTCCTTCATCTGTACCTGGTTGATGCCCGGCAGTTGGAATTCGACGGGATCTTCAGCGGTCATGATGTTCGTTTCGGGGGTATTCAGCCGTGCGACCGATGAATACAGGGTGTTGGTTTTGCCCGAGCCGGTAGGGCCAGTGACCAGCACCATCCCGTACGGCTTCAGGATGTTGTACTCGAATTTCTTCAGCGACTCAGGCTCGAATCCGAGCTTGGTCATATCCAGCCGCAGGTTTTCTTTGTCCAACAACCGGAGAACGATTTTCTCGCCGAACAGCGTGGGTACCGTTGAGACGCGGAAGTCGAGTTCCTTCTTCTTTCCGTCTTTGAGGTACTTGATCATGATGCGGCCGTCTTGCGGCAGGCGCTTTTCGCTGATGTCCAGCTTGGACATGATCTTGATGCGGCTGGTCATGGCGTCTTTCAGCTTCATGGGCGGAGCCATTACGTTCTGAAGCACGCCGTCAATGCGGAAGCGCACGCGATACTCTTTTTCGTAGGGCTCGACGTGAATGTCGCTCGCCCCGCGCTTCACCGCATCGGTGAGAATCAGGTTGCACAGCTTGATGATGGGCGCCTCTTCGGCCGCCCTTTCGAGCGTCGCGAGGTCCATCTCCGCTTCTTCGCTGGCAAGCTCTAGGGCGTCGGCTTCCGACCCGGTGAGGTCCTTCATCACCTTGTCGAGCTCTTCGACCGAATCGACGTCCCCGTAGAACTTGTGGATCGCTTCGCTGATGGCCGTTTCCGACGCCACTACCGGCTCAACGTTGAAGCCGGTCATGAACTTGATGTCGTCCATGGCGAACACGTTCGTCGGATCGGTCATGGCGATCGTCAGAGTCGACCCCACGCGCGAGAGGGGCACGATCTGATACCGGATGGCCGTTTCCTGGGGCACGAGCTTGATGACCGTTGGATCCACTTCGTAGAATTTCAGGTTGATGGAGGGCACGCCGTACTGCCGGGAGAGAACCGCGGTGATGTCGTCGTCGCTGACCAGCCCCATCTTCACCAAACAGGTGCCCAGCCGGCCGCCATTCTTCTTTTGATAGTCGAGCGCCTGCTTCAGCTGATCCGCTGAGATCAGGCTATCCTTGACGAGAATGTCGCCGAGCCTAGAGGACATGGGTATGCTTAGGTGGTACTAGAACCACCCCGTCAGCGTAGCATGCTGTCCAGCGTCTGCCGGCCGGGCGTGCCCCTCCGGTGGTGAATCAGCTAACACCCGATACGCCGCGCAGCCCTCCTGTACGCCCGTACAGGCCAATTTTTGACCCTGTACGGACAGGCAGGTGCGCCGCAAAACGGCGCCGCCTCCCTCTCAGATTGATCGGATTCCCAGCAAGAAGACTTCAGCCGCCGCTCGCCGCAGCGACGCCGTGGGCGGAGGAATTTCAACCGCGGCTCGCCGTCGGTTTGGCTTTTCGCTTTCGTAGGGGGCTGCCTGCTGCGCCCGGTCTCGGGCCCCGGTCCGTAGCCGCGCTGATAACGAAGAACCTTTAGTCGCCGCCGCCGCGTTCTTGCTTTTCGCTTTCGTAGGGGCGCCGCTTGCTGCGCCCGTTTTCAGGCTCCAGTTTGCAGCGGCGCCGGCTGCCTTGCGCACAGCGCGAGGGCAATGCTATTCTGCGCTCGCAACGTCTTTGAGCGGGCGTAGTACAATGGCAGTACAGGAGCTTCCCAAGCTTCGGACGTGGGTTCGATTCCCATCGCCCGCTCCATAACTCTGCAATGATGGTTTCACGGCTGCTCCAGCCACGAATTCGCAAAACTCACGAGTTCTTTTTATTGAAGCGGCACTGAGCCTGTGTAGGAGATACTTTCCCGCAAGCGAGGGCCATCGTCTCGAATACCTGCTCGTGCTGGAACGTCGGTTTCTGGTAGGCCTTCTTCTTCTGACCCGGCTTCGCAGCGGGTGAGTCTTTCTTTCCCTGATCGTCCTGTTCGCGTGAATTCATCGTCGTGAGCGCCTAACTACTGCAACGCCGCCTGCGTCAGCTTGATAGCGCAGTACGAGGCGGTGCTGCCGCAAAGGGTGGTCGACTTCCCCAGCGTGCCGAAATAGATGCTCGACGCCTGCGTGGCGGTTGCATCGTTGTCCACGATCATGGCGCTTGTTCCGCCGGTGGCATCAGCGGCATTCGTCGCCATGGGAGTACCGCTCACAGCCCCGGCGGGCAAAAGGAAAGAATAGGCTTGCGCTGGGTTTTGCACTACTCCCAAGAACATGTAGTCCGGTCCGCCCGTGGCAGTTGCGCCGGTGACGGTGCATCCAGCGCCGGTGGTCGCTCCGGGTATCGTAGCGTTGAAGGTGAACTGCGTTGCGCTGGCCGAAACAACGGTCTGTAGTCCGCCATTGATGGCGGTCACGTCGCCCGCGCTGCAATTATTAGCGGCGTTGGCAGTCACGCCCGAGACGGTGACCATATCGTTGGCGGCGAGTGTGTTTACCGCCAAAACAGTAACGACCGTTGTAGACGCCGTAACGCCTTTCACGGTGAATAACTGGCTATTGTAGAACTCGGTGAGAGGCGAGATTACCGATGGCCCGGTCCCAATTTGAGGCTTTGCCTGCGGCGTGGTCTGCAGTATGGAACTAACGAACTGGAATGTCTTTATCTGTTGGCCACCGGTGCCAGAGGCAGCTGTGATTATCTCGCCATTGTTCGCCGCAGTGGCACTGGCGATTCCCAAAGCGTAGTAGCGGTCGTCTGGCGTGGCGGCGTACACCGGAAAGTTGGCTACCGTACAGTTTTGATTGGCAGCAGTATCGAGCCCTGCGACCGCAACCGAGGTCAGAGTGCTGCTTGTGAATTGAAATTGGATGAGAGCGGCATTCAGAGCATCGGCCTCCCCAACGGTCCCGGCGCTGCAGGCCGTCACGACGAAGCCCACCGCGTTCGTTGAATCAACAATAGGGGCATCGCGAATGCCACCGTTCACATTTTTACCGAGCGACAGCGCCGCTGCCGCCATGGTTCCCGTCGGCGTCAACTCGTACAAATTAGCGCTGCTGTCGCCGACAAAGATGTTACCGGTGCCGCTTACATCGACCACTGCGGCCGACAAATAGTTGGAGCCGGGGATAATATTTGCGCCGGTGATGGTGCAGCCAGTGCCGGTAGTGGCGCTGGGTATCGTAGCGTTGAATTCAAACTGCGTCCCACTCAACCCTGCTGCAATAACAGTTTGTGTTCCGTTGATGGCCGCGACGTCGGCGGCGGTGCAGGCATTGCCGGCATTGGCGGTCACGCCGCTGATGTTCACCAGCTCTCCGATGCCAAGAGAGTTGGCCACGCTGACGGTCACTACAGTTGTGCTTGCCGTCACCGTCGTCGGAGCGGCGGCCGCGGACGCGGCGCTTACCTGAACCGGGAAGTTCCCTCCCGCATACCCAGGAGTTCCATTGAACGTCGGAGTTATCGAATACAAATAGCCGTTATTGTCGCCGACGAAGGTAGTGTCGTCCGCATAGTCCGTGAACGGGGACGAGAAGCTATCCGCCGCTCCAGCCGCCGCCGTAGCTGCGTTGGCAGCAACCAAACCCAGAGGAAGCATGAAGTCTGTGGCCGTGCTCCCTGATGTGCTTCCGGGGATTACCGGGTTGGTTGCGCAGGTCGGCAAGGTGGCCTGCCCGTTGTTGTTGCCGGCACAGCCGGCACTGGTTCCGTATTCGGTGGTGCCACTGCCAAACGTCAGCACGTGCAGGATTGCCCCGATGTTGGGGTCGTTCTCCACGTAAGAAATCTCTGTGCCGTCGAGCGAGAGGCTAGGCGACGTGGCGACCGGCCCTACGCCGGAGGCGTACGAAAAAATGAATTCCGGATTCGTAACACCGCACAGCGAAGACCCAGACCCGCTGTAGAGCTGGTTGAAAGCGACGATGTTGGCTTGCGCGCCATTCGTCCCAGCAGTAACGGCTCCCCAAGCGAAATTGGCCAGCGTCTCTGAATCGGTCAACGTTACGCCAGTCCCCGGTGTGAGCGCGTAGACGGTAACTGTATTTCCTGACGCCACCGCAACGATGCGGTCAACGGCGGTACCGCTGAGATTACGATTGATCGCGGCCGCCAGATTCGTCGCATTCGTAGCAACCGTACCGGACACCTGAAAGTTCAGCCCGGTGTTCGAGCCGGACGACGCGGTCAACGTTAGAGTGGCCGCGGTTCCGACGGCCGGAGTGATGGTGATAGCCGCAGTTTGGCCAGCCGCCGGTGCGGCGCTGAAAGTGCCGACAACATTGGCGCGCGTATTCCCTGTCGACGCATTGACGGGGAACACTGCGAAATCGGAAGTGCAGCTCGGCGCCGCGTTCACATCGAAGGTGTACTTGGCAGGAGACATGCCTTGCGCGACTCCGCCGGCGCCCAGTGAAACAGCCCAGTCCCTTTCGATCTTGCCTCTCGCTTGCCTTGGCGGTTTCGCTGGCTTGAACTTCAGCCCCCAACCGTCCGGAGCCTTACCATGCAGCGCCCACTGTGCATAGACCCGCGGCTCGTTCCACATCTTCGCCGCCTGCTTCCGCGTGA
Source organism: Terriglobia bacterium (assembly GCA_963803105.1). Classification (GTDB taxonomy): domain Bacteria; phylum Acidobacteriota; class Terriglobia; order Acidiferrales; family UBA7541; genus Palsa-295. The sequence continues at coordinate 68,489 of CAWDLF010000008.1, forward strand.
AGCTTCCAGTGAAAACAACATGCTTCGAGCTCCAGTCTGTCGGCACGGGGACGGAGCCATCCGTTCGCGCGAAGCCCTGCCCGAACGCCGATGGGGCCAAGCACGCCGCCAGCACCAGCGGGGCGCACCGTGCGAGAAAGGTCGCGCTCCACCTTCGCGGAGTTCGAATGGAACGGAGATAAGAAGATTCTGAGAGAGGGCTTGGCATGCTTCCAGTGTCCGAAATGAAACACTGGTTGTCACGTTCTAGGAACTACAGCGCTTCGTACCAATAAACTGATGCCAATAAGTGCACGGGTATCGGACAAGCAAACACACAAGGCGCTGTCTTGGCCTAGCATGTGATTTTCCTGAGCCCCGAGTTGACAGTTCAGGCGTGGCCCGTTGGGAATCGAGTTGGAAACACAGCTTGACCCTCCCTGAGGCTGATATACGATTAAGGTCCCTTCCAGAAAAGCGTCGGCGTATACAGGCTGCCCTCTTCCAGCCTGCTTCAATCAACACGCCGGCTAAATTAAAAATTAAAGACGACTATGGAACAGGTCAAAAAAGCAGATTACGGTCAGCAACTTTATACTGATCCCGTCGAAAAGCGTTTGTCCCCTCGCTTTGCGTTTTCGCCCGCGGTCGAAGCGACCGATATCCAGGCGAACATTCGCATCATCGGCCGCCTCTCCGATATCAGCCGGAGCGGTTGCTACATCGATACCATCAGCCCGCTTGCGAAAGATGCCGCCGTCACGCTGACGATCTCCAAGGATGGAAAATCATTCAAGACCCAGGCAACGGTTGTTTATTCAAAGGTGGGCATGGGCATGGGCGTGTCCTTCACGACCTCCACCCCTGAGCAGCTTCTCGTGCTTGAGGGTTGGCTCGGCGAACTGTGCGGCGGGGAGCCTGCAACGCAGGGTGCACCAACCGTGATACTCGAGCCGGCTGATTCGAAGGGCGCCGATCAAGAGCTACGGAACATCATCAGCGAGCTAATTGCCTTGCTCAACGGCAAAAACGTGGTGACCGATTCCGAGGGGATGGCGTTGCTACGGAAACTTTCAAAGTAGCCGGGCACAGCAGCAAGCACGCAGGCTATTTGGGCAGAGCGGCGTCCGACATTTCGGCTTCGCGATAGCCGAAGTAGCGGCGATGCTTGATGAGATCGGCAATTTCCGGGGGTACCATCGCCTCCCAGGAAGCATCATTGTCCGCGATTCGCCGCAGGACATCGCGAGAGAATATGTGCAGCACGCTTTCGTCGAAATTGTCGAGCTGCTTGATGCGCCCGCGCTCGACCAGATGGCGGTATAGGTTGTGCAGATCGCCCGCCATCTTCAGGTTTTCGACCGTGCTGAGCTGGCCGGTCGCGGGATCTCGTAGGGGATACACATAAATCCGCAAATCCTTGGTGAATAGCCTGCCGAAGGCTTCGAGAATGCCTCCTTCGAGTCCCGAATAATATTCCTCTTTGAAGAGGTCCTGCAGGCTGGCGACGCCCATGGTCACAGCTATGGGTTGGGACGTGTAACGCGCGAGGTAGGCGGCCAGGCGATAGTATTCGAAGTAGTCGGAGATCAACACGGTCTTGCCTACTGCCGCCAGCACGTCGGCGCGAGCCAAAAAGTCCGTCAAATCAATCTTGCCCGCGGCCAGCAGGTTGCGCATGGTGATTTCCATGAGTTCGACGACTTGGTCGCTGTCGACCTGCAGCTCCGAGGAGAAACGCTCCCGGGCGCTCTTGATCATGTCGATGTTGACCTTGGTTACCGGACGAAAACTCCCTCGTTCGACCAGGACGGGGCGCTTCCGCAATACTTCGGACGGTTGCAGCACCTCGCCGGTAGGCCCGAACATCGCCGCACCGCTCAAGCCCAACTGCACGAGCTTGAGGCTCATCACGCGATTATCCACGTAGCGAAACTCGATTCCCGAAAACTCGACCATGTCGATCTCGATGCGCTGCGTAGTCAGGTTGTCGAGCAGCGATTCGAGCAATTCCTCGGGCTTGTGATGCAGGAAAAACGCGCCGTAGAGTAAATTGACACCCACGATGCCCAGAGTCTCCTGCTGAAGATCGTTTTCGTGATCGAGCATGCGGACGTGGATGATGATCTGGCTGTCGTTATCGCGTGGGTGCGCCTGGAATTTGACGCCCATCCAGCCATGGCATTCGTTGGTACCCAGATAGTTGCGGGCCGCGACCGTATTGGCAAAGGCGAAGAAGGCGGTGCTGTCCCGCCGCGAGGACTGCAGCCGCTCGAGGTTGAGGCTGTGCTCGTGGTCCAGCATGCCCTGCAGGCGCTCGCGCGAGACGTAGCGCTTGCAACGACCATAGATGGCGTCGCTGACAGCCATGTCGTAGGCAGACATGGACTTGGAGATGGTGCCGGCCGCTCCGCCGACCTTAAAAAACCAGCGCGCGACCTCTTGCCCCGCCCCGATTTCCGCAAAGGTGCCGTAAAACAGGGGGTCTAAATTGATCTTGAGCGCCTTCTGATTGGTGCTTAATTTTGGGCGTTCGTCGCTCATCGTTGCCCCAATCGAGTTTCCCATTGGCCGGCCTAAACGAGTCGCATCCGCGGCCACAATAATTATATAGAAACAAACCGACGCACGCATTACTGCAATGCGACAAACCGCTCGTAGTGGGGACTAACCCGAACTACTTGGGAGAAGGCGAAGCGGTTGGTGCCGCAGGCGGTTGCTCCACGGCGAGGTAGGACCGGCCAAACGAAGACTGCTGCGTTCCTGCGGCGACTACCACGGCTTGCACCGTGTACCGCCCCGACGGAAGCTTCGCTAGCGGCACCGCAATCCGGAAGGACGCGGCGTTATTCTTAGCGTCGATCTCCGTGGGAGGCAACAGCGGCGTAGCGCTCACCTGAATGCCACCACGAAAGAAGAGCAGCCCGGCGCGCAGCGTGCTGGCGTCGAACGCCTCACCCTTGTCCTGTTTTCCCGGGGGGTACGCCTGGAAGAACGTATACAACGTCTGCTGCTGATTGAAAAAACGCGTCACGCTCGGAACGATTCTCGCGCCGTCCGCTTCGAGCGGAGAGGCCAGCGTGGCTGCGCGAGTTCCCTGCCCCCTGGTTTGCACGTCCGACGACTTGGCAGCCGGCACAAGCTGGCTCGACAGCAGGATCGAGCTGAGCGTCAAACGCGCGGCCGGGCGCGGTGGAATCGACAGATTTTGTTCAAAGGTTCCCATCTTTCCCGATTCGTTTTCGCGGGCCACGAATCTGAGCCGGTAAGACCCGGGACTGAGGACAACTCCACCCTGGTAGACCAGGTTGCTCTGGCTCACCTGCTGGAAGCGCTGCTCGTCCAGATGCACGGTAATGGTGTCGCGCAACTGAGCGACGACCGTGCCGGACGGAACGGCGCGCACCTCCGCTGCGAAATCAAAGGCCGCTTCGTGGCTTTCATGCTTCTTGGCCCAGTCGAGGGCGCTTGAGGAAAGTTTCGCGGAGATGGGGACGTAAACCTGCTGGTCGCTCACCCGGAAGAAAGCCGTCTCCACGGCGATCGGCAGCTCCGCACCAGAAATCTCGGCATGGAGCGCGTCCGCCAGCTGTTGGTCGCGATCTTCCTTCTCGAGATGCTGAAAATCACGCGGAGCGTAATAGCCGTTGCGGAATCGTACGTGAGCACCTGGCGTCTTCACCGTCACGCGAATCGCGTGCCACTTGCCGTCGCGCTTGACGCTGCCCAGGTCGTAGCCGACGAGATAGTAGCCGCTGTTGTCCCGCTGAATTTCCGGGAACGCGTCGCTCAAGTCGCCGAGATCAAAAAACGCCTTGCCGCCGGTGTCGGTGGAAAGTGTAGCGAGGGTGTCGCGCGAGTCTTCGCGTTGGTCCGTCTGGTGGAACACGGACGCACCGGTGAACATTGACGTGCCGGTCGCAGCCACCGTGGTGGCGTCGCCTCCTGGCGGAGTGGCAAACAGCCCACGGGCGTCGATCGAGTAGATCGACACGTTGGCGCGATTCGCCGCGTCGGTTGCGGCACGCAGTTCAGCGCGGTTCTCTTCACCGGTCTGCGTAATGCCGCCCGTGAATTGCACCAATGCCTTGCGCCCGGGAATCGCCGAAAGCACGTTGGCGAGTCCTTGAATGGCGGCCAGCTTCTGATCCGTATTGAAGACGTTAAATTCCGTCTCATCGGCCGTGAAGGCGTCGCCCGTGTCCTGCTGCACGTCGTACTCGCCGTTTTGCGCGGCAGCGTATAGCCCGTTGGCCAGCTGCGAAGAGGCTCCAGGCAGGATCTTGGCCACCGCATTCTCAAGCGTCGGCCGATCGTTCGTGAAATTGGCCAAAACGGAAAGGCGCGTCGAAAAGCTCACAACGGCTACCAGATCCCCGGGCGTGATCTGCTGCTTTAGGAATTTCTCTGCGGCGTCGTGGGCCCGTTGAATGTCGTCTGTCTCCATCGAAGTCATATCGAAGAAGAAGACGATCATTCGCCGGTCGCGGACCTGATCGGTTAACACCTCGGTGGCGCTGGGCGGAGCGTCGACGGGAACCACCAGCGGCGCAGCATTCTCGGGGCCGGCGACATCCACCTTTTCGATGTCCGCGTACGAAAAGGTCGAAATCTTTTGGGCCTTCCCGTCGTCCGTGACAGTGAACTGCTCCGGCCGCAACCCCTTGATGGGTTTCCCGCTGTTGTCGGTCACTTCCACGTCGATGCGCACCGTCTCAGATTGCGTCCGCAAAACTCCGTAAGAGGTCGGAACCGTAGGAGTCAGCTGCGGCGTTGTGGGCGCCGGTACCCGCGTAGGAGAAGGAGCAGGAACTGGCGCCGGCGTGGAACCGGGTGCGGGAGCCTGTTGGGCGATCGTCGCAGCAGGCGACATCGACAGCAGCGCCGCCAGACTGGCGCTAAGCAATGTTCGGATCGTTTTCGCCATCAACATTCTCTTACGCCTTCCCGCCCACAAACAGCCAATCCGCCCGCAACACCTAAAAGTTGTACCGCAGCATGATAGCCATACTGCGCATCGCCCCGGCGCTCGTCACGCGTCCGAAGAACGATCCCAACGGGGTGGTCGCTCCTCCACCAACGCTCGGAACGAGCGTCGTGCCGATACCGGTGAAAGTCGGGCTATTGGTGACGTTCTGAACCTGCCAGCTAACATTCAGCATGTGGCGCAGCTCGGGGCCGAAGCGATAGGTTTTTGAAAAATTCAAATTCCAGTTCAAGGAACACGGCCCTTCGATCGCTCCCCTCGATTCGTTACCGTACGTGGGGATGCCGCCCACCGTGCGAGGAACGCTAAAGACCGAGGTCTTGAAGAACGCGGTCGATGAGCCGCCGCAGATGCCTATATTCGGATTGCCGTCTTGTTCCGCCCGTAGTGAGTAGTTCGCGCCGGTGCCGTTGTCGGAGGCCGATCCGCCCAAAAGCGCCGTAAAGGGCGTCCCCGTCTGCCAAGTGACTATGTTTTGCAGTCTCCAATCGCCGAAGACGCGCGCCTTCCAACCGTGGTTCGCCCAGCGGCTTCTTTGGCCGAAGGGAAGTTCGTAGAGTGACACCGCGCGGAACTGGTTGCGAATGTCGAAGGTCGATAATCCATACTCGGCATGCACATCGCCGTCGATTTGCTCGACCGTGGCAGCCGTCCCGCCAATCGAGCTAGCGTCATCGAGAGACTTCGAATAGGTATAGATTCCCTGGATCATGAATCCGTGCGTGAATCGATGCACGACGCGAACCTGCAAGCCGTTGTAGATGGAATTGGCTCCGGACTGATCGTAGGTGTAGCCGCCCGCTTCGGGATCGATTCGGTTCTCTTGAATTTCGTCTTGCGGGGTCCCCAGCGGCGCGCGATTAGGCGCCCGCAGGATGTCCAGATTGGTGCCCTTCGTTCCCGTGTAGGTCAGGTCAAGAATCCAGTTCTGCGAAAAGGACGTTTCCGTTCCCAGGGTCCAAATCTGCGCGTAGGGATTCTTGTAATCGGGAGAAACCGCCTTCGTATTCGGTATCGGCAGCGTACTCTCCCCCATTCCGGCGGAGGGAAAGCCGACCTGCAAGGTGAGCGGTACAGCCGACGTAGCGATCAGCGCCTGCGAAGTCTGAAAAGGATTCTGGTAGGTCAACTGCTGAGCCAGCGAGCTATAAATGGACTCGTTATAGAAGATGGAATACCCGCCGCGGACGACGGTCTTGGGCTTGATCGGCGGCTGCCATGCGAATCCGAATCGCGGCTCCCAATTCCCGTAATTACCGTGGATGAGAGCGCGAGGAAATCCGAGTTGCCCCGGAGTTACCAGAGCAACCTGCAACGTCTCGGCATTCAGATCGAGTGTGGCCAAATGATTGTTCAGCTCCACCAGCGGAGTGGCTGTGTCGTAGCGTAAGCCGTATTGGATCGAGAAGGTTTTGCGCACGCGAAAATCATCCTGTGCGTACAGTCCGAAGCCCCAGTTTCGAAGGTACACGTTCGGCATGCCGAATTGCTCGCTCGTGCTGTAGGGAAAGCCGATCAAAAAGTCCGCGAAGTCGTTGCCGGTACCCGAGATTGGATTGCCGCTGGGATCGAGCGCGCTGGTCAGCAAGCCGGTGAACGTAAATTGGCCGCGTGGGTTAGGGCTCGTATTCGTGTTCAGCTCGATCCTGCGTACTTCCCCGCCGAAGCGCATGGTGTGTTTCAGATGCGTCCAAGTAAAAGCCTCGGTGAACCGCGAGGTTTGGTTGCGCACCAGCGAGGGAATCGGATCGTTGAGGCCAGACAGATTCGAGAAACCGATGGACGGAATACCGAAGTCGATAGGAGCCGTGGAAACGCCCGTGATGCCCAAGTTCGCGGCTATGTCCGTCGTATAGGAGTTGTCGCTCAGCAGGTTGACGCGATTGCGGCTCCAAATGAAGTGCGTATCCTCCACCAGACGTGGAGACCAGTTATGCGTAAGCCCGATATTCACACTCTGGGCCAACGTGGATTGGTCACCGCCAATGCCCGGAAAGTTACTCAGCGTGTTCGCGCGGACGGAGTTCAGATTGTACGTACCATTCAAATTGAACTTGGAATTGATGGTGTGCAGGATGTGAACGTTCACCGCATCGCTGTCGGACGGTGTCGTGGCCTGGAGCAAGAAGTTTTGTTGGGTTCCGGGCAGATTCGGTTTGGGAATATAGGCCAAAAGCCCTTCCGCGGCGCTGTCGATGGGCACCTGCTGAGCACTACCCGTCGGGCAGTTCGTATCCGCCACAGTCGGAAAAGGCACGGGCGGCGAACTGAACGGCTCAAACAATGTCGGGACGCCGAGAGTTCCCAGGCAGAAAAGACCATTACGCTGGTCGAGAGTAGGAACCGTCGAAAAGGAATTTACCGCGACTCTCTGGATGATGTGCGCGTAATTCACAAAGAAATATGTGTGGTCACTTCCGTCGTAGATATGAGGAATTTTCAGCGGCCCGCCGACGTTGCCTCCAAACTGCTCGTTGTAGGTGGGGATTTGCGGGTACTGCACACCCGTGATCGAATACGGCTTGGCATCGAGAACGGAGTTTGTGTAGCGGTCGTAAAGACTGAACCGCACGCGGTTCACCTGTTGCCGGAACAGCCGTCCGCCTCCGCCCGGACCGCCACCTCCTGGACCTCCGCCGCCGCGGCCGCCAGCAAAACCGCCTCGACCCCCACCACCGCCGGGTTCGCCTCCGGGACCGCCCAGGCCTGCTCCCGGAATTTGCTGCCCGACGGCGAAGTCCGTATTTACTCCGCCTCCCGGCCCCCCGAAACCCTGATCAAAACCTCCCGGCGCGCCGGGATTATTATTCGTCGCCAGACCTTGCCCGACGGTGCCTTGCAGCAAGAAAGAGTCAGAGGACGCTGCGCCGCCCGCCCCCGCGACCGCCGTCGCGGTTTCCTGACCGCCGGACGCCTCATCCGTAGTCACGTCGGTCTGTTGAAATCCGCCGCCCATCCCCTGCGTGACAGCGTTGAGAAGGCCGGGAGGAAGTTGTTGACCGCGACCTCGTCTGCCGGAATCGCCATTAGCGGACTGACCGTTCCGGTTTTGGCCACCGTTTGCACGCGCACCCGGCTGGCCGGCTGCCTGGCCGCTCTGCTGCTGGGGCCCGGAGGTTCCCGTCGGCGCCGCAAGCTCAGCGAGCGTAGCGACGCGAAGAACCAGCTGAATGTGTGGCTCCGGCAGCCCGGCGATTTGGAGATCTACAGTGGTGGGCTGAAATCCTAATTGCGAGGCTTCCACTTTGTAACGCCCTGGCGGAAGCGACGGAAACTCAAATTTGCCGGACTCGTCGCTCCAGCTAATCCAAACCTTCTGCATGGTCTGATCGGTCAAGCGCAAGGTTGCGCCTGGGACGGGGGCGCCGTCCGCCGTGTGGATTTCTCCGGTGGCCTTCAGTGTTGCCGCCGTTGCCGCGGCTTGCGGAAGCGCTCGAAGCGTCGCCAAAGGCAGAGCGCACAATATGGCGCAAAGCACCGCGACTTTCCACCGGATGTCGCGACGCGCCGCACGTTTGCTCGAACCCTGGGTCACGCGAAGATTGGACGCCATGCTGCTCCCACAGGTTACGGCCGGGCCTGGAGATCGACTTCCGCGTGCATGATTGAGAACGGCACCGAGCGTTTTTGCGAAATCGCAGCTTGCAGAAAAATAAGCTCGGCCTCGCTAGGCAGGATTCCATCGGCGGCGATTCGTAGTTCCAAAACTCGGGGTTTTGTAAGGCGGGTGCCTTCCGGAAACAACTAAAGAGGCTGATCTGGACGTGAGATTGTCCGCCACATGTGCGCCACGGGGCTGCCGTCGTTCCCTAAGCCTTCCTTCGGCTGTTTGAAGTGGCGCCCGATGATGTCGAGGAACGGCTCGATCGAAACCGCAGCGTTGGGATCGAAAGCGTACAGATCGTTCACGGTTACCAAGCGCGGCTCCATGTACCACTTGTGCTTGCGCACCATCTTGTAGGTCTCTTCGATGTACGGAGGGGGGACGTAATCGTGGCCGAAAAGCCGCAGATAGAGGTCCGGGTACTCATACCCAACCGCGGGATCCGGGAAATAGCGTAATGCCTGGTGATAGCGAATGGCGAAGCTGACTTTCTCTGGGACGTACGGCTCGAATATTTGTGCGCCCCACCATCCGTGGTCGGTCCTCATGATCTCCTGCACCACGTCGTGCAACAGACAGGCAAGGATGATTTCTTCGGACATTCCGTTTCGCCTGGCCAGGGCCGCGCTCTGCAACACGTGCGGCGACGTCCTGTTGAAACGCAGCCGGAAAAAATCTACGAGCGTCGGTTTTTCCGGCATGGGCGGGAGTTTGCGCACCTTTTCGCCGTTGGGTGGCGCCATCAGGAACCCAGCGCCTTGGCGGAACGTCCGCGTTTCAATCTGCGCTTCAATATCGGCAACCGTCGGATACGGATCGTCGTTCGCGGGCGAGTTTCCAAGGAGCGAAAGCGCTTGATTCAACTGCACCATCATGTGTTCTTCAAGCGCGTCGGCCTGCGCCTCCGAGTCCATCCGGCTCACGGACTGTTCACCGCCCAAACTCTCGATAAATCGCTTGCGGTCGATCTCCATTGCGTCCTCGATACCCACTTCCCTGTGAAATCAGCTCCCTACGAAATCAGAACTTCGATGTCGTCGCCCGTCACGCGAACCGGAAACGTTCGCAAATCCTGATACGGCGGCGCCGCCACCACTTTGCCCGTGCAGACGTCGAACCGCCCCTGGTGATACGGGCACTCGACCACTCCGCCTTCGAGCAGGCCATCGGTCAGCAGGGCAAACTCGTGCGTGCAGACGTTCTCTGTGGCGCAGAGTTTGCCGCCCACGTTGTACACCGCAATTTCCGTGTCGCCGACCTTCGCGCCGGTCATTTCTCCCTTGCCGACCTTGCTGGCCTTCGCAACCGTATGCCACTGCCCTTGCGCCTTCTTTTCCGCCTCCGGCATTTTTTCGCTCCTCGCGGCCTTCGCTCAAATGCTGTAGAAATCCAGCACCGTCGACCCCCTGCCGTTCATAATTTACGCCTCAAGCAATCGCCAGGGGGATGGCCTTCTTCCATTTGCCCTGGGCTTTCAAAATCAACTCTACTACTTCGCGAATCGCGCCCTGCCCACCGCCCAGCGTAGTGACGTAGTGCGCCGCGCGCTTTACTTCCGGCACCGCGTCGGCCACCGCCACCGCCAACCCGGCGCGTTCGAGCAGCGGCAAATCGGGCAAGTCGTCGCCGACATAAGCTACCTCTTCATCGGTCACGCCCGCGCGCACCAGAATCGCCTTGTAAGCTTCCGTCTTCTTCGGTTGCCCCTGCACGACAAACTCCATGGAGCCTTCGCGCGCCCGGCGTGCCGTGGCCGGCGAATCCCGCCCGGTGATCAACCCGGTGCGGATACCCATGATGCTCGCGAGCTTCACTCCCGCGCCGTCGTGGGCGTTGAACACTTTCAGCTCGGCCACACTCCCGTCGGGAAACGCTTGCAGGCAAACCACTCCCGAAGTCATCGTGCCGTCCACATCCATCAGCAGCACGCGGATTTTCTTCGCGCGGCGGATAACCGGAGCAGGAAATTTAACTTCTTTGATCTTGGGCATGATCGGTGAACGGAAGACAGATCCTTGAGTCGCGTGCTCCTTCAGGATGACGATCCCTACCGGATCGTCAAAACAGTTGCAGCGTCCACAAATCGTGAATGTGCACGACGCCTTCGAGCCGTCCCGCCGGGTCCACCACCAGCACCGAGGTGATTTTCTTCTCTTCCATGATCCGCAGCGCGGCGGCGGCTAGTTCAGTGCGAGGTAGCGTCATGGGATTCTTGGTCATGCAGTCCCGCGCCGTAAGCTCCAGTACATTTTCCTTGCGCTGCTGCATCACCCGCCGCAGGTCGCCGTCGGTGATGATGCCCAGTAGCTTTCCGTCTGCGTCGGTCACCGCCGCCAGACCCAAGCCCTTGCGGCTCATTTCGTAAATCACATCCGGCATCTTCGCGGACGGCGATACGCGCGGCGCGTCCTCACCCGAGTGCATCAACGTCTCGACGCGGCGCAGCTTCTTTCCCAGCCGCCCGCCCGGATGCAGCGCTGCGAAATCATCTGACTGAAAGCCACGGCGCTCCAGCAGAGCAATGGCCAGCGCGTCGCCCATGGCCAACGCCGCCGCCGTCGATGCCGTTGGCGCAAGATTCAACGAGCACGCTTCCTCTTTCACCGCGATATCCAACACGACGTCACTCGCGGCCGCGAGCGTAGAACGCGCCTGGGCCGTCAGCGTTACCAGCGGAGTGCCCAACCGTTTCACCGCCTCTACCAGCTCGATCAATTCTTCCGTTTCGCCGCTAGACGAAATTGCCAGCAGCACGTCGCCGCCGGTAAGCATTCCCAAGTCACCGTGCAATGCCTCGCCCGCGTGCAGAAAAAACGACGGCGTACCGGTGCTCGAAAATGTCGCTGCGACCTTTCGCCCAATCAGACCGGATTTTCCCAGCCCGGTCACGACGATGCGTCCCTTGCACGCATATAAAAGTTCCACCGCGGTTTCGAATCGCGCATCAAGCCGCTCGATCAAGCCCGTGATGGCCTGCGCTTCGATCTGCAGTACGCGCTTCGCCGTTTCCAGCGACGATTTTGCGACGCTCGCGCGCGTCACTGTCGGCTCCTCCACGTGCGCCGCTCAACCTCTAGCGGTCGCGCTTTCTCCGCGCTCGCGGCGCCCGCCGCAACCCCCGTAGGAGAATGCACGGGAGCCTGCAGCGCTGGAACGCGCACGGTCTCGGATGCCGGCACGCTCGGTGCCTCCCAGCCGCGAACGAGCGCCGCAATCTGCACGAGCCTCGCCAGCAGCGGACGCAAATTCTCAAGCGGTAGCGCATTACTGCCGTCGGAAAGCGCCTTGGCCGGATTTTCGTGCACCTCTACAAAAATTCCATCCGCCCCTGCTGCCGTTCCGGCGCGAGCCAGCGGCTCGATGAATTCCGGCTGGCCGCCGCTGGACTTCCCCTCCCCGCCCGGCAGTTGCACCGAATGGGTCACGTCGAAAACCACCGGATAACCCAGCTTGCGCATGATTGGAAACGCACGCATATCCACGACCAGGTTGCGGTACCCGAACGACGCGCCGCGCTCCGTCAGAACGATCTTCTCATTGCCCGTGGCGGCGACTTTTTCCACCGCATTCTCGATGTCCCACGGAGAAAGAAATTGTCCCTTCTTGATGTTCACTACCCGCCCGGAGCGGCCCGCAGCCGCCAGTAAATCCGTCTGGCGGGAAAGAAACGCCGGAATCTGCAGCACGTCACACACTTCTGACGCCGGACCCACTTGCGAAACGTCATGCACGTCGGACAGGATGGGCAAACCCGTATTCTTTTTGATCGCCGCCAGTATGCGCAGGCCCTCCGTGAGTCCGGGGCCACGATAGGAGGAACCTGAAGAGCGATTGGCCTTGTCGTAGGAGGCCTTGAAGATCAGCGGCACACCCAACTCGGCACCGATGGCGGCCAGCCGTTCGGCCATCATCGCCGCGTGCGCTTCGCTTTCGATGACGCACGGTCCGGCTATTGCGAACAGCGGCGCATATCCGCCTGCCTGCACGTTGCCGATCGTGAAGTTTCGCCTGGTTTCCATTATGAGCCGCCTATCTTCTGCCGATGCATCAGCCTAAGCGCCTTCAGGCCACTTTTCAACTTTGAATTGGAGCCTGTTCCCGGGCACGCGCAGGGAACTTTTCTGCCCAATGGTCGGAATTGTAACCAGCAACCGCAGGAAGCACTCATACAGGAGAACACATAATGGGAACTTATTCGAAGGCAGCTGTAGCTGTTCTGGCCCTGGCGCTCAGTTGCTCTCCGCTACTGGCGCAGGGCGACCCGCAGGATCCACCTCCGCAACAGCAAGGAGGTTGGGCCGGCGGTGGCTTCGGACCGCGCGGACCGATGGGACGGGACGGGCACGGTGGCGGGCCCGGCGGACCTCGTGGAGGATGGGGTTACGGCCGCGGCAGTGATGGCTTCGGCGGCGGCCCGGGTGGCGTGCGCGGCTTTGGTATGGGCATGCGGGACTCCGGTCTATCGCGTCTCTTAAATGATCCGGCCATCCGCCAACAGGTCGGCATCACCGCCGAACAAGCGGCTAAGGTCAGCCAGCAAACGTCGGACTTCCGCAAAGCGCAGATTCGCGACGGAGCTGACATTCAGGTGAAGCGGATCGATCTGCAAGATCTGCTCTCCGCCGACAAGCCCGATCGCGCCGCGATCGACGCCAAGCTGCAGGAAATCAGCGCCGCGCAATTGACGCTGTCGAAATCCGCCATTGACTACGAGCTGAACATGCGCGAGGCGATCACTCCGGCGCAACGTGAGAAGCTTCGGCAACTGATGAGAGATCGTGGCCGAGCCGGTGATGGGCGATCCGGCGGAGGACCTCCCAAACCCGGGCCGCAGGGAGCGGGACGCAGAGGTCCTCGCGGTTCCGCTCCGCCGCCTGGTTCGCAAGGCGGCTCGCAAACTGCGCCGCCAGCGGGCCCGCCGCCCAACAATCAGTAAGCCGCCGGCGAGGTGTTGCCTTTCTTAGGGGCGGGTCTCAGACCCGCCCTCTCGGCGGTGACATCCCGCCTGCCCTCGTGGAGGCGCTGCTCGTTACGCTCTCCGCCCCATCACCCCGCTTTTTCGTAGGGCGGTACAGTTCTATAACTCGACTACTAGAACTATCCCAAATCTGTACTTCGTGTGGACACCTTATTCCCCTCGCATCTGCTACGTTCACAGGATGATTGGAATTGTCGAATTCGGTGATGAGCGAGGCGGCCTCGCCCTGCCGTCCCCCTCCGCCGGCGCGGCTTCCACGTTTACGCGCACCCCCGCAGCGCCCATGTCTGGCGCCTCATTCTCTCTGCCGTGCGCACGCGTTGTGGTCCTTGCCGCCGTCGCCGAGGGCCAAATCACGGGTCACAAATTACCGATTTCTACCCGACAATGGCTGCAAGGTAGAAATCGACCCAACTCATTGAAAACAAAGGGTCGGCACAAAGTCTACCCGTCAATAACTCGGGCTATTTCGAAATCGTTTTCCGGGCAGCTTGGTGGCCCGTTTAGTGCGGAGTCCGGGAGGCTAATCCGAGGAGGAAGCGGCCGAAGTTCGGGGCTCGGTCGGCGAAGAGCCGCTGGCGGAGACGCGCGACTCGCCCTGCGTTTGCCCCTGCCGCAACTGGCGGTGTTCGACGCTCGCGTGAATGAACGCCGCGAACAGCGGGTGCGGCGCGAGCGGTTTGGATTTGAATTCCGGGTGGAACTGGCAGCCCACGAACCACGGGTGATCGGGAACCTCTACGATCTCCACATAGACCCCGTCGGGCGTGCGCCCGGTAATGCGGAAGCCCGCATCGGTCAAAGTTTTATCGTACTCGCAGTTGAATTCGTAGCGATGCCGATGGCGTTCGGAAATTTCCGTCGTGCCATATGCTTGCGCCGCAAACGATCCGGGTTGCAGCTTGCAGGCCCACGCGCCCAAGCGCATGGTCCCGCCCATCTCGTCCACACCCAACAGCTCGCGCAGTTTATAGATCACGCGGTTGGGCGTCCCAGGATCGAACTCCGTCGAATCCGCGCGTTCGAGATTGGAAACCTGGCGCGCATATTCGATGGTGGCGCACTGCATGCCCAGGCAAATCCCAAAAAACGGAATTTTCTTTTCGCGCGCGTATGTAATGGCGTGCACCATCCCCTGGATGCCGCGCTTGCCGAAGCCTCCCGGAATCAGGATGCCGTCCACGTGGCGCAGCAGACGCTCCGCCGCGGCCGTCGAGTCGATATCTTCCGCTTCGATCCATTCGATCGAAACGCGCTGGCGATTGGCCAGCCCACCGTGCACCAGCGCTTCGCGCAAACTCTTGTAGGCGTCTTCCAGTTGCACGTACTTGCCTACTACACCGATACGCACTTCCCCTTGCGGATGCTCGAGCACTTCCAGCATAGCCAGCCAGCGGCTCAGGTCGCGCGGTGGCGCTTCCAAATGCAGGAGCCGCAGAATCTGCTCGTCCAGTCCTTCCGACGCCAGGGACATGGGAACTTCGTAAATGTTGCCGACGTCGGGCGCCGAAATCACGCAGGCCTCGTTCATGTTGCAGAACAGCGCAATCTTGGCTTTCAGGTCGCCGCCGAGCTGACGGTCGCTGCGGCAGATCAGAACGTCCGGCTGGATTCCTATGCTCAGCAATTCCTTCACGCTGTGCTGCGTGGGCTTGGTCTTCAGCTCGCCGGCCGTAGCGATGAACGGCACCAGCGTCAAGTGCGCGAAGACAACATTCTCCGGACCGAGTTCCAGACGCATCTGCCGGATGGCTTCCAGGAACGGCAGCGATTCGATGTCGCCCACCGTGCCGCCGATTTCGACCAACACGACATCGGCGCCGGCGCCCACCTTGCGGAACGCTGCTTTGATCTCGTCCGTAACGTGCGGAATCACCTGCACGGTCTTGCCGAGGTAGTCTCCGCGGCGTTCTTTGGCAATGATGGATTCGTAGATGCGGCCGGTGGTCCAGTTATGGTCGCGGGTGAGGTGTGCCGACGTGAAACGCTCGTAGTGCCCCAGGTCGAGATCGGTTTCCGCGCCATCGTCGGTAACGAACACTTCGCCGTGCTGATACGGCGACATCGTTCCGGGATCAACGTTCAGGTAGGGATCGCACTTCTGCAGGGTAACTCGAAGACCGCGGCTTTCCAGCAGGCAACCAATCGACGCCGCCGCAACTCCCTTGCCCAGGGAAGAAACCACTCCGCCGGTAACGAAGATGTACTTCGGGCCGGTCGGCAAGGGGCTCTTATTTCCTCCAGAGATCGGCGTACAACGCATTATCTGAGGAAACGCGTTTTGTGTCAAATCGCGATTGGAAATGCCATCTATCAGGGCTGGCTAGTGGAGTTCGGGGCCGCGCCAGTCGCCGCGCCAGACGAGACGGTAGTTGCTGCGGGCAGCGCTCGCGGCGCGACGTCGGCCGCCAGTTGCGAAAGCGCCGCTTCGAAAGTGATTCTTCCTTCCAAACGCGGCTGCCAGTCTTTGGTCATCGCATTGCGATCGCCGGACCAGTCGTCGCGGCTCCAGAACTCGAATCGGTCCGCGTAAGGCGTGTACTGGGCGTAAAGCTGCTTCACATAATAGCCCGATGTGAAAAACAGCATCGCTTCGGACAATTCCGGAGGCGCCGTTTTTCCGGCGGCGGCGAAACTGTGGGCGACAGCAGCGTTCACCTGTTCGATGAGCGTCGCGGAGGCTGCGTGAAACAAAACCTCCAGTGCGGCGATCTCCTGATTGCCGCCGTCCACACTGGAAACGGTGATGCGGCTGGGGTGCAGCGTCGTATACGAACCCGCGAAGTTGGCGTAGGCCACCACATCGACGCGCAGCGAATCCTGCCATGCGGCTTCAAAGGCATGGGCGATTTGCTGGGAAATTACATCGCCGTACTGGTCAACCAACGCACCGACCGCGCTAATCCAGAAGCGGTTCGCGTGGTCGTGATCGGGCCACCAGTGCGCGCGATAGATGGGCGCGGCCTGATTGAGCGTGTCGATCAGCGCGGAATCGAAATCCGCCGGCGCGATAGTGTTGGAACCTTCGGAATCCTCAAGATAGTCCTTGAGACGGTTCATCATGGGGTCCGAGAGAAGGTCGTGCTGCAGCATGTTGGCCCGATAGTAGGCCACGGCGGCCAGCCACACCTTGCGCTCGTCTTCGGAGAGACCGGAAGTCATACTTTCGTCGCGCGCCAGCTCCGCTTCGTGCGGAGTGCTGTTGGGACCCGCGACTCCGATGGCCGCCTGCTCGTAAAGAAAGTGGTGGAGATTGATCCACAATCCGCTGTGAAACACGAAAAGGCGATGCGCGGAGGCGACGGTCTGTGTCGACTGCGACGGCATAGGACGCGGTGCGGCCACCGTCCGGCTGGCCGTGACCGCAAAGAGCAAAGCCGCCGCGAAAAAACCACTGAGGAGACGCTGCCTGCGCCCAGATTGGAACCGAGAATGGGTGACGTTCATGGAATTCTCTCGCGCTCAGCCGGCGTCGTCGGCTTCTTCTCGCTGCAAAAGCTTCTCCACCCGCTGAATGTCTTCGGGCACATCCACGCTGATTGCATCGTAGTCGGTTTCAACCACGCGGATGCTGAAGCCGTTCTCAAGCCAGCGAAGCTGTTCGAGCTGTTCGACGACTTCGAGATCGCCCGGCGGCAGCGTGGGAAACTCCAGCAGAGCATCGCGTCGAAATGCGTAGAGTCCCACGTGCTTGTAGTGTTGGGCGACGACCGAAGCGTGCGTGTCGCGTACCCAGGGAATCGGGGCGCGAGAGAAATAAAGCGCATCGCCGTCGAAATTGCGCACAACCTTGGTGATGTTCGGATCCATCACATCTTTTGCAATTTCGATCGGGACGCACGGAGTGGCGATGCGTATGGAATCATCCTCGATCATCTCGGCTACCACTGCGTCTATCACACCAGGATTCAGCAGCGGTTCATCGCCCTGAATGTTGACGTAAATCTCCGCGGAACGCTGCACCGCGACTTCGGCGACGCGGTCGGTCCCGCTGCGATGGTCCGCGCGGGTGAGAACTGCCTCTCCGCCGAAAGCCTCGACGGCGCTCTTGATGCGCGGATCGTCGGTGGCGACCACGATAGCGGTAAGCAGACGGGCGACGCGAACGCGTTCCACGACGTGCTGGATCATGGGGCGGCCGGAGATCATGGCCAAGGGCTTTCCCGGAAAGCGCGAGGACGCATAGCGCGCGGGGATGACAGCCAAGACGCTTGGGGACGCAGGGTTCGCCATATGGGCCTCGGCTGGGGCGTGCCAAGTGGATGTTAACACGAGGCGATGCGCGCGCCGACGAGCGTCTATAGGAATTGACAATTGCGAGTGATAGAATTGCGATAAGCGCTGGAGGTACCCGTGGAGAGAGCCGCCAAGCGTCGCTGTGGAAATCGGGCCCCAACAATTGTTTACCTGGTTTTGGGTATTTCCGCTTGCCTGTCTGCCCCGTTACCCCTCTTAGCCCAGGCGTTGCCCGCAGGCCCCGCTCAGCCACCGCCCTCCCGGCAGTCATCCGACAAAGGAAAAGCGCTGCGCGCAGAGACCGAGCTGACGCTGGTGGGCGTGAGTGTGACCGATCCGCTGGGCCGACTGGTGACGGGCCTGGAGCAAAACAACTTCCGGGTGTTTGAGGACAATGTGGAGCAGGAAATCCTGCGGTTCTCGAGCGAGGATGTGCCCGTATCGATCGGCGTGATCTTCGACATGAGCAACAGCATGTCCGACAAAATCGACAAGTCGCGGCTGGCCGCTGTGCAGTTCTTCCGAACCGCTAATCCGCAGGACGAATTCTTTTTGGTGGACTTCAACGACCGCGCGCAACTCGACAGCAGCTTCACCAGCAGCGTGGACGATCTGCAAAACCGGTTGATGTACACCGCGGCGCACGGCCAAACCGCGCTATTCGATGGCGTCTACCTGGGATTGAGTGAGATGAAAGGGGCACACAACACGAAGAAAGCTTTGCTCATCATATCGGACGGAGGCGATAATCATAGCCGGTATTCCGAAGCGGATGTGCGGCGATTCGTGCGTGAGGCCAACGTTCAGATCTATGCAATCGGTTTGTTTGAGCCCAATGGCGGACCGACGCAGGAGGAGCAGCAAGGGCCCACCCTGCTGAGCGATCTGACCGAGTCGACCGGCGGACGGATGTTCGTAGTACACAACCTGAACGACTTGCCGGACATCGCGACCAAAATTAGTTTGGAGCTGAGGAATCAGTATGTCTTGGGATATAGCTCGGGCAATCACGCGCATGACGGGAAATGGCGCAAGATCAAGGTCAAGCTCAACCCGCCCAAGGGCCTTCCACCTCTCAGCGTCTACTCCCGAGGCGGGTATTTCGCGCTGGGCCGCTAGTCACCGAGGACCGATCTTTGCGTTGGGCGCCCTGCTTGCCGTCGGACTTCTGGCGGGAGCGCGAGCGCAGACTTCCCTGCCCTCTTCGCCACCTCTGAATCTGCCCCCTCCTGGGGGAGCGGCGCAGACGCCTCAGAAGCACTCCCTGAAAAGCGAAGTCGAGTTGGTAGCGCTGCACGTCACGGTAGCAGATACCCGCGGCGAGTTCGTTGCCGACCTGAAATCGGGAAACTTCCGGGTATTTGAAAACAAGATCGAGCAGAAGATCTCGCTTTTCTCCCGCGACGATATTCCCGTGACCATGGGGCTGGTAGTGGATAACAGCGCGAGCATGCGCTCCAAGCGGGCGCAGGTGAATGCCGCGGCCATGACCTTCGTGCGCACCAGTAATCCGCAGGATGAGGCGTTCGTCGTGAATTTCAACGACGAATACTACCTGGATACGGACGGCGACTTCACCAGCGATCAGAAAAATTTGAATGACGCGCTTGCGCATATCGATACGCGAGGCAGCACAGCGCTTTACGACGCCCTGATTGGATCGCTCGATCACTTGAAGAAGGGGCATAAGGACAAGCGAGTGCTTTTGGTGGTGACCGACGGCGTGGACAATGCCAGCCGCGAATCCTTCGAGGACACCATCAAGATCGCCGAGCAGTCCAACGCCGCCATCTATACGATCGGCGTGTTCAGCGACGAGGATCGCCGCACGGAGAAGAGCGATGTGCGCAAAGCCCGGAGAGATCTAAAAGCCCTGGCAGACGCTACCGGCGGGGCAGCATTTTTCCCGGACACCCTCGAACAGGTCACACCCATCTGCGAGCAGGTGGCCAAGGAAATTCGCAATCAATACACGCTCGGATACTACCCAACGAACGGCGCCAAGGATGGATCGTTCCGCGAAGTCAAAGTGGAAGTGATTCCACCCAGCGGGTACGACCGGCTGTCGGTCCGTACGCGCGTCGGATACTACGCCCCCAAACCTTCCGCCGCGGACTAGCCCTTCCTCCCGGGGCGGAACAACGCCACTTGAAATTGGCATTGGCGGTCTTGACGTGCATAGCTGCCAGTGGTATTCGATCCCTCAATAAGCGAGACTCTACGGCAACGAGTCTGTCTGGGAGAGGTCACGTATAGTGCCGAATCTTGAAATGGCATGGTCGATGATCGACCCGAAGTCGCTACATCCTGGCCAATAGCACCTGTATCGCGGTTTCGTCCGAGAGACGTTCGCGGTCGCTGTGAAAAGGAGCTCGATATGAACCCGCATACCACCGGACGCCGGCACTTTCTTAAGACGCTCACCACGATTGGCGCAGCGGCTCTGCCCATGGGGCCGGCCTTCGGATCACGCCCCGTTTCCACAGCTGGCGCGACCACGAAGACACCCTATGATCCGGCGAAAAACTTCGAGCTTACGGTGACCGAGGTCGAGATGCGGCGCAATTCGGCCGGCCGGATGCTGATAGCCCGCATTTATCAGCCGAAAGGTTCGGGGCCGTTCCCAACCGTACTCGATCTGCATGGCGGGGCTTGGAACGCTAAAGACCGCCACGCGGAGGAACCGATGGACCGCGCCCTGGCGACCAGTGGCTTGCTTGTAGTCGCCATCGACATGACGTGGGCATCGGAAGCGCCGTATCCGGCTTGCGTGCAGGATGCAAACTACGGTGTCCGCTGGCTGAAATCGAAAGCGGCCTCGTGGAACGGCGATCCGTCGATATTCGGCGTCTACGGAAGCTCGAGCGGCGGGCAAGTCGCAGAACTCCTAGCGATGCGCCCGCACGATGCGCGTTACAACATGATTCCGCTGGCTACCGCGCCGAATGTCAACGCTACAATTTCTTACGCTGCGATGCGTGCGCCCATCAGCGATACGGTCGGACGCTTCGAGAACGCGAAGAAGCTCAATCGCGCTGATATGGTCAAGAACAACACGCTCTTCTTCAATCCCTGGGACACCATCCACGAGTCGAATCCGCAGGAAATTCTCGACCGCCACGAACCCATCACTCTCGTGCCGATGCTGATCATGGCTGGCTCGCTCGATGACAATGTGCTGCCTCAGTTTCAGAAAAAATTCGCCGCTTCGTACAAAGCCGCGGGCGGAGACGTTCAACTGGAGATTTTCGAAGGCGCCGAACACGAGTGGGTCGCCAAGCCTGGGCCGCTCACCGACCGGGCGCAGGAGATGGTCAAGGTGTTCATCGCGCGCCAATTAACGGCGTAGGGAATCCCCAGCGGACACCGGGTTCGGAATCTAGTAGGGCAAAACCAACTGCCTCAGCCTTTGAACTGAATCTTCTTGAACTCCACGCGGTAAAAATGCGCAGGGAATGTATCGGTATTGTGGAAGGAGTGACCCGGCTGGGGTCCCATGCGAATTGCCGTAGGGAAAAGCGCGCCTTCGAAACGTCGTCTGACTTGGACAACGTGGCCGTCCGCAAACGTGTCGGTGCCTTTGGGCTGGGGTTCATAGAACACCAGCGCGGAAGGCCCATCGTCGGCCGCTATCGTTTCGGTCGCGCCTGGGGGGATCGTGACTTCAATGAGGCGAAGGTCGGCGCGATCGACAAGAACCCTGCCCGTTTCGGGAGAGCTGACGGCTTGATCGCCGCTGACGGGAGTTCCTGAAGCTTTCAGAAGATTTGACTCCGTGGTGACGGCTGTTTTGCGCGCGGCGCGTTCGTTAAGCTGCCCGTCAACTTGGGCGGGGCAAACGAACGGAATCTGTTTGAATTCGACTCGATAGAAATGCTTGGGAAAGGTATCTAGATCTTCCCACGAGTGCAGACCTTGCGGCCCTTCGGCGCTCACAATCGGGAAATTCGCGCTGGCGGGGACTTCGCCCCCGGGAGCGGTGACTGAGCCGTCCGCCTTGTGATCGCGGCCGCGTGGCTGCGGCTCAATCACCAAAAAGACGGAAGACAAAGGGTGAGTATGCATGTGAATCGGATTGCCTGGAGGGTTCGTGACTTCGAGGAAACGAATGTTCGCGTCCTGATAAAGGATATTGTGGTCTCGCGGAGCGGCGATGGTCGCTTCCATGGAGTCAGGCCAGTTCCAGCAGCTTGGAGACTTGTCTTGCCCGAAAGTAGTCGTGGCGCAGAGCACAAAGAGAAAAGCGCAGGCTGTCGTTAGTTTCATTTCTCGGCCCCTCCTGCAGTTGCCGGATTCTCGCATGAAACAAACACAATCGGTTACCCAGTCTGTGTTTGAAATGTACGAATTCCTCTGCGCAATCCGACCTATCGGAAGTGGCAAACGGTTGCTTCGAGCAAATAGCCCCCGCGCCGCCGGAGGGCGTAACATGCACGAGGAATGAGCGACTCCCACCAATCTGCGCAGGACCATTTCCCACTATCGCGTCGTGGAGAAACTGGGCGGCGGTGGGATGGGTGTGGTCTATAAAGCGGAGGAGACCGAGCTCGGCCGCTTCGTCGCGCTCAAATTTCTTCCTGAAGGTTGCGCAGGATCCGCATGCCCTGGAACGTTTTCGCCGGGAGGCCCGTGCCGCATCCGCGCTCAACCACCCCAACATCTGCACCATCTACGAAATCGGTCAGCCACGACGGCCTCCCATTCATCGCCATGGAGTATCTGCATGGCGTGACCCTGAAGTACCGCATCGCTGGAGGCACGCTCGAATACGGAGGGATTTGCTATCGCTATCGAGATTGCCGATGCGCTCAACGCCGCTCACAGCGACGGAATTATTCATCGCGATATCAAGCCGGCAAACATCTTCGTCACTCAGCGGGGCACGTCAAGATTCTCGACTTCGGCCTGGCGAAGAGTATGTTTCGGGAGAGTTGGCCAGCCACATTGCTGCGCAGTCAACGCAATCCCTGTCCGATGTCATCGAAGAACATCTCACCAGCCCGGGCATGGCTCTCGGAACCGTGGCCTACATGTCCCCCGAACAGGTGCGGGCAGAGGAGTTGGATGGCCGTACGGATTTTTTCTCTTTCGGAATCGTTCTCTACGAAATGGCGACAGCGAGTTTGCCCGTTAAAGGAGCCAGTTCGGGACTCATCATCCGAGCGATCCTTAATAGTAATCGGTGGCTCCAATGCGAGTCGATCCGGCCACTCCTCCGGCCCTCCAGGAGGTAATCCGTAGAGCTTTGGAGAAAGACCGAAACCTGCGTTATCACCACGCGGCCGATATGCGGGCTGAGCTGCAACGGATAAAGCGCGACACCGAGTCGGGCCGGCGGGCTGCGGAAGAAGAAACAGAATCGCTCCGATCCCGATTACATATCACTTACTTCGACCGGCAAGCGGAGAGAACGCACTTCTTCAGAGCGAGTAGCTGGCCCCCGCCCGGCGCGAGTCTCCAAAATCGTTGACTCGCTCGCAGTTTTGCCATTCGAAAATGCCAGCCGCGACCCTGAACACGAATACCTGAGTGACGGGATAACGGGGAGCCTCATCAATAGCCTGGCGGCCATACCAAAATTCCGAGTAATGGCGCGGAGCACGGTATTTCGGTACAAGGGCCGAGAAATCGACCCTCAAGCGGTCGGGCGCGAGCTGAATGTCCGCGCGGTGCTGACGGGAAGAATCCTGCAAGGCAGCGGCTCTTTGCGCATCGGTACCGAATTAGTTGATGTGGCCACAGGAGCGCAAATATGGGGCGCGCAATACGATCGCGTGCCTGGCGACATTTTTGCGGTGCAGGACGAAATTTCAACACAGATATCGGGGAAATTGCGGTTGCAGCTAACCCTGGCGGAAAAGAAGCGCCTCACAAGACACCACACGGTGAATGCAGAAGCATACCGCCTATATCTAAAAGGTCACCATCACTGGAACCGGTGGACTGAAGAAGGGTTCTACAAGGGGATTGAGTATTTCCAGGAGGCAGCCAAAAAAGACTCCACCTACGCCCTCGCCCACGCTGGTTTGGCGGATTCCTACGTGCTTTTAGGATGGAATAGTTATTTGCCGCCAAATGAAGCGTTCCCGAAAGGTAAGGCGGAGGCGATGACCGCCCTGCGACTTGATCCGGATCTGGGGGAAACCCACACGCCTTTGGCGGCCGCCTTGTGGCTGAACGATTGGCAGTGGAAAGAGGCAGAGGCAGAATTCAAGCGCAGCCTCGAAATAGCTCCCACGTACCCAACCTCTAACCACTGGTACGCCGAGTATCTTATGACCATGGGAAGACACGCGAAGCAATGGAAAGAATTAAGAGCAGCCAGGAGCTCGATCCATTGTCGCTGATTATCAGCGTCGCCGTGGGGTGGGCCTACTACTATTCCCGCCGATACGAAGAAGCGATCGAACAACTCAGGCGAACCGCGAATTCGACCCCAACTATCCCGTCACGTACTGGATTCTTGGCCTGCTGCTCAGGAAAATGGGCCACTACGACCAGGCCATCGCGGAGGGTCAGAAAGGGGTGACGCTGTCAGGCGGCAGTCCTCTATGCGCGCTGCGTTGGCGCACACCTTTGGCGCAGCGGGTAAGACAAAGAAGCCCTTCAGATACTCGAGATCTGACAACACTGGCTAAACAAAAGTACGTCGCACCCTACTTTCTCGCCGGGATTCACGTCGGCTTGGGGACATCGACCGCGCGATCGAATGCTTGGAGAAATCCTACAAAGAGCACTGTCACTGGCTTATCTACCTTCACATGGATCCAAGCATGGACACATTGCAACACAACCCGCGCTTTCAGGCACCTCCTGCGTCGCATCGGCCTTTCCTAACGGCGATCCCCAGAGAGAATGCTTGCCGATTATTCTGGAAGGGAAAAGATGCGCCCACCGCAAACTGGCGCATTGGCGCGTGGAGAGGCGATTTGCCCGGCTTCGAGACGCGGCGTATAATTTTTGGTTTAGGCATATGCCAACGCAACCGACAGACAAGCCTACCCGCGCGGGAGCGCTGCCCGCAGTAACAGATCCGGAAGAAATCCGCGTGCAGGGCGCGCGGGTCCACAATCTAAAGAACATCAGCTTCACCATCCCGCACAACGCTCTGACGGTGGTGACCGGGGTTTCGGGCTCGGGCAAGTCGAGCCTGGCGTTCGATACGCTGTACGCCGAGGGGCAGCGTCGCTACATCGAGTCCCTTTCGGCCTACGCGCGGCAGTTCCTGGAACGCATCGAAAAGCCGGACGTGGACGAAATCACCGGCATCGCGCCAGCTATCGCCATCAAGCAGAAGAACTCGACGCGCAACCCGCGCTCGACAG
The DNA here is from genome assembly GCA_963803105.1 of Terriglobia bacterium. Taxonomy (GTDB): domain Bacteria; phylum Acidobacteriota; class Terriglobia; order Acidiferrales; family UBA7541; genus Palsa-295. The sequence continues at coordinate 93,598 of CAWDLF010000008.1, forward strand.
TGGCTACGGCCACGGAAATCTACGATTATCTGAGGCTGCTATACGCGCGTGTGGGCCGCACGTTTTGCCTGCGCTGCGGTGAGGAGGTGCGTCGCGATTCGCTGGATGAAATTGCCGCACGGGTGCTGGCGCTTCCAGCCGGGCGGCGGTTCTACGTTCTCTATGCGCTGCGCATCGGAACGCCGCCTGCAGTTAGCAGCGTCGCAAGTGGTGCGGCCAGCGCGCCGGCGACCGGCGCTGGCGCACGGGCGCGCAAGAACGCGAAGCCCGGACCGGAAACGGTGCGGGAGACGCTCGAGAGTTTGCGAAAGCGGGGATTCAACCGACTCTACCAAGGTGGACGCGTCTTCGAATTCGCGACGCCGGAAGAGCTGCTGGATATCGACTTCGCGAAGCCGGTGTATGTGTTGGTCGACCGCCTGGCGCTAGGGCCCGAAATTCGCTCGCGACTGATGGACTCGATTGAAATCTGCTACCGCGAGGGCCAGGGCGAGGCGATTCTGGAATTTGTGCCGGAAGCCGGCGCGGCGCCGTCGGAGCCGGAGCGCCTTGTCTTCAACGAGCGGTTCGATTGCAAGAAGTGCGGGGCGGCATATCAGGAGCCGGAGCCGCGGCTTTTTTCGTTTAACAATCCGTACGGGGCCTGCCCGCGCTGCCAAGGGTTCGGCAATACCATTGACTTCGACCTGGACCGAGTGATTCCGGACAAGAGCAAGACGCTGGCCGATGGCGCCATCGATCCTTGGAACAAGCCGCGCTACCGAGCGCTGGCCGTCGAGATGCGGCGCTACGCGAAGGCAAAAGGGATTCCCGTTGACGTTCCCTATCGTGATCTGACGGCAGCGCAGCGCGAGGCGATCCTGACCGGCGAACCCAAGGGTGATTTCCCGGGTGTGAAGGGATTCTTTGGCTGGCTGGAACGCAAGAAGTACAAGCTGCACGTGCGTGTTTTTCTGAGCCGCTATCGAGGGTACGCGCTGTGTCCGGATTGTGGCGGGACGCGGCTGCGGCCGGAGGCGCGGGCGGTGAAGATCGCAGGCCGTTCGATCACCGAGGTGTGCGCGTTGACGGTGAAAGAGGTGCGCGCATTTTTTCAAGGCTTGCAGCTCACCGACGCGGAAGCGACGATCGCGGACAAAGTGCTGGAAGAGATTCAGCAGCGGCTGCGCTTTCTCGATGAGGTGGGGCTCGACTATGTGACGCTCGACCGGCTGACTTCCACGCTTTCGGGTGGAGAGGCGCAGCGCATCCAGCTGGCTACGTCGCTGGGATCGCACTTGGTGGGCGCGCTTTACGTGTTGGACGAGCCTTCCATCGGACTGCACCCGCGCGACACGCATCGGCTGATCGAGATTTTGAAGGGGCTTAGGGATCTGGGCAACACGCTGCTGGTGGTGGAGCACGACCCGGAACTGATCTTGGCCGCGGACCATATTCTGGACCTGGGGCCAGGCGCCGGGGAGCACGGGGGAGAACTGGTTTTTGCGGGCACGCGCGGCGAACTCCTGAGCGATGCGGAGTCTTTGACCGGACGGTACCTGCGGGGAGAAGCGCGCATTGCGCTGCCGGCACGCCGGCGAAAAACCCAAGGCAAATTCCTGAAGCTGACGGGCGCCCGCAGCCACAACCTGCACGGCGTCGACGTGATGATCCCACTGGGGATGCTAGTGGCGATTACCGGCGTCTCCGGATCGGGAAAATCGACGCTGGTGTACGACGTTTTGTACAAGGCCATCGAGGCTAAGCGCCTGGGGCGAAACTGGCATGAGTACTGCGACAGGCTGGAAGGCGACTTGGCGCTGCAGGCGGTGGAGATGGTCGATCAATCTCCGATTGGGCGAACGCCGCGATCCAATCCGGCGACGTATATGAAGGCTTTCGATCCCATCCGCGAAGTATTCGCTTCGACGCCCGATGCGAAGAAGCGCGGGCTGACGGCGGGCAACTTCTCCTTCAATATTCCGGGCGGGCGATGCGAAGCTTGCCAGGGCGACGGCACGGTGACCGTGGAAATGCGATTCCTGGCCGACGTGGAGCTGCTATGCGAGGAGTGCCGCGGGACTCGCTATAAGAGCAGCGTGCTGGAAGTGCGCTACCAGCAGAAAAACATTCACGAAGTATTGCAGATGACGGTGCGCGAGGCATTGACGTTCTTCGCGGCGCATTCGAAAGTCACGTCGAAGCTGCGCGTGCTGGACGAGGTTGGGCTAGGATATTTGCGGCTGGGGCAATCGGGAACGACGCTTTCCGGAGGGGAGGCGCAACGCTTGAAACTGGCGGCGCATCTTACGCGGCAGGATAATACCGGGATTCTGTACATTTTCGACGAGCCGACGACAGGGCTGCACTTTGATGATATCCAGAAGCTGCTGACGGCGTTTCGCAAGCTGATCGACGGAGGAGCTTCGCTGCTGATCATCGAACACAATCTGGACGTGATCAAATCGGCCGACTGGGTGATCGACCTGGGCCCGGAAGGCGGAGAGGCTGGAGGGCACGTTGTGGCGGCGGGCACTCCTGAACAGGTGGCGCGGAATTCCCAATCTCACACCGGGAAATTCCTCGCAAGAGTCCTGGGTGGGCGCAACGGCGGAGGATATGAGAGCGCCGCTACGCCCGCGCGTTCTAAGGCCGCGGACGACAATCGCCTTCCCCGTTGAGGCGCATGCGAAACTGCAACCGGCTGCGGATCAGACTCCTACGCGGCGCCGCGTGTTTACTGGCGGGCGCCTTGCCCATACCGCTCTTAGGGCAGAGCGGCAATGTCGCAAAGAAGCATGTTTCCGATCCGGCCTCGGCGGAACTGAATCGATTGCTAATAGCTGCGCAGGATGCCGTGGATCGTCAGGACTATCCCACCGCGGCGAAAGACTATCAGGACTACCTCACCAAGAAGCCCGACGACGCGCAGGTGCACTTCAACCTGGGGTTCACCTACACGGCCATGCAGCGCCCGGACGACGCGCGCAGGGAATATGAAAAGGCTATTTCGCTGGACCCGAAGATGGGAGCGGCTTATTTGAATCTGGGTATTACGCTGCTGGCCGTCGAGCCGAAAGCAGCAGCCGAGCCGCTTACAACAGCGGTCGAACTTTTGCCGCAGGATGCGCACGCCAAATATCTTCTGGGATTAGCTCTCGAACGCGACGGCAAGGCAGCGGCGGCGATCGAGCAATACCAGGCCGCGGCGACTCTCGACCAGAAGAATGTGGGAATTCAGAACGCCCTGGGCCATGCGCTGCTCGCCGCGAGCCGTGCTAGCGACGCGGAAACCGCCTACCGCGCCGCGCTGGCTTTGAATCCAGCAGGAGTTGAGCAGACGGAAGCGCAAGCCGGGCTGGCGCAAGCACTGATGACACAGAAAAAAACGGCAGAGGCCGCGGCCGAGCTCGATACTTACCTCGAGGGGCATCCGGACGATACAGGAGCACGGCGGGAGCGCGCATTTGCGCTCGCGGACTTGGGCAGGAATGATGATGCGCTCGCGGAGCTCGACCGGGCGGCGGGCGGCGGCCCGGAAAGTCTGGCGACGTTGAAACTGCGAGCGCAGCTGTACCTTGCGAAGAAGCGCTACGCGGACGCGATTCCGGTGCTGCAAAAAGCGGAAACGTTGGCGCCACGCGAGGCCGATCTGAGCGCCACGTTGGGGCATACCTATTTGGAGAAGAAGGATTATGCCGACGCGGCGCCGGAGCTGCTCAAGGCATACAATTTGAATCCCAGTGACGTGAGTGTGTTGGGCGATCTGATTGGAGCCGAATACGAACTCAAGAATTATGCGGGAACGCTGCAAGTGTTGGATGAGCTGGCCAAGCACAAAGACCTTCCGCCAAGCGCGTGGTTCGTGCGGGCTTCGTGCTACGACAAGCTGGGGCAACTGGTGCAGGCGCTGGATGCCTACAAGATGTTCTTGCAGATGAACAAAGATGAAAATAGCGACATGTACTTTGACGCAACCGCGCGGGTCAGGGCGCTGCCGAGGGAGATCCGGGAGAAGGGTAAGTAGCGCGGTGCGCGGCGCACGGAGCGGACATAAAGTGGCGCTGGCAATGGCGCTCTTGCTGGGTCCGGCAGCGGCACAGGACCGCACGAGCGAGCTTCGGGCGCGATTCGAGCGCGAGACAGACGGCGTTCGAAAGGCGAAGCTGATGCCGGAACTGGGCGAAGCGCAATTCGCGGAAATTCGCCAAAATGTTCGCGACGCGAAGTTTCCTGAAGCGACGGCGACGCTCAATCAATACCGCGCCGAAGCAGCAGCATGTGAGAAAGCTTTAGCCGCCACGGGGATCGACGCCGAGAGGCATCCGGCCGGCTTCAAGGAGCTGGAGATTTCGCTGCGGGAATCGCTGCGGCGGCTGAATGAGATGACGCCCGGCATTACGTCGGACGAGCGACCACCCTTTATGGACGCGCACAAGGAGCTGGACGAGATGGACCAGCGGTTGGTCGACGAACTCTTCCCCCGACACTCCTAATGGAATCGAGACACAGTTCGCCAGGGCGGTGGCAGTGGCTGCGGATCTGCGTCGCCGCGGCGATTGCCGCGGTGGCTCTGGCCCACCTGGCCGGAGGAGTAGCTCGCGCCGCGCAACAAAAGGATTATCTTACCGAAGAAGAAGCGGACAAGATCCGCGACGCATACACGCCGGCCGAGCGCATCAAGCTGTTTGTGCAGTTCGCGGACGACCGCCTGAAAAAATTCGACTACGAATTGAACCGCAAACCGCCAGACCCACGGCGCGCCGAAATGCTGAATGCCTTACTGAACGCTTATGCAGGCTGCGTGGACGATGCAGCCGATCAGATCGATACCGCCCGCGAGAAACAGAGTGATATCCGCGACGCCTTGAAAATGATGAAAGGCAAAGACCAGGATTTTCTCGCGCAGCTTGAAAAGTACGATATGGGCGGCGTGGACTTCGACTCCTACAAAGACACGCTCGAAGACGCGATCGATGGGACGAAAGATGCGCTTTCCGATATCGATGACGCGCAAAAGCAAGCATCCGGACCGCCAGTCAGGAGAAAGCCGTGAAGCACTCGCGGCGTTCCGCACGCCAACTGCAGAAGCTTTTTCCCGGCGGCTCGGCAATCTTTCAGCGGATGTACACGCGGCTGGGCTGCGAGGGACGCCCGCCACAGTTCCTCGTGGAATATCACCCCTACACGGACCTGACGCACACCATTCGACTGCGGGAAGACACCGCGCACGTGCGGCTGTCAGACGCGATGTCGCGCGCGCCGCTGGTGGCTGTGGAAGCGGCGGCGGCGCTCCTGCTGGGGCGGCTCTACCGGCGACGGGTGCCGAAGGAACTGCTGAACGCCTACCGGGAGTTTTCCTACGCCGCCGGGACGCGGCGAACTCTGCTCGCGCAGCGGCGACGTCGGGCGCGGCGGGTGCTGCATTTACCTGCGGGAGCGCACCACGACCTATCGCCGCTATATGAAGAACTGAACCGGCAATATTTCGAGGGGACGCTCGTTCGTCCGGAGCTAGGCTGGAGCGAACGCGACTGGAGCACGCAACTGGGGTGCTTTGATCCAGCGTTGAATCAGATCGTCATCAACCGCAAGCTCGATGGGGAGCGTGTGCCGGCCTATGTCGTGGCCTATGTGCTGTACCACGAGATGCTGCATCAAAAGCATCCGGTACGATTCGCACGGTGCCGCCGGGAATCGCATTCGCCCTCGTTCCGCGCGGAAGAGCGGCGCTTCGCGGACTATGAGCGGGCCATGAAGTTTCTGAAACGACTGCGGTAGGGCGGGCGAGGCGGCGTGAGACTCCGCGCTATCGGGTGAGCTTCTCGATCTTTTTTTGCACCTTCTCTTTATCCGGCGCTTTAGGATCGACCTGCAAGTATTCCTTGTAATATTTCACCGCGGCTGCTTTGTCGCCCTTCTTTTCAAATGCTTCCCCGAGCAGCAGGCGCGGTTTGGCAAAATTGGGCGCAACGGCGGCGGCGTCCTGATAACGGCCGATGGCGGCATCTACGTCACCCTTGTGCATGTAGAACACGCCCACGTCGATGTCTTTTTCGGCCGCCGCCCGGCTTGCGGCCTCGGGGTTGGACGTCGATGAGTCTGGTGGAAGTGGGCCGGAAGGCCGTTTGGAGGAGGACTCCCCCGGATCCTGCGGTGAGCTGCCGAGGACGCGCTGCGCTGGCCAAACAAGAAAGAACAAAGCGATCGCGCCGAGCGCGACGAACCAGCATGCCGCGCTTCCGAGTAGTCTGAGCCGCCGTGCTATCATTGAAATGTACCGGCTGGGCGCAAAACCCGCCGCCGACCGTAACCTCGCAATTGTAGCGCTCCTCGAATGGAACTCAGCGAAAAAGTCGCCAGTCTGCCCGCTCAGCCAGGGGTGTATCTGTTTAAGGATGCGGCTGAAACGATCATCTACGTGGGGGAGGCGGGTTCGCTGCGCAATCGTGTGCGCTCGTACTTCCTGGAGTCACGCTGGCAGGACGCCAAGACTGGCACGCTCGCGCGGACCATCGCGGACCTGGATTACATCGTCGTCGATAACGAGAAGGAAGCGCTGGCGCTCGAGAACATACTGATCAAGAAGTACAAACCGAAGTTCAATGTTCTGCTGCGTGACGACAAGACTTATCCGTACATTCGATACACGGCGTTCGAAAAGTACCCCCGCGTGTACGTGACGCGGCGATTGAACAAGGATGGCTCGATCTATTTCGGGCCGTACTTCCCTGCCGGACTTGCCTACCGCCTCGTGAATCTGATCCACAAACACTTTCTGGTACCGTCCTGCACGGTCGATCTTGTGCGAAAGCATCCGCGACCGTGCTTGCAGTACTACATTCACCGCTGCCTGGGACCGTGCGCCGGCTTGGTGGAGGACGATCGATACGGCGAGGCGGCACGCGACGTGCGGCTTTTCCTCGAAGGGCGCCGCAACGACCTGGCGCGGAGCTTGAAGCAGCGCATGGAGCAGGCGTCCGGTGAGGAACGCTACGAAGAAGCCGCCGGATATCGCGACCTGCTGCGGACGCTCGAAGAAATGGAAGAGCGCCAGAAGATTGCGGCCGCCGAGGGTGACGACACGGACGTGCTGGCGTGGTACGCCGAACCGCCGCAGGTAGCCGTGAATCTGTTCCACCTTCGCGGGGGACGCGTGGTCGACCGGCGCGACTTCTACTGGGAAGAGTTGGACGAATTCGATCCGGCGGAGTTTTTGCCGTCGCTCCTGAAGCAGCTGTATCTGGATGTCAACTATTGGCCGCGTTACGTCCACACACCCATCGATTTCGAAGGGCGGGAGTTGCTGGAAGAGACGCTGACGGAAAAGGCCGGGCACCGCGTGGAAATTCTGAATCCTCAGCGTGGGCAGAAGCATGCGTTTCTGGAGCTGGTGGAGAAGAATGCGCAGCATTCGTTCATGCAGCGATTTCGTGTTCTGCGGCCGAGCTCGAAGGCGATCGCTGAGGCGCTTGAGTCGGCCATGATGCTCCCGGCGCCGCCCAAACGCATCGAGTGCTTCGACATTTCGCATCTTCAGGGGTCGGATACAGTGGCGTCCATGGTGGTTTGGGAAAACGGGCGAATGAAGAAATCCGACTACCGCAAATTCATCATTCGCGGCGAGGCTATGGCGGAGGGTGCGGACAAAGACGCGGGACGGCTGCGCGATGATTTTGCGAGCATGCGCGAGGCGGTGGAACGTCGCTACAGTAAGTTGATACGCGAAGGCACGCCTTTGCCGAGCCTGATCTTGATCGACGGCGGCCTCGGCCAGCTCCACGCGGCGGCACAAGCACTGGAAAAACTCGAAATCATCAATCAGCCGGTGGCCAGCATCGCCAAGAAAGAGGAGATTCTTTACGTGCTGGGGCGCGAGGACGAGCCCATCGCGCTCGACCATCACTCGCCGGTGCTGCACTTGATCCAGCAAATCCGCGACGAGACCCACCGGTTCGCGGTCACCTTCCATCGCCAGCGCCGATCGAGCCGGCGAATTCGCACATCTCTGACCGAGATTCCCGGCGTAGGCGAACGCACGGCGCAAAAGCTGCTGCGGCAATTCGGAAGCGTAGCACGGTTAAAGCGGATGACCGTCGAGGAACTGGCAGCGGCATTACCACGGCGGCAAGCGGAACGGGTGTTCGACGCTTTGAAGAACGGGAGCTAGCGCCGTATTCCCGCGCTACACCGCCTTGACGGACCTCCTTAACCTGCTTAGAATGGTCAATTGGTTTGGGACGTTTCTTGCGTGTGTCGACTCCCGTTCCGGGAGTTCGAATCCGGAGGAAGGAAACTTTGGCCGTTAAATGGGTTTGCGGGTGTGGGCGAATCTTTGCGACCCGCGATCGAGGCTGAAAGTCCCTGGGCATTTCCAATCGAAAACAGTATGGAGGAACCACTGATGTGTACTGGGCATTCATGCGTCCAGCTTAAAGAAAAGACTTCCCTGCCGCGCCGTACGGGCCTTTTCGCGATTTGCGCCGCACTTGTGACATTTTTCGCTGGCGCTTCGGCTACGCGCGCGCAGGAAGCGGCGGGAGGCGAGGCCAACCTCAAGCTTCCCGACCTGTCGCAGGTGACTTTCCTGAGCGGCAGCATCGACGGTCACAAGCTCCTGCTCTGGGGCATCCTCTTCTGCGTGTTCGGTCTGGTTTTCGGCTTGACCATTTACGTGCGCCTCAAGAATCTGCCGGTGCACCGCTCGATGAAAGAAATGTCCGAGCTGATCTACGAAACCTGCAAGACCTACCTGGTGACGCAGGGCAAGTTCCTCTTCTTCCTTTGGATTTTCATAGCAGCGGTAATTGTCTTGTACTTCGGCGTACTGCTGCACTATGAAGCTGTACGCGTGGGCATGATTCTGTTCTTCAGCGTGGTGGGCATTTTGGGCAGCTACGGCGTGGCGTGGTTCGGCATTCGCGTGAACACCTTCGCTAACTCGCGCACGGCTTTTGCAGGACTGCGCGGCAAGCCCTACCCGATCTATCAGATCCCTTTGCGCGCGGGCATGAGCATCGGCATGATGCTGATCAGCGTTGAACTGCTTATGATGCTGCTAATTCTCCTGTTCGTCCCCGGCTCTTACGCCGGCCCCTGTTTCATTGGCTTTGCCATCGGTGAGTCGCTGGGCGCTGCAGCGTTGCGAATCGCGGGCGGCATCTTCACCAAGATCGCTGACATCGGTTCTGACTTGATGAAGATCGTATTCAAGATCAAGGAAGACGACGCGCGTAATCCTGGCGTAATTGCAGACTGCACCGGGGACAATGCGGGCGATTCTGTCGGCCCCAGCGCCGATGGATTTGAAACATACGGAGTTACGGGCGTCGCTCTGATTACCTTTATTCTTTTGGGCGTCAGCAGTCCAACCGTTCAAGTCCAGTTACTGGTGTGGATCTTCGTGATGCGCATTGCGATGTTGGTCGCCAGCGCGGCGGCGTATTTCATCAACAGCGCCATCGCCAGCGCCCGCTTCGCGAATGCCGACAAGATGAACTTCGAGTCACCGCTTACGTCTCTCGTGTGGATTACGTCCATCGTCTCCATTGGCATGACCTTCCTTATCTCGCGCTTTATCATTCCCGATCTCGGCGATGGAACGCAGTGGTGGAAGCTCGCCACGATCATTTCTTGCGGCACGCTGGCAGGAGCAGTCATTCCCGAGCTCGTGAAGGTTTTTACGTCGACGGAATCGCGTCACGTGAAAGAAGTCGTCACCTCATCGCAGGAGGGTGGTGCTTCGTTGGGAATTCTTTCCGGCTTGGTAGCGGGTAATTTCTCCGCCTATTATCTGGGACTTACCATGGTGGCGCTGATGGCCGTCGGTTACCTCGTCAGCCTCGGAGGTCTATCCAGCCTGATGATCGCCGCCCCGGTGTTTGCGTTCGGCCTGGTGGCCTTCGGATTTCTAGGCATGGGCCCGGTGACCATCGCGGTCGATTCTTACGGTCCGGTTACCGACAACGCGCAGTCGATCTACGAGCTTTCTCTTATCGAAACGCTTCCCAACGCCAAAGAAGAGTTGAAGCGCGATTTCGGTATCGACGCGAACTTCCAGCGCGCCAAGGATCTACTGGAAGAAAATGACGGCGCCGGCAACACGTTCAAAGCCACGGCCAAGCCGGTATTGATCGGGACGGCGGTGGTCGGCGCAACTACCATGATCTTTTCGATCATCATGGCGCTCACCAACGGCCTTACCACTGATGTAGCTAAACTCTCCCTGCTGCACGCACCATTCGTCCTCGGACTCATCACCGGGGGCGCCATGATTTTCTGGTTCACTGGCGCTTCGATTCAAGCCGTCACCACTGGAGCCTATCGCGCGGTCGAGTTTATTAAGGCCAACATCAACCTTGAAAGCACCGAGAAAGCCTCCGTCGCAGACAGCAAGAAAGTCGTGGAGATCTGCACGAAGTACGCACAGCGCGGGATGCTGAACATCTTCATCGCCGTGTTTTTTGCGGCGCTCTCGTTCGCGTTCGTGGAACCGTTCTTCTTCATAGGCTACCTATTTTCCATCGCGATCTTCGGCCTGTACGAAGCCATTTTCATGGCCAATGCTGGCGGCGCCTGGGACAACGCCAAGAAGATCGTTGAAGTGGAGCTAAAACAAAAGAACACTCCACTGCATGATGCGACCGTCATCGGTGACACGGTCGGAGATCCCTTCAAGGACACATCTTCGGTGGCGCTGAACCCGGTTATCAAATTCACCACGCTGTTCGGACTTCTGGCGGTCGAGTTGGCCGTACAGCTGACCGCTTCGCAAGGTAATGCGCACCTGACGCATATTCTGGCGGCGGTTTTCTTCCTGATCTCGTTTTTCTTCGTCCACCGTTCGTTCTACGGGATGCGTATCAGGGCCGGAAAAGACTAGAGACTGTCGGGGTTCTGGCCGGTTTCAGGCGTTTCCTGGCAGTAGTTAGGGCGCCTGCTTGTCGCGCAGCTCGCGGATGATTGTCACTCCGCTGCTCGTGCCGAGGCGATCTGCGCCGGCTCCAATCATTGCGAGGGCGTCGCTCGCGGTCCGAATTCCGCCCGACGCCTTTACGCCGATGGTTACGGCGCCTCGCATGAGCCTGACGTCTTCCAGAGTCGCGACGCCGCCGAGGAATCCGGTGGAAGTCTTCACAAAGTCGGCGCCCGCCTTTTCGCTGATCCGGCAAGCCAACCGTTTTTCGTCATCGGTCAGAAGATGCATTTCGAGAATCACCTTCAACAAAGCCCCCTCGGCGTGCACGAAGTCCGCGACCGCTTCAATATCCGCCGAGACGGCCCCGCTGCTGCCGCCCTTTAGCTCTCCTATATTCATGACCATGTCGATCTCTCGCGCGCCGAGTTTCATGGCTTCCGCCGCTTCAAATCGCTTGACGCTGGTTAGTGTGGCCCCAAGCGGAAATCCGACAACCGTCCCGACCTTTACGCCGCCGCTCCGCAGGCGCGAATAGCAAAGCGCCACGTGGTATGCGTTCACCATCACTGCCCCAAAGCTATACTCCTGCGCTTCTTCGCAGAGGCGAATGATCTGAGTGGGCGTCGCCTCGGGGCGCAGGCTGGTGTGATCGATGAGTGCCGCAAGGCTTTGCCAGTCGGCGGGAGATGGCTTGTTTCCAACGAATGAGTTTCGGCTCGACATAGAGAACGAATCTTACTACGCTACACGCTGTTCCTTGCAATTAGCCGTTCAGCGTCCTCAACAAGGTTTGACTTGTGCCGAAGCGCAGTTCCGCTGGAAACAAGAGCCGCGAAAGCCTGATCACGGCAGCTCAGGCTGCCGTGAAGAAAGCTTACGCCCCATACTCCAAGTTCAGGGTGGGCGCTGCCCTGCTGACCGCCAAGGGCGAAGTGTTTGTCGGCTGCAATGTGGAAAACGCCTCGTACGGTATGAGCAACTGCGCTGAACGCACGGCGATTTTCTCCGCTGTTAGCCAAGGCGGCCCCGGGATCGAGATCACCGCCATCGCCATAGCGAACGATCGCAATGCGCCGTGCGCTCCTTGCGGCGCTTGCCGCCAGGTCATCTATGAATTTGGACCGAAGGCGACGGTGTTCTTTCGCGATGCGAAGGGTTGGAAGAAGCTCCCGATCACCGAACTTCTCCCCGAGGGATTCCGCCTTAAGTGACCGATCTTCCGTACCCCGCCCGTACACAGGCGTTCCGCGCCGTCGATGTAATCCGCAAGAAACGCGATGGCCAGGAACTCTCGCGGGCTGAAATCCACGATCTTGTTGCGGGCTACACCTCCGGAAGAATCCCCGACTATCAAATATCCGCCTGGTTGATGGCTGCCGTAGTGCGAGGTTTGAGCCGCGCTGAGACCGCGGCGCTGACAGATGCCATGCTGCACTCCGGCCAGGTTCTGGATCTGTCGGAATTTTCGACGGCGAAGATCGACAAGCACTCTACCGGCGGCGTCGGCGACAAAACCTCACTCGTTCTCGCGCCCCTCGCCGCCGCCGGGGGCTTGGTGGTCCCTATGATCAGCGGCCGCGGGCTCGGACATACGGGGGGCACACTAGACAAGCTCGAATCGATACCCGGCTTCCAGGTAGGCCTCGCGCTGGAGCGGTTTCGAGAGGTTCTCCGTGAGTGCGGCTGTTCAATGATCGGTCAGACCGCGGAGATTGCCCCGGCCGACCGGAAATTCTATTCTCTGCGCGACGTCACCGGAACGGTCGAGAGTCCCTACCTGATTTGTGCTTCGATTATGAGCAAAAAGCTCGCGGAGGGCATCGATGGTTTGGTGCTGGACGTGAAGATGGGTTCCGGCGCGTTCATGAAGAGCGAGGAAGATGCAATTTTTCTGGCGGATCTGATGGTCGAAACCGGGGAGTGCATGGGCACGAAGATCGTGGCACTCATCACCGACATGGACCAGCCGCTGGGGCTGTGCATCGGTAACGCGATTGAGGTTGACGAGTGTCTCGAAGTGCTGCGCGGGCGAGGTCCAGAAGATTTGCGTGAACTTTGCCTCGAGCTCGCCGGATGGATGTTTCAGTTAGGAGGGCGTTGCGGCACGATCGGTGACGCTAAGCAACTGGCGGAGCAGCTGCTACAGTCGGGACAAGCGCTCGAAAAATTCCGCCGGATGGTTGAACTGCAAGGAGGCGACACAAGCGTGATCGACGATCCCCAGCGACTGCCTCGCGCGAGACATTCGCTCAACGTTACCAGCCCCCGAAACGGCTACGTGGGAGCCATTGACTGCGAGATGGTGGGCACGGCTTGCGTTGTGTTAGGAGGCGGCCGTGAGAAGAAGGAGGATTCGATCGATCCTTCCGTAGGGATCGTTTTGCACAAGAAAGTATCCGACGCAGTGGCGGCCGGCGAAGCACTGTGCACCGTCCACTACAACTCGGAAACCAGGGCAGGTGACGCCAAGAAACTGTTGCAACAGAGCTACCGGATCGCGGACGCACCGCCCGAGCCGCGGCGGCTCATCCACCGAGTCATTACGCCCGCCGACGCCATCTGATCTAACTCACTCAGAAAGACTTGCCAGCGTTTCGGCCAGGACAAGCGAACCACGAGTGATGTCCTCGATCGAAGCGTACTCATCCGGGCGATGGCTATATCCGTTGCGGCACGGGATGAACAGCATCGCGGTCGGGGCGATTCGCGAAATAAAAAGCGAGTCGTGGTACGCGCGACTGATCATGAGCTGGAAGCTTAGCTGGTGTTTTTGGCAGGCATGCGAGAGCGCTTCCACTACCAGAGGATCGCAATCCGCCGGGGCATCCGCATTCAACAACTCGATTTGAATCTTAACGCCTCTCCGCGCTGCAATCTCTTCTGATACGAGCTCCATATCAGTCATCACGGAGTCTCGCCGCGCTAGATCCGTGTCGCGAATATCCACGCTCAGGCGCACGTTGCTCGGAATGCTGTTCACGGCGCCGGGGAACACATCGCACATTCCAACCGTCGCCACAGTGTCCGTCGAGCCGCTATGCCGCGCGGCGTGTTCGATCGCTAAGATCAATTCAGCCGCCGCGCAAAGAGCGTCGTGCCGGTCGGGCATTAGAACTCCGCCGGCATGCCCTCCGGCGCCTTCGATAGCGATACGGGCGCTCGCGGGAGCGGCGATCTTCGTCACAACTCCAAGGGGCACGCGCTCTCGCTCGAGGATGGGGCCTTGCTCGATGTGTAATTCCGCGAACGCCTTGTAATACCCCTTCGGCAGTCCGACCTGTTCGAGCCCCCCTTCCATTCCCGCCTTGCGCCGAACGTCTTCGACCGATTCGCCATTTTTATCCTTCAGTTTTCTGGCGGCTTCGGGAGACAGGGTTCCAGAGAGCAACCTACTGCCGAGGCATCCGATTCCAAACCGGGTCGGCTCCTCCGCGGTGAGAATCAGAAGCTCAATCGGATTCTTCGGACGGAATCCAGTGGCCTGCAATGCTCGGATCGCTTCAAGGCCTCCGAGAACGCCGACGACACCGTCATATTTGCCGGCGTTGGGAATCGCATCGATGTGAGAGCCGGTACCAACGACGGGAGCCTTGGGATCAGAACCGCTCCAGCGTGCGAAGGTGTTGCCAATCGCGTCCTGCCGCACCGAAAGCCCCGCAGCTTCGCAGCGCTCGACCATCCAAGCGCGAGCTTTCATATCGGCGGGAGTGAAAAGGATTCTGGTAATAGCTGGGGGATCCGCCTCAGAGATCGAGGCCAGCTCTTCGATCTCGGCGTTCAGGCGACCCGAATCGATGGCAAGATTCATCTGCTACTCGCTTGTTAGTGGATGCCGGTTCCAATCTTTGTAAATTAAATATTTCGCGGCTTTCTTGCCCAAGGCGCCGAACCACTGCGGGCACCAAGGCCCCATCCAAATGAAGTCACCCGCCGTAACGGGATACCACGAATCACCGAGACGGTAAATGCCACCGCCTTCGAGCATGAGGAGTCCGTGCTCCATGACGTGCATTTCAACCATGCTGAGAGCGGCACCCGGCTGGTAGACCATGGTGTTAACGGCAAAATCGAAGTTCATCGCGTCCGGAAGCAAACATTTCACCTGCAGGTCCGGATCGTCTCCGAGCGCGTGCGAGGCGACCGCATCTTCGCTCGAAAGAATTATGCCTGGCGGCTTGATCGACGCGAGTGTCAGATAAGGCTTCTCGATGACGGCGGCACGGCCCGATTGCGTGGCCACGACGCGATGCGTCAAGCCCTGCGGCAGGTAGGCGTAGCCGCGCTCACGAAGTTCCGTCTTTCCTCCCTCGACTTCTACTTGAATGCTCCCGTCGAGGACAAAGATAAACCGCTGCGCGGCTGTGCTGCCCAGCTCTCCTCCGGATTCGAACTCGGCTGTGTATTGCGTAAAAGCCGCGCCTACCGCAGGGGCGGCGTGAACGATGCCGGTGCACTTTTTCATGCCCGGCAGCGGCGCGCGCACGAAGGTGTCGGGCGTGAGCAGTAAGTGATTCGATCGCTGGGAGCTTCGCGTTCCACCGAGGTTATGCACTATGTGCGCTCCTTTTGGAGATTGGCGAGGACGCGAGCAAATCGAGCAGATGTAAGCCGCTCTCGATCGCCTTTGCTACGTCCTCTACGTTTACGGTTTCCGCCGGATTGTGGCTGATTCCGGCAGGTGTTCGCAAAAATATCATGGCGGCCGGCACTTTTTCCGCCAGAATCATTGCATCGTGCCCGGCGCCACTCACCATGCGGTGCGGCTCGCAACCGGCCATTCGGACTGCGTTTTCGATCTGTCCGACAAGCGATGGGTCCATCTTCACAGTTTTCTGGAGCAGCTGGGCGCTGTGCCGCACGGACAAGCCCCTGCGCCTAGCAATATCCCCGGCCAAAGCGACAATCGTCTTTTCCGAATTCACGCGAACCTCGTCTACCCCGTGGCGCAGGTCCAATGAGAGCGTGGCTTCTCCGGCAATTACGTTTGGAGCTCCCGGTTTGGCCTCAACTTTGCCTACCGTCGCGGTGAGGCCGGGAACCCGGAGAGCCTCTCTTTCCACTTCGACAATCCACTCCGCAGCGCAAGCCACAGCATCTCGGCGGAGATTCATGGGAGTTGTTCCCGCGTGGTTCGCGCGCCCTACGAACGTGAAGTCCAGTCTACTTTGGCCGGCGACCGCCTCCACAACCCCCAGCGGGTGTCCCAGGTTTTCTAGAACGGGTCCCTGTTCGATGTGAAATTCCAAGTATCCCAGCGTGTGACCATTTAAGGCAGCCGCGGGAATATCTTCAGGATTCAAGCCAAACTCTTCGATGGCTCGCCGCACGCTGGCACCGTCTCCATCTTTCAGGTTGAGCAGCTGTTCGTCGAGGCGCCCCACCAGCGCGCGACTCCCGATGAACGGCGTGCCGAAACGGACGCCCTCTTCCTCGGAGAATCCCGCTACCTCAATGCCGAAAGGAAGCCGCTTTCCGTTAAGTGCCTCCAGCAGAGCGACCGCAAGAACCACACCGAGCACGCCATCATACGCTCCCGCGTCGGGAACGGTATCAAGATGCGACCCGACAAGAAGCCGCGGGGAATTTTCGTTTTCTCCACGATAGAATCCGCGCAGATTGCCCGCAGCATCGATTCCCACTTCAGCTCCGAGAGGCTCAAGCCAACGAGTGATTTCGCGATGGCAGTCGTGCATCGGCGGCGAAAGGAAAGTCCTGCAGGTTCCGTCCGGAGATTCGCTGAAACCTGCCAGCTTCTTGCACCGGTCGATGGCCTGTTGGGCTCTCGCTGTTTGTCGACGACTCATCGGCGCTGAAAGTTCACGCTTTCCGCCGAAGTCGCGCCTGGATGGTGCCGTGCGGCTCATCGGTGGGCACAAAGATCTCATTGGGATTGTCCTGCCCGAATCTCGAGAGGTCCACGAGCAGGCAGTGTATGTTGGGCATGGTCAATTCGATTTCGTCAACCTCGCGGACTTTTTCGAGTACTGCTTCGCCCATGCCATAGAGCGTGTGCTGCACGGACTTGCTCGCATGCTCCGCGAAGACAGCGAGCAACGTCTCACGAATCTTTTCTCGTGAGGATGCGAAGGCAACGTCAGGGGCGACATATGTCCAGTCCGCTCGCACGGCTGTGCCGAACAGCCTGTCCGCGGTCTCGGGGAGAGTCGTCAGCGAGTCCCGGATATATCCTTGAAATCCCGAATCCGCCGTTTTCATGACGATCAGATTCTGAAGTCCCGAGACGACCGAAAACTTGCCGTCTTGTGCGCGATTTACTTTCGACGTTTGGAGCTCGCCACCTGACTGCACAAATGCAGTCGGATATGTTTTTCCGCCCGCCCGCAGATGCTCCCAGGGCTTTTCTGATATAGCGATGGTGGCTGAGGAAACCTGAGCATTGCGGCCCAGAAAGAAATCGATCAGCTCCTTCGCGAAGTCCTCGATGCACGCGGCCGACGAATTACGAGCCACGGAGTACACCGTGTTCTTCATCGTGTCCGTGGGCAGAATGTTGCTGTTGTCGCCTTCCGTAAAGCAGGTCGCGAAGTCTCCTTGGAATAGGATCTCCAGCGTCCATTCGCGAAAATCATGGCCTTCCGGACGCCGCTTGACACGCACCAGCCGGACGCGCGCCTTGCCATACCGATCTTCCGCGAGCGAAATCATGCGTTCAGCTTCCCCGATAAGTCGTGTAGCCGTGCGCGCTCAGAAGCAACGGAATATGAAAATGGGCTTCGCCATCCCGCACGGCGAAGGTGACTTGCACGATCGGATATAACGTCTCGACTCCCTGTGCCGCAAAATACCCGGCGGTGTCAAAACTCAGGCGATAGAGTCCTGCGGTTACGGCGCCACTCTCGGGCTGCAACCGGCTGCACCTACCGTCAGGGTCAGTGAGACCCGAAGCCAGCAGGCGCCACTCGCCCGGCGACTCCCGCCGCTCGAGATGCACGAGCATCCCTTTCGCCGGGCCGCCTCTAGCGGTGTCAAGCACGTGAGTCGTGATTCGGGTTATCCCCACAGCCATCTCCTCAGGCGGAGGTGCGTGATCTGCCGTTGTTGCTCCGCGGCCTCGCGAAGTTCCGTCCGGTCATCATTCTGCATCCGGCGCTGTATGATCTGCAAAATATCCGGCGCTGTCTTGCCTGTGGCGCACACGATGAAAATGTGGCTAAAGCGCCTCTCGTATTCCCGGTTCGCGTCTTCGAGCGCCGTCTTGACCGCGTCACCCGCGACCGCCACTTTTCGCTGTTCCTCTGCCGACCATTTCTTTGAGCGAAGCTCCGAGGAGTCCGGTGCCTGCGACTCACCAATCCGCGGGTGACTTCGGAACGCTTCGATCCAGTCGGGCTCGCTCAGCCCATTCCAGATTTCGTCGGACGCAGCCAGTAGCGCGACCTCATCTAGCAGCGGCCGGCTTCCTGTGATCCCACGCGCCCAGGCCTTCGAACCGCAACAAGGCAAGATCTCGATCTCCGCCTGCTCCAAAGGAAGAGCGTTCCAGCGATCCAGCTTGTCACTCATGTCCCATAGCCGACGCGCGAAGCTTCTCGAGGAACTCTGCCACCAAATTGCCCACCACAGCGGCGCGATACCGCGCGGTGGAGCGGATATCGTCGATTGGCTGAATCTCCGCTAGAGCCGTCTCTCTTGCAAGCGTCACGAGGGATGGCTCGATGGCTTTAGCCTCCAAAATTCGCTCCGTCTCGAACAAGCGAAGCGGCACCGGAGCGACGCTTCCAACCGCAATGCGAACATCGTGGGCGACCCTACCTTCGAGGCGCGCCAGAGCCGCCATGCAAACCTTGGAAATCGCCTGCGCGTTGCGGGTGCCAGCTTTGCGTGCGTAAGAAACATACCCGGCGAAGCGTCGGGGCAGGCATATTGCCCGGATCAATTCATCTGCGGCGAGTTTCGTCTTTTTGTAAGCAAGATGAAACTCGCGATACGGCAGGCGTCGCTCACCTCGAACCGAAATCAAAATCAGATCAGCCCCATAAGCCAACAGTACCGGCAAGGAATCGGCTGCGGGCGAAGCATTCACGATATTACCGCCGAGCGTTCCTCGATTTTGATTCGTGATTCCGCCCGTCCAACTTGCCGCGCGAGCCAAGAGCGGAAACTCATTTCTCACCACTTCGTGTTCGCGGAGATCGGTGTACGTACAGCCCGCGCCAATCTGGATTTCGTCCGAAAGAACCGCCAAGCGGCGCAGATCGGAGAGGTTCCAAATGCTGACGAGCTTACGGACTCGAAGCACTCCCGCCGCGTATTGCACCATCACATCCGTGCCTCCCGCGATCGGGAGCCATCGCCCGGGCTCCTCCGCCAAAAGCGAAATGGCCGCTTGCAAATTCGCTGGTGCGACCAGTTCGTAGTCAGCCGGATCGGACCTCACGCGGAGACCCCGCGCTTTGCCACTTCCGCGACGGCTTCGAAAATCTGGGTGTAGCCTGTGCAACGGCAGAGGTTTCCCGAAAGCCCTTCGCGGATTTCCTGAAGAGTGGGTTGGGGGTTGTGATCCAGCAGATATTTCGCCGCGAGTATCATTCCCGGCGTGCAAATGCCGCACTGCGCGCCGCCGAATTCAAGAAAAGCGTCTTGGAGTACGCTTGAACGCGGGTCGCCGCTGAGGTTCTCGATTGTGACGACATTCGAACCATGTGCTTGAAGTACCGGAATCAGGCAACTATCGACGAGCCGTCCATCCATCAGCACGGCGCACGCGCCACACTCCCCTTCTCCGCAACCTTCCTTCGTTCCGGTCAACCCAAGATGCGCTCGCAGAACGTCCAAGAGTCTTTCCATCGGGTGTGCGAGAACAGTCTTCGGCTCGCCATTGACCGTCAGCGAGAACGCGCGTCTGTCGCACTGTTTACCCGTCATCACACTCGTTCCGCCGAAGGGACAGCCTCCAGCTCAACCGAAGCATTGACCGCCTCGAAAATATTTTCAGGTAGCAGTGGAATGGAATCAAAGGGAATCCCCAGGGCATCCACAACCGCATTCACAACCGCGGGAGCCGGGCCGTCCATCGGAAGCTCGCCGATCCCCTTCGCGCCGTAAGCGCCATAGGCGTTACCCATCTCCTCAAAGAAAATGCGGATGGGTGGCAGGTCAGCCGAAGTGGGCATGATGTAATTCGTCATCTGGCCGTTTTGCATGCGTCCGTCGCGCCATTCTACTTTCTCATACAACGCAAATCCAATTCCCTGCGCCACGCCGCCTGCAATCTGTCCCTTGGCGAGCACGGGATTGAGTACCTTACCGACTTCCTGCAAAGCCACGAAATCGTCGACCGAAACCGCATAAGTAGCCAGATCGACACTTACTTTCGCCACATAGACCGCCCAAGCAAAAGCCGCATAGGCCTCTCCACGATAATTCTGATCGTCCCAGAACACGTCCTTGGGCGGCTCGTATCGGGCCAAAGAACGGAGTTGTCCGTGCGTCGCGACGTATTGGCGGCATGCGCTCCGAAATTCCTCGGCCGTGTAGCTATCGCCCAGCATCCCGGCACCGGTCAGCGTCTGCTTTACTCCGAGCGCGGCTGACTGCACCAACTTCCCGACGACCATCGCCGTACGTGACGCCACTGTCGGGCCGCTGTTTGGAACTGCCGTCGTGTCGGGCTGCGCAATCTCCACGTCTGCATAGGGCAGGCCCAAGGCCTCGGCCGCGACCTGGCATAGAATCGTGTTGGTGCCCTGCCCGATTTCCGTGCTGGACACGAGGACGCGCACATGTCCGTCCGCGGTCCCTTCCACTCCCACTACAGAACTCAAGTAGCGTTCGCCCGATCCGGTGAAACCCGCACCGTGCAGAAAGGCTCCAATCCCCATTCCCTTCTTGACTCGTTTTCCGCCCTGGCCGTTCTGGTTTTGCGCGAAACGACGGCGCTCGGAATCGTAATCGGCGAGGGTGAGTGCTCGGTCGAGCAATTTGCGCAGATCAATCTCTTCACGGATAACCTGGTCGGTGATGGTTGTTTGCCCCGGCTTCAGAAAATTCCGGCGCCGAATCTCGGCCGGCGACAGATTGACGGCTTCCGCGATTCGATCCATATGGCGCTCTATGGCAAAAATGGATTGCGGCGCCCCAAAGCCTCGAAACGCCCCGTGTGGCGGAGCACTCGTGGCGACCGCCTTTGCACGGACGCGAACGCTGGGCCAGTAGTAGGGGCCGCCTGCGTGAATCGTGCCGCGAGAGAGAACGACCGGCGAAAGCGTCAGATACGCGCCGCCGTCGATCGTGAAGTCGATTTCGCCGCCTAGAATCTTGCCGTCCTTGCTGACCGCCGTGCGATGGCGCGTTCGCGACGGATGACGCTTCGTAGTAGCGACCATGTCTTCCAGGCGGTCGTAGATGATCTTCACGGGACGCCCGGATTTCATCGCCAGCAGCGCCGCATGCGCTGCAATCATCGACGGGTATTCTTCTTTGCCTCCGAACGCGCCTCCGGTCTCCGCCTGCACCACGCGAACTTTTTCTTCAGGCAAGGCGAAAACACCCATCAACGCCTTATGAACATAGTACGGACACTGCAGCGAACCCCACACTGTGACGCCCTGATCCGCATCAAACTGCGCGATCATCCCGTTCGTCTCGATGTACAGTTGCTCCTGCGCGCCGGTAAAATATTCGCCTTCGACGACGAACGCGGCGTCTTGCCAGACGGCGTCAACATCAGCTTTTTCGATCAAGTACGTTTTGAAAATGTTGTCTTTGCCCCAGATGACCTCGGTCGGCCGCTCGCTGTCCGCGATATTGAACACCGCAGGAAGGGGCTCGTACTCGATGGCAACGGCTTCGACAGCTTTCGGAAGAAGATGCTTGTCGGGATGGGCCAGCAGGAGGATGGGCTCCTCAGGGTGGTTGACGGCCTCAGCCGCGAGGCACGGTTGATCGTTTTCGATCAGCGCGATGTAGTTTTTTCCTGGGATATCCTTCGCAGATACGGTGACAACCTCATCCCAGGGTATTCCCGGACCAAAAGTAATGTTCTTGATTCTGCCGCGGGCGATGCGGCTGCGCACTGTAGCGCCGTAAAGCATGTTCGGCAGCGTGATGTCGTCGATGTAGCGCGCCTTCCCCGTGACTTTGTCGCGCCCCTCTTTTCGCGGCGCCGGGAAACCGATGATATTTTCCTTCTCCATGCCGGGCTCGCCACTATTGTGAACGAGAACGAAGGAAATTTGCACGCCTGATTGCTTGGTTGTCGCCTGCTATCGGTGGTATTCCCGGCCGCGGGGCTCGCCCGGGAACTCACCGCCGGCGAACACCGGCTCGCCTCTGAGGTAGGTGGCCTTGACCGCTCCGCGGAGTGTCTCGCCTAAATACGGAGAAATGGTATGCCTGTAGAACAGCGCCTCCTCGGCAACTTGGACTTGAGCCTCCGGGTCGAAGACCACAAAATCCGCGTCGCAACCCGCGGCAAGCCGGCCCTTGTGCGCGTGACACCCGGCCAGACGCGCGGGCCCCTCCGCCATCCAGTGCGCAATGTCTGACAACGTGAACCCTCGCCGGCTCGCCTCAGACCACATGACCGGCAGGGCTACGGAGAGGCTCGCGATGCCGCCCCAGGCGGTCTGGAAGTTTCCTTTCTCGAGCATTTTCATCTGTGGCGGGCACGGTGAGTGGTCTGTGGCCACCAGATCGATCACCCCGTCCTTGAGGCCCTGCCACAACTGTTCGCGGTTTGCGCGGCTTCGAATGGGCGGTGCGCACTTGCAAAGCGTTGCTCCGTCGGCGATCGCGTCCGCGGTCAAATGCAAGTAGTGCGGGCACGTTTCGACGGTGACGGGAAGCCCCTCGGCGCGCGCGGCGCGCAGAATCGAGATACCTTCGCACGTCGACAGATGGACAATATGCAAGCGAAACCGATGTTCACGGCACAGCGACAACAGCAAGCGAATCGCGGAGAGTTCCGCTTCGTCGGGACGCGATCTCAGATACGTCGCGTACGATCTCCAATCGGAGCCCGCCAATGCTGCCGTGGCCGCGTCCACTGGGCCGGCAAGTTCCGCATGCACCAGCAGCGGCAAGCCCGTGCGCGCGACATGCGGCAACGCCGCCCGTAGATCCCGCTCAGTAACCATGGTGAAGCCGCCGATCCCCGGATGAATGAGGAAGCACTTGAATCCAAGCACACCCGCTGCCGCGAGCGGTTCGATATCCGCTTGATTACCGCTGACCACTCCGCCCCAGGCAGCCCAATCGACCCGGCATTTTCCGCGCGCCGCATCGCGCTTCTCTTCGAGCGCAGTTACGGTCGTCGTTGCCGGCAAACAATTCAAAGGCATATCGACGAGCATGGTGTATCCGCCGGCGGCAGCGGCGCGCGTACCGGTCTCGAAGCCTTCCCAATCGGCCCTGCCGGGATCATTGATATGGACGTGCGAATCAACGAGACCCGGGAGGATCGCTGCCTCCCCAAAATCATGAGTTTCGGCTCGGTCGAGCACCTGCTCGGGAGCCAAAATCTCTTGAATTTGTTCCCCTTCGACAAGGATGGCTCCGGGCCGTATTCCTTCGGGCGTCACCACGCGGCGAGAGACAAAGGCTTGTAAGGTCATGGCATTGAGTGTCGCGCCGCTAGTACATTTCGCGCAGACGCCTCAGCGTATCCTAGCAGTCGCTAACCTTCAACTTACCGGCAAAGTACCTCGATACTTCGCTGTCCTGAAATTCGTTCTATAATTCGCAAATGAGCAGCCCGTTCATGTCGCGCGCCATTCAACTCGCCGTTGAGAATGTCCGCTCAGGGCGCGGGGGCCCGTTCGGTGCGATCGTGGTGCGAGGCGTGGAAATCATTTCCGAGGGCGTGAACTGCGTGACTTTGTCGAACGATCCAACCGCGCATGCGGAAGTGGTCGCGATCCGCACGGCATGCGCGAAGCTGGGCGTCTTCGAGCTTCGGGATTGCGATCTGTACACTTCCTGCGAGCCGTGCCCCATGTGCCTCGGAGCCATCTATTGGACTCGCCCGGCGCGCGTCTTCTTCGGCGCCACCGCGGCGGACGCGTCCGTAGCCGGGTTCGACGATTCGCTCATCTACAGCGAAATCGTACAGCAGCACTCGGAACGTAAAATCCCCATGGTGCAACTGATGCGAGACGAGGCGCTCGAGACGTTTCGCACCTGGGAGCGGCAACCCGACAAGCTTCGGTACTGACACCTTCTCTATTCGCCGCTGAGGAAAGCGTAGCGGAGCAGGAATAAGACGCTGAGCACCCAGATCAGCGGACTAATCTCGCGGCGCCGTCCGGTACACAGCTTCAGGAAAGTAAACGAAAGCATTCCCATGCTCAGCCCGGTCGCGATGCTGAACGTGAGTGGCGTGGCGATCAGGGTAAGGAACGCAGGAACTGCGTCCGTGAAATCGTCCCACTTGACCCGAGCGACGGCACCGCACATGAGCGCGCCGACCAAGATCAGCGCCGGCGCCGTAGCGTAAGACGGAATCGCCGCTACGAGCGGCGCACAGAACATTGCCACGACGAATAACCCCGCAATGACCACGTTACCGAGACCGGTCCGCGCCCCGGCGGCAACGCCGGCCGCGCTCTCCACGTAGCTCGTCACGGTGGACGTTCCTGTGAGAGCGCCGACGATGGTGCCAACTGCGTCCGCCATCAAGGCGCGGCTCGCGCGGGGGAGCTTTCCATCTCGCAGGAATCCTGCTTCCTCGCAGACGCCCACCAGGGTTCCGACGTTGTCAAAAAGGTCGACGAAGAAAAATACGAAGATAAGCTCGCCAAGCCCCAGCTTCGCCGCCGAACGCAGATCCAGCTTGAGGAACGTCCCGGAAGGGTGAGGCCAAGAGAAAATATGCGCGGGCCAATGGCTCACGCCGAGCGGTATGCCAAGGAGTGTGATGGCAATGATACCGATCAGAATCGCGCTGCCGACGCGGCGCGCCATGAGAATTGCGATAAACAGAACGCCCACTAAGGCTAGAATTACTTGCCGGTCTGATAGTTTTCCAAGGCCAACGAACGTGGACGCGTTCGCCACAATGATGTTTGCGTTCCGGAAGCCCACAAAGGCTATAAAGAGCCCGATGCCCCCCGCTGTGCCGTACTTGAGGCAGTCTGGGATGCCGTTTACGATCTGCTCGCGCACGTTCGTAAGCGTCAAAACCAGAAAGAGAAGGCCGGACAGCAGTACGACTCCCAACGCGGTCTGCCAGGGAACGCCGCGGCCAATGACAATGGAATACGTGAAATAGGCATTGAGAGACATCCCGGGCGCCAGAGCAATCGGATAGTTGGCCCAGAGACCCATTACAAGCGTCGCCAAAGCAGCCGAAATGCAGGTGGCGAAGAGCACTCCGTCGACAGGCATCCCCGCCTCAGAAAGGATGCGAGGGTTGACGACAACCACGTAGGCCATGGTCATGAAAGTCGTCAAACCGGCCAACAGCTCACGGCGGACAGTGGTTTCGTTTTCCTTGAGGTGGAAGACGCGCTCTAGCAAACGGGGCTCTCCGAAAGAACTCCCTACTCTATCAATCTGCCGCATCCGGCAGAGGAAGACCGTAAAGCCGAAGAAAAGACAGCTTGTCCCAATACCCGCGCTGAAACACGATCTTGTCGTCGACCACCCGGAAGAAACCGCATCCCCTCAGGCCCTTCGGATCGCGCCATTCGAGGATGGCCCACTCGCCGTCCTCGAAAATGTGTTCCGGAATACAGACCATCTCCGCGGCGGCAAAATCCCGTGCAAACTTCTCGCGTATAGCGTCGCGGCCTTCCACGGGTGCTTCGGCCACCTGGTGATTGATCGCGTCCTCTCGATAGAAATTCGTGAGCGCGCCGACGTCAGCGCGGTTGAAAGCTTCGACCCACGACTCTACGAGCTTCCTGGGACACATCGGCGCCATTGTAACAACCTAATCTTTTCAGGCACCACAAAAAGCACAGCAATACGATGGCGGCGCTTAGCCCTATAAGATCAATTCGCTTCGACCACTATCTCTTGCTGGGAATAAAAACCGGGACGAGCGGCGAAATTCCGTATTTCTTGGAAAAATCTCCTTGATTCACAGCGACAGCCACTCGGCCCCGCGAATCAATATAGACAAGCGGCTGGCCAATCGGCACCTCCATGAATGTCTTCGCATAGGGAATCGCATATTCTTTCTTGTCGATTTTGAGAGCCACCTTGTCGCCAAGGGCGTAGCCGAGTTTCTTGAAGTCGTCGCCTTGGATGTCGGTAATCAGGCTTCCGAAGGGGTCGTCCAATCCAATAACTTCGCCCGTAATTCCTTTCGTCTCCACCGTCGCAACGCGAGGATTCAGCCGCACGAGCTGGTCGACCTGTGGCCCCGCGAGGATCCAATCCTCTCCCGCCGCAAGGTGCGCAGCCGCTGGAGAAAAAATGTCGCGACCGTGAAACGTCGACGAAATCTTGTCGCCAATCATCCACTCGGGATTCGTGATTTCCCGGGCGCCGTCGAATCCATCGCGGTCCAGCACCGGCGTGATTACCCCATTGTCAGGCAACACAAAATACTGACCTTTCTTCGATTTCACGACGACCGCCTTGCGTGACGTCCCGACGCCAGGGTCCACGACCACCAGAAAGACCGTACCCGGGCCGTGGTATGGCGTCACGCCCGCCAGGAACCGCGCCGCTTCTTCGATCGAGAAGGGAGTGACCTGATGCGTTATGTCCATTATCTGGGTCTCTGGCGTGATGCCGAGAATTACGGCTTTGCAGATTGCCACAGAGTCGTTGGCCGTGCCGAAGTCCGTCATGAAAACAATCGTCGACCGTTTTGCAGTTTCGGTCTTGCTCGGGGCCGAGTTAGAACCGCACCCGACGAGCAAAGCCGGAAGACAAAACACCGAAAGCATCAGCACGAAACGCGCTCGCGAAATTTGCATGCTGTCTCCCAAGACAAAATAGCTAAGGTTCGTCTTCATGCTCCCGCTGCAACACCAGTAGCAGCACAATTCCGATAACGGTGAACATCCGAAACGCTGCGTCCTGTCCGTTCCAGGATTTCGACTGCCACATTAGAAACCACTCGCCGCCGACACTCAAAAAAGCCACGAGCCACATCAGCGAGCCAAGCGTCAGCGCGGCAATAGCAACGCCCTTCGCGCCTTCGAAAGCAGCCGTAGGCTTTCGAAGGTTCCGCAACATCCGCAGGCCACCCCACCAGCAGAGCGCCATGGTGAGCACTTCCCACGCGATGATCGAGAGATAAAACAGGGTGTGCCACAAGGGCTGATTCAAAGCGCGCCACATGCCGCGATTCCCTGGGAAAGTCGAATCCATCATCAGCACGTGGCGGACAAATTGATAGTTGGAGTCGTAGTCCGTCACATTGTTGAACGCCACGAGCGAATAAAAAATCGCCACCCCAAAGACCAGCGATGCTTTCGCGACACGCAACGTCATGGCTTCTCCGGCCGTGAAAAAGTCTGGAAGTAGCTTGTCAACGCAGCCGTAGTCGATTCGTCGTAGCTGGGATTGGCGGGCATCTGCGCTTTCGGATTGCGGGCATGAGGATCGCGAACATACGAGGCGAAGAAGCCCGGCGAGCTAGTGGCTAGCGCCGATAGTACCGCCCATGTAACTTTGGATTTTTGCCCGCCGTCCGCACCTGAGTTGTGACACCGGAAGCAATTCTGCAGCGCAATGCGGTAGCCTGCGACCACCCCCGGATCGTCGGCATGCGGTCCGCGCGGCGCGATTGTGCCAAAGACGGTTTTCTGGTCACTAAACTCGATCCGCACGACGCCCCACGGGATCTGCGGCTCTTCGGCGTTCCCGAGGATCTCAAAACTTGACGTGAAATTGGGATGCGAAATCATGTACGGCCCCATATCGGAGCCGTGGCCGTGCGAGTCCTTAGGCCCACCGGAAGGCGCCTTTCCATTGACGTCGAGGACTAGCAACGGGTGGTGCTGGGCGAGATAGGCTCGCGGGTAGTGCCCACGATACTCGTCATCTGATATGGCGATCACGAGATTGCAAGCCGGGACAGCCCCCAAGTGGTGCATGAGATCTTCGATAGGGACTCCGCTCACTCGAGTGGGGCCAGCAAAGTTTGTGTCGTCCGATACCATATAGGTCACTTGAGGTAGGGCGAGAAGATCGTCTCGCGTCACATAGCGCGTCGCTCCCGCCGGCAAACCCGCCAATTCGCCACTGACTTCGAGGTCCGTCGGAGAAAGGCGCGCGGAATGCAACTCCAGAGCCGCTGGAGACCAAACCTCCGATTCAGACTGAGCTTGCGCCTCTGCTCGTATGATGTGGCAAGCCGCAGCGACAGTCGCGGCGATCAAAGCCGTGAGCATGATGATCTGAATTCGTCGCACGGCCACATGCTATCGCATGGTCGTCACACCGCAATCAGGAATCTGATGGCCGCGCTCGTATGTTAGAGTGGCGCGATGCGCATCGGGGGCGATCGAATTCGATGGAGGTAGAAGCGCGGCTTCGTGAACTTGGCATCGCGCTCCCCGTGCCGCCGAAGGCGGGGGGTAATTATGTGCCGGCCAAAGCGGTCGGGCGTATTGTGTATCTTGCAGGCGTTATTTCGACAGGGTCGGAAGGTATCATCACTGGAACCGTCGGTTTAAATCGATCGGTGGAAGATGGCTATGCCGCGGCGCGGGCTTGCGCCTTGACACAGTTGGCGGTCTTGAAGCGGCATCTCGGCTCACTCAACGCGCTAAAGAGCATCGTCAGCGTCAACGGCTATGTAAACGCCGTACCAGGATTTCCGGATTCGCCCAAGGTTATCAACGGCGCCTCCGATCTTCTGGTCGAACTTTTTGGCGACTCTGGCCGCCACGTGCGCGCGGCGATCGGAGTTTCCGCACTACCGCGCAATGCGCTTGTCGAGCTGCAGATGACCGTCGAGGCGGAGACATAGAGACGCGATGCCGGATCACTCCCTTTCAGCCAACCCGACTCATTCGCGGTGGAATCGCCATCTGGAACCGCGGCTTAGAATCGCTCCGGGCGACACGGTGCACCTCGAATGTCTCGATTCAAGCGGTGCGCAAGTTCGTCCTGGGATGACCGCCGCCGAACTCCTGACCATCGACCGCGGACGAATCCACGCACTCACAGGCCCCATTTTTGTAAACGGCGCGGAGCCGGGCGACGTCTTACAGGTTGACGTTATCGAAGTGGCGCACAAAGGATGGGGCTGGTCGAGCGTCATTAACGGGCTCGGCTTTCTGAAGGAACGCTTCACCAAGCCGTTTCTGTTTCACTGGCAGCTCGACGGCGAGGTCACCCGATCGCTCGCTCCCGCCATTGTGCCGCTGCGTCCGTTTTGCGGGGTGATGGGTGTGGCGCGCGCAGAGGACGGCGAATTTGTCACGCGCCCGCCGGGAACCTTCGGCGGCAACATGGACGTGCGAGATCTGTGCGCGGGAGCCACGCTGTACTTGCCGGTATTCAATCCCGGTGCGCTGTTTTCCGCCGGCGACGCCCATGCGGCACAGGGCGACGGCGAGGTCTGCATTAACGGCATCGAGTGCCCCGCTGACGTAACGCTGCGTTTCCGATTGCATAAGGGACCACCCCTGGCGGGGCCGCTGATCGAATCGCCAGCATCCGCAGAGCCAACCTCTGCGGGAGACGCTTGGATTGTGGTCGAGTCGGCGACGGACGCCATAGCCGCCGCCCGCGCCGCCACCTCACGAATGATCGATCTACTGGTTGAGCGCTGGGGTTTCAGCGACGTTCACGCCTACCTGCTCTGCAGCGTGGCGATGCACCTACGCCTGAGCCAAGTGGTGAATGAACCGATGTTTACGGTTAGCGCAGCGCTGCCCAAGCGCATCCTCCCACCCACGCAGCTTTTCCCAAACACTTAGCCCGGCTGTAGGTGCCGGAGCGCGCTGACACCGCACGCTTCACAACCGGAGACTCGCGCACTTATCACATAAGGTTTTCGTCAAGACATTGAAATATGTGATCGGCCCGACAAAAACAAATTATTGTTCTCCGAACCGAAGTTCGACTACCCTCGCGTGCATTGATTCTCGAGTGGCAGTGATTGTGGGAGGGGTGTTGGCAAATCGTCCTAGGAGGCGTGCATCCAGATGACAAAGAGAATCGGACTCTACTGTTTCTTTTTCTTGCTGTCGGTTGGCGCGCCGCTCGGTTTTACGATGACGGCGCAGGCGCAGCAAACCCTTGGTGGCATTACCGGTACGGTCACGGATACGACCGGCGCGGTCGTACCCGGCGCAATGGTCACCCTTGTTGGAGATCAGACCAGCCTGACCCGCACCCAAACGACCTCTGACGCTGGCAGTTATCTTTTTACGAACCTTCCGATCGGCACTTACACGCTCACATTCGGTCATCAAGGCTTTGAGACTCAAAATATTCCGTCGATTACCGTACAGGCGAACCGCACGGTGACGTTGAACGCGGCGCTGAAAGTCGGCGAAGTGAGTACGACGGTCACCGTCGAAGAAACTCCTCTGGTAAACGCCGTCGACACCACGAACGGCTACGTTCTGGACAAACAGCAGTTTGAGGCTGTTCCCTTGCCTACCGGGAGCTTCACCGGCGTGGCAGTTCTTTCTGCCGGCGTGAATTCGGAGGTGTCCGGCGGAACTGGCGCGAACAGCGGCTTGGGCAACTCACCCATTTGGTCCAACGGGCAACGCGATACGAGCAATACGTTTCTGATGAACGGCGTCGATGCCAGCAATCTTTTCAATGGCAAGAGCACGAGCTCCGTTGCTTCGGCTCGCGTTGTGAATAATACCGGCATCGGAGGCGCTGCAAGCATATCGAGCACGACGGCGGAACCCATTCAGAGCACCGCTTCTCCCTATCTGGCCATCGGTCAAGCCTTGCCGACTCCCGCTCCGGAAACCGTTCAGGAATTTCGAGTGAATACCTCGATGTACGGCGCTTCGCAAGGCTCCACCAGCGGAGCTCACATCGACATGAGCACCGCGTCAGGCACCAATCAATATCACGGCGACGCGTACTTGCATCGCGGGACCAATTGGATTAACGCCAACCCGTTTTTCTACAATCAAAACCCCAACATTCCAGAAGGGTTTAAGAATCCCGGCCTGCATCGATACACGGCCGGCGGCACTGTGGGCGGCCCGATCGTCAAGGACAAGCTCTTTATTTTTCTCTCGTATCAACACGTGCAGAGCTCCGATGCGGAGATTGGCAGCTCACGTTTTGCCGTCCCGCCGGGCCTTACGAGCGCCGTAAACCGCATGGATCCGGCAGAGCTTGCCGGGGTCATCAATGGCAATTTCGCTGCAAGACGTGAATCCGGTGGTGGGCACGGCCCCCGGCGACATCAATCCGATCGCTTTTGGCATTTTGAATTACAAACTGCCCAAAACTGGCCAGTATTTAATTCCCAATGCCACTCTCAACCAGCCCATTTCTGTGACCTTTCCGGAGAACTCTTTCACGCCCGGCACCGCTTACTTTTTTGCCGATCAAGCGGTTGGCGACATGGATTACATCGTGAATTCGAAAGACGTCCTGGCTCTGAAGTACTACTACCAGCACGATCCGAGCGTCGCGCCTTACGCCTACTCGGGGTCTCCGGGATTCACGCAAAACCTGGACGCAGGTAGCCAGGTGGCTTCGATCACGAACACGCAGACGCTAAGGCCGAATCTTAGCATTGCCGAAACCGTAGGATTCATACGCGAAAAGGTGTACAGCACTATCCAACAGCCTTTCACTCCAGCGGGACTGGCCAGCTTTATCGAGGGGCTTCATATTCCCGGCGTCACACCGGCCGACGCGACTATCAACACGTTCGGCTCGCCCTATTTTCCGGGCATGTCCATCGTGGACGATTACGGCAACGACGCTGCCTATAACACGGGATTTGTTTTCAACGCCGCGACCAACATCGGTATGGGCGCCGCTTCCCAGGGCGCATGGACCGGCGTCTTTCAAAATCGCTTGTACCCTACTGTGAACGCCACCTGGACCAAGGGTAAGCACACAGTCACCTTTGGCGGCAGCTACACATACACCCAACTCAATACCCGTGACGAGCGGCCGGGCAAGGGTATGATCGGCTTCTCCGATTTCTCCCAGTTCGCCCTCGGACAAGTAACTTCGTACAGTCCCGATGGTTTCATCACCAGTGCGTACCTGCAGGGGAATGCGAATCGATACTATCGCACGAACGATACGGGCGCCTATGTCGAGGACAAATTCCAGATGCGCTCCAACCTTAGCCTGAGCTTGGGTATTCGTTTCGACGATCACGGCGGCATGACAGGAAAAGTACGGGAACCTCTACAACTTCAACCCCGCGCTTTATGACTATGACCAGGCCACGGATACCATCATCTCGAATGGCTTTATCATCGCGGGCAACAACAAACTATTCCCCACCAAGGGCGTGAGCGACTCGACCCTCACCGGACGACAATGGGGATTCGCACCGCGTTTCGGTGTGGCTTGGAGCCCGAGCAAGTTCAACAACAAAGTGGTGGTCCGCGCGGGCTGGGGCATGTACTACGATCGCGGCGAACTCTTCACCTACCTGTCGCCGGGTTTCGCGGCAGGCGTGATTGCCGGCGGCCCTTTTGGTGTCAACCAGTCGCCCCCGTTCGTCAATTCCCAGGTGTGCTCGGATGTTCTGTTCAGCCCTTTTGCGACTTGTAATCCGGCGACGGCGGGAAACCCCTACAGCCCGACCGTGCCTTACGGTGGAAACTTCGAGAATCCATGGGGCGCGACGTTACAGCCTCCGCCGACCGGGAATCCGGCCAACCTCGTGTTGCCCAATGCGGCGGCAATCAATGAGGGGGCGCAACTTTTCTCCTTTGCCAACTACAACCGTGCGAACAAGCTTCCCTACACGATGAATGAGTCCCTCGACGTTCAGTGGCAGCCGCGCAACGATCTCGTCATCACCATTGGATATGTCGGCAATCTCGGTCGGCACGAAATCGTTCCCCTGCCCTTCAATCAGGCGGGGATTGCGACGCCCGCCAACCCGATTCACGGCCAGAAATACACCTACGGTTACACTGTGCAGGGGCCTCCGGGTTGCAATCCGACCTTAAACCCTGCTGCTTGCGCCGCGGTGCCAGGTTGCGACCCGGCTACCCAGACCTCGACCGCCTGCTCACCGATCGGACTCCCCGATGGAAGCACGATGCTCGAGAACTTCGAGGGTGGGAACATCGATCTCCGGGTTCCCTATATCGGCTACTCGTCGGAGTCGCTGTCTTACACGGCGGCCGGGAACTCCACGTACAACGCGCTGCAAGCCCATCTGGAAAAACGCTTAAGCCATGGCCTCCAGGTTGGCGCCTCCTATACGTATTCGCACTCTACCGACGACCAGAGTGCATTGGGTCTTTTCTACAACGGCAATAACCCCAACAACTTGCGTTCGGGCTATGGGTCGTCCGACTTCGATCGCACGAACGTCATCAACTTCACCTATGTCTATCAATTCCCCAAGCCCTTCGCGGACAGCACATTTAAGGGAAAACTAGCCGACGGCTGGCAAATAGCAGGTCTCACCATTCTCCAGAGTGGACAACCCTACAGCGTCATCGACTATTCGGGCGCCGTAGGCAGCATTTTCTACGGAGTGTCCGACGGAATCATCAACCCGGTTGTGCCCTTGGCTGACGGTTGCACCGCAAAAAGCGCGCGCACCGGTAAGTCCGGCGCGTTCAATAACGGAGTTCTCGCCCTCAACCCTAACTGCTTTACCGTGCCCCTAATTCCGGTGGGAGGTCTCAATGGAGCCATTCCCCCGGGTGACGTGTACGAAAACAATTTCGTCAGCAACGGCCAGCGCAACATCTTCCGCCAAACTTGGCAAAAGCGGGGGGATATATCGCTGCAAAAAATTACGCAAGTGAAGGACAGTGTTGACGTGAAGTATACCTTTGACGTCTTCAACGTGACGAATACTCCCAGCTTCGACATCCCGGTCGATAACATCGACCAAAACATAAACTTCAACGGCTTCCCGATCTACGGCACTCCGGCGCTTCCTTGCACGTCGGGTTTTTACACTTGTCCTTCCATAAGTGGCCTGGGTGTCGTGAACAAGACGATCGGTAGCCAGCGGCAGATCCAAATGTCGCTGAGCGTTCGATTCTAGGCCATGCCCAATGGAAGGGGACGGCGGCGATTCGCCGTCCCTTCTTGATTCTTCATGCTCCGGCGGATTCAGCTTGCGCTCACCGTAACCGAGAGAGCTTCTACGGGTGCGATCGCAAACTCGCCGTTGCAGCTCAGCGGCAGACGCGAACAGTTTCCCCTCCACGTGACGCGCCGGAAATGTGAACGTCAAGGAAGGCTCGGCGAAGGGATAGGGATCGAGCACGAAGTGGCGCGTACCGGCGGAACGTACTTCGCACTCGGGCATATTCGCCTCCGCGCGTGGGAAGCGGATGCAGCAAGTCAGCCGGCTTCGAGAAATTGACGCAGGTGAGCAACGAAAGATAGTCGGTGGCCTGCAGTAGCCGGAAGTGGTCGAGGATGGCCGCTTCGCTGCGCTGCTCCGGCGGGACCATCGAAGCCGACGAAATTTGTTGCCGTAGCGACGTCTGGAAAGCCTTCTGCCCATCGAGAAAAGCGTCCAACAGCGGCAGCTCCGCCGGCGCAATGGTCGACCGATCCGCGTGATCGCTCAACAGGCTGTATGTGTGCATTGAAATAAGTACCGCCGCGTAGGGATCTTCCGCGGCGATCAGGCGAACGGCCCGGTCGCGCACCGCAAGGTAGTCTTTGAGATCGATCTCTTCGAACGCCGAGTACTTGCCCACCAGTTCGAACGAGAAGGCGCTTGGCCTTCCCTGGCGCGTAATCTGCGGCATAGCGTCGCGGGCGATCCAGCCATCGTCATGGCGATGGATGCCTTTCAACACGTTGGTGCGCGGCTCAGGCGGAACGAATACGTCGTTGCCCCAGCGTTCGGCAAAGGCGCCCGCGAGATGGGCGTGATCAGGGTGGGTAACCAGCCACCAACCCGTTTCCGTTTCTAGACGCAACATCGGTGCCCTCCAAGATCCGCAAGCGACTCACTCGGTTTCCGGTATCCGCGCCGACTCGTGCCATCGATGCAGGAAATACCACTCCAGAAACATGACCACAAAGAAAAAGCTGAAGCCCAGCACCGTAGCCGCGAGCACGAGCGCGAACATGTAATCCGTCTCGCAGTTGCGACGAAGCATAGAGAATCGAGTAGCCCAGGCCGCCCACGCCCACCTGGCTCGAGCCGGCATAGAGTTCGCCGGTAATGGCGCCAATCACGGAGATGCCACTGGCGATGCGAATGCCCACGAAGAGCGAGGGTACCGCATGCGGCAATCGCAGCTTGAAGAGCTTCTGCGCGGGCGACGCGTTGTGCATTATGAAGAGGTGCACGAGATTATCATCCACGCTAACGAGGCCCTGCGTCGTGTTGGCAATGATGGGAGCGAGCGAAATGATGAATGCGATCAGCGCCACTGCCGCCGTGCCCGCCCCGACCCACATCAAGATTAGTGGCGCGATGGCCACGATCGGCACCGTCTGCAGCAGGATGGTATAGGGATAAAGCATCCTGCGCACCCAGCGTGACTGGGCAAAGATCAGCGCGATGAGCACGCCGACCACAATGCTTCCAAGGAGGCCCCCCACAGACTCCTCCGCTGTGATGGCCAGCGAAGCCAGCAACGATGGAAAGCGGTTGACGACCGCGCGCGCCACGGCCCACGGCGAAGGCAGCATGTAGCGCGGCACGTGGAAGATCCACAGCGTCAGCTGCCACACAATTAACAAAGCCGCAAAGACGGCCAAGAAGTTCGCGACCGTGATCAGCCGTTGCCTCACTGCGTGAACGCCTCCCGCAGGACATGCGAAGCGTGAGCCACCAGCGTCTCGAACTCGGGACGCTCCCGGAGCGCCGCAGCACGCGGATACGGAAGGTCGACAGGAAGCACGGCGTGCAGGCGTCCCGGATGCGGCGCCAATACCACGATTCGAGTGGAGAGGAATACGGCTTCAGCTACCGAGTGGGTCACGAAGACGCCGGTCCAGCGAGCTTCCTCCCGCAGGCGAAGCAGCTCTTCGTTCATCCGGTCGCGCGTAATCTCGTCCAGAGCAGCAAACGGTTCGTCCATCAAAAGCAGCCGCGGATTGGTAGCCAGCGCCCGGGCAATGGAGACGCGCATTTTCATTCCGCCGGAAAGCTCGCGCGGATATGCATCGGCCACATCCTCCAGGCCCACCATTCGGAGCAATGCCGCGACCGCGTCGGTGCGGCGCTTGGTGGCGACATGTTCGAGCTCGAGTCCGAGCCCAACATTTTGCGTCACGGTGCGCCAGGGAAGCAGAGTCGCATCTTGAAAGATAAAGGAGATTGTTTCACGCGCGTTTTGTGGCGTCATCCCGTCCACGCGAATGGTCCCGGCGCTCGGCGGCGTCAGCCCGGAGATCAGCTTGAGTACTGTGGACTTGCCGCACCCCGACGGGCCGATAATGCTGACGAACTCGCCTTTCAGAATTTTCAAGTCCACGGACTGCAACGCGATCCGGCCCGTACCGTAGCTTTTCGTGACGTCTTCAAACTCTATCTCGGGGGCCGTGGACTCGCGGTTCATCCGTTGCCCTCCCAGACAGGCAAACGCAACTCCGAAGGGTAGCTGTGGCTGTGATGGACGATCTGGGTGGAGCGCTTCCAGTCCCAGGAAGTCGCGCCGGACGAGGGAACCTCACTTCCGGGATTGCGGTCGTACAGGGGAAAAGCGCTGCTCGCAATCTCCAGCCGAATGCGTTCGCCAGCGGCGAAGCGGCACGATGTCGGTTCGAGGTCGAATTCCCAGTTGTGAATTTGATCTGGCGCGTAGCCCGACTTCGCGAAGAGCCAACTCGATCGGCAGATACCGATGCAGATGAATTCCGCAACACCGTTGGGCCGCACGCGCACAAGCTTGGCCACAAAATCCGTGCAGCGCGGCGGACATGGCACAGAAGAGAGAAACGCGCGGCGCCCCTAGAACCGTCAGTGGTCGTTCGAGCGGCTCGGTCGTATATACCAGCACGTTGTTGCCGAGTTCCAGCGCGGCCTGATCGAATTGCCCACTCGGTGCAGCACTTCCTCCTGGTGCGAGAACCGGCACTTCCGGGTCGTAAACAAATGTGTCCGGGGGCTCGTCAGGCACGGGCGTAGCCGCGGCGAGCACGCCATCTCCTTTGCGGGAGTTCGCGCGCCCGCCACTGTGCAGATAGAGCGACAAATCGGGCTCTGAGGGAAACTCTTCGGCCTGCCGCCATCGATTCTCGCCCAAGACAAAATGGCGAATGTGGGGCTCGCTCGCAAATTCGCCGGAATCCTTCAACCAATGATTGAACCAACGCAACAAAAGGGAGTCCGTATCGAGGAGCGCCTCGCTGCCGAAGTCCGCGGTGCCGGCACGATCGCCCCACGGGATGTGCACCCACGGCCCAGCCACGAGATACTGGTTTTGTCTGGCAGCGGCGCTGCCCGCACACTTGGTCAACGCGAGGAAACCGTCCGACGCTGCCCTTCAAATATGTGTCGTACCATCCGGAAACGTGGAGCGCTGGAACGCGGATGCGGTCAAGTTTCCTGCTGACGTCGAGCGACTCCCAATATTCGCCCGGCTCGGCATGATCGAACCAATCAAGCACATATCTCGGTAGGCCTTCCCCGTGCAGTGCAGGGTGCTCGCGAAACGGCAGCACGCCGGTTTGTGCCGCGAGGTCTGACCAAGCGCTTTCGAGGCGATCGCTCGCTTCGCGCAAATGCAGCCGACGAGCGTCCGCCTTCAGCATTTGCAGTCCCCAGCCCAAGCTAGAGGCGAGGCGCAGTGCACCATGGTGATAAAACCACCCGTGGTAAAGATCGTAGGCCGCCATGCCCGGCGCAATGCAGACCAAGCCTTCCGGTTGTTCGGCTGCAGCGAGCAATTGGGTCATCCCCTGGTACGAAAAGCCGTACGTACCGATGCGGCCGTTGCATTCGGGCCGGTTGCGAAGCCACGCGATAGTCTCCACACCGTCCCGGGCCTCGTGCCGGAAGGGATAGAACTCACCTCCTGAATCGCCTCGCCCGCGCACATCCTGGATGACGACGTTGTACCCCTGCCGCGCAAACCATGCCGGATGTGCATAGACCACAGTCGAGGCAATATCACGCCCATAGGGCTGCCGCATCAGTAGAGTAGGCTGCGGACCCGGCTGGGGAGGATGGTAGTGGTCCGAGATCAACTCAACGCCGTCGGACATTCGGCAAGGCACGCCACGTTCGAGCCGGACGCCTCCGCCGCAGTCCACCCAAGCTTCTTGGCTCATGGTGTGGGCGAATTCGGGAACTGGATCATCGCTATGAGCGCAGCCGCGAGCCGCGTTGCGGCTTGATCCAGCCACCGAGCCCCGTTTTCGGCTGTGGCCGGCCGCGGGTCGCCCATCACACCGCTCGGCGCAATATCGCGCGTGAGCCAGGCGAATGTGGCGGGGCTATTTTCCGGCAGTAGCGCTTCCGGCTTAGCTACATCTGCGATGTAGTTGCTCGTGAAAGCGGATCGATCTACCAATTCAGGCACGGATGCCAATAGAAAGGCAGTCTCCACCTCGCCAGCGTGGAAGCCGTAAGCGCGCTCCTGCTCGCTGAGGCCATCAAACTTGGTTCCCGCGGCCCCCTGCAACGTAAAGGTGCGGAGTTTGAATTCGGCTCGCAGATCGCGAGCCATCACGTCGATCAACGAGCTATTCCCGCCATGGGTGTTGTAGAGCACGAGCTTTTGGAATCCAGCGGAGGCAACGCTCGCACCTATATCTCGCAGAACCGCCATAAACGTAGTCGCACTGAGCGACAGGGTTCCGGGAAATCCAATATGTTCATTGCTCTTGCCGAAATGCACCGGCGGCAGGGCATATATCAGCAGCTCAGGCGGCAGTTTGACGAGCGCGCGCCCCAGCAACAGGTTATTGATCAGCGTGTCAGTGGCCAGCGGCAAATGATGGCCATGTTGCTCGATCGCCGCCGTCGGAAGTATGAGCAGCGTGGATTCGCGCGGAAGTGCATCGACTTGCTTCCAGTTCAAATATGCGAAGTTGCGAGCGTCCGGAATCCAAGTCTTCATCGGGTGATCTCTTCCGGTTTGAATGTCATCATCTTGCCCGGATTCAGCAGCCCCCGCGGATCAAACCGTTGCTTCGCCAGCAGCTGGATGTTATCCGCGCGGAAGCGTCCGCCGCCCTCGACATTGTTCACGTGGGGATTAGCCACAAAAACGCCGATCTCCCGGCAAAAATCGATCATCTCGTTCAAGCGCGCCTCTGTCGTGTAGTAAACCAGCGGGATGGCACCCGGGATCATTCGTCCATCGCCGCTTTTCCAGAATTCCATGTGGAACAGAATTTCGCGGCCGAAGCGATCCTTTAACTGCTTCATCTGTTCGCGGACCGTGGCCGGATCGAAGGCACACTGCAAATAGGTGTACGCCTCATCGGCCCGAATGGCCCACAGCGTCGTATGATTCCAAGTGTAATCGGAGAGCAAAGGCCGCGTGCGCAGCCCAAGATACGCTCCCGAATACGTTACTTCCCCTCCCTGCGCTCGCGCGGCAGCCTCAAGCGTTGTGCGCTGATCCGAAGCGATCAGGAAGAAGATGAGCGATTTCCCGTCGGGAGCGTATTGTTTGACGGGTGTAAAGAAAGAAGGAATTGGCCATTCGAAGGGGGTCACGAGCCGTTTCGTCCAGGCCCGGTCGGTCGCGATGCGCTCGCTGAAGTCGAACGCTTTATCGAATCCGTCGAAGGCGATCGCACACTGCGCCCATTCCAGCGCCGGCGTAAGCGCGAGCCAAATCCTAGTGACGATTCCGTTCGTGCCCCACGCATGCAGGATGTTATGGACGGCCTCGCCTTCGTGGAACACGACGCGCGGCTCTGCCTCCATTGTCACTACCTCAAGCGCGCGCACGGTCTGGAAGTCGCGCAGATTGCCATGGGCCACGGAACCGATGCCGCCGGAGCCTCCTCCGAGAAAGCCGCCGAGCGAGGCTTTGATAATCGTCGAAGGGTAGCACCGCAGTTCCCACCCCACCTTGCGCGACTCGCTTTCGAGCGCGCCCAACCGCACTCCCGGCTCGCAGACGGCGACTCCATCCGGACGAATCTCTTCAATCTTGTCCATGCGCGCCAAGTCCAGCACCACGCCCCCACGAAGAGGCACCGCTTGGCCATAGTTGCCCGTGCCTGCTCCGCGCGCCGTCACCGGAACATCATGCGCATAGCAATAGCGCAACACTTTTTGGACTTCTGCGGCGGTGAGAGGCTGCACAACGAGGTCACCGGCCTTGCCATCGAGCTGCCGGCGCAGTACCGGAGAATACCAGTAGAAGTCGCGAGAGAGCTGCTCGACGGTTGCGCGGTCCGTTAGGACGCGAGTGTCATCGCCGAGAAGTGAAGAAAGGGCGGCGGCAACCTGGCGTAGTTCCATCGATCTGCTCCGGGGTGCGACTATGATTTCCGAATGTTCGTCCTCGACGTGCTCCAGGTGCGAAATGCCTTCTTCATGTTCGGGTGCGAGAAAAGCGTGACGCACAGCTCACGCATCACCGGGCCCTTCACAACACAGCGCATGTCGGAGCGTCGCGCTACCTCGCGCGCGGGGACATAAATCTGTCGGCAGTAGCGGCTGGCATCATCAATCGTCGCCCCGAAGACCACTCGATCGAGGCCCGCCCATAGCGCATTGGCCATGCACATGGGGCACGGCTCGCAAGTGGAGTACATGGTGTATCCGGCAAGCGAGCAGCTTTTCAACTTCTTGCAGGCCAAGCGGACGGTGCGTAATTCCGCATGAGAAGAAGGGTCATTTTCTTTCGCTACAGCGTTTAGACCACGCATCAGCGGCCTACCCGTTCGCGTGTCCACGATGAGCGCACCGAATGGCACAGGGGTCGGGGTACTCAAGGTGCGCGCCGTGAAACGGTAGAGCTCGCGCATTCGTTCTTTATCGAAATTGGAAGGGCTTTGACCGGCGGGTGTCGGTTTGAGGCGTGCCACAGCGAATTCTAGCATGCCGCCGACTGCCGTCAAGGCTACCCGTCGGTAACGCGGTATGCTACCCTGTCGCATGCGCAAGGCCGTTCTCTTCCGCACCTGCCGCTTCTTAATTCTCCTTGCCGCATCACTCGCAGTAGGCTGCCACCACTCTAGTGATACCGGACTCACGAAGGCGACGCTGCAGGCCGACTGGTATCCCCAACCCGAGCACGGAGGTTTCTACACCGCGCTGGTGAAGGGCTACTACAGAGACGAGGGCCTCGATGTCAAAATCCAGCCAGGCGGACCTTACGTTTCTGTCGAACAGCAAGTTGCCACGGGCGCCGCCCAATTTGGCATGGGTTCCTCGGACAAGACGTTGGAGTCCATCTCCGATGGTCAGCCCCTGATCGCAGTGGCCGCCACCATGCAGCACGATCCTCAGGGCATCATGGTGCGCAAGGATTCGCCGATCCACTCCTTCGCGGACCTCAATGGGCATACCGTCGCAATCAAGACCGGATCGACGTGGTTCCAGTACATCGAGAAGCGCTACAACTTGAACGACGTCCGCGAAATTCCGGCCATGATGAACGTCGCGAACTTCGTCGCCGACCCGCAGTACATCCAGCAAGCGTTTGCCACCTCAGAGCCGTTCTTCGCGCGTCAGGCCGGCATTGAGACCCGAGTGCTGCTCACCAGCGACGCAGGGTACAGTCCCTATCGCGTCATGTTCACCACGCGGGACTACCTCGAGCAACATCCGGAGATCGTCGCCAAATTTGTCCGCGCGTCACTCA
Organism: Terriglobia bacterium; assembly: GCA_963803105.1. Taxonomy (GTDB): domain Bacteria; phylum Acidobacteriota; class Terriglobia; order Acidiferrales; family UBA7541; genus Palsa-295. Next base: position 135,304 of record CAWDLF010000008.1, read on the forward strand.
AGGGATGGAGGGATTACCTCAGCGATCCCGCGCCGGCCAATGCCGTTATCGCCAAACTGAATCCCGCGCTTAACTCCGAATGGATGCAGTTCACTTGGCAGGCGCTGCGCGATGGGCACTTTGTGGCCGGCGACGCCGCGAATGGCGCGCAGCTGGGCCAAATGGAGGCGGGCCGGTGGGCGACGATGTACCAACAACTTCTGGATCTAAAAGTCATCGGCAAACCGTTCGATCCGGCGACGGCCTACACGTTGCAATTTGTGGAGCGGAACTAGTGCTGGCTCGCATTAGCGCTTCGGCCGGTTCGGATTGACTCTGTTGGAGACGGATACCATGGATCTTTTCATAAGCGGTGGGACCGTTATCACGATGGCCCCCGACTTCCGCGTAATCGAAGACGGCGCTGTCGCGATCGAAGGCGACTCCATAGCCGACATCGGCAGGCGTTCCGATCTCGAATCGCGATTCGGCAGACTAAAGACCATCGACGCGCGCGGAACATTGGTGCTGCCGGGAATGATCAACGGCCACGCGCATGCCGCCATGAGCCTCTTCCGAGGCATCGCCGAAGATCACTCGCTCGATGATTGGCTGCAAAAGTACATCTTCCCCGCCGAGGCGCGGAATGTGGACGCAGAGTTCGTTCTGTGGGGTGCGCGGCTCGGCGTGCTCGAAATGCTGCGCGGCGGTATCACCACCTACGCCGACATGTATTACTTCGAGGATGTTGTTGCGGGAGTAACCAAAGAAGCCGGGATGCGCGGAGTGCTTGGCGAGACAATCGTTGACTTCCCGGCGCCGGACAACAGAACGGTCGCGGACGCGCTCGTCTATACTCAGAAATACATCGATCGCTGGAAAAATGATCCTCTCATTACGCCCGCCGTGGCGCCCCATTCGATATACACGCTTTCGACGGAAAACTTGAAGGCCGCTGCCGCGTTAGCCCGGCGCAATGGAGTGCCCATCCTCATCCACTTGGCCGAGGCCCCGTTCGAAACGGAACTGAGTCGGGCGAAGCACGGCGCTTCGCCCGTGGCCTATCTCGATCGAATAGGGGTGCTGGGCCCCGATGTGATCGGCGCGCACTGTGTTTGGGTGGACGCGACGGACATCGCCACTCTCGTGCGCAACGGTGTTGGATCGGTTCACAACCCCTCCAGCAATATGAAGCTGGCGTCCGGGGTCATGCCCGTCGTCGACTTGCTAGCGGCAGGCGAGCCGGTCGGCCTGGCGACCGACAGCGCCGCAAGCAACAACAACCAGGATCTGTTTCAAGAGATGAACATCGCTGCAAAGCTGCAAAAAGTCTTCCGCATGGATCCGCGTGCCCTGCCGGCCCGGCACGTGGTCGAGATGGCCACCATAGGTGGAGCCCGGGCGCTGCACCTTGACAAGAAAATCGGGTCGCTCGAAGTGGGCAAACAAGCCGACCTTGTGCTCATCGGCACCGGCGCCACACACTCCACGCCGCTCTACAACGTCTACTCGCAGCTCGTTTACGCGCTGAACGCGCACGACGTGAGAACCGTGGTCATCGCGGGCAAGATCATCATGGAGGACCGCGTGATGATGACCATGAATAAGCCGGAGATCCTTGCCAAGGCGCACGAATACCAGCGCAAGGTAGCGGCGTCACTCATCCTGCCGCCGGCCTAGGGTGTTTCGCGGCCGCGCTTCCATGACCTGCTTTCATTGCTTGTGCGCTAAATAGGCGGCCCATATACTTGGCTGCCTTTCATAGTCCGAGGGAACGCCCGGATGCATCGCTTTACTGGAATTCTAGGAATGTTGTCGATCCTTGGCGTGTGTTTCCTCTTCTCGACGAACCGCCGCGCGATCCGGTACAAGACGGTGGCTTGGGGACTCGGGTTGCAGATTTCCTTCGCGTTTCTAGTAATGCGATGGCAATACGGCCAGTGGGTCTTTGCAAAACTGGGAGCTGGAGCGAACTGGCTGCTCGACTTCGCATTCTACGGTTCGACGTTCGTCTTCGGTGCGCTCGGGCAGAGGAATTCGCCGGCGGGGTTTTTCTTCGCGTTTCAGGCGCTTCCCACGATCATCTTCGTCGCGGCTTTCTTTGCCCTGCTCTACTACCTCGGCGTAATGCAGTTGGTTGTGAAGGTAGCGGCCCGCGTGATGACTTCACTTATGGGCGCAAGCGGAGCCGAGTCATTGAACGTCGCGGCGAGCATCTTCATGGGGCAAACGGAAGCCCCGCTTTCGATTCGGCCGTTCTTGCCGGACGTGACGCGCTCCGAGCTCATGACCATTATGACCAGCGGGATGGCGCACGTATCGGGCGGTATGATGGCAGCCTATATCCTGTACGGAATCAAGGCCGAGCATTTGCTCGCGGCGGTGATCATGACGGCGCCAGGAACCATCTTGATTGCCAAAATGTTGGTGCCGGAAACGGAGCAGCCGCTGACCTCCGGACACGTGGAGATGGCGCACATGGAGCGCGACGCGAACGCACTGGGCGCAATCGCGCGCGGAACGGTCGATGGCCTGCACTTGGCGCTAAACGTGGCGGCGATGCTGATTTCTTTCATCGCGCTAATCTATTTGGTGGATGGCTGCTTCAGCGCGGTTCACAACTGGCTCGCTCCGCACGGAATGGGGTGGTTCCCTTCGAGCGTGGAGCAGATTTTCGGCTGGTTGTTTTCTCCCGTCGCGTGGCTGATCGGCATTCCCTGGCACGACTGCCACACGATCGGCAATCTGCTCGGCTTGCGCATGGTCACAAACGAGCTGGTGGCCTTCCAGCGCTTGGGGCCCATGCAGAGCGGTCTAGACCCGCGCTCCTTCACCATCGCGACTTTCGCGCTTTGCGGATTCGCGAATTTGAGTTCCATTGGAATTCAGATCGGCGGAATCGGAGCCCTCGCGCCGAACAAAAAACAGGAGCTGGCGAAGTTGGGTATTCGCGCCATGCTCGCCGGAACGATGGCGAATCTAATGTCCGCCTCGCTTGTCGGGATCATGCTGCGATGACCGTAGCGGCCCGGCGAAAAAGCGGCGACACCGGCGAATTCGCCCGCACGCTGCGCGCGGCGAAGTTTATCCTCGCCAAGACGACGGTGCGTCCTAAGGTTGGGCTAGTGTTGGGGTCGGGCCTCGGAGCGTTTGCGGATGAGCTACTTTCCTCCACGCGGGTTCCCTACAACAAGATTCCCGGCTTCCCGCAGTCCACTGTCGAGGGACATGCGGGGCAATTGGTGATCGGGAAAGTAGGCGACGTGCCTGTGGCCGTCATGCAAGGCCGCGTGCATCTCTATGAAGGTTATTCGATCAAGGAAGTCATCTTTCCGATGCGGGTTCTGTGGCAGATGGGAATTCGCGCAGCGATTTTGACCAATGCGGCTGGCGCTATCAACCTCGCGTACAGCCAGGGCGCGCTCGTGGTGATTCGCGATCACATCAACTTGCAGGGCACGAATCCCTTGATCGGGCCAAATGACGATCGATTCGGCGCGCGCTTTCCGGACATGACCCAAGCCTACGCCAAGGATTTCCGGGAGGCAGCACTGGCGAAGGCAAAGCAGCTGGGAATTCCCATGCACGAAGGCGTGTATGCGGCGCTGACGGGGCCTAGTTACGAGACCCCGGCGGAGATTCGCTATCTGAAAGCGATCGGCGCGGATTTGGTGGGAATGTCGACCGTGCCGGAGACGATCGTGGCCCGGCAAATGGGGATTCGGGTGCTCGGAATTTCGTGCGTGACGAACATGGCAGCCGGTGTTCTCGATCGCGAGATCGATCACGCGGACGTGATGGCGACCGGCGAGCGCGTGAAGGGCCAGTTCATTGGGCTTCTGCGCGCGGTAATTCCATCAATTGCGGCCAAGACGACCTAGGACTCGCCAGCCATTTTCCGTCTCTCCTATATGGAGTCGAGAAAACTCGAGCCGTGCGGGATGGGTGCAGTGGCGAAGTTAGCGGCAACCGTCTGGCCCATGTCCGCAAGCGTCAAGCGAATACCGAGGTTGGCGCCGCCTGGCGAACCTGAGCTGTAAGCAAGAATAGGGGCATATTCGCGCGAGTGATCTGTGGTGGGATTCACAGGATCGGGATCGCAGCCATGGTCGGCGGTGATCAAGAGAAGATCGGATGCGCGAAGAGAGTCCATGAACGGGCCTAGCAAAAAATCAAATGCCTCGAGAGAACGCGCGAAGCCCTCCACGTCTTTGCGATGACCGTAAAGCATGTCGAAATCAACCAGATTGGCAAAAACTAATCCCTTCGACTGCCGGCCTAGCGATTCGTTGAGTTTCGCCATACCGTCCGCATTGTTTTTCGTCGTCACGTAATCGTCGACACCGCGACCATTGTAAATGTCATGAATCTTACCTATGCCGATGACGGGAATCTTGCCATCAGCCAGCACGTCCAGCAGCATGGGGCGCGGAGGCTCAACCGCGTAGTCGTGGCGGCGCTCGGTACGCCGGAAGTTCCCCGCCAAGCCGGTGAACGGACGGGCGATCACGCGGCCGACACGGTTCGGACCGTCCAGAAGCGCGCGCGCGCTTTCGCACATGCGATAGAGCTCGGCGACAGGGACAATGTCCTCGTGAGCCGCGATTTGAAATACGCTGTCGCCCGAGGTGTACACGATCGGCCATCCCGTGCGCACATGTTCCTCTCCGAGCTCTTTGATGATTTCCGTGCCGGAGGCCGGTTTGTTACCCAGCGTGCGGCGCCCAATCTTCTCTTCGAACTCCGCGATCAGCTCTTCCGGAAATCCGTGGGGATAAATCGGAAAGGCTTGGTCGAGCCAGATGCCGGCCATTTCCCAGTGCCCTGTTGTGGTGTCCTTGCCCGGTGAAACCGTTGCTCCCTTGCCGAAGCTTCCGACGGGGCGCGCGGATGCCGCCAGATGATCGAGCGGCTTGATGTTCGCGAGACCCAGGCGTACTAGATTCGGAAGGTGCAGCGGCCGCGAACGGGCGATGTGCCCGAGCGTGTCTCGTCCAACGTCGCCGTAGTCGGCGGCGTCGGGGAGTTCGCCGATACCGACGCTATCGAGGACGATCCAGACGATGCGATCAAAGCGCGGCTTATTCGCCAACCTGCGAAGTCCTTCCGCGATTCAAAATACAAATCGAGATACGCCAAATTATGCATCACCCACGCGAGGGGCCGGCGATTTTTTCATGCTATAGTCGGCTCGATTTATTGCGTACTTCAAGTTCCCCGCTGAGATTTTTAGTGCGCAAGTCCGGAACGCGCTGGTTTCCCGTCGATGATTGACGATCCTATCCTGGTGAATGATTGGCACGCGGTCGCCTGGGCCTCCGATCTCGCGACGGGGCAAGCGAAGCCGGTGCGCCTGCTCGAGCACGACGTCGTGATTTGGCGTAACAAAGACGGCGTGCACGCCTGGCAGGACCTCTGCGTGCACCGCGGATCGAAGCTTTCGTTCGGGCGCGTCGTGAATGAGTGCTTGGCGTGCCCATACCATGGCTGGGAATATGATTCTTCGGGACAGTGCGTGCGAATGCCTGCGCATCCCGCTCAACCTCCGCCAGCGCGGGCGCACACGACCGTTTACCTCGTCAAGGAACGCTACGGCCTCGTTTGGGTATGCCTGGGCGATCCCGCGCTGGATGTTCCAGCTTTTCCCGCATGGGAGGATGCGTCTTTCTCGAAAATCCCAGCGGGCCCTTATCTCTATCGAGCGCACGGGCCGCGAGTGGTGGAAAACTTTCTCGACGTTGCGCACTTTCCGTTCGTGCACATGGGCTATTTGGGCGATCCTTCGCAAACGGAGGTCGGCGACTACGAAGCGGAGATTCGTGAGGACGGCGTCGTGACCCAGGAGATTCCCGTGTGGCAGCCAGATCCCGACGGGACCGGAAAGTCAGCGAAAGTCGCGTATACGTTCCATGTTCCGCGGCCGCTGACGGCGACCTTCATGAAGGTGCACGGGAAGAACAGATTTGCCATGTTCAGTTGCGTTACGCCAGCCGGCGAGCGGGAAAGCATCGTGTGGCTGATCATGGCGCTCAACTACGCGCAGGACGTATCGGCGGATGAGTTGCGGCGCTTCCAAGATGTGGTCACGAATCAGGATGTGCCGGTCGTTGAATCGCAGCGCCCCGAACTGCTGCCGCTCGATTTGCAGGCGGAGCTGCATCTGCGCGCCGACCGCGCGGCCATCGCATACCGGCAGTGGTTGAAGAAAATCGGGCTGCGGTACGGCACGGCTTGAGCGAGTCAGAATTGAATCACGCGCCGCCAGCTTGATGCGATAACCCGAGGGTACGCATACACGATGGCCCAGGCGATCGTCACAGATAGCGCCGGCAAAGGCCTAGCGCCCTGGTTTGTGCCGGGCGACTGGGACGGATTTTTTGCGCTGTTTTTCAGCGGGTTCCCCGACCTGCTGCTCATTGCGGGCCTCGCGCCGTTGTGCGGCTTCCCTGCCAGCATGGTCACCACGCGTATTTTACCGGGCGTAGCAATCTCCATTTTCGTCGGAAATATCTTTTATGCGTGGCAGGCGCACCGTCTGGCAGAGCGTACCGGGCGAAGAGATGTGACGGCGATTCCCTTCGGTGTGAATGCACCAACGATTTTCATCTATGTCTCGCTGATCATGCTTCCGGTCTACGAGCGCACCCACGATTCGAATCTCGCATGGCAAGCGGGCGTCTTCGCTTCGTTTCTAAGCGGCGTGGTGCAAACCGCGGGAGCCTTCTGCACGGACTGGCTGCGGCGGCACACGCCGCGTGCGGCGCTGCTCTGTCCGCTGGCCGGAACAGCGATGGCGTTCCTTTGCCTCGGCTTCATCCTGCGTGTTTTCCAGACACCTGAACTCGGACTGCTCCCCACGGTCGTGATTCTGGCGATTTTCTGTTCGCGCGTGCGATTGCCGTTTCGAATTCCCGGCGGACTCGTGTGCATCGTCATCGGAGCGGCACTGGCCGCTCTCTTGCGCTGGGCCCACCTGTATCACTTGCCCGATGTGAGTGCGCCGCTCGCGATCGGCATCCATTTGCCGCGCCCCATCAATCTATTCGAGTTCCTGCGGCACAGCCAGGGGTGGCAGTTCCTGTCCGTGATTATTCCCATGAGCGTGCTCGATACCATTGTCTCGCTCCAGGTACTTGAAAGCGTGCAGGTCGCAGGCGACGACTATCCGACCAGACCGTCGCTGCTGGTCAATGGGCTGGCAACGCTTGGCGCGGCGCTCTTCGGGAGTCCGTTTCCCACGTCGCTCTATTTCGGGCACATGGCGCACAAGGAATTGGGCGCGCGAGCCGGCTACTCGATCCTCAGCGGCACGGCCACAATGCTGATTTGCCTTACGGGCCTGGTGCTTCCCGTATTACGCGTGGTGCCACTCGAAGTCGTGGCCATGATCGTCGTCTGGTTTGGGCTTTTGATGGTCGCGCAGTCGTTCACGGAAATTCCGAAGTCGCATGCCATCGCCGTCGCATTTGGATTGATTCCCATGCTTGCATCCTGGGCGGTGGGGTTGATCGACACGGCGGTGCGGACGAGCGGCTCGAGCCTCTTGCAGACCGCTCCGCTCTTCGGCGACCAACTCTACATCTATGGGCTGGTGGCGTTGAGTCAAGGCGCGCTTCTGGTGTCCATGATCTGGGCTGCGGTCATTGCCTATCTACTCGACCGGCGGCTGCTCCACGCGGCGGCGTGGCTGGCTGCTGCCGCGGTGCTTTCTTGTGTGGGACTCATTCATGCGTTCCGCATCACCAACCGCGGGGTTGAGACGGTGCTGGGCGTGTTCGCCGCGCCCGCATTTGCGTTGAGCTATTTGGCTGGTGCGCTATTTCTGGTGGCCTTTCACTTTTACGTGTCGCGCTCGGCGCCCTTGGCGGCACTGGACGAGACTGTCTAACCCCGGTTGCTGGGCGGCAGCGGGCAGAGTAAACTTTTCTTAGCTGGCTAGGAGGTGTGGAATGCCGCGGATTGTGCGCTGTGGGGTGATACAGGCTTCGTGCGATTGGTCGCCGGAAAAATACTCGATCGAGCAGATCAGAGAAAAGATGATCGCGAAGCACGAGAAGCTGATCGCCGATGCAGCGAAGAAGAAAGTAAAGATTCTCGGCCTGCAAGAACTCTTCTACGGGCCCTACTTCTGCGCCGAACAGAACGCTCGCTGGTACGAGCTGACGGAGAAAGTGCCGGACGGCCCCACACTCGTCCGCATGCAGAAACTAGCAAAGCGATACGAAATGGTGCTAGTGGTTCCTGTTTACGAACTAGAGATGCCGGGGCTCTTCTATAACACCGCAGCCGTCTTTGACGCCGATGGGCGCTACTTAGGGAAATATAGGAAGCATCACATTCCGCACCTCCATCCTGGGTTTTGGGAGAAGTTCTATTTTACTCCAGGGAACGCGGGCTATCCGGTGTTCGAGACGCGCTACGGTCGCGTGGGTGTGTACATCTGCTACGACCGGCACTTTCCGGAGGGCGCGCGCATTTTGGGATTGAACGGCGCGGAGATCGTCTTCAATCCGTCGGCGACGGTTGCAGGGCTGTCCGAATATCTGTGGGAACTCGAGCAGCCCGCGCACGCGGTGGCCAATCAATATTTCGTCGCGGCGATCAATCGCGTGGGAACAGAAAAGCCGTGGAGCATCGGCCATTTTTACGGCAAGAGCTATTTCTGCAATCCGCGCGGCAAGATCGTCGCGCAAGCTGGGCGCGAGAAGGATGAGTTGGTCGTCGCGGATTTGAACTTGGACGAGATTCAAGAGGTGCGCGCCACTTGGCAGTTCTATCGCGACCGCCGACCTGAGAGCTACGGCGAAATCACGCGAACGTTGGCCAGCGGCTCCACGCAGGCGGCAGACTGATACACCGGGGGCAAGGAAATAATTCCATGAGCGAAGCGACGGCTACAGCATCTGAATGCCGAAATTTTATCAACGGGCGCTGGGTAGAATCGCGCTCGGGGGAAGCGCTTGAGCGGCGCAACCCGGCGAACACTAGGGAAATCGTGAACACGTCGCCGCTTTCGAGCCGCGCCGAGGTGCGCGAGGCGATTGCCGCAGCGAAGGCTGCCTTTCCGGCGTGGCGTGACACGCCGGCCCCCGTTCGCGGGCGAATACTGGCGCGCGCGGCCGGGCTTATGGAACAGCGCAAAGACTCTTTGGCGCGGCTTCTGAGCCATGAGGAAGGGAAAATCCTCAAGGAATCGCTGGTCGAAGTGCAGAGGTCGATCAATATCCTCGAATTCACGGCTGGCGAGGCCCGGCGCTTGGGTGGCGAAACGGTGCCCAGCGAACTCCCCAAGACATTCGCATATACGATTAAGCAGCCTCTCGGAGTCATCGGCGCGATTACTCCGTGGAATTTCCCCATCGCCATCCCCGTATGGAAGCTGGCGCCGGCACTCGTAACCGGCAACACGGTCGTCTTCAAGCCGTCGGAATTGACGCCGGAATGTGCGGCAAAGGTTGTCGAGATTTTCGCGGAAGCAGGGTTGCCCGCAGGCGTCCTCAACATGGTGCTCGGCACTGGGGAAGAAGTGGGCGATGAACTGCTCCAGTCGCCCGAGGTGCGTGCGATTTCGTTCACCGGTTCGAACGAAGTTGGAGGCCATATATATGCGCTTTCCGCTAAGCAGATGAAGAAGTGCCAGTGTGAAATGGGCGGCAAGAATCCGGTGATCGTTTTACGCGATGCCGATCTCGCCGTGGCGACAGAAGCTGTGACGATCGGGGCGTTCGGCTCGACCGGGCAGCGCTGCACCGCAACCAGCCGCGTGGTGGTGGAAGACGCGGTGGCCGACCGTTTCGTCGAGATGCTCGTTGAGAGGGCGCGAAAACTGACCATCGGGGACGGCCTCGACCCGGCCATAGAAGTCGGGCCGCTGGTTGATGAGAACCAGATGAAGACCGTCCTGCGCTACATCGACGTGGGCAAGAAAGAAGCCACGCTTCTGTTGGGCGGCCAGCGATTAAGCGGACGGGAATACGATTCGGGTTATTTTGTCCCGCCGACGATCTTCGACCGCGTTCCGTGGGATAGCGTAATCGCGCAGGAGGAGATTTTCGGTCCGGTGCTATCCGTGATTCGCGTGCCGACCTTCGAGGAGGCTCTACGCGTGGCCAATTCCGTCAAGTACGGCCTCTCGAGTTCGATCTACACGAACAACGCATCGAGAATTTTCGAGTTCGTCGATCGTATAGAAACGGGAATTACACACGTAAACGCCCCTACGATTGCCAGCGAAGCGCAGCTTCCATTCGGCGGCATGAAGGGCACAGGCGTGGGACTACGCGAAATGGGGCGTGTCGCGATTGATTTCTATACGGAGCTCAAAGCGGTCTACGTCGACTACACGGCACAGAAGGGGTAATCGAAGCCGAGGTGTAAGGCGACACTGGATTTCTTGTCCCTCCATGACCGACACCACAGCCTCTCCCACAACTGAGCCGCACGCAGAAGCATTCCACCCGGCTGCGCTGCACAACAGTTCCCTATACAACGAAGACCTCGCGCCCGTCCCGCCACTACTACGCACCTGGAATACCTACAATTACACCGCGCTGTGGGTCGCAATGAGCGTCAACATTCCCACCTATTTACTTGCCAGCTCCATGATCGCTGGCGGAATGAGCTGGAAGCAGGCGATCTTCACGGTATTTCTGGGCAACGTGCTGGTGCTGATTCCCATGCTGCTAAACGCACACGCCGGCGCCCAGTACGGAATTCCCTTCCCGGTCTTTGCTCGCTCCGCCTTCGGCGTGCTCGGTGCAAATGTGCCCGCGATTCTTCGGGCGCTCGTCGCCTGTGGCTGGTTTGGCATCCAGACCTGGATCGGCGGCGAAGCAATCGACACGTTGATCATCGCGCTGGCTCCCGGATGGAAGAACTTCAGCTGGGGCGTGCCGCTCTGCTTCGCATTTTTCTGGCTCCTGAACGTGATCGTGATCGCACGGGGAATCAAAACCATCAAATTCCTCCAGGGAATCACAGCGCCCTTTTTGCTGGTAATCGGAGTTGCGCTCCTGCTGTGGGCGCGCGCGAAAGCAGGCGGATTCGGTCCGATGCTCGCCACTCCGTCGAAGTTCCAGACCTTCGCCGAGTTTTTCCGTTTTTTCGTTCCCTCGCTCACCGGCGTAGTGGCCTTTTGGTCCACCGTGGCCCTGAATATTCCAGACTTCACACGCTATGCCCGTAGCCAGCATGACCAGATGGTCGGCCAGGCGCTCGGTCTACCGACCACCATGACGTTCTATTCGTTCATCGGGATCGCCGTCACTTCTGCAACGGTGGTCGTATTCGGCCAGGCCATTTGGGATCCGGTGGCAGTGCTCGCGCGATTGGGGAGTCCCATCGCCGTCATTGTGGCCATGGTGGCACTGCTGATGGCTACGCTCAACGTAAATGTGGCCGCGAATGTTGTCTCTCCCGCGAATGATTTTTCCAATCTATGGCCGAGGCGAATCAGCTTTCGTACCGGCGGGCTCATCACCTGCGTGATTGGCGTCGCCATGCAGCCTTGGAGGTTGCTTGCGAGCTACGGGAATTACGTCACCGGCTGGCTGGTGGGCTATTCAGGCTTGCTCGGCCCCGTGGCCGGAATTCTGATTTGTGACTACTTTGTGATCCGAAGGACCAAACTGCGAGCACAGGATTTGTACCAGCGCGGCGGAGCCTACGAGTACAGCCGCGGGGTCAATTGGAGGGCCATTGCGGCGCTCGCGGCAGGAGCTGCCGTAGCGTTCGCGGGGCTGATCTTTCCGGCGCTGCGGCCGATCTATAACTACGCGTGGTTTGCTGGTTTCGGCGTGAGCTTCTTCGTGTATCTGGCGCTCGAGAGCGGTGTTCGCCGCGAGTTGGCAGATTGAAAGGGAATTCCATGGAATTCGGGATCACCATCAAGCCGGATTTGACGGTCGATCGCATCGTTGGCCTCACGCGCCAAGCTGAAGCCGTCGGATTCCACTACGGCTGGATTTTCGATTCGCACGTGATCTGGATGGAGCCGTTTCCGCTGCTGGCATTGATGGCTGCAAATACTAAGCAGATGCGGCTAGGCCCGTGCGTCACAAATCCGGCGGTCCGCGACGTGACCGTGGCCGCGAGTCTTTTTGCCACCCTGAACCTGATCTCCCACGGACGAATGGAGCTGGGAATCGGCCGGGGCGACAGTTCGCGGCGAGTGCTGGGCAAAAAGCCGACAACAATCGAGACGCTCGAGCAATTTGTGCAAACATTTCGAGACTTGAACGCTGGAAAAACAATTGATCATGAAGGTGCGCGTGCTAGGTTTCCTTGGGCTAAAAATGATGTGCCGCGCGTGTGGGTCGCCGGGTACGGTCCAAAGGTGCTGCACGCCGCGGGGCGAATCGCCGACGGAGTCATTCTGCAGTTTGCCGACCCCGCGCTGATCCAGTGGTGCATGGGCTTCGTGCGCGAAGGCGCGCTCGAAGCCGGACGCGATCCGGCGAAGATCGAGGTGATGGCTGCGGCGCCGGTGTGGGTGTCCGACGATCTGGCCGCGGCGCGGGAGCGCGTGCGATGGTTCCCGGCGATGGTATCGAATCACGTGGTGGATTTGATCGCGAAATACAAGCCCGAGGAACTTCCCGAAGCGCTCACCGCGTACGTCCGGGGCCGCGGGAAGTACGATTACCTGCACCATGCGGAAGTCGGCAGCGACAATGCGAGTTTTGTCTCCGATGAGATCGTGGATCGGTTTTGTATGGTCGGGCCGGTGGAAGAACACCGGAAGAAATTGGCGGTCTTGCAAAAAGCGGGTGTGACCCAGTTCAACATCTATCTCATGTGCGGCGAGGAAGAGCAGACGCTCGAGATCTACGGTCGCGACGTCTTGCCGCAATGGCGCTGACCGGCCGGCACCGCATCAGAGAATATTCACGGCGCGGGCGGCGAGCAGGGCAATGATTGTCAGCGAAATCAGCGATTGCAGCATCATGCTGGCCTTGGCCCATCGCGACAAGACCGCCGTGTCAGTTGGCGAAAAAGCCGTGCTCGTATTGAACGCGAGAAACAGGTAATCCATAAAGTGCGGCGACCACGATTCATCGTCCCCGCCGGGAAGCATCTGGGGAAACAGAAATGAGCTGTCCAATTCGCCGCGCGCACGCTCGCGCTCCGTGGGTCCACCGGCATCTAGTTTCCAGTACCACAGCGCGAAGACCAAAACATTGGTGACCCACAGTGCGGTCGCCGAACGCAGAAGCGTCTCGGGCGTTTCCCGATGGCTCGGGATGCCTTGGATCAGAAACGCCAAAGACCCGATCATGGCGACTGTGATCGCACCGTTGGCGGTGAAGGCCAGAATGCGCGCAATCCTATAGTTTTTGAGGTGGTTTGCCACCGTCAGCGGGATCAGAAGGACGATGATGATCGCAAACAGCGACCAGCTCGGGCCTACCGAAAGCCGGTCAGGCAACGCCCAGTACAGGAAGCCGGCGGCGATCATTGCCACAAAGGCTGGCCATCGGGGCTCGCGGACGATTTGTCTGTTCATGCGTTCGAGAGAAACAAGCGCGCTACCCAAACCGGCGCGAACTAACTGGACTCAAGAAGTTAGCGCAAAAGTGCGGCTCCCGTCGAGCGCGTTTGGCCTAAAATGTTGGCTGCATGCGTGCCGAGGCGGCGTTGTCTAGGAGACATGATGGCTTTTGACACCATCGTCCGAAACGGCACTGTGGTCACGGCGACAGACACGTATGCCAGTGACATCGGAATCGAGGGCGGGCGGATCACAGCCATCGCGCAAGCGCTGCCCATCGAGAATGCGCGGAAAGTGATCGACGCGATGGGGCGGCTCGTCATGCCCGGCGGCGTCGACGTTCACACCCACCTCGATATGCCGTTCGGCGGGACTACCAGCGCAGACGACTTCGAGACCGGGACGATTGCCGCGGCATTCGGCGGCACGACCACGCTGATTGACTTTGCAATCCAGTACAAGGGCCAGAGCCTGCGCGAGGCGTTCGAGACGTGGATGAAGAAGGCGGATCGCAAGGCCGCCATCGACTACGCCTTCCATTGCATCATCACCGATTTGGGCGACGCGCAGCTCGAGGAGATGGGCTCGCTGATCCATGAGGGAGTTTCCAGCTTCAAGCTTTTCATGGCCTATCCGGGCGTTTTGATGGTGGACGACGCCACGATTTTTCGCGCCATGTCGCAAGCGGCGAAGTACGGCGGCCTCATCTGTATGCACGCGGAAAACGGCGGCGTCATCGACGTGATGGTTCGCCGCGCTCTTGCCGAAGGCAAGACCGCTCCCAAATATCACGCGCTCACGCGGCCGACCACCGCCGAAGGCGAAGCCACCAGCCGCGCCATAGCGCTCGCGGAGATGGCCGGAGCGCCCGTGTATATCGTCCACCTTTCGTGCAACGATGCCCTCGAAAAGGTTCGCGAAGCGCGGGACCGGGGAGTGCCGGTCTACGCCGAGACTTGCCCGCAGTATCTATACCTCTCGCTGGAGCAAATGGAGGCGCCCGGATTCGAGGGAGCGAAGTATGTGTTCACGCCTCCTCTGCGCGAAAAGTGGCACCAGGAAAAGCTGTGGCAGGGCCTCGCGCAAGACACGCTGCAGGTCGTGTCGACGGACCATTGCCCGTTCTGCTTCAAGGAGCAAAAAGAACTCGGCATCAATGACTTCACCAAGATTCCCAATGGTGGTCCCGGCATCGAGCACCGACTGAGTCTGGTGTACACCGGAGGCGTGCACGGTGCGCGTTTTTCGCCGAACCGCTTCGTGCAGCTGGTCTCGACGGCGCCTGCCAAGCTGTTCGGTCTATTCCCACGTAAAGGCACCATTGCCATCGGATCGGACGCAGACCTGGTCGTCTTCGATGCAAATGAAGAGCAAGTGATTAGCGTCAAGACCCACCACATGCGCGTCGACTATTCGATGTTTGAGGGAATTCGTGTCAAGGGCGTGCCCAAGACCGTGCTCTCGCGTGGGCGCCCGGTCATCGAGAATGGCAAGTTCGTCGGAAGAGCCGGCAGCGGGGAGTTTGTTCGCCGCCAGCGATACAGCGGTATCTGAAACGTTCTTACTCCTCCCCGATATCCTCTTTCCATATGTCGGGATGATCTTGAATGTAATGCGCCATCAACAAAAAGCACTCCTCGGAATCGAGATCGATGACGCGTATCCCGAGTGATCGCAGCCAATCGAGCCCGCCGGGAAAGTTGCGGCTCTCACCGACGATCAGCGTGCCGAACCCGAACTGCCGAACCAGTCCGCTGCAATACCAGCATGGCGCGAGCGTCGTCACCATAATCTTGTCGCGGTAGGTGCGTTGCCTGCCCGCATTGCGGAAAGCGTCCGTCTCGCCATGCAAGGAGGGATCTCCGTTTTGCACCCTGCGGTTGTGGCCGGAACCGAGGAGTTGGCCTTTAGCGTCGAAGATCGCCGCACCAACAGGCAGCCCGCCCTCGGCCAGGCCTTTGCGCGCTTCTGCAAGAGCCACCGCGAGCATCTCTGCATGTATCGGTTCGGTTTTCATTTTTTTTTCCAGCCCTATTGCACAGACGGAATCGTCGATCCGCGTTCGCCCCAGTGCTCGACGATGTCCCGCACGACTTTATCGCCTACGCGCTGCGCCGCTTCCAGCGCCTCCATGTAGGCCGAATAATTTCCCGCAGCCATCTGCTTCAAGCTACCCGCCGCGCTTAGGCCGGGCGGCTGGCGATCGTAGTTGCTCACCGTGCGCAACACGAGCACCCGGCCCAAATCCACTCGCCCAGCCTGGCTTAGAAATGTCAGGGCCTGCAGCGTGCCCGTATCTTCCATTCCGGCAATCATGAAATTCCCCTGCCCCCCAGTGAAATACTGGTCCCAGGAATTCGCCCACTCGTCCATCAGCTTTCCGTGCCAGAAAGTACTTCCAGACAACGCGTCTCCTCTAGTGACGAACGGCGGCTTCATGGCGTTCGGAAAGCCACGGAAGCGCATCCGGGCGGCGCGCAAGGAGTCCGAATCGGCCAAGGCAACGCCCTTCGTAAGTTCCAGTGCCCACGCTACCAGTTGCGGATTGAGCGCAAAGACCGGGCTTTCTGCGTCGTGCAACACGGGCTGCTCGTAAGGCGCGGCTTTCCGCAATGGGACATAGCCAGTGGACCAATCCTTGGGAATTTCACGGGCGTCAATCTCATACGCCAGATCGCTGTCGATCACACGGTCGGCCCAAACTGCCGAGCCGAGCGATACATCTGCCGGATCACCTCCGCCGATTCCCGCCACAACCCAATATGCCTTCGAAAGATCGAAACGAGGGTCCGTCCCGAGCGCCATCACCGATGAAGCCGCCTTGGCCGTGCCGACGCCGGTCAACAGGCCCAGCACGCCGTCACTGTTCAGACGCACGTGGTGGTATCCCGCCGCAAGCGGCAGAACTTGGTCGAGATGCTCGCGCTCCACCCATAGCTGAAACTCTCCGGGAGCATCTCCGACGTCCTCGCCGCGCTCAAACATCGTAACGACTACCACCTTGATAGGGATGGGGGTCTGCGAGGCAGCGGTCTGCGCGTGAGCCGGAGCCATGACAACTCCCAGCGCGATCAGTGCTGCCGCTAAACACCGGACAAATCGACCCATGAATTCCCTGCCCTGGACTCAATTGGCACGTAGACCGCGCGAAGAGTTTACAACACGCCGATCATTGCGAAATTGTCTTTGTCGCAGCAGGCAGTAAAATGAATGCGAACACGTCAGTGGGCCAACACAGTCGAGCGCTTATACAAATCAAGGACGCGAAATGACCCTCCAGTCCCGATGGCTGTGCACAATGGCCGCTTGTTTGCTGTTCGCGGCGGCCGCGCTAGCGCAAACGAGCAATCCAGCTGCTTCCAAAGCGCGGGAAGCAAACGCCGATCAGCGCGCGGCGCGAGCATTCGAAGCCGCCCGCGCAAATCCGCTCGCTCTCCGTGCGTTCCTTGTAGGCATGCCGAAAGGCGCCGACTTGCATGTTCATCTGAGCGGCGCTGTGTACGCGGAGTCATGGATTCGAGCGGGCGCCGAGGACCATCTGTGCGTAAATCTCTCGTCGCTATCGTTCGTAAGCCGCACTTCCGGGGCTTGTGCCGGCGGCGACGTCCCCGCTGAGCACGCCCTCCAAGATCAGCATCTCTACGACGCTCTGATAGACGCCTTCTCTATGCGCGGTTTTGTGCCCGCTCCAGCCGTGACGGGCCACGACCACTTCTTCGATGCGTTTCCGAAGTTCTTCATCGTCGATGCCAGTCACACCGGAGAGTGGCTCGATGAGGTGGCCACCCGTGCCGCAACCCAAAACGAGCAGTATCTGGAATTGATGGTAACTCCTCAGTTCGACCACACAACAGCCATCGCCAAGGAGCTCGGCTGGCACGCCGATCGCGGATTGGGCGAATTTCGCGACCAGCTTCTCGCACGCGGACTGCGCGATGATGTCGCTGTGGTGCGCGCGTACCTCGATCGGGCCGAGTCAATCCGCCGCCGCAGCGAGCATTGCGAAGAGGCAAATCGCGCCCCCGGATGCTCCGTGCAAATCCGGTACATCTATCAAGTCCTGCGGGCCTTTCCTCCCGAACAGGTGTTCGCGCAGACTTTGCTGGGATTCGAAGCAGCCTCCGCCGACCCGCGCATCGTCGCAATCAACTACGTTCAGCCGGAGGACGCGTACATAGCTATGTCCGACTACGCCCTCCATATGAAAATGGTCGCGTTTTTGCACGGCTTGTACCCCAAGGCTCACATCAGTTTGCATGCCGGCGAACTTGCGCCGGGCCTAGTGCCTCCCGAAGGGCTCTGCTGCCACATTCGCCTTGCCGTCGAGGTCGCAAGCGCCGAGCGAATCGGCCATGGCGTTGACGTTATGCGAGAGTACCGTCCCTACGACCTGCTGAAGGAAATGGCCGCGAAGCACGTGATGGTCGAAATCAATCTGACCAGCAACGAAGTGATTCTCGGCGTCACGGACCAGCAGCATCCCTTTCCCATCTATCGTAAATTTAATGTTCCGGTCGCGCTCTCAACAGACGACGAAGGCGTGTCTCGCATCGACTTAACCCACGAATACGTCCGCGCCGTCGAGACCTATGGGCTTACGTACGCAGACCTGAAACAGCTGGTGCGAACCAGCGTCGAGCACAGCTTCTTGCCGGGCGCGAGTTTATGGCGCGATCGAGATAGTTTTGTCAGTCCCGCATCTCCCTGCTCGCGGGAAACGCTGGGCGTCGATAAGCTGTCGGCAGGGTGCGAGGCCTTTCTGCAGTCTAGCGAGAAGGCTCGACAGCAGTGGGAGCTTGAACGCCGCTTCCGGGCATTCGCGAATCAAGCCACTACTAATGAAGTCCGTTAGAGCGTATCTGGAAAATCCTGCCACGGGGCTTCAGCTGATAGTAACTGCGGGATTTCGAGTTCACGCGTTTTCAGCGGCTAGCTCATCCAGCAGAGTTGCCGCCCTGGTCAAGTGGTCAACACCGAAGACCAGCAGCACCAGCGTCGAGCCTAGCTCGAGTCCGCAGTAGCTGTAGTCGATGTTGATCTGTTTTTCGCCTAACCGTGAGGCGGCGCGGCCCAATTCGCCCGGACGGTGCGCCATCCTGATTACGGCCACATCTGTTGCCTCGAAGTTCATTCGCAGGCCGCTCAATACAGCCTTAGCGCCGGCCACGTCGTCCGCCACGAATCGGACCAGGCTCTCGCCCTCCTCCACGTACGACTGAAATGCGAGGATGTTTACTCCACGCTCCGCGAGAGCGAGAAAGCACTTCCCCAGGGCTCCCGGTTCGTCTTTGATCGTTACCGTAAACTCCTTAGCCTTCGGCATCGGTTTTGGCTGCCTCCTTTTCCAGGACGCCGACGACCGGCATCACAGTCCATCATTGAACTGCCGGTCGGTCCGTTGGTCAACTCCTGTTTCGTGGCAGAGGACTTGGCACCCGTGGGGTCTCGCAGCACCAGCGAACCATCCGTTAGGCCTCGACACCTGGCGAATACTCGTTCCCGTAGCCTATATGGCTGGACTCTCAAACCCCGCCTTCTTGAAAGACAGTTGCGGCGCTGTCTCAACCCATCGATCCTGATATGCCCTTTGAACAAAGCTTCAAAAAGATGTTGTGGAAGCGCTTCCACCTCTGATATACCATTGGGCACAATCGGCGAGCACGTCTGGAAGCCGAAACGTAAGGGGAGGGTGGAAATGCATTTTGCACGTCTGCGTAGCATCGCGTCTGCGTTTTTCCTGCTGACTTTTTTGGCCTGTCTGTTCTTGGCTCCTAACCTGCGAGCCCAATCGCCTTCTACGGGAGCGCTGACCGGCGTGGTGAAGGACACCACCGGCGCCGTCGTCCCCAACGCTACAGTTGCAGCGACAAACGTGGGCACCGCCCAGACCCGTACCACGACGACCGCCGGGGATGGCAGCTACACACTCGGCTTGCTGCCGCCCGGAACCTACAAGGTAAGGTTTGAGGCCAACGGCTTTAAGCCAGTGGAATTGCCCGCGGTCACCGTAACCGTGACCCAGACGGGCAACCTGGATCAAACTTTGGAGGTTGGATCTCAGACCCAGGAAGTTACGGTGCAGGGCAACGTCGAAACCATCCAGACGCAAAGCGCCACGGTCGGATCGACGATCGCAGGACAGACTGTTACCGACCTTCCTCTGGCCAGCCGGAACTACACGAACCTGTTGAGCCTGAACGCCGGTGCCAACGCACAAGTCTCAAACGCAGCAGCACTGGGAAAAGACACTCAGCCGACTGCCGTGAACGGCTCAAGCCAGGAGCAGAATAACTACCAGATGGACGGAGCTTCCATCGTTAGCTACTCGGGCGCTGGCGGCGTCACAGAAGGCGGCAGCCGCGGGGCTTTTGGTATCCCGAACCCCGACACGATTCAGGAATTCCGGATTCAAACATCTCTCTACGACGCCGGCTATGGGCGAAACCCCGGTGCCAACGTCAACGTCGTCACCAAGAGCGGCACCAATGACTTCCACGGCACGGCCTTCGAGTACTTCCGAAACGCGGTTCTGAACGCAGCAGACTTTTTCGCGAAAGCTAATGGCGTGACGTCAGGCGCTTGCGCAGGCTTGCCGGCCACGGAGTGCTATCCGAATGCCAATCGCCTGCTGAATCAAAATCAGTATGGCGGTGTCTTCGGCGGCCCTATCAAGAAGGATAAGCTCTTCTTCTTCGTGGCGTATCAGGGTACTTCTCAGAAAAACGGTGAGTCCGGCTACGGTTCGATTTCTACATTGCTCCCGGCCCTACCTGCCGGTTCCGGTACCCCAGGCGCTCGCGGCACCTGCCCAGCCGGGGCAGTAACACTGGCAGCGTGCGATGCACAGGCCCAGACCTTTATTACCCAGCTAGGCGCCCTATACTCTGGCAAGATCGGTCAGAATTTTCCGGTTGGCGTCGGGGTGGCCGCTAACGGCTCCAACATCAACCCGACAGCTCTCCAACTCCTTCAGATCCAGTTGCCGGGTGGCCAGTACTACATTCCCACGGCCCCAGCCGCCGGAGGAATTGCTTCTCCGGGGGTTTCGTGCAGGCCCATTCAGTTCAACCTCCAGCCGGCGAGCAGCTGGTCAGGGGAATCCCAATGCACTTCGAGTTCCCCAGCCATTTACCACGAGTACCAGGGTATGGGGAACTGGGACTATGTGATCAATAGCAAAAACACGCTGAGCGGCCGCTATTTTTATGCTCAAGATCCCTCCATCCAACCGTTTTACCAGTCAGGCGTGAACGTCCCTGGAACCCCTGAATTCGCAACGTTCACCAACCAGGAAGCGGTTCTGAAGCTCACGACGGTTCTCTCCGCTAACTTGGTAAACGAGGCACGGGCATCCTACCAGCGCAACCTCACCGACAGCACCACGTCTTCACCATTCCTGAGCGCTTCCGCGGTGGGCATGACCGCTCTCAACGCGGGCATCGGATACGATGTCCTGCCAAGAATCGGTATCGGCCCCTTGAACATCGGCACAAGCATCTTCGGAACCACAACCAACCACGTGGATCAATTCCAGTGGGCCGACCAGATTTCGTGGACGCATGGAAAACACACGATTCGGGCGGGCGCGGAAGTGGATCACAACAACTGGAATTGGAACTTTGTGAAGGGTCTGGGCGCCGGCCTCGTGATCATTTCCAGCCCGGCCGATCTATTGCTCGGTAAGCCTGGTTGCGCCCCGGGCACCTTCCCGGTTACCTGCAACCCAGGCACACCAGGAAACACCAACGGCACGATTCTCAGCAACATTATCGCTGAGCCGAACCTTGCCACCCGCTATTCGTCGAATCAGGGCGGTGACTTTCATTTCTGGAACTGGTCTGAAAGCGCCTTCCTTCAGGACGACATCAAGCTCACGGCCCGCCTAACGATCAACTTAGGCGTCCGCTGGGAGTATGACGGCTATCCGTCGGAGCGCGACGGGAAGGGCGTGAATATCAATACCAACATGGCCCTACTCGCGGCGCCACCGGTGACGGCAGCTCCATGCCCCAACTCCCCCTCTAACCCGGCGCCACCTACGCCTTGCCCGGGCGGCACGCTGATCGGGTTCACGGTACCTTCCAACTACAATACCAATAAGCTGGGCGCGATCCCCGCAGGAGTGTTCCAGAGAAACTTCACGAACATGGGTGAAACGAAGGCTCCCTACGATGACTTCGCTCCCCGCTTCGGCTTTGCCTGGCAGCCGCTCTCTACGAATAAGTTCGTGGTACGCGGCGGTGCAGGCATCTTCTACGATTACCTCGGCGGAGAGTCGTACATCCACGGTGTGCTGCAAAGCGTACCCTACGCTACAACTTTGGGCGGCGCAGGACCAAGCATCTATTACGCTACCCTTCAGCAACCGTACTCGAGCGCAACTGCAAACTGGACATACCGGTACATCACCGCGACGGACTTGAGCTCCAACATTAACCAAACGTACCTTCCTGCGAAGTTTCCCGTTCCGCAGACCTATCAGTGGAACCTCACCATGCAGTATGAGTTCAAGCCCAACTGGGTGCTCGAACTTGGCTACGTGGGGTCGCGTGGAATTCATCAAGACACGGGAACCTTTGCGGACAACCCGGCGTTGCTACAAAATGCCGTGATTCCCAACTCAGCGGGCCTTGCCCCAGTTACCGGTAACGTGAACCTGCGCGTACCACTGCTGGGTTTTTCACCTTCGCAACTGGTGGCATTTGCGAACAATGCAGATACCAAGTACAACGGCTTTCAGGCCACTGTGCGGAAGAACTTCTCCAAGGGACTGAGCCTCCAGGCTACTTATGCCTGGAGCAATTCCCTTCTGAGCAGTTGGCAGGGGAACGCCGCGATTACAGGAGCGACCGTTAATCCGACTTGGTCGCTCAACCCCATCATCTCGCAGTATGGGCTGAATCCGGAGTACAGCCCGCAACGCTTCACCCTAAACTACAGCTACGACCTGCCCTTCGGGAAACACGATGGCTGGGTGGGAGTGGTAACCAGCGGCTGGAGAGTATCCGGCGAGACCACGATTCAGGATGGCCAGCCTCTTTCCATCACCGACAACAATCTCGGGAGCATTTACGGATTCAGCGGTGGTACCCCCATAGCGTCGCAGGCGGAGTTCCTGCCGGGCGCTAGTAACGCCAACGTCGCGACGCATGGAAGCATCTACAATCGGGTGACCAGTCCTCAGGGCTGGGTCAACACGGGCGCCTTCTGCCCGAGCGGTATAGTAAATGCCTGCCAGAGTGCTACCGTCATCTCGAACGGTACTGGTTTTGGTAACGCCGGGCAGGGGAACATCCTAGGGCCCCCGCAAGACAACTGGGATATTTCCTTGAGCAAGATTACTCGGGTGGGGGGAATTCACGAAAGTGCCACGCTGGAATTCCGTACCGAGTTCTTTAACGCCTTCAACCATCCGCAGTTCAATGAACCAGGCGCCTCCGCTAACGGCACGAACCTAACGTAAACATCAGCACCGGAATCACCCCGGCTATAACGAGCTTGTCCGTTAACCCGAGGCTGATTCAGTTTGCACTAAAGTACGCGTTCTAAAACCCGGGCAGAAACAGCTAGCAAGCCCAAAAGACGAGAGGCGGGCGCCATCCGGCCCGCCTCTTTCTTTTTCAACCGCGCAGTTTCGGCTCATCACCGTTACCCGAGCCAAGAATTGACGCCGGCAGAGCTTCGTAAGAGCGAGCGGATAGTGCAAGAGGGAGCCAGCAGAATCGACTCGTGCGCAGCAAGTCTTGCCGGAAGCGATGCTTCACTTCGCCGCCCCTGAGACCTGCCGCACCTTTCAGCGGTTCGATGCCGTGCTTTCCGTTTCGCACAAGGAATTGCAGTAGAGAAAGTAGAAGTTCAAAGTCCTGCCACGCAAGATACGTAACGCCCCATGGAACCCGTAGACTTTGCGGGCCATCGGCCCTCGGACCTAATGGCGGTGGACTCAGTCGCGCGCGAACCTTTCTCCGGCCCCAATTCCCTGCTAACAGGGACAAAAACAGGGAATATTCCTCCCGGGGTCATCGGTTCGCCGATACAAGTCCCAGATAGCGAATGGCTTAGCGAAGAAAAGTGACTCTTGAGAGCAAATCGGAACAGGATGGGATCAGGGAACGAACAGGGACTACAATTCCCTGATCACGATTCGATGCAGCGGGCAGATTCGGATCGGAGAGCCTATTAAGATTCCCGCGCATAGGTTGGCGCCGCTCCTCGAAAACCAACGTAAAATGACAGTACTATTCGCGCGTGGGACTTTGCGCGAGAGAGAGCCCAATCGCCGATTCAACTGGATCTGCAGTAGCCTTCCGACCGCTGATTTCTTCGATGTGTATGCCGTAGAAGATTGCGTCGGTCGGGTAGGATTCGTTTCGAACATAACTTGCCGCATACGCTGTTTGCCACCACAACGCTCTTTTTTCGAGTCGAAGCTGAGCTTGCAGCCGCTCGCCGGTGTATTGATGCGTTGCTGGAAGTTCCTCATAGCGTCCCACGACCACAACGCTCGACCAGTGGAAATGGCTCAGGATCTCGTCAACCTCCAAACAAACCTGCGGATTCGAACGCATCCACTGCACTTTCCGTCCCAAGGTAGCAAAGCCGTAGAGGTGATCGGGCTCGTAGGCGAAGTAAATAGGAACGATGTAGGGTCGGTTTTCGTAGGCGCATGCGAGCCTGCCGAACCCTAACCGAGAAAGCAGATCCCTGCACTCTTGGCCGCTCATTTCATTTATTTGCATCTGCCCGCTCCCTCCTTAGCTTTGGCGAGCCGACTTTTTACGAGCTCAGCTTTTCTTCGCGCTTCTTTCTGTCGAGTGCATCGGCTCGGAGTCTGCCTGCGCACGAATCACAAATCGTGTTCAGCGAAGGCCGGACGCAAGCGTTGCAAACCTCTCTCGCAAACTCAGGTCTGGAGATCGCCTGAGTAACGGACGTTGTCATATCCACACCCGCCCTCCAGGACAATCAAAAGTTGCGGAGTCCCTGCCACAGCCACAGACCTACAATGGCCACAAGTAGCGAGCCGCTGAGAATGAACAGTGCCGTGATTGGCCGACCGAGCTGCTGCATTCGTTTGACGATTGCACGTTGTTCATTCTCCAGAGATCGTTCGGCGGGATCTAGAACAATCTGATCGTCCTCGCGATTCGCAAATGTGCTCCGGTAGATAAGCAAAGGCACCAAGATTCCTACAATGGTTCCGAGAGCTACTAGAAGCGCAACCAACGTCACGTGAACTATATTCATGGCTTACCTCCGACCCATCCATTTCGGTGAATCAATCATATTTTCGACACAAATCCAGGAAATGTAAGTGATGCCGGTCACACCCGAGCGTGACTGATGGGAACGGACCCAGTTAGGGGAAGCCCGTCGCAGGGAGACCTGTGCCGTCGAAAGAGACCTAAGAGTGTACGAGGGCGGCGCTTTACGAAGGAAAAGGCTCAGAGCCCAACGGATCCCGGGCCAGAAAGTCCGAGGTCACCGATTCCCGTGGTGCCAACCGAAGATCAACATCGGTCCATCAATTCTTTGTTCTGCTCAAACACCAATCCCCTCTTGAGCGCTAGCTCAGCTTTAGCGAGCTCCCGCCCAAGGTAGGCTGCATGGCCAAGAGTAGTTACCCATCCGTTGCGTATAATCGTGGCATAAACCTCGAGAGCATTCTTTCCATGAAGTATCCGCTGAATGACAAATCCAGTGGAATAGTGCTCAACGACAATCTTTCCGAGCATGGAGTCGATCTGAATGATAAAAAAGCCGACCGGGTCCTCCTTGTAGTCGAGGCTTTCACGACGCCAGCACGGAACGTGTTCGACTCTGTTGCTTTCCCGTGAGGCAGGACTCGGAATGTCCTCAAAGGTGGAAACATTTCGTTCATTCGCCTCGCCTATTGCTTTTAACACCCGGTCCAATGCTTCGCATCCTATGAGATCGATTATTTCGATCTGGTTCCGGAAGCGCTCGATTTCCTCGCGGCGAATGTTCTTTATGATCGGAAGTATTCCCCGCGAACCAACGATTTGTCCCTCTCTATCGACCCCGTTGATCTTCAAAGCGATGATCGACTGACCGACACGGTGAGGTGATTCTTTGCCGCACAAAACAAGAAAACGAATCGAGGGATTGCTGACGAGGTTTCGGACCATTTTCTCGATTCCGATATTCTCGGTGAATGTCTTGCCGACGATGGCGATATCCTTGCGACAACCGATTGTCTTCATCAAATCGACGCTTCCTAGAGTGCACACGGCAACGCAACTGTCTTTGCGACCGACGTAATACTGTCCCGAGACCACCGGCCATTCCTGCCTTTTGAAACGCCATCTTTGAAAAACGCGATCCAGATTCGTGACAGCGCGGATTATGGTCTTGTCCGCTGCCATCTTTAGTGATTGTATCTTCACGAGCCGCTTTCGATTTGCCTGAGTGCCGCTCTTAGAGGAAAGCGATCGCTCGCCCCGCGAACGCAACGCCAAACCAGAAGAATAGCGACAGGCAAGCCGCCAGCTTG
The DNA here is from genome assembly GCA_963803105.1 of Terriglobia bacterium. Lineage (GTDB taxonomy): Bacteria > Acidobacteriota > Terriglobia > Acidiferrales > UBA7541 > Palsa-295. The sequence goes on from CAWDLF010000008.1 coordinate 161,286, forward strand.
CCTAGCGCAGAGCCCTCCGGCTGCGCTGGCTTCGTGGACGCGCCGACGATCGTGAAATGAGCCACGAGCGCCAGCACCAGGAAAACCATCTTGTAGAAAAATGGTCCGCTCTGGCTTAGCCTCCGCGCTTCCGACATGAACAACGCCACTCCGGTGAGGGCCATCAGAATTATCGAAGTTAGCGTCCATGGCATCAGATCTCTGGCCAGTTGTGCGGCCGAGCGCCGTTTCAAGCCAAAACCGAGCAGGCGCAAGTCCACCACGAAGATCGTGCCCAGCAGCACGGTCAACACCATGATGTGGATCGTCTCTGTGATCGCGAAAACCCAGGTTGCATCCTTGAGCCATACACCTGGCCATACGAACTCACACCACTTGAAAAATGAAATTGGAATAAAGCGTAGTAAGTTCATGTGAAAATCCCCTTATTATCAGCGCCCTCTTCGAACCAATCGGAGTCGCGTGATCGATTCCCAAGCTTCCCTTTCATAAGTGCCCTTCCTTTGCTTGTGCAGGGAGAGGGTTGCATAGCGGAACAGTTCTGTCGGTGACCGACGTCACACCCGGACTCCACAAAGGAATTGCTCAATAGCCGCCGCTCGCGGACCTAATGTGATCTGGGGCACACGCCTAGGTGACGAGCGACGCAGCACACGCAAAGTGTTGAGTGCTAAAAAACCGCAGAGATCGTGAGACGGAGATCGGAAGATAAGCGTCGATTAGAACCGGCGGAGGTAAAGTTATGACGCACTCTTTGATGATCAAGCAGGAAGTTCCCAAGCAACAGACGCTACAGATCCACGATCATTTGGCGCGGGCTGAGAGTTGCTTGTGCCCCGTTGCGTTCGAAAAGCACGGCGTCGCCTCCCTCTACTTCGGACATATCCCCCAATCAGACCTTCCGTTGCCAAAGCTGCCACGCGAGGTGGCACAGCAGGCGTTCGTTCGCGGGATGCTGGAGACGCCCTTGGAGCACGGACACAGAAATCCCATTGAGTGGATGGTATCGCTCGGGCTCCACATCCTTGTCGTGACGACCGTTGTAGTTGTGCCGCTGCTGTTCACTCAAGCGATAGATCTTCATAACTTTCAATTGACCTACCTGGCGCTCCCGAAGCCGCCAGCCGCAGCGCCAGCACCGGCCCCGCCGTTGGTACAGAAGGTCGCAAGACCGATGCGCAACATCGTGCCGAGTAAATTCACTGCGCCGATCACCATTCCGAGAAATATCGCCGTCGTGCGGGACGAAGGTCTGCCGGACATGAGCCCAGGAGGGGTGATTGGCGGAGTGCCGGGCGGCGAAACTGGAGGTGTGCTGGGCGGAATTCTCGGCGGCACGGGAACCGGCCCGGCGGCTCCGACAGGTGCGACAGCAGCGGAGAAAACGACGGTGGTACGCATCGGGGGTGACGTAAAACCGCCGCGGCAGGTACTGCGGATTGATCCCACGTATCCGCCGATTGCTTGGCGGGCCCGAGTTCAGGGTGTAGTGCTGATCGATGCGGTGATTGATGAACACGGCAACGTGGTTCAGGCACACGTGGTGGATGAACCCGGGCTGCTGGTTCCGTCGGCGCTTGCGGCGGTACTGCAGTGGAAGTACGAACCTACTTACCTGAATGGCGTTCCAGTTCCGATCGCCATGAGCGTACAGGTGGTCTACAACCTGCACGCGTACCAGGAGTAGTTAGAATGCCCTGCTTCATGGCGCGATGGCGATTACGGCAGTGGCCTTTGGGAAATGCACAGGAGATGAAAGATGACCGTGATTGGGGAAGGCGCCCGCATCCAGTTGAAGAATATTCTTTACTTGACCGATTTTTCTGAACCTTCCAAGGCCGCTGTGCCCTTCGCCGCAGCCCTGGCCCGCACTTACGGCGCCAGTGTCCACGCGCTGCATGTGCTGACGCCCGTAATCCCGTCGACCTGTCCGGAGGCGGTGCAAGCCGATGAAGAACTTGCGACCGCTGAAATGGTTAAGGTCGACTCCGAACTCACCGATGTTACCCACGATGTGGCAATAACCCGGGGTGTTCCTCTGTGGCCGGCCATCGAACAGGCGATCATAGATGGACACATTGACCTGATAGTGATTGGAACCCACGGCCGCACCCGCGCTCAAAGACTCCTACTAGGATCTTTTGCGGAGGAGATTTTCAGGCAATCAAGCGTGCCGGTACTGACCATCGGTCCGGGTGTTCACAAGAACTTGGCCAATAAAGGAGCGTTCCATTCGGTATTGTTCGCTACGGACTTCAGCAAACATTGCGAGATCGCAGCACCATTTGCCGTTTCGCTGGCCGAGGAAAACGACGCGCGCCTAATTTTGCTCTACGTGGCGGCTGTACCCGGAACCAGCGACAAGAGTAAGATTCCGATCACGGACATAATGGAAGGCCTGCACCATATCGTGCCCGGTGAGGCGAGGATGCGGTGCCGTCCCGTAGCCATGGTGAAGTATGGAGAGGCAGCCGAGCGAATTCTCGAAGTGGCTGCCGAACGCGAGGCCGACGTGATTGTTCTCGGAGTTCGAAGCGCCGCGGGTCATCTGGGCGCTGCAACACACCTCGAACGGGCAATAGCACACAAGGTCGTTGTGCGTGCGCGGTGCCCGGTTCTTACCGTCCGCGGTTAAGCGGTGACTTTTGGCACGGCGCGAAGGCAAGGAGCGACCACCGTGAGTATGACGCAATGCAGGCTGGGCAAAGCGGCGTGGCTCGTGGTGGTGTGTGGGCTTGCCTACGTCGCTTTCGCCGGTGCGGCTAGCCGGGGTCAAACAGCGCCTGTCGAGAACGATCAGGTCATACCTCTAATCAATTCTGTCAAGGGCCCCGACCTTTTCCGGGCATATTGTGCTTCATGCCACGGGGTTGACGGTAAAGGAGGAGGTCCGGCCGCCGCAGCGTTGAACGCGAAGGTGCCAGACTTAACGCTGCTGGCGATGAATAACGCCGGTGAATTTCCTATGCAGCGGGTTCGCGAGACCATCTTGGGCGACGTGAGCGTTGTGGCGCACGGGTCCCGGGCGATGCCAGTTTGGGGGCCTATATTTCACCAGGTGGAAGCAGATGTGGATCGGGGCAACGTCAGATTAGACAATCTGGTTAAATACCTGCAATCGATCCAGTCAATCCCTCCTTCTCACCATAGCTCGGCCGACAATCTCGTCTCCGGCGCGAACTTGTACAAACAACTTTGCGCTGCGTGCCACGGAAATGATCTAAAGGGGAATGGCCCCGCACCCTATCCGTTCAAAGGTGTCCCGCCCGATCTGACCACGCTCGCCCGGCGTCACGGCGGCAATTTTCCATACGCCTATTTCTCAGAAGTGTTGCGGAACGGCGTGCGGCTCCCCGCGCATGGACCGGCCGAGATGCCTATCTGGGGAACGGATTTCAAGTTGGGTAGCGGGCTGAGTTCCGCGCAAATCACCCAGCGCATTTCCGACCTCGCGACCTATATCAAATCAAAACAAGCGAAATAGGCAGCCTTCTGACGGATCAGGTTCCCGCTTCCCGGCATTAGAACCCAACCAGACCGATTATGCGTTCACGAAACTCTCTAATGCCGCACGATCAGGAATCGTCACGGTGGAACCCTTTCGCGAGAGCAGGTGCCGGCTCGTGAGTTCGCTGAACGTCCGAGTCACGCTTTCTCGGGAACTCCCGATGCATTCACCGATTTCCTCGTGCGTCAGCGGCAAAGTGATTTGTCGGCCGACCTTTGCTTCGGTCGCTGCCTGCGACCAATCCAATAGTAACCTCCCGAGCCGCTGGGGTACGGATGCTGACAAGCCGACTGTTCGCAATTGTTCGCAGGCGCCATCGTAGGACGAGGTGAGCTGCTTGACGATGCCCTGATAGACTTCGGGATGCTGGCCGACGAAACGCAGAAAATCATCACGCCGAATGAAAGCAACATGGCAGGGCCTCAAAGTTTCCGCAGTGACTTCGTAAGGCGTACCGCCGATCGCGGCTGTGAGGCCGAGGACTTCACCGGGCTTCGCGATCCGTACGATCAAAGTTTTGCCTTCGCTCGAACTGATCGAAAGCTTCACTTCTCCCTCGCAAAGCACCGTAATTCCACGTGGATCCGTTTTTTCAAGGAAGAGGACGGATCCTTCCGGATAGACCGATGAATAGGTAATGGCGTTGAAAGCCTTGAGTGCCGCCGGAGCCATTTGACAGAAAAAGTTATTAGTTCGGAGCTTGCATGTGCTGCAGGTGTTGCCTGTCTCAAAACCGTAGGGTCCTCGCATTTTAGTCTGCCTCCTCAAGATGTTTTGTGCTCCGCCGAGCTTGCTCGGCGAAGTACTTCGTCATCGGTGTGTCCGCCAGGAATTCGGCGCCTGTTTCACTATGAATTTCAGCCAGCAGATCCCTTGCTTCCGAGTCCATGTATGTGACACCCGCGAGGTCGACTAGAAGCTTTCTCTGACCGAGCGATGCAGCTAAAGATCTCCAAGCCACTTCGAACTCCTTCACCCATGGACCAATAACTCTTCCTTCGAGCTTAAGAGTTGCCATCTTTGGAGCCTCGGCTATGGTGATCTTTAGCGTGATTTGCCTCCGTTTGGTGCCACAGCCCCGTACTGGCAATGTGGAGGCCAAACCAAGCGCGCCGGCAGGAAACAGGCTATATCGAGGATAAATGGTGACTTACTGATGGCAATCAAGAACGGTGAGACATATCACGAAGCCGAGTGACGATACTCACTGACGAAATGTCGTCGGAGCTGACTACATATAGTCGTCTCGTTCGATGCCTAGCTTCTTCAGTTTGGAATTTAGGGTGGTACGCTTCAGTCCGAGCCGCGCTGCAGCGCCTCCCGATCCGGCGATAACACCCTTCGACTCCCGAAGCACGCGCAAGATGTGCTCTCGTTCTGTGGTCTCGAGCGTGGCGTCGTCATTAGGCATGGAGGCAGGGGAAAGCTCAAGCTCAGCCAGCGGAGCCCGAAGGACAGGTCCTTTGGAAAGAATGACGGCTCTTTCAATGAAGTTTTCGAGCTCGCGGATGTTGCCCGGCCAGTCCCATCGGCAGAGGGTTTTCATTGTCTCTGGAGGAATGGATTCAATCTGCCTGTCCATCCGGCGGGCATGCTTCGTCACAAAATATCGAACCAGCAAAGGTATGTCTCCCCGGCGATCCCGCAGGGCCGGGATGGTGATCGGAAAGACTCGCAAGCGGTAGTAGAGATCGCTGCGAAACTCACGGTTCGCAACCATCTTCTCAAGGTTGCGATTCGTGGCTGCCACGAGTCGTACGTCGACGGGAATTGTGCGCGTGCCACCTAGCCGCTCGAATTCCTTTTCCTGCAAAGCGCGTAGTAGCTTGGGCTGAATCTCTAGTGGAATATCTCCTACCTCGTCGAGGAAAAGCGTTCCGCGATGAGCCAATTCGAGGCGCCCGATCTTCTGGGCAATGGCCCCAGTGAAAGCGCCCTTCTCGTGGCCGAATAGCTCGCTCTCGAGCAGTCCGGTCGGAATCGCGGCGCAGTTCAACTTGACGAGGGTACGCTCATGGCGCGAGCTGAGCTGGTGAATGGCGCGCGCAACGAGGTCCTTGCCCGTGCCGGTTTCGCCCAGAATGAGTACCGTGACGTCGGTGGCTGCGACCGTTTCGACCTGCTGCAACACCCTCCTTAAGGCAGAACTCTCACCAATGATGTCCTCAAAACGATGCTCGGTATTCAGCTCTTCTTCAAGGTATCGCTTTTCCTGTTCCTTTCGCTCCAATTCTTGCTGCGCCTTCACCTTCTCCGAGAGGTCGCGAATGACGGTGAGTACGACGCTGCCGGATGCCGTCTCTACTGGACTCAGCATGATGTCTACCGGAAACTCAGAGCCGTCCTTGCGCTTCCCGTGAAGTTCCATTCCCAGTCCCATGGCACGGGTGCGTGGGTGATCGGCATAATCCTTCCGATATTTCGGGTGAGCATTGCGGAATCGTTCTGGAATAAGGATCTCGACGGGCTGACCGAGAAGTTCCGCGCGCTCATAGCCGAAGAATTCCTGCGCACGTCCGTTGACCTCGGTGATGGATCCCTGATGATCGGCGACAAGGATCGCGTCCGGCGAAAATTCAAAAAGTGACCGGAAGCGCCTTTCACTGAACTGAAGAGCTTCCTCAGCTTTTTTGCGCTCCGTGAAATCCCTGGTGACTTTCGCAAATCCCACGAGATCGCCACGCGAATTTCTGATCGCGGTAATAACGACATTGGCCCAAAAACGCGAACCGTCCTTTCGGATTCGCCAACCTTCGTCCTCGATCTGTCCTTGCGAAGCGGCGACCTCCAACTCGCGGTCCGGCTTGCCGCTGTCAATGTCTTCTTGAAAATAGAAACGCGAGAAATGTTGACCGAGAATCTCTTCGGCTCGATATCCTTTGGCGCGTTCTGCTCCAGCGTTCCAGCTCACGACTCGCCCGCCGGGATCCAGCATGAAAATGGCATAATCCTTTACGGCTTCAACGAGCAGTCGGAAACGCTCCTCGCTTTGACGCAGCAATTCTTCAGCCAGCTTGCGATCCGTCACGTCGCGGATCACGGCTAACGTAAGCCGTACTCCATCCGCTTCGACCGGGCTGAGCATGATGTCCACTGGGAATTCGCTTCCATCCTTTCGGCGGCCAAACAGTTGCAGGCCGGCACCCATAACGCGCGTATAGGGTCGCAGGTTGTATTCAGCGCGATGGGAGGGATGAACCGGGCGGAATCGTTCGGGGACTAGGATTTCAACAGGCTGGCCAACTAACTCCGCGCGGCTGTAGCCGAAAAGCCTCTCGACTTGTGCACTGATCAGCGCGATTCGATCGTCACTTCCGGTAACGACAACCGCATCCGGGGATGACGCGAAAATCTTTTCAAACAGTACCTGGGCAGGAATTGATTCCATCTTCGGCTGATCATACCTGAACAGCCAACTTCCGTCACGGCACCGCTGCCCGTGTTTATTGCCGGGCCTACGTTGACTTCTCTGCGGTCGGGGACATATGCTGCGGCGACCTCCGATGCCGCGTTCTTGTGGAGGCACCAATGGCAAATGCTGACGGCAAAGGAAGTTACGCTTTCACAGATCGGGGCTTTCGTTGTGCTCATCGTCGTCATCGCGGTTTCGATGTTCTCCGCTTCCTCGCTTCAAGGGTGGGCCCTTCTTTTCAGTCTGCTGCATTGAGCGTTTGTCGCATCGGAGTTTGCCTCAGCGTTACAATGTGAGAGTTGCAGCGATTTCAGTTGCATCGACGCTCGGTCCCACAATGAACCCGAACCGGGCCGCCAACCCCCGCATTCCAGCGTTGTCCGGCAGAATGTGGGCGATGATCGACTTGAAGCTCTCCGCGCGCGCAATTTTGATCAAGCGCCCAAGCAATTCGGTGCCGAGTCCAAGACGTTGAGCGCCGTCCGCAACAAGAATCGCGACCTCAGCATCCGCCTGGCGATCCCTCTGGCGGGTCAAACGGCCCACTCCTAGGGTTTCGCGGCTTCCCGTGGCTTGATCAGCGCACTCGGCAACAAGCGCGATCTCCCGGTCATAGTCGATGAAACACTTACGCAGCAGGCGCTCGTGCGCGACGCGTGCGCTCAATGCTTCCATGTGGAAATACCGTTAGATATATGGTCTGTTCCGAGAGCGATTCGTGAAAGCGGGCCATCAGCGGTTCGTCCTCGGGTCGAATGGGCCGGATAAGCACCTCTCGGCCATCCTTCATCTTCCAACGTGACACATACCGCGAAGGATAGGGTCGGATCGCGAGCTTGGGCAGCGCTGCGTCTGTCACTTTTGCATCGAATAGCAAGATTCGAGCGTCAAGCGCGATCACTCCACCTCCGGAAGCCACGAGGGGGTTGATGTCGATCTCCTTGATTCGCGGGAGTTCAACAACAAGATCGCTAAACCTAACTAGTGCTGCTTCGAGCGCCTCCATGGTGACCGGTTTCCGTCCTCGTACACCCTTGAGCGCGCTGTAGATCTTGGTTTGTTCCATCAAACGTTGCGCCAGCGTCGTATTGAGCGGAGGCAAGCCGAGCGCCCGGTCTCGATAGACTTCCACGAGTTCTCCTCCTGACCCGAAAGAGAAGCACCGGTCCGAATTGCGAATCCACACTGCTCCCCAATATCAGCTCATATCCGTTGATCCGCACCATGGGCTGTACGGTCACGCCCTCAAACGCACCGGCGCCGGCCCGCGAAGTCACGCTCAATTTAATTTCGTCGTATCCCTTCCGCACCGCATCAGTGTCGGCAAGATTTAGCTTCACGCCACCCACATCGGTCTTGTGTGTGACCGTATGAGAATAAAGCTTTAGGACAACAGGGTGACCGAGTTGGGATGCAAGCCTTACCGCCTCTTCCGCGTCGTATGCAACTTTCGTAGGTGTCGTGGGAATGCCGTAGAGAACTAAAATCTGCTTGGACTCCACCTCTGTGAGTAACGTACGCCCCGCGGCTAAAACGGAATCGAGCATTCGTTTAGCTGTGGATTTACGCTCTTCAGCGGCGCTTGGATCGTCTGTGATGAGCGGTGTCTCGTATAGCCCTCGAAGCTGGTAGCTGTAGCGCCACATATAAACGAATGCGCGCGCAGCAGTGTCGGGGTAAGCGAACGTAGGTATACCGGCCGAATTCAGAATCGCTTCACCCTTTTCGATATATTTGCCACCCATCCAACTCGCTAATAATGGCTTTCCATGTCCTTTGGCGTAGGGCCTAAGGCGTTCGGCGACCCCCGCCGGATCAGTCATTCCTTGGGGAGCGAGAATGGCGAGCAGGCCGTCGCTACCCGGATCCTTCATTGCGATTTCGATTGCTTGGGCGTACCTATCTGGATCTGCATCGCCCAAAACATCGATGGGATTTCCATGGCTCCAGTGCGGGGGCAGAAAGCTATCGAGAGCCTGTCGAGAAACGTCTGAAAGTGGCGCGAGTTCCGCCCCCAGGCCGATCAGGGCATCTGTCGCGAGTACGGCTGGGCCTCCTGCGTTGGTCACGATCATCAGCCGGGGTCCGCGTGGGCGTGGCTGTTTGCTCAGAACCTCGGCCATGTAGAAGATGTCCGAAATGCTCGATACGCGGAGGACGCCGCAACGGCGGAGCGCGGCGTCGAATACCTCGTCGCTCCCGGTCATGGCGCCCGTGTGTGAGGTCGCGGCCTTCGCGGCCGCCTCCGAGCGTCCCGCCTTGATGACGATGATCGGCTTGCTCATCGCCACCTCGCGCGCCGCCGATAGAAACGAACGCGCATCCCCCACCGATTCCATGTAAATCAGAATGCTCTGCGTGTTTGGGTCACTTCCGAAATAGTCGATCAGGTCGCCCCATCCGACGTCGAGCATCGAGCCGGTTGATACGAACGCGCTGAAGCCAACCTCTTCCCGAAGGCTCCAATCCAAAATAGCTGTCAGCAGGGCTCCGCTTTGACTTAGAAACGCGACATTTCCCGGTCGTGCGATGGTCTGCGCGAATGTTGCGTTGAGACCGATCAGGGGATTCATCACTCCTAGGCAGTTTGGACCGATCAGTCTCAATCGGCCGCGCCGCAATTGATCCGCTATGTCGGCTTCCAAGGCTTGCCCTTGGGGGCCTTGTTCCTTAAATCCCGCCGAAATGATGACCGCTGCCCTAACACCTGCGTCGATACACTCGCCGATGATGCCCGAGACGCTCGCGGCAGGAGTCGCGATAACGGCCAAATCCGGCGGATCGGGTATTTCCCGTACCGCGGCGTAGCAATGGAGACCGAGAATCTCGGAATGGTGGGGATTTACGGGATAGATTTTCCCTTTGAAAGAAGGTCCACGTAGGTTGGCGAGTACCGCTTGTCCGACGCTGCCTTGGCGATCTGTCGCACCAATGACTGCCACGGAGCGCGGCTGGAATATAGCGTCGAGCGAGGAGATTCTGTTCCGGAACAGTCCAGTAGAGTCGTTTAGCGGCGGACCCTGCAGGTTCACAGTCATACTATCGGTCGCGCTATGTCTTTTGACAAGCTCCTTGCAGCAGCGCCACATCACGCGCTGATGGTCAAGACAGAGCATGCTGGATTCGTTGCAAGAACGCTTCACACCGAAACGTCGGTACACACCCATTGATTCATTCATACAACTGTTCCGAACAGTGTGCCAACGCCTGCGGTCACCGCCATGGCCAGCGCACCCCAGAAGGTAACGCGGAGTGCGCCCATCATTACTCTCGCGCCACCCGCACGTGCCGCCAACCCGCCCAGCAGCGCGAGCAACGCCAATGAAGTTCCGGAGACAAGAGGGATAAGGTGCGCGGACGGGCCTATTGCGGCGACAGCCAGAGGCATAGCTGCTCCGACGGCGAAGCTGGCGGCCGACGCCAGTGCCGCCTGGATCGGACGCGCACGGAGAGTTTCGGAAATGCCGAGCTCATCGCGGGCATGCGCGCCCAGGGCGTCACGAGCCATCAGCTGGTCGGCAACCTGCTTCGCAAGTTTCGGATCAAGCCCGCGAGCGACGTAAATCGACGCTAGCTCCTTGTGTTCACCCTTGTCGTCTGCTCTGAGTTCGGTGCGTTCACGATCGAGTTCGGCTTGTTCGGTGTCCGCCTGAGAGTGAACGGAGACGTACTCGCCAGCAGCCATCGACATGGCCCCAGCCACCAGGCCAGCGACCCCAGCTACCAGCACGTTCGCGTGATTCGCATGTGCGGCTGCGACACCGAGGACCAAACTCGAAGTTGAGAGGATGCCGTCGTTGGCGCCGAGCACTGCGGCGCGCAGCCAGCCGATTCGTCCTAGAAGGTGTCTTTCCTTGGCGCCTACAGGCATCTTTGAACCGCTATTTCCCCTGCAGGGTCGCCAAGTAATCGCAGAGGTTCTTGATGCGTTGCTGGACAACTTTTTCGTTTCGTTTGTCGAAGTAGCGGAAGATCGGGCCCCAGGTAGGCATATCCGATGTGCCATGAGCGGATACACCTGGCCCGAATTCGATGACGTTCGCGACGTAATCATATGGAAACTTACCCGCATGACGCTTAGCGAGCGTGGTCAGGTCGGGCGGCAGCGTCTTGAGCACAGACGCGAGTGGACCATTTCCTCTGGCGTCCGCGCCATGGCAAGCAGCGCAATACTGCTTGTAAATCTGATCGCCGGGCGGCACGTAGGTTAAAGGAAGCTGTGTATCGTTAACGCCCGGCTTGGCACCAACGACGCCGATTAATAGCAACGAAGCACTGATTAGAATTAAGGCTCGGATGACCATCATTGCCTCACAGTGGTTCTTTCCGTTGATTCCAAAGATGCGGGCTATCACTAAGCCAGGCCCCAAATCATACTTCAGCCGCGGACGGTCAGCACGGGGCATGTGGCGTGAGCAACCACTTTGTGCGCTGTGGCGCGCCCCAGGTGCGTTGCAGCACCCATGAATCCTCGCTTATCCCTTATTCCCAGAACGATTAAATCGGCATGGCGCTCTTTCGCAACATTTACAATCTGTTCCGCCGGGTCTCCCGTTTGAACCGAGGCTTCGGGCCGGCACCAGAGTTCCGCCATTGCAGGAACGATCTCGTGCAGTTGAGCCAGCACGTTCGTTTTGGCGGCTTCGGCCTCACGCTCGGTCAGCGGAATTTCGGGATGTCGCATCACGTGCAGCAGAATCAGCTCCGCGTTGTTCTCCTGCGCCATGGAGAACGCGTAGGGGGCGGCCGCGAGTGATTCCGCGCCAAAATCCGTAGCAAAAAGGACGCGCCAGAACTTGGCAGCCTTATGTGCACCACCGTGCTCCGCCGGTCCGATGGTGAGCACGGGCACGTGTGAGCGGCGGAAGACCTCCTCCGCCACCGAGCCTAACAGCAGTTTCTGCGCTCCGGTGCGCCCGTGAGTTCCAAGCACAATTAGATCGATGGCCTGCTCTTTGATCATCTCTTCGAGCAAGGGCCAGATTCCCACCCCGCGCTCGATGACAGATTCATGCGGCAAGCCCACGAGGTGCGACTCAACGCGCCGCATGTTGTCCCGGGCAACCTCTTCCTCAGCTTCGAGGGCCGCCGCCGTCAGTTCCGGCGTCATGTACGTGTATCCGACCGGGATCAGCACGTGAAAGGCATGTACCTTCGCTCCGTATTCCCGAGCGATCGAGACGGCAAAGGGCAAAGCGGCCTCGGACGGCTCAGAAAAATCCGTTAGATAAAGAATATTCTTGAGACTGATTCGAACACCAGCCGCGACGTTTGTCATTGTCCCCTCCTAAACTTGAAGTTACAGCGGAATCAAGTTGCTGGCTGTGATGAGCATCACATTACTTCGTATTGACCGTCACCTGCAGCCAGCGCAGTGAATAGACCTGTATCTCGTTCCGAGTGAGTGGCAATGCCCACAAAGCGCACTTCGCGAACTATTACACGATTGTCACATCTGTGCTGTGACACAGGTCACAGACAGTAAACGAATAGTCGCCGAGACTCTGAAAGTAAGTCAGCCGCCTTTTCTGGAGCAACCGTGAAAGAACATCGACGTCCAACGGCGATACGCAAGTGAGGCTGGAGCAGAACCACGAAGAGATTGGCCAAGAGATTGGTATTTGTCGCGAAACGGTTGCGAGGATCATCTCACTTTCCAAGAAGGAATGCGTCGGTTGGGGACTGCCGACACCCTTGGAACAGTGGACTCCAACATACGCGAGAGCAGCATCCGAGCCGATGCAGCAAAGTGTTCGATATTGCACAGTATTGCGACACGGGAACGTCTACGGTTGTCGCCCGCGCATTTACAAACGGACCGACGAGGAGCCCGTGGAGAAGCTCGAGTGCCCAGAGTGGGAAAAGCTTTACCTTGGGGCTCTGGTAGAGCTTGGCCCGCAACAACTATTTGGGTCGCATCTGCGCAGTTGGCAATTCTTCCACGGTTGCAAGAATTACAAACAATTTGGATGGCTCTCCGGAGATGCAGGCTATCGAAGGTGCGCAAAATGGCCTACTCTTCACGAAAAGTTAGAGCGCACGTTTTCCAACCATGAAGAACGACCGGATGCATCCGAGTCCGACTAAAAGGAACGCCTAGCCTTTGCCCTCTTGAAACTGAGCATTGTGCCGATACGCAGTTCAAGCGTTTTGGAAGGCGGAATGAATACCCTGAGGCCCTCCGGATTCAAGATGCGGCACCTTGCAATACTGGTGATGCCGTTGCTGATGGCTGCAGCGGTCTGCTTGTCAGCTGGGGCGCAAACCTCCCAAGGCGCAAATCCGTCTCCGAGCAAGGTCGGCTCCCCTCCGACCAAGGCGGACGAAGCGCCAGGATACGTCGGTTCGGAAGTCTGCCAGACCTGCCACTCGGAGATCTACACCGGCTGGGAAAAGTCCCCGCACTGGAAGACAACACTTAACACCAAGGAAGGCCCCTCGCACCAGGGTTGCGAAGCCTGCCACGGCCCTGGATCGGCGCATGTCGCCGGCGGCGGAGACGTTACAAAGATCTTCATTTTCAAGGACCACTCCACCAAAGAAATCAACGATCGCTGCCTCGGATGCCATGCCGGCGGGCCGCAGCACATGAATGCGATCAACTCGGTGCACACCAAGAACGATGTGAGTTGCATTTCCTGCCACTCGCCACACCACGCAAAGACGACCGAGTTTCTGCTCACCAAGCCGCAGCCCGAGCTTTGCTACGGATGCCATCTGCAACAGAAGGCTCAGTTCGAGATGCCGTTTCACCATCGCGTGAACGAAGGGCTGATGCAATGCAGCGATTGCCACAACGTACACGGTACTGTCGGACCGAAGCAGGTGCGCACGTCCTCATCCCAAGACACCATTTGTTTCACATGCCACACCGACAAGGAAGGCCCATTCGTGTACGAGCATGCCGCCGTCAAGATCAACGGATGCCAATCCTGCCACATGCCGCACGGCGGCCCGAACGCTCACATGCTGAAGCTGAGCAACGTCAACCTGCTCTGCCTGCAGTGCCACACGACATCGAGTTTCAGTGCAGCACCGGGCGCCCCTTCATTTCATAACCAGGCCAGCTTCTTCCAGGCATGCACGCTGTGCCACGTCGCCATCCACGGCTCTAACTTCAGCTCCACGTTTTTCAAGTAGAGGATGTCGTGATCACTCTGCTAACGGCGCGAGGGCAAAAAGCAATGCGAGCCGAGTCGGGCGGTCGCGGGATAACTCTCTCGGTCGGTCTCATGGTATTGGCAGGGACGCTGCTTTTCGCACCCATCTTGAGCGCGCAAGACGACGGCACAGGGGACAAGGGTGTGGACTCCGGGAACTACAACATCCACCAGGTTGTCGACTTCGGCTACAGGTTGAACGAAGTCAACGGCAACCAAAACACATACAACACCTTCATCAATCTTGGATCGGGCGTGCGGCTGTTCGACTATTCGTTCGATATGCGTTCTCTGAATCATCAAGGGTTTCTCTTCGACGATCTGAGCTTTAGTAATTTTGGCTACGGGGGGGATCCGAATGATGTTTCGCGCCTGCACATCGAAAAGAACAAGTGGTATGACTTTCACCTGCTTTTCCGCCGCGACAAGAATTTCTGGGATTACAACCTATGGGCCAACCCGCTAAACCCAGCGGCCGTCACGCGCGGTGGGTGGAAACTGGTCAAGACCGTCACCGCTTTCACCGTCTCGCACAGCATAACGCTTACTCTGGCAACGCTCGGCTACGTCCACATCCCGCAACGGCCGGTCGAGGCAGTCATCGCGTTGAGCATCGTTTTCGTCGCGGCGGAGATTCTGCGGGGCCGCCAAGGTCATGTTGGCATCACCGCCCGTGCGCCGTGGATCGTGGCCCTGATGTTCGGACTGATGCACGGCCTGGGCTTTGCCAGCGGGCTCAAAGACGCCGGTCTGCCGAACGCACATATTCCCACGGCGCTCCTGTTCTTCAGCATCGGAGTCGAAGCGGGACATTTCCTTTTCATCGGCTTCGTCTTGTCGTTTATCGCAGCCACGTACTGGTTCGCTTCGAGACTCACGTACATCAACCAGCAACGATTGGCCGTCCTAGAGCTTCTGGCGCCCTACGCCATCGGTAGCGTTGCGATGTTCTGGGTCATTCAACGCATAGCCACCTTCGCAGGATAAGCCACTATTCTTCCGTGTTGTCCGGGTTCTTGCGACAGATTTCGCTAACTCCTGAGTTGTTTGAATGGATAAGTCAGAGGAGCACTTGGTAGAAAAAGCTGAGCTCAGCACAAGCGCTGACTCAGAATCAAACCAAGGAGGCTCCTCATGGCAAATATGTATTACATCGGGTTGGATGTTCACAAGAAAAAGATCAGTTACTGCGTGAAGGATGGGAGCGGCCGGATTTCCTCGGAAGGGTTCGTCGCAGCGACGCGGATGGAACTAGACCAGTGGATGAAGACTCTCCCCCCAACCGTGGACGGCGGCGATGGAGGCCACAATCTTCACGGGCTGGATCTACGATGATCGCGTCGATTTCGGCCATCTCGAAGCCAGTGACTTCGAGATTGAATTCGAGCTCCACCTCCGCCAGAGTCTTAAGCTGTTGCGCGAGCAGACGGTCGTCCCATTCGGAGATTTCGCTCAACCTGTTGTCGGCGACCATAAATGCCAGCTTCTGGTGCTCCGACAGGTGCTCCAGTCGAATCACAGGCACCTGGGAAATTCCCAGCAGCCTGCAGGCCGAAAGGCGACCGTGACCCGCTATGACCTGCGAATCTGGGCCGACTAACACCGGAACGTTGAAACCAAAAACCTCGATGCTTCTGGCTATCTGTCGAATTTGTTTTTCGCTGTGCATCCGCGCGTTCTGCGGGTCAAACCGGAGAGAGCTAGCGGGAAGATATTCAATTGCGAGCCTGGGTGAACTCATCGAATTACCTCGGTGGCCTTCCACATCTTGAACAGCATTGGGGGTGCCTCCTTTGGCATTCGCCATCCGCAGGTTTTCTAAATTATCTGTATAGCCCAAGAAGAATTTTGAGCAGAGGGAACTTTGAGCCCTGGGAGGTACTGGCCTACGATCCGGGTTTCAGTCGAGTCCCGGGCGGAGTTCGCTTGACTGCTCGCCCGAACAGAGCGGTAATGTGGACTATTGAGGAGGGCGACAATGGGAGCGGACATCACCAAACGGATCACCAAATTGCCCAGTTTTTCGCGCCAGCAGCTACTCGATCTCTGGCAAGAGGTCTACGGGAGCGCCGCTCCGCCCGGCATCCGCAGAGAATTGATGGTTCCCTTCCTGGCCTACCGCATGCAGGAGAAGGTCTATGGGGGCCTCAAATCCTCTACCCGTGCCAAGCTCCGCCGTATTGCCCGCTCCCTCGAAGGAAAGTCGTCGCCGGGCAAGTTGGCTATCCGTTCTCAACTGAAATCCGGAACCCGGCTGCTTCGGCAGTGGCGAGGCCAATCTCATGAGGTCTCCGTGACGGAATCTGGCTATGAGTACCGTGGCACCGCCTATTCAAGCCTGTCCCAAATCGCTCGTAAGATCACGGGCACACGGTGGTCCGGCCCTGCCTTCTTCGGGTTGAACAAAACAGCTTCTGCGGGGGGCAATAGCGATGGATAAGAAGGTTCGTTGCGCGATCTACACTCGCAAGTCCTCCGAGGAGGGACTCGATCAATCTTTCAACTCTCTTGATGCTCAGCGAGAAGCCTGTTGTGCCTTCGTCCTAAGCCAAAAGCACGAGGGCTGGGTGGTACTGAATCATCGCTATGACGACGGCGGGTTCTCCGGTGGCTCAATGGAACGACCGGCCCTGAAACGGCTTATCACAGATATAGAGGAGGGCAAGGTCGACACGGTGGTCGTCTATAAGGTCGATCGTCTGACGCGATCCTTGATGGATTTTGCCAAGATCATCACGACCTTCGACTCCCGTTCCGTCAGCTTTGTTTCCGTTACCCAGCAGTTCAACACAACGACCTCAATGGGGAGACTCACCCTGAACGTATTGCTGTCCTTCGCTCAATTCGAGCGCGAAATCACGGGTGAACGCATTCGGGACAAATTCGCAGCATCGAAGAAGAAAGGCATGTGGATGGGTGGCGTGGTCCCGCTCGGTTATCAGTGCGTTGACCGTCGGCTTGTTGTCAATCCAGCCGAGGCAGAAACAGTTCGTGAAATATTCCGTCACTACCTGCGGCTTGGGTGTGTCAGGAAGCTAAAGGAGTTTCTGGATCAGAAGCAGATCCGCAGTAGGGTTCGGGCGGGCAGAAACGGAGGCGCCCGGAGCGGTGGAATTTTCTCTAGGGGTGCTCTCTATCACTTGCTTAACAACCGAATCTACATCGGCGACATCACTCACAAGGATCACGTTTACCCAGGCCAACAACCGGGCATAGTCGACAAGGCACTGTGGGATCGCGTGGCAGCGCGTCTGCGCGCGAACGATCAAGCCCGTCGAACAGGGGAATCTCGTTCAGTGTCGAGCCTACTCAGCGGCAGGCTGTTTGACGGCGACGGCATCCGACTTACGCCGACGCATTCGCTTAAGAACGGCAAACGCTACCGCTATTACACCTCCCAGGCCACAATCCAACATTCCAGCGCGTCTCCGATCATTACTAGGCTGCCAGCCCAAGAACTGGAACAATTCGTAAGACAGGAAGTTCACGCCTTACTGCAGAAGCCCGACAAATACTTGACAGGCAAAGACGACGCCTACAAAGATGCGGCCGTAGCACGCTCCCGAAGCTTGGCTGCAGGCTGGCACAAGCTTGAAATGGCCAAACAGGACGAGTTCACTCGGAAGATACTGACGCGCGTCTCGGTTGGCGGAACAGCGGTCTCGATCGAGATCGATAAAACAGGGTTAATCGCAACTCTCCTTGGACAGAAGCCCAACCGACCAGCTCCATCCCGAGAAGAAAGTAACGTCCTGAGACTTACCAAACCGTTTCGGATTCTTCGTCGAGGTAGTGAAATTCAGATAGTGGATCCTAAAAGTGGGTCACGTTCCGAAGGGGTTCCGGTTCCCTCTCTAGTCAAAGCCGTCGCGCGCGCTCAAGACTGGTATGCGCGAATCGTCGGCGGCGAAATTGATACCGTCGGCCAAATTGCAAAACGATCCAGCGTGAGCGGCACGTACGTGAGGCGTATTCTCCAATGTATAAGTATTTCGCCTCAGATCACCGAAGCCCTTCTGCTTGGCAAACACCGCCCTGACCTCACGCTGAAAGAGCTTGTGGACGACATGCCCCTGAACTGGGAGGAGCAGCTCGGTAAAATGTCCTTGCCGGCGTAAGCGCCCTCTCCCAAGGACACACAATCGAGACTGCTCTAAATCCCTACTGCAGGACGGTCTGTAAGTGATTGAATGCAGCAAGGCTGAAGTCCGCTGGTGCTTCCTGCCCACAAATAATAGATGCTAGTCCCAAATCTCA
>CAWDLF010000009.1:0-13271 GCA_963803105.1 Terriglobia bacterium
ACCAACACCCGTCCGTCCACTCAACTTACGTAGGCCGAACGATCTTCCATCCCCCTGTCAAAAACGCCGGTAGACAAATCGCGGGCTGTCGATGAACCTCAAGTCAAAGATTAGGCTGTGGCGGCGCCAAGGGGATGCTCAGCTGGCCAGCCGGTCAACGAGTAACAATGTGCATAAAGTCTGAGCGTTCGATGACGATATAACCAAAAAGCGATCAGGCTTCGCCGGCAATAAAAGTCTTGGCTTTGCCGGAGGCATGATCTATCTTCTGAACCTAAAGTAGGGCACTCGAACTGGAGTTGTTACTTACGTTCTCGCGAGGATTCCAGCCCCTTCTCGCGGCAGAAAACAGGCACCGCCGGGTTACTACTGCTCGTTCCCGTTGCGCCGCCCGTCGGATTGTTTCAGGTTCCTGTGGGGAGCTTGATCTATGACGTACTTCCGCCGCTCGTCTTTGCTTCTTTCGCTCCTTCTAGTTCTGAGCTTGTGTGGTGTGCAGGCCCGCGCTCAGGATGGCGCCTCCTCTCAACCTCCCTCGGGCACCCAAGTCTCCATTCCCGGCCCCCTCCACTCCTTCTTGCGTATGGCTGGCATCAGCCAGAAGGTTTCCGCAGACGAGGTCCTGCCGCTTTTGGCCCGCAATGTTTCCGTTCGCGGCTACATTCAGGAACGGCCCGATAAGCCCGGCAAGCAAACCGAGTTTCTGATACTTGTGAAGCGTTACCTACAGCAGGCCAGGGAATTGCAAGTTCTGGCGGGATCAGACGGCACCATCCGCGTTGCGGGCTGCGCTGACGCGGATCATCTGCTGCGGATCCTCGGATATCAGTTCGGACAGCCTTGCGGCCCAAAGGCCTTGCTGGAGACTGCAGACGCCGACCGAGCCTTTCTCACCATCGATTCCGGATTTCCTCTCGTGGATCTCGAAGAAGCGCTGCGCAATGGCACCCCCTTCAGTTATCCGTATGCGCCCTCTCCCGTTCCGGTGCTGTTTGATGCGCGCGACTGGGAGACGGCCAGCCAAAGGGAACCCGCCCGGCAGGACGTCGTCAACTCTCTACTAAGTGATCCCGCGTTGGCGCGGTTGTACTGGGCTTTGTCTCGTACTGATGCTGACACCGCGAAACAAATCTATAGTTCCCTGGGATTGAAGACCCTGCTGCTTTCTTCCTCGGTGCTCGACTTCTACGGCACCCGCATCTATATCCGCTCCGGTCGCGTCGTCGTTCCCGGCGGTGCCCCTGCCGAGCGTGCCTGGGCGTCCTTGGTCGGTGCAAAACCGGAAAATCCCGGCGAATTCGTCGAACACTTGATCACGAAAGATCAGGGTTGGCTGGCTGCCTATTTTGACGCCCTGGCGAGCGCGAATCGCGAGCAGCAAGCCTACTTCGTCCAAATGCAGCGGCTCGAGCACTGCTATGAAGCATTGCGGCAGCCGGGTCTTACACCGAACGCGGCGCGTCCCGCCTATCGTCCGGACGCGTCCCTTGTCCTGTTGGTCACGCGCTTGTCTCTCGACGCGGATGGTCTGCCGCACGTGCCCGGAAACCTGGACGTCTGGAAGGAAATCCTTCGCGGCAAGAGCGACTCGAAGATCATGCACGACTGGGGAAAGCGAGCCGCCGGCTGGAGCAAGCCCGAACAGTTGCTGGAGGGAATGTTCGCTCTCACGCGCGAATATGATCGCAATGGACCGGTAAACCTCTATCTGCAACTTAACGAAATTGACCGGGGCCGCGCTACCGCGGAGCGCCTTAGCCCGGCCACGGTTAGTCTGCTGGCGGCGCAATTTTCTCGCTTCGGCGATCAGTACCGCATATTCTCCGAATTCAGCGCCCTGAATGACGCCTCCATCGCCCGTTTCTTGACGGTCGCGCAGACGCTCGACCGAATTTCCAACCATCCGCTCCGGTCGAACGCCGTGGGAATTTTTCAGTCGAACGTGAGCTTGTGGGAAATCCTCGCACGTCAAGGGCAGCTACCTCTGGGCGACCTGAACGAAGCTTGGCTGAACGTGATTACTCCTTTTTCAGACGTGAAGTCGTCTGCGCAGCTCTTCGACGCCGGACACGTTTCTTTCGCCTCGCTGGTACGTAGCGCGACGGGCAAGACGGTCTTCAATCAGGACGATGTAATCGCCTTGCTCGCCGGCCCCGCGCCGCGCACCCCCGAAGAGCAGCGTGTTCACAATGTGCTGGAGAACAGAATTCGCCTCGTTCTCGACGATCAGCGCCTCGTCACCACTGACACACTGTTTGCCCTTGGCGACGGCTTGAATGTTATGGCGCAAGGCAAGCCCGGTTCCAATTCCGACATGCTGCTGCAGTTGGTCGGCGAGATTCGCGAATTCGAGATGCCTCGCGCCATCTTTACCGCTACTGAAAAAGCGGAGTGGTCTTCCGGACAAATCGACAACGCCCATATTGCCTTGCAGGCTCGCACCGATTTGATGAAGGTCATCGAGACGTCTAGTTCGCCGGCAGCGCTAGCCGAAGCTCGCGGCGAACTGTCTCCGTTTCTGCGCGATACGCTGGTGGGCCTGAACTACGCATACTTTGAGCCTCCCGGCGATCAAATCCTGCATAACAACCCTCTGTTCGTCCGCTCGCATGATTTTTCCGGCGACCTTACTTTGGGCGGCGGCCAATCGTGGGAGACCCCGGCTCTTTTTGGCATAGGAGAACCGGCGGGAGGCGGCGGCCATCTCGCCGGCTCCCTGGCGGATCTGCCTTACGTCCTGGCCAAGTCCGACCAGGACTTCGTCGTCCCGAACAACGTGCAAGCCCTGATCTGGGAGGAAATGGTGCCCAGTCTCCTCCTGAGCGCGTCTCTGCCGCGCTGGTGGGGGATTAGCGCCAACGAGCTTCACGCGGCGGCGCTCTACCAACGAGCCGGCGAAGAAATTCTATCCACTGCCGCCACCGACGGAATCGTTCGGCAGCGCACCTTGGACATTCTCTCCGACCGCGTTCCGCCCCAACGGCTCGGCTATATCGAGACCGCCTTGCTTGCCCGACGGTCAGCCGATGCCCTGGCCGCCGTTACTCCCGCGGACACATTTTTCGTCGTCGCCGAATTCCGCCGCCGATTTCCGGACGCTGTCCCCGCCAGCGCCGCTGCCAAGGAGCTGCAAGCGCTCGCTGCCTGCTGTGCCGCGGATGTCAACGCCGATCGCCTGGCGCGCGACTTTGGCGCACCCCATCCTGTTCTGGCGTACAGCTATTCGACCGAGCTTCTCAACCTGAAAACCTTTTCTTCGTTCATGAACTTCCCCAGCCGCCTGCTTGCGGAATCCTGGGAATCCAACAATCTCTATTGGGCTCGCCTGCTGGACGAAAAGGGTTTGCCTCCGGTGATGCTCAATCAGCTTGCCCCGCAGCTCACACTGCAGATGACCCAGCAAATCTTTGCCACCGACGTCGAGGATTGGGCGGCCGTTCTTCGCGCTATGCGCGAAACCGGCGAAGAATTTCGCCAGGGTCGCCTCGTGTCGCCTCCATCGGCTGGCGCGCGGGATGTGCCGCCGAACGGGGAGAACTGAATGCCACAGAGTGCGCCGATGCAGCACCGACCAAAGTCCAAGGGGATCCCATGCGAATCCGAATTCTTTTCTGCGCTCTGATTGTGGCGGGCCTTATCGCCAGCACGCGCTTCCACACCCCGGCCCAGGATTCCCAACAAAAGTTCCGCATAGCGGTGCAACTCGTGCAGCTCGACGTAGCCGTCACCGATAGCCAGGGTAACTATGTCAACGGGCTCAAGCCGGAGAATTTCTCGATCACCGAAGATCGCGTCGCCCAAAAAATCGCCGTATTCGGAGAAGGGAACGAACAGGCTCGCCGCATAGGCGACGTCGCCGCGCAAACCGCCCCGCCTTCGGCCTCCGATTCGGCCGCGTCTGCGCCGGCTACTTCGCCATCGCCCGCCGCGCCAGCCGCATCACCAGAGTCCCAGTTGGTATCGCCTCTCGCCGGTGCCAGCGTCTTCATCCTATTCGACACCAGTAATTACATGTATCGCGGTTTCGTTTTTGCCCAGGACGCCATCGCCGACTTTATCCGCGCGCTCGACGGCCCCGACCGCATCGCCCTCTATTCCTATAGCCGCGATCTCTATCGCGCCACTCCGCTCACTCCCGACCGCTTGCAAGTGCTTCGCGGCATCCGTTCCACTACTGCCGGAGACGACGCCGCTCTCTACAACTCGCTGCTGCTCACACTGAAAGACGCTGCGAAATATACCGGCCGCAGGGCCGTCGTCGTGTTCTCCAATGGTCCCGACAATGCCAGCATGGTTCCGCCCGAAGATATTCGCGAGCTCGCGCAGGCGGAGGCCGTTCCCATCTACATGATCAGCACGCGCGAAGCCCGCCTCGAACCGGTGTCCTCGGCGGTCTTTGAGCGCATGAGCGCTTCCACCGGCGGCCAAGCCTATTTCGCGAGAAACTGGCAGGAAGAGCAGAAGGCGTTCGCCGGTATTCGCGACGATCTGGCGCACACCTATGCCATCTATTATTACCCGGAGCCCAATCCCAATAACGGCTGGCGCGCCATCACCGTAAAGCTCGTCGGACCCAAAATGGATAAGTATCGCGTGCGGACTCGCAGCGGCTATCGCCCGCGCCCGGTCCGCCAAGTGGACGAAGCTGCCGCCGAATAGCACGCCGCCAATTCACCAATAAAACAAACGACCCAGAGCATCGTCTGTTGCGGCGACGCTCCGGGCCCATTTTGCAACTACAGGTTTCTGCGACGAATGATCGAGCTAGTTCCGCTTGGCTGTAAATTCGCGGTTGAACTGCCCGCCGCCCATCGTTCCCTTCATGTTGTCGCCGTCCACCGTCCCCTGGTACTGGATGGTCATTGTGTTCCCGTCGCGGCCCGTCCGCTGTTCGGACCAGGAGATCGTGCTGCCCGATACGGTCGCGTCGGCCGTGCTATCGCCGCGTCCCGTTGTATGCGTGACTTTGTATTTGCCGCCCTCCTGCGTGATCGTCAGCGTCTGCGTGCCGCCGCCGTTCCCACCGCCACCGCCTCCCCCGGCTGGAGGCGCGGCCATCGTCAACGTCCATGTCCCCGCAAACTTGGCGCCTTGCGGTGCCGCCTGAACGGCTGCTACCGACAGCAGCAGCGCGAACAAGCACAGCACAGCCAACCCCAATCTTGATTTCTGCATAGCTTATTCTCCTTTATATCGATCTTCTTTCGGATATTACTTCGCTTGAACGCAGCTCGCGGCTCGCCGAGGTGGCCGCGAACTGTCTGGGCTAATTGAAATGACGTGGCAGAACGGCCGCAGGTTGCAAACTTTGTTCGGCAAGTTGAGCAACGAGTGCGGCTCAAGAGCACCGGCCGCACTCTGCCTTCCAGTGATTCGAACCCTTTTAGTGGTTCAGGTTCTTGTCCACGGCGCAGTTCGATTTGCTTACGGCTAGATACGACGCGGCAGGCCAGTAACTAACGGTTGTATTTGGACGCGAATTCAAACACGTGCTTCCCCACGATGGCGAGTTGACCCGTCACTTTTTCGTCCATGCATGCTCCCGTATCGTCGAAAATGGGCGTTGCGGCGTTAAGCGTTGCGCCGAAGGGCGTAGGCCATCCGCGCAGTGCGTGGATGATCGACCGCAGCGATGCCAAAGTCGTCCCGCAAGTCTGCCATCCGGCCGCGACCACAATGCACCCCACCGCGCGCCCTTCCAGGTAGCACCGCCGATCGTCATGCAGGTCTTCGAGCAGATCGAGCGCGTTCTTTACTAGGCCGGAAACTCCTCCGTGATAACCGGGCGTGGCGACGATTACGCCATCGGCCAACCGCACCGCCTCCACCAATTGCCGCTGCTCGGCGGTGCGCTCCTGATTCTCCGGCGAGTAGATGGGCAGATCGTGGAGGAACTTCCCGCAGAAAGAATGCGTCCGTGCGCCGTGACTTTCGGCCGCCCGCAGCGCCAGCAGTAGGGAGCGCTCGGTCGTGGACCCCTCGCGCGTGGTCCCACCAATACCGACAATCAACGGCTTTTTTGATGAATCGACTGTCTCTCGCGTGTTCATGAAAGATCGGCCCAAAAACTCCGGGCAATACTAACAGAGAGCCAATGATTCCACGATGCGATCGTGAACCTGGTGGAGTTCCTCAGGGGTGATGCAGTAGGGAGGCAGAATGTAGACAATATTGCCCAGCGGCCGCAGCAGGAGGCCGTGCTCCAGGAAAAACTGGTACAGCTTCAGCCGCAGCTTGGACGCGTATCCCGCGTCGTCGGCCCGCAGCTCGATCGCCGCCATCGTGCCGATCGACCGCGTGTCCCCCACCGCAGGATGATTCCGGATCGCCGCGAGGCGCTCGCCATGAATTCGCGAGATGGCCGCGATACGCTCAAACACCGGTTCGCGCTCGAAAATCCTCAGGCTGGCCGCTCCGGCCGCCGCAGCCAGCGCGTTTCCCGTGTAGGAATGCCCGTGGTAAAAAGTCCGCGAGCGGTCCGAGCTCACGAACGCGCTGTGAATCTCGTCCGTGCACACCGTCGCGCCCATCGGCAGCACTCCGCCCGTCAGACCTTTCGATAGGCACATCAGATCGGGGCGAACGCCGGCCAATTCGCATGCGAACATCTTCCCGCAGCGGCCGAAGCCGGTAAGCACTTCGTCGGCGATTAGCAGCACATCGTGCTCGGTGCACAGCCGTCGCACCCGCTGCAAAAACTCCACCGGGTGCACGATCATTCCCCCCGCGCCTTGCAACAGAGGTTCCACAATCAGCGCCGCGATCTCGCCGCCTCGTGTTTCGAAAAGCCGTTGCAGTTTTTCCACACACTCGATATCGCAGGTCGCGCGTGTCTTGCCGACAGGACATCTGTAGCAATACGCGGAGTGAACGCGCTCGACAGGGAAGAGCAGGCCACGAAACGCGTCGCTGAAGCTCGATGTTGCGCCCACCGACATCGCCCCCACCGTATCTCCGTGGTAGGCGTGCTCGAGGGCCACAATCGTCTTCTTCTCCGGGCATCCCACGTTTTGCCAGTACTGGATGGCCAGCTTCAGCGCTACTTCCACGGCGGTTGACCCATCATCGGAGAAGAAAATGTGATCGAGCCCAGCGGGGAGCACCCGCTGCAGGCCTGCGCTCAGCTCTTCCATTGCGTCGTGTGTGAATCCCGCCGCCAGCACGTGATCCACCTTCGCGGCTTGCCTGGCAATCGCCTCTACGATCGCCGGATGTCCATGCCCGTGAAGATTTACCCACCACGAAGAGATCGCGTCTATCACCCGTCGGCCGTCCTCCGTGTACAGGTAAACTCCTTCGGCCTTGATAATGCGAACCGGTGGAGGGTCGAGCGCCTCCTGCGTGAAGGGGTGCCAGATTTTGAGGTGTTCGCTCATGCGCGAAAGGCCGTGTGGTCGAAATGTTTGTTAAAGACCTGAACCAGCGCGCGCCGGTCGATTTTCTTGAGCACCGGCACGGCGCCTACGACTTCGATTTCTCCATAGTGCTCGATGGCCTTGCGATTGTCGGCGTTCGGCTTTCCGCACAACACCACGCCTCGGATTTTCAATCGCGCGGCGCGCAGCGCAGCCAGCGTCAGCAGCGTGTGATTGATGGTTCCCAACGCCGTTCTCGCAACCACTACTACAGGCAGCTTCAAGTGGCGCATCAAGTCCGTCATCAATTGCTTCTCGTTGATCGGTACCAGCGCGCCGCCCGCTCCTTCAGCGACGAGCGCCTCCGACTTTGGCAGTGCTGGCATACGAATATTGTTCAGTTTGATGCGCACTCCCGCCCGCCGCGCGGCCAGATGTGGCGAGACGGGGGGAACGAAGCAATAAGTCTCCGGCCGCGTGCGCTCGCGGGGCAGTTGCGCGATCCGCATCACCGTCCGCCGGTCCGTGCCTTCGCTTGATCCTGTCTGAATCGGCTTCCAATAGAGCGCGTCGAGAGCCGCGCACAGCAGCGCGGACACCAGCGTCTTCCCGATGCCGGTGTCCGTCCCGGTTACAAAGAATCGCGCTGCGCGAAGCGTCACAATGAACTCCGCGTCATTCTGAGTCCTCCACGAGGGGCGAAGAGCCGTTCTTCGGTTTTCTGGGGTCGCATTCTAGGCATGCATGGCGCTGGCCGGCGCCAATCCCGGCAGCGATTTTACTGCCGCGTCTAGCGCGGCAATGAGCCTGTGAACGTCGTCACGCGATATCCGGCTGGTCAGCGAAAGCCGAATCCGCGAAGTTCCCACCGGCACCGTGGGGGGCCGAATCGCTTTCACGGCGAAGCCTTTCTCTTGAAGCTCGCGGGCTACCAACAAAGCCGCCTCTTCGCTGCCGAGGATTACCGAGCACGATGTGCGTGGAGCTTTTCCCGCAATCAATTCCCGCCGCGGCCAGCCCCTCGCACAGCGCGGTGGCGATCTCCTGCAGATACGTACGTTCGTCGTTCATTGCGCGCGCAAGCTGCAAAGCTCCGCCAATTTGGCCCGCGAAATATGCCGGCATCGCCGTACTGAAGACGAAAGTCCGCGCCCGGTTGATCAGGTAGTCGCGCAAGGCCGCTCCGCTGCAAACGAACGCGCCCGCGCTGGCAAGCGCCTTGCCGCAGGTATGCACGCTGGCCAGAATCTCGCGCTCGATTCCCATAGCCGCGGCTACTCCTCGCCCTTCCGGCCCCAGCACTCCGGTCGCGTGCGCTTCATCGAAGATTAACTCGGCGCCGTACTTTCGTCCAAGCCGCAGCAGGTCTGCCAGCGGAGCGACGTCACCCTCCATGCTGAATACCGTTTCCGTTACGATCACTCGCGCTCCAGCGCCATTCGCGTGCCGGGCAAGCGCCGTTTCCAAAAATGCCAAATCCCCGTGGGGATAGATGACCTTGGTCGCGCCCGACAGGCGCATTCCGTCGATCAGGCTGGCATGGTTCAGCGCGTCGGAGAAGACTACATCGCCGGGCTTCAAAACCGCGCTCAGCAGGCCGACGTTCGCGGCATATCCAGAACCGAAATACAGCGCCGACTTGCTTCCGGCAAAACTCGCGAATTCCGACTCAAGCTCCTCCCACCCCGGCGCGTTGCCAGACAGCAGCCGCGCACCGGTGGCGCCGTTGAGTGAACTATTCTGGACCGCCTCCGCGATCTTTTGCTTCAGTCGCGGATCGGAGGCTAGGCCTAGGTAGTCGTTCGAAAAAAGATTGATTCCCACCGGATGGTCGAGGGTGCGGAAAAGCGAGCCATCGCGAAGTTCATCCAGTTCGCGGGCGATTCGCTTTCCGATTGTCCCTTCTACCGTCATGCCGCCTCTGACTTTCTCTTGCGTTTGTAGCGGCCGCCTTCAGGCGGGCGTCTTTTTCTTCGCCTTGTGGCCGCCTGAACTTGTCCCGAGCGAAGCCGAGTGAAGCGGGCGTCTTTCGGTACCGTTCGCCCAACCACGACCTGTCATCCCGCGCCCTGTGTGCTGAGCTGCTCGGGCCGCATGCCTAGACTCGCGAGCAACCGGTGATCGGCGTCGGCGGCCGGGTTCGGAGTGGTCAGCAATTTGTCGCCCGTGAAAATCGAATTGGCGCCTGCCAAAAAGCACAACGCCACGGCTTCCGCGGACATGTGCCGCCTTCCGGCGGCCAGCCGCACGCGCGATTGCGGCATTAAGATGCGCGCCGCGGCAATCGTTCGCACCATGGCCAGCGGATCGAGTTCTTCGGCATTTTCGAGCGGCGTCCCGGCGTTGGCCACCAGCATGTTGATCGGCACACTCTCCGGATGGGGGTCGAGACGTGCCAGCTGTTCGAGCAGGCTCACGCGGTCTTCATCCGTTTCGCCCATTCCCAGGATTCCACCACAGCAAACCGTGATGCCCGCCTTGCGCACGTGCGCGATCGTCTCCAGACGGTCTTCATAGGTACGCGTGGTGATAATGTCCCCGTAGAACTCCGGAGACGTATCGAGATTGTGATTGTAGGCCGTGAGCCCCGCTTCCTTCAGCCGCACGGCTTGCGATTCCGTGAGCATGCCCAGCGTGCAACAGACTTCCATCTCCAGAGCTGACACGCCACGCACCATTTCCAGCACGCGCTGGAAATCCTTTCCGTCCGAAACTTGCCGCCAGGCCGCGCCCATGCAGAAGCGCGTAGCCCCCTCGGCCTTAGCGCGCCGCGCCGCCGCCATCACGTCGCTTGGATTCATCAATTCCTCGCGAACGACGTCCGTTTTATAGTGCGCGCTCTGCGAGCAGTAAGCGCAGTCCTCGGGGCATCCTCCGGTCTTGATCGAAAGCAGGCGGCAGAGCTGCACTTCATCGGGGCGATGAAATTCGCGATGGGCCAGTTGCGCCCGGAAAATCAGCTCGGGCAAGGGCAGGGTGTAGAGCGCCCGGATTTCCTCTCGCGTCCAGTCGTTGCGGATCGTCGTAGTCAAGTTTAGTGGCTCCGGTCGTCAAAGATATCAAAATCAGAAGCGAAGACGGTGGGAAACTACGTCGGCTAAACGGCGAGCACTCAAGACTCCGGCCGCTCCCGGCGTCCCGAGTCCGCCGAGCGAAAAATGGCGTCAATCACCGCCATGTTATGGATCGCGTCTTCCAAAGGAACAGCCACGTCACCGCCGCTGCGGATGGCCTGCGAGAACAGCTCGCCCTGAATGGTGAACTGATTGCACGGCGGAATCGTTTCGATCACGGGAGTCGTGTTGGGATCGCTGCCCTCGGTGATGGCAATCGTCGTGGGCTCGTCGGTCGGAGGATTAAATGGTTTCTCGATTGCCATTTCAAATCCTTCTTAAATTCGTTAAATCTTTTCGACTTGCAGGAAGTCGAGTTCCACCGGCGTCGAGCGTCCAAAAATGGTCACCATCACGCGCAGCGTGTTGCGCTCGGGGTTGATCTCGTCCACCTTGCCGGAGAAGTTGGTGAACGGTCCGTCGATGATCTTGACCGTTTCGCTCTTTTCGAAATTCATCTTCGGGCGCAGGACGCTCGGCGCTCGAAGCCTGGCGGTACAGCACCGAATTCACCTCATCGGCCGTCAGCGGCACGGGTTTAGTGCCACCGCCAACAAATCCGGTGACGCGCGGCGTGGATTTCACGGCGTGCCACAGTTCGTCGTCCATTTCCATTTCCACCAGCACATAGCCGGGATACAGCAGACGCTTGCTGGTGACTTTTTTGCCGTTGCGCAGTTCCACCACTTCTTCAGTGGGAATCAGAATCTGGCCCAGCCGCTCAGCAAAACCAAAAGCCTGCGAGCGTGTCTTTAAAGACTCAGCCACTTTCTGCTCAAAACCCGAATAAGCGTGAATGATGTACCAATGCTTGACGACGCTGACATCATCGACAGGCGGCGCAGCGGGCGCGGCTTCTTCGTGATGAACCTCTTCCATGGCGACGGGTTCACCCTCTTCGAGAGAATCGGCTTCCTCGGTCTCGGGATGGACGGCGACGGCGTGCGCTTCCGCTTCTTCTTGTTCGTGTTCCAACTGTTCGTCTGCCATGTAAACGTCTCTTATTTGTGGGTAAAGGTGCTAATGAGCTTCGTAATGCCAGCGTTCACGACGGTATCAATAACGGCGAAATAAGCGGCAAACAAAAAAACGGCGGCAATAACAACGCCCGTAGTGGCGCGCACCTGCGGCCAACTCGGCCACGAAACGCGCCGCATTTCGGCTTTGACTTCTTCGATATAAGTCCTGGTCTGTTCAGGCCAACCGGGGGCCTTGGTCGCTTCCATGCTGATGAAAATCTTTCTTGCGTCCGCACGCCTGCTTACAACCGACGACCGCGCGGAACCTAAATTGGGAAATTTGGCAGGGGCAGAGGGATTCGAACCCCCAAAGGCGGTTTTGGAGACCGCTGGTTTACCGTTAGCCTATGCCCCTATGTCCATCTCACAGGGTAGCAAACGGGAGCTGAGCCTCCGTTTGCGCCCGTTTTGTTACTTGGTTTCTTTATGCGGTTGATGCTTCCGGCAGAACGGGCAGAACTTTTTCAGCTCAATCCGCTCAGTCGTGGTCCGCTTGTTCTTCGTCTTGCTGTAGTTACGGTTTTTGCATTCGCCGCACTGGAACTGGATAATTTCACGTGGCATAAATTTGCCTGCTTTCCTTTATAAAACTGTTTTCTACGAAATAATTTCCGACACGGTGCCGGCGCCGACGGTGCGTCCGCCTTCGCGGATGGCGAAGCGCAAGCCCTTGTCCATGGCGACCGGCACAATCAGCTCAATTTCCATGGCCACGTTGTCACCCGGCATCACCATTTCCATGCCTTCCGGCAGCTTGGCAACACCCGTCACGTCCGTGGTGCGGAAGTAAAACTGCGGGCGGTAGCCGTTGAAGAACGGGGTGTGACGTCCGCCTTCTTCCTTCGACAAAACGTAAACTTCGCCCTTGAACTTCTTGTAGCCCTTGATGGTGCCCGGCTTGGCGATAACCTGGCCGCGCTCCACGTCGGTCTTTTCAATGCCGCGCAGCAGCAGGCCCACGTTGTCGCCCGCGCGCCCTTCGTCCAGAAGCTTCTTGAACATTTCAACGCCGGTGACGACGGTTTTGCGGGTGTCGGTGAAGCCGACAATCTCCATTTCCTCGCCGACCTTGCAGATGCCGCGCTCAATGCGTCCGGTGACCACGGTGCCGCGGCCCTGGATAGAGAAAATGTCCTCAATCGGCATGATGAACGGCTTGTCGATGGCGCGCTCCGGCAGCGGAATGTATTCGTCCACTTTGGCCATCAGCTCATCAATGGTCTTTTCCCACTGCGCTTCGCCGTTCAAGGCGCCCAGGGCGCTGACACGGACGACGGGGAGATTGTCACCGGGGAACTGATAGCTCGACAGCAGCTCGCGCACTTCGAGTTCGACCAGTTCGAGCAATTCGGCATCGTCCACCATGTCGACCTTGTTCAGGGCGACGACGATGAACGGCACACCCACCTGGCGGGCCAGCAGAATGTGCTCGCGCGTTTGCGGCATGGGGCCGTCGGTGGCGGCGACGACCAGAATCGCGCCGTCCATCTGGGCCGCGCCGGTGATCATGTTCTTGATGTAATCGGCGTGGCCGGGGCAATCGACGTGCGCGTAGTGGCGGTTCGCCGTCTCATACTCGACGTGCGCCACCGCGATTGTGATTCCGCGTGCTTTTTCTTCCGGCGCGTTGTCGATGGAATCGAAGCTCCGGAACTTGTTCTTCGGATTGTGCTTCGATAACGTCTTGGTGATCGCCGCCGTCAGCGTCGTCTTGCCGTGATCGATGTGCCCGATCGTGCCGATGTTTACGTGCGGTTTACTGCGGTCAAATTTCTCTTTCGCCA
>CAWDLF010000010.1:0-441312 GCA_963803105.1 Terriglobia bacterium
TGATATTTGCAGGACCCAGGATCCAATTGTCTCGGCTAATGAAAAATCGCGACTTTTCCGACAAATCGGTTCAGCTTGTCAGGATCGATATCGATGCCTGATTCCAGGCGCTGCGGAATTCAAAAACCCTTCGGCGTCTATTTTAAACGGGTCGGTGGGAAGTTCTTCGATGTAAGCACATGGAGTCAGGTATTCGACGTAAGCGCGACGGGATCGCGGCCGAAAATTGCAGGTCGGCTGCCAGTCCGACCGCCGTATTCCAGCCGTGCGGAACGACGGCAATATTGTGATCGAACGCCAGCCAGGCAATACGTCGCGATTCGACAGTCCACCGTTTTTCGTGCAGTCGGGTTGAATGATGTCAACGGCGTGACGTTCCAACCATGGCAGAAACGATTGACGCCGCGTAGGACTTCGCCACCGGCGATCGGAACAGGTGAGACTCGCGTCAATTCGATGTAACCTTCAAGATCATCTGGCGGAAGTGGTTCTTCGAACCAGGTGATTCCGTAATCGGAGAGCATCATCGCGGTTTCCCGGGCCCAATTGGTACCGTGCGGCCAAAACTGCTCGCTCCCACCGGCGTCGATCATCAATTCGACCGACTCGCCGACAGTCTTGCGAGCGGATTTGATCAACAGTTCGTCAAAATGTCGGTCGCGACGACCGAAGGGACGCCATCCGATTTTAATCGCTTTGAATCCCGAGCCACGACACTTTCCAAATTTGCTTTCAGGGCCGCCGGCTCGTCGAACAGGATCGAGCCATAGGGTTTGATCCTCTGGCGATAGTTACCACCCAGCAATCGAGAAACGGGCTGATGGCAGGCTTTGCCCATGATGTCCCACAGCGCGATATCAATTCCGCTGATCGCATGCTCGACCGAACCACCACGTCCCTGCCAAAAACTCGATTGCCGCAGCGTCTCGGAGACTCGCTCTGGTTCGAATGCCGATTGACCCTTCAGAATCGGCCATAACAGCGCGACCGCTCCTTCGACCAAAGTCCCCGATGTGAAACAACTCCCCCAGCCGTTCAATCCTTCGTCGGTGCGAATTTGAACGAGGGTGTGCAAATTCTCCTGGGGCTCATGTCCTTGCGGCCAACCTCCGTCAACGGTCGCTCCTGTCAACGAGATGACTTCGATCTCGGTAATTTTCATAAGGGCTTTCTCATTGACGCGGGGGGAGTAAATGAATTCCGCCAAATGTGATAACGTGATGACGGTGGGAAGTTTTTTAGAACGATTCGTACTTGTGCCGAAGTTGCGATTCGGTTTTCAATCGATGGTTTATTCTTTGCCGAGAGAAGTGATCGGTTCGTCGAGGTCAAATTTCATTCCCGCTCGCAAGATGTGAACTTTCAGATTGCGAACGGCGACAGCTTCGCCCTTTGTCAGCGTCTCGCGACTGGCATGTCGTCCGTCAATGATTGTGACGTTGTTCTCGCCGATGACCTCAAAATTCCGACCTCGAACGATCGCGGCGGTTT
Source organism: Terriglobia bacterium (assembly GCA_963803105.1). GTDB lineage: Bacteria > Acidobacteriota > Terriglobia > Acidiferrales > UBA7541 > Palsa-295. The sequence continues at coordinate 1,492 of CAWDLF010000010.1, forward strand.
CCTCGTCAATTCCGACTCCGATCAGATCAGGATAATCGATCGTCGCGAGAGCCAATCGATTGAACCGTCCTTTTTGCAGAAAGTGTTGATCGACGATCGCCTGAGGCCAAAGCCCCAATCCGTTCATGAGATAGGGTGCGGTTCCGGCCTTGAGACTGTCGAGATTCGAACGGCCGCCAATCATCACTCTGGACATCACGGCCGCCCCCGCACTGGTACCGGCAACGATTGCTCCCTGATGATAACGGCTGCGAATCACGTCCTCGATTCCACTTCCACGCAGACCGTTCATGAAGACACCTTGCAAACCGCCAGGCATCCAGATCAGGTCGGCCTCGTTCAAAGTCTCCTTCGCCGCCGATGACTTCTGGACATCGATCAGATCGACTTTCGCGACTTCCATCCTCTTCCACATTTCCACGGAGGAAGGACCATTCTCGGGGTTGGCTTCGGCGATGATCGCGACCCTGGCCGATTTGCCGCCGGCGAGTTCACGGGTCCGATCAACAATCACGGAGGTCGTCGTTCCACCTCCGATGACTACGAGAATCCCTTTCGGAGGAACCTTTTCGTCCCAGGCAACAGGTTCCGACCGGCCACCAGCCCGACAAATAGAGCCCACCACATCAATTCGTCCTCCTTGAGTTTAAGAACAGATGCTACTGAAGTCGGACGAAATTCCCGTCTTGCCTCGCCGATTGCAGACACGCATCCAGTACGCGTTGGGTCTTTAGCGCGATGTCGGCCCAGACGTTATCCGTCCGTCCTGATAAGAACGAGATGTGAGAAATTACGAAACAAATTCGTTTCCTGGGAGTTCGCCCAGCCATTGCTGTATTCCGGGACCGCGACGCGGCGCGTGTGGTCTTCCAGATTGAAGTCGCAACTCTTTTGATTCAGACTGGCGTTTGTGACGGTGAAGTGCGTTTCATTTCCGTAGATACGGGACGACGAAATCGGGGATGTGAACGTAGTCCTTTGCCCCGCTGACATTGGCCCACTGTTGGGTTTCGGTGATAAACGAACAGTAAAACTGGCAGAGACGCCGTTTGCAAAAAATAACTCTCCTGAGAATTCAGTCGGAACAGCGGACTGGCTGTCGGATGCGACGTAGTTCCGTCAGCATGCGTCCGCTGACGCGAAGCGGAAGTTGATAGTTCATCACCCACAGCGAGAACCGAAGGTTGTACCAGCCGAGATCTCCCAGGCATCCAAGTGGCTCCAATTCGCCGCTGGCGCGAATGTTACTCTTCGCGAATTCTTCCGTCCCGCAAAAGCTGAATTGACGTGGTGATACGACGTAACTGGCCGACGCTATGTCCGTCATTCAAGACTTCTCGAATTTGTTCAGTCGCTGACTGTGCATAAACATCACGCCGTCCATGAATTGGACGTTGTTTTTTTGACATGCCGCAATCATTTCCTCTGCTTCTTCGGCATCGCACCCAATGGGCTTTTCGGCAAGCACATGTTTGCCTGCTTCGGCGGCGCGAATCACCCATTCTTTACGAATGCCAGTGGGAATTGGCAGATAGACTGCATCGACGTCCGGGCGAGCGAGCAATTCTTCGTAGCTGCCGAACGCGACGGGTTTCGGATCGAACGACGTATGCGCGTCGCATCGTCGATAAATTGTTGTGCTTTGGCCGACGCTGCGGCTGGCAACTGCTGTCACAGTCGAGTTTTCGGAGTTCTTGATTGCCAGCCAATTCTTACGGGCGATATTTGCGGTCAGAAAGAATGCCCCAGCGACAGACTCGATGACCCATGTTGAGTTCTCCTGCGTTCGTGCGTTCCCAAGCGGTGCAACGTAGAATAACAACTGGATCATCTGCAAACGCAACGAGGTCGGCATCTGTATAACTATCGCCATTCATAATCAACACGCTGTCCGATTTGATAAGATCAAACGCATTCCGCAAGGCACCACCAGTCCCCAGGGGAGCTGACTCGATCGAATATCTCAACGCCAGCCCGAACGCCCCGTCGCCAAAATGAACCTGAATCAGATCTTTTTGGTAGCCGACCGCCAGAATGACGCGCTGGAATCCGTGGCGCCGCAACTGGCGGAGCAGGATTTCCAGAAAAGGCCGACCGAATGGCCATCGCCTTCGGGGCGTCGGTAACGCTTCTCAGGCGGAGGCCCGCGCCTCCGCACAATATGATCGCGTCAGCGCGCTGCGCATAGACATCGAACGTTCCTGTCAAGCGGATCGTAACTTTCTTCGGGTTCATTTACGACTACCTGACTGCCTTTGCCGGAAAATGGAACGGAACGCACAAGAGATTCGTCAGTCTTTTTCTCACTGCTATTGCGCTCCGGCGGCACGAAGAAGAGCATAAAACCACCGCCGCCCGCGCCAAGAAGCTTGCCGCCCAGCGCTCCTGCGCTCAGGCCGGCTTCATAGATCTCGTCGATATGGGGGTTGGAGATCTTTTGGGTCAGGCTCCTCTTTATTTTCCAGCCCTCGTGCAGCAGCGGCCGAAATCATTGATGTCCCCGCTCTGGAATCATAACAATCGATTCCGCCTCGTCGACCATTTGCTGCATCAGCTGCAGTTCCGTCTTGCGCTGCGGTGTTGCTTTGATCTGTTCCTGGGCAATCTCCGACGCGATCCGGGAAAAGCCTGTAAAGTACAGCATGAGACGACCTTCCAGCTCCGCCAGTCAGCCGGAGCGACAACATCCGTTCGACTTCGATTGTATCATTGCAGGGAAAATCGATGCGGTTGAATCCTCCATACGCGGAGCTGACCTGATCTTGCGCGCCCACAGCTTCATCGATCAGATCCTGCTCTACGTAAATAGCGTCGGGCGAGAGAGCGTTTGTCTCGCATCTGGTTTTTCAGAGCGTAAAGACCGAGCAGCAAACCAACCGTAAACGCGGAACTCGTTCCCAGGCCCGTGCGTGCGGGAAAGTCCGCGATGTGCTGAATTTCGACTCCCTCCGCTACTCCCATGAACTGCAGACAGGCACGCACCGAGGGATGCTTGATGTCCTGTTGCTTGTCACGTTTTCGAATTGGGAATAGGTAATCCGGCTGTGGTATTCAAAAAACGGCGGCAGCCATCGACAGGTCACGTAGCAGGACTTGTCGATAGTAGTTGAAAGCACCGCTCCGCCATGTTCGCGGTACCACACAGGATAGTCGGTGCCGCCGCCAAAAAATGAAATCCGAATTGGTGTGCGTGTAATGATCATGGATTTCTATCGTGGATTTCTTCGATGAAGATCAAGCTGCTGGTATTGATCGTTTACTGTCAGTCAACTAGGCGGGAAGTTATGATTCTCGAGGCCGAAAGAGCGTTTTATCCCAGGCCGCAAGACCAACGACTTGCGCGGAACTAACTTGCGCGCGCCTCGCCAAAGACCGTCCGAAATTCTCGACCATGGGTACTTCCAGGATAGTCGCGGAACCTGCAGTTCCCCGCCGAGGTCTCGGCTAATTCGTTCGCCTGCTCGAAAAGATCGAGTCTATCCGGATAGAAATTGATCATCCAGTTTTGCAGATAGGTGACACAAGCGGCGCGCGCGCGTGCGTCGTCCACCAGAGACCGGAGATATCCGATATGCAGCTTCATGGAAAGCCATTGGGCTTCGAGCTTTCGATTGGAATGTCCGATATAGCTGAGGCTGCTTGATCCGGACATCGCGATAGTAAACTTTCGCCTCCCTCACAAACCGCGTGCCCTCGCTTGCGATAAGCACGCGGGAAAAGAATTCGCCATCGTCATCCCCCAGAAGCCTCGTATCCCAGGGCCCCGCGGCTTCAGCGAGTCACGACTGACAAGCCAGGTGGCCGTTTGCATGTAGATATTGTCTTCCATCTGGCGAATCATCCATTCCGCGGGGAGGAGGTCATCCCACAAGGGTGTCGCACGAATTGCGCTCGGTGGGGCCGGTGCAAAAAATTACCCCAGCCACCCGAAATCACCGTCCGTCGCTGGCCATTTCCCTCGGTATCGTCCATCTGTCGAAGTTTTTTCCGGAGCGATAAGGTCGTCGGCATCCAGCCATTGGACGTAGTCACCCTGGCTCAGCGCGAATGCGTGTTGCGTCGCCGACGCGCCCTGATTCTCCTGCGTATGCACCCGAACCCGGCCGATTCAAACCGCCGTGCCGCGGCCAGCGTCTGATCGGTTGAACCGTCGTTCACAACTATGATCTCCTTCCGCTCCCAGGTCTGCGCATTGCGGAGTGGAGGGTGTCGGCAATCCATGCCTCTGCGTTGTACGCAGGAATCAGAATGGACACCAATGGTTTCATGACGAAACCTCCCCAATAATTCGCATATGCCTTGCGAGTTAAGTTGCGACCGCATCCCAGGAGTGTTCGGCGTAAGCGTAATCCCTTATTCTCGTCGGTCGAGCTCGAGATTCTTAAAGAGATCGCTTTTAAAATACGTCTGCAGCGCCATCGCCAGATCCGAAGAATCGCAGGGGTTGCATACAAATCCTGTTTGGCCCTCAACGATTTCTTCGCGGAACGAGCCGACGTCGGTCGCAACAACAGGTAATCCAAAGCTGTAAGCGAGGAACAACACTCCGCTCTGGAAAATATCCTTATACGGCAATACCATTACGTCGGCCCCCTTGAGGTAAAACTCCATTTCCTCGTCGGGAATGAAGTCGATTCTTTCGATGATCCGATCGCGATTGACGTGGCTGTCTGATCTGCTTCCGGATATCTTCGTAATACGTTTCGGATCCTTTCTTCGCCTCACCGGCGATGATCAGGCGGTATCCCTATCTTCTTTCGACAGCTGTTCGAGCGCGGACAGAAGGTATTCGACACCCTTGTAGGGCCGCAGCCGGCCAAAACAAAGCATACCTTCTCACCGCTGCTGATACCAAGGCGGCGCTTCGCCTCGATCGGGGTAAGATCGGTGTCCGGGAAAGCGTCGTTGACCGGGTGGCGGATGACGGAATCGCATTGTCGTGGACGCCGAAATCCTCGCGAAGCTGGTCCTTCATTTTTCTGGTATGAACGAAGATGTGCTGAGCAAGCCTGTATTCGATTTTCAGGGTGACACGATTCAGAAACGAGTCCTTCGAGTCACGTCGGGCGTTCACGTTGTGCGCGGTAATAGAAATTTCTTCCCGAGAGCCTGTAGTACAACATCAGCAGAGTGCGATCGAACAATTCGAAATTATTGTTCCAGAGAATGTGAAATATTTTGGGCTCTGGTGCGCCTCGCGTGTTCGAATCAGCTTTGGGTACAATACAGCCGCAGGCTGGCTAATTCGGTGAGAACTTGGTATCTTGCCTTTGAGTACCTCGATAATTCAGGAACCTCAGGTTGGGGGGCGTTGTGTGGAAAGCAGGGCTGCATCCACTTCTCATTACGTTGATCATAGACACGGCCTTTTGAGACAAGCGCCATGGCCAGTTCGAATGCATACCCTCTATCCTGGCAGCCTGTTAGCAATCCAATTTCCATTGTGGTCGGGGGCCTGGAAACCGAGTGTCAAACGATTGAGCGTCCTCGGGAGATAGGGGTTTGTGTGCTAGCAAGACTCTCGTGGGCATTGGACTCAGTTACCTTCAGGACAGGTTTGGGTGTCTTCCAGACACTCTTTTTTTTTTTTTTTTTTTTTTAAAAAAAAAAAAAAAAAAAAAAAAAAAAAAAAAAAAAAAAAAAAAAAAAAAAGGGAAGAGCGCAAAATCCAAACCTACGTGTCACTTCGGCCTGCGGTATGCAACCCAGATATGGCCATCTGAAGCTAGGTCTGTTTTCAGCGTCGGGGGAACAGGATTCTCTAGTGTCATGCCGCTCGGAGCTCCCAAAAGCGGCCGCGGATCTTCATATTCTTGCGGGACAACAATGTGGCCGCGATCGACGCGTAGCTGTCCCCCAATTCCCTGAGACGACTGATCTCGTGAAACGCGGGCCCGATCCTGAGCTCATGGATCCGGATTTCGGTAGAGTCATAGGAGTATCAATCGCAGCATGTTGCGAATGATCCAAGCAGGAGTCAGTTCCAGTGACCTCGGAAGCATCAATACCATTGAGTGCAGAGCTGCATCAGGTTTTCTTATACTTTTGGTCACCAGTCGTGGGGTACAGATTGCAAAGCCCGTCCGTTCGGGAGGGGGGTCCCGTCAATCACCACAAGCCGCTCTGAAGCAAAGCAGAATTTTCGTCTTAAAGCTCAGCTGAAATATTACGTCCTCGTGTGTCTTCCTGTACTATCAGGCCCTCATCCAATGCGATCTCCCCGAACAGAGAACGCCTAATTAAAATAGGTTCTGAAGTTTCACATTAACGGAAACCGATCCGCTAACCCGGCCAGACACGTAAGTGGTGGGATCCTCGAGTGGAGTGAGCCCCAGCACATTCTCAAAGCCGTTCTCCTGGAAACCCGAGTGCTTCAAATTCCGGGCTCCCGCCGAAAGTACAATCGGTAAAGCAAAGCCCAAACTCATCGCCAAGCGCGGTGACGGCTTCCAGCTGCCGCTCGATCTTCGTAGGGAGCCAAACGTCGTCGCTATCCAGCAACGTGATCCACTCTCACCGTGGGCTTCATGAATGCCGTGGATCCCGCGCAGCGGAGACTCCCGCATTGTCCCGTCGAGTTAAGGAGACGCGCGAGCCATATCGGCTGCGAATCGCCTCCGCGGGCCCCATCGTCGAGCCATCGTCTACTACAATGATCTCGTCCACAGGGACGGTTTGGGCGATTGATAGCGCGCTCGCCCAAACCGTCCCTGTGGACGAGATCATTGTAGTAGACGATGGCTCGACGGATGGGTCCGCGGAGGCGATTCGCAGCCGATATGGCTCGCGCGTCTCCTTAACTCAACAGGACAATGCGGGAGTTTCCGCTGCGCGGAATCACGGCATTCATGAAGCCCACGGTGAGTGGATCGCGTTTCTGGATAGCGACGACATTTGGCTCCCTACGAAGATCGAGCGGCAGCTGGAAGCCGTCGCCGCGCTTGGCGATGAGTTTGGGCTCTGCTTTACCGATTGTACTTTCGGCGGGAGCCCGGACCTGACCCTATCGGTTTTTCAGGAGAACGGCTTTGAGAATGTGCCGAATCTCGCTCCACTCGAGGATCCCGCCACTTACGTGTTGGCCGGGTTAGCGGGTCGGTTTCCGTTAATGTGGACCCAGAGCCTCTTAATTAAGCGTTCTCTGTTCGCGGAGATCGCATTCGATGAGGGCCTGATAATTCAGGAAGACACGGACGTGATATTTCGGCTGAGCTTTAAGACGAAATTCTGCTTCGCTTCAGAGCGGCTCGTGGTGATTGATAGGACTCCCTCCCGAACGGATGGGCTCTGCAATCTGTACGCCACGAGAGATGACCGAAAGTATCAGAACTTGATGCGGCTCTACACTCGATGGTTGACGATGCCCGAGGTCGCGGGAACTGACTCCGCGTGGATCATCCGGAACATGCTGCGATTAATCTGCTATGACTCTACCGAATGCAAGATGCATAAGCTCAGGATCGGGCCCGCATTTCGCGAGATCAGTCGTCTAAGGGAATTGGGGGACAGCTACGCGTCGATCGTGGCCACATTGTTGTCCCGCAAGATCGGGAAGATCCGCGGCCGTTTCGGTCGCCCCCAACGTCATAACACTGAGAATCCTATTGGCCCAACGCTAAACAGACCTAGATTCGGGTCGTGTTGCATAGCGAGACCGAAGTAACGCACTGGTTTTGACTTTGCGCGATGCAAAACCGTCGAATGACTGCGCTCGAACAATAGATCAGCTCTCATATCCTTACCTCTTCACAATTGACGTTGAGGATAAAAGCGTTCCAGAAGATGCCCAAAGCTACCTAAAGGTAATTGAGCCAATGCCGACGAGTCTTGCTCCCAGACAAACTCCTATTTTCAAGGACGCTGATCGTTTGACGGCTTCGGTTTCCAGGCCCCCGACCAAAATGGAAATTGGATTGCTAACAGGCTGCCAGGATAGGCCGTATGCATTCGAACTGGCCATGGCGCTTGTCTCAAAAGGCATGTCTGTGGACGTAATTGGCAGCGATGAAGTCGATAGCCCTGCTTTCCACACAACGCCCAACCTGAGGTTCCTGAATTATCGAGGTACTCAAAGGCAGGATGCGCAGGTTCTCGCAGAAGTTAGCCAGCCTGGCTGTATATTACGCAAAGCTGATCCGATACGCGGCACGTTCCAAGCCCAAAATATTTCACATTCTGTGGAACAACAAGTTCGAGTTCTTCGATCGCACAGTTCTAATGCTCTATTACAAGGCACTGGGGAAGAAAATTGCTTTCACCGCCCACAACGTGAATCAAGCGCGAAGAGACTCGAAAGACTCGTTGTTCAATCGCCTCACTCTCAAAATTCAGTACCGGCTTTGTGATCACATTTTCGTCCACACGCAAAAGATGAAAAGCGAGCTTTGCCACAACTTTGGCGTGGCCGAAAAAGTGGTCACCGTGATCCGGCATCCGATCAACAACGCCTTCCCCGATACGGAACTCACACCCACCGAGGCAAAACGGCGGCTAGGCCTTAGGGACGACGAAAGGGCTACTTGTTTTTCGGCAGAATCAGACCCTACAAAGGAATCGAGTACCTGCTTGCGGCGTTTAAGCTGCTCCCTGCGAACGGCAAAGAGAATTATCGGTTGATCATCGCGGGCGAGCCGAAAAAGGGTTCCGAGAGGTATCTTGAAGAAATCCGGCAAACGATCGATAGAGACTTTGACCTCGGAAAGGTCATCGTAAGGATACAGTTTATTCCCGACGAGGAAATGGAGCTTTACCTAAAAGGGGCGGACGTTCTGGTGCTTCCCTACAAGGAAATTTTCCAGAGTGGCGTGCTTTTTCTAGCCTACAGTTTCGGCTTGCCGGTGGTCGCGACGGACGTGGGATCTTTCCGCGAAGAAATCGTGGAAGGTAGCACGGGCTTTCTATGCCAGCCGGGCGAACCGGCGGAATTGGCCAAGGCAATCGAGAAATACTTCGAGAGCGATATCTATAAGAACCTGGAGCTTCGTCGACAAGAGATAAAGGATTACGCTGACGCCAATCATTCGTGGAATGCCGTAGCCGACTTGACCCGGAACGCCTATGCCGAATTATTGGGGAGGGTTTCGTAAATGAAGCCACTGGTGTCTATTCTCATTCCCGCGTACAACGCCGAGGCATGGATCTCGGATACCCTCCGCTCCGCGATCGCGCAGACTTGGGAACGAAAGGAAATCATCGTTGTGGACGATGGTTCGACCGATCAGACGCTGGCGGTGGCCCGGCAGTTTGAGTCAGACCAGGTTAAAGTTCTGACGCAGAAGAATCAGGGCGCGTCGGCCACCCGCAACAACGCGTTCGCGCTGAGCAAGGGAGATTACGTGCAATGGTTGGATGCAGACGACCTAATGGCTCCGGAAAAGACGGCTTCGCAGATGGAGGCTGCCGAGGGAAGCGGCAGTCGGCGAAAGCTGATTTCCGGCGCCTGGGCCCATTTCATGCATCGGCCCTACCGAGCAGAGTTCCGTTCGAGCCCATTGTGGGAAGACCTACTGCCCGCGGAATGGCTCATGCGCAAGATGGAACACAATATTTACATGCAAACCGCTACCTGGCTTGTCAGTCGTGAGCTCGCTGAAGCCGCGGGGCCCTGGGATACGAGGCTCCTGGGGGATGATGATGGCGAGTTCTTCTGTCGCGTTCTTCTCGCGAGTAACGGGACACGCTTTGTAAGAGAGTCAAAAGTCTATTATCGCGAGGCCGGCGCGAGCAGCCTCAGCTACATCGGACATTCCAATCGAAAGCTCGAAGCCCAGTGGATTTCGATGAAGTTGCATATCGGATATCTGCGATCTTTGGTGGACGACGCGCGCGCCCACGCTGCATGCGTGACATACCTCCAAAACTGGATGGGGGCTTTCTATCCAGATAGACTCGATCTTTTCGAGCAAGCGAAAGGACCTAGCCGAGAGCCTCGGAGGCGAACTACGGGTTCCCCAATTCTCCTGGAAGTACGCGTGGATCGAGAAAATGTTCGGTCGCTCTCAGGCCAAGCGCGCGCAAGTGATACTTCCGCGAATCAAGTGGTCGGTCGTGCGGAGCTGGGACAAAACGCTCTTTCGCCTTGAGAATCATAAACCTGCAGACGGCCTTGGAAGATGAGCCTGGCGTCAGAGATTGGTTCCGGAAGCCGTTGATATTGATTCGTCGAGCGTTTGGAGAAACTCCATGATCATTACCCGTACCCCAATGCGGATTTCGTTCTTTGGCGGCGGCACCGACTATCCCGTTTGGTATCGCGAGCATGGCGGAGCTGTGCTTTCAACTACCATCGACAAATCCTGCTATATCACTTCTCGGTGGTTGCCGCCTTTTTTCGAATATCACAGCCGCATTTCCTATTCGAAGGTCGAGAACGTCAGCAACAACAGCCAGATTGAACATCCCTCGGTGCGTGCCTGCCTGCAGCTTATGGGAATCTCCGATGGAGTGGAAGTTCATCACGTGGCGGACTTACCCGCCCGCACGGGCTTGGGCACGAGTTCGGCGTTCACAGTTGGATTTCTTTTGGGTCTATACGCACTGAAAAACCAGATGCGTGACAAGAATGCTCTCACGGCCGACGCGATTCACGTGGAACGAGATCTGCTCCAAGAGGCGGTTGGCGCGCAAGATCAAGCCAGCTGTGCGCACGGAGGCTTCAATCGTATTAATTTTCACAGCAATGACACCATTGAAGTGAAGCGAATTCTGACAGCCCCGAGCCGATTGGCGGAGCTGGAAAAGCACCTCGCCCTGTATTTCACAGGGTTTGCGCGCACTGCTTCAGAAATCGCCAAGGAGCAACTCAAAGCCACGCCGAACCGGCAGAAAGAGCTGACGGAAATGCTTCAAATGGTTGACGAGGCGGAGGCCATCGTCACCGATTCCAGATCGTTCACTGGACGAGTTCGGCAAGCTGCTGCACGAGGGCTGGAAAATCAAGAGGTCGCTGACACAGAGGATCTCCAACTCCAGCATCGACGAGATTTACGAGGCCGGACTCAGCGCCGGAGCACTGGGGGGCAAACTACTGGGTGCCGGTGGAGGCGGGTTCATGTTGTTCTTCGTGCCGCCGGAGCGGAAGGAAGCATTGCGGAGACGCTTGAAGAATCTTTTGTGTGTTCCGTTCGCCTTTTCTAATAGAGGCAGCGATGTAGTCGTGTACGAGCCGGAAGTGGTGTACGACAAATCTCTAGCCAGCGACCGGTCTGAAATCTATGCCCAACGCTGACGCAGTCATATTGTGCGGAGGCGCGGGCCTTCGCCTGAAAAGCGTTACGGGGAACGCCCCCAAATCGCTGGCCAATATTGTCGGTCGACCATTTCTGGAAATCTTGCTTAGCCAATTGCGTCGGCACGGATTCCAACGCGTTATTTTGGCAGTGGGCTACCAAAAAGATCTGATTCAGGAACATTTTGGCGACCGAGCGTTCGGGCTAGCCTTGGAATACTCGATCGAGTCAGCTCCCCTGGGGACTGGTGGTGCCTTGCGGAATGCGGTTGATCTTATCAAATCGGACAGCGTGTTGATTATGAATGGCGATAGTTATACAGATGCCGACCTAGTTGCGTTTGCAGATGATTACCGCCGCGCGAGGGCCGTTTTTTCCATGTTAGTGGTGCCGGTGGACGGACGTGTCGATTGCGGATCGGTTTCCCTGGATGACAGCGGCAAAGTACTTGGCTTCAGAGAGAAGGAGTCCGCGCTCGAAACCAAGTACCTAAACGCTGGAATATACATGGCGGCGAAACACGCGCTCGCCGCAATTCAGCCCGGCATTCGGGTGTCGCTCGAAACGGATGTTTTCCCGCAATGGCTGGCGGACGGGAAGTATCTGAGGGCGTTCACCCACCCGGGAGAGTGCGTTGACATTGGAACGCCCGAACGATACGAGCGCGCGCAGCTAAGCTTGGCCAACGTCGAAGGCCTCGGAGATCTTCCTAAGTCCGAAGGCCAAAGCGCGTGAAGGTTCTAATTACTGGGGCCGCCGGATTTATCGGTGGATTCCTTGTGCGACATTGCACAGCGGCTGGTTCCAATGTCCTCGGCATCGATATCCGCGAACTAGATCATCCGCTGGACGGATGCCAGCTTCGAACGTTGCGACGTTCGAGACTCTGTGCGCTTGCTGGAATTACTTTCGACATTCCGGCCGGACTGTATCTTCCATTTGGCTGCGCAGAGTTATCCGACCGTTTCCTTAAGCCGCCCGCTCGAGACCATGGACACCAATATCGGCGGGACGGTTAACCTTTTCGAGTGCCTTCGAACTTCTGGGATGGCACCCATCGTTGTCGTGGCGTGCTCAAGCGCCGAATATGGCCTGACCGAAACTCAAGAACGCGTCCAAGAGAGCCACGAACTCCATCCACTGCATCCCTATGGAGTCAGCAAGGTGGCTCAGGATTTGCTCGCGGCGCAGTATTTTGCGAACTATTCGATTCCGGCGATACGAATCCGCATTTTCAAGACGACTGGACCCGGAAAAATGGATGATGTCTGCTCCGATCTCGCGAAGAGGGCTGCCGAAATCGAGATGGGCCTTCGGCCCCCAACTATGACGATCGGTAATCTAGCCAATCGTCGGTCGATCGTGGATGTGCGCGACCTGGTGCAGGGGCTTTGGTTGTCCGCCACGCATTGCAGAGCTGGTGCGGTTTACAATCTCTCTGGCGATGACATCTACTCGGTACAGGAGTTGGTCGACGCCGTTCGCGCGCAAGTGCCATTCAGCTTTGATATCGAGCAGTTGCCCGAGCTGATGAGATCGTGCGATGAACCTTTTACGGCTGGTGATAACACCAGATTCCGGAGTTGCTGTTCGTGGAGCCCAAAGATTCGCATTGCCACGACTTTGCGCGACATGCTTGAGTGGTGGAGGGCTCGGCTGGCAAAAGCTGCGCTGCCCGAGCTGCGTACCAAAGCTGCCCGAAGGAACTAAGCATTGCCCTGGGACCGGTGCTGTAGGGAGTGAAGCCCAAAATGACGATTAAAACCCAAGAAAATGCCACACTGCTGAACGACCTCGTTCTGGATCGCGTTCAGCGCAGTATTGAAGTCAAACAGGCGTTGCTGGTGGACTCAGTCTTTCGCGAGCTAGTGGTGCAAGCGGCGATGCAAATCGCGAACTCGCTGCGCGCGGGCGGCAAAGTTCTCTTCTTTGGCAATGGAGGTAGTGCGGCCGACGCGCAGCATCTCGCCGCAGAATTTACGGGACGCTACTTGAAAGAACGCCGCGCGTTGCCGGCGCTGGCGCTGCATGGGAACTCCTCGGCCGTAACAGCGATCGGAAACGATTACGGATTTGACCTCGTCTTTGCGCGCCAGATGGAGGCCTTTGGCAAAGAGGGAGACGTCGCGATTGGTATTTCCACCAGCGGGAATTCGCGCAATGTGCTGCTAGCGCTGGAGGTCGCAAAGTCGAAGGCGATTTACACGGTCGCTCTTGCAGGGGCGTCGGGTGGAAAAATAAAGGATGTAGCAGACTGCACAATTTGTATTCCGTCGGAAGAAACTCCGCGCATTCAGGAGTGCCACATCCTGACGGGGCACATCATCTGCGAAATCGTCGAAGAAATGCTTTTCGGGTCTTTGCAGCAGTGAACTCCGGCAAATTGACGTCCGTCTCTATGGGCAGCGTTCCAATCCCTGAGCGGGAGCCGCGCACCGGCTTGTTGCAAATTGTCTTTTCCGCGGAAAGACGGCTGGCTAGGGGTCCGGCGATCTTCATCGACCGCGACGGAGTAATCAATTGCAGGAGACCTGGCGACTATATATTGAATTGGTCACAATTCATTTTTGTCCCGGGGATCGCTGAAGCATTGAACCGGATCGGATCTTTGGGCCTGCCTATGATCGTGATTTCAAACCAAGCGGCGGTGGGGAAGGGCCTGCTGGATCTGGCTGGTCTGCAGGAAATTACAGCTCAGATGCATCGAGCTCTGGCTGCCGACGGCACGTTTCTTGCTGCCGCATATTATTGCACGCACCGGCCGGAGGAAAATTGCGGTTGCCGGAAGCCAAAACCAGCTTTGCTCTACAGAGCGGCCGATGATTTCAATATCGATCTGAGCCGCTCTATTTTCATCGGAGATTCTGACACAGATGTGCGAGCGGCTCGTGCGGCAGGCTGTACGCCGCTATTGTTCGGGTCGGATATTGGTTCGCGACCAGTGTCTCCGACGGATCTGCTCACTGCGCGCGGGGCGTCGGACCTCTACACTCTGGTTGCGGAGTACCTGCGGACTACCGAACACGCTGAGCCGGGCTGTTAGCCCAGACGCAGCGCGCGGGGATTAGTTGACCGTTGCCGTCAGGCTCGTTGGAGGACTTGGAAGATTCCCACCGGAACCGGATCCGGATCCTGTACTGCCGCCGGCAACAAGAGGATGCGGAAAAGTAAATGGCGTGTATGAGAGGGTCCCAGGTATTCGTGCTCGTGCATTTGAAAAGTTCAAATCCTGCGGCGCCGTTATTCCAAGTGCCTTGATCGGTGGCCCAATATCCCACGCCGGTCGTGCAAGTCGTCGGGCGGTTGGCTAGTGTTCCGTATCCCGTTCCGACGGTTCCGTTGAATGGCGTCGTTGCACTCGATTGCGGAGACTGCGAGACCTCCGCATAGTAGTCCCTATTGGCAATGAGCCTACTTGTAACATCGCCTGCCGCCTGTACCCCTGGCGCGGTGTTAGGGATGGTGTCGCCGCCTTCGTAAATAGGGTCAAGTGCGGGATTGGGCCATTCGGCCACTGGGCTTAATGATCCACCTTGCATAAGCAAACCGCCGCTACGTCCCGGTTGGTCTAAGCATTGGGATGACGATGTAAAAGGGCTCTGATCGAATGGCTGCGTCCCGTCGCATTGGTTCCACGGAGCTCCGACAGGCGAAGATACCCTAGGGATGTCCAGCGCGACAATTACGTTGCATCCCGTGCCCGTGAAAGCGTTGTTGAAGTAGTAACCGACTCCGCTGTTTAGCCCAGTCACAGCATTGCAGGATGAGCCAGACACGACGTTGTAGTACGCCTCTATCTGCCGTTGTCCTCGGGGTCTGCCGCTCCACGCCGTTCCGTGTCCCGAACAGATCCCGGTACCGGACATATTAGCCATCAGGTTGAATCGGCAAACGTAGCGCGCGCCGCCGGGGTTGCCGTTGAAGCTGACGTCATTCTCGCCGCCGCGTATGCCGGAGAAATTGTTGCTCTCTGCATACATCGCCTGGCCCGTTCCGAGTGTGTCGGCGGCTGCAAAAGAATTGTCTCCCCAGTCCCCGACACCCTGCCAAGAGGCGTAGTTGACTTGCAGAATTGTCGGGCTGTCAGCGGTGCTCTCGGTGGCCGTAGTGTGATCCACCACGCCAAACACGTCTTCCGTTACTACGAAGCCGCCCGATAGAGGAGTCTCCCAGGCATTCGCCTGCCAATTGATGTTATCGACTCGAATGTTGGCGCAACCGCTTGAGGTACACGTTCCCTGAAATGCAAGCGTCGCGAATATCGTGTTCGACCCGACCCCGCCAACCGGATTCAGATTCAACAACTCCACCTCAGCCGTCTGGCCGAGGGATAGGTTAGTGAATTCGATGAAGGGGCCGTTTGCATTGTTGATGAGTGTCGTGGTGGGCGCCCCTGCTCCGCAGTCAGTTGCAACAGTCGGGCAGTGCGTGCCGGTGTTTGGCGTGCCTTGCCCGGTTATATCGATGCCGGCTCCGGAAACAACGATAGTGGAAGTCCATGTGCAGCTACCCGCGGGAATAATGATCTTGTCGCCATTTGCTGCGGTGTGCGTGGGGCCGTTGATGACGGCATTCACATCGGACCGGTTGCAGGATGCCGCGGTGTAGGTGCCTTGCGCACGACACAAAGAAGTGCCGAACAAAACCAAAATGACCACGGCTAGGCAGCCCTTTGCCAGAGCTCGCAGGTGGGTAAAAAGCGGCAGGCTCCCACGCACATGATCCGCTTTCGAAACTGACCGCGTAAGTATCATTGTAAGTATCCCTCGTTGACGGTCGGCCAACCGGCACTCTTGTGCCAGTGCATCATAATTCAGACCGTTGATTGATGGAGTCAGGGACAGCGACCAATCACCATATCTGCATTCCTCAATCTTACCTTGTCAAGGATATATAGTAGCTCTCAGTTTGAATTGAAGCCTACTGGCCCAAAGAACAGCTTGCGAGCAGGCGTGCAAACCTGTCCCTTAGGTGTTCGCGGCCTGCTAAACGGCGACCTCTGGCGGACGAGTCAAAATGGGACATGATTTCATCGGTTTTCCAAGTTCGACCGGGAAGCGACCGCACCAGTGCCCCATGCGGCGACCGTTTGGGCCATTGCAAGCATCAGCCCTTGGTTCACCCCGCTTGCCGGTATCGAACCGTTGCCGGAAACAGCGGAAATACCTGTGGGATTGCTCTGGTAAACTTCAAGTGGAGATCGAAACATGTATATTGCGCGACGCGCTTTAACTTTCGTCCAAGGGTTCCTCGCAAGCTACGGTCCCTCCAGTGTCAAGAAGAGGCTTTGGGATAAGGATTTCTCCGGAGGCAAGTGGGACTTCATAGACGACACGGCTGGAGACTGCATCTATCCACATCTTGAAAAGTATGCACAGGGTGGGGACATCCTGGATCTCGGATGCGGCCCTGGCAACACGGCGAATGAACTGGCTTCTGGCGCATACCGGAGCTATACCGGTGTAGACATTTCCGAAGTGGCCCTACAGAAGGCGGTGAAGCGGACACAAGAGAACGACCGCTCTGGCAAGAACCGTTTTGTAAGGTCTGACTTCCTCGGTTACGCACCGACTCAAGAGTTTGACGTCATCCTGTTCCGCGAGTCCTTGTACCACGTACCTTACGGTCAGGTTCTTCCGATACTCGCAAAGTATTCCAGGCAGCTAAAGAAAAATGGCGTTTTTATTGTACGACTCTATGCAGGGGATATCCCGACAGGGAAGACTAAATTTCGCGTGACAAGGAAACTGGACTTGATCAAGCGTGAATTTGAGATTGTGGAATCCCGCCAATATGAGACGCCGGGGACGCCGACGATACTGGTTTTTCGGCCGCGACGATGAGGCTGCGGATTCGAATTACGGCTTAGCCCGATATAGTTCGGCTGGAATGTACATTTTCAGGGCCGATTTCCCCCAAGACGACGTAGACGAAGAGGCCAGAGTTCTCAAGAGAAAGTGTTCGACGGCCGCTGCCACGGCACCAGGGGAAAATCGATCCGCGGGTGAATGAAAGGAAGCTCCGTGAAGATCAGCATCTTCGGAATGGGCTATGTCGGGACTGTTTCCGCGGGCTGTTTGGCTCATGACGGCCATGAGGTCGTGGGCGTGGATCCCGTTCCGACGAAAGTGGACCTCATAAATGCAGGCAGCTCTCCTATCATTGAAGAAGAAATCGGGGAACTCGTTTCCGCCACCGTCAAAGCAGGCCGGCTCCGTGCGACATGCGACCAAAACCAAGCTGTTCGCGAAACTGAATTGTCGTTTGTTTGCGTCGGCACGCCGAGTCAGACCAATGGCAATCTTGATCTGACGTATATTCGGCGCGTTTGCGAGCAAATCGGCAAGGCCCTCAAGAATAAAGCGTCCCGTCACACGGTGGTTATCCGCAGCACAATTTTGCCGGGCACGATGCGTGGCATCGTTATCCCCGTCTTGGAGGAAAGCTCGGGCAAGAAGGCCGGAGTCGATTTCGGTGTTTGCAACAATCCCGAGTTTCTGCGAGAAGGCTCGGCGGTCAAGGATTTCAATTCTCCGCCAAAGACCGTGATAGGAGAGTTCGATCGCGACAGCGGAGACATGCTCTCTTCTTTGTATGCGAAACTGGACGCACCCCTTATCCGGACCGACATAGAAACGGCTGAGATGGTCAAGTACGTGGACAACAGCTGGCATGCCTTAAAGATCGGCTTTGCAAACGAAATCGGGAATCTTTGTAAGTCATTTTCGATCGATGCGCATGAGGTTATGAAGATTTTCTGTCAGGACAAGAAGCTCAACATTTCTCCCGCTTATCTTCTCCCGGGTTTTGCATTTGGCGGCTCGTGCCTGCCCAAGGATCTGCGGGCTCTCGCATACAAGGCCAAAATCCATGATTTGCAACTGCCAATCATGACATCGATCTTGCCGAGCAACGAATTGCAGGTTGCCAGGGGCGTCCAGCTAATCATCGAAAAGGGTTTCAAGCGGATCGGCATTTTGGGGTTCAGCTTTAAGGCGGGAACAGACGATTTGCGAGAGAGCCCGATGATTGAGGTGATTGAACGTCTCATTGGAAAAGGCTATGACCTGCGTATTTTTGACAAGAACGTGAATCTGGCGCGGCTGGTTGGCGCAAACAGAGACTACATTCTCAACCGCATCCCTCACATATCGCGATTGATGGTGAACGGAATCGACGGCGTTCTGGATCACGCGCAAACGATCGTGATTGGCAACAAGGATCCGGAGTTCGAACGTGTACTCGGGCGGTTGCGCGATGGGCAGCATCTAGTGGATTTCGTTCGAATTACGAATCGCAGGAGTGAAAATGGCAAGTATGACGGCATCTGCTGGTAGCGAACCGCGGGTTCGAAGCACTAGCGGAATTTCGAAGGAACAGATTTCGGACTCGATCGGCCGTCTGTCCGGTTGGCTGGAGAGGAACGACTACCGGGGATACGATACCTTCGATGGCTTGAATTCGAAATATCGTGCGCCCGCTTACATTCGAAACTAACTTCTTGCGCACTGTGCTCCAACAAGGAGTTCGCCGGTTCCCGATCAACCTACGGCCCGTACTGGGGATACCGAAGAGTCGCTCAACCAAAGGAATGGGTTACTTAGCGAGGGGCTTTATGCGCCTCCATGAAGCCACAGGCGACAAGGCTTGGGCAGACAAAGCGGAGTCGGCGCTGCGGTGGCTTATCGAGAATGAATCGAAAGGCTATTCGGGCGCATGCTGGGGCAATCATTTCGATTATCAATCGCGAAGTTTTTATTTGCCCAAAGGCGTGCCTACCATTGTTTGGACGTCACTAATCGGCCATGCATTCCTGGATGGCTACGATCATTTCGGAAAAGATGAATATCTTCAGGTAGCTGTGAGTGCTTGCGAACACATCGTGCACGATCTCAAGACGTTTGCCGAAGGAGACGCTCTTTGCTTGAGCTACATCCCCGTGCAAAATAAGCAGGTTCACAACTCCAATACGCTGGGCGCTAGCCTGCTTGCTCGGACGTACTCTCTCACTGGAAACGAATCCTACCGTTCACTAGCGCAGAAAGCGATTCTGTACACGGCCAATCACCAGAGGGCGGACTCTTCTTGGTACTACGGAGAAGCCGCTAATTTGCATTGGGTCGACAACTTCCATACCGCATATGTCTTGGATTGTTTCAAATATTACATCGGCGCCACAGGCGACAAGCGCTTCGAAGAGAACTTAAATCGAGGATACGAATACTGGAAAAAGACCTTTTTCTTATCCGATGGGACACCGAGGTACTACGACCACAAAACACTACCGATCGATATCCAGTGTTCTTCGCAGGCGATCGACACACTTGTTTTCTTCAACGACCGGGATCCCGATAGCCTTCCCTTGGCTCTGAGCGTGGCTAAGTGGACCATCGACAACATGCAGGACCGTACCGGTTACTTCTACTACCGCCGGTACTCCCCGTTGGTCGTTAACAAAACTCCGACGTTACATTGGGGACAGGCGACCATGCTTTGCGCGCTCGCAGGACTCTACAAACTGCTGTAACCCAGAACTCGGGCCATGAAGAAAAAAGTCCTCATCATCGTGGAGAACCTCCCCGTTCCATTCGACATGCGCGTCTGGAAGGAAGCTGCTTCACTACAGGCGAACGGTTATGAAGTAAGTGTGTTGTGTCCGCGAAGTAAAGGATACTCCCGGGGCCATGAGATCATCGACGGAGTTCATATCTTTCGTCACCCGATGCCTAGAGAAGGTAATAGCGCCCTCGGATACTTATACGAATACAGCTGTGCTTTGTTTTGGGAGTTTCTGTATGCATGGTGGATCTTTCTGCGACGTGGATTTCACGTCATTCAGGGTTGCAATCCCCCCGATGACATATTCCTAGTCGCCCTCCCGTTCAAGCTGCTCGGGGTCAAGTACATCTTCGATCATCACGATGCAAATCCTGAACTGTATCTATCGAAATACGAAAAGAAAGGAACGTTTTACAAGATCCAGGTTTGGCTCGAAAAGATGACGTATCGTTTCAGCGACGTTGTCATGGCGACGAATGCCAGTTATATGGATCTGGCCGTCACTCGGGGCGGGATCTCACCGGAAGACGTGTTCGTTGTGCGTAACGGACCCGATCTAGAAACCTTTAAGGCGCTTCCTCCGAATCCCGAGCTGAAATACGGCAAGCCTTATCTGGTCGGCTACGTCGGAAATATGAGCACACAGGAGGGTTTGGACATCCTTCTGGACGTAGCGCTGCACGTTAAGAACCTGGGACGGCGTGATGTCCATTTCACTTGTGTTGGGGGAGGTCCCGGATTGCCGGGACTCCGGAAGATGGCAAGCGAAAAGGGCCTCGATGACATGTTTAACTTCACCGGGCGAGTTCCTGATCGCGACCTTTTGGAAGTATTGTCAACTGCTGACATTTGCGTTAACCCGGACAAACCCTGCGAAATGAATGACATATCCACCATGATCAAGATCATGGAGTATATGGCCTTGGGTAAGCCTATTGTTCAGTTCGCGTCGAAAGAAGGAAGGTTTAGCGCCAGGGAAGCTTCCTTGTACAGCGACAACGGTAACCAGGTCAATGATTTCGCAAGCAAAATTCTATGGCTACTCGATAAGCCCGATGAGAGGCAAAGAATGGGCGAGTTCGGGCGAAGGCGCGTCGAAGAAGAGCTAGCATGGGAGTATTCCGTAAGAAATTTACTTAGAGCTTACGAAAGGGCCTTCAGCAAGAGGGAGGCTTGATTGTTTCCCCGCAGGTTTCGCGATCGCAGCACCCCCACCGCCTTTTCGACGCTCGTATGCTTGTCAGCGTTTGGGTTTGCCGATTCGAAGCATCGGTCCGATTAGACGCGGAAGCCGAACATCAGGAGAGTACAATTTAACAGTCGAGAAACCGATTTGATTTGATCCCCGTTCGTGTCGGCAACTGTGCTCCAACTGAAGGGCTCGCGCAATCTCCAACTATGTTAATAGAAGGATTACAAACGAGTGCCGTTACGCCGAGCCATGACGCAAGACCGGTCTATTGCTTCAGACCATTGCAGGATTCTCGTTGGGAACGTTTCTTGCAGTGGCATTGCCGTTCCTCCGTTTTCCACACAGCCGAATGGCTCGAAGCACTTCGCCAAACCTACGGCTACGAACCGATCGCGCTGACTACATCACCGCCCGAAGCTGATCTTCAAAATGCTGCCGTATTGTGCCGTGTCAATAGTTGGTTGACAGGCGAGCGTTTGGTTTCGCTCCCCTTTTCGGATCATTGCGATTTCTTGACGGACTCTCAAGATGATTTGGCCGCAATCCTTTCAACTTTAGAAGAGCAGCTTTATCGAGATAGGTTGCAATATATCGAGATCCGCCCACTTCATCCGCCGGATACATCAATCCCTGCCCATACGTCGACTCACAGTTATTGTCTGCATCAAATCGATCTTCGACCGGACCTCGATACTCTCTTTAGAAATTGCCATAGGGACTCGACGCAAAGGAAAATTCGACGAGCGGAACGCGAAAGCCTGGCTTATGAGGAAGGGAACTCGCCATTCCTTCTCGGAACTTTTTATGACTTGCTACTCCTGACTCGTCGCAGACATCGACTCCCTCCCCAACCCAGACGATGGTTCCAAAACCTGATCCTTAATTTTGGGAGCGCGCTGAAGATCCGTGTGGCTTTCCAACAAAAGCAGCCTGTCGCCGCGATTCTTACCCTTCACTTCAAGGACACGCTTGTTTATAAATTTGGCTGCTCCGACGCACGTTTCCACAAGCTTGGCGGAATGCATATGCTGCTTTGGAAATCAATCCAGGACGCTAAACGACTGGCGTTGCAAAAGTTCGATCTCGGACGCTCCGAATGGGAGAACAGCGGACTAATTACCTTTAAGGATCGCTGGGGTGCAGCGCGCTGCGAACTTACCTACTTGCGTCTATTGCGTGCGTCGCAAGCAAAAGGCGCTTACCCGGCAGCTGGCGTCAAATGGAAGGAACGCGCCGCTAAGACTGTGTTTCAGCGCCTGCCAGATTACCTCCTCTGCACCCTAGGGGATCGAATCTACCGACATATTGGCTAGGTGCTCTGACGGAAGCGCTGTTCTAGGCCGAGTGACACGTCGCTTAGGAAATTGAGAAGCGTTAGCTTGTACCTGCCAGCAATCCGAAGTCAGGAATTGGCAATCCTAGGAGATCGGCGAAATGCGCTACTTGGTGACGGGTGGGGCTGGGTTTATCGGCTCTCATATTGTCGATGAACTCGTGAGGCGGGGGCACACCGTGGCAGTCCTCGACGATCTTTCGGCGGGCAGAGAAAAGAACCTTGCGGGCATTCGCGACAAGATCGAATTGAACATCGGGAGCGTGACTGATTTGGCGACGGTGCAGGAGGCGTGCCGCGGAACGGACTATGTGATTCATCTAGCGGCGCGGACGTCAGTGCAGCAATCGGTCGAAGATCCGGTGGATACGAATCAAGTGAACATCGACGGCACCTTGAACGTATTGGTGGCGGCGCGCGATGCGAAGGTGCGGCGGTTTGTGTACGCGGCGTCGGCTGCGGCATATGATATGGGGCCTGTACTGCCGAAAGTGGAGACGATGCAGGCGGCCCCGATTTCGCCTTACGGTGTGACGAAATATGTGGGCGAGCTTTATGCGCAGGTTTTCGGCCGGGTGTACGGACTGGAGAATGTCTCAGTGCGCTTCTTCAATGTGTTTGGGCCGCGGCAGGATCCGAGCTCGCAGTATTCCGGAGTGCTCTCGCGCTTTATGCTGGCGGTGATAAAGGGGGAGCCAGTGGCGATTTTTGGAGATGGCGAGCAGTCGCGCGATTTCATCTATGTCGAGAATGTGGTCGATGTAGTACTGCGGGCGTGCGACGCGAGCGGAGCATCTGGCAAAGTGTTCAACGCAGGAACGGGTGTGCGGATCACATTGAATGAAGTTCTCACGCAGCTCGAGAAATTTACGGGGAGGACGATTGGGGTCAAGCATGAGTCTGCGAGAAGCGGGGATATTCCGCATTCGCAGGCGGACATCTCGCTGGCGCGGAAGGTGTTGGGATATAAGCCACAGGTGGTCTTTGAAGAGGGGTTGAGGCGGACTTGGGAGTGGTATAGTGCGATGTACGGAAATCAATGATAGTTTTGGCGAAAACCCTGGCCTGCTAGCGACCCGCCAAGAGCACGGCTTGCAGGTTCTAGACAAGCGAAGGCCAGGAGGCAGCCTGCACTTCCAGACTGCGCGGAGGAAGGGTTTCCACGTTCTGCGAGGGGGGTGGAAAATGTTTTCCGGCAGGTGGCTTATTGCCTGATGGCGCCGCGAACGGTGATGCGGAGCATCGCATAAGTTATTAGATTACAATGGCTTACTGGATTTTTGGGGTGGTTTTCGGAGGATTGGCAAAGGGGATTTGGCAAGTTAACTGCTCTGATTCTCTCAGAGTAGAGGTGCTCCGGCGATCCCGAATGGCGGTAGCCTTTCCGCAGCCCGGGCGCTTCGGACTGAAGTGGATTGAATAGCGGCTCTCCCCGAGCTCCTTGAAGCTAGCGGTTGCTTTCTTAGTGACGCCAGCGCGTTCCAAGTCCAATTAAGCCGCACAATGCGGCAGAGGGATCAGCCGGCCTCGCCTAAAGCCGAGGTTGATCACCACCGTATTTCTTGCGACAGAAGGTTCTCGCATCTCTTCGCTAACGCGAAGCGCCGTTCGTCACTTCACCTCTCCGATTCTAATTGCGGACTAAACCCAAACCGGAAAGCGCTCAAATGAATGATTGCCTAGCGCAATATTTTCGTTGTCCCGACCGATATCTGCGGTTCGCGTCCAAAGGACCCCTTTCCGCCACAGACGGGTACTTCCAGCTGGGCAATGCGGCAATTTGCTTCGGTCGCTATTCCGGACACCGCACGGCCGAGTCATCGAGCGGCGCGCTTCATGACGCCTTTCACGACATTGAAATCAAGGATGGCACTACTTATCTTCCATTCGATCCTTCGCAAGTGGCCGATAACCTTCGCCGTGAGCTGTACATCAATGAGCAGCGGAAAACCCAGCCCGTATCGGCGTTGTCTAAAATGTACTACCTCATCCGGCCCCTTCTTTCAGTCAAAGTGCGAAAGCACTTGCAAAAATATTACCTCAGAGGCTGGGATAAGCTGCCGTTTCCACGATGGCCAGTGGACTGTTCCATCGAGAACATGTTCCAACAGCTGTTGCTCTGTTCTCTTAGATCGAACGGCGTCAAGAAGATCCCCTTTATTTGGTTTTGGCCGGGAGACGCTCCGAACTGCGCAATTGTGACCCACGACGTTGAGACGGAACAAGGCAGAGACTTTTGCTCGACCCTTATGGATCTCGACGATTCCTACGGAATCAAATCATCGTTTGAGGTCATCCCGGAAGAGCGTTACAAAGTTAGCCCGGAACTCCTGAACACTTTCCGCCGGCGCGGCTTCGAGGTTGTTGTGCACGACCTCAATCACGACGGAAAGCTCTTTCGGGAGCGAGAAGAATTTCTCGAACGCGTTTCGAAGATCAATTCCTATGGCCGAGAATACGAAGCCGAGGGATTCAGGGCAGCGGTTCTGTACAGAAAGCAACTGTGGTATGACTCCCTGAAGTTTTCTTATGACATGTCCGTTCCAAATGTAGCGCACCTCGACCCACAGAGGGGCGGTTGTTGCACCGTTATGCCGTATTTCCTGGGCGACATTCTGGAATTACCGGTGACGATGACACAGGATTACACCCTTTTCCACATCCTCAACGATTACTCTATCGACCTCTGGAAAAGACAGATCGCATTGATCATGGAAAAGCACGGGCTGATCAGCGTCGTTGTCCACCCCGATTACATTGCGAAACCCCGCGAGCGAGGCATTTATGAGGCGCTGCTCGGTTATTTAGATTGTCTCAGAGAAGAAAAGGGCATTTGGATTACGACGCCAGGTGAGGTGAATCGCTGGTGGAGGCAACGGGCGCAGATGAGGCTGGTTGAAAACGGCGACGGATGGCAGATCGAGGGCGAGGGTAAGGAGCGAGCACGGATAGCCTACGCAACCGAGCAGGACGGCAAGCTTGTTCTCTCGCAGTCGAAATAGTTTTTACCGAAACGCTAGAACGGCATTAAACGCACGGAATTGTGGACTATCAACGTAAGATCAGCTGCTAATTCTGTTGGTCAAGAGGTTGAACTGAAGCTTGGCGACGGCAGCCGGCGAGTTGTGGATTATGTTCTTTTCGGCACCGGTTACGACGTGGATATTTCGCGGCATAACTTCTTGTCGTCGGAGCTCGTAAAACAATTGGATCTCATGGACGGGTATCCCAAATTGACGACTGGATTCCGCTGCTCGGTTCCCGGGCTCCACTCCATCGCCGCGAACGCTGCTCGCAGTTTTGGACCGCTGCTCTATTTCGTAGCGGGCACCGAATTCGCTTCCAAAGAACATGCTTTGCACCTCAGCCACAGCAAAAGGACGCATCGGTGAGCCAGACGGTATCAACGGACATATCGCTCAAAGAGGCAGAGTCGCCACCCCGACGAGAAGCGGTCGGAGCCCTTGTTATTGGGGGCGACCATCCAGGTTTGGCGATCGCCCGTAGCCTCGGATCGCGGGGAATCCCCGTATGCGTAGTGGACGATCAACACTGTATCTCCAGTTACTCGAGATATGTAAACCGCGTCGTTCGGGTGCCGGACCTGCGAGACGAGAAAAGAACGGTAGACTCAGTACTGGAGGTGGGAAAGCGATACGGTTTGAAAGATTGGGTGCTGTTCCCAACTAGGGACGAAACCGTCATGGCTTTCTCCCTTCACCGGGATCGGCTGGCGGAATTCTTCCGTGTCACTACGCCTACTTGGGAGACTATCCGTTGGGCGTGGGACAAGAACAATTCTTATAAGTTGGCGGAGCAGCTCGGAATTCCGGCTCCGCAAACCTGGAATGTACAAGGCGCGGATGAACTCCCTCCTCTTTATTCAAAGCTGCCGCTCGCCATCAAGCCTGCGATCAAAGAGAACTTTTTCTATGCGACCGGCGCTAAAGCATGGAGGGCGGAGACGCCGGCTCAATTGCAGAAACTGTTCCATGCGGCGGCGCAACAAATCAAGATCAGCGAAATCATGATCCAGGAAATCATTCCAGGGAATAGCGAGTGCCAGATCTCCTATTGCGCATTCTTTCGCGACGGCTCGGCCCACAGCAGCCTGGTTGCAAGGCGCCTCCGTCAGCATCCTCGAGAGTTTGGGCGAGCTGCGACCTATGTTGAAACAACAGATTTGCCGGAAGTCGAAGAACTGTCCCTGCGACTGCTGCGCGCGATTAACTATTACGGGATCGTCGAAGTTGAATTTAAGCAGGATCCCCGAGATGGCCGATATAAATTGCTCGATATCAATGCGCGGGCCTGGGGGTTTCATGCTTTGGGCCAAGCTGTGGGGGTCGATTTTCCGTATCTGCTGTTTGCTGATCAGCTCGGCCAGTCAGTCGAACCCCATCGCGGTAGGGCCGGCGTCGGGTGGTTGCGCTTGTTAACGGATGCGCCGGTCGCGTTGTCCGATTTGGTCAGCGGTCAGCTGAGCGTCCGTTCTTATCTTCAGTCCATTCGGCGCACCAAGGTTGAGTCCGTTTTCAACCCAAGAGACCCGTTGCCTTCGGCTGCGGAATTTGTGCTGTTGCCGTATTTCGTTACTAAGAAGTTGTTGCTGTAGGCCTCGCTTCATAGCACGACAAGTAGTTCCTGATAAGAGACAGCCGCGATGAACACTACGCTGATACAGAGCTATGACGATCAACCGTTGGCGCGCGCGCACCTAGCCTTCGGATCATTCGCTTTCGTTTCTGCGATTATTTTTTGGCGGGTGCTAAACGAGCTAGTTTCTTATTCACTCCATCAAGAATCCGCCTCTCACGTCGTCCTTATCCCGTTCGTCAGTGCCTTTCTTCTGTTTACGGAACGGAGAAGGATATTTACAGTTGTGCGGCCTTCGATTATCTCCGGACTCGGCGTAATTCTTCTGGGAGCGGCTATGTACTGGGCTTCCACGTCGAGTCGATTGTCGACGATAGAAACTGGATCGCTTTCGCTGGCCGCGCTCGGTCTCGTTGTGGTCTGGATTGGCGCCTTTCTATGCTGTTACGGATTCACCGCGGCACGCGCAGCTGCGTTCCCGTTGCTATTTCTTTTGTTAATGATTCCGCTGCCTGGGCCGGTATTGGCGTGGACAATTCACTTACTCCAACAAGGATCGACCGAAATTGCATATCTGCTCTTCAAGCTCTTCGGCGTACCTGTACTCCGGCGGGGTTTTGTGCTGGCCGTACCTACGGTGACGATTGAGGTCGCCGTTGAATGTAGTGGGATTCGTTCGAGCATCGCCCTGCTTATTACCTGCTTGCTCGCTGCCCATTTCTACCTGCGGACACCCTGGAAAATTCTAATCTTTCTACTACTGGTCTTGCCGCTGACAGTGATAAAGAATGGAATCCGCATAGCGACATTGACCCTTCTCAGCATCTACGTGAATCCCGGTTTTCTATACGGAGACTTGCATCGCCAAGGTGGGTTTGTCTTTTTCTTCTTGGCCTTGATTTTGCTTCTTCCTGTGCTTCTTGTACTTGAAAAGTCGGAGCGTCGTCCTCCCGCGCCTAGGAGGATGGAGCAGGCATTACCTTAAGTTTGCGTCTGGAAATCATTCGCGGGGGCCGATCTAGCCCCGTACTCACGGTTATCCGGTAGTACCACAGACCTATACAATAGGCCGTCTTGGCCTTTCATCCTGGATACCATAGATGAGCTGCATTCCATAAGTAATGGCAAGATCAAATCGGATTCGGACAAGGATTCCATGCGAATACTGTTGACTGGTGACAAAGGCTACATCGGCGCGGTGATGGGACCGATGTTGCGTTCTGCAGGTCACGATGTGGTCGGGCTTGACAGCAACCTTTTTGCGGCCTGCCAGTTCGGGCAAAGCGCCTCGGATGTAACAGGGAGCCGCAAGGACATCCGCGACTTGACGACGGCGGATCTGGAAGGTTTCGATGCCGTTGTACACTTGGCCGCGTTGTCCAATGATCCGTTGGGCAATCTCGACCCCGACATTACCTATGGTATCAATCACCGCGCATCGGTCCGATTGGCCGAACTTGCGAAAGTCACCGGAGTTACGCGTTTTGTGTTTTCCTCGTCCTGTAGCACATATGGAGCAGCGGGCGACGCAATCCACGACGAGACCGCCCCGCTGAATCCCGTAACGGCATACGGCGAATCCAAGGTTTTTGTCGAACGCGATGTGGCTCACCTGGCGAGCGATGGTTTCAGCCCGACCTATCTCAGAAATGCCACGGCTTACGGTGTCTCTCCGCAATTACGTCTAGATATCGTGTTGAACGACTTCGTCGCATCCGCGTATACGACGGGCAGAATCTACATCAAGAGTGATGGTACGCCTTGGCGTCCCATCGTGCACATCCGGGACATCAGCGCGGCGGTTCTGAGCGTACTCCAAGCGCCGCGAGATACCGTTCACAATGAGATATTCAATGTTGGCCGGAACGAAGAGAACTATCGGATCAGCGAACTTGCCGCTATCGTGGCCGAGACGGTTCCGGGATGCCGTGTGGAATATGCCCCCGATGGGGGGCCGGACAAACGATGCTATCGCGTCAACTGCGACAAGATCCATCGCGCACTGCCAAACTTCGAACCACAGTGGACGGCCCGCAAAGGGGCCAAGGAACTCTACGACGCGTATCGCGCTGCGGGACTCAAGGTCGAAGATCTTGAGTGTGGCCGCTACGTTCGAATCAGCGAAATTCAGCGCCTCGTCAGGGCGCGACAATTGGATGCATCCTTGCGCTGGATCGGGAATGCTTCCGTCATCGATGACGGGGCACTCCAAACTGCCCGCGATGCCGGCTAAACCAGGCGGAGAACGAGAGGATCGATTCGCGTGATATTCACAGAGACAACACTAAAGGGATCGTTCGTTATTGATCTCGAGCGTCGTGAGGATTCACGCGGCTTTTTCTCCCGCGAGTTCTGTCAGCAAGAGTTTGCGGCGCACGGCCTGAAAGCGATGATTGCTCAAAGCAATATCGCGTTCAACCGTAAGAAAGGCACGATCCGTGGCATGCATTTTCAATTTCCCCCGGTAGCGGAGACGAAGCTTGTGCGCTGCACTCGCGGCGCAATCCTGGATATTATTGTGGACTTGCGCCCTGAGAGTCCCACTTACCTCGAACATGTCGCCGTCGAATTGACAGAAGACAATTATCGAATGCTATACGTGCCGGAGCGTTTTGCGCATGGATACCAGGCGCTCCGCGACAATACCGATACCAGCTATCAAGTGGGCGAGTTTTATGCTCCCGGCTATGAGGGTGGATTACTCCATGACGACCCCCGGCTGGATTTAGACTGGCCCCTGCCTGCAACCGTGATTTCGGATAAGGATCGTCTGTGGAAGAAGTTCGATGACCAGAAAGAAGAGATTCGGCAGAGGATGAGTTACGAAGCGGCTCGGGTCAGCAAGTGATCGGGTTTTCCTTGTGAGGACTTTTAATGTTGATCGTTGACAACGCATTGAAGGCGCGGGAGGCGGAGGGCCGGCCTATTCGAGTCGCTCTGATCGGCGCTGGCTTCATGTCACGGGGACTTGCGAACCACATCGTGCATACGACGCCGGGAATGCGGCTTGTGGGTGTTTTCAATCGTCGAGTGCAACGAGCGTCTGATCTGTGTCAATACGTCGGACTCGATAAAGTAGCAGCAGCAACGACTCAGCATGAAACAGACCTCGCGATTCGCGAAAGCAAAGTTGTCGTCACCGATGACGCATTGTTGCTGGCCCGGTCTACGGGAGTGGACGTTGTCGTGGACACAACTGGCTCAGTCGAATTTGGCGCAAAATTGGCTCTCGAATCTTTCCGGAACAAGAAGGACGTAATACTTCTAAACGCTGAAATCGATGCGACGATTGGACCGATCTTACAAACATATGCGCAGAAGCATGGCGTGATTATGTCTGCCTGCGACGGTGACGAACCCGGGGTACAAATCAACTTGCATCGTTGGGTAAAGGGACTCGGGCTTACGCCACGGGTAATCGGCAACATTAAGGGCCTTCAAGACCCGTATCGCAATCCCACAACACAAAAGGGCTTCGCGGAAAAATGGGGACAGAACCCGGCGATGGTGACCAGCTTTGCCGATGGGTCCAAAATCAGCTTTGAGCAGGCGATCGTCGCGAACGCGACAGGCTTCGTTGTGCTTTCCAGAGGCATGTCGCGCGGGATGGAATATAAAGACGATGTCATGAAGATTGGCAATATCTACGACGTTGCAGAGCTACGTAAGCTAGGCGGCGTGGTGGACTATGTGGTAGGTACGCCTCTGACGAAGGTGTACGTACTCGCCGAGCATCCGGATCCCAAACAGCAGCACTATCTCAGCTTGTATAAGATGGGCGATGGCCCGCTCTACTCCTTC
The DNA here is from genome assembly GCA_963803105.1 of Terriglobia bacterium. Classification (GTDB taxonomy): domain Bacteria; phylum Acidobacteriota; class Terriglobia; order Acidiferrales; family UBA7541; genus Palsa-295. The sequence goes on from CAWDLF010000010.1 coordinate 32,201, forward strand.
TTTACCCCCTATCACCTGGTGCACTTCGAGGTTCCCACGGCGATCGCGCGGGTAGTGCTATTTCGCGATGCAGTTGCGAAGCCTCTCGGCGGTCCCGTTGTCGAGGTTTGCGCCGTGGCCAAGACAGATCTCACAGCCGGAGAGATTCTGGACGACTACGGAATGTATATGACTTATGGCGAGGCGGTAAACGCAGACGAAATGTGCCGCAATCGCTATCTGCCGGAGGGTCTGGTTGAAGGCTGCGTGTTGAGGCGCGACGTTCCGAAGGACTCGGTAATCACTTACGATGACGTCGTACTTCCGCCGAACAGGTTGGCCGACCAACTGCGCGCCGAGCAATATCGGCACTTCCGCAGCGAAACCTGGCTTGAAGAACTTGTCGGTTTGCACGCCTGATAGGCAGGCGTGGTATGGAGGAACTGCGATGAAGGTGGTGCTCTTTTGCGGCGGAGCCGGGATGAGGCTCAGGGGCTATGCCGACGACGTGCCCAAGCCCATGGTGGAGATTGGTACTCGACCGATCTTGTGGCATCTGATGAAGTACTATGCCCACTTCGGACATAAAGACTTCCTGCTTTGCCTCGGATATAAGGGGAACAGCATCAAGGACTACTTCCTGCATTATGACGAATCCGTATCGAATGATTTCGTCTGGTCACAGGGCGGAAAGAGTGTCCGCTTCCTCAGCCGTGACCTCGACGATTGGACGATTACGTTTGTGGAAACCGGCGTTAGCGCAAACATTGGCGAACGCCTGAAGGCAGTCGAACCGTATTTGCAGGGTGAGGAAATGTTCCTTGCTAACTATGGTGATGGCCTCAGCGATCTTCCGTTACCGACAATGGTGGAGACGCTAACGAGCAGTAAGGCTGTCGCATCTTTTGCGCTTGTACGACCGACGGCAAGCTTTGACATCGTCCACGCGGAGTCTAATGGTGTAGTTCGGGAAATTTGCCCCTTGACGCGGTACCGACACCTGGATCAACGGTGGCTTTTTCGTCATGCGCAACGAGATCTTTCGCTATCTTCAGCCGGGTGAGGAACTCGTAAGAGAACCTTTCCAGCGCCTGATCGAGAAACAGGCTCTGCTAGCCTACAAGTACGCCGGTTTCTGGCAGTGCATGGATACCTTCAAGGACAAGCAATGCCTTGAAGAACTAAACCAGAGCACTGCGCCATGGAAAGTCTGGAATCATATCGCAGCAGCTACAACAAAGAGCCCGAAAGTAGTACCCACCGCCAGATGATTCGTCTGAACTTAGACGCAAAGCGAGAGGCAGGGTTAACAATCCTGTGCCTCGGTTCGCATTCCGATGACATTGAGATCGGCTGTGGGGGCTCGGTGCTTCGGCTGGCAGAGGAGTACCCAACCTGTTCGTTTCATTGGGTAGTGTTCAGCGCGGTTGGAGTCCGAGAGGCTGAGGCGAAACATGCGGCTTCCCTGTTCGTCAACCCGAGCCGGTTGAAGGGGCCCTTTTTAAAGACGTTTCCAGACGGATTCATGCCATTCGTAGGCGCGGAAGTGAAACTCGTTTTCGAGGATTTGAAGCGAACAGTCTCCCCCGATTTGATCTTCACTCACAACCGTGAAGATGCACACCAAGACCACCGCCTTATATCAGAGTTAACGTGGAACACGTTCCGTGACCATTTCATTCTGGAGTATGAAATCCCAAAGTATGATGGGGACATGGGTCGGCCCAGTGTGTTCGTGCCGCTGGCTGAGGACATTTGTAACAGGAAAATCCAATATCTTATGAAAACCTTCCAATCCCAACTCACCAAGCGCTGGTTTGAGGAGAACACATTTCTTTCGCTGATGCGATTGCGCGGCATGGAATGCAATTCCCCTAGCGGATTCGCTGAGGCCTTCCACTGTCGCAAGCTGATCCTTTGAAGTCGACGACATGATCTCCGACTATCTCAAGGAACTCTGGCGCTATAGGGAGCTTCTATATTTCTTTTCCTGGCGCGAGGTCAAGCTACGCTACCGGCAAGCAGCCATGGGCGCTGCATGGGCGGTGCTCCAGCCACTGTTCGGTATGATTCTTTTCACGCTCGTCTTTGGCAGAGTGGTGCGTCTTCCAAGTGACGGCATCCCTTACCCGCTGTTTTGCTACTCCGCTCTACTACCTTGGACCTACTTTTCCAGTGTTTTGAGTACTGCCAGCACGAGTCTGACCACCAACTCATCGCTGATCGAGAAAGTGTATTTCCCTCGGATGTTCCTGCCCACCAGCTCGGCGTTGGCCGGTCTGCTGGATTTCGCGATCGGCTCTCTGCTGCTGGCCGGATTGATGCGCTATTACCATGTACGTGTTAGCTGGGCGTTGCTGTTCAGCCCCCTGATCATCGTAATGATGATTTTGCTGACTGTCGGAGTCAGCTTAATGCTGTCGGCCTTGAACGTGCGCTACCGTGACGTCAAGCACGCGATGCCGTTTTTGATTCAGATCTGGCTATTCGCGACACCCGTCATCTACCCGGTGACGATGATCCCGCAACGGTTTCGCCCATATCTAGCTCTGAACCCTTGCTGGGGAATCATGGAGGGATTTCGCGCCTGCTTATTTCCGGGGCTGCCAATCAATTACGAGCTCATGGGCACTTCAGTGGCTGTGACCATTTTAATATTCCTCGCCGGTGCTTATTACTTTCAGAGAGAGGAGAGGGATTTCGCCGACGTAATTTGACGCGGAGATTATCGACCCACCCATGAGCGTTGCCATCAGCGTGGACAAACTGTCGAAGCAATATCAGATTGGTCGCGCCCGTCAGAATACGACGCTGCGCGAATCGCTGATCAGCCTCGCTACCATGTCCTTTCTTCGCGATCCCCCACAGGAGGAGACAATATGGGCGCTGCGGGATGTTTCGTTTTCGATTGAACGCGGGGAGACTGTCGGCATCATTGGGCGAAACGGGGCGGGAAAAAGCACACTCCTGAAGATTCTCTCGAAGATTACATATCCGACCTCGGGAAAAACGACGATAAATGGAAGAGTGGCTGCGCTGTTAGAGGTTGGGACGGGTTTCCATCAAGAACTGACCGGTCGGGAAAACATCTACATGAATGGCTCTATTTTAGGTATGCGCAAGAAGGAGGTGGACCGCAAAATAGGCGCGATTGTGGAGTTTTCTGGGATAGAGAAGTTTCTCGACACGCCGATCAAACGGTACTCCTCCGGCATGCGGTTGCGCTTGGGTTTTGCGGTTGCGGCGCACCTAGATCCAGACATCTTGATCGTAGATGAAGTGTTAGCAGTGGGTGACGCAGCATTCCAAAAAAAGTGTTTGAATACGATGGAAAACCTTCGTGAACGTGCACGAACAGTCTTGTTTGTTTCTCACAATCTGGCGGCCGTGGAGAATCTTTGCAGACGCTGCGTTTGGATCGACGCAGGCCGAGTCCGTATGGACGGTGAAAGCCGGCGAGTGATCGAAGCCTACATGCACAATATGGTCGGCCAAACCGATTCTCCCGATTTGCATAACCTGGAAAACCGGAGAGGCAACGGCAAGGTGCGCTTTACCGCGGTGGATTTTCTCTCGAAGGAAGGCACTGGACAGAAGATCGTTCGCGCGGGTGATCCCGTTGTCATACGGTTTCGCTATCTAGCTAGCGAGCCAGTCCAGTATCCAAGCATCGGTTTTCGGATGTACACCGACATGGGAACTTTGGTTACGGACACGAGCACCTGGCATCACGGAATCGACATCCCTGTACTGGATGGTGAGGGATATATCGACCTGGAAATCGACTGCCTGAATTTGCTGCCGTCCAAGTACACCATTTCGTTGTGGATCACGGACGATAGCGGCATCGTCGTCTACGACAACGTGGAGCAAGGAATCACGCTTGAAGTGGAAACAGCGAACATCTACCGATCGGGTAAAGACATCGACAGTCGGAGCGGTATTGTCTTCTTTCCACAGAAATGGAATCTTGCCGGGACATTGGAACCCCGTACAAAGCTGGAGAGCAGCGCGCGACATAGGCGTTGAGCTGCGGTAGCCGTGCGGAGACTCGCGGCCAGGAAAACATGATGCATGCGGATTCTTCTAGGCCTTTGGTCAGCGTCGTAACACCCGCATACAACGAAGAGACCTCTATCGGGAAATGCATTGAGAGCGTTCTGGATCAGACCTATCCCCATTGGGATTACACGATTGTCGATAACTGCAGTACCGACGGGACACTGCGGATAGCCCAAGAATACGCGGCCAAGGATCCCCGTATTCATGTCACGACCAACGATACCTGCGTACCGGCTTTGGCCAATTTTAACTTGGCTCTTCGGCTCATTTCTCCTGCCAGCAAATACTGCAAGATGGTATTGGCTGATGATTTGATCTTCCCGGATTGCCTCCATGAGATGGTTGCCGTGATGGAGGACCATCCTTCCGTGGCCATCGTGGGGGCTTATGGCTTGGACGGCCGCTGGGTGTTGTGGTCGGGATTGCAGTATCCGAGCACCGTTGTTTCCGGGCGCGAAGTTTGCCGGCAACGGTTACTGGGTGGCCCGTACGTCTTTGGTTCGCAGACTTCCGTCCTGTACCGATCGGCGTCGGTGCGGACCAGAAATCCCTTTTACGACGAATCGAGCGTCCATTCGGATAGCGAAGTCTGCTTCGAGCTTCTGAAGGACAGCGATTTTGGTTTCGTTCATCAGGTGCTTACATTAACGCCGGAACGCTCGGGATCGCGCCTTTCGCAATCGCGCGAGCTCAATACGCTGGCTTCGAGCATTCTCCGCGAGCTGACCACGTATGGCCCATATTATCTGGCGCCGGATGAACAAGCGCGGCGCCTGAAAATCGTAACCGACGAATATTACAGCTTCCTCGCCAAGAGCTACTTACAGCGACGAAACCAAGAGTTTTGGGACTATCACAAGAAGGAACTGAAAGAACAAGGAATGGGTTTCAGCGGTTTTCGCCTGGCCCGTGCAGTGGTTACTCTGTTTCCGAACCTGTTCACGAGGCGCGCGCGGACGCTACGCAACGAGCGCGTGTGGGGATTATAGGGAGCGGTCGTTCTATGTCGTTCATTGTGTATCGTCCCTGGACGTTATGAACATCACAGTCATTCTGTGCACTCACAATCGATCCCGGGTTTTGGCGAAGGCCTTGGACAGCTTGGCCGCTTCAAAGTTGCCCGACACAATGCGGTGGGAAGTTCTCGTCGTCGATAACAATTCGACGGATCAAACACGAAAGGTTGTGGAGGACTTTTGCCGCCAGTACCCTGGACATTTTCGCTATCTGTTTGAACCTAAGCCGGGCAAGTCGCACGCTCTCAATACTGGAATTCGCGAGGCTCACGGCAGAATTCTTGCATTTATCGATGACGACGTGACTGTAGAACCGACGTGGCTGCAGAATCTGACGTCGTCTCTAAACGACAACAAGTGGGTGGGTGCAGGAGGTCGCATTCTTCCTGCGAGTGCATTTTCGGCTCCACGATGGCTGGCACTCGAAGGCCCATATAGCCTCAGCAGCATGCTGTACGCGCATTTTGACTTGGGCGACGTCCCCCGCGATCTCGAATGCGCTCCCTACGGCGCCAACATGGCGTTCCGGAAGGAAATGTTTGAAAAATATGGCGAGTTTCGCACGGATATGGGGCCAGGCCCCGATCCCGAAATTCCGCGCTTCAATGAAGACACCGAGTTCGGCCGCCGGCTAATTGCGGGCGGAGAGTGCTTGCGATATGAACCCTCGGCGGTTGTTTTTCACGAGGTGCCGAAGGATAGGATCAACAAGGAGCATTTCCTGACGTCGTGGTTCGCCTATGGACGCTCTGCAGTAAGGGAGGGCGGAAGGAAGCCCGATGTATTTGGAATGCCACGGTACTATTTCAGAGTGCCCAGAGCGATTGGCGCAATGGCTGTAGTCGTAAGTCGATGGATTCTGGCCCTCAATCCCCAGCGCAGATTCTTCTTGAAGGCTCGGGTTTGGTATACGGCCGGACAGATTGCGGAAATAAATTGGCAGCGAAGGAATGATCAGAAATCGCGTAGGGAAGCATCGGGAGGATTACCGCAGTCTTGAAGAGGACAATGCGCTCGGTCCCGTGAGAGCCGAAGCCGCTCGTTCGACGATGATCTCTCGTGCCGATCCTCTGTCAGTTCAGAATCGCAGAAGGTGGAAAAATCGTAAACGATATTGCCAATCGCAAACCGTGAAGAAAAACTAAGAATGCGTGCCGAACACAGCGTGTTGAATCTAAGAGCCGGGGAATGGGTTGAGGTTCGAACCCGCGAAGAGATCCTCGCAACCCTGGATGAACGTGGTCGGCTGGACCATCTCCCGTTCATGCCAGAGATGCTGCAATACTGCGGGCAGCGCCTGCGGGTTGCTAAGCGGGCCGACAAGACTTGCGACCCAGCGCATGCACCCTGGACCATGCGCAGAATGACGAATTCCGTGCATCTTGAGGGCAAACGGTGCGACGGCGGCGCACACGGCGGGTGTCAGGCCGGCTGTTTAATTTTTTGGAAGGAAGCTTGGCTCAAGCGGGTACCACAAGACGTAGTGCCCTCCGCAGCCTTGAGCCCGAATGTCCCGTACCAGGGAGATCGTGGGGCGCGCGCCGAGACGAGTATCGTGGCCGCAACCCAGCAACAGAATACTGAAGGTGAAACGGTGTATTCCTGCCAAGCCACTGAGTTGCGGAGTTTCACCCATGAGATGACGTGGTGGGATCCGAGACAATACATTCGCGACTGGCGCTCGGGGAACCTGCAGAGTTCCCTTCCACACGATTCCCGAAGCGGGCGATTGCTTGAGTTTATGCTCGCTGTTACCCAAGTGCTGCGCGCGTTCATAATCAGCTTTTTCACGGAATACCGGCGCGTCATTTATCCCTCCATCGTGGGTACCCTCAAAACAACCCCGGTGGAGATCCTCGAGCTGCGGCCCGGCGAACTCGTCAGCGTGCGCAGTAAAGAGCAGATCATTGCCACGTTGGATACGCAGAGATGCAACCGTGGCCTATTGTTCGATGGAGAAATGCTCCAATACTGTGGTGGCTCGTATCGAGTCTTGGGCCGCGTGCACAAAATCATCGACGAAAAGACCGGCAAGATGATGAACATGAAGTATCCCTGCATCATCCTCGACGGCGTAGCGTGCCGGTCGGATTATCACAGGCTCTGCCCGAGGTCGATCCATCATTACTGGCGCGAAAGCTGGCTGACACGAGTAGGGGGTCCACCACTCTCTTCGAGCGAACAGACTAGCGCGGGAACAGTCGATGAAAGGATTCGACCAGCTTTCGTGAAATAGATCTACTCCCGTCACGCACTTGAAAGAAACCTTGGAACAATCAAGATTCAAATTAACGTATTGGCCGATCGTTGCGACCGCCACTGTCATCGTGATCGTGTTTGCGGCCATGTCTTGGTCGTTGGCCCACCCTTATGGCATTCATTGGGACGAGGCCGAGTACCTGAACAACGTCCACGTCGACCTTCAGCGCCTGTATAGCGGCAGGCTTCTTCGACTAGGTGGCAGACTTCTTATTGGCAGCCGAGGAATTCCTCCCGCATATCGCATCCTCGCACTACCACTGCTAGCACTTTTCGGATTTCACACGACGGTAGCAAGGCTCTCTTCTCTGGCATGCTTCTGCCTGAGTACATGCTTCACATATCTGGCGGCGAGGCGGGTCGGCGACCAAATCGCAGGTGCGTTTGCAGCCCTTGTGTTTGCATTGTCGCCAGCGGTCATTACCGCCAGCATTTTCTTCAGCACAGATGCTCCGTTATATCTTGCTACCGCCGCTATGCTGTATTTCCTGTTCGTCCATTGGAGCGAGCCATCGGAACGCACCGTCACATGGATTGCCTTGGGATTAGCAATGGGCCTCGGGCTCTGGTCGAAGGCTTCCTTCGTATCCGTTGCCGTCCCTCCGATGGTGTTTGCATTGATCATCGACTTTCGCAAGCACCGTAGCATCTCGGGCCTGTTATCACTCTGCAAGGCCGGGGCACTCGCAGGGCTCATCGGGGCCCCTTGGTGGCTACTAAACATCCGGCAGGCGATATCGTACGCGAAGTATTCCAGAGATTTCGTTCGAGATTCTCTAGGACAACCTTCTCTTGTGACATGGGCACGGTGGCTCAATAGTGTTATCCAGTGCCTACTGGGCCAGGGAGTGAGCATTCTGATCGCCCTCGTGGTCGTTGCTTTCCTATGGAAAGCCGTCGTCAAACGGGAGAGGACTCTTAGCGGTCTACAGAAGAATGCTATCGGCGCCTGCGCGTGTGCAGCACTGCCGATTGTTCTGACTCAACTATCTGGAATCAACCACTTGCTGCGTCATATATCTCCGGCTGTCATACCGATTGCCATCATGGTAGGACTGCTCGCCGATCGAAGCGGATGGGCTCGTTCTACGGCACTACTTGCTACCTCTAGCGTTCTCCTTTTTGGTCAGCTGCTTATGATTGTGTATCCAGTCATTTTCCCGAACACAGCTCCTGTCGAATTCACTTTTGTAAACGGAGCCCCTCCTTGGCAAGTCATGGTTAGGTTTGACCAGTGGGACTGGAAGCCGCTTCGCGATCTGAGCGTGAGCTGCGGCATCGACACTCCAAAACTCTCATTCCTGGGCGGTGGGCGAGTTTTTGATCCGCCTCATATCGAGAGCCCTTGGGTGGAGGTTACTTCGACTCACGCTTCTCCATTAGAGACTCCCGATCCGAAATGGTTGTGGCGTTACGAGGACGGACCTATCGATTGGCAAAAGTTGATGGGCGCAGCGGACCAGAGTGACATCGTCGTGACCGCACCAGCTTACGTCGGACAGGTATTTAACAAGGAAGACTTAGATAATCAACACAACACCGAGTTCGCTGAGCGCCTGTCTCACGACCCGCTTTTCCAAAAGCCGGTTCATCTGCAAATGGGACGATTCGCGCCTGTCGATGTTCTCGTGTTTGTAAAAAACGCCCTAGTCTGCCGCCAGGGAAACGATGCCCATATCGACGGCAAAGGCCTGTAAAGTCGAATGCTCGAAAATGACATTGCCCCGAGGGTCTCCCAATGACTACCGATTTCCTTACATCTCGCTCGGATCCCAAGTTGCTGTCGATCGTGATGCCTTTTTACAACGAGGAGGAGATCCTTGCTCTTCTGCGGCCGCGCCTCACAGAGTTCCTGGACCGCTCGCCCTACCCGTGTGAGCTGGTTGCGGTAAACGACGGGAGCTCTGACCGTACGATCGAGTTGCTCGTCGAATGGTGCCATTCCGATCCACGCGTCAAGGTTCTGAACCTGTCGCGTAATTTTGGTCACCAATACGCATCTACAGCCGGTGTCGATCATGCGACCGGTGAGGCAATCGTGTTGATGGATGCGGACCTGCAAGACCCGCTGGAGGTCGTGCATCGCATGGTGGAAGAATATCGCAAAGGCTACGATGTGGTTTGCGGACAGCGGGTTACGCGCGCAGGCGAGGGCAAGTTCAAGAAGTTCACGGCTTGGATTTTCTACCGTTCGATGCGCATCTTCTTTCTAAAATCGCTGCCGCAAGACGTGGGTGATTTTCGACTCATGTCCCGGCGATGCGTCGACAGTCTTGGCGCCATGCGTGAGTTGCACCGCTTTCTTCGCGGCATGGTGGCCTGGGTGGGGTATCCGCAGATCTGTGTCCCCTACGAACGGCAAGCTCGCGCCGCCGGAGAAACGAAATATCCGTTGCGGAAGATGATTCGACTTGCATGGACGGCGGCCGTTTCATTTTCCGCGCTGCCGCTACGCCTCAGCTTCCTCGGAGCGGCGGCGATGACTCTGGTCGCTCTGGAGGAAGCCGTTCGGGCTTTGGTTGAGCATTTTTCAGGCAGAACCGTCCCCGGCTGGACGTCGCTGATGCTGGTGCTTTGCTTGAGCAACGCGGCCCTCATGGTCGCGGTTGGCATCCTTGGTGAGTATGTTGGCAAGATTTACGAGGAAGGTAAGGGCCGGCCGTTATACGTAGTTTCCGATTCGTGGAACCTCACGGACCGAGTGAGTTGCGACGGAGTTGCAGATTGCCGCCCGACAATCGCAAGAGGCGCACGATGAGAATTTTTGCGTCAGGCCCAAGAAGCAGCTGGGCTCGCATCCAAATTGGGGAAGGTCAAGAACGCTAGTGCCAACTGATCTCGATAAAGAAGCTCCTCGGTCTGCTGATTCATCCCCATCCAAGGGGTTCCTCGTCTCCCTCGAAGGGAAGTTCGGGTTGCAACTTTTGGCTATTCTATTTGCCGCTGCCCTACTGTGCCTTCCTTGCCTGCTCTACGGCATTCCGCCTGGCTATAACGCTCCGACACACGTGAAGTACCAACACCACTTCAGCAAACAATTCTGGAGCGGCGAGAGTTATCCGAGATGGCTGGCAGACGAGAATAAGGGCTACGGCAGCCCGATTTTCATCGCGCAGTATCCGTTGCCTTATTTCGTAACGGCCCTCCTTCGTCCAATCACGTCGTTTCCTGACGCAAGCAGAGAAGCCCGGGAATTGGGCCTGTTCATGTACCTCGCTCTAGCCGCGGCGGGTTTAGCCGCCTGGTTTTGGTTGCGGAGATTTACAAATCCTCTGGCTGCAACGCTCGCGGCGATCGTCTACATGGCGCTGCCCTACATCTTGGAAGATGGGGTTTATGCTCGCGATGCTATCGGGGAGCTATGTAGCTTTATCTGGATGCCTCTGGCACTTTCCCTTTGCGAATTGATGTACCAGAGACGGACTGCGGTTTTTACTCTGAGTGGGGTCTTTGGACTCTTAGTGGTAAGCAATTTGCTCTCAGCGATTCTATTTGCTCCAATGCTGACGATATACGCGATTTTATATGGGAAAAGGATTGAGCCGTCTTTGTCCAGGCGTGCCCTGAGGGTGCTGCTAGCGCAGCTTCTTGGCGCGGGGATGGCGAGTGTCTACTTGGTTCCCTTAATCACTTATCGCCGATTCTTCGATCTGCACCAAATGGAGGCCATCCTTCCCGGCTACCAGTTCGGCTATTACTTCCTGAGCATGACCCTAAGTAATCTCAAGACGCCAGGCACTGCTATCGCTATGGGCGGAGCCCTTCTTTTTCTGGGGGCCGCTGGATGGTACATTCAGCGCTCAGCTAACTTCCGCATTCGAATCTCTATGGCTATTCTTTTGGTTTTGGGCGCTCTCACATTTATACCGAATCTCGGGCTTACGATCGTTCGCCTGAGTGGTTTTCGGCTGCGGCCCGCAGCGCCTCCTAGCGGCTTTTTGGAGGCGATGCTGTTAGGGGCATTTTTTACCATTGCCCTTGGATTCCTCGCGTACTGTCGCGTTGCGGGGAGTAGCGAAGATCCGCGAGGGCTATTGTTACTGTACATCGCGGCAGTATCCTTCTTCATGATGCTCCCGTTCAGCGCTCCCGTCTGGAAAGCCTTCCCTGGGAGTTCGATAATCCAGTTCCCATACCGGCTTGGAGGAACTCTGTGCATAGCTGTGGCCGGATTAGTCTCGATGGCCTTCGATGATTGCCTCCGGCATCCCAGTAATTATTTCGGACGCCCGTCGCGGCTCGTGATTGCCCTGGCGGCTTTTGGTGCAGTTGCGGGAGGCTTTTTTGCGGGGAGGACCGACCGTGTGTTTCGCCATCCCCACATCATTGAATTTGATGCAACGCAAGACGTCGATCCCATGTACCGGGCGTTCGTCCCGTTGCAGCAGATATCAGCGTTTGCAAAAACCATGGGAACGGCGCCTGACTCCTATCTTGTGGAACCTACGCCCGGGGACGGCACGCTTCGAGCTCAATTGACAGACGGCGACTGTAACTTAAATGTAATGCGCGAAAACCCACGCGCGCTGTTTATTTCCTCCGATTGCAAAGGAGACGCTCGCCTGAGAATCGGGCAGCTCTATTCCCCTTTATGGAAGATCATCCCGCTCCAGGTGGCCTCTCGAAATCCTACAGTCAACGCCTCTGCCGACGGGCTCATGGAATTGACATTGGGTCCTGGCAGACAAGACGCGCGACTCGTTTTCAATATGGGTGCTCCGGAGCGCTGGGGCAAAATTCTGAGTGTTGCGTCGCTTTTGGTCGGGGTAATCGGGTTTATATATTTCCGCAAACCCACTCGAGCAGCGATTGCCCCGAGTCCCGAAAAAGTGTTGGCGACACCTTGAGAAAAGGCTGCGGCAATCATTTCTCGGAAGCCGCGGTAATTAAAGGATCCGGAAATCTTGACGTTCAGAATAAATTTACGCTCTAGCTGGGCGTGGGTTGCCGTTGGACTCCTATTGCTCGGCGGAATCGTTGCGTTGAAGCTGAGTCCTCGCGATCAGATCCACTGGCGGCTTCATATGCTCCGAGTGAAAGCCACAAGCGGTGATTATCGCGATCTCGGATGGATGGACATTCTTAGAATGCGCCAACCGAGCGACCCCTTGAATGCGGATATAGCAGACGGAAAGAATCTCTTTCAATCTCATTGCGCCGTCTGCCACGGTCAGAGCGGATCAGGAGGCCAAGGAGGGCCTCCCTTACGCCAAGACCAAATGACGCATGGCGATAGTGATTGGTCTATTTATAAGACCATTGCTTCCGGAATTCCCGGGACGGCGATGCCGCCCGCCAACTTACCGGAAGGCGACAAATGGCGTCTGGTAGCCTACGTGAAGTCGGTGATGGGCGATTCGAAGTCGGCAGTGGGCTCAACACCAGACTCAGCCATTCTCGCGCTGAAGCCTGTCACCTATGAAGAGATTCGCGCCGCTGATCGCTTTCCGGATCGCTGGCTGACCTATTCTGGATCGTACGATGGTCATCGATTCAGTACCCTTAGTCAGATTACGCCCGCCAATGTCGGGGGCCTACGCCTATTGTGGATGCGACAGTACACCACCTCAGAACCATCGATCGAAACTAGCCCATTGGTAGTCGGTCGTTACATGTTTTTGACCGTGCCTCCCAATCGTGTTGAGGCGCTGGACGCCCAAACGGGCACTTTAATTTGGGCTTACGACCGAAAGCTGCCAGAACGCCTGTCGCTCTGCTGTGGTTACGTCAACCGCGGTTTGGCAGTGCTCGGGAGTACTCTTTTCTTCGGCACGCTGGATGCGCACCTGGTGGCTCTCGATATGAGTACCGGACGAGTGTCCTGGGACGTGGAAATAGCTGATTACAAGTCGGGATACGGCATCACCGGAGCGCCGCTTGCGCTGAAGAACATGGTAATCACCGGTGTTGCCGGAGGCGAGTACGGTATCCGCGGCTTCGTAGACGCGCGGGATCCGGCGACCGGGAAGGAAATCTGGCGATTCAACACGATTCCGCAGCCAGGACAGCAGGGGGCAGACACGTGGCAGGGCGATGCCTGGAAGACGGGCGGAGGCCCGACGTGGCTCACCGGTTCTTTCGATCCCGATACGAATTTGATCTACTGGCCAACCGGCAATCCGAGCCCCAATTTTGAAGGGGGAACACGAAAAGGCGACAACCTTTACACGGATAGCGTCGTCGCTCTGGATGCGGACCATGGCACTCTCCAATGGTACTTTCAATTCTCGCCGCATGACGTTTTCGACTGGGATGCAACCGAGACTCCCGTGTTGCTAGATGCACATCCCGCGGGCAAACAAGAGCGGCTACTTGCTCAAGCAAATCGAAACGCGTTTTTCTACCTCTTGGATCGCGAGACCGGATCTTTCCGGCTGGCGGAGCCATTTGCAAAGCAAACATGGGCTGATGGCATTGATAATTATGGTCGTCCGATAGCTAATCCAGCGGCACATCCAACAGCACAGGGAACCCCGATTTATCCCGGTGTAGGCGGAGCCACCAGTTGGCAGTCCCCTTCCTATAGCCCGGCGACAGGCCTCATGTATATCTCAGCGCTCGATTGGGGAGGGATGTTTTATGAAGGACATGCTGAATATCGTCCAGGCGAGCCCTTTCTTGGCGGAGATTCTGAGTTCTTTGGCGAACGTCCCCAAGGTGCCGTCCGCGCTGTAAAAGCGACAACTGGCGAAGTGAAGTGGGAGTATCGGAATCCCGCATTTTCCGTAGGTGGGCTGATGAGTACAGGCGGAGGAATTGTGTTTGGAAGTCAGGAGAAGAACTTCTTTGCTCTTGATGCCAGCACCGGCCGTGAGCTCTGGCGCCTTAGCACCGGGGGGCGGGTCGTAGCAGCCCCGATCACCTTCTTATGCCAGGGGAAGCAGCTGGTTACGATAGCCGCAGGCCACGACATACTCACATTCGGACTCTGAACAGCTACCCTCGATGTGCGATCAACGGCCTTGGTATGAATTCCTACGCTCGGTCGCTATGACGAAGCAGGGTGCCAGGTGAGAATTTCTAAAGGAACGAACTGGAACCACTCAGCGGAACGGGAATGAGTAAAGTACGCAGGGTAGGGGCAATTCTCGGTCTGACGTCACTATTTGCTATCGGCGCCTGGCTGTCACTGTCTGACCCCGACCCACGCTACCTCCAAGCAGCCACTATAAACTGGACTGACGTTCATCAGACGATTGACGGGTTCGGAGGTTCATCTGCGGACTTCATCATCAGCTTGACACCCGCGCAAGCCGACTTCTTCTTCACCACAGCTGGAATAGGCTTATCAATCTTGCGGACTCAGATCCTACCCGATGCGGCGACGTGCAATGCCGAATTCCATAACGGTGACTGTAGCAATTCGAACGGCCAGATACTCAACGGGGAACTAGGCACGGCACAGTTGGCCGTCGCTCGCGGTGCGACTGTTTTTAGCACGCCTTGGAGTCCGCCTGGCGCCTTTAAGAGCAATGGCTCTTTCAGAAATGGTGGCTACTTGCTTCCATCGCATTATTCGGACTGGGCTGGGGAGATAGCATCCTATGTCGAGATGATGGCCACTAAGGGCGTGCCGTTGTATGCGGTCAGTGTGCAGAACGAACCGGACTTGACCGAGAACTACGGTTCCTGCACGTATACGTCACAGGAAATACATGATTTCGTCCCCTACCTATATTCAGCGCTTCATTCCACCGGAGTCGGAGCGACAAAGATAATGATTGCCGAGCAATCGGGTTGGGGGATCGACCTCGCATCCGACACGATGGCAGATTCAAATGTGGCGCCGGAGGTTGGAGTGGTCGCGGCACACGGTTACAGCGGCGAAATTCGGCGGTATCGCACGGCGAGCGCGCGGTTGTGGCAAACCGAGGACAGTAGTGCCTCACCTACCTATGACGGCAGCATAGAAGATGGCGTTAAGTGGGCCATCAAAATCCACACCTATCTGACGGTAGCGAACGTGAACGCATGGATCTGGTGGTTTCTAACCGACATGCCGCGCCAAGGTGACGGAACGGACAATGCCGCATTGACAGACGTAAACGGCAATTTCCCGAAGCGTACCTATGTCACTGGCCAGTGGAGCAAGTTCGTGCGCCCGGGTTGGTACAGAATCGGAGTCAGTTATTCCGGCCCGCTCTTGATCAGCGCCTTCAAGGACCCGAGAAACACCGCGTTCGCAATAGTGGTCGTAAATCGCAGCCGGAGAGCGGTGCCCCAGACATTTTCCCTAAATGGATTCTCAGCAAACTCGGTCACTCCATGGACAACGTCGGCTAGTTTATCGCTCGTCGCTCAGCCGGCGGTTCTTCTGCGCGACACAACTTTCACTTACACTTTACCGGCCTCAAGTGTGACCACGTTCTCCGGCACTCCCTAAGACCCCTCGCCTCGGATATTCTCTTGAACTGACGACGATCTTCTCCTCCCATGGCATCGCCTGTGGCAATCGGCACAGAGCGTGATCAGGTTTTCCTCGGCGTCGTCTCCCAGTGAACTCCGGAACTGGATGTGATGAACCTGAAGATTCCGTCGAGCGCCGCAATGTTGGCAACGCCATCCGTCTCGCTCCAAGATTCTTCGATGCAGTCGTTGGTAGGATTCCGGATCCAATTGCAGCCTGAGGGCGTTTTGACGTACTGGCGGTCACAGAGTACTTTCTGCTTTGCTGATAAACTCCTGCCGTTGTTCTTGTGTCAGCAAACCGAAGAGCCGGTCGAGTGAAAGCAACAAGGCATCGGAGTTCTCGCCGTCCAGGTTGGCGCCGGCTAAGAAGTCCGCGCAGATCATCTCCAGCATGTAGCCTCGCGATTTGTCACTTCCCAGCATCAGCGCCGCTGTTTCAAGGGCCTGCTCAATGACAGCAATCTGACTCTTGTACAGCTTGAAGTAGATCAGCTCCCACGGCTCTGTCTCTTTGCCCGTTAGGTGCCGTTCCACCTCCCGTTTGAACTCCTCTTTGGGTAGCTCCTCGGCCTTGTGCAACCAGGTTGCACAGTCGAAGCCTGTCCCCCTCCCTGCGGGCCACCTTCACCATTTCCGCTGCCTTGCTCCACCCCATTTCCTTGAGTCGCTGCTTGGGAATCTGCGTCAGATTCTCGTGGATGGCCATCAGGTAGTAGGCTTTCCGGCGTGATTCCGGGAAGCGCTTCTCAAGGAAGTCATCGAACGACTTCAGGCTCTCGAGCCTCCAGTACTGCCCCGCCCTGACCTCGCACAGGTACTGCCCCAGCTCGACGAACCGCACGTCTCTCTCCTGCTCCTTCGTCTTCTCCCAGAGAAGGATCTCGTCGATCTTGTCCAAGATGAGCAGAGCCCGCCGTCGATCGAGGTTCGGCTCCATCGGCATCCTGTTAGTCCACAAGCTCGTCAAGCCAATCAAGGTCGCTCGCTCCCGGCCGACGGATCAGGTTCGTTTCGATTAGTTGCTGGTTACCAAGGCAGAGACCCAGATGAGAGCAACTCGTGCAGCCGTTCTGGGGGAAGCGGATCCCGCTGTGGGAGGAGAAGTGCCCCGATTCCAGCTGATCGATGGTCGTCCGAACCAGGCGGCCAAACTCCCTGCGTTGCTCCTCTGAGATGGTGGCCTTCAGATACTGGATCTCGGGCACCTGCTTCCGGACGAACACGACGAAAGCCACATCCGGGATGCCGCTGACCCAGGAATAGCAGATCAGCTGAGGATCAAGGGACAGAAGCCCTTCGGGCTCTTCTGAATAGCGGCTGGTCGTCGTCTTCCAGTCGATCAGGCAGCGCTTGCCATCGAGCTCGCCAATGGCATCAATATAGGAGACGAACTCGTCGGCCTCCCTCAAGCGACTGCGTGATCTTAAGCTGCAGGTTCTCCTTGGGATGCTGGATCCGAACCCGATCCTCCCGTATGAACTTCTCAAGCAGATGAACCCCTTGGTGCAGGAGCCGATCCCAGGACTCTCCCTTCCGGTATTGAAACGCCGTGTCACGGAAGGCAGCCCATTCCTTGAATAGCGCTACGGTTGAGTCTTGTTGCTCGAAGTGCGCACCTAGAGCCTTCTCAAAGCAGCGGCCGAAGACCATGGCTGCTCGGGTGTCCTTCTCTCGCCAGCCATCGAGATACCGGTAGCGATAGCTGCGAGGGCAGCGCAGGTACTGGCTGATCTGGGTGTAGCTGTAGATCATCGATGTTCCTGTGCCTGGTTTTCGCTGACCTCTTCACGGGAAAGTTCTTCCCACTCTGCTGCTGGGGCGAAGGCTTCCAGGTTCTGGAAGGTTTGGCCCTTCAGGGTTATGTGGGTGGTCCTGACGACACCGCGGAGGTTGACCAGGGCCTTCTCATCCATCTGATCCTGGCTCAGCAGCTCCATGTCATAGCCGAAATCACGCAGGAACCAATTGAGCTTCCAGAGAGCGCGCTCGGTCGAGTAGAGACGGCCAGAGAAGGATTGGCGCTCGAAGGGCTCTGGTGCCAACACCACGAATCGGACGAGCAGGAAGGCCTTCTGAGGATGCCAGCGATAGGAGGCCCATTCGACACGAACCAGGAACAGACCTTCCAGGGGGCTCTCACCATCCTGCTGGCGGGAATGAAGACCCGGGATATGGCGTTTCATTGTTTTACCTCCTCCACAGGTTGGGCATAGGAATTGAGTTTGCAGATCAGACCATCTCTGTCTTCCTTGGCTGACGACGACAGGTGAGAAATGAAGGACTCGACCAGATCCCGGCTAGCCTCTTTGAGCGTTTCGGTACCGCAGAAATGCGCGGCGTAAGCCTTGACAAGTGCTGGATCGAGGTTGTACTGGCGGATTAGGAGGCAGAGTTGGTCGCGGAGCCGGGTGGGATTGCCATTCGAGCCGTTCGACTTATGAAAGCCGTTTGAATTTCTCGAGCCATCCGCCGACTTCGGCGGTTCGGACACCCATCCCAGCTCCTCGACAGAGCAAAGGCCGATTCCATAGGCCTTGCGTAGGGCGCGATTAACGGCCCGAGTCTCGGCCACGCGCATCTCGGCACCTCGGACAAGAGGAGAAACATTTGAGGGATCAGCGTCACCGAATCCGACAAAACCCCTCGGTTTCTCGCCTTTGTACACAATTGCGCTGAAATACCCATCGATTGATCGGATCGGGGAACATAGACTATCTACAATGGCAGTCGTGATAGCTGAGCATCCCCTTCGGTGTGCGATCCCCAGTAAGCCCGAATGCGTGATGTACCACTTGCCGTTCAAGAGCTGGAGATCTCCTGCTCCAACTGAGAGAGAGAATCGAATCGTCTAGAACTTCAGGTCATTGAGTCGATCTCGGCCAAGCACTCGCCCACGTAGAACGCGCCCGTCTGCAGTTCCGTCGCCAACGTTTTTCGGAGGGTTTCATACATTGTCTCCTTCCATATGCAGTGCCATTGCACTGCATAGCAGTCCCATCGCACTGCGCTATTGTCAAGCGCATTGCACTGGAGCAAACTGCAGTCAAGTGAGAAATCGCGAAGAATGAAAAAAGACATCTCAATTAACGTTTCGGGTTCCTACTGACCTGAAGGACACAATTAACCAAGAGGAATATTGCCAAGCTATTGAGGAAGTCGGAGTATGGCGCAAATCTGCGAGAGCATTATTTGCGAGCAGGGTCAGAGAGCTACAAGAAGAAGGGCGCGTTCGGCTAATATCGTTTCCTCGGGCGACAAGCAAGGAACCAAACATAACGGATCAGCGAATGCCAGGGAGAATGACCAATCGCGAATTTCATGTCGGCGTGAATCAACGGTCCCGGCCCTGCAATTCGCAGCTTACCGTCAATGATCGTCCCCCTAAGGTTTGCGACCATAATCCAATGCAAATTTCGTGTTGGCCGTGAATCGGCCGTCCGGCTTTGCCACGGTAGATTGCCCTCGACACATCTCAGTCGCTCGAATAGATGCATTCACAATCAATCACCGCGTTCGTAGTTACCGGAGCCTGTTCCTCAATGCATCGGTAACAATCGCTACGCGTGAACCGGGGACTCCACTTTGAGTCGCCGGTCGATAAGCGCTGACGGACAGTGTTTGGCCTGGGATTCTGTCCTCTCTCACGATAAGGTAATGGTTAAGGACATTCGCAACGAAAAGGATTGTGCTATTTGCCAGTCTCAAGGAAAAATTGAATCTGCATGGATTTTGACGCCATCATGGTGGGAGCGGGTCCTTACGGGCTCTCCAGTGCAACCTATTTGAAGGATCGCGGCCTCGGCGTTGCCGTCTTCGGTGACCCGCTGAGCTTCTGGCAGGATCACATGCCCGCCGGGATGTTTCTGCGATCCAACTGGATCGCGTCCCATATCTCGCATCCGCGCCAGAAATTCACGCTTGATCATTTCAAGGCCGACACTGGCAAGGAGTTTGAGGCCCCGATACCGCTCGAAATCTTTGTGGAGTATGGCCGCTGGTTTCAGCAGAATGCCGTGCCGGACACGCATCGCCGCCAGGTGACCGCCATTGAGAAAAACGGCAGTGGATTCAAGATCACGCTCGACGACGGCCAAACGGCGAAATCACGGCGCGTGATCGTCGCTACCGGCATCGCTCCGTTTCCCTATGTTCCACCGGAGTTCGAGGGGCTGCCGAAGTCACACGTATCGCACTCATCGGATCACACCGACCTCAGCATCTTCCGCGGACAGCAGGTATTGATCGTCGGCGGCGGCCAGAGCGGACTCGATGCCGCGCGTATCCTGTCCGCCTACGACGCGCAACCCGAAGTGGTTGCGAAACAGCCGAAGCTGTACTGGGTCGGCCAACACAAATGGCTGCACCGCCTTGGATTTTTTTCCTGGCTCCTATACTCACAATTTGACGTAGGTCCCGCGGGCATCAGCCGACTGGTGGGCTTCCCCAACATATTCCGCCAGCTGCCGCGCAAAATGCAGGACAAGATCAGCTATCGAGCCATCCGCCCGGCCGGCACCGGCTGGCAGCGCCCTTACCTCGCGAAAGTTCCCATAACGGTGGGTTGCCAGGTCACTTCCGCGGAGATATCGGGAGGAAAGGTCCACGTGAAACTAAGCGATCATACCGACCGCTTGGTGGATCACGTGATTGTCGCCACGGGCTACCGCGTCGACTCCAGCCGCTACCAATTCTTCAGCCCGGGGATCCAACGAAGCCTCAAAACCGCCAGGGGATATCCGGTGCTGGCCCGCGGCTTAGAATCTTCCGTGCCTGGTCTTCACTTCGCAGGAAAGCCCGCGGCATGGAGCTACGGGCCATTACTCAACTTTATCTCGGGCGCGCATTTCGCCGGCCCTGAACTGCTCCGCGTTTTCTAGCTAGCCTCGCCGATTCTTGCCTGTTTCGCATCTAATGAAAAACAGACGAATGGCTAAGACGGTCAATATCGCCATCGCGCACGGAACCGGCACTGCGCCAAGCTTTTGAATTCTAGTTCCCGCCAAGAATCTGGACCAGCGGCAAACCCAAGAGCGTAGAAATCCCGAACTCCACGCTTGCAAATTTCCTTCGTTCCATGCAACACGAGCCAGGTTTCGCTGCAAAGGACACGCTGTTAGCCGTAACAACTCTGTCCTTCGACATTTCCGGACTCGAACTGTACCTGTACCTGTCGCTCGTAAGTGGTGGAAGAGTGGTCATCGCGAGCAGCGAGGATACCTTCGCAAATCCGGCAGTCGAAGCAAGCGGGAGGATCCGTTCGTATAAACATTGCGAAATCCCAACGAACGAGCTGCAATGATGAACAGGGCGGGTCACGAATACCTTTCTGAGAGCAAGGATCAGAGAGCTACAAGAAAAAGGGGGCCAAGTTTCTAAATCGTTTCCTCGGGCGGCATCAGCAAGATCAATCCTCTATGATCATCGTAGTCAGTCTATCGTTTCGCTTCCCGAAGAATGTGGCAACTCGACTGCGCGACCCCGAATTTCTTCATCCCATCGCGAGCGTCTTTAACGCTTTCCGTGCTACGTCAGCTTGCGCCAAATCTGATGCAGGTGGTAATAGCCATTGTGCAGGTAATAATGAACGAGTCCGTTATGTCAGATAGGACTGGGATGCACCCCAATCGTCTGTGAGCCAGTAGAGTATTAGGGCTGCGAATGCTGACAAGATGCTAACCATGGCCGCAGCTAGTATCCAGCGGCGATAGCGGTTGAACCGGAGCAGCAGAGCGGGATTGCTGACGGTCGCGTAAAGACCGAGAAAAGCTAGCAAATCGATTTCCGGATAGAACTCCATGCGGTATCGGTAGCTCATGAAAATGGCCGTCAGCATGAGGCCGCAAGGCACGGTCAGTCCCGTAGCTAGGGCAAGCCCTTGGGCATAACAGAAGATCGGAGGAGACGGCAACGGGTTACCGTCTTGCACGAATGTCGTATCTTTTCGCGAATTCCGCGACAAAATGGGGCGCGCTCCCCATAAGGCCATTGCCAGAAAAACGATGAACGCGATCGGCAGCAAGTCAGTAAGGAAGAAAGTGCCGGGCGGAAGTTCAGCACCATTCAACAGGCGGGTTTGCGTGCTCTCAAAGAGTAGCCGGCCATCGGAGCCCTGCAACGTCCAGAGCGGCAGGAAATAATAGCTGAGGCCGAAGGGAACCCGGGCGAGATTGAAAGGGCCATAGAGTTGAAATCGCAGCATCTGATCTGGGTGTGTGTGGTAGGTGAGATAGAGGGTATAGTCGGCGAATGTTGCAGGGTTTCCCCACCGGAAGTAGTTGACTGCGCCAACGAGGATAAGGAAGGCGGCAAGAATGGCTGCGGGGACAAGAAACCGTTGCGTGAGAACGGCACGTCCGGCGCGGAGATCTTCCACCAACAACACAAGGAACAGCAACCCAAAGGCTGCGCACAACCCCATGCCCGTGGAGACGCGAGTAAGCGTGGCTAGGCCGGCTGCCAGTGCCATCCCCGAAAGTGTGACCACCGTGAACTGGCTGGTCACGAGACCTTTCACCGCGAATAGACAAAAACCGCAGCGAAAGCGATCGCCCAGAAGATCACCTCCTGATACAGCGAGGATCTCAGATAGCCCACTTCGGCGCCCCCCAGAACGATGTACGCCAGCATCAGCACAAAGGCTACCTCGGAAGCTGCAGGGTACCTGGAGTATCGCCGCAGGAAGAGTACCGTTCGGACTTTCATCATGCCAGCCAGACAAACAGCGAACAGGCAGGACCGAAACCGTGACGTCTAGATCCATCCGATGGAAAAGGAGAAGTGGCAACCTGACAAGGGCGCAGGTGATGCCCGCAATACGCGTAAACGCGTCCGTCGTTCCTCAGATAACCCTCGTCGTTAACGATATTCGGGTCGACATCGAACCGCCCGTGGGCAAGGTGATCGAGCATGCTGTTGAAGGTTCTGTTTAGTGGCCAGTGCACCCCGACTTTGTGCAGGATGATGCCGTAACACAAGATCATGAAGGCCAGCAGGATCCACGAAAGCCAGCGGCTATCGAGAGACAGTTTGCGCATCGTCATCGGTGACCGGTTCAGTCGAAGATTTTAAACTGTTAAGAAGCCAGTCAGAGTCTCAAGAACGATCTTGGATGTTTGCAAAACCATATCGTCGCACCCGCAGACAACCAGTCAAAGCTCAGATTGCGATGAGCGCTTGCTGGTCAGAAAACCGCAAATGTTCGGGATTTCCGCGACTCGTCGAATTTGGACCGTATCGTTGACGAATCCTGAATCTTCGCGGCCTCGGGCAGCACCAGCAAGGTCAATCCTCGTAGCTACCGCCACTTCCATCGGAGCGGTTCGATCATAGAACTAAGTGCCCATGGCTACTCTTCTGTAACGGCGCTTTTCGTTTCTGGCTTCCTGGTCTCGGCTCAGCGCTCCGTCTGCCTTCCGTTCGTCGGTCGCCCATAGTTCTCCATAATCAGAAACAAAGTAGCCCGCCGTCTCTGTGGGGCCACAGTGTCTCGCAAAGGCTCATCGGATGGAAAGATGTGGATCTCGGAATTGCCAACTCCTGAGTTGTTTGAATGGATAAGTCAGAGGAGCACTTGGTAGAAAAAGCTGAGCTCGGCGCAAGCGCTGACTCAGAATCAAACCAAGGAGGCTCCTCATGGCAAATATGTATTACATCGGGTTGGATGTTCACAAGAAAAAGATCAGTTACTGCGTGAAGGATGGGAGCGGCCGGATTTCCTCGGAAGGGTTCGTCGCAGCGACGCGGATGGAACTGGACCAGTGGATGAAGACTCTTCCCCAACCGTGGACGGCGGCGATGGAGGCCACAATCTTCACGGGCTGGATCTACGATCATCTGCTACCCCACGCAGCCGCATTGAAGGTGGCGCATCCCTTGATGCTGCGTGCCATCGCCGCGGCGAAAAAGAAGAACGACCGGATCGACGCCAGCAAGATCGCCGATTGCCTGCGTTGCGACTTTCTGCCCGAGTGCTACATGGCTTCGACCGAGATTCGAGAGCGGCGCCGCACCCTGCGATACCGGAACCTGCTGGTTCGCCAGTCGGTGCAGCTCAAGAACAAGATTGCGGTGCTGCTGATGGAAGCCGGCGTGAGCTACAACAAGCAGAAGCTGCACAAGGTGGGTTACTTCCGCGACTTGCTGAAGACTAATCCGGACATCAACGAGAGCCTGCGGTCGCTGTTGCAGCTGTGCCGGGAGACGCTGGTGCGTTTACAGAAGATCGAAAGCGCCTTGATACGGTCGCTGGAGCGGGATCGACTACTAGCCGAACGAGTGCATCGCCTGATGACCATTCCCGCTGTGGGGCCAATCACGGCGCTGACCTGGGCGCTGGAAGTAGGGGATGTGAAGCGTTTTTCTTCGATCAAGAAGGCCATCAGCTACTGCGGGCTGTGTAGCGCCGAGAAGAGTTCGGCGGATGTAGTGAAACGCACGCCTCTTTCCAAACAGCGCAACAAGCATCTGCAATGCATCCTGATCGAAGCGGCGAAGATGGCTCCGCGGAACAGCCCGGCGCTGGCGCTGGTCTATGACCAAGAGAAGCAGAGGGGGAATGCCAATCGCGCCACACTCGCTGTGGCACGAAAGCTCGTGGCCTATCTAATGGCCATTGACCGCAGCCGAAGAGATTTCCTGGTAGTGGAAGACCAAAACCGCGTCGCCGCGTAACACGGCTACGGAAAAACCAGGAGGGTTCAATCAGCGCGCAACCTGCCAGGTCTTGCCGTAATCCGACTGGGCGACGAAGTGCAAACTTCCGATGCCCCATTTGAGTTGTTTCGAGACTGGCAGGAGATCACTAACTCAATCTTCTGGGAAGGCCCCTTGTGGCCGTGACCAGCAAATGGATGTCTGGTTCTGCTTTGCGCAGGAACCACTGCCGAGAGGCACCACGGCGAGCTGAAGAACCTGAAGAAATTCTACCTCGCGCTTCTCCTAAGCGCGTCAGGAGAGCTGTTGCCCTCTTGACACGGACTTATCATGGAAGTCGGATTACCGGACATGTACCGGCCTAGTACTCCACATGGACGAGAACCGCGTTAATCAGGAGTTAAGACGTCAGCTGCTATTCATTTTTGCGTTTGCGTCCTGCCCTAGCTGGAAAATGGAGAAAGCGCGTTCGTCCGTGCTTGCGGGCCTGTGGAAATTCCCCTCCGGTGATCAGGATTCATATTATGTGCAAGAGGTTACCGTGTTTCGATCAGGACGCGCGCTAAGCCATGTTCTTTCAGAAGACTAGTTATGGAAGCCGGATTGTTACGCGTAATTGGTTGCGGCGGTCACTCGCTCGAGAGGAATCTATGCGAACTAAATTGTTACTCTCTTTTGTGGTGTTCGGACTGGTTTGGGCGGCGCTCCCCGACGAGCGTCCACGCGGACAATATTACCTTCACCTGCACCGAATGTACCAACGGCGCCCCCACAGCAACGATATCCTCTTCCGGGGATGTTACGTTGACGTGGGTACCGGGATTAATAGCGTCGGCCGATCTGGGGAGTGCGACTGACCCTGGATTCACGAGTTTCTCATCCCATACACCGGCGATTGGGGCTGCCTGACTCCTACGGCATCGAATGATGGCTGGTGCGACATATCCAACCAGGGAAACACCTATTTCATCCTCTACGACGATAACGACGAATTCGCGGACGCAGACTACCCGCTGGCAATATGTGTGGGGGTAGCTCCCACATGTGGATGGACTGATTACGGTACATACACCGTAACAGCTGGAACGTCAACTTCGGTTCCCGAACCTGCCATGTCCGGTTTGTTGTTCTCGGGCCTGCTGGGCTTGGGTCTGCTCGTGGGATTGAAACGCCACCGGGGCACTCGGCTGTCAGCCACAGCGTAGCAATTGCTCCCTCGACCCATCGCTTCCAGCGACGAACGTAGTCTACAATGCGCTGCCGGATGACCTCCGGCGGCGCATTTTACATTTTCTCCAACAAATTCAACTCGCCTGATAAGTCGTGCCGGTTCAGACGGTCGACGCAACACTTGCTTGCAGTTTAGCTGGTTGGCCAGAACAGCAACCTTTTCCGTGATCGGCTCGATCGCAGTCCGCGAGCGGATCTTGTCGACAAAGGCCTCGACGGTTCCGGTCACTTCCAGGCGGTCGTAAATCGCCAACCACGCGATTTCCCATAGCGTGATGGCCGAGATTCCGATTCCCGTTCCTTGACTAGCTCTGCGAATCGCATCGGTCGCCTTTTTCGACAATCTTCCTGGCTCGCTCGCCAGCCAGATCAGCACATGCGTGTCGAGCAGGATCACTTGCGCATGACCTCCCATTCGTCAGGAGAAACCACGGGACTCTCGATGTCCCCGTGATTTTGACCTCGTCGGCCATGAAACCGAAAAGATCCTGCTTCTCTGAGGCAACCGGTACAACCTTCACTACGGGCACCCCTCGTTTCGCAATGACGACAAGCTCGCCCGTAGCCTTAACGTCTTCAATGAGAGACGGCAATGCGCCTTAAATTTGCTGGCTGGCATTTGCTTCATAGTCTCCTCTACTTACTTCCATGGAATTACAATGACGTTAGGGTCGGGTAGTTTGTAGTGCTTTGCCAAGATCGAAAATGAAGTGGTTCTGCCGACGATCAACCTATCAGCGCGCGAATTTTAGCGCGCACGTCTGCCAACTCGGCAGGAGATATAATCCCTTTTCGCCTGGCCCGTCTCTTCCGCCAATCGAGACTCTTCACCTGATCCGCCAGCATGGCGCTCGGACTGTCACCGGCAACGACCACTTCGAACGGATAGTTTTTGATCTGTGTTGTCATCGGGCAGCAAACCATTAGGCCCGTCTTCGCATTGTAGGCGGCTGGGCTCAGCACAACCGCTGGCCGGTGTCCGGCTTGTTCATGTCCCGCCTGTGGATTGAAACGGATCCAGACAATATCGCCTGCATCGGGCACGTAGAGCTGGCGCGCCACTTACCAAACCTCTTTGCCAACGGGACCCTCAAAAGAGACCTCCGCATGAACATTCTCACGGGTGATTCCCCTCACGAGTTCGGCCAAATCATATTCTTTACGTCGTATCGGTTCGATGATAATGCGACCGGATTCCTCGCGCACGTCAACGGGTTCGTCCAGATCCAAATGGGCCGCTTGCAAGACCGCGACTGGAATCCTCACCGAAGCGCTGTTTCCCCACTTCTTAACCAGAGCTTTCATATCGACCTCCATGTAGCTACTGTGTATCAACATGGTGGACCAAAATCCTTCGCGTGTCAACATTGTAGGTACACCCTTTAACTTCGGTAAGCCTTAGGTAATCAAATAGAGGGCGTTGAGAGTCTGCCAAGTTTTCTGAGAACAAGATTAGAGAGGTGGCGGCCCGTACTCCTGGTCGAGAGTGAGGTCTCGGGCACCTTCGATCGAAATTGATTGATTTTCATCCCGGGTAGTAGGTACCTTCCTTCTGGTCAGATTCCGACGAGATGGGGAAAAGAAATCGGTTTTTGTCGCGTGAGTCTTACAGATCTTTCTTCTCTTTTTCGTCGCCAACTCTCGAAGCCGCGCTGTGATTGCCGGCGACACATTTCCAGCTTACAATCACCGTCCGGGGTTTACGTATGCATGAGAACTTCTTCGGCTCCTTCGGACTTAGCGAGAGTCCCTTCAGCGACAACCCGGATCCTCGATATTTAGTTCTCACCCCGCAAATTCGAGAGTCGTGGCGTGACCTCACCCACGGGATCGAAGCCCGGAAAGGGCTCATGCTGCTCACGGGTGAAGCAGGCACCGGCAAGACAATGATCGTCAACAAGTTGCTCGATTGGCTCCACGAAAATAAGGTGGCTACTGCATTCATCTTCAATCCGCACTTGGAAGTCAGCGAGATGTTCGATTTCATCTTGGCTGATTTCGGAATTCCTTCCGGCTCGCGGCAACGTGGCCCTGCACTTATGTGCCTGCACCAGTGGTTGCTCGAGCGACAGCGAGCTGACGAGTGCCCGATTCTGATCGTGGACGAAGCGCAGGGATTGTCATCCCAGCTCCTCGAAGAAATCCGCGTGCTTGTAAATCTCGAAACACCCTACGAGAAACTGCTGCAGATTATCCTGGTAGGCCAACCAGAACTGGCAGATACACTTAACCGACCTAATCTGCGTCAGCTCCGGCAGCGGATCGCCCTACGCTGTAAAACGGCGCCGCTGACTCTCGCCGAAGCTCACCATTACGTCAGAAGGCGGCTGAGTTTTGCCGGCGCGAAAGGTAAACCGAGCTTTACGCCCGAGGCTTTGAACGCCATCCACCTGTATTCAAGCGGGATCCCTCGAGTGATGAATCTACTCTGCGAGCACGCACTGATAAGAGCCGCGCTCGCCGAGATCGACATCGTGCCCGTGCACATAATCGAAGAAGTCGCATGCAAGTACCAATTCGATAGCGTCAAGCCGGTCGGCCTAACCGGGATTTCTGCTGATCCTGTAAGCCAAAGTGCGGCTCCCATTCAATCGCTTCTCGCCGAAGCTCCGATGTCTTCAAACGCTCCACTCGACTTGGCTTCCGCGAATCAGGCTGATGTCTCAATCGATTTCAACTCGTCGCCCAACACGCTCGACGCACTCTACGATGCCCACGAGGACACTGCTGCGTCCGTCGTGAAGAACGGGGAGACGGGGGCATTCCATCAAGGTTCGGACGGACTGATCATTATGGAAATGCCGTTTCAACCGCTGACCACGGCCGATAAAGCGGAGAACAATTCCCATCCCGACTTCAAGCCGTTTGACGCTTCTTTAGTTAATCAACTCCTCTCCGAATTGGAACTCGCTTCACCTTCGCTCCCGTCGTCTGTATCAATCCCTCGCGCGCCCAACTTTCGTCGCCGAAAAAGGCGCTACACACTGCTAGTTACCGGCTGGCCGTACGATCAGAAAATCCCTTCGTTGCGTCGAGCTTTCTACCGCCTGTGGTCCAGAGCGCGAGAAATGTATTGGTCTCTCGTCGCCATTCCAGATTGGCAAAGGTTGGAATCGTTCTTGGCGCGATGGCTACGACCATCGATTCGTGAGCTTATTGAGAATCCTCCTTGGCGGCCTGTCCAATACTCGAAGTTAACTATCCCTCTCCTTCGGTCTCGATTTTGGGCCCAACGGCGAGAGGTGGCCGCCGCAAAACAGCTGATACTGCATTGCATGAAAGCATCGTTAAAGTGGCTGCGACAGCCGATGGGATCTATAAAACATCGTCATGGAACTGGAATCTGATTGGGACGCACCGCTGTTGAACCGGTCGCTTGTGAGTTCCGATCCTGCGCTCACCAAATGGTCCTAATCTGTTTGCAAGATCGGATTTCTGTGTTCTTCGTTATGAGGGAGAGGCCGTCCGCTAGCGCTGTCGCGCCGATCAGCCGATCGCACGGATCGCTGGAATAATCCGCTGGGAGCTGGTTGGCCAACACGGCAACCTTTACCGTGATGGGCTGGATCGCAGTCCGCGAGCTGCTTTTCTCGACAAAGGCCTCCACGGTCCCAGTAATCTCGAGCCGGTCGTGAGTCGCCAACCACGCGATTTCCCATAACGTGATGGCCGAGATTCCGATTCCCGTTCCCCGGCTCGCCCTGCGAACCGCGTCGGCTGCTTTTCTCGAAAGCTTGCTTGGCTCGCTTGCTAGCCAGATCAGCACATGTGTGTCGAGCAAGATCACTTGCGCATGACCTCCCACTCATCAAGAGAAACCACAGGACTCTCGATGTTGCCTACGATTTTGAACTCGCCAGCCATGAAACCGAAAAGATTCGGCTTCTCCGAGGCAACAGCCACTAACTTCGCGACGGGCATCCCTCGCTTGGTAATGATGACAGGCTCTCCTGTGGCGCTTACGTCATCGATAACGGACAGGCAATGCGCCTTGAATTTGCCGGCTGCCATTTGCTTCAAGTTCTCTCCTTGCGCCCATGGTCATTTTGTCGTAACCATAGTACCTGAAGCAGCCCCCATGCAAATCTATGAATTGCTCCGCAGTTGGTGAGCTCTGGACAAAGGCGCGGCCAGTGGATTACAATGGCTAAGCGTTTAGAAATTTGAGTATCACCAGCACGCGGAGCAGTCGGCAGAGGCGCCGACGCCCGCGTTTTTTTTTTGCCCGGGGACGAGACAGGCCCCGGAGAGATCGGAGAGCGACAAATGCGGTGCAAACGGGGCGACGATAAACCAGCCACAAGTACCGCCGGCGAGGTCTTCCCAGACGGTTTGCTGGAGCTCGTCCGGGCTCCCGGTGGCGAACTAAGCCTCCTCCATTGGGACGGCCAAGCCGCGACAACGGCGGCACAGTTCACGCGCCACGGCAAAACATTCGCACCGGTGCAAATTGATCAGAGCGTTTTGCTGCCGCGCGGCGTAGTGGATCACGACTCTACGCGAAAATTGTTCGTCGAAATCCTCGATTTCGTATCACGGACAATCTCGGGGGCCCTCGACGTCGCGAAGCTGGTTACCTACTTTGTCTTTGCTACGTGGCTGGCCGATGCTTTGCCTATGGCGCCGACATTGTGGATCGTGTGTCCGCCAACAGCGGTCCCGGGCCCCCTGTTCCAGGTTTTGCAGCTGATCTGCCGCCGTTCTCTTGTGCTAAACGATGTTTCCGCCCTGGAATTTTATTCGGCTGCAGATCGTCTAACCCCGACAGTACTTAGGGAAGTGGTCCATCCAACGCGGGCCTTTTTAAATCAACTTCGCGCGTCGGCTCGGCGCGACGCGTGCACAGTATCAGGCGGAAGATTCTTACATCCGTACTGCGCAAAGATAATATTCGCGCCTGCACCATTGCGCGACCCCGCGTGCGCGGGCTTCCCACTCGAGGTGGTACTTCCCGCAGCGGCTGACTACGTTCCGCGAAAGAGCGTTGAAGAGGCCGCGCGCCTCGCGGCACTGTGCCAAGCGAAGCTTCTCAATTACCGTCTGTCAAACTTGGCGAAAGTCCACACACCGAAATTCGACCTCACGCAATTTACACCGTGCGTGCGCGACCTCGCGTACAGCCTGGGCGCATGCATTGTCGAGGATGATCAGTTGCAAGCGGAGATCGTTACGCTGCTCAAGCCGCTCGATTCCGAGACTCGAGTTGGCCACGCGTCAACCTTAGATGCAATCGTTCTCGAAGCACTTCTAGCGCATTGTCATGCACACACCGGAAAATTTTGCGCGGTAATGGAGGTCATGCGGGACGTGAACACTTTGTTGACGGGTCGCGCGGAGGCCCTGACAGTTTCTCCTGAGAGCATCGGCTGGGTGCTGCGCGGCCTTGGTCTTCATACCGACTTCGTTCCCGGCGGCAGGAAGGGACTCATTCTCACTCAGGACGTGCGCGAACAAATCCATAACCTCGCTGCGAGGTATGGGGTTCGCACACTGCGTGAGCCTTCTGCCACCATCCAGTGTGTGACTTGCGCGGCGCTGAATGTGCTATGGAAGACGGAGACGAATCCTGCCAGCAAAATCGCCTGAAGGGTGCGTGTGGGAACTCGTCCGAGGTCTGGAGGTTGTTGAGGTCTTGAGGTTGTTTCAATTTAGGGGAACCAAATGGAAAATCCGATTTGGGGAGCCTCCCGGCGGCGGGCCCTCGAGTTAGTGGCCGCCGGTTGTCCCGTGGATTACATCGAGGCAATCCCGCGT
Organism: Terriglobia bacterium; assembly: GCA_963803105.1. Taxonomy (GTDB): domain Bacteria; phylum Acidobacteriota; class Terriglobia; order Acidiferrales; family UBA7541; genus Palsa-295. The sequence continues at coordinate 63,562 of CAWDLF010000010.1, forward strand.
CACGGGGCGCGCGAACGCAGAACATTCCATGCCGAAGAACTCGTCGGATATGCAGAAAGCCGCATCTACTTGGTGAGCCCTTTGCAAACAGGTTACTTAATCGCCCTCCGTCTGGGTACGGAATGTGCTTCGGGACGTCATCACTGACTGGAGTTTCACGCCGCCATGGCCGGGCCACGCGGCGCACATGGACTCGGATCCGTCGGAATTCGTGCCAGCCACCGATCTCGGAAGCTATCGCGAACTTCTCGATTCGCCGCTGTTCGGCATCTTGAACGAACGTCGGGTGCTGCGGCGGGGCACCCCGATCCAAGGGCTGTTGTGCGGGTACTCATACCAGCCGGTGCCGGAAATCTCCGGTCCCTTTGCCTCAGCGAAGCTCAGTTTAAAAGACGACGTCGGGAGTCAGATCGTGCTTAGGATCAATATGGCTGTTGTTCGCCTCTACCGGACGGAATCCCAAACCCGCCCCGATCCGGCACGCAGAACCCGCTTAAGCGGCGGGTGAGTACAGCGTTGCCCCGTGCCGCAGGGCGGCCTCCAAATGCTTCGATACGAAAGGAGGATTTCATTGCTTGTCGCTGAAGTCGGCTTCGCCGCTCTTGCAGACGGCTCCCTGGTCGAACTGATTGCAAGACCCAGCGGACCCTACCAATACTCTTCTCGCTATTTATTCCAATGGCGCCGTGCGCTACGCCGACAGGATAGAGGACCGCGGCAGAGTACTGACGCCGCTCCCAAGATCTGGGGAATATCTGCGGCACATACGCCTCCCCCAGGGCGCTGAACCTTACGGGCAAGCCGACGATGTCGTAGCCAACGTTGTCATTATCCTCAAGCACTGCCTCGACCTTGATGATGCGGCACTGTTTCTCATGACCACCTTCGCCATCAGCACCTGGCTCCCTGAAAAGGTGTCGGTGGCGCCATATCTTGCGTTGGTTGGTCCTCCGGGTTCGGGCAAGACGACGGCACTACGCGCTCTCAGTTTGCTTTGCTACCGCGGCCTGCTGACGGCGGACATCAGCTCTTCGGCCTTCTACGATATTTCGGAGCGCGTCCGCCCTACCATCTTGCTCGATGAAACTTTGACAGCTGGACGGCCGTGCGAGCTCATTCACCTTCTAAAAGCCAGCAGCACTCCTGATTGTGTGTCGCTACGAAGGGACAAGGCACGGCTGGCGTTTGGCCCCAAGGCTTTCTCGTGGCTCGAATTGCCAGATGATCAGGCGCTCAACAGCCGCTGCATCATCGTGCCCATGCACAAAACCTCGCGTACGACCTTGAAGGATCCGAAAGATCCTCGGGTGTTGGAGTGGGCGAACAGGGTGAGGATGCGTTTGCTGCAGTTTCGATTTGAGCGCCTGGGGAGCTGCTCCGTGCCGACCATTCCTTCGAACGTACACCTGTTTGCGCGGCCCCTCGATCTTTACAGGGCGCTTGCCATTCCGCTTGATGATGAGAAAGATCGTCTCCACTTGGGGGCGTTGATCGCGCGACAAAGCGAGTCTCAGGCGGCGTTGCTGTCACCCGCACAGGCGTCAACGATAAGGATTCTCTACAATTCGATCCATAGTAGCACCCAAGACGTCGGCTTCCGTGTAAAGCGTTTGGCCGCGGCTGTGAATGCGGACCTTGCGAGCCGCGGAGAATCGGCTGGATTGAAAGAGCGCAAGGTTGGGGACATTCTGACGTCGCTGTCATTCACGAATCGAACCCGAAACAACCAGGGATTTGTCCTCCGGATAAACCGCACGGATCGGGCGCAGATTCACGCGACAGCCCGCGATTACAGAGTAGAAGGGACTAACGCCGATCCAATCGATAAGTGTGAAATCTGCACGCCGACCAGCCGTTCGGCACCTGCAACCGCTGAGCCCCCCATAAGTTCTCCCGCTGAAGGCCGCAAGTCTCGTGTACATCGTGAACGTCGTGTACGTCGATCCGGGGGTAGGCGGTCACGCACACACGTGGAGAGTGACTGATACATTTGGGTGCTGGGCAGACGATCAGCTGGCTTCGCCTGGTTTACGCGGCAAAACACGTAGTGCCGGGCTATGGTCGAGCTTTGACAGTGGCTCCCGTGCCGCAGGGCCAACTCCAAATAGAGCAGCGTCATAAGCGGACAGACCATATTCCGCGCGAGCGGCAGAACATCCCCCACACTTTGCGTTAACGATTCAGAAGCCACGATCACGGTCAGCCCACGCCACGGGCGCAGCCGACAACGGTGTCGGTCAAAATGGTGTAGATGGAGTGACCAGCCTCCTCTGGCAAGCGTCGCGTTTACGGGAACTTGAGAATTACGGCAAATGTTCAAACAGATTGGCAAACGGTTGAGCATCTTGAGCGGCTTGTAGCACATCGGCAGGCCGACCGAGATCGCGCCAATAATATTCATCGGCCCGAAAGGCGAGAATTTGTTCTTCGTGCGCGGCGAGACGCAGATAGGAGTTAATGATCGAGAAAGCTCCTTCTTCATCCATCATCGCGAAAAGGCGAGGAGAGATAACGTGAATGCCAGAAAAAGCGAGCGCCTTCACTGACTGTGAAGGCCGGCTGAGTTCGTCTTTGGTACCTCCCGATCGACGGCCGCACAACCGAGACCGCTCGTCGAATAGCAGGTATCGAGATGTCTCCCGGTCTTGCACTGCCAGAGTGGCGAGCGCCTTATTCTCTGTATGAAATTGCACCATGCGCCGGAGATCAATTGTGCTGATGACGTCGACATTGTGGAGAATGAATGGCCTTTCGGACGCATTGGGACCCTCGAGGAAAAAGTGCGCGGCCTTTTTCAGGCCACCGCCGGTGTCGAGCAAGGCCTCCTCGCGAGACACTTCAATACGCATGCCGAAATTATCGTTCGCTTTCAGGTATTCGATAATCATGTCAGCAAAGTGATGCACATTAATAATCACCTCGCGAACATCAAAAGCGCGCAACCGGGAGAGCGTGATCTCCAACATCGTTCGGCCAGCGACTTCCACCAGCGCCTTGGGGCGATTGTCGGTGAGCGGCCGCAAGCGCGTACCGAGGCCAGCGGCCAAAATCATCGCTTTCATTTTTCGAACTTCTCCAACCCTAGATGCCGCACCACGACTTCCACCCCGCTCCTGCCGCTCAAATGTTTCGCCAATTGTTCCGCGAAATAAACCGAGCGATGTTGACCGCCCGTGCAGCCGAACGACACCGTAAGACTCGTAAAGCCGCGGCCTCGATAAGTGTTTACGCTGGCATCCACCAGCGACATGACGCTGGCCAGAAACTGATGAGCGCTTTCTTGCTGATTGAGATAGTCGATCACTGGCGCGTCTTTGCCCGTTAGGGTCTTGAATTCCTCTTGGCGCCCGGGATTGGGTACGCCGCGGGCATCGAAGACGAATCCACCACCATGCCCGGTTTCGTCCTTCGGTATGCCCTCGCGAAACGAAAAACTGAAGATCTGCGACGATCAGATTGCCTTCCTTGGAAGCCACGGCTCTGCACTTTCTCTGAAGCCACCATGCTCGTGAATGCGTCCATCAGCGCCGGCAGGGCGATAGGGAGCTCGACGTGCTGAAGCAGCCAGCGGACGTTTGTCAGAGCGTACGGGACGCTTTGCAGAAAATGGGCTTTGCGCTCATAAAAGCCGCGAAACCCGTAAGCACCTAGCGCCTGCATGATGCGGACGTAAACGTAGGCATAGTAATGGCGCATGAACGCTTCGCGCTTAAGCTCGATGAAATCACCAAGCCGGTCGATATAGCGATCGAGCAATTGTTGGCGCACTTCTGGTGGCAAATCGGCCTTAGCATCGTACAGAAGAGAAGCGATGTCATATTGGAGTGCACCTCTGCGGCCACCTTGATAATCCAAGAAAAATGGATGGCCGTCGCGCAACATAATGTTGCGCGATTGAAAATCCCGATACAGAAAGTAATCGTGGTTTGCGCCCAACAGGAACTCCGTCAACCGACCGAAGTCGTCTTCCAGCGATTGCTCGTTGAAGGGAATGCCGGCAAGCCTCAAAAAATAGTATTTAAAATAATTCAGATCCCAGGTGATGGACTGCCGATCGAAGACCGCGCGCGGATAACACACTTCATAATTCAAATCGCGGCCCGCCTCGATCTGAAAGCGCGGTAGCACGTCAACGACCGTGCGATATGCTTCTACCGCTTGAGGAGCCAGGCTCTGTCCGGCACGATTCTCAGAGAGAAATTCAAAAAGCGTCGTGCCCCCGAGATCCTCTTCGAGATAAGCACCTTGGCTTAAATCCTCAGCATAAATTTCTGGCACGGGCAGGCCGTGCCTGCGAAAATGTCTCGAAAATTCCAGAAAAGCGACATTTTCTTCGCGCACGTCATACAGGACACCAATCGCGCTGTGCTCTTCGCTGGCGAGCCGGATGAGCTTGCGTCCCGAACCTCCAAGTTGGCCTTGGAGTGGCTGCACTCGTGCGACTGGTGAGTGGAAATATTGCTCAAAAAGCTTTTTCAGAACGTCCATCAGAATACTCAAACCTTGGAGAACATGAGGACTAGTCCCTTACCTTCAGCTGCGGTCTCGAGTCGAGCATCAACTCCTCCCAAAGCTACAATGCAAAAACGAGTCTAGTCGGTTAGAGGTCGGATGGCGAGTCACGGATGATAGAGACGTCGAAAAAGTCACTTGCCCGATAAAGGCCCAGGTGTATCAAAACGCTTGGCATTCGTCTTATGTGGAACATGGACAAGAGGAAGAGGCGAGGTGTCTAATTGAGCATGGAGTTTCCGCGCGATGAATGAAAGCTCGTTGACCAATTCGGCTATTCTGCCGGCGAACTCCGCGGTCCAGGAGCGAGCGGTCGACACGGCGAAGAACGCCATCCCCTGGTACATCTGGAGCTCAATTGCGGCGATCACTTCCGCGAAAATCGGCGGCGAATGGGATATTTCTTGGCACATGTCGATCGGGCGCGACGCGTTCCTGACCGCACCGCACTTGATGATTTATCTCTGTGGCGTGCTGGCCGGCATCACGTGCGGTTACCTAATTCTGAAGACGACCTTCGATCCAAACTCCGCTCTTCGCAGTTCTTCGGTACACGTTCTTGGATTTCAAGCTCCCGTCGGAGCCTTCATCGCCGCCTGGGGTGGAATCGCGATGATTACGTCCGCGCCGTTCGACAATTGGTGGCATAACGCGTACGGCCTGGACGTGACCGTGATCAGCCCGCCGCACATTTTGCTAATTGCGGGGACGGCAAGCGTGGGCTTCGGGACGCTGGTCTTGATCTTGGGCCAGATGAACCGGGCGCAGAACGGCGAAAATCGCGCGTTGAATCTGATGTTCCTATACATCGGAAGCGTGATGCTGCCGGCCACGCTGCTTTTTGAGTCTTCCTTTATGCAGCTGATGCACAACCCGGAGTTTTATCGGGGGGTTGCGATGGCGATGCCGATCGTGCTGCTCGCGATAGCCGTGGGATCCCGCGATCGCTGGGGAGCGACGTGGGTGGCGGCGTTTTACACCGCGTTCTGTCTTGGCGCGGAGTGGATTTTGCCCCGCTTTCACGCCGTACCGAAACTCGGCCCGGTGTATCAGCCGGTCACGCATTTTATTCCTTTGGGATTTCCCTTGCTGCTAATCGTCCCAGCATTCGTGATCGACGTTTTGAGGTCTCGCCTGGAGGCTTGGAAGCCGTGGATGCAGTCCATGGCGCTCGGTGCTGCATTTCTGGTGAGCTTCGCATGCGTACAGTGGCCGTTCGCCGATTTCCTGCTTTCGCCGCACGCGCGTAATTGGATCTTCGGGGCCAGCTATTTTCCGTACCAAGCGAACTACGACGCTGCACACTCGCCCTATAGCTTTTGGCTCACATCTCCTACGCCGCTGCGATTTTGGCTGGGCATGGCAACGGCGCTGCTTGCCGCGATTGTAAGCACCCGGGTGGGGTTGGCCTGGGGAAAGTGGATGAGGCAGGTTCGGCGTTGAGGGCGAGGGGCAGGCACCGGACTTTGCAAGTTGCGGTTTTCGCCATTTTGCTTCTGAGCTGTAGCGCGTCTTTGCCGGCGCATGTTGGCAGTCCCGACGTTTTTTATGAAGGCAACGCTGGACCCTATCCGCTTTACGTAACCGTGCGCGTGCCACCCGTGATTCCCGGCGTCGCGGAAATCGAGATTCGCGCGGAATCTCCCGGTGTGCGTGGAATCCAAATCGTCCCACTGCGGTTGGCCGGGCCCGGATCGAATTTGCCGCCGACGCCCGATGTGGCACAACCCTCGAAGACTGACCCCCAGTTTTTCAGCGGAAGCCTGTGGCTAATGGAGTTCGGAGCGCTGCAAGTGCGCGTCGAAGTGGATGGAGATCAAGGAAAGGGCGAAGTCGCTGTGCCCGTGAATTCGTATCCGCAGCGCACGCTCGCGATGCAGCGCGGACTTGGAATCGTACTTTTTGCGCTCATGCTACTCCTGGTAGTGGGCGCGGTAAGCATTGTGGGCGCGGCTGTTGGCGAGGCGACACTCAATCCCGGCGCGCAATTGACGGGGCCGCAGCGGCATCATGCTCGAATCGTCATGATCGCCGCGGGGGTTCTGGCACTGACCGTTGTTTACCTGGGCAACCTCTGGTGGAAGGCCGACGCGCGATACCACGACCGCTGGGTGCGAACGTTTCAACCACAACCGATCCAAGCGGTGCTCGAGCCAGGCGGCCAGCTTGATCTGCGCCTGCCCGCGTTTGGCCGCGTGCGTGGCCGGGGCGCGAGGGCCATGGCGCAGGAGATCATTCCCGACCACGGCCACTTGATGCACCTGTTTTTGATTCGAGAGCCGCAGATGGATCGGATGTTTCACCTACACCCACAGCGCAACGGCAGCGATTTCACTTTGCAGCTGCCCGAAATGCCCGCGGGCCAGTATCACATCTTCGCGGACGTGGTCGATAGCAGCGGCTTCCCGTGGACTTTCGTAGGCGACATCCGGTTGCCCCAAATCGATGGCGGGACGATGAGCGGCGATGATTCGGTGGGAGTGGCCTCGCCGCTCTCGGTGAGCAGTGTGGATTCCGACACGTTCGTTTTGCCGGACCACAACCGCATCGTTTGGGAGCGCGATGCGTCGCCGCTGCGCACGGGCACGCCGGAATCTTTTCGATTTCGTATGGAGGACGCAGCGGGTAAGCCGGCAGCCATTCAGCCATATATGGGAATGGCGGGGCACGCCGAATTCGTGCGCTCAGATTTTGCTGTGTTCGCTCATGTACACCCAGCCGGGTCGGTGTCGATGGCCGCGTTTCAAATGGCGCAGGTGGGTTTGCCGAGTTCGCCGTCCGCGCCCAGCGAAATGAACGCGGCGATGACGATGCCGGGGATGTCCATGCCCACGCCGAACGAAAGTTTGCCGCCAGAGTTTTCGTTTCCCTACGGATTCCCGAGCGCGGGGACCTACCGGATCTTCGTCCAGGTCAAGCACAACGGGCAGATTGAAACGGCGGCGTTCGATGCTCACGTTCAATAAAACTCAAAGCCGAGCTGGCTTTCTCACTCGCACCCGCAAGTGTTGACTAAATCCCACATTAGACATAGTCTAATTGTTGATGGACGCCAAGGCGATTAAACGGTACTTCGACGGCAGCGGCTTGCGGTGCACTCCGCAGCGCTACGCCGTAATGGCGTTCTTGATGGAGCACAACAGTCATCCCACGGCTGCGGAAATCTTCGAAGCCGTGAATCGCGTGGATCCGCACTCTTCAAGGGCCACGACTTATAACAATCTGCGGGATCTTGTGGAGGCGGGTTTGGTGCGCGAGGTGGCCGTCGAAGGCCGCGCCGCACGATTCGATGCGAAAGGTATGAGGCATCACCACTTCATCTGCGACCGCTGCGGCAATGTTGAGGACATCGAGTGGTACGGGGTGCCCAAGCCTGCTCCGCGCTCTATCGGTAAGCGGACGCTTCGCGAATGCGAGCTCATTTTCCGGGGACTCTGCACGAAGTGCGCTCCGCGGAGCGCCTCCCGTTCAGCGGGATAAATTTTGGTTCGTCATAATTGTGTAACTCATTTCGAAGGAGCATGAACCGATGGAAAAAGAACTCGCAGGAACAGCAGCGTCTGTCCCCGGTAATCCAACCGAGGCGAAGTGCCCGGTAATGCATGGCCCTCGCAGACACACAGTCGCGGGTGCACCGACGAACGCGGGCTGGTGGCCGGATCAATTGAACCTGAGAATCCTGCACCAAAACTCCACCTTGTCCGATCCGATGGACAAGGAATTCGATTATGCGGAGGAATTCAAGACTCTCGATCTCAATGCGGTGATCAAGGACCTCCATGCCTTGATGACGGACTCGCAGGATTGGTGGCCGGCCGACTTTGGCCACTACGGGGGTCTGTTCATTCGTATGGCATGGCACAGCGCGGGCACATACCGCATCGCCGACGGCCGCGGCGGAGCGGGCTATGGCACGCAACGTTTTGCCCCCCTCAATAGCTGGCCGGACAACGCCAACCTCGATAAGGCGCGCCGGTTGCTTTGGCCGATCAAGCAGAAGTATGGCCGGAAAATCTCCTGGGCCGACCTCATGATTCTGGCCGGCAACGTCGCTTTGGAGTCGATGGGCTTTAAGACCTTCGGTTTCGCCGGCGGCCGCGAAGATGTCTGGGAACCCCAAGAAGACATTTTCTGGGGGCCTGAGCGCACGTGGTTGGGCGATGAACGCTACAAAGGCGATCGTGAACTCGAAAATCCGCTCGCGGCGGTTCAGATGGGCCTTATTTATGTGAATCCGGAAGGGCCCAATGGAAAACCCGATCCAATTGCCGCGGCTCGTGACATTCGCGAGACGTTTGCCCGCATGGCGATGAACGATGAAGAGACCGTCGCGCTGATCGCCGGCGGACACACGTTCGGAAAAACCCACGGCGCTGCCGATGCGGGCAAATATGTCGGCGCCGAACCTGAGGGCGCTCCTATCGAGGAGCAGGGCTTGGGCTGGAAGAACAGCTTCGGCAGCGGCAAGGGCGACGCGGCGATCACGAGCGGGATCGAGGTCACATGGACCACCACTCCTGTGAAGTGGAGCAACAACTACCTGGAAAACCTGTTTGGCTACGACTGGGAGCTCGACAAGAGCCCAGCGGGCGCGAACCAGTGGACTCCCAAGAAGAATGGCCATCCACCGGTAACCGTTCCCGACGCCCACGATCCCTCGAAGCGGCGCGCTCCGGGAATGCTCACCACGGACATCGCCTTGAAGATGGATCCGAACTATGCGCCCATCGCCAAGCGCTTCCTCGATCATCCGCAAGAGTTCGCGGACGCCTTCGCCAAGGCCTGGTATAAGCTCACGCACCGCGATATGGGGCCTCTCTCGCGGTACCTCGGCCCTCTGGTTCCTAAGGAACCCCTGATATGGCAGGACCCCGTTCCCGCAGTGGATCATGAATTAATCGGGGAGCAGGAGATCGCTACTCTGAAGGCCAAGATCCTCAAATCCGGGCTGTCAATCTCCCAACTGGTCACCACGGCTTGGGCGTCAGCGGCAAGTTTCCGCGGCTCCGATAAGCGCGGTGGGGCGAACGGAGCGCGCATTCGCCTCGCGCCGCAAAAGGACTGGGAAGTAAATCAGCCGGCAGAACTAGCGAAGACCCTGGAGAAGCTGGAAGCGATCCAAAAGGAATTCAATGGCTCGCAGTCTGGTGGGAAGAAAGTCTCGCTTGCGGACCTGATCGTTCTAGGCGGCGACGCTGCCGTCGAGGAAGCTGCGAAAAAGGCCGGGCACCCTGTGAAGATTTCCTTCTCGCCTGGGCGCACGGATGCTTCGCAGGCGCAGACCGATGTGCACTCCTTCGCCGTACTCGAACCCCTCGCAGACGGCTTCCGCAACTACCATCGTAAGGAGAACGAGCGGCCGGCGGAGGAATTGCTGGTGGATCGGGCGCAGTTGCTGAAGCTAACTGCTCCTGAGATGACGGTTCTCGTCGGCGGCCTGCGCGCTCTGAACGCGAACTTCGGGCAGTCGAAACATGGCGTCTTCACCAAACGGCCCGAGACGCTGACGAATGATTTCTTCGTCAACCTCCTCGATATGAAGACGAAGTGGCAGCCTGCCTCGTCGGAAGGCGTGTACGAAGGGCGCGATCGCGCGACGGGCCAGGTCAAGTGGACCGGCACCCGCGTCGACCTTGTCTTCGGTTCCAACTCCCAACTCCGGGCAATCGCCGAAATGTATGCATGTGACGACTCGAAGGAGGCGTTTGTGAAGGACTTCGTGGCGGCGTGGACCAAAGTGATGAACCATGATCGCTTCGACATCGCCTGAGCTCGAGCGAAAAGGGAAACCTGCCAACTTGATCGCTGTTGCCGTTGTTTGATCTCTAATTGCACAGTGAGACGACCGAAAGAGAATCTCCGGGGGAATCCGTATCGCCGTGGATGCAAATGATTTGCCGCGGCAGCAGCTCGGCCCTCAGTCCAGCTGCAAATTCTCACTAAAGCGACATGGAGTGAGGGAATGCGTAATAGAAAAGCAGATCGATGAGGATCAGATAGGCCAGCACCACAAGCGTCCAGCCCATGTTGTTGCCGAATCACCTGCCCCTCGCTGCGAACGAATTTGCTAGTCGATACACCGACGCTCGCCGTTTGCGGCGCGATAGGCTTTCCCACTTCGGCTCCCACGGAATTGAAGGTCGGCAGCAACAAGGCGGGCAAATTCAGCAATTTGCCTGTCACGGCTTGAACCGGCCCGAACATTGCGTTCGTCGACGTGTTACTGCCGGACAGGGCGACTCCGATCCAACCCAGGATGGGCGCCAGCACGACAAAGAACAAACCGATCTTCGACAAGCCATAAGCCAGTGAGTTGGCCATTCCCGTGTAGACAAAAATATACGCGAGCCCGAAAATAAAGAACGCTACCAACAGGGCTCCCCACATCTGCTTGAACGTTCGTGAGAAAACTCCCCTTACAATCTGCATGCTGGGCCGCAGGATCGACAGGATCGCAAGCCAGGAAACCAAAATCGCCGTACCAGCGCTGAGCGGGGTAAAGTTGAAGAGTCGATAGTATAGGCTTGTGCGTCACCGATGAGTTTGCCGCGACCGATACCTTGAAGAGGCTGATCGCCGTTAGCCTGGACCACGGACCTGTCCAGGCAACCACAACAAAGATAAGAATTATGTATGGTAACCACGCACAAAATGCGTAGCGGGCCGAGCCTAATTCGTCAACATTCGAAGCTTTCAAGGCGTTCTTTTCCAACGCGACCCCGCCGAATCCCCGAATGGTTTTTGGCTTCCAAACCTTCACAAACAGAAAGAGAATCCAGAAAGAAGTAAGCGCGCCGCTCACGTCCGGCAGATAGGGGCCTAAAAAATGCGCCACCGGCCACTGGCCCGCGACGTAAGAGAATGATCCGACGATCGCGAGCGGCCACGCTTCCAGAACACCTTCCCAGCCACTCACTAAAAAAATCAGCACCCACGGTGGCAGAATCGCCAGAAGGGCTACGACGTTCCCGATCGAGGCGGAGAGAGCGAACAGCGGAAGTCCGGTAACAGCCGCAAGTCCTAGAATCGGCGCTCCCAGAGCCCCGAAAGACACCGGCGCGTTGTTGGCGAGCGCTGAGACACGGATTGCCGCCAGATCATCAATTCCAAGGCCAACCAAGATCGGGACCACGACGGCCCATGGATAACCGAAGCCTACGAGCCCTTCCAACAGCGCGCCGAAAGACCACGCAAGCAGGATCGTTTGGATTCGAATGTCCCCCGTCGCATGATGAATCAGCCAATTCTTGAACCGATCGAATTCCCCAGTCAGCACGAGTGTATTGAATATTACGAGCCCCCAAAACGTGATCCAGTCGATCACCCACGTTCCCGTAAGACCGCCGTACAAATAGGATTTCATCGTACCGATGAAGGGAGCGTGCCAAACAAAAACGCCCAGCGGGATGGTGATGATTCCCGAAATAAGGGCCACAAGCCATGCTGTCATACGGAGCACTGCGAGCAAGAAGAGCAAAGAAGCCAGCGGCATCAAAGCAACGAACACGGTGAACCAGATGTTCCCAGTCGGATTGAGAGCTTGGTCAAACATCGCGCATCTCCTTCCGCTACCCTGCGTGGCTCATCAGCAGCGCATCGTACGCTTCTCGAGTCCCCGGCACAACGAATTGTCCCAAGGTCCAGGGCTCGGCGGAATTACATGACCGTTTCCACTAATGGAACCTGCGAAATAAAGTGGACTAGGCGGGACTGCGATTCAGGCCGAGGTTGCTAGCCGCGACCGATGAATGGCATTTTCGTCGCCATAACGGTCATGAATTGGACATTGGCATCGAGAGGGAGAGACGCCATATACACCACGGCGCGCGCAACGTCGGCTACGTTCATTATGGGTTCCGCCACGATCGTGCCGTTCGCTTGCGGAACGCCCTTTTCCATTTTTCCTCCCATCTCGGTTAACGCGTTCCCGATATCAATCTGACCGCAGGCGATGTCGTATTTTCGGCCGTCGAGTGCCGTCACTTTCGTGAGACCGGTAACTCCGTGTTTCGACGCTGTATAGGGGGCGGAATTCGGCCGAGGGCTGTGTGCCGAGATGGAGCCGTTGTTGATGATTCGGCCGCCGCGCGGGTTTTGGCTCTTCATGATTTTGAATGCTTCCTGCGTGCAGAGAAACGTGCCGGTAAGGTTCGTATCGACTACCGACTTCCAACGCTCGTACGTTAGGTCCTCGAGCGGCACGGCGCGACTGGAGATGCCGGCGTTGTTGAACAGAAGGTCGAGTCGACCGAAAGCGTCTCTTGTTTTCGAGAAGAGTTCGCGTACCGAGGCGGGATCGCTGACATCCGTGGGGACGACAAGCGTTGGGGAATTTGACTGTCCTATTTCGACGGCCGTCGCTTCCAAGAGCTCCTTACGCCGGCCGCCAAGGACCACCGTGTAGCCCCCTTGAGCAAGAGCAATGGCGACGGACTTGCCGATCCCAGTGCCGGCGCCGGTTACGATGGCAATCTTTGTCAATGAATCCAAGAGCAGTCTCAATATAGCGGTCGAGCGATTCTCCCTACACTTGCGGGTAAATCTACGCCAGTCAAGGACACGATCACAAGTCTTGATTGGGGTGTCGACACCACGACATGTTTTATGACAGTTTTTTCATGGCCCAGAGTTCATGGTATGTATGTAGCAATGCGCGGACCCGATTCTCAGACAAGGCGGATTGCGAGTGCATAGTTCCCTTCTCGGTGTTGTCCTACACATTAGTAGAGTTTCCGTCTCTAATAGCGTCCTCATTGTCCATTCCGTGAAGGTAAGCGGAAGCCCCCCACGAGGTGTTCAATTTTGAACAGACAGGCGATGGTTGGCAGTTTATGGTGCCCTCGGGCGCGGCGAAAGCTATTTTCGCTGGGTATAGGCCATCAGCCCGAGGGAGGTGTCATGTCCTGTCTATTATGCGGGTCAGACAATGAAGCGAAATTATCCGCCGAGATACTATTCCAGTTCAGAGATGTAAACAATGTGGCCAAACCCGGCCTCTTCGCATTCCCAGAGGTCTCCATCTGCATGGATTGTGGCTTCTCCGGGTTTGCCGTCCAGCAGGATGAATTGCAATTGCTTGCGGCGGCTATTCCGGCGCTCGAAAGCTCTACCGTGCAATAGATGGAGATGAGGCGGAGAGTGAGCGTTTCGGCAGGGTTTGCGGGAGGAGCTTAAGAGGCGTGAACTACGCGGGCTTGCAGCTGAGGAAGTTCATGTTGTTGCGAGACGCGTATAAAGCGCCGCTATATTTTCACCTTTTCGTTCCCAGCTAAAGTCACACTCTACTCGCGAGCGGCCGTTGGCGCCCAATTGACGGCAAAGCGACCGATCCGTAGCTAGTCGTCCCATAGCTGAAGCGAGATCCGCGATAACCTGCTGAGGATCGATCGCTGATACCTTGATGCCAGTGCCGGAGGTAACCTGCAGTCCAGGGCCGCCCAGGTCAAGGCAGATTACCGGACGCCCAGCCGCCATGGCCTCAAGACAAACTCCACCTCCGGAGTCGTGAAAGCTCGGGAAAAGAAGAGTATTGCAATCACGGTACTTGGCAAGCGCCTCCTTTCGAGGCAGTTCGCCAAAAAACGACACGGCTTTCCCAAGGCCGAGTTCGCGTGCAAGACGCTCCAGATATTTCCGGTCGGAACCGTCTCCGACGAGCCAGTATTCGGATTCGGGAAATGCGGCATGGAAGCGTGCGAAAGCACGCAGCGCGAATGCGATACCTTTCCAATGCAAGAGGCGGCCGACAGTGAGTACGCGGAACGGGCCGTCCTCGCGATAAGGTATCGCCCCAAGTTCGGCCAACTCCTCTCGCGGTAAACCGATCGCAGAAACGACCGAGACATTGTTGCAGCCGATCTGCCGCAGCCGATTTCCGGTTTGTTCTGTGGTGGCGAGCGCAGCGCTGGATCGGCGGCCGGCGCCGCGGACAAATGGATCGAGTTCTCCCAGCGTCCTCGCGAAGATTCTAAGAATCTCGTAGATGGCGCCGCGAAGACCAAACGAGCGCAGAAAATTGACGGGTGTCGATTCTCCGCCGCCTACCGGGCCCCATACAAACGGCACGGAAAGGAAATGTAAAAAAGTCGGCTGCCAATAAGTTACAAATGTAACGTGATGTACGATATCGAATCTTATGTTCCTGTGATGCTTCCTAGCCGCGATGAATGCATTCATCTGCCACAGGTAGTAATAAAGACGGAGTCCACGCATTCCTTTTTTCCAGAAGCCAAGCCAAGGCGGGACTTCGCAGTAGATCCAATGGAGATTCTTAATAGGGGTAGCGGACAGCGCTTTCTCGATCGCTCGCCGATTGTTGGCGCGGGTTATTACCCAGACATCATGAAACTTAGCAATCTCCCGAGCTTGATTCCAGCCGACAGCAGGCTCGGAACCTTTGCCAGGCTCACACGCATATGCTGAGACCAGAACCTTCAGGCGGCGGTCGTTCCCAGCGCTCGGTGACGCGTTCTCACCCTCCGCTCGCTCGGCGCTTTTCATAAGATCAGTTGAATTAATTTGATTCGTTCCAGCCAAGCGCCTTTGCCGCTTTGATGGCTTCAACCCGTTCCGAGGGAATGAAAACATTATTCACGCCCTTGGGGACCGAAAACCGGCGGTATTGGTCCGGAAGGTTGCTCTGTGTCTTGGTAACCTCGACCTGAATAATCGGCCGAAAGCGCTCGATGCACGCGGCTCCGCCGTCCAGAATCACGTCTTCCGCGCCTTCAGCATCAATTTTCAGATAATCCAGCCGGGTGAGGTTTTCCCACTGGCAAAGATCATTCAGCGAAACGCTGAGTACCGAAATGGAATCAGCACCAGAGTGCTGCAGAAGACTGAATGAATTCGGCTTATTTTTGTGGAGAAAAAACTTCTTCTGACCCGTTGTTTGACCAACGCAGACATTACGCACTCGGCAGTTACGGAATCCATTCATGGAAATATTCTGCGAGAGCTGCCGCGCCGATTCGATGAAAGGCTCGACGGAGACTACAACACCGGAATCGCCAACTTCCTTGGCGGCCTTCACGCTGAACACCCCGACGTTCGCGCCGATATCGACGAAGACGTCGCCTGGATGCAGAAAATGGCCCAGGGATGCGAGTTCCGGTTCGAGCGCGTCTCTGAAAATGTAAATCCCGCGACCGCCCCAGCCCGCGCGGTTGTATCCGGCGACGAGCGCGCCGTTTTCTAGACGCGTTCGCAGGAGCCAATTTCGCGGAGTAACGGCTACGCGGACTTTTCTAAGCAATACGCTATTCACTGAGCGGCCTCATGTGCCGTCGGATCCTTTTCATCGAGCTAGGCGGATTGCGATTCATAGGTTGGCGCGTCTCGCTGCGAGAGCGTGTAGCGTTTTAGACCCGTCAGCTGGAAGACGATGCGGACGAGGAAGCCGGAGTTGTTGATGAGATATCTCTTCCACAGACGGGACGGCTCCTGGCAAAGCCGGTGGAACCACTGCAATCCGGAGTTCTTGATCCAATCGGGCGCGTCTTTGACGGTGCCTGTGTGGATGTCGAACGCGGCTCCCACGCCCAACATTACCTTGCAATGAAGCCACGACAAACTGTCTGCCATGAACCGCTCCTGCTTGGGCGTACTGAGACCGACCCAAACGTAATCGGGCGCCAGCTCCGACAAATGCTTTCTCGAGGTTGGCCCGCTCATCCGTGGTCAGCGGACGAAAAGGAGGAGTGTGGGTGCCTACGATGCGAATGCCGGGAAACCAACTTTCCAGATTTTGCTGCAGCTTTTCGGCCACGCCCGGATTCCCACCGTAAAGGAAATGCGTGTGCCGGGACGAAACAGATCGGCGACAGATTTCCTTCATTAAGTCGGGACCGAAGACGCGTCCCATTTCACGATGGCCTTGCAGTCGACCAACCCAAACGGTCGGCGTGCCGTCGGGAACGACCAACATTGCGTCGTCCAAAACTGCTCTGAAGGCCGCGTTGCGTTGGGCCTCCATAACACCGTGGACACCGGTGACGCAGACGTAGCCTTTGCGGTTGGCATCGACGGCCGCTTCAATCATTTCGGCCGCTTGACCGAGATTCACTGCATGCACGCCGATGCCAAGGACGTTCGCCCGATCTTTTTTAGGCAAGGGCTTTTTGCGAGTGCATAGAGACGCGGCCGTTTTTGCGGAGCTCATCCTCGATCCACTTATAGGTGACCGCCAAACCCTGCTCCAGTGAGATGGAGGGCGCCCAACCGAGAACCTTGTTGAGCCGGGTGTTGTCACTGTTTCGGCCACGCACGCCTTGAGGCTTGCTGACATCGTGGCGCTTTATCAGCCGCTTCCCTGCGGCGACCGAAACCATATCGACCAACTCGTTGATGGTGACCAACTGATCGGTTCCGAGGTTCAGAGGGTCGTGATAGTCCGAGGCCATCAGGCGTAACAAACCTTCCACACAGTCATCCACATACATAAAGGATCGCGTTTGCTCTCCGTCACCCCAGATCTCGATCTCGCCACCGTTGCGTGCCAAGGCCACCTTTCGCGAAATTGCCGCCGGCGCCTTTTCCCGTCCGCCATCGTAAGTGCCCAATGGACCATAAACGTTGTGAAATCGGACGGAGTAGGTCTCAAGCCGATGGTCGTGCCGGTAGTAACGGCACATCTCTTCCGCGAACAACTTTTCCCAGCCGTAGCCCGGCTCGGGATCTGCGGGATATGCGTCTTCTTCGACTAAAGGCGTCACTTCGGGGCTCTTCTGCTTGCTCTGGGCGTAAACGCAGGCGGACGACGAAAACAGGAACTTCCCAACGATATTTTTCCGGCTGGCTTCAAGCATGTGGACATTAATCAAAATATTGTTTCGAGAAATGTCCGCCAGATACGCCGTGATGTAGCCGATGCCGCCCATGTCCGCGGCAAGGTTATAAACCTGGTCGATGCCGCCACGCGTGGCCAACAGACAGTTTTCGTAGTGTCGCAGGTCCAACAGCTCGAACTCGTCCGCTGCGGAAGGTTCGTACTCGGGAGCCTTGATGTCCGCCCCTCGGACCCAATTTCCCTCTGCTTTGAGCCGCTTTACGAGATGGTGGCCAATGAAACCGCCAGCGCCAGTTACGAGGATTCGATTCTTCATTTCGTTTATGCTCCTAGATGGGATTTGAATCATTTTAGTCTGAACCACTCTTGCCGGAATAGATGAGTGGGCTGGAGGGAGGTACCTGAAACGGAACGCGCCTCTTTAACACCTGCTGATAGATTTGCTCTAAGGCATCGATGTTTTTCTTGCTCGTATACTTTGCCTCGAATTCTACACGCGCATTCTTCCCCATCCATTCCACCACTTCGGGATGCGACCATGCCCACGCGACCTTCTCTGCTAGATCGGAGGCGTCCGTCGGGCGAAATTGGATGCCTGTGTGTCCATCGCTGACCATCTCGTCCATGGCGCCGGACTTCGAAGCGACCACCGGCACTCCGCACCCAAACGCTTCGATCGCGACCAAACCGAAGGTCTCGTAAAATCCCTCGGAGGGCCAAACAAGAAACCGGGCACCCTTGATCAATTGAAAGAGGTCCCGGCTCGACAGGCGAGGAACCACCGTTACCAGGCTTCCCTCCGAATTGGCCACCTCAGCCACAGCCCCTGCCAATGGGCCATCACCTCGAATGTAAAGCGGGATGTGATTTAAACACTCCCAGGCTTTGAGCAGTGTAAGAACGCCCTTTTCAGGGGACAGTCGGCCGATGAAAAGTGCATAGTCACCGGGCGCACTTCGGACTCCAGGGTCCGTTTCGACGAAATGCGGTTTGAACGAGATGCGGTTGGCGGGAATGCCTGCTTCGGCGAACTTGCGTTGATAGAACTTTGTCGACACGATATAACGGTCGACTTTGGATCTCCACGTTCCGATCCAGCGATGAGCCGTGAGCATCGAGCCGCTGATTGCGGATTTCGCGTGGGAGTCCTGATAACAAGCATGGCGCACCGCCGGCCACGGGAAGCCGGTGCCTACGCATTCCTCGCATGGCTTTCCGTCGCGGGATAGGGTTCCGGCAGGACACATCAGCCGCGGATTGTGCAGAGTTTGTATGACCGGAACTCCCGCAGACGAACATGCGTAGTAGGCGGACGGTGAAATCAGCGGGAAGGTGTTGTGAAAGTGCGCAAGGTCGGGTTTCTCCCTTGCGAGCAAATCGCCCAAGTAACGATGGCTGTCCCAAGCCCAGGTCGTGCGCGCCGCGAGAGTGATGGTCTGCCATAGACCGTAATCATCAATCTCTTCATTGTCGCGAATGTATTCGACGACCTTATGCCCAGCGCTTTCAAGTAAGCGCCTCTCGCGCTGAAAAACCTCATCCTCGCCGCCACTCATTTTGTAATAGTTATGGATGAGCAGAATTTTCATGGAAGACGTATGCGCCAGCAGTCTCGCGACAGTCAGTCGCTGTTGAGTTCCGGGACGGAAGCACTTGGGCGCAACTGGGGAGTGACCGCCAAATCCGGGGACGGACGAACTATTCCCCGGGCGAAGGCTGCCAATGCTCGCGCAGCGCGAGCAGGCGTGTACGGAGCGATGGCTTCCGAAGCATGGGCACCGAACCGGGCGATCTGATCGGTGTCGTCGATAAATTGCATCATATAATTCGCCAGCTCTTCCGGATTCTCGGGATCAAAGACGAATCCATTCTCACCGTGGCTTACCATCTCTTTGGATCCGGCATGCTTCGAGCAAAGCACCGGCTTTCCGAATGCCATCGCCTCCAGCAACACGAGACCCCAACTGTCTGCGAGTGTCGGAAAGACGAAGACGTCAGCCGCCTGGTAGTACGATCCCAAATTCTGATACGCCACTTGCCCCACGCGATGCACGTGCTGATCGAGACCGTAGGAGCGCACCAGGTTGTCCATTTCATCCGATTGGCCCCCGGTTCCAACAAAGATCAATGAGAAGGAATCGAGCCCGCGCTCGGCCAGAATATGCCCCGCCTCGATAAGCGCGGACCATCCCTTACGAGGAATCAGGCTCCCGACGGACAAAAACGAGGTCCGGCGAAAAGAGTCTGGAGCGAACGTGTTTTCCTCGGAACCAAGAACCGAGGTGTTGGGAACCTGGTAAGGATGGTGCAGGAGATTCGATTCCTTCATGCCGATCACGTCGTTCAAGTACTCGACTCCCGCTCGCATGTTGCTGACGCCGCCGTCGGCCAAGCGTCCCATAAGTTTGCGTACGCTAAGCCGAACGAAAGAATCGCGGTAGTCGATTCCCGGAGAATTACCGTCCCACAGAATGATGACTCGCGCGCCCGTAAAAAGCTTGAAGATCAAGGCATAAATGGTCCACACACTGAACGCTGACGAGAAAATCACACTCGGGCGATGTTTGAAAAGCTCGTAGAAAATCCCCAACGGTGCCCAGACAATTCCCCGGTCGTAACCTTTCGGATCCTTTTTCAGAGTGATATAGCGGTAGCCCGGCACACGTCGTAGCTCGAAAGTACCTTCGTATCCCGCCAAATAGCCGTCCCACAACCCCGTGAACACGGTCGTCTTTGGAAATTCCCTCACAAATTCCTTGAACAGCGGTTGCCAGTAGTTCCCGCGTTCCATGGAGGGCAATAGCCACGCAACCCGCGTCGTCGAACCTGCGAGAACGCTTGCGGCTGCTTCCCGCGCATCCCTTCGCCGCTGTTCAAACCAATAACAGTAGGCGGTGGTGACCAGAAAGCAAAACGAGGATGCCGCCATTCCCACTACGTTCCCGCGCGTGCCCCAATGGCGCGTAAGTGCAAGGCCAACCAGGATCGAAAATACGGCCGCCACGCTGTATCCGACGAAAATACGCGAAGGGCGCTGCAGCGCCCGCAAACCGATGGCCGGGCCTTGAGCGGCAGCCATGAACACTTGTGAGAGCGCCAGCATCGGGATGAGGTCCGCCGCTTGGGTGTATTTACCGTGGTAGAGCAACGTGGTCAGATGCCCTCCGAAGGTGACGACAAAAACGAAGTAGGCAACACCGACTCCGGTGAAAAGCAGCGTAATTCGGCGAATGGCACGCCGGAACCCGGCTGAATCCTGTCCAGCAAGTTGCGTCGAAGCCCACGGTAGAAGCAAGAGGCTCAAAGCCGTAAGGAACTGCGCGAGAGGCGCGACTAGATTTTGGAGCGCCGATATAGTACCCACATCCTCCATTTTCAGGAAGGCTGCGGCGATGAAGTAGTAGGCCGCCTGGCCGGAAACCCAGTAGACGAATGCGGTCACCAGCACCCATCGGCCGTACACCCAGTGCTGCTTCCAAATCGTGGCGAGCGATGCGTCCGTGGGAGAAGACCTCCACTTCGGACGCACTCCCAGGATCAGGGCTGTGCCGCCCACGGCGCCGGCCACCGCGAGCGTCAGGAAGGCCCCGAAAGGGGTCAACCACCCCACAGCGTGGAGGCCGAAGATCATTAGCAGGCTCGCGACGGAATAGGCGATGGCACCCTTCACAGCAATACCCGGGCGCATGTCGAGATACGCTGCCTGACGGGCGAACCACAGAAACAACACCCACGGGGTCGCTACACATGCGCCGGCAAGCGCGCCCGATAGTTCGGCAAAGCGCGGCACGTGCGCAACCGCCGCAGCTCCCATCGCCATTGCAACCATCAAAACGAGAGCCAGCGCGAAATGGAACCGCACCAACTTCCCCACGTAGCCTGGCAACGACTTCCCGTGCAGGGCGGGTCCCAAAACACCCATAGGTTCAAGCAGCAGTGAGTTGTGAAAGCTGCTGACCACCAGAAATATGGCGAATGCCAACGTGTAGGCGCCGTATTGCGATGGCATAAGCCAGCGCGCGAGCAAAAGGCTGAGCACGAAATTCATACCGGAGATCAGCACCTGAGCTATCAGGGCGAGAGATCCCTTCCGAATCATCGGCACTGCGCTCGTGAAGCGATTGGCTGTGCCCATTTTCTGCCTAAGAACTTGTCGCGACCAGGTCGGGCGGCGCTGAGCTTGTGCGAGCGTTAATTTGAGCGCGGTTACGATAAAGACTGCGCATCCACAATCGGGCGGGGCCTTCGACAAATAGATAGGTCAAGATGGCGGCAGCCGCTATCGCGAGTGCGTAGCCAGCGGTGGCGAGAGATCTCATCGCCAAGCTGGCCGTGGCGAAATGGGAAGGCTTGATAACGCGTTCGAGAAGCTCCTCGCATATGCCGTGAGTCATATAGAGCGCGTAGGAAGCCTCTCCCCAGAAAACGGCGACTTTGCCGGACAGAAAACCGCCCGAGTTGGACGCTAGCCGCAGGAGCACAATCGCAAAGAGCGGCAATACAAGAGCTTTCGACAAGCCGTGAACCTGCGCAAACCAAAGGAACGCAACGATCAAAGCCGCCCAAAAAGCGGTGTTGCCGGGTACCCGAAATCCCTCCTCGAAGGCAAGGTACAGCGCGCACCCGGCGGCGAATTCGCAGGAGACCCGCAGCAGGGCCAGCGGAATCATGGGTTCGTCCCCGTGAAGGGCGGCTACGAGGATGTACGGTAGCAGCGCGACGCAGCATCCGATGATCGGCCACCTCATCCGCAGAAAGACGGACACGAGCATGGGAAACAACAGATACACAAACCATTCCGCACTGATCGACCATGCTGGAAAATTCCAGGTCATCGTGTGCGCAATGCCCGTCCAAGCTTGGACTAGGAAAACATTTTGTATCCACGCGGGCGCCGTGTACCACTCGGGATGGTGCAGCGGCTGATGCACATGCCTGGCGTAAAGCACGAGCGCCGTCAGGGTGAATAGTGTGAATATGTGCACCGGATAAATTCTAGCTAGACGCGTCCACAGGAACTTCAAGTATTCGCGGCTGTCGAACCGGCGGAAAGCGGTCGCGTAGTTCAACATGAGGATGAAACCCGATAGCATAAAGAACAGGTCCACGCCCAAGTTCCCCGAGGCGAACAGCGGATCGAAGAACCTCATCTTGGGCAGGAACACATACAGGTCGTTGCGATAGTGGAGAAACACGACGAACAGAGCGGCAATGGCCCGTATGCCTGTGAGCCTGTTCAGATATTGTATTTTTTGCATTTCAGGCGCTAAGGGGAAAGCCGACTAGCTACGAATCTCTACGAGTTTCTAAGGAAGGGCGCACAGCGCTGTAAGGTCCGCCGCCGGAGCGGCGAATTTCGACTGCTTGTCCTGGCCGGTGGTCGACTGCCATTGGACAAAGCTCAGAATCTTCGCAGGACGATCCGACGCACCCGGATCGAGCTGAAAGCTGTCGGGCGTTTCGGAATTGAACCAAGTGTTGTTGTCGGACTTGAGCGTCCCCAGAAAAGTGCCAGTGACTTGATTGGGGAGGCGAAGCGTTCCGTACACAAGTTGTTTCGCGCTCGTGCCCACGATTGTGTCGTGCGAAATCACCCAGTTGTCGGAGGTGGCCGAGAAAGGCTGTTTCGTTTCCCAATTGACGGCCTGGCGAGGAGCCTGGATGTCCGCTGCCAGGATCTGTGCTTTGCCATTGTTGTAGATCACGGTATCGGTCAGCGTCACGTTCTGGGTCTGATTGTTCTGGATCCCGTCGCCCCGATTGCCGCAAATTCGGCTGTTCTGGATTGTGAAAGGACCCATGTTCGCTTCCAAATCGATTCCGGCCACCAGATTCTGCTCGATAAACGAATGATCGATGGTTATGTCTACGTTGTCGGTGTCAAACCACATCCCCCGGCCTTGGTTGTCGACTGCTATGTAATTGCGGAATGTCGCGTCGTGGACTCTTAGGAATTTGCCGCCACTTGGCTCCCATGTCGTGAACTGGCCTTGCGCCCCGCGCCAGTTGTTGTGAGACGTCTCAACATTTTCGAACGTGGCATTCTTCAGTCCGTACCCGTTAATTCCCAGTTCGCCATTCCAATTTACCGTCAGCTTTTTTGCCATCGAGTTCTGGGAGCTCCAATAGTCGAATCCGATCCAGTTATTCCAGAGAATGGCAGTGTCTTCCACCGAGTTGTTCGCGCCGCCGGAAATAATCACAGCTGCGTTGGGCTTGCTCGAGTGGCAGGAGTTAGCGTGTTCGAATACAAGACCCTTGAGCGACAAGTTCGAAACACCGTCGCTCTCAAATACTCCAGGCCGTACCGCAACTTCCACCTTCGCGGCGGAGAGGTTGGTGCCAGGGGGCGGCCAGAGTGAAACCACGCCATTCGCTTCGTCAACGAAGAAAGTTCCTTCCCTCATTTCATTGCGCGAGAGCGCTTGAATCATCGAAGTGCCGTTGACGAAGATCATCTCGCGTCGAAGGCCGATCTCCTTAATTACCGGCCAACCGCGCGGATGCTCGCAGGGACCCCATCGGTACTGCCAAGGGTGAATGTAAATCTGGCCGTCGGCGACATCAGGCTGCCAATCGGTCCAAAGATCCGAACCCGAAAGAACGGCGGCGCCCGTCTGTGAAGCCTGAAATGTAATCGATGCACCCAGTTCCGGCCCGACGCTGGCGATCTGAACGAATTCGCGATAGATCCCGGGACGGATCGTAATTTTCGTTGAAACGCCTTGCCTGCGATTGAAAAGCGCCATTTGCGCAGCTTGGCTCACGGTCTTCACGGGACGATCGGGCGTGCCGAGATTGGTGTCCAACCCCGACGTTGCGTCTACGGTGATTTCGACTTCCTTGTCAGCTGCCGCGAGTGCGAGAACCTGGAAGGATGAAATCCACACAGTCGCCACCAGCAGGCCGGGCGTCGCCAGGAACGCTGCCAAACGACTTCCATGTTTTAGACCTTGGAGCATTCGAATCATCAAGCGGCGCGCGCCAGCATTCTGATGCGTTGTGCTGCCGCTTCCCTGCGCCGCGCGACCTCGACGAATCCGATCACTGTAAGAAATGCGAGTGGCGGATGACCGACGATATTCGAAGTTACGAAAGAACGAACGATAATCACCGTTAGCACCAGCAGCATCTCGATCGATAGTGGACGATCGCTGGCTGCCACGTGGTGACCCCTCGTAGCCCGGTACAAAAACCAGACCGCACTACCCAGAACGATAATGATGAGCAGCGGCCCCAAGATCCCCAGATCCAAAAGGCTGTCGATGTACGTGCTGAAGGCCGTCGAGGCGAATCCCTGCGATGGAATCCCGGGAAGAACCACGAACCTCGCGCCGGCAAATCCGCCATATCCCGTCCAGGGACGGCGCAGAAACGCTTCAAACGATGCCTGCCACACATCCATCCGGCCGGACAGCCCTTCCATGCCTTCAACCGATTGCCCCCGCATCAGGAACTCGGAGAAGGTTCTTCCGAAATTCGTGAATGTCAGCGCAATCGCGGCCCCGATGGTGGAAATCGTACCCAGGGCCATGGTCAACGCGAAGCGGCGCGTAACCAGCAGCAACACGCACGCGCCGATGGCAAACGCGGCCATGGCGGCGCGAGTCTGTGAGAAAACCAGAGTAACGATCGAAGCTAGAAACAATCCGCTATACCAGCCGCGATGAGGTTTGGCTTCAGGATCGTTGAGCACGCGGCTGAGTGCGACCAACGCGAGAATCGCGCAGATTTCGCCGATGGTGTTCGCATCTACGCCGGGCATCACACCTTCCAGGCGCACGGTCAAAGGACCCAAGTTTTGCCCAGTCAGCAGCCCGTCCGATGGATCAACAATAGCGCCCACCCAAGCCGAGGCGACGAGCAGGCCGAGAAGCACCCACGTCCAGCTCGCGAGTTTCCGGTACTCGTGAACGGATCTCACACTTACAACGACCGCCGAAATTGCCGCAAGATCCACAAGCTGCTCGATTGATTTGTAGATCGTCCACGCCGGACGAACCGACCATGCGGTCGAAGCCAGTGAAAACAGCGAGTAACCCGCCAACACACACAGAGTGCCGGAGAAAAGCGTCTGGAGCCACTTGGTTCGTTCGGAGAACAATCGTGCGCACAGCACCATTCCCACGACCAGCACCAGGCTACTTCGATAAATGGCCCAGACGTCGAGCGCGGATTCGTCTATGTCCTGCGCGTTGCGGATTCGGAATACAAGTCCACTAAGAAACAGGAGTAGCCAAAGCCCCTGCCACCAGGTGAATGATACCCGGAGCGAGATGCTTTCGCGCCAAACGGTCTTGGCCGCAGGCGCCACGACGAAAGGCAACGCTAGAGGAAGCAGAGGAAGGAGAATCAGGAACATCGGATGGCGAAACAGAACGGAATCGTAGAGCACGACAAACGTGAGCAGCGCAAAACCAGCCACAAGGAGAATCGTTCGGACGGCTGTCATGGGTTTTACTTGGCGCATAGAGGCAATACGGAAATCATAAGAGCGGCCGGCGCGTGACCGCGAACATCGTTCCACGGATGCGCTGAATCGGATGCCGCCGAGCTATTTGAAGGAGTTGCTTGTGCACATCGGGCCAGAAATATCCGTCGTTGTAGTCGTGCCACAACACCAGACCGCCAGGCCTCACGAGCCGAAAGGCTGCCTCTGTGTCGCTCACGACGTAGGCGGAAGAGTGCGCGCCGTCGACAAAAACAACATCGCACTGCCCTTCATACGGCGTGTAGTCAAACGTGGCGCTGTCTCCGTAGAGTTGATTCACTTTCGATTCAACCGCCGAGCCAAGGAATCGCCGCGATTCGCGGGCGGTGAAGATCATTTTGCGATCCGATATCGACACCTCGTGTGCCGTCGCGATGCTGGCTTGCCCAGCCTCCACGGTCGGCAAATCCAGCGTGAAGAGAACTCCATCTTCAGGAAGATTGAGAGCGAGGTTGAAGGACGTGACGCCGAGCGAGGTACCGATCTCGAAGACGGTGTGAGCTCGCTCCAGTCGCAAGATGGAACACAGAACGACCATCTCGCGAAACGTGACGCTGGAACCTTCGTCGGGAAGCAGCCGCCCCATCGAAACTTCGGTCGTATCGATGCCCGGAAATAGTTTCCACACGTCGACGGAAGGAATCAGGGTGTCGCTGTAGTTAAGCTCATCTCGAAGCGCCAGCGTGCCTCGTGCGAATGCGTTGGTTTTCTTGGGCTCCATCCAGGGGAAGATTGCCAAGTGCTGGAACGAGGCCCAGCATGATTGAAGATAACGCCGCGCACCTAGCGCCAGTCTTTCGCTGCTGACTTTTGACCAGCGCTTCGTGGCGGAGTTTGAATAAGAGACTTCGGAGGAGATTCTCGTTGAGCTCATTGTTCCTCTAGGGTTAGGCGGCGCGGCCGTTCGTCGATATGGATCGGAGGAGTTGCTGTTCGCGATATTGGATTACTACATCTTGTGCGGCCTCTTCCCAATACTGGCCCGCGCTGTTTAGTAGGTACAGCAAGTACAGGCTGCGGTTTTTCCCTCGGGCGTCGGCGGCAGCCGCTTCGTCGTGGCGAATGCTGAGAAGGCATTCCGTCTGCGTCATGAAATGAAACGCGTCCCAGACGAGCGGTACATTCGAGGATGCACACTCCCAATCGAAGAGCCGCAAATCTCCCTCACTGATACGCATATTCCACGGAGCGAAATCACCGTGGGCGATTCCACAAGCGACTTCCTGGCCGTCGAGTTCCCGAGCCGCAATCCTCAGCGCCTCGTTCCCCAAGTCCTGCCAGTTTTTTCCCATCCGTGCCGCAACTCGATTCCATTTCCGGCCCGTCTCCTCCACCAGACGCAGCCCCGGCTTCTGTTCCGGCCGGCAAGCGTGCAGCCGCTGCAGAAATTGTTCGTGAGCACGCGCGTAACGAACCGGCCCCGCTTTTCCTTCGATGGCCGACTGAAACACGACATAGCGACCGTTCAAAGAGCCGGCAAAGAGCAACTGAGGAATGTGCGCACGCAGGTCCGGGTACGAGCAGAGATCCTGCACGACCGCGGCTTCATTTCGAAGGCGTTTATCCGCCGCTTCGGTCATAGGCATTTTCAGGTATCCGAGAATCGATCCGTCGGGGCGCATGACCTGCACGGTAAGCTTCTGAAAAGTTCCTGGAGTGCCGGGCGAAAGCGAGAGGGCGAGTTCGCTTTCTCTGGTGATCTCGCACAATCTATTTTCGATCGGTAACGGTTCTTTAGAAGCAATCACAACGGTGTCGCGTACCCATCCTTGCCAGCCGGTCGCACGCGCTTGAACCACCAAGGCCTTCACGATCCGCCCTACGTATCCGTGAGGCATATACAGCTGAAGTCCGTCGATTCCCCGCCGCTTCGCCACGTGCGGAAGCAGCCATCGCAAATTGCGACGTGAGGGGAGCAACGCAAGGTGCCTTCGATGGACGTAGCCACGACGGGAAAGCTCTTCACACGTCAGCCGGGAAGGATTCTCGACAATTGCGACAGACGGATGGGCGGAACTGAAGTCGCTCTGATCCCCGACCAGCGGCAGGGGCTGATCTTCATCCCAGCCGAGGAGAAGGCGATACGTTTTCTGCAGGATGTCGGATTCAGGAAGGATCATGAAAGTGTTTCCGATTCTTCGAACACCTGCGGCACAGCGGACAGCCACCCGGAACGACGGTGCGTGAGTCGGCGTTTCATGTATCCGGCGACGGCGGTCGCTGCAGCGCATATGGATTCACCGGCGCCGGCACTGGTATCAACAGTGACACGCTCGGCGTGTTTGAATCGAAGATCTCGATATTCTTTGCGCTGCCGTTCGATCTCTTCACCCGCCAGCTCGGATTTTCGTTCCAGAATCGATTCGGTGTCCGCTTCCAGAATAATCACGAGGTCCGGCTCAGGAACCAGCCGACTGAGAAAACGGGAAAACCAGCCCGGCCCCCCATACCTGTACCGCCGGGGATCGACCAGGACATCGTGGAAGTAGCGGTCAAACAGAACTAAGTTCGATGTAGCGATGAGGGGACGTACCCGCAGTAAATATCCGACCCAATAATCGAGAACGAATCCGCTCAAATACAACATGGATGTGAAGGATCCTCGCGCAGGCTTTCCGTGCGGATCCGGTACGGGCCCCCTATCCGGTTTCGGCGCTAATACATTGGGCCGCCAATGAAATATGCGATGCCTACAGCGAAACGCCATGCCCAAGGGCTCGATCATGCCGGAGATTACCGTGCTCTTCCCAACCCCATCCGGACCAAGAATTGCGACCGTGACGCCCGTCGGCTCGAACCAACGCCTAACAACTCGCCGCGCTTCCATCCCGAAATAAGGAGCCAATTTCCAGGGACTGCGAGTAAGGCTGACGCGCCATAGTTTCGCGTGGGCATCCTGCAGAAAGTCGTCGATGGAACCGTCAATGCAGCTTTCCACGGCTTGCCGATTCGAATCGCCAGGCAAGAAGGAGTTGGCAAGTTTTTCGGCCTCGGAGGGACCCAGCTCCTCGGTGAGAAACTTCAAGCGTCGAGCTTGACTCTCGGAGGCCTTCCGCTTGGACGCTTTCTTTGCGAGCAAGTATGCGAACTCAGTTTGAGGAGAGGCGGTCCAGAAGGCACCGTGGCGCCGACGGTTGGCAACCAGGGCCTCGGCGGTTGCTAGTATCCGTCCGCCACGCCGGTGCTCGGAGACGACATCAATCGTGGCCGTCCTTCCGCCCGATGCCTCGGTCCAAAAGAAAACGAAGGCATTGCCTTTCCCGGAGTAATGCAGCGTTTGAATCGGCACGTAACCTCGCTGCTGGAGGCCTTCGAAAACAGGCAATAGCTTAAGCTTGTCTTCGTCCACAACCGCCAGATCTAGATCACCCGGCAATTCGTCTGGTAGGTTCTCCCATGAATGGAGCACGCAATACCGCACGCCGTTCTCGTCGAGCAGACGGAAGAGGGTGAGCAGAAAGTTCGGCAGGCTCCGTTCCGCCTTCTTGCGTTCCAAGACCAAAGCACTCAGGCGGCCGAGCATCGGCTTAGCGTTTGGTTCGGACCCGGCATTCTCGGCCCGTTTCCAACTTTGTATGGAGTTCACTCGCAGCATCCTAAGCCGCACCCGTTCCTCTCATCACTACCGGAATCGTCCACGCCAAAATCTTCAGGTCCAGCCAAATGGACCATTCATCCATGTACTGGAGATCGAGCTTCATCCATTCTTCAAATCCGATGGCGCTCCGTCCTTTCACTTGCCACAGGCAGGTAATTCCGGGACGGACGCTGAAGCGCCGCCGCTGCCAGTCCTCACGGAACCCGTCGTAATCGCGAACCGGCAGCGGACGCGGTCCCACCAAGCTCATGTCGCCGTTCAAGACATTCAGAAGCTGCGGCAGTTCGTCGATGCTGGTGCGGCGCAGAACTCTTCCAATCGCCGTAATGCGAGGATCTTCTTTGATCTTAAAAACGGGGCCTGAGACTTCGTTACGCTCCTCCAGTTCAGCTAGCATCTTCTCCGCATTGGGCACCATGGTCCGGAATTTGCGGATTCTAAAACGGCGCTTGTTTACTCCCATTCGTTCCTGAGAGAAAAAGACCGGCCCCGGGCTCGACCACTTGATTGCCAACGAGACAATAAAAAACAGTGGAGCAAGCAGAACCAACAAGAAGGAAGAAACCGCTATGTCCAGCGCTCGCTTGGCAATCAGCGCGCCCCAGTTGCGAGACGCTGCGTCAGTCGCTATAAAATGCTCTCCCTCAAACTCTCCAGCGTGGGCACGAGCCTTCTGCAGACTGAATATCTCTACGCCCAACCGCGCGATAATTCCCTGCTGTTCGCATCTCGCGGCCACTTCAAAGGCCCGCTCATAAAACGAACGAAGCGGCAAATAGATCGCCACTTCATCGACGGCGTTTCTTCGCAGAAACTCTGCGAGCCCGCTGTAGTGGCAAACCAGGGGCAGGCCTGTCTCGCGGAATTCGTCCATGCCGTGCCATTCGTCGTCTACAAACCCCAGCAATCGGTACCCGCGGCTTGGATTTGCCATCATACGGGCGAATTCAACCGCCCGTGGATTTGTGCCCACGATCAACAGGTAACGCAGGTTGTGGCCGCGCCGCCTAACAAAAGTTAGAAATGTCTTCAATGCCATGCGGGCAATGGCCACGAGGACAAAACTCCACAGCCAGAAAAGAATTAGGAACGGTCCTTTGACCATTCGGATCTCGAAAACAAGCGTTACCATACCCAGGAAAAGAGCGGAGAGCGCCGTGGCCCTGCCAATATCGATCAAATCCGCCCTGCGGCTTGAAACTCTTCGGGAGTGATAGAGCCCGCAACTCGCGAATAATACGTGCCAGACATACAAGAGACCGGCAAAGATCGAGAAATTCCATAATTTCACCCTCATCGAGAGAAAGGCCGATAGGGGTAGCGTCCGGTCCGCATGGACGACCAAAATCGTTGCCAGACCGAACGATGCGACCAGTAGCGCCAAATCTAGAAACTTCAGCGCCGTTAGGAGAAATCGTCTTTTTGTTTCGTGCACGTTGATTCTGCTTTTGAACGGAAGGAACTACGCTTGCGGTGCCTTAAGCAATGCCGGCCGAAATCGACGAATCGGGGGCAGCGGGCATGGTATTCGTCTGTGATGGACGCCGCGAACCAGCAACCGGCTCGACACGGTAGCCCTCAATGCGAATCGCTAAGGATCTGCGAATCAATTCAACCGAAACCACCAGACTCTGATCGCCATTGATGGCTGCAAGAACTCCCTCGACACCAGCCAGACTGCCCCCCAGGATTCGCACCCGTTGGCCCACGTCCAAAAATGCGTGAGGGGCAAAGGGAACAGCGTTGGCGATAATATTTCGCACGTTCTCTATCTGCGACAGAGGAATCGCTGCGCCAAGACCCCGATTGCCGACAAAACCCATCACACCCTTGATGCGGAGCACAGGAACGCGAACGTCAATCGTGGGCTCGATCCGAACAAACACATATCTCGGGAAGACAGGCATATCAACAACCCGCGTTCTGTCGCTCCATTGATGCTTTTCCGAAAAAAGCGGCAGGAAGTGCTCAAATCCTTTTTCGCGGAGCGCGGCGGAGACCGTCTTTTCATGGCGTGGCCGCGTCTCAACCGCGAACCAGGCGCTTTGTTCGGAAATGCTATTTTGAGTGACTAACATTGTGGTTAAGCGTTTAGGCGAAGACACGGCTCCGCCATTCTCAGTCACAGGGGGACTGAAACTGAAAATAGTCGATGCGATTCAGACCCGGCGGTACAGCGAGTCCGGGATCGGGAACGTCCGCTTGTTCAGTACGGCGCCCAGAATTCGAATTTGTGCGGCACGCAAATTCCGAGCCACGTCCAACGCGGCTTCACGTCGCGTGGCGTTCGCCTCAAGGATCATAACGAGGCCATCGGAAAGTTGCCCAAGCGCCACGGCATCTGCAAAATGCGTGAGTGGAGGAGCGTCCACGACTACATAGTCGAACTCCGTCCGCAACTCGGCGAATCTTTCTTTGAGTGGGCTGGAATTCAGCAAACTGAAAGATTCGTCCGGAAGCGATCCGGCTGAAAGCAGCCATAAATTGTCCGCACCCAGCTGACCCACGAAAGTTTTAACGGGCTGCGGTTCGCGGAGCGCATCGCTCAAGCCATGGTGGTTCGGAATTCGGAAAGAGTCAGCCAATTTCGGCGAGCGCAGATTCGCATCCACAAGGCAGACGGAGCCCGCAACGTTCTTGGCGAGAATCTTGGCGGCCGCCGAGCAAACCTGGCTGCACCCGCTCCCTGGCTCGATTCCCGCAAATACAACCACGCGCGGAGCATCCGGCGTCTGCAACATGAACACCCGCTGAACAAGCTTTAAGGTTTGATCCAGAGCGACTTGTTCCAGCCTCGAGAGATTTCCAGTTCTCAATCGAGCGACTTTTGGTTCCATAACCGGCAGCCGTGGCGGAACCCTGGATTTGATTTCCGCTTCCGGCTCGAGCCCGATTCGCTGCATTAGTTCGAAATTCTTGCTCATTGGGCCTGCCTCTGCGGATCGGATTTATCGTCCTGATCTGCGCCGCTCTGCGCGTTCCCGGAGGACGGCGCCTGCGACGGAAGTAACAGCTCACGCCCCGCCGCAACGCGACGCATGTCGTTCAGCCACGGATTGAGCTTTCGTATGGCGGTCAGAATCTCGTTGTTGTATCGCCCAAAAGTGGCTCGGCTGATCCCATAAATGGTCTGCCCGGAACGCACGAGGACGGAAGTAGACGGCGCCAACGGTAAAGATGCGGCGTTCCCAGCACCCGCCTGTCCGGACGCCGTTGGGGGCGGTATTGCAGCGGTTGTCGCGGGCGACGGCAACGCGTCGCTGGGGGCAGTTGTCGGAGCGAATCCTTCGTTAACCGAACTTTTCGCGGGGATTGTTCGAGCGTCACTTACGCTTACCGGTAGTCCCACGCTCAAAATAGCGATCAGCAAGACGGCCAAGGCCGCAATCGAGGTCCAGCCCATGTGCCGATGAACTTTTCCCGGAGGAATCACCACTTCCGGCGCGTCTGCTCCCTCGATTTCCAGAGACGACAGTACCGGAATCATTGCGCGCGGCGATACCAGCGCCAAATCCGACATCACGTCATTAACCGTGTTCCGGTCAACTCGCTTTCGGTCCAGCGCGCAAGCGAGCGACAGTGCGTTGAAGCAGATATTGTTGATGTTGCGCGGAATTCCCTCACTGTACTGCGCGATCAGCGCGCGCGCTCCGGATGTGAACAGCCCAAGATCCTGGCATCCCCCAGCTTCCAACCTGCAGTCAATATAGGCGTCGACTTCTTTAGGAGTGAACGGTTCGAGGCGAATCACCTGGCAAATCCGCTGTCTCAATTGCATCATCGACGGCTTCGCCAGCTGCTCTGCCAACTGCGGCTGTCCGGCAAGGACGATATGCATCAACTTCATCCATGGAGTTTCGAAGTTTGATAGGAGGCGAATCGATTCCAAAACGCTCTCCGAGAGGTTTTGCGCCTCGTCAATCACCAGCACGAAACGCCGGTTCGCGCGCTGCTCCTCCAGAAGCACGCGATTAAGCGCCTCGTGCATCGCCGGAAGGTCGTCGATGGGAGTATCGATCCCTAAATCCAGCAGGACGTGCCGCATAAATTCGCGAGCGTTGCAGTCCGTGCGAAACACGAACGCTGTGCGCGCTTTATTTCGCAGCGTTTCCAGATAGTGGTAGAGAAGTGAAGTCTTCCCCATACCCGGCTTCGCAATCATGGTCACGAATCCGCGATTGCTTTCGGTGGTGTACACCAACGAGGCGAGTGCCTCGCGGTGCTGGGCGCCGAGATGGAGGAAGCGCGGATCGGGCGTCACTCCGAAGGGCTGTTCCGATAGGTTGTAATAATCCAGTAGCATTTTTTCTAGGCCACCCGCCTGGGCATCGATGCGAGAACCGGAACACCCAATGTGTCGACCACATCCTCGGGCGTCCGGAACGACGGATCCATGTACTCCGCTATAAATGCCGCGGCTACGCTGGTAGTGAACGCCAGGAACAATCCAATCACGGCCACAAACAGCGGGCTGTGTGCCGGTAACACCGGAACCACCGGCGGCACAACAATCGTGACGTTCGCTATGTTCTTCGCATCCAGAGCATCGGATGTGCGCTCCTGCTCGCGCTTTGAGACGTATAGCAGGTAGTTAGCTTCGTTGATTTTAGAATCGCGAACAACGCTGGCCTGCTCCACTGACTTTTGGTCGAGCGTCACCATCCGCTCCTGCATGTTTTGCACGCTGTGGTTGACGGCCTCAGCGGTGGCTTCCTGCGAAGCTAAGTCGGCTTGGGTCTTTGCGATGTCTTCGCGCAGGAACTCGTAGGTCGGATCTCGGTCCGTGGTCTGCGTGAGATAGGTGCCCTTCTCCGCATCGCTGATCGCAGCCTGGGTTTGCGCGATTTCCTGATCTACTTCCCGAACGAGCGGATATGTGGGCTCGTATTTAGCTAACAGTTGTGTTCGTTTCACCTGCTCCGCAAGCAAATCGCTCTGCAAATTCTGCAGCAGAATCGAAGGTGCGTTGGTTACCTGTTGTGTCGAGGACCTTTCGGGCGTCGCCTGTAGCTGAGTTCGCTCCTCGGCAATTCGCCGTTGGTCTGCAGCGATGGCTTGTTCTGTCTCGTGACGGAGAGTTCCGAACTTCACGAGTTCCTGAGCCATGTCCGCTCTCTCGATGTCGGGAGCGACAATGCCCTCCTGTTTTCCGAAATCCGCCATCCGGGCGTCGGAATCGAGCAGCAGCTGATGATATTTTTCGGCTTCCTGCGCGAAGAAATCAGACGTACCGGCGGGCCGGATCAAATGCAGATGCTTTTCCACGTAAAGTTTGCTCAGAGTGTCCAAGACGCATGCGGTCGTTTCCGGCCGCCCTGCGTGACCGTAGGTAACGTCGATCACGTCAGCTGTTTTCTCAGCGCGTACGTCGAGAGCCTTCGCAAGACTCGTCGTGGCCATCTGAAGGTTGTACTCCGCCTTCATGGCCGGGCTCATAGGATGCAGGAAAGCAAGTAGGTGCGAAGAATTCCCCACGAGGTTACAAGACGACGCCACAGACCTCAGCATGTCTCGGCCCTGCAACAGGGCAATTTCAGAAGTAATTTGATCCGGAGTCACCGGAGCGCCAGAGCCGACCGCGGCGTTCGGCGAAGGCGTAATAGTCGGATCGGAGCGATTTTCCTGAACCAGGATTTGCATGGACACTTCGTAATACTTCGCCGCCCAGAACCATGCCACAAGGATAGCCCCCAGAAAAACTCCCAGGAACACGGTCAGCATAATGGCCCGCCGTCGAAAGACCACGGCCAGCCAGTCGCGCAGCGTCGTGTAACGCCCCTGCCTTAC
This sequence comes from Terriglobia bacterium, assembly GCA_963803105.1. Lineage (GTDB taxonomy): Bacteria > Acidobacteriota > Terriglobia > Acidiferrales > UBA7541 > Palsa-295. The sequence goes on from CAWDLF010000010.1 coordinate 98,737, forward strand.
ATTCACGTTGTTGAATTCGATATCCATATCGTCTGCCTTTTCAAAAAATCGCCGAAACCGGATCGAAATACATTCCAAAGGAGTACGGAATGTACTTCCGGAAGTTGGTGATAAACTTTTCGGGAACGAAGATCATGTCTCCGGGATGCATTTCCGGGTCCTCGTTCACATTCTTACCGTTCAGCATGGCTTTCAGATTGATCCTCTTCACTTCGACTAACCCAGGCGAGATTCGCCGATAAAAAAGCACCTGCGTTTTTGCCGTGGGCTGCAGACCGCCGGCGATCGCAATGGCGTCCAAAATAGTTGTGTCCGAACGCAAGTCATACTGTCCCGGCTTCGTCACCTGACCGGAGACAACGAAGAACGGCTTTTGGAAATCGGTCAGGTCTACATCGACAAGCGGATCGTGCAGTATTTGTGAGTATGCGGTCTTGACGGCCTCGACGAGTTCCGGAACGGTCATGCCTTCCACGTGAAGGCTCCCCGCTGCGTGCAAATTGATATAGCCGTCGGGTTGCACGACGACCTTCTGGTCAAATTCTGGCGAGATGGGAAAGGAAATCGATAACGCGTCTTGCGGCTGGATCCTGTAACGAGGATTGCGCTGCTCCAGAACTGGATGGTCTGAATTGACCTCGCCCGCAGATGTTACCTGGGCGGCAATGCTCTCGTGGGAAGTCGCGGGCGTAACCTGTTGTGCCCAGGTACCCAACGCGCCAAGTCCCAACGCTACAGCAAGTGCTACTGAGACACGAATATTTACCATTGTTCTCGCCCTTCGCGAAACCTGGTGATTTTTCTGCAACTGCGGGCACGTCATGTAGACACCATGAAATGCGGCTGTGTTTCTCTTGGTTTAACTTTCCGTCCGACAGCTACGGTTAATGTTCAGCTTCCCTGAGGGCGATGGGTAGGGATGAAGGGACTCTGCATTTCTGTCGATACTTTGAAACTGTAGTGTTCACTCCGGGTCAGAAATTTTGATTACCACCTCCGTTAATAAATCATGAACGAACTGTGAATCGTTCGAAGCATCCATGCAACTTGAAATTTCTATCGTTGCTATCAATCAGACACATGGCGACCCAAAATGTCTCTATCTAGGCGAACGGCTGGAGAAAACACCGCGTAATCGAGGCCGAAAACGCCAATCCTTGTCGTCCCCGCGTCGTCATTGAACGGAAATTCTAATCTCACTATGAAATTTAAACTGTCTACATTTGGACAGTATTTCAAATTCCTTTCCGCGCCCTCGTAAACAATTTATCGCTACGAGCGACGCGGAAGCTCCAACGTTAGAAATCACAAGACCCCAAGTTCCTGGTCCCTGCTGCCCTGCTTCCATAAACTACATTTGTGAAAGAGATCGCTATACATGCAAGCCGGTAGGCGCGAGCAATAAACGCTTTAGTACGAAACTGGAGCGAAGCGGTACCACATCGAAAACAAATCTAAGTCAAACATGAAAAATGAGCTTGGGATCTGGTTAGGAGCTATTACTTTTGATAACTACTGTAGCGTACCGACGGCGGATATCAGCTCTTCGGCTTACGACGACATTTCGGACGGCCTCCGCGCGACCATCGTGCCCGAAGAAACTCTGATGGCTGCACGGCCCCGCAGGTTTCTTCACGCCTTATGTCGAGCGCGAATTGTCCGACGATCAAACGCTCGGCTACGGGTTCAAGTCCTGCATACATCTATCGGGCGCTTGGAAATTTAAGCTATCATTCTATTGATGTTGTCATCGCCCAGGTGGCTACCTGGGAACTTACATTGTTCTTGGGCTGTCGCGGCGGTGGTTTTGGACCTAGGGGGCGAACCCGTCTGTGATTTCCTTAAAAAAGATCACCAAAGATCAGAGCCGCGATACTGGCATGGCGATGGTTTTGTTGCTCCTGCTCCTGGCGATTTCGCCGAAGCGGCACGCGCTACTCTTCGCCGCGATCCTGTTGCTCGTCGTGAATATGATCGTGCCGCAGATCTATCGGCCGATCGCCGTGCTATGGCTAGGATTTTCGGAGATGCTCGGAGCCGTGGTCTCGAGGGTTTTGCTGTCGATCGTCTACTTCTGCGTCGTGACCCCGATCGGCGTTCTGCGGCGGCTGGCGGGCAAGGATTCCTTGAAGTTGCGAGCTTTCAAGGCAAGCAGCGACTCCGTTATGTTGGAAAGGAACCATACGTTTATTGGCCGGGACCTTGAGCGGCCGTTTTAGCAAGAAGGAGCGGATATGGATTTCTTGAAGGACCTGTGGGGGTTTCTTAAAGTCAGAAAGAAATTCTGGCTGTTGCCTCTGATTGTGATCATGCTGGCATTGGGTGCACTTATCGTGTTCGCCGGCAGCTCCGCAATTGCGCCGTTTATCTATACTCTGTTCTAGTTTCACCCATTGGGCAAAGTGCGTAGAGAAGAAGGAACGTTGTGAAAAAGGCAATCCTCGGTATATCGGCCTACTATCACGATAGCGCCGCCGCAATCCTCGTCGATGGGCAGATCGTTGCCGCGGCGCAGGAGGAGCGGTTCACTCGGAAAAAGCATGATTCCTCGTTCCCGATCCACGCCTGTCGTTACGTGCTCGAAGAATCAGGTATCGATTACAACGACCTTGCAGCCGTGGCGTTCTACGACAAACCATTTCTTAAGTTTGAGCGGCTTCTGGAGACGTACCACGCGTTTGCGCCGAGCGGCTACCTCAGTTTCCTTTCGGCGATGCCGGTTTGGATAAAAGAGAAGCTGTTTATGAGGGAGATGCTTGGCAAACACCTCGCAGAGCTTGGCGACCGCAAAGTCCCGATCTACTACCCGGAGCACCACCTATCTCATGCGGCCAGCGCCTTTTACCCTTCGCCGTTCCAGGAAGCGGCTATCGTCACAATTGACGGCGTCGGAGAATGGGCCACGACGACAATCGGGCGGGGCCGTGGAAAAGACATCGAAATACTGAGCGAATTGCAATTCCCGCACTCGGTGGGCCTGCTTTACTCTGCCTTCACGTATTACACCGGATTCACCGTAAACAGCGGCGAATACAAGCTCATGGGCTTGGCGCCCTACGGGAATCCTGACTCGCAACGCACCGTGGACTTCAAGCAAAAGATCACGACCAATCTCGTCGACATCCGCAAAGACGGTTCGGTCGTGCTCAACATGGAGTACTTCGAATACGCCACCGGCTTGAAGATGGCCAACGAACAGAAGTGGGGACAGCTGTTTGGAGTGCCCCGCCGAAAACCTGAATCCGAGATTTCGCAAGTCTATATGGACATGGCTCTCGCCATCCAACAGGTAACGGAAGAGATTGTCATTCGACTCGCCTGTACTGCGCGCCAGCTGACAGGTTGCAAGGATTTAGTGCTTGCCGGTGGTGTCGCGTTGAACTGTGTCGCGAACGGGAAAATTCTCAGGGCCGGGATCTTCGAAGATTTATGGATTCAGCCGGCCGCTGGCGATGCCGGAGGAGCCGTTGGTGCTGCTTATGCCGTCTGGCACATCCACGAAGGAAACGAACGACAGGTCGCCGGCCACGACGACGCGATGCGGGGCTCCTATCTCGGACCGGAATTCTCGGACAAGGATATTTGGCGCGCACTGCAAAGGTACGATGCCCCGGCGCGCCACTATGAGAGCTTCCAGAACCTGGCTTCCGATGTGGCCGCAAAGCTCGCAGATGGAAACGTTGTGGGCTGGTTCCAAGGCCGTATGGAATTCGGGCCGCGTGCGCTCGGAGGCCGCAGCATCCTCGGTGATGCGCGAAATCCCGAGATGCAGAAGAAGCTGAACCTGAAAATCAAGTATCGTGAAGGCTTCAGACCGTTCGCACCTTCGGTTTTGGAAGAAGACATCGAGGCGTATTTCGATCTCGACCGGCCGTCTCCCTACATGCTGTTGGTGGCGCCGATTCGCCAGGATAAGAAAATTCCACTACCTGAGGGAAGTGCCGATAAGCCACTATATGAAAGGCTCTATTTTCTCCGATCAGACCTTCCCGCCATTACTCATATTGACTACTCAGCCCGCATACAGAGCGTGAGCCGCGAAACAAATCCGCGATATTGGGAATTGATCGGCGAATTTAAGAAGCTCACCGGCTACGGCGTGATCGTAAACACCAGCTTCAATGTTCGCGGAGAACCGATCGTCTGTACTCCGGACGATGCTTACCGATGCTTCATGAGAACCGAAATGGATTTCCTGGTCGTCGGTAACTATCTGTTGGACAAGAAGGACCAGCCGGCGTTACCCGAGACCGCCGATTGGCGCTCCGAATTCAAGCTAGACTAGCTTTCTCTCCGCGCAGGCATGCCACTCGTTGACACTCAAGAGGCTGCCACCTAGAATCGCAGCGAACGGGACGTGCTCGCTTCGCTAGCCGGTTTGAAGCCATCACGCATCCACGCGGAGACCAGCCATCGCGTCCGGAAAGCCTAAGCCCAAAGTGGCAATTGTGGACGACGATGCCACTCTGCGGTCGAAGATTGCTTCTTCGTTTCGCTCCGACTTCGAAATCCTAGAGGGTAAGGACTATGAAGCGGCTTACAAGCTCCTTCAGGAATCAGAACTCGACGTCCTCCTCCTCGGCCTGCCCCTCGCGTCGGGTGGTCTCAGCCAATGCGCGGAATTACTGAACCGCCTCGACGGCAGCGAGATTGACACTCTGGTGATCGTTCTGAGCTCGGATGAAAAAAAATCCACCGCGCTGAAAGTGATCGATGGAGGTTCCTACGACTATTTCATCAAGCCGATCGATACGGACGTCCTGCGCCATCTTGTTGAGCGGGCTATCGAGAAGCTCCACATGCAGCGGGAGAACCGCATTCTGCGCGAGGAGATCAGCCGCAAGAATACTCTAGGCGACTTCATCGGGTCGACCGACGCCATGAGGCACGTGTTCGATTCGATCAAGCGAATGGCGCGCGCTACGACGAATGTGATCATCCGAGGCGAAAGCGGAGTGGGAAAGGAGCTCGTCGCTCGGGCGCTCCACGAGCAAGGTCCCCGGAAAAATCGAGCTTTTGTGAGCGTGAACTGCGCCGCACTTCCCGAATCATTGATGGAGGCCGAACTTTTCGGCTACGAAAAGGGCGCCTTCACGGGCGCTGTTGCCATGAAAGAAGGGCGGGTAGAGATGGCCCACCAGGGGACACTCTTCCTCGACGAGATCGCTACGCTTACACCGGCGCTGCAGAGCAAACTTCTGCGCCTGCTCGAAGAACGCGCTCTTACGCGCCTGGGAGGTAAAAAGTCGATCCGTGTCGATTTTCGGCTCATCAGCGCCACCAATGAAAACCTCGAGGAAATGACGCGCGAGGGCAGGTTCCGCGAAGATCTCTATTACCGCATCCATGTTGTGCCCATCTTCGTCCCCGCCTTGCGGGAGCGGGTCGAGGACATACCTCTATTGGCCGACTATTTCATCAGCGTCTATTGCGCTGCGAACGGTCTGCCGGTCAAGCGCATAGCGGACGATGCCATCTTGGCGCTGAAGCGCTACGGATGGCCGGGTAACGTGCGCGAGTTGGAGAATGCCGTCCAGAGGCTCGTAATCATGACGGATGGCGACTCGATTTCCTTGGCCGACCTACCCCCCGAAATCATTCAGGCCGCCGGGCCCGATCGAAAGGGGCGCTTTCGGCTTCCGGCCGACGGGATCGATCTCGACAAAGAGCTCGAGGCCGTCGAGCGGCGGTGGGTGGAGGAGGCCCTGCAGCAGGCGAAGAATCGGAAGTCCGAAGCCGCCCGTCTCCTTGGCGTCGACCGCAACCGGTTCAACTACCTTTGCCGGAAATACGGGCTCTAGATTGTTGAATAACTCAACCGTACGCTGGAAAAGTCAACGCAAGTGGCTGACGCTCGGTGCGAATCTCGACAAGCGGCCAAATCCTAAGTCCTTTCCTTACAATGCGATAGTTTCCCGGTCTGCGAACTGATCCTTTGGCGCGAAGATTGCACTTGGTAAAGACGCACGGCCAAAATTCTAAAGCCTAACGGGAGAAATCAGATGACGAACACAGCGAAGCCGGTGAAGCAGGAAAAGAAGCTGGGGACAAAGAAGCTCGAAAAGAAGGCGACGCTGGACGCCCGCCGGCCCCTGCTCCGCGCGATCTAGTTGTGGTGGCGTTTTTCGGGAGACTCCAGCTTGGAGTCTCCCGCCTGCGGCTCCCTCAGCAGCCATTCCCCCCAGTGATAGCCTCCTAAAGCCATATGACAGCACTGAAAGATCATCACCGCCACATTGTTACGCGTCCGGACCCACCTTCAACTTGTGATTTTCTGGCAAGCTGTTAGGTATGTTGAATTAATCAACAAATAATTAGAAAGTCAGCACGTAGATGGCGGAACGATATACGTGCATGGTGGCGTCCGACCCTAAGTCCTTCAATTCCAAACAATTTGTCACCTTCTCGATAGAGTGGAATTATGGCACAAGGATTGCATTGACATAGAACGAAGGCGCAAGGCCAAAATCCTAGATCGGAGAAAACATATGACAGCGAAGCCGGTAAAGAAAGAAAAGCTCGGCGCAAAGAAGCTCGAAAAGAAGGCTCCCTTGGAAAAGCGCGTCGCTCTGCGGCGCTCCGCCCCCACGCATCACCACTAAGACGCTTCCGGGAGGCCGCCCGTTGAGTGGGGCGGTCTCCCGGGCAATCTCTAGAAAACCGCGGTTCCCTAGAAGAGTCCTACCAAACCTGAGAACGCAACCAGCGCCACCCAGCTCGTCCTCCCTGCAAAGCCAAAGAGTAACTCTTGCCGTCAATCTTGGCAGTTCCGGTCATTCCTTCGATCAAGGAACCGTCGGGGTTTGGGAAGTCCATCACCACGGCGAAGTAGTTCGTCAACTCTCGGCCCAGGCGCTCCAACTTTTGGGGCTGCGCCACCGGACGGTCCGCCGCGGCGGCGGGCAGGATCGCTTCCACGCGGCCGGAATAGGTACGATAGGGAAAGGCCAGCACCTTGAGGTGCGCCTTAGCTCCGGGCGTAACGTCCTCCAGTTCCCAATCGCGCACTAGGATGCGGGTCCTCATCGTGCTGAGGTCCGCGATCTTACAGAACTCCTGCCCGGCCGCGAGGTACTCGCCAGCTTCTGGCTCAATGGGCGGCGTCGAGACCACTCCCGAAATGGGCGCGCGAATCTGAAGCGCACCTACCTTATGTTGCGCCACACTCCACTCCTGCTCGAGCCGCACTTGCTCCGTCCGCGCGCTGGCGGTCTTGCCCGAGTCCTGCCACCCCTGTGCAGAGCGAAGGTCGCTATTGGCCATCGCTAGTTGCTCGGCGAGAGTCTTAGCGTCGGCCTCGATATCAGAATTCCCCAGAACAGCTAGTAACTGTCCGGCTTCGACCCTATCCCCTTGCCGGACAAATACCTGCTGCAACGTGCCCGGAACTTCGGCTCGTAGGTGGGCATCTCTGCCGGGCTCCAAGCTAAAATCGGAGGCAACTCTGGATGGAACCGGAGGAATCAGCAGTAAGAGGGCTACGCCAAGCGTTCCAAGCTGTTGCGCTCGCGTCATTTTCCAGACCATGTATTCCTGCCGTTTCTGCCGCAACCATGCGCGCACTTGCGGCAAAGCCGTCCTCAAACCTTTCCTCGCGAAAAAGTAAATCAGCGCCGCCGTCGCCAGATATCCCCACCCACCACCAAACCAGCTGACGAACACGTTCTTTACAAACAGCAGAACGAGCGCTACGAGCGACACGCTATAAACGACCGCCGAAATCCCGAATATTACATAAATGTGACGATGCCGCCGCGTGGCCCGAGGAAGATCGATGTCATCCTGGAAAATGTACTTTCGAACCCACGCCCGCAGAAAGGTAAACGAATCCTCGCGAAGATTATCGATGTGCAGAAATTCGGAAAGCGCGTAGTAACCGTCGGCCTTGATCAGTGGATTCAAGTTCAGGAGGGCTCCCTGAATTCCACTCAATAACATCGTTTTGTAGGCAATGTCGCTCGTAATCGATCCCGGCGCGGTAAAACTCCAAATGAGAGCCGCGATCCCACAGATTATCAGCTCGATCCAAATTCCTGCGAAAAGCACCCACTGCCTTCGGCTGGTACGGTCGAAAAGGAGGATATCTGTCGTATCAGTAAAGAAGGCAGGAGTGAAATAGATCAGTATGAATCCCATCTGGTGAACGTCTCCGCCGAAATGCTTGCAGGTAAGTCCGTGGCCGAATTCATGAATCCCGCCCAGAGCGAAAAGAAGGAACCAAAAGATCCAGATATCGTAAGCGCTCTTCCCCTGGAAGGTATACAGCGCAGCAGTGTCGCTCTGCACGCGTGTCCAATCTCCCGCCACCAGATAGGCGGCGACGATGAACAGGACAATCGAGAAGAAAACGAAGCCCCGAGTGAACATCCAGCTGAGATACGGGTCTATTTTCGCGAGCGTGCGGTCGGGATCCCAAGCCTTAAACGTCATATAGAGCACGCTCGATTGATCCACGCGGCTCTTTCGATCGTCCCTGATTCGTTCAAGTACGGCTAGGTTCTTTTCCCCCGCAGACTGCTCCCAAATTCCCGGTTCGACGCCTTCAAGAAACTCCGCCACTTCGCCCTCGGTAAACGGCGCATCCGGGTGAAGCTCAGTCCATGCCGCCGTAACCTCGGAACTCGTACGGGTCCCGTCGCACAGCGTGATCAATCCATATTCCGAAACGCCATAGCGGTTGTAGGAATTCGTCTCGGGAACCTTGATGACGTAGCTCTTCTCACCGGCAAACGTCTGCTCGCTAATGCGTAAATCGGTGCGGAATTTGGGCCGACGAAGCCCTTTGGAGAGAATGCTCGAGACCCGCAGACTGGTAGGACCGAAACGCATATGCGATCTACTACCGCACCGCCCGTGGTGAGGCTTGTGGCGACACGGGCCACGCGACCCGCACGGCCATTCCCGGGCGCAGATCAGAGATTCCCTTGCCCGTAAGCTCCGCAGTGACGTCGTAGCTGTCGCTTGCGGGATCAACCACCGGGCTGCTCTCTTCTACGCGTGCGCTTACCCGCCGGGTGGGATCGTCGACCAGCATGATTCCCACGGGCGCGCCCCGTTGGGGATGCCGTCCCGCCGATTCGGGAACCTGGAAGTGCACCTGTAGCGGTGCAAGCTGGCTGATGCGGAAACACTTATCGCCTTTGGCAACCGTCTGCCCCTGTCGAATGTAGCGCTCCACGACCGCGCCGGAAAACGGTGCCCGCAAGCGGGTCTGGTCGATTTCGACCTCGATCCGATGAATTTCGGCCTGGCTGCTTTCGGCCATGGCTTCCCATCCGTGCATGTCGTACTCGGCGGCTTTGGCCTCGAAATCGGCAGCTTCGAGATCCGCCTGGCTCGAGAGTCCCTGCGCTCGCATCAGTTTCTGCCGGTCCAGCGCCGCCCCCTTCGCCTTCATCTCGGCCTCTTTATACTTGATGTTGTTCTGGGCCACTTGCAGATCGTCGCGGGCCTTGACGATCTCAAACTGCAGAGCACGGTCGTCCAGCTGACCCAAGATATCGCCCGACTTGACTTCACTTCCCTCGTCCTTCGCAACGGACACAACGAGACCACCACTTTCGGAAGCGACGTCAACCTGGTGCTCTACCGAGAGAACGCTCAGAATGTCACTCGCTCCGGATTTGGCCGGCCCAGCGGTATCTGGTTGTGTGGCGGCGTTCGTCAAGCCGTTCGCAGATGCGGCAGAGGTTGCGGACGGGGCCGAAGCAACCGGCGAATCTCCGCAACCCCCAATCCCCAGTGTCATCGCAACGGCAAAGAAAACGATCTCAAGCCTCATCATGTTCGTCCCCTAGGGCAGCCACGTCCAGATCTTTTGCCACGACCAGCGGAACGGATCGCGCAACAAGACGTATCCGGACGGATACCACCCGCTCTCGAACCATCCACCCCCGGCGCGAATTCGCGCTCGGCCCACCATGCCATCCCGCGCGCGTTCTTCCGAATTTTCGAACAGAGCGCGCACCAGAAAATACTGCTCCCCCGCCTCGCCCTGCGTCTGCGTGCCAATTCGCTCAATAGTCCCTTCAAAAGTCGTCGTCGGAAATGCGTTGAGCTTGAGTGCGGCGGGCCGGCCTGCCCGCACGAGGCTCAAATCCGTTTCCGGGACGCTCATCTCGGCCGCCATGCGGTCGGCTTCCACGATCTCGCAGAATGCATCTCCAGGTTTCACCAACATCCCCGTGCGTTCCTCAACCTTAGGGGTCACCACGATCCCAGCGGTGGATGCACGGAGCTGGGCTTGAGAGATGCGCTGCTGTTCGTACTGGACTTCGACGGCATGAAGCTCCACCCGGAGCTTGGCTTGTGCGGCCACGGAATCATCGTTGCGAAACTCGGCTTCCGCGAGATCGTGCTGAGCTTGGCCCAAGGCCGCCTCCGCTTGAGCCAATTTTACGCGGTCGTCGCCGTCATCGAGCTGTGCGAGCACCTGGCCGGGCGCGACCGCGTCTCCCTCGCGAACGAAGACCCGCTCGACGACTCCGCCGTCGATGGCGCTGACCACCCGGCGTTTGGCCGGGACGACCGTCGCATTCGCGCCCACTCGCATGGGCCAGGGGACAAGAATCAGTATCGCAGCGACGATACCAGCTCGCTCCGCATACACACGCCACCGGCCCTGTGGCACCGCCGAAAGCAGTCTCTTTTTTTGCACCGCAAGCGGCTGCAGAATGTTCGCAAGGGGCACCTGTTGATAGAGCTGCGCATTACGGATCGCCACGGTCGTCTGGTTCGCGAGGATCGCGAACATCTCCCTGTGATTGGCGGTCAAGAAATCGCCATCGCCGCTCAAGAGGGCCATAGCTCCCAAGGCTCCCTGTTCGTCGCGCAGCGGCAGCGCGTAGAAACCACCGTACTCGTTTGCCTCGAGGACAGGGACAATCTGGGCGCGGGCCTCTGGCGGGTCGAGATGCCAGCCGTCCGAGTAAAGATCTGCCGCAACTGCATCTTCCTGGCTGGCCACCCACTCGAGGCGTTCGCGCAGACTGCTCATTTCGCGAGTCTTCGGAACTTCCGATTCCCCAGAAACAGCTCCCAGAACAAATCGTCCGCGGTCAAAGAAGCCGATGACGCACTTGTTGAACGGCACGACGGACGCCGCATGGTGCACCACGGCAGTAAGCACTCGATCGAGGTCCAACGTCGACGTGATTTCCTGCGAAATTTTCAGAAGAGCGTCGAGAGCGTGGGCCTTGCGCTCGGCCTCAAATAAGTTCGCATTGTGAAACGCAATGGCGGCCTGCTCGCTGACGCTCGCCAGCAGGAACAAGTCATCCTCATCAAAGGAAGCGGCTTCCCTCTTGTTCACAAGCTCCACGACGCCCAGTACCTCGTCGTCCTTACGGAGCGGCGCCGCCATCCAACTCAAAATTTCAAAGTCGCCCCCTGCAGCCCGCCGCTCCTTGAGTCCGGGTTCCTCCGCGGGTTCTTCGGCCAGCTTGGGATCGGCTTGTTGGGCAATTTCGCCGAGAAGCCCTTCCCTGGAAGAAACGCGCGTACCTCTTTCAACCGTCGGATCCTCGCCCGCTTGTTCGGCCAGGTATAATTCTTGCGAATTGGTATCGATCAGCCAGACGTTGCACGCCATCGCCCCAAGAATGTCGCGGATTTTTTCAACTACGATGGGCGAGAGTTCGGAAAGGTTGAGCGTCGAGCTAAACGTCCGGCCAAGATCATAAAGCCCGGTCAGGCGCTCGACGGTCGCAAGTTGCGAGCGGCGCTCTTCCTCGATTGCTTCCAGATTCGTTAGCGCTTGGCCCGCCAGCCGGCCGGCTTCCTCAACAAAGTGGCTGTCGTCCGCAGTGAATTCGCCGGCACGCTTGCCCAGCACCTCGACAACACCTTTCGGCCCCTGTGCGCTGGGGAGCGCGGCATACACGGCTGATTTGGCGCGCGTGCGGCTGGCTTCGTCGAGATGGGATAGATCCTGTGCGGCGAGTTCGCGTGCGTTGAAATGTCGGGTTGCACCCGATTCGCAGATCTGCGAAAGCAGTCCGTCTGAAATCGGCCCGTCCGCGGGACTAAATCGTTCCCCCGGTTCGCTCCAGCGAACCGCGCAAGAGAATCCTTGATCAGGTCCGCTGAGCCAAATGAGCACGGCCCGCGCGCCAATTGCGGCTCCGACGCGTGCGGCAAAGGTCTTCAGAAGCGTGTCCTGGTCACGACAGGCCAGAGACACGCTCGCCAGATCGAAGAGCGCAGCAGACGTTTCCATGACTCTCCCGAGGCGGGTACGCACCCTCTCTTCGTCGCGAAAAGCGAATCAATCGCGCGGCGAAGATCGGATGGCGCAGCCTAGCAAATGATTCGCCGGGGCGTCAAGGAACACGGTCTTGATTGAAGGCGTCAATTCAGTTAGCGTTGCAGTCCAGAAAAACATCATGAACATCCTCATCCGCAACGCCGGATCGGCCACAATCCTGGACCTCGCTGGGCCGCTGAAGCTCGGTAAGGACGAGGAAGCATTCCGCAATCAGATCCAGCAGTTGGTGGATGCCGGTAACAAACACATTGCCGTAAATCTGGCGGGCGTTTCCGATTTAGACAGTTCGGGCATCGGTGCGCTCGTCCGTGCGTTTACCACCGCAAAGCGCGCCGGCGGCCGATGTATTTTTTTTTCCGCGAATAAGCGCCTGCTCATGCTTCTGAAAATGGTGCGCTTGGATGCTGTCCTCGATCTCGCTGAGGACGAGGCTGCCGCCCTGGCGCGCATCTGACCGGCCACAGCGCTACTTCAGAATCCACTCTCCCGTCTTTTCAACAAACCGAAACGCGTACAGAGTGGAAGCGCCGGGACGCACCTCCGAACGAACGTTACGGGCTTTCCCCACGTACTTGTCAGTCCCCCAGACGATATAAACGTCCACGATGGAATCCTTCTGCAGGGCCGCCGTACAACCGCAGAGGAATGCGCTAATGCTGACGTTCTCCGTGGACGTTACCTCCTGAAATTCTTCTCCGTTAATGTCTTTCCCGCTGAGCTTCAGGTTGATTCGCACTTGCACTCGAACCTCGGTTCGCGGAATCAAATTCTGTCTTCTTACCATTGCCAGAGAGTTCCTCAACGCGTCGAAATCGACGGGTTTTTCGAAATAGCCCGTCACGCCCATCTCTCGGCAAGACTCTCTGGCCTCGTCCCCCGTCTCCCCGCTGACAACAAAAATGGGAATTGGCTGTGTATTGTTGACCGAACCGAACGCCCGGCATAGATCGAAGCCCGATCGTTTCGGCATTTGCAGATCCATCAAAATGGCATCGGGTTTGTGTTCCATGACCAGGGCCAATGCTTGCTCAGGGTCAGCCGTGTCGATGATTTCGTAGCTGTCAGCTAGATTCAGACGGAGGAGGCGGCGCATCGCTTCATCGTCATCCACGATCAAAAGACGTCTCATCTCTCTGCCTGCTTCCCCCGTTTTAGTCGGTTCAGATCTTGCTAAGAATCGGTACTTCTCCTGGGATATGCCGCGGACTCGCGTCCAGCACTTCGCGCAGCTTCCGGATCAGGCTGTCTTCACTAAACGGTTTGTGAAGCAAGTTGGTCCCGGATTCCAACACCCCGTGCTCCGCGATTGCGTGGTCCGTATAGCCCGACATGTACAGCACCTTCAGTCCGGGCTGGAGAACCCTTAAACGCTCCGCGAGCGCGTGGCCATTTAGTCCGGGCATGATCACATCCGTGAGTACCAGGTCCACTCTCTCGGGCTTGTGTTGCACCATCTGCAGAGCTTCGGCACCGTTTGCTGCCACAAGGACGCGATATCCATTTTGTTCAAGCAACATGTACGTCAATTTTCTAAGTCCATCTGCGTCTTCTACAAGGAGTACGGTTTCGGTCCCTCGAAATTGCTCCACGCTGGGACGGGGTGGGTCGAGCACGCTTACAGGCTCATCGATACAAGGCAAATACACTTCGAACGAGCTCCCTTTGCCAAGCACGCTGTCCACCCAGATATACCCGCCACTTTGTTTCACCACGCCGTAGACGGTCGCGAGGCCCAGACCTGTGCCCTTGCCGCGTTCTTTCGTGGTGAAGAAAGGCTCAAAGATGTGCCCAAGTGTTTCTGAATCGATCCCGCCGCCAGTGTCGGTGACTGATAGCTTCACGTAGTCTCCGACTTTGGATCCCGGATGATGGGGCGTGTAGGTCTCATCGAGCCGGGCATTGACGGTGCTGATTACCACTCTTCCGCCCTGCGGCATCGCGTCCCGCGCATTCACGGCCAGGTTCATAACAACTTGCTCGATCTGCCCTTGGTCGGCCTTGACTCGCCCGATCGCGGGGTCCAGCGCCACGGCTAGTTCGATATCCTCGCCAATCAGACGAGCAAGCATCTTCTGCATTTCAGAGATCAGAGAATTGAGGTTCATGACGGCCGGCGCCAGAACCTGCTGGCGGCTGAAGGCCAGTAGTTGACGCGTCAGCGATGCGGCGCGCTGACCTGCCTTCTCGATTTCCTCGGCATGTTCGAGCAGGGGGCTTCCCGGTGGGAGTGCTCTCTTTAGTACTTGGCTGTACCCGATGATGACGCCCAGCATGTTGTTGAAGTCGTGCGCAATTCCCCCGGAGAGTCTCCCGATGGCTTCCATTTTTTGGGCCATACGGAGCTGGCGCTCCAGCACCCGCTTTTCGGTCACATCCTCCACGAAGACTTCAAAATAATCTGCGCTCTCGCCCGCATCCTTGACGAGCCAACCCGTACAGCGCGCTTTGATCGGGGTGCCGTCTTTTCGTTTCCATTCCACCTCAACATCCGTGAAATCCTTCTGGTTGGCGAACAAATCATTCAATTTTTGGTGTTCCAGAGGGTCGCGATGAACACCGGTGGCTAGATTCACACGCAGTAACTCGTCCTCTGACTCGTAGCCAAGCATCTTCTGTAGCGCGGGGTTGACGAGAAGGAACTTCCCGTCGGGATGAGCCCGGTAGATCCCATAAGGAGCGTTTTCAATCACGGATCGAAAACTGACTTCCGATAGCCGCAGGGCCTCCGACGCCCGCTTTCGTTCAGTGATATCACGATTTACGATGACCAGTTTCTCTGGCACCCCTTTCGAATCGCGGATGACGCTGGAAGTTGATTCCAGAACCCGCCATGTTCCGTCTTTGTGGCGGATACGATATTCCAAATTCTTCCCGGCTCCCGTGCGGCGAGCCTCCGCGGTAGCTTCTGTCACTCGCTCGCGGTCTTCCGGATGAATCTGCTCCAGAGACGACGAATTTTTCAGCTCTTCGGGTGAATATCCGAGAACTTTCTGATAGGCATGGCTGTTGTAGATTCGCTGTCCGTCCATGTCCACTACGGCGAGCATGTCGGCCGCGTTCTCACTGATCAAACGGAATAGCTCCTCCCGCTCGGCGAGCCGGTGGCGCATCCGGTGAATTTGCAATTGCTGATAGATCGTGTAGATATCGAAAATCAGCACGAGTGCGACTAAGCCCTGCACCGCTGGAGGAAGCCTGAGGATCGAGGAAGTGTCTTCGTGAAGGCCGAGCCCGGGAAGGATGAAGGCCATCAATCCGAATAGCAAAACGAGGGTCACTATGATCGCGACCATCCACAGCTGCCATTCTTTCCTCTCGATTCGACGGCGACTGGTGCGCACCGTGTCAATCGGGAGCGAGCGCTTTGTTTTCTGATCCACAGTTCCCCTATTAATATTTAGTTTCTTGTGTCTGCGTGCATTTTGCAGGCGCCGGGCTGCACACCGATCCCCTCGCGGCAAGGTTGGACTCTGTCTCTCCCGCACGATGTCGGCCATGGGCTTAGCTATAACGTCCTCGACGCAAGTGACTCAAACGACGGGCAATGTTGCGCGGGCCTTACATCAATTTTGAGAGGGAAGTTGTCGCGGGCAATATGTGTCGGGTTCCAAATCGAACCGGAAGCCCCAGATTGAAACAATCAGGTCTTTGAGTCTTATTCAGAAGAATCCGGAGCTCGATGGCTAGAAGGTGTGTCCCGGGTTATCGCAGCACGTACCCAAATTCCCTTCTTGAAGTCCGAGTAAGTTGCCCTATGATCAAGCCCATCTCATGAACCGCTTTCCCTTTTTTCAAGGGCTACGGCCTTTTCAGTGGTCGGAGGCGCCGAAGAATCTTTTGGCCGGCATTACGCTCGCGGCCATGAACATTCCGCAATCGCTCGGTTATACGAAGATTGCCGGCACTCCAGTCATCACAGGTCTCTATACACTTCTGCTTCCGCTGGTAGCATTCTCCATCTTTGGATCTTCCCGTTATCTCGTGGTAGCCGCTGATTCCGCCACGGCCGCCATACTCGCCGGTAGCCTCTCCGGATTGGCTCCGATCGCGAGCGCCAATACGTCGCTCTCACGGGCTTAGTAGCGCTATTGACCGGAATCTTTCTTCTTCTCGCTCGCCTGCTAAAACTTGGGTTCCTCGCGGATTTCCTGTCTCGAACGGTCCTCCTCGGCTTTCTCACCGGCGTCGGCTTTCAAGTCGGCATCGCCGTGCTTGGTGAAATGCTTGGCGTTAACGTCCGCAGCCGCCGCACTCCGGTTCAGTTCTTCGAAGTGCTTCGTTCACTGCCGCAGGTTCATCTCCTCACCGCGGAGATTTCATTCGCAGTTGTCGCCTGCATCCTTCTCTTTCATCGCTTTGCTCCCAAGTTTCCCGGTCCTCTGTTGGCGGTTGCTGGGACTATCGCTGCAGCCGCGGCCTTCCATTGGGCGCAGCGGGGCGTGGCCCTTATAGGATCCGTGCCCGGCGGATTGCCTCACCTGGGTCTGCAGGATCTCAGTTGGAAAGACGTCGGGACATTATTTCCGGTGGCCGGATCCTGTTTCGTGATGATCGTTGCGCAAAGCGCCGCAACATCGCGCGCATATGCGACTCGCCATCATCAAGAACTCGACGAGAACACGGACCTTGTCGGTCTATCTGCCGCCAATGCTGCAGCGGCTTTCAGCGGCACCTTTGTTGTGAATGGGAGCCCTACACAGACGGCCATGGTCGAAAGCTCTGGCGGCACAAACCAGCTCGCGCACCTAACGACCGCTGGCGTCGTTGCCCTGGTGCTTCTTTTCCTCACTGGTCCGCTGCAGTTTCTTCCTCAGTGCGTACTTGGGGCAGTCGTGTTCACCATCGCTGTGCGCCTTATCGATTTGCGTGCTCTCAGCGCCATCCGCCGCGAAAGCCCTGGGGAATTTGGGCTCGCGGTTACGACGGCGGTTGTCGTCGTTTTCGTCGGCGTGGAGCAGGGCATTCTTCTCGCGATGGCCCTCTCGCTGTTCCGCATCGTCCACCACAGTTACCGGCCAAACACCGCGGTACTCGAAGAAAGTGGCGACGGAATCTGGCACTTGAAACCAGTCGTTCCCGGTGCCGTTACTGAGCCCGGCATCGTCATCTACCGGTTCGGCGCTCCACTTTTCTACGCCAATGCCAATCGCTTTTCCGAGGAAGTGCGGACGCTTGCCGCTTCGGCGCCTTCGCCATTGCACTGGCTGATCGTTGATTGTGGAGCCATCGCGCACGTGGACTTCACCGCTGCGCGCGTCGTATCCGATGTCCAGAGAGATCTCTGCGCCCAGGGCACAGGCCTCGTTTTAGCCCACGTCCAGTCGGACCTTAGGCCCGACCTCGATAGGCATCACCTGACCGAAGCCATTGGTCCCAACCATATTTTCGATAGCCTGCATGAAGCCTTCGCCGCTCTTAGAAACAGCGCGCCCCCCTGCTAAATCCACGCAACGTTTGTGTGCAGCGACCGAAGTACGAAATCGGAGCTCGAAATCCAGGATTGAGGGATTAAGGAAGGATGGGAACGCCCAAGCCAGCCCGGGGCTGCATTGGTTCTAACGGCGACGGCTAGTTGTTGGGAATAGTTACAGAGACTTCGTTCGAAAAACCGCTTTCGACGTTACTGGAGTCCACCGACGTCACCGCATAGACATACGTCTGGCCGCCTGCAACGCCTTGGTCCGTGTAACTTGCGGAAGCATCCACCGAGGTATTCAGTTTCGCGAGACTATTGACCGAAGAACCGCGATACACGTAATAGCCGATTATCGGCGACGCGCTGGGAACCCACGTCAGGCCGACAGAGTGCTGCACAGCAGCGGCGACACCGGTGCCGGTCAACCCGACGTTCAGCACGGCATTGGAAGCATTGCTCGATACGGAGAGGTTGCCCGTCACGCTTCCCGCGCTCGCGGGATCGAAACTCACATAGACGCTGACGGACTGTGTCGGGTTCAGCGTTACGCTGGATCCGCCGTTGGTGCCATACCCGGCTCCGCTAGCCGAGATCCCCGAAATCGTGATGTCGGCAGTCCCGACATCTGTAAGAGAAACAATCTGGGAAGTCGAACTCCCCACAGTTACATTCCCAAAGCTGACTTGCGTGGTGCTAGCTGAGAGTTGAGAGGAGGGGCTACTAGATTGAGTCGGCGGTGGGCTTGCCGGCGGCGGACTTGCCGGCGGCGGCTCTGTTTGCGTGCCGCCACCTCCCTTGGGAAGTGATTGGCCCGTAAGCCCCGTGCAAGCCGCGCTACCAAGCATCGCCGCCAAGACGACGCACAGAGCAGCCGTGCGATAGACCGAGAAGGTCTTGCTTCCGACGAGAGGGCGCACCATCTGATGACGACACATCGGGCTTGTCACCGGATTAGTGTCGTACCGGGATGGCACCGGGTACTACTGGACGCGGGTACAGATTTGGGACGGGTAGGGACACCTGTCCGTGAGAACAGTCACATTCGCGGCTCCGTGCCGCAGCAGACTCACGTCAGCTCGGCTCGGCGCCTCCTGATGAACCGTTCCGTTGCCGGAACGCTACCAATCGAAACTAAGGCGTCGGAACCACCGCCTGTACCTCACTTGAGTTGGCGCTCTCCACGCCGGACTCTACAGACCGAACGACGTAGTAGTAGGTCTGACCACCGGAAACAGTCGGATCCGTGAACCCAGTTGCCGCAACCGGCGAGGGGTTCAATGGCGTCGAGCCGTACGCTCCCGAGGTCGCAGCGCGGTATACGTTATACCCGCTCACAGTGCTCGTGCTCGCCCCCCAGGAAAGCCCTACAGCGTGGGACGAGCCTGAGAGTGACACGCTGGCCGAGTTTGTGGCATTGCTCGCAACGCTCGCACTGCCGCTGTCCACTCCCGTTGTCGTGGGTGCGAACTGGATAGTTAGAGTGGCCGTTTGGCCGGGTGTGAGCATGAGTCCCGGGCTTATGCCGCTGCCGCTGAAGCCCGTCCCGGTAATGGTAGAGCCCGAGATCGTGATGTTGGAGTTTCCGGTATTTGTCAGTGTAATCGGCAGTGAGGCGCTATGGCCGGCCTGCACCGAGCCGAAACTCAAATTCGCCGGACTAGCGGTCAGCAAGTGCGTTGCTGCCGCGCCTGTCCCCGTTAGCGGAATGTTCACCTGAGAAGGCGCACCATTCGTAGTCAGCATCACCGATCCGCTAGCAGCGCTTCCCGACGTGGGAGTGAAGACGGCATTGAATGTCAGGGTTGCCCCGGCGGCAATCGTGCTGGTCGTCGAGAGTCCGGTGATGCTGAATCCGGTCCCCGTCACCGTAACTTGCGAAAAGGTCAAAGTGGCATTGCCGTTGTTCTTAAGGGCTATAGGTTGCGAATTGCTGTTTCCCACCGAGACGCTGCCGAAGCTGGCGCTCGTCGGATTAGCCGAAGGCTGGGCCTGGAGACCGGTTCCACTCAAGGTAAGCGCTGCCGGAGAACCCGGCGCGTTGCTTGTCACAGAGATGCTTCCCGCTGTGGCACCTTCCGTCGTCGGCGCATACGTAACGGTGAACGTACTCGTCGCCCCGGCGTTGATCGTTACCGGTGCGCTGAGGTTGGTGGTGTAACCCGATCCAGTAATGCCGGCCGCGGTGATGTTCAGCGTCGCGTTGCCTGTGTTTTTGAACGTAACAGTCTGCGTCGCGTTGCTGCCCACATTGACGCCATTGAAAGCCACAGGTGACGGGCTGATTGACAGCTGCGCCTGTGTCGCCGTTGCGGATCCGCTCAGAGCGATCTTGAGCGGCGATCCCGCCGCGTTGGTCGTGATCGAAATGGTGCCGGTGACGCTTCCGGCGGAGGTCGGTGCAAACGTCGCGGTAAACGAAGCCGTCTGAGCCGGATTCAGGGTTTGCGGCGCTAGAGTCGTCATCGTGAAACCCGTGCCGGTAATCGAGACAGCCGTTATGGACACCGGAGCCGAACCCGAATTCGAGAGCGTTACAGGAATGGCGCTGTTGGCCCCGACCAGAATGCTTCCAAAACTGGCGCTCGGTGGATTCGCTGTCAAAGATCCTTGCGTGCCCGTGCCCGCGAGCGCAACGGTCAGAGGGGCATTCGGAGCATTGCTCATCACACTCAGGCTTCCGGTGGCCGCGCCCGCTGCCTGCGGCGCGAATTGAACCTGCACGGTAACCGTCTGGCCGACAGCAACTGTGGACGGCGAGCTTCCCGACATGATGCTAAATCCGGATCCCGAGGCCGTAGCTTGAGAAATATCCACAGCGGCCGTCCCGGTGTTCGTCACGTTTACGCTCTGCGCCACGTTATTTCCGACGGCAACGTTTCCGAAATTGAGGCTATTGGTGTTGGGCGACAAAATGCCCGTGCCAGGCGTCCCTGGATTTGTTCCGCCTCCCGACGCACTGGTGACACCGGCACAGCTGGAAAGACTGACCGTGGCTATCATCACCGCGGCAATAGCCAGAAGGCCGAAAATCTCTCGCTTGAAGCGAAGAAACGAACCGCTGCCCCGCGTGCGGGCCTTCGAAACTATCGGGTTCCAATCGCAATCGTGTGCATGCTTGTTCATGGCACGCACAGTCTAGGGAGCCGTCGGAAGGCTTATCTACTGGTCGAAAGGACAAAAAAAGGCGTTTGCTTTTACCTGTTCGAGCGAGCGAAGGGACACCTGCACTTCGCCCGCTGTGAAACTGTACTTGCCGCCGTTCCATCTGCCCTCGTGCGATTGCGGAAAAAGTGCATTCGTCCATCTCTGCCTCATCGTGGTGTGTTTTGTGGGTCTTGCCCACTCAGGGGCGAAATAAAGCGCAACTGAACTCGTGCTAGACTTTTGGAGAATCGCAATGGATCAGGCAAATGTGGTGATTATCGGTGGCGGCGTAGTTGGCTGCGCGATCGCTCGCGCGCTCTCCCTTCGCTGGAGCGAAGTGTTCGTACTGGAAGCCCTGCCTAAGCTGGGAATGGGCGCCAGTTCGCGCAATAGTGGAGTCATCCACGCCGGGTTGTACTATCCCCCGGGGTCGCTAAAAGCCAGGCATTGCCTTCGCGGAAACCGTCTAACCTACGAATTTTGCGCCGCGCACGGCGTTCCCCACCGCAACACGGGCAAATTGGTTGTCGCCTCGTCCGAAGAAGAATCGCACGCCCTGACGGCCCTACTCCAAAACGCCCAAACGAATGGCGTGGAGGGCCTGAAGATTGTGGACCGTGCAGCGATTCGCGCGCGCGAGCCCCATGTGGAGGGCTTTCAAGCCATCGAGGTTCCATCCACTGGAATTGTCTCGAGCGAGGAACTGGTGAAGGCGTACGCGCGCATCGCCACAAACCAAGGCGCCCATATCGTCACCAACGCTCGGGTAACCAGCCTGGAGCCGCTTAACGACGGTATGCGCGTGGTTAGCGCCGCCGGAGAGATCGAGGCCCGTTGTTTGGTAAATAGCGCTGGGCTTTTCGCCGATGATGTTGCAGCGCTGCTCGGCTCGTCGATGGCGCGGCACCGCATCTATCCGGTGCGCGGAGAGTATTGCGAACTCGTGCGCGCCAAAAGCGACTGGATTAACGGACTTGTCTACCCGCTGCCGCACGCAGACGGGAAAAGCCTAGGAGTGCACTTCACGAAGACGCTCTGGGGCAATGTGTGGATTGGTCCGACTGCCCGCTACATCGACGATAAGAACGACTACGAACGCAATCGCGAGCCCGTGGAGGATTTCGCGCGGGACGCCAGGCATATGGTGCCTGGACTGGAAGCATCCGATCTCGTGCTGGCCCACTCCGGAATTCGCGCCAAGCTCACTCCTCCGGTGTCCGCGGCTTCGACCGGGTCGGTAGGAGGCGGAATGGCAGACTTCATCATTCAGCGGGATCCGGAATTCCCGAAGGTTGTGCAACTCATCGGAATCGACTCGCCAGGCTTGACCTCGGCTCCGTCTATCGCAGAACAGGTCCACGATTTGGCTGCCGAAATACTCGCCTGAGCCTCATCTAGCCATCGGACGCGCGGGAATCAGTCGGCGGTCGCCGCCGCGGCGTCTTTGGTGCTCGCCCGGTGGTAGACGACCACGCGTTCGACAATCTCTCCCAGGTCCAGCGTCGGCTTGTAGCCCAGCAGAGCGCCGATTTTAGAAATATCCGGCAGGCGCCGTTGCATGTCTTCAAATCCCTCTTCGTACGCTTCGGCGTGCGGGATGAACACGATTTCAGACCGACTTCCCGCGGACTGCTTGACGAACTGTGCCAGCTCGAAAATCGAAATATCCTTGGAGTGTCCGATGTTGAAAACTTCGCCTACTGCTCGCGGGTGTTCGGACAATCCGATCAACGCGTTTACAACGTCCCCGATCCATGTGAAGGACCTTCTCTGCGTACCGTCACCGTGAACCGTGATCGGTTCTCCGTGAATGGCTTGCTCCACGAAGCGGGGGATCACCATGCCGTAGCGTCCGGTCTGGCGTGGACCGACGGTATTAAAGAGTCGTACGATGACGATAGGAAGGCCCTGCTGCTTCCAATAGGCCTTCGCCAGAAACTCATCCACTATTTTCGACGCCGCGTAGCACCACCGCGACTTGGAAGTGCTGCCTAGCACCAGGTCGCTGTCCTCTTGGAACAGGTGCTGCGTCGTCTTGCCATATACCTCTGATGTCGAGGCGATAACCACCTTCTTATTCTTCTTGGCAGCCAATTCCAGTACGATTTCGGAACCCTTTATGTTGGTTTCGATCGTGCGGACGGGATCCTCGACGATCAGCTTCACGCCCACAGCCGCAGCCAGATGGAAAACCGTGTCCGCCGCATCGACGAGCTCAGCCATGATCGACCGGTTGAAAATTGTGTCGTTGGTGTGGGAGAAGTGCCGGCGCCCCTTCAGATGCCGGATGTTTTCGATGCTCCCGGTACTCAGATCGTCGATGGTGGCAACGGCATAGCCTCGGTCCAGGAGCGTTTCCGCCAGATGAGAACCGATGAAGCCCGCCCCGCCCGTTATGAGAACCTTTTGCATTAGCGTATCTCCCGTTCTATCGCCCCTCGCCTTCTTCCTGCGAAGTAGCGACATGACCAGACTGGGCCTATCAATCTTACGGGCCAGCCCCCGATTTGGGAAGCTTTTCAATCGGCGCACCCCGGTTTGACTCGCAAACCGTTTGCCGCTATCCTTAGCCCGGTTCAACTTCGATGTTTGCCCCGTTCTATTAGCGCGTCATGCTCCGCCCCATTCCGGGCGCTGACTCATCCTGTAAGTGTCGAAACTATTCACAGATCATGACTTACGTTTAATTAGGCTACGACTATGGCAAACCTGACACTCTTTGAAAAACTAGGGCAAATCGAAACCCGCTATGACGAGATGACCCGGGAGCTTTCGTCGGCCGAGGTTCTTTCGGACTCCGGCCACTACCAGAAGCTCGCGAAGGCCCACTCCGAGCTGGCGGAGATCGTCGCCAAATACCGCGAATGGAAAGAGATCGACAAGGACTTGCAGGGCGCCAAACAGCTGTTCGCGGAAACCAGTGATGACCCCGAAATGAAGCAGATGGCGCACGACGAGCAGCGCGCTCTCGAAGCGCGCCGCGATGCAGTCGAACGCGAGATGAAACTCTTGTTGGTCCCGAAGGATCCCAACGATCAGAAGAACGTTATCGTCGAGATCCGTGCCGGTACGGGAGGGGACGAGGCCGGCCTTTTCGCGGGCGAGCTTTTTCGGATGTACTCCCGCTACGCGGAATCGCAAGGATGGAAGGTCGAAATTCTGGAAAGCTCCCCTTCATCGATTGGCGGCATGAAGGAAGTTGTCGCCGCCATCCAGGGCAACAAAGTCTACTCCAAGCTCAAGTATGAAAGCGGCGTGCATCGCGTACAGCGTGTTCCGGCTACCGAACAGCAGGGACGCATCCACACCTCTGCCGCAACCGTGGCTGTGCTGCCCGAAGCGGACGATATCGACATCAAGATCGAGGCGAAGGATCTGCGCATCGATACGTTCTGCTCTTCCGGCCCCGGCGGCCAGTCGGTCAATACCACCTACTCCGCTGTACGCATCACGCACATCCCAAGTGGGCTGGTTGTGTCGCAGCAGGACGAAAAATCCCAGATCAAGAATCGCGCCAAGGCCATGCGCGTCCTGCGTGCGCGGCTTTACGAAATGGAGCAGTCCAAGCAGCACGAAGCCATTGCTGCCGAGCGCCGCGGACAGATCAAGACCGGCGACCGCAGTGAGAAAATCCGCACCTACAATTTCCCGCAGAACCGCGTAACAGACCACCGGATCGGTTTCACTCTCCATCAATTGACCGAAGCAATGGACGGCAAACTCGGCCCGCTTGTCGATGCACTGGTCACCCACTTCGAATCGGAACGTCTCAACCAAGAGCTCGTCGAGGCCTGAGCCATGTTGCCTGCCGGGGAAAACGGTGGGACGGTGGCCGCGGGGCTCGCTGTGCGCGGCGCTCTCAAGGAAGCGATCTCTCGCCTCCGCGCTTCCCAGGTGCCTTCGCCTATCCTCGCCGCCGAGCTTCTCCTCATGCACACGCTGGGCCACGACCGCACCTGGCTCTACACGCATCCGGAACAACCTCTCGATTTGTATGTGCTTGCGAAATACTTCGCGCTCATCACTCGCCGCGCGGCAGGAGAACCCACTCAATACCTCACCGGCAAGCAGGAGTTCTGGGGCCTCGAATTTGAAGTCACTCCGGCGGTCCTCATCCCCCGCCCGGAAACGGAGCATGTCATCGAGGTAGCGCTCGAACGATTGGGCCCGCGCGGTATCAAAATTGATCTCAAGACCGGGGCGCCCAGTGCGCCGCTGCGCGTAGCCGACGTCGGAACGGGCTCGGGCTGCATCGCAGTTGCTCTCGCGCACGAATTGCCGCACGCCGAGTTTCTTGCGACCGATATTTCCGCAGCGGCTCTCGAAGTCGCTCGTCGCAACGCTCTTCGCCACGGCGTGGCGGCTAGCATCCGCTTCCTCGAAACCGATCTACTTGGGGGCGCCTTACCGGAGCCGCCCTTCGATCTCATCGTCAGTAATCCGCCGTACGTGGCTCGCGACGACGCGGCGTCTCTCCCGCGCGAGGTTCGCGATCATGAACCCTCATCGGCCCTTTTCGGCGGACCCACCGGCATAGAGATTTACACCAGGCTCATCGAACAAGCCGCCACGTTGTTGCGCAGCCGCGGAATCCTGGTGCTCGAGCTCGGCTATGGCGCCGTAGACAACGTCCGCAGGATGTTTCACGTGCAACAGGCTTGGGCCAACATCAGCATTACGAACGATCTCGCCGGCATCCCGCGCGTTATTGCCGCCGAGCGCGTCTGACTCGATTCGCGTCCGCTCTCTCCATTTAGTGTTTCGTGTGGACCGCCACGCGCTTCCCCGCCGTTGTATAGTTAGCTCTCAGGCTGCCTATGCCCAAGCTGGCCCAATACCGCGCCAAACGCGATTCTGCGCCGGTTGCTGCCGCCGAAGCTGCTGCGTCGATTCTGCACATCGACATGGACGCCTTCTTCGTCTCGGTCGAACTGCTGGCACGCCCGGAGCTCAAAGGCCTTCCCGTCGTTGTGGGAGGGCAGCGCGACCAGCGCGGAGTCGTTACCTCGGCCAGCTACGAGGCTCGCCGTTTCGGTGTGCACTCCGCCATGGCTTTGCGTACGGCCGCGAAACTGTGCCCTCACGCCGTTTTTCTTGAGAGCCATCACGAGCTTTACGGCCGATGGAGCGATCGCGTCGCGGCCATTCTCGCGAAGTACTCGCCCATCGTCGAGATGGCCTCAATCGACGAAGCCTATCTCGATCTTACCGGCACCGAGCGCTTACACGGCCCCGCACTTGCCGCGGCAAACTCGCTGTTGCGCGAGATCACCGCAACGACGGGCTTGCCCTGCTCGGGAGGACTCGCCGCCACGCGCCTGGTGGCCAAGGTCGCCAGCGAACAAGCCAAGCCGCGCGGTTTGGTCTGGGTTCCGTCGGGCAGCGAAGCCGCGTTTCTTGCTCCGCTCACGGTGCGCCGAATTCCGGGAATCGGCAAGGTCACGGAAGCATCGCTGCAATCTCTTGGCATCAGCACCGTCGCCGATTTACAGGCGGTATCGCTCGAACGCCTGGAAGAAAGCTTCGGCCGATGGGGCACCGCGCTCTATCGCAAGGCTCGCGGCATCGATTCTTACGAATTCTTCATCGACGCCGAGCCCAAGTCGATCTCGCACAATCAAACCTTTGGCAAGGACACGAGCGACGGCGAACTCCTGCAGTCGACGCTCAGCCATCTTTGCCAGAAGGCGGCGAAGCGCCTGCGCGACTCGGGCCTGCATGCGCGTACCGTGACGCTCACGGTCCGCTACGCCGATTTCCGCACCATCACGCGCAACCACACTCTCGCGGAGCCTTCCGATCTGGACACCGTATTTCACGGCGTGATTCGCGAGCTGTTTGCCCGCGCGTGGGACGGCAAAGCCATGCTTCGCTTGGTCGGCGTGGCGCTCTCGTCTTTTTCTTCGGGATCGGAACAGCTCGATCTTCTCGATCCCGAACGGCGCGAAAAGCTCGAACGCCTGGCGCGAGCGGCCGATCGCCTCCGCGACCGCTACGGGTTCTCGAAAGTTCAACTGGCGGGATCACTCGCCAATCCAAAGGCGCGCCCGAAGGCTCACCCCGTGAGCGGGGAGCGCAAACCGTGAATCGCTCCCGCCAACTTGCGCAAGACGTCTGCCGAACCTTGCGCACCGCCGGTCACCAGGCATACCTCGTCGGCGGTTGCGTGCGCGACATTCTCCTCGGCCGCGAGCCGGTCGACTATGACGTAGCCACCGACGCCACGCCTGATCGCGTCCAGCAACTTTTCCCCCGCAGTCTGGCCGTCGGAGCGCAGTTTGGGGTAATCATCGTCACGGCAGATTCGGGAGAAATGACCGACCCAACTCAGAAACCGGTTCAGGTGGAAGTCGCGACGTTCCGCTCCGACGTGGGCTACTCGGACGGCCGCCACCCCGACCAGGTGGTCTACGCCAAGTCCCCCGAAGAAGACGTCCAGCGTCGCGACTTTACAATCAATGCCCTCCTGCTCGATCCCGAGACGGATCAAGTGCTCGATTTCGTCGGCGGCCGCGCGGATCTCGGCGCCGGCATCATCCGCGCCATCGGCCGCCCCGAGCAGCGCTTCGAAGAAGACAAGCTGCGCATGGTGCGGGCGGTGCGCTTCGCCGCTAGGTTCCGCTACGCGATTGAAGCGCGCACCTTTGGCGCTATCTTCAAGCTCGCGCCGGAAATTCGTCAAGTCTCCGCTGAGCGGCTCCGCGACGAACTAACCAAAGTGCTCACCGAAGGCGCCGCGCGCCGCGGGTTCGAGTTGCTCGACGAGACGCGCCTGCTCCCTGAGTTGCTGCCCGAAATTGCGCAAATGAAAGGTGTCGAGCAGCCGCCGCAATTCCATCCCGAAGGCGACGTCTGGATCCACACACTCATCATGCTCGAAGGCCTTCCCGCCGGATGCCCGCTCACTCTGGCCTGGGGCGTTCTGCTCCACGACGTCGGCAAGCCCCCCACCTTCACGCCGCCAGTGGGTCCCAACGGTCGCATTCGGTTTGACGAGCACGTCGAAGTAGGAGCGCGGATGGCGGAGGAGATTTGCCGAAGGTTCCGATTCTCGAATGAGGATACGGCCCAGGTTATTGCATTGGTTGCCAACCACCTTCGTTTTAAGGATGTCCCGCAGATGAAGCCTGCTACGCTGAAGCGCTTCGTTCGGCTTGACCGCTTCGCGGAGCATCTCGAGTTGCATCGGCTCGACTGCTCCTCGAGTCACGGCCATCTCGATAACTATGATTTCGTCCGCCGCTTCGTGGCCGAAACCCCGGCGGAGGAGGTCCCGTCCGGCCCGCCTGCTGACCGGGGACGACTTGATCGGACTAGGCTACCGGCCGGGCCCAAAGTTCAAGGCCATACTAGAAGCTGTCGAAGAGGCTCAGCTCAACGGCACGATTCACGATCGGCAAGAGGCTCTGGAGCTGGTTCGTGGCTCATTTGGCGGAGCCCTTGAGGCTAGGTGAGGGGGCAGAGCGGGGCTGTGTTATACTTTAGTCTAGCACGCTAAGATTTTCTTATATGAGGTGTTAAGTATTTGAAGTCTTTTCCTTGGTTCCCGCATCTAACTGAACAAGCGGCCGATATTTAGGCTGCCGGCATAGCATTGCTGTTAAGTAACTAGAACCCCAAAGGGGGTCTGAAATGCCTAAAAATACAAGAGTTATACCGTCAGAACTGGCCGTCCTTCCAGTGCGCGATACCGTTCTGTTCCCGGGCGCCGTTATGCCCTTGCCCGTCGGCCGCGAGAGCTCCCTGGCCCTTCTGGATTCGCTAGAAGGCCCCGAAAAGCTGCTTGCCGTCGTGGCTCAGCTCGATCCTCGGGTAGAGGCTCCCACAGGCACCGACCTGCATGGCGTAGGCACGCTCGCCAAGGTTCATAAGATGGTTCGCATGCCCAACGGCAACGTCGTGGCATTTCTGGAAGGTTTGGACCGCATTCGCGTCAACGAAGTGATCGGTTTAAAGCCGTTCCTTCGTGCGCGTGTGGAGCTGCAGCCCGACACCGAAGATCAGCACGACGCCGAGCTTACGGCCCTTGAACGCAATGTGCTGGAGCTCTTCCGTGAGGTAGTGTCGCGCTCGCCGCAGCTTTCAGACGATCTCCAGACCGAGGCCGCCAACATCGAATCCCCGGCGCGCCTGGCGGACTTCGTCGCGTCCACGTTGCCTTCGCTCAGCACCATGGTGCGGCAAGAGCTTCTGGAGACCTTCAACGTCCGCAAGCGTCTGGAAACGCTGTCGGGCGAGCTCTCCAAGGAAAAGGAAGTTCTGGAGCTGCGCAGCAAGATTCACGAGCAGGTGCAGGAACAGGTCAACCAGAGCCAGCGCGAGTTTCTACTGCGCGAGCAGATGAAGGCCATCCAGAAGGAACTCGGCGAGTCGGAGGACGCTCAATCCGAGGTCGACGAGCTTCGCAAGAAGGTCGAAGAGTCCGGCATGTCCGTCGAGGCGAAGAAGGAGTGCGAACGCGAGCTGAAGAGGCTTGCCAAGATGACTCCAGCTTCGGCCGAATACATGGTTTCGCGGACGTATCTGGAATGGATGACCTCGTTGCCGTGGAACAAAACCTCCGGCACCGGCGAAGACCAGATGGACATCTCCAAGGCGCAGGAAATCCTCAACGAGGATCACTACGACCTTGAAAAGGTGAAGGAACGCATCCTGGACTACCTGGCCGTCAAAAAGCTGCAGCCGGGGATGAAGGGGCCGATCCTCTGCTTCGTCGGGCCTCCTGGCGTAGGCAAAACCTCGCTAGGGAAGTCGATCGCGCGAGCCATGGGGCGCAAGTTCGTCCGCATCTCGCTCGGCGGCATGCATGATGAAGCCGAGATTCGCGGGCACCGCCGTACGTACATCGGCGCTCTGCCCGGACAGATCATCCAGGGAATCCGCCGTGCCGAAACCATGGACCCCGTCCTGATGCTCGACGAGGTCGACAAACTCGGCCGCGACTTCCGCGGAGATCCGTCGGCGGCGTTGATGGAAGTGCTCGATCCGGAACAGAATTCGACCTTCCGCGATCACTACCTCGACGTGCCGTTCGATCTGTCGAAGGTTCTGTTCATCGCCACCGCCAACTGGATGGATCCCATCCCTGAGCCACTGCGTGACCGGATGGAGATCATCGAGCTAGCCGGCTACACAGCGGAGGAGAAGGTCCACATCGCCAAGCGGTTCTTGATCCCTCGCCAGGCCAAGGAACACGGCGTGGTGCTGGGCGAGCAGATCGAGTTCACCGACGAGGCGCTGTACGACCTCATCCACCACTACACGCGGGAAGCAGGCGTGCGCAGCCTGGAACGTGAAATCGCCACGCTCGTGCGCAAGCAGGCCCGGCGGCTCGCAGAGAACAAAATGGAGAAGCTCATCGTCACGCCCGATGTGATTCGCGAGGCGCTGGGCATTCAGAAATTCCGCCTGGAGAAGGAAGTCGAAGAACGCGTCAACAAGCCCGGCGTTTCCGTGGGTCTCGTCTGGACCCCCGTCGGCGGCGACATCGTCTTCATCGAAGCCAGCAAGATGCGCGGCGGCAAGCAGTTCACCATGACCGGGCATCTGGGCGAGGTGATGCAGGAGTCGATGCGCGCGGCCCTCAGCTGGGTGCGTTCGAACTCCGACCGCTACGGCATCGATCCGGACTTCTTCCGGAAGCTCGACCTGCACATTCACGTCCCTTCGGGCGCCATTCCCAAGGACGGGCCGTCGGCGGGCATCGCCATGGTCACTGCGCTGGTCAGCTTGCTCACGGGACGTCCGGTGAGGCCGCGTGTGGCCATGACAGGAGAGCTTTCCCTCTCCGGCATCGTTCTGCCCATCGGCGGGGTGAAAGAAAAAGTCCTCGGCGCAAAGCGGGCGGGCATCCGGGAAGTGATCCTGCCGTCTGAGAATGAGCCGAACGTGAAGGAAGACCTCCAGCCGCAAATGCTCGAAGGGATTCAAATCCACTTCGTGCGCACGGTAGAAGAGGCCCTCGAAATCGCGCTCGGTAAGTTCGAGAAGCCGGTTCGGCCGGCGACGGCCGAAGTTCCCGGGGATCGACCGATCGCGGGACCCGTTCACTGATCGAAGTACATCAATAGACGAATTGAAAAAGGCCCGGGTACTTTCACCCGGGCCTTCTTCTTTTGCGCGCATCAAAATCCTTTCCTGTTGCGGCGCGCGCCGCATTCGCGTAGGACCTGAAGGAGCCGCGGCGAACGCCGCGGCCACCACAAATCTTCGATGCCCTACCGTCCCCGGGAACTGGTCGTACGCGCGCGGGAAGCCGCGGCCGTTCTGCTCTCGGCGCTCGACCGCAATGAAATGGTCGCCCGTTTTGTCGACGTCTATGCCGCCGAAAACCGCAGGCCTGGGCGCGCCGATCAACCCTCGTTCTACCGCGAACAGCTCCAGACCATCCGGCGCGAATCGATCCTGGCCATGGTTTTGCGGATGGAAGCAGGGCTTCCCGCCAAGTTGAAAGTAGGCGTCACGATGCGCGGCCTGAAGAGCGAGAAGAGGCGGCCGCCAAAATCGAAAAAGGGAAGACGTTCCGCAAAACTCAAGCCGCGCAAGAAGGCTACCATCGAACTGGCCATCCCCTTCCTCGACCTCTTCCGCGAGGAATTCTTCGTTGCCCTGGGGCAGTACCTCGAGTGGAGTGAAGAGGACGCGGCGGAATTCTGGCACGATCTCGAGCTCTACGAAAAGCTCAGTGAGAAGCGGCCCACGCGGCTGTCCAAACGCAAGGCCGCTGCGATGGCCTATGGGCCGTTCGCCGATCGCGTCGCAATGCTGCTCGATCCTTCGCTGATGGAGCAGGCCCGGCGCGCCGCCGCCAAGTTTCAGGTGGAACTCAACGGCGTAGCGGATCGCATCCTGCGGCGCACATTCTCCCGCCGCAACGGCCGAGCGTAACGCCGCACGCGCTTTTTAAGCCAAGTCTCAGGGGCGCGCTTCCAGAATAATGTTGAAGGGCGTCTCCGCCGCGCGGCGCACGCGGGTAAATCCGGCCGCCTTCAATACTTCCGTCAAGCGCTTTTGGCCCGCTTGCGCGCCAAGCCCTAGTCCAACCTCCTGCGCGAGTGACGCCGGCGTGCAGATCATAGTGGACGCTCCGTAAAAGACTCGCCCAATCGGGTTCAGGTTGTCTTCCACTTTGTCGTGCGCGAAGGGCTCGACGATCATCCACACGCCATTCGGAGCCAGCGTGCTCAGCACGTGGCGCGCTGCGCCCTCCGGGTCGCCCATGTCGTGCAGGCAATCGAAGAAGGCGACAAAGTCGTATCCCTTGCCTGGATAATCCTTCGCCTTGGCTATTTCGAATTTGACGCGGCCAGACACTCCCGCTTTCGTCGCCGCTTCCCGGGCCAGCTGCAACGACTCGGGGTGATAATCGAACCCCGTGAACGTCGATTTCGGATACGCCTCCGCCATCAGAATCGTCGAAGTGCCCAGGCCGCAGCCCACGTCCGCCACCTGCCCGCCGCTTTTGAGTTTGGCTTCGACGCCCTCGAGAGCCGGAATCCACTCCTGAATCAAATGGGCGCGATAGTTCGGGCGGAAGAAACGTTCCACTCCGGTAAAAAGCCCGTGGTCGTGTTCGTGCCAGCCCACGCCCTTTGCCCGTCAGGAAGGCTTCGCTGATTTTCGGCTCGTCCTTGATGCACGCCGCCACCGTCTGAAAAAATCCAGGAAGAAAAACGGGACTGCGCTCGTCCGCCAGCGCCATTGCTTGCTCCGGCGGCAACGTATACTTTCGCGAGGCGGGATCGTAGGTGACGAATCCGCCCGCAGCTTGCGCCGCCAGCCACTCCCGGACGTATCGCTCTGTCGTTTTGGTCTTCGCAGCGAGCTCGGTGGAGGTCACCGGTCCGGCGCCGTCCATTGCTTTGTAAAGTCCCAACTTGTCGCCCACTAGGATCAGAGCCGTGTTCATCGCAGCTCCCATTTCTCCCACTGCTTTCATCACGAACTCGTGCAGCTTCGCCTGATCGATCGCTTGAGGGGCAGTAGACATCTAGTCCTCCTTGTCGCTCGGGGGCTGGGAAACCTGTAGTGTGGCGCCATTCTAGTGGTGCGAATCTGGCAAGTCAACGCGAGCGAAGCGTCCGCCCGCCGCTCAACTTTGTTATCCTCGCGGCAGTGTACGAGACCTTCTACGTCCTGATGATTTTGCAGATCGCCCTCGGGCTCTACTCCCTGT
Organism: Terriglobia bacterium; assembly: GCA_963803105.1. Lineage (GTDB taxonomy): Bacteria > Acidobacteriota > Terriglobia > Acidiferrales > UBA7541 > Palsa-295. Next base: position 131,737 of record CAWDLF010000010.1, read on the forward strand.
GGGACGGCATTTCCTGGCTGCAGATGGTCCGGCGGCGCCTCTCGCGGCACGCCGGGTTCTACGCGCCGGTCGTCGCGCTCGTCTGTCCCTGCAAGGGCGCCGAGCCCGGCCTTGAGGAGAATCTCACCGCGCTGACGCGTTTCGAATATGCCAATTACGAGATCTATTTTTCTTTGGCGACCAGTCTCGACCCCGCGCTTAAGATTATCGAGCGCGTAAAGGCTGCCAGCCAGCGGCCCGTGCACATCGTCATTGCCGGGCCTCCCGAAGAATGCGGCGAAAAAGTCTACAACCTCCGCCGGGCTGTGGAAGCCATCCCGCCGAATTTCGAAGTTCTGGTGTTCACCGATTCGGACGTGCGACTCCCGCGCGGCTGGCTCACCAAGTTGGTGGCTCCATTGCAAGATCCGCGCATCGGCGCTACCACCGGATATCGCTGGGTGATCCCAAGTCGCGCGATAGGCTCCGGTGGCTTTGCAAGCGCCATGGCGTCCGCATGGGACGCAGCCGTAGCCACGTCGCTAGGCCGCGCGCGCGAGAACTTCTGCTGGGGTGGCGGAACGGCCATCCGCCGCCACACCTTCGACGACGCCAAAGTGCTGGATGCCTGGAAAGGGGCCTTGAGCGATGACCTGGCCCTCACGCGCGCGCTGGAAGAATCCGGCAAGCCGATACTCTTTTGCCCGGAATGTCTGGCGCCCACGCTGCACCCTTGGACCGGCGCGGCCTTGGTCGAATTCACGAACCGGCAGATTTTGATCGCGCGCATCTATGCCCGTCGCCGCTGGGGCATGGGCGCGGCCGCGCATCTCAGCTATTCGCTCACCATGATCTACGCCGCGATCGTAATCCTCGCGGCCATGATCGCCGGCGATCCCTGGATTCAGATTGTGCTCGTGTCGTTGGTTGTTCCGCTTCTCGCCGCCATCAAGGGCGCCCTGCGTACCATCGCCGCTGCCGAGCTTCTTCCCGAATGGAAGAAGCAGATCAACGAATGGGGCTGGGCCTGGCCCGCGCTGGCGCCGATCGTGCCTTTTCTTTTCTCCTGGAATTTCATCTCCTCGCTGCGCACCAGACGGATTCGCTGGCGCAATGTGCGCTACGAATTGGTGTCTCCCAGCGAGACACGCGTCCTCAGCCGCTAGCGCCCGCTTTCTCCTGATACACTTCCGCAGATGGCATTTGATTTCCAGATTCTCGCGACCGATCCGAGCGGAGCGCGCCTGGGCCGGCTCACCACTCCCCACGGCGTCATTGAAACGCCCGCCTTCATGCCCGTGGGCACAGCGGCGACGGTAAAGGGACAGACGCAGCAGGATCTCGAGGATCTGGGCGTCCAAATACTTCTGGGCAACACGTATCACCTTAGCCTTCGTCCGGGACACGAACTGATTCGCGAAATGGGCGGCCTGCATTCATTCATGTCCTGGCCGCGGCCCATCCTCACCGACTCCGGCGGATTCCAGGTTTTCAGCCTGAGCGATTTGCGAAAAGTGACCGATGAGGGCGCCACCTTCCGCTCACACCTCGATGGCTCGGAGCACTTCCTATCACCGGAAAGGGCTATGGAAATCCAGATCGCGCTGGGCGCGGACATAATCATGGCGCTCGACGAATGCATCGAGGCCCCGTCGGAGGAATCTCGCGCGCGAGATGCGGCCGCCCGCACGTTGAATTGGGCACGCCGCGCCCGCGACTACTTCGCCCAGCATGGTGACGCATCGCGCCAAGCTCTTTTCGGCATCGTGCAAGGTGGCACGCACGCAGCGTTGCGCCGCGAAAACGCCGACGCGCTCGTCGATCTCGATTTTCCGGGCTACGCCATCGGCGGGCTCGCCGTTGGCGAGTCGCACGACGTCACTTGCGAAATGACCGAAGCGGCCGCCTCGCGTCTGCCTCCCGACCGCCCGCGCTACCTGATGGGCGTAGGCAAGCCCGAGCAGATTGTGGACTATGTCCGCCTGGGCGTGGACATGATGGATTGCGTGCTCCCCACGCGCAGCGCCCGGCACGGCTGCCTCTACACTTCGCAGGGCCGCGTGCTGATTCGCAACGCGCAATACGCCAAGGATCCGCGCCCTATTGATGAGAACTGCCGCTGCGCCGTCTGCCGCCGCTATTCGCGCGCTTACTTGCGTCATCTATACGCCACCGGAGAATTTCTCGCGCTCATCTTGAACACCCACCACAACCTCTACTTTTACCTTGACATCATGCGCGAAATTCGCGAGGCTATCCGTTTTGGGAACCTGGAAAGATTCCGTTCTGACCTTCAGGCACGCCTCCAACAGGCAAACGCAAATGGGCGTTGAGTGCGACGAGGGCGGGGCGGCATCTTCGAAGAACGATCCCTGTACTTGCCGGCCTCGGCGGGCCGGTTTCAGCGAAAAGGCTCAAAGAAGACAATGACGTTTCAAACCATGCTCCCCGGAGGAGCGTTTTTCCTGCTGCAAGGCGCTTCGCAACCAAGCGGCTTCACGCTGTTCCTTCCGCTCATCCTCATCATGGTGATTTTCTATTTCCTGATGATCCTGCCCGCTCAGCGCCGCCAGAAAAAAGTCTCACAGATGCTCGCGGAGCTGAAGAACGGCGACAAGGTCATTACCAACGGCGGCATTTACGGCACGGTCGTCGGCCTCGAAGACGACGCCGTACAGCTGCGCATCGCCGAACAAGTCAAAATTAAGGTTTCTCGCAGCGCTATTGCCGGACTTCAGGCGGAACCGAAGGAGAGCTAGCCCGCGGTATGAGTTCCCAGCTTAGGTGGAAGTTTGTCCTCATCGCTATCGTGATTCTGGTATGTCTTTTCGGCATATTCGGGATGAATCAGGACGGCCCGTCGTTTCCCACCTCCTTGGCCGCTCTGAAGCAGAACGTTGCCGACCGTATTAAACTCGGCCTCGACCTCAAGGGCGGCAGCCATCTGGTCCTGCAGGTTCAAGTGGAAGAAGCGATTGGCCAGCGCTGCGACCAGGCCATCGATTCGCTCCGCAAGCAGCTCCGCGACAAGAAGATCACCGTGGGCGAGATTCGCCGCGTTGATGACACTCACATTCTCGTACGCGACGTCGATCCCGCCACGTCCGGCGGATTCCAAGACCTTATCAACAATCAGTTCACGGACTGGGGTATCTCGACAGCCGCAGGTGAGCAGAGCGGCTATCTGCTCACGATGAAGCCCTCGGTCGTGGCCGACTTCCGCAAAGATGCCATGGATCAGTCGCTCGAGGTCATCACGCGCCGCATCAACGCCCTGGGCCTTACCGAACCGACTATTGCTTTCACCGGCCGTAGCGACGATGAGATCCTCGTGCAGCTGCCCGGCGAAGGGGACCCCACGCGCGCCAAAGCCGTGATCCAGGCCGGCGGCCAGCTGCAGTTGAATCTCGTCGTCGATGACCAAACCTATCCCTCCGAGCTAGCCGCACTAGCAGCGCACAGCGGCGTTCTTCCGCCAGGCTCGATGATCGTCCCCGGCTCGTCTGAATCCGCAAACGCTCCGGGCCAGCAGGCCTACTACATTTTGGATCGCGCCCCTATCATCACCGGGCAGGATCTTCGCGGTGCAACCCCGCAGCCCAGCACCGGCTATCCTGGCCAATATCAGGTCGCCTTTACGCTCTCAACAGCCGCCGCCGCGCGCTTCGGTCCCTTCACGGAAAGCAACATTGGCCACAAGATGGCCATCGTGCTGGACAACAAGGTCTACACCGCTCCTGTGATCAACGGCCGCATCGAGGACTCAGGTGTGATTGAAGGAAACTTCAGCCAGCAATCGGCCCAGGACTTGTCCCTTGTCCTTCGCGCTGGAGCCTTGCCCGCCTCCATCAAGTACCTGGAGGAGCGCACCGTTGGCCCATCCTTGGGCGCTGATTCCATCCGTGCCGGCGTTCGAGCGTCCCTCGGCAGCATCCTGGTGGTCATGATCTTCCTGGTGATCTATTACCGCCTAAGCGGTGTCAATGCAGTTGTGGCCCTTATTCTGAACCTTCTGATCCTGGTGGCCTTCATGGCCTACGTCGGCGCGGTATTGACCCTGCCCGGCATCGCCGGGGTGATTCTGACCATCGGCATGGGCGTCGACTCGAACGTGCTAGTTTTTGAGCGTATTCGGGAAGAACTGCGCTCGGGCAAGGCTCCCGCGGCGGCTGTAGACACCGGCTTCGATCGCGCCTTTCTGACAATTATTGACACCCACGTCACCACCATCGTCTCGGCCGTGTTTCTCTTTCTCTTCGGTACTGGGCCTGTCAGGGGCTTCGCCATCACCCTCACGATTGGGTTGATTGCTAACGTATTTACGTCGATTTACGTGTCACGCGCGATATTCGATTTTCACCTGTCCCGCATGGACAGGCAGGCGGCACTCAGCATTTAGGCTGGGCTTAGGCTGGCAACTTGCGGAGTTAAATTGGCGCCGGGGAACAAATAAGGATCGACCGGTGTCAAATTAGAACGGATAGGTTTCGCCATGGAATTTTTCCGCAACGTCAATGTCGACTGGATGGGGAAGGCGAAGTACTTCGTCGCCGTTTCCCTGGCGCTTTTGGCCATTGGCTGGACCTCCGTCGCCCGCAATCACTGGTCTCTGAATTACGGCATCGACTTCCGAGGCGGCACTCTGGTCTACGTTCGCTTCGCCAGCGCTCCGCCGATCGACAAGATCCGCAAAAGCCTCACCGATGCCGGCTTGGCGAATAGCTCCATCCAGCAGATCAGCGACATCGCCGATGCCAGCTCAAGAAACGACGTCGTCATCGGCCTCGAACAGGAAGGCCAGGGCGACGAAGCCCTGGATGCCGGCAAGCAGAAGATCGTGGACATCCTGCACCAGACCTTCGGCGGCTCGGAAGCAGGTAAGTCGGATTTCAACTCCGTCACGTCCACCGATCTGGCCGCCTATCTGACGCAAAAAGATCCGCTGTCGCTTGGCACCAATGCCGGCGATCGTTACAACCAGTTGGCGCAGAGGCTCACCGACACGCGCGACAAGACATTCGGAGGCATCGTCACCAATTTCGATCAGCTGAAGAGCGTCGATGGCGCAACCCCGGTCGTCCTCACTTCCTTGTCTTCCGGCTTTTCGCTCGGCGACTTCGCGATTCGCAATGTCGAGATCGTTGGCCCCAAAGTCGGCGCCCAACTGCGGCGGCAGGCGATTCTCGCCACACTCTATGCCCTGGGCGGTATGTTGGTGTATATTGCCTTCCGCTTTGAGTGGGTTTATGGCGCCGCAGCCGTGATCGCAGTCTTTCACGACGTGCTGATCACGCTGGGATTCTTCTCTCTTTTTCATTACGAGATTTCCCTGACGGTCATCGCCGCGTTGCTCACTCTCGTCGGCTATTCGATGAACGATACGATCGTTATCTTCGACCGCGTCCGCGAAAATTTGCGGCTGATGAAGCGCGAGCCTTTTGCCGACGTGGTCAACAAATCGATTAATCAGACTCTCTCCCGCACCATCCTTACGAGCGGGTTGACGTTCCTTACCGTGCTAGTCCTCTACATCATGGGAGGCGAGGTCCTTCGCGCTTTTGCTTTTGCCATGGTCGTGGGAGTTGTGGTAGGAACGTACTCCAGTTTTGGGATTGCTGCACCGATTGTCGTTCTCTGGAACAAATATCACGGTAGTCAAGGGTCGCCCGTCCGATCCGGATCCGCAGCCGGTAAACGCGTAGCGGCAGTTGCCAGGAGGTAGGTAAATGTTTGACGATCTAGTGCTGTCCGGAAAAGTGAAGAAGACTCACAAGTCTTGGACCGTTCTGCTTTCCAGCGTTGTCCAAGCCTTGATCTTGGCGGTGATGATTCTTATTCCGCTCATTTACACCGAGGCGTTGCCGAAGACGCTGCTCACGACTTTTCTCGTGGCTCCGCCTCCGCCCCCGCCGCCGCCTCCTCCTGCTGCTCCGGTGAAAATCGTTCGCCCGAGGATTATTCCCACGCAGAGCACGGTCGCTCCGCGCGTGATCCCCAAGAACGTAGAGATCGTGAAGGATGAGGCTCCCGATATCGCCGGCGCCGGTGGCGACTTTGGAGTTGCCGGCGGAACTGGCGCGGGCGGCGTTTTGGGCGGCATCTTGGGCAGCTCGGGCCCGGCGCCACCGAAGATCGCCGCTCCGGCTCGAATTAAGGTCGGCGGCAACGTCCAGGCGGCCAAGATGCTTCGCCAGACCTTGCCAACGTATCCTCAGATCGCCAAGACGGCTCACGTCTCCGGCACGGTGATTCTCCACGCCATCATCTCCAAGGATGGCACCGTTCAGGAGCTCCAATACGTCTCCGGTCCTCCTTTGCTGATGAAAGCGGCGATGGACGCGGTTCGCGATTGGCGCTACACGCCGACTCAGTTGAACGGCGATCCTGTGGAAGTAGACACCACCATTTCTGTTGTGTTTTCGCTCGGCAGTTAAGCAGTACCGGGGTCGCAGGCAGGCTTCGGGTTTGGCGTCAGTTCCGACCGGCAGAATTATCACTGCCGAGATCGATTGGGGAACGGAGGAGGATCGAATTCTATGTTCGCAAATATGCTGTTCATGATGTTCCAGGACCAAGCCCCCGAAGTTGGCTGGGACCTGATTACGATGTGGCACAACATGGGCTATCCCGCCAAGACCGTGGTCTTTATTCTTTTCGTCATGTCCGCGTGGTCGGTCGGCATCATGATCGACCGGGCACTGATGTACAGTGCCGCCCGTAAACAGTCCCGCGTGTTCGTCCAGCAGGTCGCGGGCGCCCTCAAGGACAACAAGCTCGATGAAGCCATTTCCATCGCCGAGCGCAACAAGAAGAGCCACATCGCCAAGGTGGTAGCCACCGGCCTTTCAGAGTTCCAGGCGGCCTCCGCTCAGGTCAGCGATGAAGAAGTCATCGAAGCTGCCAAGCGCGGCCTCGAACGCTCCGTCGCCATCGTGCACGCCGAAATGAAGCGCGGCCTTTCCGGCCTCGCCACCATCGGCTCGACCGCTCCCTTCGTGGGACTGTTCGGCACGGTTATGGGCATCATCAACGCGTTCAAAGGAATTTCGGCTCAGAAGGTCACCGGTCTTTCGGCCGTGGCCGGCGGTATCGCTGAAGCCTTGGTCACCACCGCGCTCGGCTTGCTCGTCGCCGTTCCCGCCGTGTGGACTTTCAACTACTTCACAAATCGCGTGGAAGCTTTCGACGTGGAGATGGACAACTCCTCGATGGAGTTGATCAACTACTTCATCACTCGCCGGGCTGGAAAGAAGTAACACATGGCTTACAAACCCAAAGCACCGGCGGTGATGGCCGCGCCGAACGTGATTCCGATGGCGGACATCATGCTCGTCCTGCTCATCATCTTCATGGTGATCACCCCCATGCTTCAAAAGGGTCTCTCCGTGGATATGGCCAAGGCGGAGAATTCCGTCAAGATGCCCGGCGCCGACAAGGATGATGCCATCATCATTGGTGTCACTCGCGACGGACGCACGTATCTGGGTCGGGAGGAGATCAACATCGATCAGATTACGAGTACGGTCAAGGACCAGCTCACCGACCGGCTCGACAAAACGGTCTATGTCCGCTCCGATCAACGGGCAAAATACGGAGACGTGGTCAAGGCCGTGGACGAGATCCGTTCCGCTGGCGTAGAAAATCTGGGCCTGCTCACCGAGAAGCCCCAGACGAACAAGACTGCTCCACCTCCGCCGACCGGCAACTAGCGTATCGGCGGGCATAGCCAGAAGGAGTTTTCCGATGGGAATGTCAGTTGGCGATAGCAAGGGCGGCCCGGTTTCGGAGCCGAACATTGTTCCTCTGATCGACGTGCTCCTGGTGCTGATCATCATCTTCATGGTGATCACACCAAGAGTCCCGACCGGACTGGACACTCTGGTTCCGCAGCCTGCTCCGCCCAATCAGCAGCAGCAGAAGACCGATGATCGCACTATCGTCGTCCAGGTGATGGCCGGCGACAAGGTGATGATCAATCAGGATGAGAGCAGCTGGACTGCGCTTGGCCCGCGCCTCTTCGATATCTTCAAAGAGCGCGCCGATAAGATCGCCTTCGTCAAGGGCGATGACAACGTCGAATTCGGCCAGGTGGCCCGTGCCATCGATATCATGCGCGGTGCGGGCATCGATCACGTCGGCTTGATTACCGCCAAAATTGAGGCGGGGCAGTAGTCTCTCATCGCGTACGTCCGTAGCGGTCGGCGAAGGGCTGTGAATTGCAGCCGTCTTCGCCGGCCGATTTCATAAGGAGAACATGGATGCATCGTAAGCCCCACGTCCTGATTCTTGCGGCCGTTGCTCTAGCCGCGTGTGTCGTTGGAGCCGGCTGCGACCGGTTGAAAGCGCGCGACAGGCTGAACAAAGGCGTTCAAGCCTACAAGAACGGCCAGTTCGATTCGGCCATCGAGAACTTCAAGGAAGCCAAGGAACTCGATCCTAAGCTCACCAACGCGCAGCTGTATCTTGCCGCTGCCTACACCGGACTCTATATCCCCGGCGCACCCTCCCCGGAAAATATCCGCAACGGCCAGCAGGCTGCCACGGAATACCAGACCATTCTCGATACGGATCCTAACAACCTCTCCGCTATCGACGGCCTGGGCTCGATTCTCTTTAACATGGGCAGCTCGCCTTACGATCCTGCGAAGATCCAGCAGTCTAAGACCTACCACGAAAAGCATATCGAGCTGAAGAGCGACGACCCCGAGCCTTACTACTGGGTTGGCGTGATCGACTGGACTCTCGCCTTCCGTGCCAATCGCGATTTGCGCGAGGAATACAATAAGAATGGGAAAAAGCAGATCAAGGAAAACGATCCCCTGCCGCCGGCGATTGCCTCGCAGTTCACCGCGAAGTATGGCGACATCGTGAACGACGGCATTTCCAACCTGCAGAAGGCCATCAACATCAATCCGGATTATGACGATGCCATGGCCTACTTGAACCTGCTCTACCGCCAAAAGGCTGATATGGAGACTTCCGCCGATGCGCGCAACGCGGACCTCCAGCAGGCCGATCAACTGGTCGACAAAGTAAAGGCCATCAAGCAGAAGAAGGCGAACGTCCAGCCTAGCTCGTAGTTCTTGCTGTAGCCTGATCGTGCCGGCGGATAGATCGATCGTCCGCCGGCGCATTTCTCCCTCGTAATTCCTCCCTGTCGCTGTTCGCTCACCGGGAGATCCTGCCTTCGTCCAAAATAGCGAACCGGGGCTAGAATAGAGATATATGGATGCGTCGGGCAATCCGATCATCAGCGTCGCCGCGCGGCGCACGGTGGACCTGCGCTTCGTCGAGCTGACCGACAAGGTGCATCGCAACCGGCCGGGCGACGATCTCGAACTCCTGCGCCGTGCCTACGATTTCGCCGCCGAACAACACAAGACGCAAACGCGGCGCTCCGGCGAGCCCTACCTTTCTCATCCCGTGGAAGTCGCTCATCTACTCGCAGACATGCGGCTGGATGTAACGTCGCTGTGCGCCGCTCTGCTTCACGACGTAGTCGAAGACACCAAAATCCCCCTGGAAAAGATTTCCGAGCAGTTCGGTCCAGACGTGGCGCGGCTGGTGGAAGGCGTCACCAAGATCAGCCGGCTCGACCTGATGGCTCCCGAGGCGCGCCAGGCGGAAAGCGTCCGCAAGATGCTGCTGGCCATGGTCAATGACGTCCGCGTCGTGATGGTGAAGCTCGCAGATCGCGTTCATAACATGCGCACCCTCGGATACCTCGACAGCGAGCGCCAGCAGCGCATCTCCCGCGAGACGCTGGATATCTACGCTCCCGTCGCCAACCGCTTGGGCATGGGCTTGATTCGCGGCGAGCTCGAAGATCTGTCCTTCCGTTATCTCGAGTCGGAAGCATTTCTCGAGCTGCAGAAAAAAGTTGCCACCAAGCAAAAGGTCTTCGATAAGTTCCTATTGGAAGCGCAGGAAAAAATTCGCGAGAAAATGATCGAAAGCGGTATCCCCGCGGAAGTGCAGGCTCGCACCAAGCGGCTGTATTCCGTGCATCTGAAAATTCAGAAACAGCAGCGTAACTTGGACCAGATTTACGACCTCTTGGCCGTGCGCGTCATCACCGACACCGTAAAAAATTGCTATGCGGCCCTCGGCGTGATCCACCAGATCTGGCGGCCCGTTCCGGGCCGATTCAAAGACTACATCGCCATGCCCCGGCCGAACCTCTACCAATCGCTGCACACCAGCGTGATTCACTCCGGGCAGCCCTTCGAGGTGCAGATCCGCACCCAGGAAATGCACCGCATTGCCGAGCAGGGCGTCGCCGCGCACTGGAAATACAAAGATGGCAGCATGGCCTCATCGGCGGACGACCAGCGGATCGTGTGGATGCGCCAGTTGATCGAGTGGGTTCAGGAGATGCAGGAGCCCAGCGAGTTCTTATCGACGCTGCGCGTCGACCTCTATCCCGAAGAGGTTTATACGTTCACTCCCAAGGGACGCGTCGTAGTGCTGCCCCGCGGCGCCACACCTGTCGATTTCGCCTATGCCGTCCACACGGAAGTCGGCCACCAATGCTCCGGCGCCAAGGTGAATGGCGAAATGGTTCCCCTGCGGCACGCCCTCGCGAACGGCGACGTCGTCGAAATCACCACGCAGAAGGGCCATGAGCCTTCGCGCGACTGGCTATCCTTCGTGCATACCTCACGTGCGCGCACCAAGATCCGCCAGTGGATTCATCTCCACGAGCGCGAGCAGGCCACCGATGTCGGAAGGCGCCTCTTGGAGAAGGAAGCGCGCCAAGCCGGCATCAGTATCAAGAAAATCCCGAGCGAAGACTGGCAGCGCGTGGCCTCCGAATATGGCTGCTCGCGCCTGGACGATCTCTACGCCGAGTTGGGCTACGGCAAGTGGTCCGCCCGGCAGGTGCTGTCCAAAGCTACCGGACAGGCTCTGCCCGAAACCGGCGAGGAGAAACAGCCGAAGCTCGCGTCGACGGTCAAGCGCGTCCTGGGAATCGACGATGCCGCTATCATCGTGCGCGGGCACGACGACCTCATGGTCTACCGCTCGAAGTGCTGCAATCCGATTCCCGGCGACGATATCATCGGCTACGTCACGCGCGGACGTGGCATCGCCGTGCATAGCAAGATCTGCCCGAACGTCGAAAACTTGCTCTACGAACCGGAGCGTCGCATTCCCGTCGAATGGGCGGGCGAAACTCACGCCACCTTTCCGGTGCGCCTGCGTATTTTCACCGAAGACCGGCCCGGGATGCTGGCCGCCATCACCAGCGTGATCAGCGATGCGGGCGCAAACATCCGCACCTTTGAGAGCGGCGGCGAAAGCATTCGCGCGCGCATCGACGTCGCGCTCGACGTGCGCGACCGCAAGCAGCTTGAGGAAATCCTAAGCGGCATCAAGCGCATCCCCGGCGTTTTTGACATCGAGCGCGTCTACAACGTCTAAATCCCTCCGCGCGCTCATGTGCCCGTGCTTCTTCCGCGACACGCCGCCCCAGCTCCCCCCTCACCGCGTATAGTGAACGTATGGGGAACATCCTGCACCGAAGCACGCGGGCGCGGCGTTTCACTCTGGCACGCCTCGCGCTGACGTGTGGGCTGGCTTGTGCCCCAGTCGCATGCCATAGCGTTACGCCCCTGGACACTGCTCCCCTCGACCATGCAGGCATGAGCTACGACGCCATCCAGCAGGTCAAAGCCCTGCATGTGACTGCTCCCGAGGTGGCCAGCCTGGTCCAAGCCCGTCAGGGTGGAGTGTCCGACGCAACCTGCGTCACTCTGCTGCAGATATCCCGCGGCCGTAGCCAGACCTTTGACGCCGGCAGCACCGCCGCAGGCATGGTGCAGGCCGGCATGAGCGAACAAACCATCGTCGAGCTCGCGAAGCTGAATCAACTGGGGCCCGTCGCGGGAGAGCTGCAGGCCATGCGCCTGGCGAGCTTTCCCGATGACATCATTCTGGAGGTCGCCCAGCGCCGCGCGGCGGGCCAGCCGGTGTTGGCGGGAGCCTCGCTCGCCGAGCTGAAGAACGCGGGCCTGCGCGAAACTACGCTCCTCGAGCTCGCGCGCCGCGGAGTCCCCGATTCTCAGGCCGTCGCCATCGCCGCCGCCCGGAAGCACGGTGCGACCGATGCCGACATCTTGCGTCAATTCCCGGGTTCCTGATACTTCTGCCTTCCCACTGCCGCGGCACCCCGGTAAAATCCTCACATCGTGAAACGCGCTGCTTCCCGCTGGCTCGCCGCCGTTGCCGCAGCTTTTCCCCTGTTGTGCGCGTATTCCTGCGCTGTTCCGCTCGGGCCCGGCTACCACGTCGAAAAAGAAACTGTCGATCTGACATTCGTCGCCCAGCCTCAGCCGCGCCTCCATTTTCAGGGCCACTATCGCCTGGAAAATGTCGGTAACGGCCCGCTCACTTCGCTCGACGTAACCGTTCCTCAAAAAGCCTTCCTCGGCCGCGAGAATCTTCACGTTACCGTGGACGGAAAGGACGCTGCCGGCGAAGAAATCGACGCGAGCTCGGCGGCGAAAATGGCCGCATTCCAGATAAAGTTCGAGCCTTCCTGGCGCCCGAGCGAAACGAAAGACATAGAGATCGCATTTGATATGACCGCCGGTGGAGATGCCCGCACCGTGATGGCCGCGGACGCTTTCGCCTTCGACGGCTCCTACTGGTTCCCGACGTTCCAAGCGCCGAAAAAGATTTTCGCGAAGGGAGAGCAGCGCGCCGATCCCACGGACCTCACCGTCGTCCTCCCCAAGGATTTCCTCGCGGTCGCATCCGGACAACCGATTGGCCGAAAGACCCGTGGCGATAACGTGGAATATCGATTCCGCCTGCGCGAAGCAACTGACACTCCCATCGTAGTTGCCGGCCGTTACAAACAGCAGCTCGCGAAAAGCAAGGGAGGCTCCGTCTACTTCTGGACGTTCCAGGGTTTGCCCGAAGACGCAGTGAAAGCTGCCGGCGAACAGATCGCCGCCGCAGCACAATTCTTCGATTCGAATTTCACCGCTCGCGCCCTCGGCGAATCACCGGTCTGGGTCGTGGAGCTTCCGCAGAACGAAATTTCCCATCTGGCAACTTTGCCGCAGGATGTCGCAGGCTCATTTCCGAGCATGATCCTTCTGGACCAAAATCTTTTGTCCCAGACCGTCGGCCGCGGCCAGGTTTCACAAGCTGAGACGGCGCTACTCTCCGACACCTGGCTCCGGTGGATGGCTTCTCCCGATCCGGCCCGCTCGATCGTTCCTGCGGCGCTCGGAACATACATGGTCAACGCATTCTATGAATCTCGGGAAGGATCGTCGTCCCGTCAGAAGAAAATAGCGGCGTACCTCGGCCAATATGACGCGTCTCATAATCTGGCCGCAGAAAAGCCGATCGTGCAGGTAACTTCAGAGGAAAATCCCGGCCAGGTCAACATGGCTGTCAACAAAGCCGTTCTTTTCCTCTACGCTCTCGAAGACGCGTGCGGACAGGCGCCCTTTCGTCGGGGCGTGGGTCACATGCTTTCAAGTTTGCGAGGCGCGGAATATGGCTACGAAGACCTGCGCGCGGGATTGAATATCGAATGTGCCCAGACAGCGAATGTCGACGAACTGTTTCGCCCTTGGCTGTACGAAACTGGCATTCCCGCCAGCTTCCGCGAGCGCTACCCAACCGCCGTTGCCGCGGAACAAGCCAAATAGCGCCCGTGCGCATCACGACGCGCCGGCACAGGAGACTCGATGAAAGAAATCATTGCCACAGAAAAGGGTCCGAAAGCAATCGGACCATACTCCCAGGCGGTCAAGGCAAACGGATTTATCTTCACTGCCGGCCAAGTGCCCTTCGATCCAGCTACCGGTCAGCTCGTCGAGGGTGACGTCGCTCGCCAGACCGCACGTGTGCTGGACAATCTCAAAGCCATCGTCGAAGCCGGCGGCTCCTCACTCGACCGCGCGGTCAAAGCCACCGTGTACCTCAAGGACATGAACGATTTCACAGCCATGAATGAAGTGTACGCGCGCTATTTCCCGGAGAACCCGCCCGCGCGCTCAACCGTGGAAGCCGCTCGCTTGCCGCGCGACGTGCGAGTAGAAATCGATCTCGTCGTCCTGGCCTGATTTGCGGAAGCTCACTAGAGAGTGCCCGCTTCGAGCGCCGCGCGGATTTCGCGGATCGACTTGCCCTTCCAGAAGCGATTGAAATTTTCGAGTTCCGTAAGCGTTCGCGCGTTCATCCGGTCCACGTACAGCCGCCCGGCTAAGTGGTCGATCTCATGCTGCAAGATCCGCGCATACCATCCCGACGCCTCGATCACTTTGGGCTCGCCCTTCTCGTCCAAACACTCCACGCGCACGCTGTGCGCGCGGGGGACGACCGCCGTAAGCCCGTGAATGCTGAGGCAGCCCTCGAAAAATTCCGCGTGCACCTCCGAAGTCTCGACCAGCCTCGGATTGATGATCGCGTGGAACGGAACGGCCTTCCTCTCGCGTTCCACCAAGATTTCGGGCGCTACATCCTTGAGATTTTCCTCGCGGTCCTCGATCACCGCAAGTTGCAGCGGCAAACCCACCTGCGGCGCCGCCAGTCCTACGCCCGGAGCGTCATACATCGTTTCGCGCATGTCGGCAATGAGCCGCCGGATCTCCCGGCTGGCGATCTCCTTGGCACTCAACTCGCGCGCTGGCTGGCGCAGCACCGGCTCACCTACTTGTACGATCTTGAGTTTCATATCGCGTGTCTTCCGGTCGATCGAACTCTTCGCCGATCCCTTTGGTCAAACCCTTTTAGTCAAATTGCACCAGCACGATCTCGGAATTCGTGCCCAAACGCGCCGGAGGTCCCCAAGTCCCGGCGCCACTCGAAGTAAGAACCATCATTCGCCCGAGGCGATTCAGCCCGTACACAAATGAACCATAAATCCGCGCGGTTATCCACGTCGAAGGAAACAATTGCCCGCGGTGTGTGTGCCCCGAAAGTTGCAGAGAAACTCCCGCCTTCTCCGATACAGGCAGATTATTCGGAGCGTGCAGCAGCAGGACGCTCGCAAGCTGCGTGTCAATTCGCAACTGCGATAGCACCTTCGCAAAATGCGTCGCATCGGTCGACGATCGATAGTCCACGCCGACGACCTGCAGGCCGTCGACACGCCGATTTTCATTTTCGAGCACTACAATTCCGCAATCCCTCACCGCGCGAATGTAGTTGGTCGGATCGCCAAACTCCTCGTGATTGCCGGTCACGAAATAAGCTCCGAAAGGCGCCGACAACTGTTTCAGCGGAGCGGTCAGCTCTCCGGGATCGGCCGCGCTGCCGTCAAAGAGATCTCCGACGATGAAGACAATATCCGGCTTCAGCGAATTCACCACCGTCGCGATCCTCCGCGCAAAACCGGAGCCGCGCACATGCCCGAGATGCATGTCGCTGACCACCGCGGCTACTCGCCCGCTGCCAATGCTCCGGCAAGCCTGTCAGGCGAACCGCTACTCGCTTGATCCGAACAATCGCGGCGTTAACGATCCCGTAGATCCCCACCGCAACCGCGCCACAGAAGACGACCAGTCCAATCCAGCCTGGCTCAATGGGAACGCCGGCGACCCGATCCGCGCCGTACAGCACCCAACAGACGCATGTCGCCATCACCAGGCAGTTCAGCATCACCAGCCAGGCCGCAGCCAGCGTGTAGAAGACGCGCACGAATGCGTTCGAATATCGAAAGCCCAGGAACGAAGCCGCTACGAAGCTTACGGAGAGAACCGCGAAAGCAACCTTGAGGCCGCCGCTAGAAGCGATAGGATCATGCCAAAAGGCTGTCAAAGTCGCATAGACGGCCCAATGTGCCAAAAACAAGATCGATTGAACGATCGAAACAAAAACCGCAATTCGGATTCGCAAAGGGTTCCTAGATGATTACACGAGTAGTTTAGCTTAGGTAGGAACCGCCCGCAAAAACGGCAGGAACCGCTTTCATCTTCGTGCTCTTCTTACGAACGGCGGCCCCGGGGGGATGACGAAGGCGCCAGGGATTCTGCGGTCCAGGGTTGCCAGGACGGCCCCGTTGGCCCTGGCGAGCCCCGCGAGGTGACCGTCGGTGGTCTGCTTTGGAGTTCGCACCCACCTAGGGAGATGGGAGATGTCGCGGTCATCGGGAACGAAAATCCAGCGCATTCCATCGCTGCTCTTCACCTTGAGCAAAAGCTCGCGCGCCTGTGCAACGGACGAGCCATACTGTTGAGCCTGGCCCAGCACACGCACAAAGCCCAATTCGGTGATTGAACATGTTGCCATTTCCGGAACGCCGGTTGTGCCAAGGCCTTTCACCCAACCTGTAACGCGCCCATGAAACTCATGCTCCAATACAACCAGAGCAAGCAGCGTATTCACGTCCAACAGGTATCTCATGGAAAATCGGCAAGGATTTCGCGTACCTCTGCGCTCGTGAGGTTAGGAGCCTTAGGTCCCGCGGTTAGAACCGGCAATCCAAGGACCGGATCCCGAATGATACGTGCCTTTCGCGAACGAACTTTTCGCGGAGTTAGGACAATATGTTGTCCTTCGACCCTAGCCTCCAGCGAGTCTCCCGGTTGCAGTCCGAGCTTGCGCCGGATCTTACTGGGAACGACCACTTGGCCCTTTGTCGAAACTCTTGTGAGCATGGTAAGACGATCTTACCAACAAGCAAGACGTGCCGCAAGGAGATTGGCGGACCTGAGTGGACTTGGACTCTGACGAGGTTTCACTGTGTAGCACGTTCGGTGGACTTGCTGGGCAAGATATCAGTGGAATCCCATCGCAGTTTGGAGATTGGCATGCCAAGCCGCAGCCGCCACCGTGGGCGAAGGCTGGTGGGCCCTGGTTGACGATCTTAGAACTCTTCCGCGGGGCCAGATCGTCGCAGGCATTCCGCACATTGGGGAGCTGTCGCTACTCTGATTCCACCGAAGAGCATTGAACACCGGTTGTCGCCTCCGCCAAGTGCCTTTCGGAATCGCCGCTGGGGAAAAGCAGCACAACGGCCGGTGCCCTCAATGCGGATAGTCGATAGGCCAGCATGTTAGGTCGCGATTGTTAGCTTTAGTTTGAGACTGGCTCCGCGCTTGGCGTCCACATGAAGACGGAACCGCAGCGGATCAAACCCCGGTGCCGAAATCTGAATGAAATAGATCTTTCTACCCCGCACTGGGGCGAATGAAAACGATCCATCGCGATCAGTCGAAGTTGAGCGCAGTACTGTTTTCCAATCCGCGCTGAATTCCTGGACATGTGCCGTTGAAATCGGGGCACCTGTAGGGTCTTGTATTGTCGCGCCTAATGATTTCGCTGATTGAACATCGGCAAGCTCGATGAGCTGATATTGGGCCGCGATTCTCATCGGAAAGCAAAGCAGTGCGATGATTGCAGCTAGCTTGGAGAGTCGATTCATTGTGCAAATTTACCTCAATCCTGTGCCACGTTGATCAATCTTCGTCAAGTCCCGATTACGGGACTCAGACAACCGGAGCCAGAGGCAGGTCGATTGATCGATAGCTTGGAAGCGTTTGACCGAACGGAAGAGGGTCGTGTGTTCCACCCGTGGGTCGTTTCCAAGTCGGCAGTGATTGGCTCTCTTTGCATTCTTCTTGCAAGCATCCTGACAGCACGGCATCCGCATTTTTGTCACGCACTAGTCGAAGTCTCTCAACCAATGCGTTCGATGAAATCCATTCAGGGGACTTGTCGCATGGGAGCGAGAAGTCCACGCGTATGAGTTGAGAGTTTAGATTCTTGGGTTTATCAACGCGAATGAGCATTGACCAATATCCATTCCCCCGTTCAGGCAAGCAGGAGAAACCGAGTAAGCAATGACTCGGCCAGATACGGTCTTGGGCTGCGGAGTTGGCTTAGGAAACGCCGAATCAACCGCGAAAGGTGATGACGTCGCTACTTTAACACCCTGCGGCGGTGCATTACAGGCCAAACTCGGCAGAGAACCATTCCAGTAGCTCAGGCGCAATCTCATTTGGCCAGATTCACCCAATCCGAAAGGAAATTCCAGCCACTTACCTGGTTCCAATACCTCAGGGTGCTGGAAGCTGCCGACGTCGGGACCGATTAGAAGGGTGCTCCACCTACCGTCGTTGTTCTTCTGTACCCAAAACGGCGATGGAGTCGCTTCGATTTCGCCGCCCCCTTTCGGCGATGTCTGGCCGACTTGAATACAAAAAGTGACCGGCTTGCTCCCGGCGTTTTCGACACGCGTATGAATTGTCTCGTACTTCTTGTGATGTGATGGCGAAACGTGGATTTTGACTTGCGCCGTCGCAGGCAGTGAGGACAGCGCCAGAACCATTGGGGCGAAGATAAGCCGCGTCATGAAGAGAGTGTAACGCAAACTGTCTTGACCGGAACGTTGGGACAAATATATGGAGTCACCGGGCAAGTCGGTTCTGATCCCCCATATCATGGCGTGCACAGAACACTGAAACGCAGGCAGTGTCCGGGTCGAAAGATATCCATGGAACCATCCCAATTCCGGAAAACCGTTTTGAAAACGGTTTTCCTCACGGTTTTCCTTTCGGTTTTCCGCCCTAGTTTCTAACCCCACCATAGCAATACAGTACGAGCATCAGGTCGCAGAGATCGTACGCGGGCGAGTACGGCAAAAGGGCGGGAGCGACCCCCTCTTTTCGCCCGGCCTGCGGCCCGAAAAGCGACAGGGGGTCGCTCCCGCCCTTTTTTATTTTGTAGTCGCCCGCGCCCGATGAGCACTACTAACAGCACGTCCAAACCGATAGTCAACGGCGCAGATCATCAATCCCCAACAATTATTCTTCAGGGCAGGCGGGCATTTTTTCTTTGCGGGATTTCACCGACTTCTTGCCCATTAGTATAAGTAGAGGGGTACTCCGCAGAACCATCCCTTCGCTATTCCCCGCAATTCCTCACGGGAAGCCCTCCGTCCAGAGAGTCCGCCATGTCCTCCCCTAACGAAATACTCGAGCTGTCCCATCTCCCACCAGGTCAGGAGACCACAGGAAGTACGGCCCTCGATCCTGATGCAGTTTGCTCGCCTTGCGACTGATGTTTCTTCTGCTCGACCGAGTGGGACAGAGAAGCACAGTGCATGACCACCTGTTGACAGCAAAACGAAACCGGCGCAAGGTGAGCGGCACGCGCTCGGCTGCAATGCGTGCCGGCAGAGGGCCAAATGAGACAGGCGATCTTATACGCGAGAGTATCCAGCAAAGATCAGGAACGTGAAGGATATTCAATCCCCGCGCAACTCAAATTCCTCCGCGAGTACGCGCAGAACCACGAGCTGAGTGTCTTGCGTGAGTTTGTGGACGTGGAAACCGCCAAGATATCGGGACGGAAACATTTCGGTGAGATGGTTCGGTTCCTGCGCGATCAGGGCTTACGTGGACCGCCTGGACGGAAAAATCACCGAGGAATTTTGGGAAGCCAAGTCCGCGGAGTGGCGGCGGGAAGAGCAAACGCTTCTCTCATCGCTGCGCGAGCTTGAGCAGGCGGCAAATCCCGAGCGCGCTCTCGGCCGCGTCCGCGTTTTAGAACTCGCGAATAAGGCGCATTCTCTGTACGTTACGCAGACTCCGGCGGAAAAAGCGAAATTGCTGAGAATGGTGCTATCGAACTGCGCCGTGGACGCGGTAAGTGTTTATCCCACCTACAGAAAGCCCTTCGACATGATCTTCGAACGGGCTAAGACGAAGGAATGGTGGGCCTGGGTAGACTTGAACTACCGACCTCACCCTTATCAGGGGTGCGCTCTAGCCACCTGAGCTACAGGCCCACGGAAAGCAAAATACAGGATTGATTTATGATAGGCGGCGACCGCTCATCGGTCAAGGCGTTAGCCGTCGTCGGGTCCGAAATGTTCGCAGGGTGCTACCGAGGCTACGTTTGCTTGGCCAGTACGGACCGGCCGCAGTTTACCAGCCCGTCTCGCCGATGCCTCGGCGAAGGCGGAATCAGGGCAACCGAGTCCCATAGCGGCCGCAGTTTTCGAATACGGAAAGGACGTTCGTGATATTCAGGAGTTCGCGGATCCGCGGGCTCAAGTTCACCAGCTGCAGTTCGCAGCTTGCGCCCCTCGCCGAAATGTAAAGCCCGACCAGCGCGCCGAGCCCTGAGCTATCCATGTGCGAAAGATCCGTCAAATCGAGGATCAGCCGCCGTCTACTCGGCAGCAGCGTTCTCACTTCCGTCTTCAGAAGCACAGAGGTTTCGGTAGTCAGGCGGCCGGTGCATCGTACTACCGTAGCGTCTTCCCACGCATACGTCTCCAGATTCAACTCACGCACAGGAATCGATGGGCCGGTGGACATGCGAACCGCTTGTTTACTCCGCTCGCCTGGCAAAGACAAGCATTTTCTTGCCTTTCCTGGGAACGCCAATCTCTCGATTGTGCGTCTGGTGCGGAAAACTATGCGCAGGCTGCGGCGCCTTCTACCGCGTCTCCAACCCCTTAGGCACGCGAGCGAATCGTCGCATCAGCCGGATGGTCCAGCCAATCGTGAATATGCCGAAAACTGCCAGACCATACCAAAGCAGCGTCTGGTCAGGCCGTTCCGCGGGTCCCAGATTTGACTTTACCGCATAGTCAAACGCCATAAAGATCACGCCGTAGACGGCGCATCCGTACCACGCAAACCACGTACTCAGGAACTGATGCGAGGCCTCCAACCGCTCCGGCGAAAGCCAGTAGTCCTTATTCGGTAAATTGATGAACTGCCGCGGCACGATGGCCATTAGCGCGGGCAACACGAACACAAGCACCGCTCCCAGCAACGTCACCGCCACGAACACGCTGAAGAAGGCTTGCTTGGTCTGCCAGCCGTTCGCGGTGCCATGCGCGTCAAAATGCGAAGCCACCACCGCCGGCAATTGAGAGTAGTAGGAGGAAAAATGAATCGCCGCGTAGACCACCACAACGATAAAAACCGATTTCGGCAATCGCGCATTCATGGCAGCGGCACCTTTCTGCTCAGTCTAGCCGATGCCTGCATGCAATAAGGAAATACTGCCGCGAGGTTTTCCAATCCGTCAGGGAGCGGACTGGAACCTCTTCGTGTCCATTAATCCGCCGCCAGTGAGATCACTGACTCTTCGTACTTGCCCGATCCCATCTTTCCCTCTTCGAAAATCCCGTGACGGGCGATCCATTGAAACGACTGCTCGAACATTTCCTTCGAGTAGGGCTCAAACACCAACCGCTCGCCGGGTCCCCATCGCCGCGTATCCATCGCTTCGTGGAATCGCGCCGGGAACTCCTTTTTGTAATAGTGGGTGTAAAGCTCCGGCCGCAGGTCGATGTCATGCTGTGCGCGGCGAAGCGCCCGGAAATATCTGCGGACGTCCTCGGGATCGGGTTCACGCGTCACCATCGAAGCAATCATAAATGTTGAATCGATAACCTTCCGGAAGCCCAGCTGTTCCATGAAGTAGTACGGCCCGCTGAAAAGCGATGCCACCGGAATCTTCCGGTCGTACAACAGCTCCATGCGCTTGAAGAGCAGGCCGTCTGCGTAGGACAAATTGATATCCGCCGGCTTCAGATACTGTTCCAAAGACTGGATCGTCGAATAGTGGCTCCCGGACTGAAACCCGACGGAGATCGGCACGCCGGCCAAGTCTGCCGGAGTCTGGATCTTGGATTCCGGCGGCACGAAAAGCCCAGCGGGCGTCACCGAGTAGCAATCTGCAAAGAGCTTGCCGTGGCCCGCCGAAGACGAAACATTCACCGTCCAGTGGCACGCGCAACCGATGTCCGCCGTGCGCCCTTGCTCGAACGTCTGGAACGCCCCGATCTTGTTTCCCAGGTCGTGTTTCTTGCCGTCCTGCGAAGTCAGTTGGTCGCGGAATTCGTATTCGAGACCCTCGTCCGCGAAATAGCCCTTCTCTTCCGCCACCCACTCGTGCAGCCGCATATGCGGCGCGATCACAAATTTGTCCTTAGCCACCGGAATCACCCCTTTGTTTTTCGCACCTCGGCGACGGGGCTCTCTTGGCCCATCGCATTGTACGTGTGCAGGATAGTTGTGTATACTCCGCCCGCTTCCCGGAAAACCTGAAAAATTAGAAACGCAGAACTCTCTAGACGGAGGAAGAGTCGCGATGAACCATCGAAGGTGGATAGGAATGGGACTTGCAGTTTTCCTGGCTTTGACCGTGCTGACGGCTTCGGCTGTGGCCCAACAGGGACCGCCTCCAGCCACGCCGGTCGCCTCGCAGGCTCTCGGCGGCGACGTCTATCTGCTCTCTGGGGGAGCGGGATCCAACACCGGCGCCATCGTCGGCAAGGACGGCGTCATCATCATCGACGCGAAGCTGAACGTGGACTCCGGCAAACAGATTCTCGCTGAGGTCGCCAAGATCACGCCAAAGCCGATAACCACGGTAATCATCACACACAGTGACGGAGATCACGTGAACGGGTTGGCCGCTTTTCCCAAGGGCTTGACGATCATCGCGCAGACCAATTGCAAGGCGGAAATGGAAAAGTCTCAGGGCACTCCGCAAGCCGCGCCCGCTGATTACATGCCCACGAAAACGGTGGATACGAACGAAAAACTGACCATCAACGGCGTGCGCTTCGAGCTTGCCCACTGGGTACCTGCGCACACCAGCGGCGACTTAGTCATCTATCTTCCGGAACAGAAAATCGTCTTCACCGGCGACCTTATCGCGACGAATACCCCCTATCCGCTCATCCATCTGGAGAAAAACGGCACGTCGGAGGGCTGGATCACTTCCGTGAAGGGGCTGCTCGCTTTCGACGCCAACACCTTCGTCCCCGGACACGGCGAAGTGCAAACCAGAGCGCAGGTGCAGGCTCGCCTCGACTCCACGATTGCGCGGCGCGATCAGATCAAGGCGCTCGTTGCCAAAGGGGAATCCCTGGATCAGATCAAACAAGAGCTTGGTGACACCGCGCCCGCTGGCCGGTTTCCCAGCTTCACCCAAACCGTCTATACGGAACTCACGAAACAGTAGCCGCGCCGCGTAGACAGAATTCTTACGGCAGAGCCGCGAGATGAACTGACTTTTCGCGGCTCTGCTTGTAAGACAGCCTTCCGTTAGCCCTAGGCATCTGTTTCGATTAGAGGTGCTCACATGCTCAAGTTCCCCAAGCTGCTCGCCTTCCTTCTATTCGTGACACTCTTTGCTGTGCGCTTCGCCAGAGCGCAGCAAGCCGAGCCTGCGGCAAAAGTGCCCGTCACCACCGTCGTTACCGTCTTGGGACCCAACTTCACGGCTCCTCCGGCGCTCGGGAAAGAGGACGTGATCGTCCATACCGGCAAGCAACGCGAGGATGTGACCGGGTGGCTTGCTGCTGAGGGAGAAAATGGCTCGCTCGATTTGGCCATTCTGATCGACGACCTCGACGACCCCAGCATCGCGAATCAGTTCAATGATGTTCGCGCTTTCATGCACGACCAGGCCAAGGACACGAGAATCGGCGTCTTCTACGCGGACAATGGCACCGCGCGCCTGGGCGCAAACTTCACGCTCGATCACGATGCGGCCGCCAAGTCGCTGCGATTGCCGTTGGGCTTCGGCGCCTCGTCCGTGAGCATCTATCAATCGCTCTTGGACCTGATAAAGAAATGGCCCACGACATCTTCGCGCCGCGAAGTCCTAGTGATCGCCGACGGGATTGACCGCTTCCGCGGCGATCCGAACAGTCCTGATGTGACGCTCACCATCGAGAAGGCTCAGAAGGCCGGCGTCGTCATTCATACGCTGTATGTTCGCGCCGTGGATCACTTCGGACGAAACCCGTTTCGCCTGAACTATGGGCTCTCCAACCTGGGAAAGATGTCGGATCAAACCGGCGGCGAATCTTTTTCACAGGGACTCGAACCACCGATCTCCTTTGCCCCCTACCTTCAGCAATTGGATATGGTCCTGCACAACCAGTATTTCCTGACCTTCACGACCGCGCGCAGTAAGGGGAAGAAGGGCGAGCTGCGAAATTTCCGTGTGGAGACCGAAGAACGCAACGCCGACATTTCCCACGCCAGCTCCGTCTTCGTTCCGGGTCCGCCAAAATAGCGGCGCGGAAAGTCCGCGCAAAAATAAAAAGCCCCGGCTCGATTTTCATCGAACCGGGGCTTGCGTTTGCTGCAAAGTCTTTGACGCTCAAGCGACCGCTTGCGCGATCGCCGAACTTAATCAGATGAGTCAGGCCAGAACCCGTTAGTTACCGGCACGATTTCTCGCACCGGCTTGAGAAAACCGAACGCGCCCCCGTGAGAGGGCGTATGGAGAGCCGTATCTGTTACCGAAACAGATCGTGCTCCCTTTTCTTTTAGAAAGGAGGTGATCCAGCCGCAGGTTCTCCTACGGCTACCTTGTTACGACTTCACCCCAATCATGAGTCATACCTTGGGCGTCTGCCTCCTTGCGGTTGGCTCGACGACTTCTAGTACAGCCCACTTTCGTGATGTGACGGGCGGTGTGTACAAGGCCCGGGAACGTATTCACGGCGCCGTTCTGATGCGCCATTACTAGCGATTCCAGCTTCATGCAGTCGAGTTGCAGACTGCAATCCGAACTGAGCGCGCTTTTTTGCGATTAGCTCCCCCTCGCGGGTTCGCGACGCATTGTGGCGCGCATTGTAACACGTGTGTCGCCCTGGACATAAAGGCCATGCTGACTTGACCTCATCCCCACCTTCCTCTCCGTTATCCGGAGCAGTCCTCTTAGAGTTCCCCCTTGCGGGTGGCAACTAAGAGTAAGGGTTGCGCTCGTTGCGGGACTTAACCCAACACCTCACGGCACGAGCTGACGACAGCCATGCAGCACCTCTACACAGGTCCCTTGCGGGAAGGCTCTATTTCTAAAGCTGGTCCTGTGCGGTTCAAGCCCAGGTAAGGTTCTTCGCGTTGCGTCGAATTGAACCACATGTTCCACCGCTTGTGCGGGCCCCCGTCAATTCCTTTGAGTTTCAGTCTTGCGACCGTACTCCCCAGGCGCAGGACTTAACGCGTTAGCTACGGGACTTGCCCCGTACAGGGCAAACCCCAAGTCCTGATGGTTTAGGGCTAGGACTACCAGGGTATCTAATCCTGTTTGCTCCCCTAGCTTTCGTCCCTCAGCGTCAGTTGTGATCCAGCGAGCCGCCTTCGCCTCGGATGTTCCTACGGATATCTACGCATTTCACCGCTACACCCGTAATTCCACTCGCCTCTCTCACACTCTAGCATGGCAGTTTCGGAAGCAGCCTCTGGGTTAAGCCCAGAGATTTCACTCCCGACTTGCCACACCGCCTACGGACCCTTTACGCCCAGTAATTCCGAGCAACGCTGGCCCCCTACGTATTACCGCGGCTGCTGGCACGTAGTTAGCCGGGGCTTCTTATACCCGTACCGTCAAGCCCTTGCGGGCATTCTTCCGGGTCGAAAGGGGTTTACACTCCGAGAAGCTTCATCCCCCACGCGGCGTTGCTGCATCAGGCTTTCGCCCATTGTGCAAGATTCCCCACTGCTGCCTCCCGTAGGAGTCTGGACCGTGTCTCAGTTCCAGTGTGGCCGGCCAACCTCTCAGTCCGGCTACCGATCAATGCCTTGGTGGGCCATTACCCCGCCAACAAGCTAATCGGCCGCGGATCCCTCTTCTAGCGCCTTGCGGCTTTGAGAACAAGAGCATGTGCCCTCGTTATGTTATGCGGTATTAGCCCAATTTTCACTGGGTTATTCCCCACTTGAAGGAAGGTTATCCACGTGTTACGCACCCGTTCGCCACGAGTAACTGTATTGCTACAGTCCTCGTTCGACTTGCATGTGTTAAGCACGCCGCCAGCGTTCGCTCTGAGCCAGGATCAAACTCTCGTTTGAAGCCTAGTGTTTCGACCGTGATAGCGATATGCAGTCACGGCCGGAACGAACTTGTTACATCGCTCGGTTTATTCATCCTCGATTCCTTGCGGAACCGAAGACCTCAAATTCCCATCTGTCCGCTTGCGCAGACCTATGGGCAAACCAAACGGGTTCTGGCTTGATTCATCTGATTGTCAAAGAGCTGGTACTTCCCTGGCCGGCAGGAAGGACTGCAGACGAACTTGCATTCTACGTGATAGGTAATAGAAGTCAAGCGATTATCTGAAAATTTAGAGAAGAGATGGCAGCTAAAATCCGTGATTCGAGACTCGTGATTGGTGGTTCGTGAAAGGACATCAGAGGCACAGGCCCGGCTTTGCTCGCGACAAGTTTGGCCTCCCGGGACGGTCGAAGGGGCCGGAATAGAGTTCCGGGCTGGTTCGACCCTCGATGAGTGTTTCCATTGACTTACGAGGGGGTGAGTCCATCGAGGCGTTCCGGGCTGGGTCGAAGGGGCGGGAACCCGTGATCGGTGACTAGCGATTGGTGACTGGTGGTCTGCGGCGGACGATGCGAGTCGTTGCGCGACTCGGGTGGGGCGGCCGACAAGCGAGCGAGTAGACGGGTAGGAGGCCACTCCTGCGAGGGAGGGCGCTAGTGCCCGGTGTTGCTGCTCCTGATTCGTCACCATCTGCGCCTCCTTTCATCGCGAATCGGGCGCCAAAAACACACTCAAGGCTGGCAAATTGCGCGGAAGATTTCAAATCAGGCTTCGCGTAAGAAATTGGTGCGCGGGTTCAAGCTGATTGGCTAGGACGAAATCGAAGAATGCCTTCTGCTTCTCGGAAAAGTTGGCGCGAATCCTGAGGTGCGCTTCATGGTCGATTGTACCCGACGCCAATCGGGAGATTGGCGTTCCCAGGAAAGGCGCTGCTCCATTGCCAGCTTTCAGGTGTGGCCGCCAAGCCTGCTTTTACCGGATTCTGGTGGATGTAAGCAACAGCCTGGTCGAAGTGCTGCCGGTCACGGATGTATCGTTCCCAGTACTCGCGGTGCCAGACAGCGGCGCCGTGGGACGCGCCTTTTCCCGCACGCTCGCTTCCGGCGATGCCCTTCCCTGCCGCACCAACCTCGCGATTGCCTTTTCTGTTTTTACGAATTTTGCGGGCAGTGAACTTCTTCCACGAAGCTACGATCGTCGCCACTTCCCATCCATTCATCGGTTGAAAAAGCACGTGCACGTGATTCGGCATTACGACCCACGCCAGCAAACGGTAGCGCTGCGAGTCAAAGGTCAGCAAGGAATCCTGCACCATGGAGGCAATGCGGCGATCACGCAGAGCGCAAGAGCCGTGACCCGCGTCCATCCATGCATCAAGGCGTTTACGTCGTTCGGCGTCTTGTTTCTCGGTTGGGATAAGCCTTACGTCGGATTCGATTCGCAAGAGCGCGGATTGCGGAAGACTGTCCGCCAAATGAAAGGTCACGTGCTGCGTTACTTCGGGACTCTCAAAGTGCGGCAGATAGCGACGACTATGCCACCTGGAGGTTTCGTCGGGGGATTTCCTGGGAACGCCAATCTCCCAATTGGCGGGTTGGTGGTTGTTCTTTTTGCCGGCGTCCTCTTGCTTTGCCATTTCGCGGACGCCAATCGGGAGATTGGCGTTGCCGGGGTTATATCACGGCTCGAAGGCGACGCAACAATCGGAAGATTCTCGAAGGCGAAAACTCGGATGGGACAAGAGAGCAAAGCGATTCGAGGCTCGCAGACAGAGTGCGCGGTCGAAGGCTACGCACTCTCGTGGTATTCCGTACCACGACGCCAATTGGGAGATTGGCGTTCCCAGGAAAGGCACACCCTGTCTGCGATCTATCTATAAGCTTACGAATTCGGCTGCCTGCTTAGGAATGTGCACACGTCCTTGACGGCATTGCTGAGCATCACCGTCTTGGTCGCGAACAGTGTGTCGCCCCCCTTGGCGATGACCATAAAGCGGTACTCGCCCGACCAGCCGCCGGCGTAGAGCATGTAATCAGAGCGCTCGGCGTTGTTCGTGAGGGTTACGGTAGGGCACCGTTCGCTCAGGTCTTTCATTACGTTGACCATCGGAACGGTCGACTGACGAGCCAGGACGAGCTTCAGCGGTTTCCCGGGAACTGCGGCGGGAGTCTGCGCGCCGGCCACGCCGGCAAATAACAACATTGCGAAACCGATTATGAATTGCTTCATTGCCATTCTCCTCGTATACAAATGGGCGTACGAATTATGGGCCTGCACACGAAACAAGCAAACATCTAAGCAAATATCTACACTCGTTTAGAACCCACGGGAAGGCTAAATGTTGTTTGGGGATTCCAGCGTGGCGAAAAAAACACGGGCTGAGGCACGACCGCGCGCCTGCATGCGCCTGAAGTCGTGGCACACCTCGGGCCCGCGAGCCCTGGTGGGCTCGAGTTTCAGCCTTTAGGTTCCGTGCTTAGGCGGCTGCGAGGTACTGCCAAGTCGTGCCGGTATGCTTCAGCTGGAAAACCCCGCCCTCGTCGGCATGGAGAAAATACTCCCCCATGGGAATCCGATGGGCGTTGGTGCTGCGAACAGAGCACTTGGCCCAGCGCTGGGGGCGAATTCCCCTGCCGTGCTGGACTTTTTCGGTTACCAGATGAATGCCGTAATCGACCCGATATTCAACGCCGGTTGGCCGGGTAGGTACCAACCGTCCACTGCCTTTTCGTTGGTTAGCCATGATAATCCATTGGATGTAGCATGTTTGAAAATGGCTGCAAGCAAATTACTAACCTGCTGATTATACATGATTTGTGGGGTTTGGGGAACGGGATTCCTTCAACTGCCTCGTATCTCCATGAATTAGAATAGGTTACGGATGGCCCTTATTCTGGTACCACGGTACCGGAGCCCGCCAGGAGACGCCCTTGACAAAGATTCAGGCCGAAAGCACACTCCCGCCAACGCGTGGGGGCCTCGACCCCACGCCGCCCAAGAAAGGACTCGCCGATGCGCACTAACTACCCGGCTGTGTTCGTATGTGCGTTGCTTTACTGGCTGCTGGGGGCTCTGTGGTACGCGGTGCTGTTCAGCAAGCCCTGGATGGCGCTGGAAAACATGCCTGCCGGGCAAACCAACGGCAATGAAGCCCTGCCCTACATCGCGACGTTTGTGCTCAACCTGCTGATCGCCTTTGTGCTGGCGCAGATCTGCGCCTGGCGCGATGCCAATACGGCGGCGCGGGGCGCTGCCATAGGAGTTCTGCTCTGGGTGGGCATTATCGGGCCTATCAATTTCACGACGTACATGTACGAAACGCGGTCGATGCAGCTGTTTGCCATCAACGAGTTCTATCCGCTGGTGGGCTTGTGCCTGATGGGCGCCATACTGGGCGCGTGGCGCCCGCGCGGGGCCAGTCACTCCAGGTCCGCTCCCAGGGGCCACTCTTAGTGCGACTCCCAGGGCCGCTCGTAGGCCCTCCTTCCGTCCCACCGGACAGGGGTACTATCCCGTCCGACCTTGCACTTCAATTGGCCATCAGGCCAGTTCGGCCGCGAATCCTCGCCTGTTAGCCTATTAGCTCAGTACTAAGGGATTCGAAGGCTGGAGGTGAGGTATGAAACGCTCCTACGCGCTTGCGGCGGTGGCCGTGCTGCTCCTATCGTACGCAGGGTTGCGGGCCGAGCGCTCGCATCCAATACCGGCGAAGCCAGCGGCGGCAGTTACGGCCGCTATTGACGAGCTTATAAGCGCGCCTCCCGCGCAGACCTACACCGGGACCATCGTTCTGCACCGCTCGCTCTATATCCTGCGTGACGATCGCGACGACATCTCCTATCACCTGGACGATCAGGAAATGCCCGCGAAGTTTCTGGGCAGGAAAGTCGTGGTCACCGGCAAGCGGAACGCCGCAGCCGATACCATCTATGTGCGGGACATCGAGCAGGGGAACGGCTAGCCGTCAAACCCGCCGATTAGTCACTCACCGTAACAAACGATTCTCTTCATCGCAGATTTTGAAGTTCGTCGCCAATTTTCTCGTCGGTGCAACCGAACGCAGGTGGCTTCGCGTCCGATTGCCCGGCGAGTTTATGAGGGGTATGAAAAGGAATTAGTAGTGCTCCTGGCCCTGGTTGTGGCGCCAGTTCCAATACTCGTTCTTGTCCTTGTCATCTCGATCTTGGAAATCCTTGTGGTCGCGATGGGTCTCCGTTTCCCAGCGGTTGTAGTAAACGACCTCGTTGTTATTCCACACGTGGTAATCGTGATAGTCGGGGTCGTACGTGCGGTAGTAGCTGTGGCCTCCGCAACCCGCGATTCCTGCCAGAGCGACCGACGCCGCGGACATCCACAACGAAAAGGCGTAGCGAGAAAAAGTGCGCATGATCGAGTGCCTCCGATTTTTATTTACGGCGCCAGTATAGATTTGAGCGGAAATCAGGAAATACCGGTTCTGCGCGGGGAAAAACTGTACGCCAAACTTTCGGGTGACTTAACCTTTCTACATACCCGCCGCGGGTCGATGTCGCCTAACTACCGTGAATCCTTGGACGCGATTTCGCGAACCTTGGCATGTTTCTTGCACTTCAGGAACGGTCGGGCTGGAGGCTAGAGATGAAGAAGACATTCTCCGCGGTTGCTGTGCTGGGAATTCTTTTATCGTACTCGGGTATACACGCTGCAACTTCAAACCTGAAAGTGGCGAAGCGGCCGGCTGCGGCAGCGGACAACACTCCGGCGGACACGACTCTCGCCGCGAATTATTCGGGAACGATCGTGTTGCTAAATGGGTCGCTCTATGTCCTGCGGGACGACGTCAACGAGACGTGGTATCACCTCGACGATCAGGAGATGCCCGCGAAGTTTTTGGGGAAGAAGGTCGTAGTCACGGGCAAGCTGGACCCCGCCGTCGATATGATCCGCGTACGGGATATCGAACCAGCGAACACTTGATCGCGTTTCCCGTTCGGTGCCAGCTATGAATGGCTATGAATGACTTGGGTCATTCGCTACCATAGCCATTCATGCTGGAAGCCGGCACCATGGGCCGCGCGCTGTTCCTTCGCGGGATAGGCATCATCCTCGCCGCGTTCTGCGTCGCATACGTTGGCGATGCGCTGGTCGCTCGCTATCGTGTTGCATACCACAAAGAGACCGTTCTCAGCAGCGTGACCGTGTATTACTCAACCGTGATGAAGAACAGCAAGACTGTGATCTTCGGCGGCGAGCCCGACACGATCACTTGCATCCACGCGCTCTTTTCGCATTTCGGCTATCCTGCGTGCCGGTCCGTGCAAAACAAGACCATCGACATCGATTAATTGGGATGCAGGCCTTCCGGGGAACGCAGCTACCAGCCGTTGCGTTCGCGCAGAGCAGTGATGTGCGCCACGTGATGCCGGCCGTGCCACGCGTAGACCTGCAGGTAATCATCCAGCGAAATCGTGCCCAACTCGGGATGCTGCATTTTGCGGGCCCACTGCTCGGCGGTGAGTGAGCGGAGCAACAGATCCCACCGCTTGTGAAGATTTTCCAGCAGCACGAGTGACGGCTCGATGGGCGGATTCTTTGCGTCGGCGAGCTCGGCCCAGAGCGCTTCGTCGTAGGTCTTGATTGTGGGCTCTTCTTCGGTGAGCGCGAGCTTGAAGCGCACGAACGCGTTCATGTGGCTGTCCGGCACGTGGTGCACGACCTGGCGCACGGTCCAACCGCCGGGGCGGTAGGGCGTATCCAACTGCGCGGCGCTCAGCCCGGCAACAGCGGAAGAGAGGCGCGCGGGCGTTTCTCGAATCGCGGCGATCAAATCCGGACGCTGCGATTCG
Organism: Terriglobia bacterium; assembly: GCA_963803105.1. Lineage (GTDB taxonomy): Bacteria > Acidobacteriota > Terriglobia > Acidiferrales > UBA7541 > Palsa-295. Next base: position 163,329 of record CAWDLF010000010.1, read on the forward strand.
CTCAGGCTGGGTTTGATTTCGAGCTTGCCGATCGGGTAGCGCAGGTCTGCGTTCACGGCGGTCACTCCCTGCCGGTGGCGCGTGGTTTGGCGGCTTCGTAGAGCGGCGAAAGCTCGCGCAGCCGCTTCACGGTTTCGATGGTGCGCGCGGCAACGTAGTCCACTTCCTCTTCGGTATTGAAGCGACCGAGCCCGAAGCGAATGGAGCTGTGCGAGAGTTCCTCCGGCAGGCCCAGCGCGCGAAGCACGTGGCTGGGCTCGATCATCGCTGAAGTGCAAGCCGAGCCGCTCGATACGGCCACGTCGTTGATGCCCATCATGAGCGCTTCGCCCTCCACGCCGGAGAAACTCACGTTCAGATTGTTCGGCAGGCGGTGAGCAAGCGAGCCGTTCACCTGCGCGTCGTCGAGTCCGTCCAGCAGGGCGTCTTTCAGCCTGTCGCGAAGCGCGCCGAGGCGCAGACTTTCTTCCACCATTTCCTTCTGGCAAATTTCGCACGCCTTGCCCAGCCCGGCGATGCCCGGCACATTCAGCGTTCCGGAGCGCATTCCGCGCTCGTGGCCGCCGCCGTCCATCATCGCGACCAGCTCGACGTGCGGATCTTTGCGGCGCACGTAGAGCGCGCCCATGCCCTTGGGGCCATACAGTTTGTGCGCGGAAATCGAGAGCAGGTCGATGCCATCTTTATTTACATCTACGGGAATTTTGCCTACGGCCTGCGCCGCGTCGACGTGGAACAGCACACCCTCGTCCTTGGCGAGCCTGCCGATCTCGGCAATCGGCTGAATCGCGCCGATTTCATTGTTGGCGTACATGATCGAGATCAGAATCGTCTTGGGCGTGACGGCCCGCCGCAGATCATCGAAATCGATAAGCCCGTCGCGATCGACGTGCAGGTAGGTGACCTCGAATCCCGATTTCTCGAGGCGCTTGCAGACATCGAGAATAGCTTTGTGCTCGGTGACCTGCGTGATGATGTGATTGCCCCGGTTGCGGTAGGCCTCGGCAGCGCCCTTGAGTGCGAGATTGTTCGACTCCGTGGCTCCGCTGGTGAAGACGATTTCCCGCGGACTCGCGCCGATAAGCCGGGCGATCTGCGCGCGGCCGGTTTCCACGGCTTCCTCGGCCTTCCAACCGAATTCGTGGTTGCGGCTGGCGGCGTTGCCGAATTTTTCGGAGAAGTACGGCAGCATGGCTTCGAGCACGCGGGGATCGACTGGCGTCGTCGCGTGATTGTCCATGTAGATCGGCAGCTTCACGGCCATCGTCGCTATTAACCTTGGCCTCAGTGTATCAAAACGGCCAGCGGCACGCTTCGTTGGCGTTCCTGTTCCAGGCACAGACTTGATTAGCATGCGCTTCGGGAGGCTGCTACAATGCAGCGACATGGCTGATTGGCGGCAAATTCAAGCGCGCATCCGCAAAGCGAAGCAGAGCCCCGACGCACCGGCGAAGCTCAACGAACTTTACCAGCGAACGCGGGACGCGATGGTCGCGTGGGAGCTTGGTGTGGTCGAAGAAAAATCGGGACGGAACGACGAAGCAGCGAAATGGTATTCCACCGCTTTCGAGCGCTTTCGCCGGGCGGACTGGAAAAAGAAGGCAGAAGAAGCTTTGACGCGGCTCGGGGTGCCACTGCCGGAACGCTCGGCTGAGGCCGCGGCGGACGCCGATCATGAGGCGCCGGTAGCTTCAGCCTTCCGTGCGGATGTTGAGCCCGAAGCTACTGAAGTCACCGAGACTGCCGAGGCTGCGCCATTGGCACTTGGAGAAATTTCGGAAGGGGAGCACATGCCCCAGAGCAGTACATCCGGTCCCGTCGAGGGCGCGTCAGATGTGGGCGGCCCAGGCAAGAAGAAGCGCCGGCGCGGACGCCGTGGCGGCAGAGGCCGCGGGCGCCGCAGCGCGACAACCCCGCCGGGCCTTCCCGCGCGAAGCTTCGCGGAATCGCCAGAATCGCCCGTGCGCGTCTCTCCCGAACATGCTCCGGAACACAGCGAGCGCCGCGTATTCGAGCGTTCTCCCGAACGTCCGTTCGAACCTGCGCGCGTAGAAGCTCGGCGACCGGAAGCAGCAGAGCGGCCAGCGCGAATGGAAGTGCCGCAGCTGCCATCCGAACGCACTGCGCACGGCCGCGGCGACCCAGGCCTGACGTCGCGCATGGCGTATCTCGAATCCATGCTGCGACGAATGGTCGCTAGCCCGATGCACCGTCTTGAAGAAGCCGAGGATGCACCGGCGGGTCCGGGAGTGTTCCTGCTCTCGGAGTCGGACCAAACGACTTCGTATTACATCGAGGCTTGCCAAACGCTGCGCATCGGTGTGGGAAATCTCATGCGAGGCGGCGCACGCACGGTACGAGGCGGAACCGGACGCGGCGCGCGAAGCGGCGGCGAAACCGGTAGCCTGAAGTCAAAGCTCGCCGAGCATTTGGGGATCAACGAAGCCAAAGTCTCTCAGTACCTGAAGGATCACTGCGCGGTTCGCTGGATTCAACTCGACGACGAGGCTGCGCATTTGGCGCACTTCGCCATCGGCGTGTTGCGAACCCCGCTCAATCTGGATTAGCTGCGGCTGCTATCCAGAACCCGCCGCCGTCGGGGAATTTGGCACTTCCCATATGCCGCCGGGCTAACCCTCGTCTAGCGTGTTCACAACTGGTACTTTCGGCAGCCCTTCCCGGCCCATTTGCACCCCCTAGACGCCATTCGACCCCCCATATGTACCTTTGGGCGCAAGGCGCTGGACGCACCCCTGAAACCCTAGCAAACTCTGCTAGGGTAACCAGTTACGGGCGGGGTGTAGTTGCCCGTATGGGGCAAGCACCGGGCTGATCGGCCCGAGGGGCAAAGTTTCTGATTGAGGAGAGGGAGGATTATGGCTAGCACGGCAAGCAACAAGCTTTGGAAGACGTTCGATTGGGCGCTCTGCAAGACGGCGGGGATGACGTTCGAAACGATTCAATTTTTCAACAAGCACAACCCCAACCCATCGATCACGCCGAAGTGGTCCGATAAGCCGCTGCTGAAGTCATGGGAGAAGTCCAAGCCCACATTGGGCTGGCCGCGCACCACCGATTCGCTCTGCCCGGATTGCGTGAAGGAAGCGCGCGAAGCCATCATCGCCGGCACGAAAGACTGGACCGACCTGGTACACGAGAAGGTCGGAGAGATCAAGGCGCAGATCATCGAGCGCGACGGCGAAGTCTGGATGGTGAAAGAGTGCCCGGCCCATGGCAAGTATGAAGACATGATGGCCGTGGACGCTAAGTTCCTCGAGTGGATCGAGAGCAACTTCCCCGGACGCGACATTCCGGCGCACGCCGACGAAGTCCTGCACAATCACGGCTCCAGCACCGTCCGCCACGGCCGCGGCGCAGTGCTCACCGTAGACCTCACCAATCGCTGCAACATGATGTGCGATCCCTGCTTCATGGACGCCAATCAGGTCGGTTACGTTCACGAACTCGGGTGGGAGGAAATTCAGGAAATTCTCGACAACGCGACCAAGATCAAGCCGCGCCGGCAGATGTCGGTTCAGTTCTCCGGCGGCGAGCCGACGATGTCGCCATACTTCCTGGACGCCGTTCGCTACGCCCGCAAGATCGGCTACAACAGCGTGCAGGCCGCGACCAACGGCATCGAATTCGCCAAGAACAAAGATTTCTGCAAGCAGGCCTTCGAGGCGGGCATGCGCTACGCCTACCTGCAATTCGACGGCATCGGCAACGACGCCAACGGCCATCGCCAGGTCGGCAACCTCTTTGACGTGAAGCTCCGCGCCATCGAAAACATGCACGAGGCCGGCATCGAAATCGTTCTGGTCACCACTATCGTCAACAACGTGAACAACGATCAGGTCGGCCCGATCGTCAAGTTCGCCATGGAGAACCCGAAGAAAATCTCCTTCGTGTCCTTCCAGCCGGTTTCCTTCACCGGCCGCGACGAAGACATCACACCGGAGCGCCGCATCCGCCAGCGCTACACGCTTTCGCACCTTGCGAAAGACGTCAGCGAACAGGTGGGCAAGATCGAGCCTACGCGCGACTGGTTTCCCATCTCCTTCATTTCGCCTTTCGCGGGATTCGCCGATCACGTTCACGGCCAGGAATCGCAATGGGGAGCGCTCTCCTGCGGTTGCCACCCGAACTGCGGCGTGGGCACCGCGATGATGGTGAACAAGCACACCAAGGAATGGGCGCCCATCTCGCGTTTTCTGAATGCTCCGCAGCTTGTACGGGACGTTTCGGCGATCACCGACGCGGCCCGCGGCAAGAGGTTCTCCGCGTTCATGATGGCTTTGGCCTTGCTGAAGAACTACGACGCGTGGGAAGCGCCGCCGAGCCTGCGTTTGAAGGACATCGTCAGGAAGTTCGACAAGACCTGGGCGGTCTCGAAGAACTCGGAAAAGAAATACGGCCGCACCAATCCCGAGCGCACTTTCGAAGACGCCATGAAGCGCCGGAACGAAGATCCCTGGAACATGCTGTTCATCGCCGGCATGTGGTTCCAGGATCTTTTCAACTACGACTTCCGCCGCACCGAAATGTGTATCATCCCCTACGCCACGCAGCAGGGCGAAATTTCCTTCTGCGCCTACAACACCGGCGTGGGCTGGCGGAAAATCATCGAAAACATGCACAAGAACGCGACCGTTGCCCAGTGGTACAAGGAGCATGGCAAGCACGAGATCTATGCCAAGGGCAAGAAGGTCAGCCTCGACGCCTACGAGCACTCGCTCAAGATTGACGCCGAGGACGCCTCTCGCGTGCGTGTTCTCGAGCACGACATTCCCGTCACGGCCGCCGAAGAAGACCGTATTCGCCGTAAGAAGGCCTTCGAGGAAGCCGCCAAGGTGCGCAAGATTTACGAAGAACTCATACTGAAAAAGACGCCGGAAACCATCGTGCAGATCGGCACGATCCAGCAGATTCAAACGGCCGTTCCGGGCACGAAGCCGGTGCAGATCGCTCCGGCAAAGAACGCAGAACAGCCCGAACCTGTAGCCGGCGACTAAACGTTTTTCAACCTGGCGGGATTCAGTGACAGCCCCGGCTTCGGCCGGGGCTGTTTTTTTTGATATGGCGGCCGTTTTGCACTAGAGTTGTGGATATATGGCGCGCATTCAAATTTTGGGCGGCAACGGCCACAAACGGCGCAGGCGCGCGTTTGATTTCACGGTGGTACTAATGCCGATAGCGGAAGAGGCCCCGGCCGCGCGTGGATCGAAGGTGCGAAAACCGCGGCTAAGAAATCCCCTGAAGATTGGTTACCGGGTCACCGTTCCACTCCTTCCTGGCCTGATCACGTATGGACGCACCGAAGCGGAGGCGATGGAGATGGCGAGCGATGCGATTCGATGCTATCTCGAAGGTCTTCGCAAATCTGGTGAAGAAATTCCCGACGAGAAGAGGGCCCATACCGCGAAGCTGCGCGTAGCGTTGAGCGCCTAAATGGGTGCGCAGCTCCCGGTTCTCAAACCGCGCGTTGTCCTGCGAGCGCTTCTGCGCGGCGGTTTTTATATCCACCACCAATCAGGAAGCCACGCGCAACTTCGTCACTCCGTAAAAACACACCTTCGCGTCACGGTGCCGAGGCATGACCGGTTCGATTTGCCGCGCGCGGTCCTGCGCAGCATCCTCCAGCAGGCAGAAATGACCGTGGACGAGTTCCTCGACCTCCTGTAGCGGAGGAAACAAATCATCGTCATCGGTGTCTCTTTTGTAAGGAGATTACCGATGAGCGATCACCTCGGGTTGGGCTACTCGAAAATCGGCGCGAGTGAATTCCAACGTAGTAGCTGGGATCGGTTGCGGAAGGCGGGCCTGTTTTTCGTGGCGTTTGCGCTGATCGGCATTTTCTTCTTTTATTTGACGCGGGAAATTCAGGTGAGTACCGGGCACGCTACGGGCGACTCGGGCGTGCATTGGGAGCCAACTTCGCAGTAACAGAAGGAATTGTTGCGGGATAGAATTGTGCGATGACCGATCGAGACGAGGCGCGCGAGCGCTGGCGGGAAATTGCAGCGGAGTTCATCCGCAAGGGCGAGCCTTACCGCTGGTTTGAAGCGCTCTATCAGGAGGCCGAGCGCGGCCAGACCGTCGTCCCTTGGGACGACCTCGAGCCCAACAGGCACATGGCGGCCTTTTGGAGGGCTCGCGGATGGGATCCCTCGGGCCAGCGGGCGCTGGTAGTTGGCTGCGGCCTGGGCGATGACGCCGAGCAAATCGCTGCATGGGGCTTTAGCACTACAGCCTTCGACGTGGCTGCAACGGGCATCGCCCTGGCGAAGAAGCGCTTCCGGCATTCGGGGATCGACTACCGCGTCGCCGACCTCTTTGCTCCGCCTGCGGAATGGGCCGCGGCATTCGACTTCGTTTTCGAATGCAACACCGTGCAGGCCTTGCCCGCGAATATCCGCGCGCAAGCCATCGAAAAGATCGCCGGTTTCGTGAAACCCGGCGGATGCCTGCTGGTGATCGCCCGCGCCCGCGAAGAATCCGACCCGCCCGGCCAGCTTCCGTGGCCGCTGACGCGCCGCGAAATCGATGGATTTGTCTGCGCCGGATTGCGCGAGGAATCGTTCGAAGAGCTGACTGACAGCGAGCCTCCGTGGGTTCGGCGATTTCGCGTGCTGTACCGCAGGCCTTAGCGCGTCTTGGACGAGGGCGGCTCGAGCCCATACACTGGTAAAATCGCATATGCGCAATTTCGATGCATTTCTCGTGGCGGGCATCTTTTTCCTCCCCGCCACAATCGCGCTCGCTTTCGCATGGTGCGTGTGGATCGCGAATAGACGTCCGGCGGTTGCCGAATGGCGTCTTACAGCGTTCAGGTGCGGTTTGATCTCGGCACTGGCGACGATGATTCTATTTGTCCCAAGCAGCACACATATGCTCAAGACCCTACAACCGGCACAAGGGTTTTGGCTTATCACGAATCGTTTTGCCGTACTGCTCTGGATGTTCGGTTTTGTGGCAGGACTGGTTGGAAAAGGCTGGGGCAGAATCCTCCTATTTTCCTGGGGCATCTTGATGTTTGTCGGTGTCTTCGGAGCCGATTCGGCTATGATTCCTTAGTCGTTTGGGAAGGTAAGACTTCATGCCCATCTACGAATACGTTTGCGATGATTGTGGCGCACAGTACGAGCGCCTGGTGATGAAGCGCGACACGGCGATCACTTGCCCGAAGTGCGAGAGCGAGAAGAGCACCATCCAGCTTTCGGTTTTCGCGGCGCACGGCAACGGCAGCAAGGCGTCCGGCGGCTCTTCGTCGGGGCCCTCAGGCGGTTCGGGATCCATGCCCGGAGCGGGCGGCGGATGTTGCGGCGGCGGATGCGGGTGTAACTGATTATTCGATTTGATCGACGATCCAAATACTGAACTCCCTCATCGTAGTTCCATTCGTCTGCAAGGTTACGATTATTCCACCTCAGGAATGTATTTCGTAACGATATGCACGCGGGGCCGGCAAAAGATGCTGGGAGAAGTGGCAAACGGGACATTACGGCCGAGCCAGAGTGGGGTGATCGTGCGGGAATGCTGGTTCGAGCTCCCCTACCACTACGCGGGACTGGGACTGGATGCGTTTGTCGTTATGCCGAACCATGTCCATGGAATCGTTGTGCTCTTGAATCCCGTAGGGGCGGGTTTCAAACCCGCCCGTGCAACCGTGCGGAGGACGACACTTACGGAAGTCGTGCGTGCGTTCAAAACGTTTTCGGGCCGACGCATTAATCAGTTGTCGAACACGATGGCAAGAACCGTGTGGCAGCGGGGCTACTACGAGCATATCGTGCGCAACGCGAAAAGCCTGGGCGAGATCAGGCAATACGTAGCGGACAATCCCAGGAATTGGGCTGCGGACCCTGAGAATCCCGCCGCGGTTAAATCACAAAAGGGCGGGTTTGAAACCCGCCCCTACAGCAAGAACACCTAGGATTGGCGGTCGGCACAGCACCTAGGGGGCTCGAACTACATGCGTTTGTTGCTATGCGGAACGATGTTCATGGCATAGTTGTGCTCCGGAATTTCGTAGGGGCGGGTTTCAAACCCGCCCGCCGAGCGCCACCACAGGCACACTTGCAGAGGTGGTGCGCGCATTCAAGGCATTTTCACGCGGGGAGCACCTAGGATGGCAATTAGCCGGCAACAGGCGCGCAGCGAGCATACCGCGAGCAACGCGGGCCATGAACAGTTCAGCGAAACCATCTACGGTGTGGTTTGCTCGACTTGTCGCAACTACATCCTGATCGACAAGACCAACTGCCCTCCCACCTGCCGCGAACACGAAACCTGCCGGCAAGCTTACGCCTAGGCATCTCCACTCTCTGAGGAAGAGGGCGGGTTTGAAACCCGCCCCTACGAATACGCCGCGCGCGGGTGCGGGTCAGTTTCCGATTAACGCGTTAATCAGGTACAAGGCATTCAGGTGGTGATAACGCCTGATTTCACCAATTGAAGAATAGCCACAAAACGCACTAGGGCCCCAGTTTGCCCAGCATCTCGTCGGCTGCCGCATGATCGTTGTCAATGTTTGCTCGTTTGAAGAATTTCTTGGCGTTCGGTATGGAGGCTTGCACGCCGCGACCTTCATGGCAGGCGATTCCGAGAAAGAAAAAGGCGTCATCTCTCCCCATCCCAGAAATGTTCTTTACTTTTGTTGCGGTGCGGAAACACCGAACGGCCGCTCGTGGATTCCTCCTGACGCCCTTTCCCCAGTAGTAGTGAATCCCAAGCTGAATCAGTGCGTCACCGTCAGCCGCCTCAGCAGCTCTTCGGAACCACTTGAAAGCTGTCTTTAGGTCGCCATTTTCTCGATATGTTATTGCGATATTTTGGGCAGCGCATGTGTCACCGGCGCGGAATGCTTTTTTCAGCCACAAGAGCGCTTCCTCGACGTTTTTTCTGACCCCGTTTCCATTGCTGAGCAGGACCCCCAAATTGTTTTGCGCAGGGCCACTGCCGCGCTCAGCGGCTCGCCGAAGCCACTGAGCAGCTTTCGCGGTGGAACGCCTCACAATTACCTTTCCTCGCTTGTCCTTGCATCCGTCCGCATACCGATCCGCTACTTCCCATTCTGCTTCTCGGTCGCCACTCCTCGCTCGCGCCAGCAGAGACTGCCATTCAGATACAGACGTCCTGTAGCTGTACGACGAATTCCAACCTCTCTGTGTCACTCTCCAAGGAGATTCCGAATCAATTACCGAGTTGTGGGTTTTGCGTGCTCGACGTTCTGCCATCCTGGCTCCGCCGCAAGTTCTCTCCACAATTGTATCGTGGGCTCACGTAATTGTTGATAAATCGCCTTCTCGCCAGTGACCGGCTCAGGAAGAGTGGGGCTAACTCCCGTGTATCGGGAACTAACTCTCCACCCGTGTCGAGAACGCGTTTGGAGATTCGGCGCGGCCGGAAGATAATGGCGCCACTTTGTTCCTATGGCTTAGGCAATTTTCGGGAAGCGCAAAAGGGGGATGGATGCGCGGTGTGAGCCGAGGGTGGATCGCCGTGGCCGGCGTTTGCATGCAGATGGCGCTGGGCGCGGGATACGCGTGGAGCGTGTTCCGGATTCCGCTATCGAAGCTGTACGGCTCGGACCATCCCGCAAGTCACTCTCCCTTTCACAATTAGCTGGTTTTTTCTGGGCTGCACGTCCGTGCTGGGCGGGCTATGGCTCACGCGTAAAGGACCGCGCGTGGTGGCCATCACCGCGGGGCTGCTTTGGGGTACGGGAGTGTTTCTGAGCAGCTTTGCCGACCACCGGCTGTGGTGGCTGTATCTGACCTACGGAGCCATCGGTGGCGCGGGATTGGGAATGGGCTATATCGTCCCGGTGGCCGTGCTGGTGAAGTGGTTTCCCGAACACCGCGGATTGATCACTGGCATCGCTGTGGGCGGATTCGGCGCAGGACCTCTGGTGGCCGCACCGGTGGCCACGCGGCTGATCGAGCACGTCGGCGTGATGCGGACGTTCGCGTATCTGGGAGTCGCCTATGCCATCGTCGCCGTGGCGGCCGGCTCGTTCATGCGCAACCCGCCGGAGGGCTGGAGGCCCGCGGGATGGGAACCAAGCGAATCGCAAACGGCGCAGATGGCGGATCGCAATTACACCCTGGGCGAGGCGCTGGCAACGTGGCAGTGGTGGGGGCTGTGCTTGCTACTCTCACTGAACACCATGGCGGGGCTATCGATCGTTTCACAGGCCGCACCGATGTTTCAGGAAATCGGAAAGGTCAGCGCGGCGGCTGCCGCGGGATTCGTGGCCATCGTCAGCGTCGCCAACGGAATCGGGCGGGTAGCGTGGGCATGGATTTCCGACCTCATCACCCGGCGAGTGGCGTTCGCGGTGATGTTCCTGCTGCAGGCGGTGCTTTTCTTTTTTTATCAGGACATCCCGACGGTGCTGCTGCTGGTGAGCGTTACGTTCGTGATCGTGCTGTGCTACGGCGGCGGATATGGGATCACGCCGGCGTTTGCGGCCGACTACTTTGGGGCGAAAAATGTGGGGCCGATTTTCGGATTGATGCTGCTGCCGTGGGCTTTTGCGGCGGCGTTTGGTCCGCAGCTCTTCGCCTATTTGCGCCAACAGACGGGCGATTACAATGAAGGGCTGCGCATCATTGCCGGAATGCTGGCGGTATCGACGCTCGTACCCATCCTGGTGTCTCCACCGCGAACGCACAGATCCAGAAGATAGATCCGAGAACGGAGGAGACACTAATGAAGCGACGCGATTTTGTAAGTCTGGGCACTGTAGCCATGGGCGCTATGGCGCTGCCACAATTCAGCTGGGGGGATTCCGGCACTCCGACCATCCTGCACATCATTCGCATCCAATTCGTTCCCAACATCAGCCCGGAGATGCGGGCGAAGATGTTCGCGACCATGAACCGCTTCAAGCAGGTTCACGCGCCGAGTAAGTTCATCGCCGGTCTCGACGTTACGCCGGAGGGAGAAACACACTACGACCAGACGCAGATTTCGTTCCTGGTGGGCGAGAAAAACTTCTACGACTATTTCTACGATCCGATCCATCTGGCTGCCGACCGCGAGGCCTACAGCGCGAAGGAAAAGCCGTTTGCATCCATCTCTTCGTTCGACAACGTGAGCGGGGGGGATGCGGCGCTCAACGCGCGGCTGAACAAGATTATGTCCGACCGGGACGCCAAGTACGCTGCGAATGACACGCGGCCAACGTCGCCGCCGGTGCCGGACCGTCCCGAGGATCAGAAGTGGAACTACGGCACAACGATTTTCCGGGTGGTGCGGTTGAACCTTTCCAGCATGACGGAAGACCAGAAAGCCGCACGGCTGGCGGCTCTGAAACGCCTCGGGACGATCAAGGGGGTGAAGCAGGTGTTCGTCGGTGAGGACACGAACCGCCACCCCGCAGACCACTTCACTCATGGCGTGTTTATGGCTATTGAGAGCGAAGACGCGTATCACCACTACCTGGCCGATCCTATCCACCTGGCTGAGCAAAAGACGGGCAAGCAGCTGGCACCGCCGGACGTGCTGTGGTTCGACGTGGTCGACCCGCTGGACAACGGCCTGGCCGAGCGGCTGAGCAAGCTCTGAGCGCCGTGCAAGGCGTTGGGGTTCGTGCATCGTCCCGTATCGACTGGCATTGACGGAACGGGCAGGCACCCGCTAAAATGGAGTTTTGCGATTAGCGCTGGGAGGCAGCATGTACGCCGTAATTCGCACTGGTGGAAAACAATATCGCGTCGAGACCGGCCAGAAGCTGGACGTTGAGCGTCTAGAGGGCAAGGTCGGCGGCAAAGTGACCTTTGGCGAGGTGCTCGCGGTTCGAACCGATGAAAAGAAAATGCTGGGTGGCGACGAAGCCGCCAAGACCAAAGTCACCGGAAAAATCGTGAAACACATCCGCGCCAAGAAGCGGAAGATCTTGAAGTACAAGACCGGCGGGCAATACAAGATTCAGACCGGGCACCGGCAGAATCTGACCACGGTCGAAATCGGCATCGAGCTGTAGCCGATTCGCTAGAGCAGGACGGCCCACAGGGCAAATTTTCTGAGAGGTTCGTCATGGCACATAAAAAGGGCGGCGGGTCATCAACAAACGGACGCGATTCGCACGGCCAGAGGCTGGGCATCAAGCGGTTTGGCGGGCAAGTCGTGACCAGCGGGAGCATTCTGATCCGCCAGCGCGGCACGCGCTATAAGGCGGGGAAGAACGTAGCCCGCGCCAAGGACGATTCCCTCTTCGCGGTCATCGACGGCGTGGTGCGCTTCGAGGACAAGGGTGCCACGGGGCGCTTCATCAGCGTGCTGACGGTCGAGGAAACGGCGGCCCTGCGCGAAAAGACCTCTGCTGCCGCATCGGCCAACTAGGCCCCGTTCGAAAACAGCACATAGATAAATTTTTTGATGCTTGTGCTGCGGTAAAATGGTGGCCAGGACGAAGACATCCTCCGAATTTCTTACTCAATCTGGCGTATCCTTTCTGCGTGTGTATCTCCATCTCTCGATAGGGCGGGCGATCCGTGTTTGCTGACGAAGCCAAAATCCTGGTGACGGGCGGTCCGGGCGGCAACGGCTGCGTGGCGTTCCGCAGGGAGAAGTACGTCCCGCGGGGCGGCCCCTCCGGCGGTGATGGCGGCCACGGCGCGCGACCTGTATCTGGAAGCAAGCCCGCACGACAACACGCTGCTGCGCTACCGCTACAATCGCGAATTTCACGCCGAGCGCGGCAGGCACGGCGAAGGATCGAATTGCCACGGAAAGTCGGGCGAGGACATGACCCTCTCCGTTCCGGTGGGCACGGTGGTGTTCGATGCGGATACGGGCGAGCAACTATTCGATTTCATCACACCGGGGCAGCGCTTCCTTGCGGCAAAGGGAGGACGCGGCGGACGCGGCAACGGCAACCCGCGCTTCGTTCGTCCGTGGCACCAGGCGCCGCGCGAACATGAAGACGGCAAGCCCGGCGAAGAGCGCCACCTGCGGCTTGAATTGAAACTGCTGGCGGATGTGGGGCTGGTGGGCTTTCCGAATGCCGGAAAATCCACTTTGATCTCACGCATTTCCGCAGCGCGTCCAAAAATCGCGGCGTATCCATTCACGACGCTTGAGCCGCATTTGGGGGTGGTCTCCGCCGATCCGGATGCAGCGCCGGGCCAAGGGCGGACGTTTGTTGTGGCCGACGTGCCGGGATTGATCGAGGGCGCGCACGAAGGCGCGGGGCTGGGCATGCGTTTTCTGAAACATATCGAACGTACGCGACTGATCGCGCATCTGGTGGACACCAGCGACGCCAATGACCGCGACCCGGTGCACGATTTTGAGATCATCGAGCATGAGCTGGCGGCCTTCAGTCCCGCGCTGGCGACAAAGCCGATGATCGTGGTGGCCACGAAGCTCGATGCGACCGTCGACCGCGTGCGCCTGGACGAGCTGAGGGCGTTTGCCGCCAAGCGCGGGCTAGAGTTCCACGCGATTTCTTCGGCGAGCGGCGAAGGGATTACCGCGCTAGTGCGTGCGATGGCCGACGCGCTCGACCGCATCCCGAAACCGTCGCTGCCTGCCGAGAATGCCGCGGAACCCGCGCCAGCTGCCGTATTGGATATTTCGGCCTACGAAAACGATGACGACAGTTCTGGCGAGGAAGAGATTTGACCTCGCCTGCAAGCCACAAGTCCACCGGAGGACGCCGCACGGTAGCGCTTTTCGGAGGAACCTTCGATCCGATTCACGCCGGGCACATCGCCGTGGCACAGGCCGCTCAGCGGCGGTTCCATCTGGACGCCATCTACTTCATCGCCTCTTCGCGGCCGCCGCACAAGACGCAGCGGGAGCTGACGCCGTTCATCCATCGCTATGCGATGGTGACTCTTGCCTGCGCCGAGCATCCTGGCTTTGTGCCGTCGCTCGCGGAAGCGCCTACAGGCGGAACGCCACACGTTTTCTACAGCATCGACACGGTGCGGCGATTCCGCCGCGCGCATCCCGAGGATCAACTCTATTTCATCGTGGGGGCGGATCAATTCCTAGAAATTCCCACCTGGAAGCAGTATGAATCCCTGCTCGACGCCTGCGACTTCATCATCGCCAGCCGCCCGGGATTCCGGCTGGACGCGCTGCGGCTGGTGATCCCGCCGGAGAAGTTGGGACGCGACACGCCGCACGACGCGCAGAAGGTGGTGTTGAACAAGTCGGTCATCCATCTGCTGACCACGGTGGCCAGCCACGTCTCTTCGACAGAAATCCGCCAGCGCCTGGAGCAGGGTAAAAACATTCGTGGGCTTGTGCCGGCGCGCGTGGAGGAATACATTCTGGGTCAGGCCCTGTACCGGTGAACTTGGAAACCCTTCGACCAGAAATTCGCTGGGCCGTGGAAGCGGCTCAGGACAAGCAGGCCGTGAACGTGACGGTGTTGAAACTTTCGGGCACGGTTGCGTTTGCGGAATATTTCTTGCTGTGTTCCGGAGATAGCTCACCACAGATCCGGGCCATCGCCGAAGCCATCGAAGAGCGGCTGCTGCAGCAGGGAGTGCTCGTGGCGCATCGCGAAGGCAAAGTGGGCGCGGAATGGGTGCTGCTCGACTACGGCGGCTTCGTCGTGCACATCTTCAGCCCGCGGGCGCGCGAATACTACGACCTCGAACGGCTGTGGCGGAGCGCCGAGCGATTCAATTTCTCTCCTCCCCCCGATGCCGGGCGCCTCTCCTCCGAAGGCGAGCCCATGAATGAACACGGCCAGCCATGAGCGCGGCGGCGGTGGCCTGGGTTTGCGCCGATCCCGCGTCGCAGCGCGTCCTCGAAATCGCTGAAAAGCTGGCCGAGACGGCGACCACTCTGCTGATCACCGGAGAAAGCGGTACCGGCAAAGATCAACTGGCGCGATGGATTCACGAACGCGGCCCGCGGCGCGATGCGCCGTTCCTGAAGATCGACTGCGCGAGCTTACCGCCGGAGCTGATCGAATCCGAACTTTTCGGGCATGAGCGCGGAGCCTTCACCGGGGCCGTCGCACGCAAGCCGGGGCGGCTGGAGATGGCCGAGGGCGGCACCATCGTGCTCGATGAAGTGGCGGCGCTCTCACCGGGAGCCCAGGGAAAGCTGCTGCGCGTGCTGGAAGAGCGCACCTTCGAGCGGCTGGGCGGCACGGCGACGCTACGCATGAACGCCCGCCTGATGGCGCTGACCAATGCCGATCTTCCCCAGGCCGTGGCTGCAGGACGCTTCCGCGACGATCTTTTTTTCCGGCTGAACGTGCTGGCGCTGCCGGTGCCGCCGCTGCGCGAGCGCCGGAGCGACATCCGGCCGCTGGCCGAACACTTATTGGCGAGGTTGGGCGCCCTGCACGGGCACGCCGACGCTACGCTCAGCACCGAGGCGCTGGCTCTGCTCGAAAACTATAGCTGGCCGGGGAACGTGCGCGAGTTGAAAAACGCCATCGAGCACGCGCTGGTCTTCGCGAAGCAGGCACAACTGGGTGCCGGGGATTTTCCGGAAATTCTGGGGGCGGCGCGGAACGGGCGCGTGCCTGCGGGCAACCTGCGTTCGCTTGAGGAGATCGAGAAAGAGGCTATTCACGCCACGCTGGAAGCCACGCACTACAAGATCGGCGAGGCCGCCGATGTCCTGGGCATCAGCCGCAAGACGCTGCTCGAGAAGCGCAAAAAATACGGGCTGCTTTGAGCGCTTGAGAACGACCACAGCGCGGGCTCGCTAGTTCTACCGCCGCAGCGGGCGGGTTTGAAACCCGCCCCTACAAATGATCCGCTAGAGCCCATTGAAGCGATGAAGATCCGGCTCGTCATGCTCGGCAAAACGCGACGCGAAGAGCTGCGCGCGCTGGTTGAGGACTACGCCAAGCGCATCGGTCGCCACACGAACATCGAAATTAGCGAATTGCGCGACGGTTCGGCCGCTGCTTTGCGCAAAATAAAGATCGCCCCAGGCGCGACCGTGGTTTTGCTGGACGCGGCCGGAAAACAGTTCACTTCGCAGCAATTTGCTCGCTGGCTGGGCGATTTGCGCGACGGTGGCGCGCGGGAGGTTGTTTTCCTGTGCGGCGACGCCGAGGGATTCCCGGAAGAGATTCGCGCGAGCGCCAAGCAAACACTCTCGCTTTCGACGCTCACTATGCCGCACGAATTCGCGCGCGTCGTTCTGGCCGAGCAGATCTACCGGGCGTTCGCGATCCTCGCAGGGCATCCATACCCGAAATAGCACCGCACTGTGGGGCAGTTTTCCGATTGTGCCAGTAGCATTACCGAAAATTGGCGAAGACTAAAGGGTGCGACGCGGTACTAGCCAGGTACTTGTCCGGGAATCCGACTAATCAGGAGTTGGGCCTATTATTTTCCCCACAAAAATGAGGCAATCACGGCGGTAAGACATCCTTAGGCGGTCAAGTTTGATCAATCGCTACGCGCTAGGACGTCTATGTTATTCCGAACGCCACTCGCCTGGGCCATCAAACGTTGTACCTTGGAAATCCTCAGCTTCGCTTACTCGCCCGAGGTACGTTCCCAACTATGAGTGACGGCCCGCCCATTTTCTCTCGCCCGGAAGTCTCCTGGATTTCGAAGCCCATTTCCCGGAGTTCCGCAATTGCCGCATCGCGTTCCTCCTGCGGTACTGCCTGCGGCTCAGTCGGCTGACAAATCAAATACTCCCAGTGAAGTTTCGCCAAGCCCAGTGCGGTGTTCCGAACCACAGTGCGAACTTCCTGATATGTCACGCTCTTAGGGATCACCACGACAATTCGCGGTTTGAAGAAATTTTTCCCTCTTCCGATGTCGGCGTCAAACTCCATTTTTGTATTCTCGGTCTGATATATGACGTAGGCCTCCGCATGACCTACTTTGGAGACAGTGACCCTAAAGGACGGGAAGGCAACTGTCGAACGGCTACCTCGAATTAACAGCACAATTAGACCGATCAGCAGTAATAGAAATGGCCGCGACCGAATAAGAGCACCTGAACCGACTCATCTGTGCGGATGTTATTAATCATGGCACATAACTCAAAACTCGAAATGACACTAAGCCAGCTTCGATCCCATTTGTCGATTCGCCGGCCAGCCGTACAAATCCCACGCTACCATGGCGATGGCCCTAGTTGGGTATCACTGAATGACGACGTTTCTCGCAAGCTCAACACCTAAGTCCTGAGCAACGCCGTTACCGGAGAACTGGAGTACTAGCCCCTAATCGGGAACCGGCCCGCGACCTGCGCTGAGAGCAAGTGGCGGCGGCCCTCCTCCGTTATCGAGAGAGATTGGTATACGGTGCGATCGCCGCGAGCGGGCAAGCCGCGAAAGACGATAGTTGGACGCCCCTGCAATCAAGCAGGTCCCGAACTGGAACCCTCACATTATGTACCAAGGGCAATTTCGTTCACTCCGAAGGACTTCCGGTGTATAAAGTGCGCTCATTCGGGGAGTAAAATTGAAGACCGGCTTGAATCCTGTTTTGCGTCAAGGAGATGAAAAAATGGAAACTGAGGACCCCAAAGAGCAATTCTCGCGGCGTGGATTCCTAGGAGCTGGCTCGGCGGCCCTGGCTGCGGCAGTCGGGGCTCTTGCCGTTAGTGGCGCAGCCGCCCAAGGGTCTGGCACGCAGCAGGCCGGAGGTGATAGGAGCAAAATCGATCCCGGCCCGGCGAATCCCGACCTCGACGGGCAGAATCCAGATTCCACATGGCCGCCTTCGACGGATTCCAAGAGTCTGGTTCAAACATTCAAATATCCTTTCTCCTTTGCGAACAAGCGAATGTACGAAGGCGGATGGTCTCGCGAGGTAACCGTTCGCGAATTGGCCGTCTCGAAGTCTTTGGCCGGCGTAAACATGAGACTCACGGCCGGAGGTGTTCGCGAGCTGCATTGGCACACGGCGGCTGAATGGGCAATCATGCTGTATGGTTCGGCGCGCATCACGGCTATCGATTTGGACGGAAAGAGTTTCGTCGCCGACACAAACAAATACGATCTATGGTTTTTCCCCAGCGGCGTTCCGCACTCGATCCAGGGCCTCGAGCCCGACGGCTGCGAATTCATGCTGGTTTTCGACGACGGGAATTTTTCGGAATCAGAAACGGTGCTGCTGAGCGACGCGATGGCGCACGTCCCGCGCTCGGTCTTGGCAAAGAACTTCCGCATTCCCCAGGAGGCTTTCGCAAATTTGCCCAAGGAAGAGTTGTTCATCTTCCAGACCGCCGTTCCGGGATCGCTGGAGAACGACCAGCAGACTGCCGCGGGAGCGCTTCCCAGGTCATCGCGTGATTTAGCCTTTCGCACCATGGATATGCCTCCCACGAAGCGCACCAAAGGCGGCGAAGTGCGCATCGTTGATTCGAGCAAGTTCAAGGTCACCACAACCTCGATGGCCATGGTCACGGTTCACCCGGGAGGGCTGCGCGAACTGCACTGGCACCCCAATGCCGACGAATGGCAGTACTTCATCTCCGGCAAGGGAAGGATGACCGTGGTCTCCACCGGCAACAAGGCGCGCACCATGGACTTTCAGGCAGGCGATGTCGGCTATGTTGAAAAAACTCTGCTGCACTACGTCGAGAACACCGGCGATTCGGATTTGGTATTCCTCGAGATGTTCAAGAGCCCTGTCTACCAGGACCTTTCATTGTGCGAATGGCTGACACACACGCCGCCCGAACTGGTCATGGCGCACTTGAAGATTGACAGGGCGACATATGACGCCATTCCTCGAGACGAAGCAGTCATCTTGCCCGAATAGCATAAAAGTGGAGCGCTAACCCGGAAGGTGTCGGGTAATCCGACAAATCCCGCAGGGAGAACTACGTCTGAAAACAATATTTCCACGTCGATGGCCTACTTCTCGGTATCCGAAAGAGATTGGTATACTTTGTGCGATCGCTGCGAGCGGGCGAACCGCGAAGGACGAGTGATGGACACGCCCGAGGGACTAAACGAGATCATACTTCCGCAAGGCGTGGTCGGTCCGCTCACACGCGCGGCGATTTTTCTGGTTGTATGCATTCGCCCCGAGCAGAAAAACTACGCCACGGTGCGATCGTTCTGCGCGGACCTCTC
Source organism: Terriglobia bacterium (assembly GCA_963803105.1). GTDB lineage: Bacteria > Acidobacteriota > Terriglobia > Acidiferrales > UBA7541 > Palsa-295. Next base: position 182,368 of record CAWDLF010000010.1, read on the forward strand.
CGGGCTCGTACGCGCGGTTGAGTTTCGAAACACGGAAGCCGGCCTCACATGCGTCGTAGGATTCGGTTCCGACGCCTGGGACAAGCTATTTGGATCGCCTCGCCCCGCCGAGCTGCATCCGTTCCGAGAGATTCGCGCGGAGGGCCGCCATGCCGTTTCCACTCCGGGCGACATCCTGTTTCACATTCGAGCCAAACGCATGGACCTTTGCTTCGAATTGGCGATGCAGATCATGGACAACATCGGCGACGCGGTTTCGGTTGCCGACGAGGTTCAAGGCTTCCGCTATTTTGACGATCGTGACGTCATCGGGTTCGTAGACGGCACGGAAAATCCGCGAGACGGCGCAGCGCGGGAGGCTGCCATCGTCGGTAACGAAGATCCGGCCTTTGCGGGCGGCAGCTATGTGATCGTCCAGAAGTACCTTCACGACATGAAGGGATGGAACGCTCTGCCGGTTGAGACGCAGGAGCGCATTATCGGGCGCAAGAAACTCTCCGACATCGAACTGAAGGACGCTGAGAAGCCGCCCTACGCGCACAATGAGCTCACTACAATCGAAGAAAACGGCAAAGAAGTTAAGATTTTGAGAGACAACATGCCTTTCGGGCGGCCGGGCCACGGCGAGTTCGGAACCTACTTCATCGGCTATAGCCGCACTCCGCGCATCACCGAAACGATGCTGCAGAATATGTTCGTGGGCCGTCCCCCCGGCAATTACGATCGCCTGCTCGATTTCAGCAAGCCCGCGACCGGGAGTTTGTTTTTTGCGCCGTCATCGACGTTTCTTGACAACGTCAGCGGAGACCCGCCGGCGGCGGTTTGAAATCCAAAACTCCGGCCAAGTGCACCGGGCAGGTTTGAAACCTGCCCCTACGAGAACCCCAAAGCCCCGTTCCGGCTGCTGCTTGACGTTTTGCAAACCCACGCCCAGTATTGATGGCTGCGTTCGTGAGGGGCTGCGCTGATGCCGGAAGGCAAGGGACTGCTGATCGTTTACACCGGGCCGGGCAAGGGCAAGACGACTTGCGCGCTGGGCACCGCATTTCGCGCCGTGGGGCAAGGGTTGCGCGTGCTGATGGTACAGTTTATTAAGGGCTCCTGGCACTACGGCGAGCTGGACGCCGCAAAAATGCTGGGCGACGACAAGTTCGAAATCCGCCCCATGGGCCGCGGGTTCGTGAAAGTTGGCGGCGCGGACACCGATCCGGAAGACATCCGCATGTGCGAGCACGCCTGGAACTATGGCCGCGATCAGATTTACAGCGGAAGGTACGACCTGGTGGTGCTCGACGAGATCAACTACGTGATCAGCTACAAGATGCTGGACGCCGAACGGGTGGTCGATGCGCTGGTGACGAGGCCCGAGGCGGTGCACGTGATCTGCACGGGGCGCAACGCGCATCCCAAGCTGGTGGAAGCTGCCGATCTAGTGACGGAGATGAAGGAAGTGAAGCATCCGTATACGAAGGGGATCCTCGCGCAGCGCGGGATCGACTATTAGGCGGCGGGAGAATCCAAAATAAAATGGCCTGGTTCGAGCACAAGAAAAAACCGATTGAGAATCCGACGCCCGTGGACGAACGGCGCGTGCGCACCGAAGGCTTGTGGACCAAGTGCAACGCCTGCCGGGCGATCATTTGGAAAAAAGACCTGGAGACGAACTGGGAAGTGTGCCCCAAGTGCGAGCACCATTTCCGACTGGGCGCGCGACGCAGGCTCGAATTGCTGCTCGATGACGAGCACTGGACGGAGCTGGATTCGGACCTGGAGTCAAACGACCCGCTGCAATTTTCGGACACGAAACCGTACGTGCAGCGCCTGCACGACGCGCAGTTGAAGCTGGGGATGAAGGACGCCATTTTGACGGCCGACGGATTTCTGCAGGGCCGCGCGGTGATTTGCTGCTCGATGGAGTTTGGGTTCATCGGCGGATCGATGGGCGCGGTGGTGGGAGAAAAAGTGGCGCGAGCCATCGAACGCTCGCTGGCGCAGCGGCAGCCGTTGATTATCATTTCGTGTTCCGGCGGAGCGCGAATGATGGAAGGAACCGTGAGCCTGATGCAACTGGCTAAGGTTTCGGCGGCGCTGGGGCGCCTGGATGAGGCGCGCGTGCCGTTCATTTCCGTGCTGACGGACCCCACCACCGGCGGCGTGACGGCGAGCTACGCGATGCTGGGCGACTTGAACATTGCCGAGCCGGGCGCGCTGATAGGCTTTGCGGGGCCGCGGGTGATCGAACAGACGATCCGGCAAAAGCTGCCTGAGAATTTCCAGACCGCGGAGTTTTTGCTGGAGCACGGTTTTCTGGACGCGGTGGTTCCCCGCAAGGACCTGAAGCCGTACATCGCGCAGGCGCTCAACTTTTTCCTCGATTCCGCGTAACGCGCATACCCCGATGACCTACGAAGAGTCCGTCCGCGCACTGATGGCGTTGGGACGCGAGCTGGCCTCCCCGCAACAGGCACGCGTGATGAAATTCGGCCTGGAGAACATCACCACGCTAGCAGCGGCGCTGGGTGATCCGCAGCGCGCGGTTCCCTGCGCGCACGTGGCCGGCACCAATGGCAAAGGTTCGACAGCAGCCATGCTCGAATCGATTCTGCGCGCGGCGGGCCTGCGCACGGGGCTATACACTTCGCCGCACCTGGAGCGCATCAACGAGCGCATTCGCATCGACGGGGAGAGCATTTCGGACCAGGGTTTCGCCGCAGCCTGGGTGCGCGTGCGGGAGGCCATCGAGCCGCTTCTGGCCAGCGGCCAGCTCTCGGCGCATCCGACATTCTTCGAGTGCATCACCGCCATGGCGTTTGTGGCGTTTCAGCGGCAGGGCGCAGACGGCGGAGTCGATTTTGCCATCTACGAAGTAGGCTTGGGCGGCAGGTTGGACGCCACCAACATCGTGGTACCGGATGTGGCGGTCCTTACGCCCATCGATTTCGATCATGAGAGTTTTCTGGGGCATTCGATCGAAGAAATCGCCGGAGAAAAAGCGGGGATCATCAAGCCGGGAGCCTGGGTCGCGAGCGCGGTAGGCAATCCGGGGGCACGGGCGGTGATTGCCCGGCGGTCGAAGGAATTGGGCGCCCGGCTCGTGGAAGTCGATGCCGCGTGGAGGCTCGACGAAGTCACTGCGTCCGAGGGTTGCTATCGCGCGGTAGCGGTAGCTACGGATTCGAATGGAAAGTTTGAAATAGCGCCCTCGCTTCCCGGCCGATTCCAATTGGGCAACGCGCTCACGGCCGCGACCGCGGCGCGTTTGCTGGGCGAACGCGGATTCCCGGTGACGTCGCCTGCGATTGTGGAGGGTATTCGCAATACCCGCTGGCCGGGGCGGCTGGAACGGCTCTCGACAAAGCCTGCCGTTTATTTGGACGGCACGCACAATCCCGCGGGAGCGCGGGAGCTATTGAGATTCTGGCAGGAGAATTTCGGCGGCCGGCGAATCTGCCTCGTCTACGGCGTGATGCGCGATAAGGCCGTTGACGAAATTGCCGGCTTGCTGTTTCCCGCCGCGGACCGCGTGATCCTCACCGAGCCGCAGCAACCGCGGGCCGTCTCCGCCGCGTCGCTACTGGAAATGACCGGCCACCTCAATAACAACTGCTCGGTGGTGCGCAACCCCGGAGACGCACTGGAACGCGCGCTCGCGTCCACCGCTCCTGACGACGCCATTTTTGCCACAGGTTCACTTTACTTGGTGGGCGACTTGCGGAAATTCTGGGCCGCGCGAGCGAACACCGCTCCGAGAGCTTCCGCACTGCCAGACGCTGCGCGATAGATCCCTCACGCCTTCCAAAAACCGTAGGAAAGAAAAACGAATTTCGGGAACCGCCTAGACCCTCGCCAAATTGGCTGTTGGCGGAAGTCCGGCGCTTGCCTAGACTGGACCTGAGAGTGCGGCATTGCCGAGATCATGAGCAATTTGTGGCAATTGGTGCTCGCAGGGAACATCGAAGGCATTTTCTTCGTTCATTCACACAGACGCAGGCGGCGAAAAGCCAAGTCGTGCGTCTAAGCCAGCAACAAAGGGGAAGTGGACTTAATGATGCGAGAGAGGAAGGCAACGAACGCTCGATTCTTTCGGCCGCGGGCCGACATTGCTTTCGGCCGCCTTGCGACAGTTTCCGAAAAAGATGTGGCTGTATAAGCCGTCGGTCGAGCGCTGGAGCATCCACGAGATCATTCTCCATTTGGCCGACAGCGAGGCGAGTTCCTATGTGCGCTGCCGCCACTTGATTGCCGAGCCGGGCGCTCCGATCCTGAAGTTTGACGCTGCCCGCTGGGCCGGTACGCTGGGCTATTTCCACCAGAGCACGCGGGAAGCCCTCGAAATCATTCGCCGGCTGCGTAGAATGACCCATCATCTCCTCGCTGCGGTGCCCGAGCCCGTGTGGCTGCACGCCGTCGAACATCCAGGGCATGGGGAAATCACCCTCGAGCTCTGGGTCGAGCGGCAGGAGCGGCATATACCGCGGCACGTCGACCAAATGATCCAGAACTACGAAATGTGGTTGAAGGGCCATCCGCCAAGAAAACCTGCCACGCGAGCATCGGCAGTTCCCCGCGGTGCGATCTCGTTTTTGGCGGGAAGCTGCTAGCGCTGCGCCCTTCTCCCTAGAACTCCCCATCACGTTACGCGGACTCGTGACCCTACTCTCGCTGCGAGGCGGTTGCCGCGGCGTTCCCTGCGGTGATACGATGTCCAACCGATGAGCCATGAAACAAAGCTACGACCGCGAGTGGGTATCCCGTATCGCACACGAAAAGAAGAAGTTACGGGAGATACTTCCAAATTGGAACCGTACTTGGAGGCGGTGCGAATAGCCGGCGGGGAACCCGTTCCGGTCTCGCTGGGCCTCGCCCCGATCGAGATCGAAAGGCTTGGGAACACACTGGATGCGGTGGTGCTGTCAGGAAGCCCGGCAGACATCGATCCGTCACTATTTCGGGCCTCCAGGCATCCGGAAACGGCGGCAGCCGATCCTGACCGCGAGAGAACCGACTTCGGCTTGCTGGAGCACTTCCTGAGGCGGCTGAAGCCTATCCTGGCCATCTGCTACGGCATTCAAAGCCTGAACGTGTTTCTCGGCGGCACGCTGGTGCAGGATATCCCCAGCGAATTGGGCAAGGCCATCCAGCACGATTGGGAGGATGAGAAAGGCGATCCGGAGCCCTTTCACGCCGCGAGGGTCGAGAGCGGATCACGACTCGCACAGATCGCCGGGACAAACGACATTTATGTGAATAGTTCGCACCATCAGTCCGTCGCGGAGCCAGGCCGCAAACTGCGTATCGTGTCACGCGCGCCAGACGGAGTGGTCGAGGCCGTCGAAGCGACGGGCAACACCAATTGGGTCGTGGGCGTGCAATGGCATCCCGAGCGCATGGTGCAAACGGACGCGCTGGCGCAGGCTCTGTTCCGAAACCTGATCGAAGCCGCCGTCGCGAAGAAAAGTACCGTGCGCGTTTGAGCGGCGGGCCCAGCCGTTTGCAGCGCGAAAGGCTGCGTCTTCACATTTTCGCTTCACGCTTGGGGGACTCATGATTTCGCTCGCGGGCAAGGCAGCGCTGGTGACCGGAGGGTCCCGAGGCATCGGGGCGGCAACCGTTAAGCTTTTTGCACAGGCAGGCGCGGATGTGGTCTTCAGCTACCATCGCGATCGCGAGGCTACGGCGCAGGTCGAGCAAGAGGCGCGTAAGCAGGGAACGCGCGTGGAGTCGTTCAAGGCGGACCTAGGCAAGCTGCCGGACGCACGCAAGCTCGTGAAATTCGCCCGGGAACGTCTGGGACGCGTGGACATCCTCGTCGCCAATGCCGGAATCTATAACGGAACGGATGCTCCCATCGAGAAGCTGAGCGACAAAGAATGGGACGAGATGATTCGCGTGAATCTGAAAGGCGTGTACACCGTGGTGCATGAGACAGCGCCGCACATGATCGCGCAAAAGAGCGGCAGGATTATCGCGCTCAGTTCTGGAGCGGCGCAGAAAGGTTCTGCGTTTCACTCCCACTACGCAGCCACGAAAGGCGGAATCATCAGCTTCGTCAAGAGCCTCGCGCTGGAGCTCGCGCAGCACAACATTTTGGTGAACTGTGTGGCTCCGGGATTCGTAGCTACGGACATGTCCGCGCCGGTACTGAAAACGGCGAAGGGACTGAAGTTTGCGACGGAGATGAGTCCCCTGCATCGCGTGGGCAAGCCGGAGGAGATCGCGGGTCCCATTCTGTTCGCCGTTTCCGACCTTGCAACCTTCATGACCGGGGAAGTGATCAACGTAAACGGAGGCTCGGTACTGTGCGGATAATGGCCGGTGTGGTTCTGGCGATGGTTCTCCTGGCCACGGCGATTGCGGGTCCAGGTGCGTCCGCCCAAGTGGATGAATTCCTGTCACCGGAAGACAGCGCCGCCAAAGCCAATCAATTGCTGCAGCAGGCCATCGATGCATTGGGCGGAAACGCTTATCTGAACATCAAAGACATCACCTGCACGGGCAAAGTGAGCGGATTCGACCATTCCGGAGCTTTGACGGGTTACTCGACGTTCATCGACTTCCAGCAGCCGCCATTCAAGGAGCGGCAGGAGAACCTGCCGAAGCGCAATATCATCACCGTCTACAACGGTAACCAGGGGTGGGATCTGGACCGCGGCGGCGTGTCGGACGCGCCGACGGCCGATCTCGCTGCTAACAAGGAAGACGTCGAAAGAGATATTTTCAATATTTTGAAGAATCGCATCCACGAACCGGACATGATCCTGCGCTACGGAGGCGGCGACATTCTGGACGGCTGGCAGGCCGATTGGGTCGAGATGGTCGACAGCAAGAACCGCACGATTCGCATCGCCATCGCGCGCAATTCACACCTGCCGGTGCGGAAGATAGTGGAGACCCGCGACCCCCGGACGCGAACCATCATGACCGAGATCGAATACTATTCGAACTACCTGCCCATGCAGGGAATCCAGACGCCATTTCAAATCACGCGGGAGCGTAATCAGATCAAAATCTTTCAGGCCTTCTTTGAGAAGTGCGACTACAACACGGGCCTTTCCGATGATTTATTCACGAAGGAATCCCTGGAACAGCGGTGGGATCAGGTGGGCAGCAAGAAGGAGAAAGACAAGAAGGACAAGGACGACAAGAGCTGATTTTCGTCTGGGCGCTTCGCCCGGGCATGCGCCGTTTTCAGGAAACACGGTTCGCGTAGCGACCCTCGCGTGCACTACTTCTCTTTGCGATGTAAACTCCCTCCACGTGGCGTTTTCATTTTCCACCGGAAACCACCGAATGGCCCATGGCGCTTCGGACGGGGTATAATCGCTAGATGCGAACAGCGCAGAAATCTCCACTGATGCATGGCACGACGGTATTGTGCGTGCGGAAAGACAACAAGGTTGTGCTGACGGCCGATGGGCAGGTAACCATGGGCGAAAGCGTGATCAAGCACAGCGCGAAGAAGACCCGCCGCCTTTACAACGATAAGATCGTCGCGGGATTTGCGGGCAGCACCGCTGATGCTCTCTCACTTTTCGGGCGCTTCGAAAACAAGCTGCAGGAATTCCACGGCAACCTGCCGCGAGCAGCCGTCGAGTTGGCCAAGGAGTGGCGCACAGACCGCTCGCTGCGTCACTTGGATGCGCTGCTGGTGGTGGCGGACGCCAAGAGCACGTTCCTGCTCTCCGGAAATGGCGACGTGATCGAACCGGACGACGGCATCTGCGCCATCGGATCCGGCGGAGCGTACGCGGTCTCCGCGGCGCGCGCCCTGGCCAAGCACACTAAGCTCTCCGCAAAAGAGATCGCGCAGGAAGCCATGCGCATCGCCAGCGAAATTTGCATTTTCACGAACGCCAATTTCAGCATCGAAGAATTGTGAGCGGGAAACAGAGAAAGATATGGTGATCTACTTGACCGGAGACCAGCAGGCAGCCGAGGCGGAATCGCTTCCGTCGTTCGATGAGTTGACGCCACGAGAGATCGTGGTGGAACTCGACAAGTACATCGTCGGGCAGAACGCCGCGAAGAAAGCCGTGGCCATCGCCCTACGCAATCGCGTACGGCGCCAGAAGCTACAACCGGAGCTGGCCGAAGAAATCCTTCCCAAGAATATTCTGATGATCGGGCCGACCGGCGTGGGCAAGACGGAAATCGCACGGCGCCTGGCACGCCTCGCGGGATGCCCTTTCGTGAAAGTGGAGGCGTCGAAGTACACCGAAGTGGGTTACGTGGGTCGCGACGTCGAGTCCATGGTGCGCGATCTAGTGGAAACATCCATCGACATGGTGCGGGAAGAAAAGCTGGATGAAGTAGCGGAGCGCGCCGAGCAGTCCGCCGAAGAGCGCCTGCTCGACCTACTGCTCCCTTCGTCACCTATACCGGTGGACGGCACGTCCGCGAGCGCCGTCAGCGAAGCGCAGCGCCGCGAGCAGGCCCAGCGAACACGGGACAAGTTGCGGGTACAACTCCGCGAAGGCAAGCTCGACCAGCGCCTGGTGGAGGTCGAAGTCCGCGAGCGCTCGATGCCGTCGTTTGAAATCATCACCAACCAGGGCGTGGAGGAAATGGACGTCAATGTGAAGGACATGCTCTCCGGCATGTTCGGCCAGCAGAAAAAAAAGCGGAAGATGACCGTTTCCGAAGCCTTCGACTACCTGATTCAGGAGGAGGAAAATCGCCTGATCGATATGGACCAGGTGACGCGCCTGGCCGTCGACCGAGTAGAGCAGATGGGCATCCTGTTCGTCGATGAGATCGATAAGATCGCGGGCCGCGAATGCGGGCCACGGGCCTGACGTGTCGCGCGAGGGCGTGCAGCGGGACATCCTGCCCATCGTGGAAGGCACCACGGTGAACACCCGCTACGGCATGGTGCGCACCGATCACATTCTGTTCATCGCCGCCGGCGCGTTCCACACTACCAAGCCTTCGGACCTGATTCCCGAGTTGCAGGGGCGATTCCCGATTCGCGTGGAGCTTAGTTCGCTTTCTGAGGCCGATTTCATCCGCATCCTGACCGAGCCGAAGAACGCGCTCATCAAGCAATATATTGCTCTGCTTGATACCGAGGGCCTGAAGCTATCCTTCAGCGAGGACGCGATCGCGGCAGTGGCCCGCTTCGCCGCCACCGTGAACCAGCAGACGGAAAACATCGGCGCGAGGCGGCTGCACACGATCCTCGAGAAAGTTCTGGAAGAAATCTCCTTTGAAGCTCCGGAGATGAAGAAGAAGACGATAAAGCTGGACGCAGCCTACGTCCAGAAGCAGCTTGCAAATATCGTGAAGGACCAGGACCTGAGCCGCTACATCTTGTAGAAAATGCAAAATCGAAAACGGACAGGTCCTCCCGGCGCGCCTGTGCTCACAGTGGGAACGGCTGCCCCCATTTTCCGTTTTATTCGTCCCGCGTTGCTGACTACCGTTCTTGCCGCCTCGATCTTTATCGGCTGTGCGTCGCCCAGCGAACCGGTGGACCGCAAGCCGCCCACGCCGGAAGCGGTCACCGACCTTGCCGTGGAGCAGTCCGGAAATGACGTGCTGCTCACCTTTACGCTTCCCAAGGACACCGTAGACGAACGTCCCCTCGATCAGACCCCGGCGATCGAAATCTATCGCGACTTCCGAGCGCCTTTGAAACCGGGGGAGCAGCCATCCGCCGCCAATCCGACCCTGCTGACGACTATTCCCGCTGCGATGACACCTCAATATACGGAACAGGGCCGCGTTCGATACGCAGATGCGCTGGCGCCCTCCGATTTCGCTTCGTCATCCGATCGTACGGCGGTCTACGTGGTGCGCACTCGGGTTTCCCCGAAGCGCGACTCCGCAAATTCGAATCCGGCCGCCTTGCGCGTCTTTCCGGCGCCCGAGCCCGTAGCGGACCTGAAGGTACAGGTAACCCACTCCGGAATCAGTCTTACGTGGACGCCTCCTGAGGAGGATTTGACCGGCAATCGCCCCGCGATCGGCAGCTACCGCATTTATCGAGCCGAGGCGAGCCCGGCAGCGCCCGCGGGGTCGGGCGGAAAAACAACTGAAGTGCGGATGGTGCGCATTGCCGAACTCGATTCCTCCGCCGGGATGTATCTCGACGGTCAAATCAACTTTGGGGATACTTACAGCTACGCGGTGCGCAGCGTCGTAGAGTACCCCGGCAAAGAACTTGAGTCGGCAGATTCAAATGTGGCCGTGGTCGGGGCGAAAGACACGTTCCCTCCTGCCACTCCCGAGAATTTGGTTTTGACCGCTCTCCCCGCGCAGCAGGGCGCGGCAGCCCACGTCGAACTCTCCTGGCAGATCAGCCCCGAATCGGACCTGGCGGGTTACAACGTTTACCGAAGCGAACAGAGTGGCGCGCCTGGAACGCGCCAGAACGCGGAATTGTTGCTGACGCCTGCTTTTCGAGATATGAATGCGGTTCCGGGCCGGCAATATTTTTACAGCGTCACCGCGGTGGACCACGCGGGCAATGAAAGTTCCGCGAGCATGGCCGTATCCGGCGAAGTGCCGGCAAACGGCCAGCCCTGACACTATCTGACTCGCCCGGCCCGCCAAGGGTAAAAAGCGGGTGCAGTACCCTCCTTATCAAGAAAACCACATAGGCCACACGTCGCCGAACCATCTCGTCTTGCGGTTGCTATAATTTCGCCGGATCAAAAAGCCCAGCGCAACCCAGCGCTGGAGATGAGGTTATGAGGCTTTGAAAGATTTGCTGACTAATTGGCGCGATCTACTTCCCGTAGCGGGCCTGGCGCTGCTGGCGATTGCCAGCATAGTGATGTGGATCCGGCGCAAGCCCTCCGGCGAGCCTGATGTGGAGCACCAACGGCGCGCGTATGTGAACCGCATCGGAAGGATCGTGGAAGGCCAGGTGCTTGACGTAGTGGACCACGGCCGGGCATCCGGCGACACCGGCGCGACCCAGGAAAAAGCTCGCGCTCCGCTGTTCGCTAAACGGCGCGCCAAGGCCATACCGAATGCCGCGCAACTGCTGCTGTATTATTGCTATTCGATTTCGGGTGTCACGTACGAAACGGCGCAGGACGTGACCGGCCTCGAAGAGCGCCTGCTGCTCACGCGCGTGGCCGCGGGACAGGTCGCTAGCGTGAAGTACGACCCCTCGAATCCCTCCAATTCCATTCTCCTGGCCGACGACTGGTCGGGTTTGCACTAGTTCAATTTTCCTAGCCGAAACCGTCCTGCCCTTGAATTGCGCTGCAGAGAATTGCTAGGGTGTATGCGCACCTCGGGGCAGGACGAAGCCGCCTGTGATTGCGGATCGCCTAACACCTGAAGTTCCTAATGAACCCGCCAACCGGACATCCTAATCCCCTCGAAGAACTACGCCGGCGAAACGCCGCAGCCGAAGCCGGCGGCGGAGCTGAGCGGCGCGAGCGCCTGCATAAGGAAGGAAAGCTGAGCGCGCGCGAGCGCATCGACTTGCTGCTGGACGAAGGCACCTTCGAAGAATTGGACAAATTCGTCACCCACCACTGCCAGGACTTCGGCATGGAGGAGCAGAGGCCATTGGGTGACGGCTTCGTCACCGGCTACGGGAGGATCGACGGCCGGCTGGTCTACGTTTTCGCGCAGGATTTCACCGTCTTCGGCGGCTCTCTTTCGGAGGCCAACGCCGGGAAAATAATCAAGATCATGGACCTGGCCATGCGTGCGGGCGCGCCGGTGATCGGGCTGAACGACTCCGGCGGCGCGCGAATTCAGGAAGGGGTCATGTCGCTCGCCGGATATGCGGAGATCTTTCTTCGCAATACGCTGGCCAGCGGCGTCATCCCGCAGATCAGCGCAATTCTGGGCCCCTGCGCGGGGGGCGCGGTCTATTCTCCGGCGATCACCGATTTCATTTTCATGACCCGCGATACGTCCTACATGTTCGTCACCGGGCCGGACGTGATCAAAACCGTCACCCACGAAGAAGTCACCAAGGAAGAATTGGGCGGCGCGATGACGCATAACAGCCAGAGCGGCGTGGCCCACTTCGTTTCCCGTGACGATGCCGAATGTCTGGCCATGATTCGCGAGCTGATGAGCTATCTGCCCTCGAATAACCTTGAAGATCCGCCGCGGCGTCTGGCCCAGGACTCAGGAAGCGATCCGTGGGATCGCTCCGACCCTGCGCTGAATGACCTGGTTCCGGCGGATTCGCAGAAGCCCTACGACATCAAAGATGTGATTCACGCCATAGCCGACGATGGCGGATTCTTCGAGGTTCACGAGCACTTTGCGAAGAACCTGGTGGTTGGCTTTGCGCGGCTGGAGGGGCGCCCGGTGGGAATCGTGGCCAACCAGCCGGCATTTCTGGCGGGGGTGCTGGACATCAACGCGTCGGTAAAGGGCGCCCGATTCGTGCGGTTTTGCGACGCGTTCAATATTCCGCTGATCACATTCGAGGACGTGCCCGGCTTTCTTCCCGGCACGCAGCAGGAGTTCGGCGGGATCATCAAGCACGGCGCGAAACTGCTCTTTGCGTTCGCCGAAGCCACGGTGCCGAAGATCACGGTAATTACGCGCAAGGCATACGGCGGGGCGTATTGCGTGATGTCTTCGAAGCATATTCGCACCGACATCAATTACGCGTGGCCCACGGCGGAGATTGCGGTGATGGGGCCCGAAGGGGCGGTGAACATCGTGTACCGCAGGGAGCTCGACCGCGCCGGCGATGCGGAGCGCGAGAGCCTGCGCCGCGAGAAAGCCGAAGACTTCCGCGCGCGCTTCGCGAATCCCTATGTGGCCGCGGAGCGCGGGTATATCGATGCCGTCATCGAACCTTCGCAGACGCGCGCGAAGCTCATCGTTGCCCTGCGCTCGCTAGAAAACAAACGCGATACGAATCCGCGCAAGAAACACGGCAACATTCCCCTGTAAAAGATTTCCACAGCTGAAACGAATGCGACGAGGCTCGCTGGATTTTCCTCGTGATTTCGAGTACTATTCACGCGATTAATTTCCGTCCTACTTACTGAGGGGAAAAACCATCGCATGGCGAAGAACCGCGCAAAGACAGCGACCTTGCTTGAATCTCTAGACTCCCTGATCGAAGAACATCACCTTTTGAAACATCCGTTTTATCGGGCCTGGTCCGAAGGTAAGCTTCCCAAAGAATCGCTTCAACTCTATGCCGCGCAGTATTACCAGCACGTCCGAGCCTTTCCGGAAAATCTGAAGCAGCTCGCCGGCCGCTCCAACGGCACTCTGACCAAGATCGTGAACGATAACCTCGCCGAGGAGTTGGACGCCACCGCTCCCCATCCGATGCTTTGGCGCCAGTTTGCCGAATCGGTGGGCGTGAGCGAGGCTTCGCTCGATGATGCGCGCCCGTTGCCGGGTATCGCGGCCTTGCTCGACACCTTCGATGAAGTCGCTTCCGAGGGGACTCTGATGCAGGCTGTCGCCTCCTTTTACGCCTACGAAGCGCAGGTGCCGGAGACTTCGGCGCAAAAGAGTTCAGGTCTGCGGAGCTTCTACAACGTTACCGAACCTCAGGCGCTTGCCTATTTTGGCGTTCATCAAGAAGCGGATGTGAGGCACCGCGCCTCCTGGCGGGGCTGGCTTTCCAGCCAAAGCGACGACGACCATTTCGGAGTGTTGTGCGCCGCCGAGCGAACCCTGAAGGCGCTGTGGGGCGCTCTCGACGCCGTGTACCCGCAGGGTTGCGCGAAGAACTAGCAAGCGGGGGGAGAAGGCTGATCACGTCCGCTTTTAGCGGGTCAGCCTTCAGCCGCTCTTCCCAGCAGCCGTCAGAACCTTCACACCGTCGCTTTCCCCCACGAAAACTTCGCGCGTAAATCCCAGAAAGAGCCCGTGCTCGATCGCTCCAACCACGTGGTCGAGATGGTGCGCGGTTTCCTTCGGATTTTCCATCGCGCCGAAGGCACAGTCCAAAACATAGTTTCCGCCGTCAGTTACGAAGGGCCGCTTGTCCTTACCCAGCCGTAGCGCCGGATTCCCGCCAAGCTTACGCAGCTTCCCTTCCGTCACTTGCCAGCCAAACTTGACGACCTCCACAGGCACAGAGACTTTCGAACCAAGCCGGCTGACGATCTTGGATTCGTCCGCGACGATAATCATCCGCTTGCTCGCCGAGGCCACAATCTTTTCGCGCAGTAGCGCGCCGCCGCGTCCCTTGATCAGATAGAGCGTTGGGAGCTCGACTTCGTCAGCGCCATCTACGGTCACATCGATCTCGGTGTGGCTGGCAAAAGTGGTCAGTGGAATCTTAAGCGAACGCGCCAAACGAGCCGTCTCCTCGGACGTGGGGATTCCGGCAATTCGCACGTGTTCCTTGGCGACGCGCCGGGCCAGCGCCTTCACGAAAAAGGCCGCCGTTGAGCCGGTGCCAAGGCCAACCACCATGCCGTTCTCGATGACCTTAGCAGCCGCTTCCGCTGCGTTTTTTTTCCACTGATCTTGCTGCGACTTATTCATCCGTTAGTTCCCTCCGGCGTGTGCGCGGCCATGATATCTGCTCGTCCAGGCATTGCCAAGCGAGCCCCGGCAGCGGAAGGCTAGCAGTCCGCCGCAAGCAGATGAATCGTGAGCGCAAGCGATGGAGATGCAGAACGAGCGCGATCGTCAAAGCTGGAAAGGTGGTGCGCTTGCCGAGAAGGGAAAATCAGACGGCGAGTGCGGGCGAAGGGCTGGCGATCATAGCCCAGACCGCGTCGCCGCGGATTTTCAGAAAATCGCGGCGACTCAGTTCGCCGTGGGAAGCTTCCCAGCCGACTCCAAAATCTGCCGCGCGAGATAATTCTTCACCTTCGCTTCGTCGCGCGCGGAGGTGAGGTAGGCGGAACGCAACAGCTGCTCCTTGCGGGTGCGCAAAGCATCCCGGATGGCCTGCTGCACCTGCACGTCGGAGAACTGGCGCTGCCCGGCGGCCTCTTTAGCAATCAACAGCAGGATGCGATAGCCGCCGCCCTTCACGGGGATCGGCTGAGTCACCTGCCCGGGTTTCATGGCCAGCACAGCGGTTTTGAGCGCCGGGTCGGATTGATTGAGTGCTGATTCGGCGATGAATCCCAGATCTCCCCCGGTCGCCGCGCTGGAGTCTTCGGAATAGTCCATGGCCAATTGCGCGAAATCCCCGCCCATCGCTAGCTTCTGCGAGAGCATGGCCGCCTTTCGCCCCGCTTCGGCCTCGTTTGCGGCTTTGTCGTTCTTGCGGTTATGTACAGCCGGATCGGGACGCGGGGTGATGACGATCTGAGCAATGTGATACTGCGGCTCGGCTACGTTGAACTGCGCGCGGTTCTTGTTATAGAAGTCGGAGATATCCTGGTCGGTAACGGTGATCTTGGCGACGACCTCGCGGTTTAGCAGCTTCTGGATCGAGAGCTGCCGGCGAATATCGCTTTTCAGATCGTCAACCGTCAGGCCGGTATCCTTCAGTTTTTTCTGGAATTCCTCTTCCGTATACGGGCTCTTCGACTCCGTAAACTTGTCTTCCACTTCCGCGTCGCTGGCCATCAGGTTCATTTTGCCCGCGCGCTCCACCAGAATTTCGCTGTTGATCAGCTCATCCAGAATATTGAGCTTGAGGGAGAGAGCTTCTTCCTGAGATGGGGTGGGCGCTTCGGCGTTCACGCGGGAGCGGAAAATCTTGTCGACATCGTCGCGCTGAATTTCCTTGCCGTTTACCGAAGCCCAGACATCCGGACCTGGCGCGGTGTCCTGCTGGCATCCGCTCGCAAGGACGCAGGCCACCAAAGCCGCGAGAACGAAGGTGATCTGCTTCAACGAGGACTCCTCAAAACCCAACTATGGTCAGGCGGCCTTCTTGACGCGGCCGGCACGGATACAGGCAGTGCAAACGCGCACGTGCTTCCGCGCACCCTTGATCACCGCTTTCACGCGTCGCAGATTCGGATTCCAGCGCCGGCGCGTGACGTTGTGAGCGTGGCTGATGGTGTTGCCGTAGTGCGGCTTCTTGCCGCAAATTTCACATGCGAGTGCCATTTTCGTTTTGCTCCAGACCGGGGAATATAAGGAAAAACCCGAAATTTAATGCTATCAGAGATTTAGCCCACTCGGAAGTGATTTGGCCGCAGCCGATGGCGCTAGCGCTTACGGGTAACCAACCCGGCGATGGTGTCCATCAGATCGAACTTGGTGAGCACCTCGAGCTTGCCCTCGGGCATCTCGACGAACACGGCGGGGCTTTCGTGGCTCAGTAGATGGGTTACTTTCTCGACCGGGGCGTTCGAAGCCACCTGGGGCATCGATGGCCCCATGGCCTCGCGCACGATGAGCCTGCGCAGATCTTTGCCTTGCAGGGCCAGGTTGAGGATTTGATCCTCGAAGATTGTTCCCACGCAGCGATCGTCCTCAAAAACCGGGAGCTGGGAAATATCCTGCTGCTGCATGGTGTTCAAAGCCTGGAACACGGTGCGATTGGGCCCGACGGTTATCAGATCGCGCGTCTTGCCGTTCTGGCGTTTCACTCGAATCACATCCGCGGCCGTCAGCGTCGTCTCCGTATCCGCATACCCGTGCTCGCGCATCCAGCCGTCGTTGTATATCTTGCTCAGATAGCGGCTGCCTGAATCCGGCAGAAACGCCACGACGAAATCGCTCGCCTTGCAGTCCTTGGCCACACGCAGGGCAGCGGAAATGCATCCGCCCCCCGAGCCGCCGGTGAAAATACCTTCGCGTTTCGCCAAGCGGCGGGCCCACAGGAAGCATTCTTCGTCATTCACCTGCAACACGTCATCCAGCACAGAAAAATCCAATGTTCCGGGCAAAATATCTTCGCCAATGCCCTCCACGACGTAGGTGTGGGCCTTGCCGACTTGCCCGGTCTTGGCATACTCGTAGAAAAGCGAGCCGACGGGATCTACTCCAATCACTTGCACGTTCGGGTTCTGTTCCTTGAGGAATCGGCCCACACCGGTGGCCGTGCCGCCCGTGCCCAGGCCGCAAACGAAGTGTGTAATCTTCCCTTCACTGTCCTTCCAGATTTCCGGACCCGTCGTCGCGTAGTGCGCGTCGGGGTTGGCCTGGTTTTCATATTGATTGGGATAGAAAGAGTTGGGAATCTCCCGCGCCAGCTTTTTGGCTACGGAATAGTAGCTGCGCGGATCTTCCGGCTCGACGGCCGTCGGGCAGACGATCACTTCGGCGCCAAATGCTTTCAGCAGGTCGATCTTCTCGCGCGACTGCTTATCGGTAATCGTGAATACGATCTTATAGCCGCGCACCGCGGCAACGAGCGCCAGCCCGACGCCCGTGTTTCCGGATGTCCCTTCCACAATGGTGCCGCCGGGCCGGAGCAGGCCTTTTCGCTCGGCCTCATCGATCATGGCTATGCCGATGCGGTCTTTCATGGAGCCGCCGGGATTCAGATAGTCCGCCTTCACGTAAACTTCCGGCGGCAAATCCTTGGCCACGCGGTTCAGCCGCACCAGCGGGGTTCGTCCGATTACTTCCAGGATGTTGTTGACCTTCAAGACGGCGCGGCTCCTAAGAAATTCCTGCGGCTCGAAGTAGCTTAGAGACTTCGCCAAATTCTGTCCAGCGGCTTTCCGCTGGTGGAGGAGCACAAACGAGGAGCCACTGTTGGACGTGCTATGCTTTTCGAAGAATGGCGCCTGCCGGATCCAGCACGGAAATGCTCTTCTACGATGGCCATTGCGCGCTGTGCCACGGCGCCGTGAAGTTCGTGCTGAAGCACGACCGCTCGGGAAAAGCCTTTCGATTCGCGCCCCTCCAGGGCGAAACATTTCGATCGATGGTTCCCGCGAGCGAGCGGGCTAAGTTGCCCGACAGCGTTGTGGTTCTTACCGGCGACGGCCGCTTGCTCGTGCGTTCGGACGCGTTCGTGCACATCCTCCGGCGCCTGGGCGGAGCGCAGAAAATCCTGGCCGAAGTGCTGGCGATCATTCCCCGGCCGGCGCGCGACTTTGGCTACAATTTCATTGCCCGCGTTCGCTACAGGGTCTTTGGACGCCGCGATGATGTGTGCCCGCTAGTCTCGCCGGAGCTGCGCAAGCGATTCGATCCCTAGGAGGAGAACAATGGAACGGAAAAACGTATCATCCGGAACGACGTGGGAGCCCATTATCGGGTATTCGCGCGCGGTGCGCGTTGGGCCGCACATACACGTGTCCGGCACGACGGCGACCGACGCCGAGGGAAAGATCGTGGGACCGGGCGATCCCTACGCGCAGACGGTTCAAGTGCTGCGCAACATCGAATCGGCTCTGGCTAAGGTGGGAGCGAATCTGTCCCACGTGGTGCGAACGCGCATCTATGTGACGCACATTGCCGATTGGGAAAAGATCGGGCGCGCCCACGGCCAGTTTTTCGCCGACATTCGCCCCGCGACAGCGATGGTAGAAGTCAGCCGGCTTATCCAGCCGGAAATGCTGGTGGAAATCGAAGCGGAAGCAATTTTCGAGGAATAGCGGGTTTTCCAGAGACGGAAACCCGCAGGCTACTTCTTTTCGAGTTCTTCAATCAGCGCCGGGACAACCTCAAATAGATCGCCGACCACGCCGTAGTCGGCTACTTCAAAAATCGGCGCGTTGGCGTCCTTGTTGATTGCGGCGATGGTTCGCGATCCCTTCATGCCCACTACGTGCTGGATGGCGCCGCTGATGCCCAGCGCCAGGTAGAGCTTCGGCGCCACAGTCTGCCCGGAGCTACCGATTTGCCGCTCCATCGGTAGCCAGCCCTCGTCGCAAATCGGCCGCGACGCGGAGATTTCCCCGCCGAGGAGCTTCGCCAGCTTTTCCGCCATAGGAATGTTTTCGGGCGCTTTGATCCCGCGACCAACCGACACCAGGATCGGCGCTTGCGTCAGATCGACCGCCTGCTTGGCTTCGCGGAATAGCTCTAGCGGCTTGGTGCGAATCTGTTCGGGCTTCAGTTCGACGCTCACCGCTTTCACCGGTGCTTTCCCTGCCGAGTGTTTTGCGGCGAGGTCCGCGCGAAACGCGCCCGTCTGAAACGATGCAATCCAAGGCGCTTCGCCGGTGAAGATCACATCGGCGGAAGTGCGCCCTTGAAACATCTGCCGCACAAAAATAAGTTTGCCGCCTTCGTAGCGATAGCCGGTGCAGTCGCCAATCATGCCCTTGCCAAGTGATGCCGCCAGTTTGGGCGCGAAGTCCCGCACTTGGTACGTGTGGGGCAGAAGGATCAGATCCGGCTTGGCGTTCTCAATTACTTGTTTCAGTGCGAGGGAAAAGCCGTCCGGCGTGTATTTCTCAAGAAGGTCGTGTTCAACCAGTAGCACTTCGTCGAGCTGATAGCCGGCGAGCTCATCGGCGAGGGCCGCGACGCCCTTGCCAATGACCACACCTGTCAGGCTGCCCTTAGCCTGCTGAGCAATTTGCTGCGATGCGGCCAGCGTCTCAAGACTGCTCTTGTTCCACTGGCCTTCGCGCTGCTCGGTAATCAGAAGAATCTTCATAGCCTAGATCACTCGCGCTTCATGACGCAGTTTTTCGATGAACTTGGCGGCAATCTCTTTTGGCGAGCCGGTAATGAATTCCGTCTTCTTGGTTTTCTGCGGTACGTAGATGCGTTCGATTTGTTGCGTCCGCGCGTCGGGCACGCCGAGCGAGGCGCGGTCGATGGTCGCAATCTCTTTCTTCTTCGCGGCCATGATGCCCTTCAGCGTCGCATACCGCGGCTTGTTGATACCCGATTGAATCGTGATTACCGCGGGCAGCGGCAGCTCCACCCATTGGAACCATCCGGCTTCGAGTTCGCGCTTCAACTTCAGATGGCCGTCAGCGGCTTCAATGGCCATGATGATCGTGGCGTGCGGCCGGCCCAGCAATTCCGCCAGCAGAACTCCCGTCTGGCCAAAGCCCTGGTCGTCGCTCTGCAGCCCGGTGAGTATCAGATCGAAGTTTTCTTTTTGGATGGCCGCGGCCAGCGAACGCGCCGAGCTTAGCGGGTCGAGCTCGAAGAACTCATCGTCCGCGACATGGATGCCACGGTCCGCGCCCTTCGCTAGCGCCTCTTTAATAGTTTGCTTGGCGCGCTCCGGGCCCATCGAGATGGCTACCACTTCGCCGCCGTGTTTTTCTTTCAGGCGCAGCGCCTCCTCGAGCGCGTAGGTATCCGGTTCGTTGGTTTCAAATCCGATGTCGGATTCCCGAATCCATGTGCCGCCTTCGGTGATCGCGAGCGGAGCATCCTTTGCGGGAACCTGTTTGACGCAAACGCCGATCTTCAATATTGCCTCCGCCCCGTTGCAGCGCGATCAGCGCCCGTCCCAACGCTTGAAGATCAAAGAGGCGTTGGTGCCGCCAAAACCGAAGGAATTCGAGAGTACGTAGTGGACCTCAGCCTTGCGCGCGTGATTGGGAATGTAATCCAAGTCGCACGCCGGGTCGGGAGTTTCGTAATTGATCGTCGGCGGAAGGTTCTGGTCGCGCAGGGCCAGCACGCTGATGCCCGCCTCCAGCCCGCCCGCTCCGCCGAGCAGATGTCCGGTCATCGACTTGGTCGAGCTGATGGGGACTTTCTTCGCGCGCTCGCCGAATACGCGCTTGAGCGCTGAAGTTTCGATTCCGTCACCCATCGGCGTTGACGTGCCGTGCGCGTTCACGTAGCTGACATCGTCGGGCGTAATTCTTGCGTCTTTGATCGCCGCGAGCGACACGCGGTAGCCGCCATCGCCGCCATCGGCCGGTTGCGTGATGTGGTAGGCGTCGCCGGACATCCCGTAGCCGACAATCTCCGCCAAAATATTCGCGCCGCGGCGCTGGGCCAGTTCGAGCGATTCCAGGATCAGCACGCCGGCGCCCTCGCCAACAACAAAGCCGTCGCGATCCGCGTCGAAGGGCCGGCTGGCGCGCTCCGGCTCGTTATTGCGCGTGGAGAGAGCGCGCATCGCCGCAAACCCGCCAATGCCCATGGGAGTGACCGCCGCTTCAGAGCCGCCCGCAATCATCACCTCGGCATCGCAGCGCTGGATGATCTTGAAAGCGTCGCCAACGGCGTGGGCCGAAGCCGAACACGCCGTAGCCGTAGCGGAGTTGGGCCCTTTGGCCCCATAGCGAATCGAGACATTACCCGACGCCAGGTTGACGATTGCGGAAGGAATGAAAAAGGGAGAGATCTTACCCGGACCGCCGTTCAAGTACTTGGAGTGTTCCCGCTCGATCACATCGAATCCGCCGATGCCGGAGCCGATGTAGACCCCCGTGGCGTCAGCGAGTTCCGGCGTGATTTTCAAGCCGGACATATTTACCGCAAAGTCGGCCGCGGCCATGGAGAGCTGAATGAACCGCGCCATCTTCTTCAGCTCTTTTTTTTCGACCCAGTTCAGACGGATCGAAATTCTTTACTTCGCCGGCGATCTGGCAATCGAATGCGCTGATGTCAAAGGCGGTGACGCGGGCGATGCCGCTCTTGCCCGCGAGGAGGTTGCGCCACACCTCTTCGGTCCCGATGCCGCATCCGCACACCAGGCCAACACCCGTGACGACGACTCGGCGGCTCAAAGAGAGTTTTCTCCTGTTCGAGGGGGAAGGCTAGCAGTCTACTTGCTGGCCTTGGCGTGCTTCTCAATGTACTCGACGGCGTCTTTCACCGTGGCGATCTTCTCGGCATCCTCGTCGGGGATCTCAACGCCAAACGACTCCTCGAAGGCCATCACCAGCTCGACAGTGTCGAGTGAATCGGCTCCGAGGTCATCCACAAACGAAGCGCTGGGAGTCACTTCGCCTTCATCCACCCCGAGCTGCTCGACAATAATCTGCTTTACGCGTTCTTCGACGCTGGCCATTCTAAATTTCCCTCCGATATCGGCGATCTTCGATCCTCTTAATCGTACGCCCTGCGGGAGCCGTATCCCATTTTGCCCTGCCCATTCTATGCGCGGCTGGAGACGGGGTCAACCTTCGTAGAGCATTCCTGCGGCGAATCTGCAGACCTCCGCCCAGTGCGCATACCTATGAATCTTTAGCCCATATACATGCCGCCGTTCACATCAAATACCTGCCCTGTAATGTATCCGGCTTCATCGCTCGCGAGGAAAACGATCGTCGCGGCGATCTCTGTATCCTTCCCGAAACGTCCGAGCGGGATCAGCGACTTCATCTTCTCTTTTAGTTCCGGCGACAGCGGATCGGTCATGGGCGTTTCGACGAAGCCCGGCGCCACGGCATTCACAGTAATGCTGCGCGAAGCGACTTCCACAGCGATCGCGCGCGTCAATCCGATCAAGCCGGCCTTCGACGCCACGTAATTCGCTTGCCCGGCGTTTCCCGTCTCGGCCACCACCGACGTCACGTTAATGATCCGCCCGGCGCGCTGCTTGAGCATGGCCCCTAGCGCCTGCTGGATGCACAAATGGGCTCCGGTAAGGTTGGTGCGCAGTACCGCCTCCCAATCTTCCAGCTTCATGCGCAACGCCAGCGTATCGCGCGTGATGGCCGCATTGTTCACCAGAATGTCCAGGCGTCCGAAATGCTGCAGCGCCTGCTGGAAGCCACTTTTCACCTGGCCCGCATCGGCTACGTCCATAGGCACCGCAAGGGCTTCGCCACCTACTTGCGTAATCTCGGCAACGAGCGACGCGAGCTTCTCGGTGTTGCGCGCCGCCACAACAACCTTGGCGCCCGAGGCCGCAAGCGCGAGCGAAGTCGCTCGCCCGATCCCTTGCGACGCGCCAGTGACCAGCGCCACTTTATCTTTCAGAGAGAACATCCGTCCGGCCGTCTCCTTTTTTTACTCTGCCGCTTCCGCGCGGGCGTGGCCAATCTTTTCGAGAGACGCCTGTAAGCTCGCCGCATCTTCCACATTGATGCAGCGCACGGAGCGATCGATCTGCCGCAGAAGACCGGCGAGCACCTTGCCCGGCCCGACTTCCACAAAAGCGCTTACGCCGCTCTCGATCATTTCGCGGACGGAATCGAGCCATCGCACCGGCTGGGTGACCTGGCGAATCAGCGCCTCACGCGCTTCGTCACCCGAGGTGACCTCTTCGGCGTCGACATTCGTGATCACCGGAAAGCGCAAGTCGTTGAACTTCGCCGCTCTCAGGTCAGTCTCCAGGCGGCGCTGCGCCGGCTCCATCAGGGCGCAGTGGAACGGCGCCGACACCGGGAGAATCACCGCCCGCTTGGCGCCGGATTGGGACGCGATCTCCACGGCTCGCTTGACCGCCGCAGCGCTTCCGGATATCGCGATCTGGTCGGGTGAATTCATATTCGCAGCGGAAACCACCTCGCCCGCTGCCGCTTTTCTGCAGATTTCTCCCACGTCCGATGGCGAAAGCCCGAGAATCGCAGCCATGCCGCCCGTGCCCAGCGGCACCGCCTCTTGCATATAGCGCCCTCGCGCGCGCACTAACCGCACCGCCGTCGTAAGGTCGAGTGCTCCGGCCGCGACAAGGGCCGAGTATTCGCCCAAACTGTGCCCGGCCGCCAGATCCGGCGTGATGCCGCGGTGCTCTAGAGCTCGGTAGGCCGCGATCGAAACCGTCAGAATGGCCGGCTGAGTGTTTTCCGTGAGCTTCAGTTCTTCTTCACTGCCCTCGAAGCAAATCTTCGAGATGGAAAAGCCCAGCGCCGCGTCGGCCTCGTCGAACACAGCCTTCGATTCAGGGAAGGCTTCCGCCAGGGATTTGCCCATGCCGGGATATTGTGAGGCTTGGCCCGGAAACAGGAATGCGAGCTTGCTCATCAGGGTGTGGTGGTCTCTGGCTCAACCGCGAGCGGCAACGGCGGGGGCAGCGGACAGCTCCTCTTCGATTTTTTCATTCACGCGGGAGCGGCAGAGTTCCGCCGCGACACGAATGGCGTTCTTGATGGCAACGGCGTTCGATCGCCCGTGCCCGATGATGGTGATGCCGCGAACGCCCAGCAGCGGAGCGCCGCCGTATTCGGAATAGTCGGTGCGTTTCCGGAAGCTGTCGAACGCCCGCTTGGAAAGCGCGTAGCCGATCTGCGAAGCCACGCTGCTTTTGATGGCCTTCTTCAACATTCCGCCGATGTGCTCCACCAGTCCTTCGCTCAGCTTCAGGGTGATATTGCCGATGAAGCCATCGCACACGACAACGTCAACATTCCCGCGAAAAACATCCCGGCCCTCGATGTTGCCGACGAAATTCAGCGGCGCGTGCTTCAGGCGGCTGGAAGCCTCACGCGTCAACTCGTTGCCTTTGGTTTCCTCTTCGCCGATCGAAAGCAGCGCCACCCGCGGACGCTTCGCGCCCCACAACGCGCGATAGTACACGTCTCCCATTACCGCAAATTGCTCCAGATGCTCCGGCTTCGAATCCACATTGGCGCCCACGTCCAGAATTACCGAAACCTTTTCCTTGGCATTAGGGAACGCCCAGGCCAGCGCCGGGCGATCGACCGAGGGCAGCGTGCCCAGCACGAATCGCGCCACCGTCATCACCGCGCCTGTATTGCCTGCGCTGACCAGCGCGTTGGCCTTGCCATCGCGCACCAGCCGCGCCGCGATGTGCAGGGAACTGTCCTTCTTGCGCCGGAAGGCTTGCGACGGCGAGTCGCTCATGGTGATCACATCGGTAGCGCCGACGATCTCGATCGGCAGATCACCACATTTGTGGCGATCGAGCTCCTGGCGCACCGCCGCTTCGATGCCGACCAGCAGCACCCGCACGTCCAGTTCTCTGGCCGCCTGAACCGCGCCCTCTACTTCTACGCGCGGTGCATGGTCGCCACCCATAGCATCAAGAGCAATGGTAATCATCTATGCTCCAAGGGCACGGGATTACAGATGGTAGGAGAGGGAAACTTAGGCCGACTTTGCCTTGGTGTCAATGACCGCTCGGCCATTGTAGTAGCCGCACTTCGCACACGCCCGGTGGGGCAGCTTCTTTTCGTGGCAATTCGGGCATTCCGCGAGAGACAGCGGGTGAAGATGATCGTGGGCGCGTCGAGTGGACGTACGCCTTTTCGAATGACGCCGCTTTGGGTTGGGCATTCCAGCTCCTCGTGACTAGCCGCAACTCATCTTGAGCCGGCGGCTTTAAACGGAAAGGATAGTGTAGCGTCTTATTGCTTTTTGAACCAGTCCTGCTTGAGCCGGGCCAGGGGGGCGAGTCTGGAGTCGGAGCCGTCCTTCTCGCAACGGCATTCTTCATTATTCAGATTTGCTCCGCAGTGCGGGCACAGGCCGCGGCAGTCGCTCGAACAGATGATTTTCATGGGGAGCGCCAGATTCACCTGCTCGGCCAAAATGTCGGCCAGGAAAAGACCATCTCCCTCAAAGAAAGCAATCTCCGTGTCGTCGAGGCGGAGCTTTACCTCATCTTCTGGGGTAATGGCGGCCATGGGACGATAGAAAAGGTCGTAATCGCGGCTGATCTCCTCAACCACGGTATCCAGGCATCGCGCGCAAACCAACTCAACGCGGGTGTGCAGGTTGCCGCAAATGCGAATCTGCCCTTCGATAAGCTCCGCGGTCGCGCGAACCTCCAGCGGCTCAACTTGGCGGAACTCAGAGGAGTGGAAATCAAGAGCCCCAGGCGCGTAGCTCTTGCGGATACGCGTTTTTCGTACGGCGAGTTCGTTGACGTCGATAAACATTGGTTTTGCTCGAGAAGTTCGACTTAAAGGCCATTATATGTCTGTCGTGTGTGGTGTCAAGGAAGCCGGTACCCTGATCTTTAGGCTGACGCCAAATCGACAATGACTTTTGATTTACGCCATATTCCTCGCCGCCCTGCCGAGCAGTTCGGCGCACCGGCGCAACAGAAAATGATCGGTCATCCCGGCAATGTAGTCGCATACCACCCGGTGGCGCGGTTCGCTGCGCGCCATCTCCGCATAAAGCTTGGGCATTCGTTCGGGGTTCTCCAGAAAGAAAGAAAACAGCGTATCCAGGGCTTCCACCGAGCGTACGCGCTCCTCCGCAATCGCGGGGTGAGCATAGACTTTCGAGGTCAGGAACCGTTTCAGCGCGCCATTTCGGCGGGCCACTTCCGGAGAAAAGGCGGCGAGACGCCGCGGGTAATTCCGCACGTCTTCCACAGACGTAACACCGGCCGCTATCGCCTGTGCCCTGGTATGCTCGATCAAATCGGTCGCCAGATGGTCGATGATGCGCCGGAGCGTCTCGTTAAGTCTCAGTTTCTCCAGGCCTCCCGGGTACTTGCTAACTACCTCCCCGTAGAACTCGTCGAACATCGGCACTTCCCGGCGAAGCTGGTCAAAATCGAGCAAGCGCGCCTCAAAGGCGTCGTCCAAATCCGCGGTGTTATAGGCAATCTCATCCACCAAATCGATTAACTGCGATTCGAGCGGCGGGCGTTCCCCCAGCGCATATTCGGCCAGCGCCGGGAACTCCGCCCCAGGATAGTCGCGCGAATGTTTGATGATGCCCTCGCGCACCTCGAACGTGAGGTTCAGCCCAGGGAAGTCGAGATAGCGCCGCTCAAAATGCTCAACGATGCGTAGCGCGTGCAGATTGTGATCGAAGCGCTCCCCAAACCCGCGCATGCGCCTGTCGAGTTGCTCCTCGCCGGCGTGGCCAAAGGGAGGGTGGCCGATGTCATGCACCAGCGCCAGAGCTTCAGCCAGGTCCGTATTCAGATCGAGCGCGCCCGATACGGTACGCGCGATCTGCGCTACCTCCAGCGTGTGCGTCAGCCGGTTGCGGAAATGATCGGAAAAGCGTGTGGTGAAAACCTGGGTCTTCGCTTCCAGACGCCGGAAGGCGCGCGCATGAATCACACGGTCGCGGTCGCGCGCAAAATCGTTACGGTAGGGATGCTGCCGCTCGGGGTATCGCCGGCCGCGTGTGCGCCTCACATCCATGGCGTACGCTGCCGGCATGGCGGTCACTCCTTGGTTCAGGATTTTCCGGAGAGAAGGGCGAGCGCCTGGTCCGCTTGTTCGGCGATGGGAGTATCCGGATATTCGGACTTGATCTGGCTGTAGAGCTTGGCAGCCTCGGAGGGATTGCTCTGGCCATAGTGCCCGGCTAGCGCAAGCATCACCACCGGCTTGGGCACTAAAATCGAAGGCGTGGCGATCATCTCCTGGTACAGCTTCACGGCCTCGTCGCCCTGGCCGGTGCGGTCGTCCAGCTGCGCTAGCTCGAATCGCGCCAAAACGCCCGCCTCCTCGTCCTTACCGCTTGCCAGCCCGCGCAACAGATTCTTGGCTTCGTCGTTCTTGTTGATTCGCTCGTAGCTCAGCGCCTGGAAATACTTCGCCAGCTGCCCCCCGCGCGTTCGCGGATATTTAGACGCCACGTCGGAAAATTGCTGGGCTGCGGCAGTAAATTTCTGACTATCGTCCGGGTAGATCGTCTCACCCGGCACGGGCGGCGTGCCGGCGGGTGTCTGGAAGGTCCTCATAGCGTTGTCGAAGGCCAAGGACGCTTGCGCCGCTTGCCGCTGGGAGTACGTCCACCATCCGAATGCGCCGAGGGCAACCACGATGGCGGCGGCCAGAGCGTAAATAGCCAGCTTCTGGTGCGAACGGACCGCTTCCGCGCCGTGCGCGAAGGTCTCGCGAAGCTCGTCCTTCTTCAAATCTTTGCGGAGAATACGCTGCGCCAAAATCTACCTCCCGATAAGATCAGTAATTTCCATGTTATCACAGGCATTCGGCGCGAGCGGAACAAGCCGCAAGCGCACCAGCCCGGCGCTCTCGGCTCTGCTGGAGCGGGACAGAAACGGGAAGCTCATTTCAGAGTCTGAACGGGGCCCGAATGTTGCCTTCAGTCAAACCCCGTTCAAACCGCCGATCAACCGCCTTCAAACCCCATTCAAACCTTGGTTACGGTCTCCGCTTGAAATCCCTTCGGACCCTGTTTCACTTCAAATTCCACAAGCTGTCCCTCGGTCAGCGATTTATATCCATCCATCTGAATCGCGGAGAAGTGAACGAACACATCTTCCCCGGATTGCCGCTGGATGAAGCCGTACCCCTTTGATGCATTGAACCATTTCACCACGCCTTGTTCTCGAGCCACGCTCTGCTCCTATCCCCAAAAGATGGTAGTGTCCCGATTCACGCTCCTGTTAGGCCGCCGTAAAACACGAGGTACCTCCTGAATACAGCCCTCGTGCCTACCCCACGGGCCTACAAGACCGCGTTTGCGGCGGGATTCTTGCACAAAATCAAACTTTCTGTCTAGGGTTTGCGAGCGGCGGGAATGGAATGATTGGTAACGGGTGAAGAGCCTGCGGTCAGTCCAAGGTCAGAGGTTTAGAGGTAGAGCGTTCGCGCGCACGGAAGTCTTAAGGCTACCTACCGGAAGCTTTTCACCGCGGCGGCTTCGTCATCCGAAACATCGAATACAGTCAGCAGCCGCGTGATTTGCAGAAGATCGTGAACCCGCTTGGTCAGATTGATGAGCTTCAGTTCGCCGTTTGCGCTGCGCACGATGGTGTACGCGCCCACCATCTCGCCGATGCCGGCGCTATCGATGTAATCCACTTCTTCCAGATTGAGCAGAATCTTGCGGCGGCCCTGGTCGATTAGCTCGCGGATCATGCGGCGAACCATCGAGCTGCCCTCGCCGAGCGTGATCTTTCCGCTCAGGTCGATTATCGCCACATCACTCACGTCGCGGCATGTGCCTTGTAGCGCCATGGTCAACCTCGATTCAACATCGTTCCGATCTTATTCCCGGCAACCGGAGCCATTCCCGGAGTGCGGGAGCTTCTTCCACATTACCAGTTCGGCGCCGCCACCGGGGCCCCGTTGCACCACCAAGTTGTCCATAAAGGCCCGCATCAGGAAAAGGCCGCGCCCTGACGTCCGCAGCAGGTTCTCTTCATCCAGCGGATCGGGTATCTCCGTCAGTTCGAATCCGCGCCCTTCATCCAGCACATGCACGACCATCGCTTCGGGCTCAAACTCCACGGTCATCACGATCTTCTTGCGGCGATCCTGCCGATTCCCGTAGTTGTACGCGTTCACCACGCCCTCGCGCACCGACATCCCGATCTTGTGCACGTCTTCCTCGGAAAAGCCCGCGGCTCGCGCGGCCCGCACGGCGATGTTCTCCGCCAGGTCCACACTCTCTAACAGGGTCTCGAGTGTTATCTCAAGAGATGGGTTTTGTTGCGCCATATTGCTTGGCCCAAAAATCTGGGGCCACAATGGGTATCATAGCCCCGGCTCGCCGTCAATCGCCGACCGTCCTTATCTTACGCCCAATACGTCCGATCCAGTGTGCGGTATTGGATGGCCTCGCTCAGATGCTTGGGCTCGATCGACTCCGCGCCCTCCAGATCGGCGATCGTCCGCGAAACCTTCAGGATGCGGTCGTGCGCCCGCGCCGATAGCCCCAGGCGCTGGATCGCCGTCTCCAGCAGCTTTTCCCCATCGCTCGAAATCTCGCAATAGGTGCGGATCAGCCGCGCCGGCATCTGCGAATTGGCGTAGAGCTTCTTCTCGCCTTTGTAGCGGGCGATCTGCACAGCGCGGGCGCGCAGCACTCGCTCGCGCACGCTCGCCGAGCTTTCGATCTGCGCGGCGCCGCGCAACTCCTTGTACTTCACCGCCGGCACTTCGATGTGAATGTCGATGCGATCCAGCAGCGGCCCTGAAATTTTGGAAACGTACCGCTGGATCTGCGGCGGCGAGCATTGGCAGTCCCGCGTGGGGTCGCCGAAGAAGCCGCAGGGGCACGGATTCATGGCCGCCACCAGCATGAACCGCGACGGGAAGCTCACCGAAAGCGCAGCGCGCGCGATGGTCACACAGCCGTCTTCGAGCGGCTGACGCATCACCTCCAGCACGTTGCGCTGGAACTCCGGCAGCTCGTCCAGAAAAAGCACGCCGTTGTGGCCCAGCGAAACTTCGCCCGGCCTCGGGATGGCCCCGCCGCCGATCAAACCCGCATCGCTGATGGTGTGGTGCGGCGAACGAAACGGCCGCGTGCCTACCAGCCCTCGGGCATCCTCAAGTATCCCTGCCACGCTGTGGATGCGCGTTGTCTCGATGGCCTCTTCGAGGGACATCGGCGGGAGGATGGTCGGAATGCGCTTCGCCAGCATTGTCTTGCCGGCGCCCGGCGGTCCGATCAGCAACAGATTGTGGCTGCCCGCGCAGGCTACCTCGAGCGCGCGCTTCGAGGCCATCTGCCCACGCACGTCTCGTAAGTCGACAGAATATTGGCTGGCGTTCGCGAGCATCTCCGAAGTGTCCACGGTGACCGGGCGAAACGATTCCGGGGCATTGATCATGTCCGCGGCCTGCGGCAGGGATTTCACTCCGAACACGTTGACTCCCTCGACCACGGCAGCTTCGCGCGCGTTGGCCTCCGGCACGACGACGTTGGGAATTCCGCGTTCGCGGGCTGCCAGCGCCGCCGACAGCGCGCCGCGCACAGAGCGCACGCTGCCGTCGAGAGACAATTCGCCCAGGAATACATGCGTGTCGAGATTCTTGCCGAAGAAGGTGCCCTGGCAGCCCATCAGCCCCAGCGCCATCGGCAGATCGAACGCCGAGCCTTCCTTGCGAATATCGGCCGGCGCGAGGTTTACGGTAACAGCTTGGCTTGAGGGATAGTCGAAACCGCAATTCCGCAGCGCGGACTTGACTCGCTCGCGGCTCTCTTTCACGGCGATGTCCGGCAGGCCGACCACGTTGAAGTCGCCCGGGCGGCCGGGTCCTACGTCCGCCTCGACCTCAACCACATAGGCGTCGATTCCAAACACGGCTGCGCTGAAACTCTTGAAGAGCATCGAAGGGAACTAACTACGGGGCCAGCCGCAAAGGGTAGCCTAAATCCGCACTTCCCGCTAGCGATACTGCTTGGGGGCCAGCAGCGCCGCTTTTCAGTCGTAGAAGATGCGGCGCTTTGCCTTCTTAGGGAGTAGCAGCATCAATCGAGGCACGACTTGGCAAGAGCGGCGTCGCCTGGACGAGAACGATTGCCCAATCGTTTTCTACCAACGCCAGAACGATGCTCATGCGGAGCATCGATTTACTGTAATTGCCCGCAACGGAGGCGAACTCCCAAAACACCGACGCTATCACTGTCTCGGCTGAACCAGTGTCTACATCCTCCACCCGGAACGCGGCATTTTTCCTTGCGAAGGGAGCGAATAGTATCTCCGCGCTCCTTTCAAGTTCCTTGCGGCCGATCCAGCGTTTTCCAGATGAATCAACAAACTGGGCTGCCTCATCGAAGAAATCCGTCGGTCGCTCGGAACCGTCCCCGTTCAACGCTCCCAGAAAATCTCGAATAAAAATATCTGGCTCCGTCCAGGGCCCTTCTGCACCAGGAGCCTCTGCGGCAAAGCTGTCGGCGATTTTCTCGATTTTCTCGCGAAGGACCTCAAACTTCACACCCTTTGCCAAAAGCACTCTGGCACCGAACGATTCCGGCAAGCGCGTGAGTGCTAGCAGCATGTGTTCCGTTCCAATGTGCTTGTTCCCGAGTCTGTTTGCCTCTTCTTTTGCGAACCTTAACATTTGTTGCGATTCGGTCGACAACGGCACCTCCACAGAAGTGAGGAGCTTGTCACCTCGTGTTACGGCCTTCTCGATTTCAGCCCGAATTTGCGACCTGAAACGGCGAAGACCGAAGCATCGGCGCGCCAACGTTCGGTCTTCGCGCACGAGCCCCAGGAGCATGTGCTCCGTGCCGATGTACGGGCTTCCATAGTTGGTCGCCTCGTAACGAGCGAAGAAGATCACGCGGCGGGCCTTCTCGGTATAGCGCTCAAACATGGTTCCCGGAGTCTATGCTTGAGTCGGCGCGCGGAGCAACAGCAAGTCCCTTTCACGCGTCCGAAAGCGATTCGTCGTACCCGGCGGCATCCTTCTTCTTCATTTCGCCGACTTCCAGAATTTCACCGCAGTCGAGGCACTCCACATACTGCGCGTCGCTGTCTTTGGCGATCACGCGCGTGCGCTTGTGCATGCAGGCGGGAGGAGTTGTTGGGGAGGTCATGTCCGGGGAAACCTGCCACAATCATAGCATCGGCCTTGCGAGCAGCGCGGCCGGAGTTGACAAACGCGCCGATTGCCACTATCAGTGGCACGCAGCGGCAAATAGTGAAAGGAGGCGCGGCTTGCCGAACGAATCCATCTTGCGAGATCGCCTCAAGACACTGCTCTTCTACGGCATCGTTCTCTTTCTCGGCTATCTCACATTCCTGATCGTCTCGCCGTTCCTTGCGCCTCTTGCCTGGGCCGCCGTGCTCGTGGTTCTCACCTATCCCCTATATGAACGCCTGGAGCCACGCACGGGACCGACCGGCGCAGCCCTCATTACAACCGCCGGCGTGCTCCTGGTCATCATGGTGCCGTTGATTTTTGTGATGGTCGCCTTCGTCCGCCAGGGCGTTCAAGCCGTGCACACCTTGCAGTTCAAGTTCGAGAGCGGCCATTTCGTCGCCGCCTCGAATCTGTGGGACCGCCTTCAGACGCGATTTCCCAGCCTCGGGTCGGATGATTTAACGGACACGCTGCAGGAATATGGCCAGCGAGCCGCGAGCTTCGTCGCCTCCAAACTCGGCGCCATTTTGCAGCACACTGCCGCCTTTGTATTCCATCTGTTCGTCACCGTGCTGGTGATGTTCTATCTCTATCGCGACGGCGAATCGCTGATGGTGCGCTTCCGCGAAGTTCTGCCCTTCGCCGGCGCCAATCGCGACCGCATGCTGGGCGACGCTCGCCAGTTAATCTTCGCAAGCGTCACCTCCAGTCTGCTGGCCGCGGCAGCGCACGGGATCCTGGGCGGCATAGCCTTTGCCGCCGCCGGAGTGAGCGCGCCCATTTTCTGGGGTGTGATGATGGGATTCTTTTCCTTCATTCCCATCGTCGGCTCGGCGCTCGTCTGGATTCCGATCGCCGCCAGTCTGGTGATCGGCGGGCACTGGGCCCGCGGCCTGGTTGTATTGGTTCTCTGCGCCATGATTGTGACCGTAGTCGACAACGTCTTGCGCCCCTGGCTGATCAGCGGCAAGACGGAAGTCGGCGGGTTGCTCATCTTCCTGGGCGTGCTCGGGGGCATCGGCGCGTTCGGATTGCTCGGCTTGGTGCTCGGGCCGGTCGTCCTGGCGATGGTCGCGATTCTCCTTGAGGTCTACGCCCCTCCCGGCAGCCCTGGCAACACCCACACCAGTCACGGTGGGAAGAAAGCGGAGGCCGTGCTAGAGTAACGAGTTTTCAGCGATGCATTTGCAGCACCAGGACGCAACACCGCATGCCCCCAAAAAACAATTCGAAGCCCGAAGGTCTGCCGCCGGAAAAACTCCGATGGCGCTGCGACCCGGCGAGCATTCCTTTTCAGACGACCGCCGAGATCGAGCCCGCCTCGGGCGACATGGGCCAGGAACGCGCTCTGCGCGCCCTGCGCATGGGCGTGGAGCTGACCGCCTCCGGCTACAACCTCTTCGTGTGCGGCCTTTCCGGCACCAGCCGCGGCGGCATGGTGGTGCGCATGATCGAAGACATGCGCCCCGACAACGAGCCAGCTCCGGACCGCTGCTACGTCAACCACTTCAAGAACGCCGATCGCCCGCGCCTGCTCACCCTTCCGCGCGGCCAGGCCAACGCCTTTAAGAAAGAAGTCGAGTCGGGAATCGACTTCCTGCGCCGCCGTATTCCTCAGGTTTTCGAAGGGGAGCCTTTTCAGCGCCAGAAGACACGCATCGTCGAGCGCTTCACGCAGCGCGAAAAAGAATTGATGGACGACTTCACGCGCCGCATCGCCCGCGAGCAGTTTGCCCTGGGCCGCATGCAGGTCGGCGCCGTCGCCCTGCCGGAAATTTTCCCTGTACTCGAAGGTCAGATGGTGCCCATCGAGGAAATCCCGAAAATGGTGCAGGACGGCAAGCTCGAAAACGCCGCCGCCGAGGACATCGAGCGGAAGTACGATCAGTTTCGCCAGGAATTCACCGTCGTCTATCGCAAAACGCTTTCGCTCTCCCGCGAACTCGCAAGCGAAATGAGCTACCTCGAACAAGAGGCCGCGTCCGTGCTGGTCGACGGTGTGATCGAAGAGCTGAAGGAAAAATATCCCAGCACACACATCTCCGAATATCTGGAAGAGGTGCGCCATCACGTCCTCGACAACCTCGATCCTTTCAAGGAGCGCGAGGGCGAAGAAGATCAACAGCCACCGTCGGAGGGCGGCGGCAGCCCGCGCCCCGATCGATCCGAGCGCGATCCCTTCCGCGTTTACGGCGTGAACGTGATCCTCGCGCACGCCGAAAACGAAAAGTGCCCGGTGGTATTCGAGACCATTCCGACCTACGCCAACCTCTTCGGCACGGTGCAGCGCAGCTACGACCAGCGCGGCGGCTGGAACTCCGATTTCATGGATCTTCGCGGCGGCTCGCTGCTGCGCGCCGACGGCGGCTTCCTGGTGATGTACGCGCTCGACGCCCTCACCGAAACCGGCGTGTGGCGCACGCTCAAGCGCACCCTGAATCACGGCAAGCTCGAAATCCAACCGGTCGACATGTTCTTCCCGTTCAGCGCCTCGGCGCTGAAGCCCGAGCCTATCGACGTGCGCGTGAAAATAATTCTGATCGGTGATCGCGACATGTACGAAATGCTCTACGACTTCGAAGACGATTTTAAGAAGATCTTCAAAGTGCGCGTCGAATTCGACGAGGAAATGAAGTGGAACGAAGAAGTCTTCCGCCACTACGGCGGCCGCTTGCGCAAGCTGGCGCTGGATGAAAAGCTGCTCGACTTTGACCGCACGGCGGTGGCCGCCATCCTCGAGCACGGAGTTCGCCTGGCCGGCCGCCGCGGAAAGATCACCACGCGATTTTTCGATCTCGCCGATCTCGCTCGCGAGTCCTGCTATGCCGCGCGCCACAACGGAAACAAGATCGTCTCGGCTCAGCATGTCCGCGAAGCCCTCGACGCAAAAATCGAGCGCCACAACCTGCTCGAAACCAAGATTCGCGAGATGATCGAGAACAATCAGGTGTTCATCGACGCCGCCGGCAGCCGCGTCGGCCAGGTGAACGGACTGAGCGTGCTCGAAATCGGCGGATACGCTTTCGGCAAACCCGTGCGCATTACCGCTTCCGTCGCCATGGGCAAAATCGGCATCATCAACGTCGAACGTGAGTCCAATCTCAGCGGCCGCTTTCACGATAAGGGCGTGCAGATCATTTCCGGCTATATGCGTCGCACTTTCGCGCAGGATAAGCCCCTCTCACTTTCCGCCAGCATCTGCTTCGAGCAGTCGTACTCCGGCGTCGATGGCGATAGCGCCAGCTCTACCGAAATCTACGCGATTCTTTCTGCTCTCGCCGAACTCCCCATCCGCCAGGAGCTGGCCGTCACGGGTTCAGTGAACCAGCAGGGAGACGTGCAGCCCATCGGCGGCGTGAACCAGAAAATCGAGGGGTTCTACGATATTTGCCGCCTCAAGGGCCTCAACGGCAAACAGGGTGTGCTGATCCCCGCCGAGAACGTCGAGGATCTAATGCTGCGCGACGAAGTGATCGAAGCCGTCGCCAACAAGCAGTTCTACATCTATCCCATTGCTACCATCGAACAGGGTATCGAAGTCCTCACCGGCGTGCCCGCCGGCGCGCGCGACAAATCCGGCAAATTCGAGGCCGGAACAGTGTTCAGCAAAGTGGATTCCCGCCTCAGCCAGATGGCCACTACGCTTCGCCAGTTCGAAAGTTAGTTCCGACTCCCTTCAATCTCCGCTCTCGCTAGGGGTGTCATCCCGAGCGAGGCCGTTTCCCAGGCCAGAGCCTGCCCGCCGAGCAGGCGGGAGGGATCTCTCTTCGGCTTCTGTCCCGGCGATGCGCTCACACGAAGAGAGCTTTCTTGTCCGCTGCGGCGAACCTCGGAATGACACACGTGACCACCGCCTTCACAGCAGGCGGCGCATCGTGATGGACACCATAATTTCCTGGCCGTTTCGCTGCACCAGTAGCTTGTAGGTGTGCCCGACTTGGCTGAATAAATCGCGGAGTTGAAAAACCGTCATGTCCGCGGCCGCATCGGCATCCACGCCGGCGATCACGTCGCCCTTCTGAATCTTGGCGTCCGCGCCGGGGGTGCCGGGCGCGACCGACACCACCTCGAACGTTCGGAGCCCGGGGCCTTTGGCCACCATCGAAATTCCGCTCATGTCTCCCGGATCATCATTCGGAAATGTGCTGTTCGGCTCAAGGATCATCTGTTGGTGCGCGTAGTCGAAGATCACAATAAAACGCCGCAGCATCCCGCCGCCGATTTCGCCCGCAAGCTTCGCATCGCCGCCCGGCATGGTCGTCGCCGCAATTTCTCCCATAGGCGTCACGGCGAGAAACTGGCCGATCTGAAACGTCTTCAGTCTTACCGCTAGCGCCTGTGGGTCGAGCGGCTCATCGGTTGATGGGAAGTTCCGCAGATGCGACGGCTCCAGTTTGTGGGCGTCGGCATAGCTCCGCGAAATTCTTACCGGCGTGTCCAGGGCCGTGTTCACGCCGAAGTCGGCCTCGTTTGTTTTTCCGCCGACCTCGAATTTCGCTCGCACCACCGGCATCGGGCCTGCAAAACGCAATGGAAACGCCTTGCCTGCGCCCGAGTAGTGGAAAGCCGCCGGGTCGTGGAGCTGAGCTGTCTGCCGGGCGTAATCTATCTGCACGACAAAGTGTTCCAGAAAGTCTTTGCCCAGTGTCCCCTCATATTGCCGCCCAATGAGCGCCGAGAAGTTCGCTTTCGTTCCTTGCGTGAAGTTCGGCAGCGTCACTTCCACACCGCTCAGGCGAAGTGTGGCTCCCGAAAGGTTGGTCAGTCCCAAGTCGGCGGCCCGGCTCGCATCGATCGAAGATACTGCCGCAGTGGAATCGACCTGGAAGAGCAAGGGACGGCTTCCGTTCACGCTCGCGGGAAAAAAAACAAGATGGCCCAGAAAGGTCGCGGGAATTTGCACCGCGTTGCCTCCGTTGGCGAATCGCACCGCCGCGTCCGTTTGTTGCGGCGGCGTGGCGCTGGTCTGCGCGCGGATTGCGAGCCGCGCAGTCACCACGAAAAGCAGCGCCGCAAGCATGATCACTTTCGCGCCTTGTCGCAGCCGTGTGCGCCAAGTCTGATTGCGCCTTCTCTGATCGCCCGTTCTATTTGTCGAGTGATTTTCCATGCCCGCAATCTTAGTACAACTTGCGTCGCGCCAGCGCTTCGCAGCGGTCGGATTTTTAGGGGGTCGGAGCTTCAGCTCCGACAAAATCCGCATCTCTATTGGGGCTTCAGCCCCTGAGGTTCGATGCGATGAAGCCACATTTTGGGGGATAGGCTACCGTCCGGCGGCAGGTGGCGCTTGATATCCCTGGCGCACGAAAACGTGGTATTCGCTTGCCTTGGCTTGCGCGCTGCCGGACGTTGCGGGCCTTGTGGATGTCGCGCTGTTTTCCGATACCTCGACACCCAGCATATGAAATTGCCCGTCATGCGCGGGAGCGATGCCCAGCACGTACTGGTGCCGCAGCATCGCTGCGATCTCGCCGTAGATGGCCGCGTAGTCCTTAGCGGACTCCGGAAAATAGGCGCGTCCGCCGGTGATGGCGGCCAGCGAACCAAGCGCCGCATAGCCCTTGGCGAAAACGGAAGGCGGCGCAGGCGCAGCAGCTTTCTTCGTCTTCTTGTTGGGGCTCGCCCGCAGCGAGCCGCCCAGCGCCACTGGAAAAATCACTACGTCCCTGGCGCGAGCCTTTTCAACCAGCGCATCCCATCGTGCGGGCGGTGAAGAATCGATCCCCGTCGTCAATACCACCAGTGCCTTCTTGCCCGTCGCCGGCTCGAGCCAATCCAGCACCGTCGAAACCGAGTCATAGAGATTCAGCTGCGCCATTCCCATCGTGTACTGCACCTGATTCAGCGCCGCGAGCAGCGCCCGCTTGTCCGGCGTCAAGGCCAGCACAGCCCGCGGAGCCTGATCGTAGGTGGCCAGCGCCACCTGATCGTCTGGCGCCAGCCCATCAAGCAGCGCATATGCCGCAAGCAGGTGCTCGTTCTCGATTAGATAAACCGCCGGGCTGGTCTCAATCAGCACCACAATCTCGGCCGGCGCTTCTACGGGAGCGAAGAATGTGAGTGGTTGCTCAGCGCCATTATCAAGCACGCGAAAGTCGTCGCGCTTCAAGCCGGCTACCAGTTGGCCGCGCTTGTCCATCACGCTCACATCCAATTTCACTAATTCGGCGGTTACTTGCAGAGGAGTTGGCGCAGGCGATGCGGTTTCCTGTCCCGGGACAGGTACGGCCATGCAGCACGCCGCGAAAGCGACGACCGCGGCGAATCGGAAAGGATTCACAACGCCGCGCGGCTTACTGAAGATACGACTCAATGTAAATGCCGTTGGCATCCTTCCACCATCCGCCTACGGACATCTGCAAATGGCGGGAAACGATGTCCGGCGGAATCGATTTCAGCCATATCGCCTCCTGCGGTGAGGTGCCGTCCTGTTTCTTGGCGCCCGCTTCGGCTTGCGCCTCGTAGTTAGCGGCCAACTTGTCCCACGGAATCTGCGTTAAATCCACAGCGCTCATCGCCGTAAGCTTCCCCGGCAACCGGCTGCGTAACTGCTCGTATGCCGGACTCGCCAGAACCCCCGCCGGAGCGCTCGCCGGCGAAGCGAGCAGGCTCGCCGCCTGCCGCAGCATCGACTTTACGCGGTGCGACCAGCATCATATCCGGCGTCACGGCAACGTAATAGAATTTCCTGCGCTGCGTTCCGCTCACCGGGTCGCGATAAGGATACGCGACATCCAGATACGTAGTCGTCCCGGCAGAATCTTCCGCTACGATCATCTTCCCGCCCAACGGCCCGTAGAATGCGCAGCACGGCGTCCGGCTTCTGAATCGTCATCGCATACACCTGCTGCGACATCCCATCGTCGGAATACGAAGTGACAGACCCCATCTCCCCAGTGAAGAGCTTCAGCGCTTCTCCGATGGGCATGCCTAGGAACGATTGCGCCATCGTCTCTGCAATCGTTACACTTGCAGCCTGCTGCGGAGGCAAAGTGCCTACGACGGCTGCTTGTATTAAGTCGAAGCCTGCCGCCCAGTTCGTCCGCGACGCGCCGAACCAGGGCCCCATGCTTGCCAGCGGCTCCGTGGCAAACGTCGAGCGGCT
Source organism: Terriglobia bacterium (assembly GCA_963803105.1). GTDB lineage: Bacteria > Acidobacteriota > Terriglobia > Acidiferrales > UBA7541 > Palsa-295. Next base: position 221,392 of record CAWDLF010000010.1, read on the forward strand.
CTCGCCCATCACATCGAAGAAACTCCCCGGCGAGGTGTCTCCCAGTATCGCTCCCTGCATATGCGTCGCCTCTCCCGCAAAACTCACACTGCCCCCTCCCACGTGAATCTTCTCAAGGTGCAGTCCTGCGAGCATCTGCGCTTGCTGCTTGGCTTTCGGGTTCGAGGCGTCGATCCATCGACTGAAGTCCGGTGGCCGAAAAAAGAATTCGATCGCTGCATCGGAACCGATATATTTTCGCGCCTCCTGATACTCCGACCGCTGCGCGAGCGAAGAGGCCGGTTGCTCCGTGCCGCCAAATCGCCCAATCAGGTCTTCGATCACTTGTTTCTGGTCTGCAAGCAAATAGTAGTGCCCGGCTTGAGCGCGATAGGTGCAGTCCGTTCCGATGGTCCGCGACTCGACCTGCGTGCCATGAAAGTCATAACTAGTCCACGCCGCAACTGGGACGCCGGGCTGCGTCGCGCCCAGGTTTGCGGCCTTCAGCTTCTGAATCAGCTCCGTCTTCCCGATGTCGTCATACACGATAAACGTCGCTATGTGCGAATCCGGCCGCTTGCCCGCCACAGGGGCGCTCGCCTTTGCGGGCAATTCCATGACTCCCACCGTCAGCTCGTTGCTCAGCAGCGAAACCGCATCCGGAAATTCGAGACCGGATCCCGGGCTTTTCTGTTGGCCGCGGATGCTTTGGGTAAAGGCTGCCCACACTGGCGCGAACTGCGGATCGAGCGCCAGTTGCAAAAAATGGTTTTTCGCCGCATCGGAAAGCACCGCAGTGCTCCCGTGCCACTCCAGGTAGCTGATTGTGCTCCCCGGGAGCCTGTCGGCGAACTTGCTTTGCGCGGAAAGACGGCCCGGGAAACAGACGAAAAGTATGAAGGCGGACATCGCTAGAAGCCACCGGTACCGAGCGCGCGCGTGAAAGCCCTGCATAAACGTATCCTCCCGAAGCCCGAAGAATGACCGGCGAAGATGGATTGAGTCGAACGAAGCTGCCTGCAGACTCCTGTTCAACTCAACATGACACGGGTGGGCGTGAAACGAGCAGAAATGTCCCGCTGCGGCGTGCTATGCGTAAATACTCGCGAGGCAGGGGCGCCGTTTGGCGGCGCCCCTAAGGGTTTGAACTCAGAAACCGGGAGGTTGCGTGCCTGCGGAGGGTGGCGCCGCCGTGGCCGACTTGGGCGTGCTCAGGTAGCCCTTCGCCTGATCCTTGGTCAACTCGAAAACCACGATTTCGTACGGGGCGCGCGCGCGTTGCACGTAAAACTGTATCGGCTCGCCGACCGTCTTGTCCTTCTTCTCGATGGTCTTGTCGTCCGCCACCACGTTCAGCGTGTACTTGAATTTCTTCGCATCCGTTTTTTTCAACTGTACCTGGATGGGCCCAATGTGGTCCGGCGTCTTTGCCGACTTGTTCAACGAAAATTCGAAGATGTCGCGTTCGCCCAGTCGCTTCAACTCTTCCACTTCATCATGGTTGCGCGCGATCAAGCCGCTTTGCACTCCCAAGTCTCCGATCGTGCTCTGCAGCTTGCTCTTCGTCTGGTCCAGATCCGCCTTGGTGGCCGCAATCTGGCTCTGCGTCCCGCTGATCTGCGTAGCAACCTCTCCAAGCTTAGTAGTGGTGTCCGCCTGCACTGCGCCAATCTGCTCGCGAAGCTGTTGGTCGCTCTGTTGCTGCTCCTTGCGCGCCGACTGCGTGATGCTTCGCGCGCGCGCCAGCTCATCCTGCGTCAGCCCAAGCTTTTGCGAAGTGACGTCCAATTGCCCTTGCAGCTCCGCCACCCGCCCATTGGTCTTGTCCATCTCCGCGGCCAGCGCCTGCGTCTTCTTGTCATTGTCTTCCTGGGCCATGCGCAGCGATTGCCGCTGTGTGTAATTGGCGTACAGCAGATAGCCTACCAGCGCGAAGGCCAGGACGAAAAGTACCATCACCCATCGGGGGAGGCCCTCCGGCACGAGCATTTGCTCATCGTTCGGAGCATTTGGTGTGGAACTCATTAAATCTCCTTAAGCGGCGGGCAGGGCGCTGCCGCGTTTCCGTTGAATTATGGCCGAGCCACCAAGCGAAGTCCATCTCTACCGGCGAGGTCCCTTGCCGCTCCCTCGTGGCCAGCTCGCCTCGATCTCCGTCGTCAACCCTCCGCGCGGCGTGAATTCTCCCTTCACCACGCACCAGCGAGGACGCACAGCCGCGACAATGTCGCGAAGCATCCGGTTCACGGCGTTCTCGTAGAAGATTCCCAGATTACGGTAAGCCAGCAGATACATCTTCAGCGACTTCAGTTCCAGGCACACCTTGTTCGGCTCGTACCGGATGCTGATCGCGCCATAATCCGGCAAACCCGTCTTGGGGCAGATGGACGTGTACTCCGGCACGCGGATCAGAATCTCATACCCCGGAAACTGGTTCGGCCAGGTTTCGATTTTCGGCAGCTTTGCGTGGATGCCGGCCCGCGCATGAGCCGTTGTGTAGTCAGGCATTCCCGTTCCTTTCTTCCGATCTTCCGACATTCTACACTCCCTCGCCGTTCTGCTCGGTTTTGTAAGTAGCATCACTCCCGCAACCGCTCTGCCTCGGCGATGCGTCTAGACTGATGCTAGTTCTTGTGTCGGGCGGCATGTTCCGCTATCCTGCGGCCCGTCCGGGGGGAGTGCTTTCCGTTCTTATGATTTGCCCACAGTGTAGAAGTGCAGACTGTTTTCGTTCGCGGCGCGCGGGCCTCTCCGATTTTCTCTCCTCCCTTACAGGTCTGAAACCTTGGCGCTGCCATACCTGTGACTTCCGGTTTTACGCCGGACGCGTCGCCGTAGCCTTTTCCCGCTACGCACATTGCCCGCGCTGCGGAAATTTCGAGCTCGGATCCATTCCCCGCGACCGCGTGGAACAGGGTGCTTTCCTTTTCCTGAAGCGCTTGATGGGCTTCCCCGCTTACCGTTGCGATCCCTGCCGCCAGCGGTTCTTCACGATAAGGCCGACGCGCCGCATCGTTCCCTCCATGGTTCCGGCCTCCCCATCAAAAGTTTCCGAACTCTGAACTTCTTCTAGCGACCCCAGCCCCTAGGCGCCCATTCCACCCAAACCCAAGCCGTAACCCAGAATTAACATTCGCGTCACCCTACGTTCAAATGGGGCGGATAACGTCTGCCACGCAAAGTGGTCGAGGTGTCGAACCAGGCGGCAGGGTCGTCCCGAGGGGTGTTTTTCGTTCTTATCGGTGTGCGAAGAGGATCTCGGCAATTGGATTGGTTTCTTGTTATGCCCTGCGGTTGTCCCTTCCCGGCGCCGGTGGCCTGGGGAGAGTGCTCTTCGCAGGGGGTGGCGTGGACGGTTTGAGCTCAAAAGATTCTAGCGGTTCACCTTAAGGAGGAAGAATGCGAGCACTTGCAGCATCGATCATAGCTCTGGCCCTCGTGGCATCACCCGCGATGGCGGGGGCAGCGGGGGACAAAGACTCTTCAAGCTCGACGCCGCCCGCCAAAAGCGCGGCCGCGCCGGCGAAGCCGGAACCCGCAAAGGCGGCGGAGCCTTCCAGTCTGGAACTCTCGAACGAGATTCAGCAGCTTCGGGATTTGATTGAATCGCAGTCGGCGCAGATCCAGGCGCAGAACGACCAGATGAAAGCTCAGCAGGAAAAAATGCTCGAGCTCGAAAGCCAGGTGACCGCCACGAGCACCTCGCAGCAAGACCTGTTGGCCGCGAATGCCATGGCTGCCGCTATCGGTCCTACGGTTGGCGTCGGCACGCCCACGTCTTCGGGTAACTCAGGGCAGGACAAATCTGGCCCGCCGACCTCCATCAGCTACAAGGGGATCACGCTGACCCCCGGCGGCTTCATGGCAGCGGAAACGGTTTGGCGCCAGAAGGCTATGGGTTCTGACATCAATACGCCGTTCAACAGCGTTCCGCTGCCCGGCGCCTCGGCGTCGAACATCTCGGAGTTCAACGCTAGCGGCCGTCAGTCGCGCATCAGCATGCTCGTCGAAGGAAAACTCAGCGACGTGAAAATCGGCGGCTACTACGAAATGGATTTCCTCTCCGCCGGAACCACCTCCAACAACAACCAGAGCAACAGTTACACACTGCGCCAGCGCCAGTTCTGGGCACAGGCCGCATTTAACAACGGCTTGACCGTAACCGGCGGCCAGATGTGGAGCTTGGCTACGGAAACCACTCACCTCTTGGACAACCGCACCGAGGCTTTGCCCATGTCCATCGACGCCCAATACGTGGCCGGCTTCAGCTGGGCGCGTCAATTCGGCTTCCGGGTGACCAAGAACCTCCTCGACAACAAGATGGCGATCGGCATGTCTGTCGAAGAAGCGCAGTCCACGCTCACCGTGCACGGCAACCCCACGTCCCAGACTGCTGCTACACCACTCTGCACGAACGCTACTTGCACCACGACCACCACCGTGCAGATCAATCCTTCGTTCAACAACTTCCTCCTGGGCTCTTTCGGCACCAGCGGCGGTCTCTATAGCCCGCTCGGAAACTACGAGTTCAACATAGCCCCGGACCTCATCTTCAAGGCCGCTTTTGAACCTGGCTTTGGACACTATGAGGTCTTCGGCATCCTGAGCCAATTCCGCGATCGCGTCTTCCCGTGCATACCGATCACTGGCACCGTACCTCCTCCGGGCTGCTCGTCGATCACATCCGCTGCGTTCGCCTCCAATCAGGGCTCTACCGGTGGCGGCATCGGCGCCAACGCTCGCTGGACCTTCCTCAACAAGAAGGTCGACGCCGGCCTCCACTTCCTCGGCGGTGACGGCATCGGTCGCTACGGATCGGTCGGCTTGTCCGATGCGACTACCCGTCCGAACGGCACGCTCGCTCTGCTGCGCAACTATCAAGCACTCGGCACTCTCCAACTTCATCCCATGCCGAAGCTCGATATCTACTTCAACGTCGGCGGTGAATATGCAGAACGTGCGCAGTACATCAAGTCCGGGACTGTCCCGAACGAAGGGTACGGCGCGGTCGGCTTCAGCAACACAGGTTGCTGGACCGAAACCCTTCCGCTCAACGGCCCCTCCACCTCAAACAACGTCGTCGGCGTTCCAACCGGCGTCGGAGGCTCGACGGGCTTCATTCCCGGGCCCCTGGGCAGCTGCACGGGCGATACGCGTAACCTGGTCGAAGGAACGGTTGGGTTCTGGTATCGCTTCTATAGCGGCCCGAAGGGAAGACTTCAGTTCGGTACGCAGTACTCGAACTACGTGCGCAACACCTGGCGCGGTGTCGGCCCCGGTCATACCGCTGATGGTGAGGTCGTTGGGCTAAACGGCTCGCCGCACGCGGACCAGAACATGATCTTCACCTCGTTCCGTTACTACTTGCCGTAGAAACGCAGTCGGATGAGGGCGGGCGTCCCCCGACGCCCGCCCTCGTTCCCCTCCTCGTCCTGGCTCCGCCCTCTCGCTCTCCCGTCCGCTACCTGTCATTCCGAACGCAGTGGCCGGCGCTTCTTCTTTCCGATCCGCGCTTCACGGATCGCCGGACACGCAGAGAGGAATCTGCTCCTGTTTTTGAATTCGCACCTACGCCCGAGCAGAGATTTGCAGCGGGCAAAAAGGAAAAATGGGTAGGCGAGAAAGGAATCGTTCGAAAGGATCGAGCGGGGTCACTTCACCTTCGATGTTACTTAACGTTCTCTAAACGTCCACGCCGCCGAGCGACACCAGCAAACGCCGCAGCTTGGCGCGGTCTTCCAGTCCCATGCCTACCATTTCGAAACCAGCTTGATGCGGCCGCACGAAGCGCACCACCGCCTGCATACTGATCGAACGTAGCCCCGCCGGAATTTTCAGCGTCGCTTCCGTTCCCACCGCCAGTTGGCTCTCGCCGCTCAGCAGCCCGCCCTCCAGGCTCAGAACGCTGATGGCGGACGCACTCTTCCCTCGCGATGACGTGATCACCGCCGGCACATTGCGCGGCAGCCGGATTCGCCGGTAGCGCCGGTGGCGCACCACGTCGCGCTCCAGCACCGGGTCCAGCGGTGCGAGCGCCAATACCTTGCCGTCCAGCCCCGATTGCGGCAGAAATCCATTGATCCATTCCGGATCGAGTTTCTGCAAAGCCTGCGCCGCCGCCGTGCGAATTTCCTCCGGGTACAGCCACCCGAATGCCTTCCGCGATTCTACGAACAGCCGCAGATGTCCAGCGGCTGCCGGCGCCCGCATTCTTCCCAGCGCTTCGATGGCCTTCACGCGAAGATAGTCCGAACCTTGCGGCAGAATTTCCCCCGCGGCCAGCCTCAGCAGCTTCGGCGCGGTGTCCACATCCCCGCACATCCCAATTTCATCCAGCGCCAGCGGCAGCACGAACGGATCGAGCAATTCCAGCGAGTCCGTCAACAAACGCCCCCGCTCCGGCGCTCCGGCAATTGAAAGCTGCCGCACCACAGCGTCGTGGAAGCTGCGCCCCGAGTGTTGCAGCCGTTCCGGCAGCAGATCCTCCACAGCCGCGGTGTCCAGACGGCTCAAGAGACCCACAGCGACGGCAGCCTTGGCCGTCGGCGCCGACTTCAGCATCTCCTTCAGATGGCGCGCGCATCCACCTCCACACGCCTTGGCCAGCTGCACGATGTTCTCGCGTTCGGTGCGTCGCCCGGAGCGCGCCAAACGGATGGCCAGTTGCTCGCCGGCGCTCTGCGGCACGCGCATCAGCACGCCCGTCAATCCCTCGGGCATCGCTTCCGCGGCCAGCGCCTCTTCGATAAACTCCGGCACGCGATTTTCCACGCCCGTGCGCGGGCGCAGGCTTTGCACCCAGGCGGGTCGCTGCTCCTCAAGATCCGCCAGCGAATCGAGTGCTTGCTGCATGGCCCGGTAGTAGCGCCGCAGTGCTGCTTCCTGGCTCAAGCGGACGAATGCCGCGCTCAACAGTGTCTGCAACTCGGCGTCTTTTTCCGCCGCGAGTTGGTTCCCGATCTGCGCCAGCGCATCTTGCAACCGCTGGCTGGCCGCCTTGCTGTACAGCTCGGCCAATTGCCCCAGCCCAATGGCTGCCTTCTTGCGCGCTTCAGCGTCTTTATTCCGCACGCAGGCCGCGTACTTCAGCAGCACATCTCCGGCGGCATCTGACTCGCCGCGCCCGAGTAGCTCTTCAACGTATTGCTGCACGTTCCGCGGCGGAATGCACCACGCCTCCGCCGAAGTCAGCACCGCGCGCTTTCCCGATTCCGGCACCGACGCCCAGAACTGGCGGTCCAGCAGGTCGCCGTGCGACTCCACGGACATTCCCGCGCTGGCCATCTTTTCTTCACGCAGCTTCAGCAGCTTGCGCAGTGTTGTCAGCTCCTGCCCCATGCGGTCCAGCATCTGCCGCACCGCGTTGACCTTCACTTCGCCCCTCTGGAATCGCTCGAGCGCGAAGCGAATCGCCAGATCTTCGGCCAGCCGCAACAGCGTTGCTTCATCCAGCTTTGCCGACGGTGTTTGCGCAACCACATTCGCGAGCGCCTGCCGCAAGGTCACCTGGGCATTTGTCGGCAACGAAGCCAATCTCTGCTGCCACGCGCCCTGCTCCAGCGCCGCTCCAGCTTTGCCGCCGTGCGCAGCTTCGCCAAATTGCGCCAGCAGACGCAACAAGCTCTGCACGTCGCTCTCTTCCAGCGGCACACCGGTGCTAGCTCCAGCGCCCGTGCCTCCGCCCAACCCGAAGCCGGTCCCCGCCCCGCCACCCGGTCCAACACCCGCTCCAGTTCCTCCGCCGCCTTCTGTCCCGGAGCCCGAACCTTGGCCCGCATAAAACCCCGAACCTTGTCCAGGGTTGAGTCCTGAACTCTGCGCCGGGTCACCGCTGCCGCGTGCGCTCCCCTGTCCACCACCTTGGCCGCCGCCCTGCCCACCATGGGCACCTTCCGCTACGGCAATCAGTTGAATCATCTTCTCCGGACTGCTGAACCAGTCCTGCACGCGATCGGCTTCCGCGCCCAGGGTCTTGATGGTCAGTTGCGCGGCAACTCGCGCCTCGGCATACGCGGAATCCTCGGCCACAAAACGAATCTCGTTCACGCGTATTCCGGCATTGTTACCCTCACCGAAGTGTCGCTCCAGGCGCTCCGTCAGGGTCCCGGCGCGCGGCCCGCTTTCGATGAACGCCCGAGCCAGATTGGTGAAGTCGTCGCGGGTGACTTGGGGCTGGAAACAGATGCTGGCCACCCCCGCACTGTTCAGCATGTTGGCGAAGCTCCGCTCGGCGGGAGTCGACTCCAGGGGAACACCATCTAGCAGCAGTTGCGATCCGGACACCCCCAGCAGCATCCCGGCGTTGCCTGCGACGCCCACTGCCTGCTGCAGTTCATCCCAAGCTGCGTTAAATTGATTTGCCGAGCGGGTGTGCTCTAAACCATAGAGACGGGAGAACTTAAGCAACACATTGAGACTGCGAACAAAGGCACGGGCACTCGGAGCTGTCGATGGCTCGCTGGGCATTGTCCGCTCGCTCGGTAGGGTGGCGTTTCGTATAGCAACCGCTATGGTACTAGAACGAATGGAAGGGGAAATAGCCCATCCGTACTAGGTTTTCGCGGGATTCACTCCCCCAGCGGGCGCCGGAAGGGTTCGGGCACCTTTCGCTTCTGCCTTTCGTAGCGCCGGGGTCTGAGCTTGTCCCGAGCTTAGCCCGGGAGAGCGCGGCCTTTGCCTTTGTAGCGGCCGCCTCGCCTCTTAGGCGGGCGATTTTCTCTTATTCTTACGAGTCGAGCTTCAGCGTTACGTCCAAACCCTGCAGCACTGGCCGCGCGCGCCGGATCACCTCACCTGCGCCGATCCTGTTACTCAGCAGCACCAGCGAGCCATCCTCGAAAGCGCAGACCGCACAGAAAAAATACTTTGGAAAGCGCGTGTGATAGGCGTCTACTCCGCGCCCCGCCAGTTCACCCTCCAGAACTGGATCAGGTTCCGGAAGAACGCCGCCGGCACGCGCGCCGAACGTCTCCTTCTGGAAACGATCCAGCAGCTCTTCAAGCGCCTCCTCTTTCGGCGCGGGAATGACCATCGATCGCTGCGTGGCCTCACGAAAAGCGATGCCGTGCCGCTCGCAGAACTCTCGCACGCGATCCAGGTGGCTGAAGAAATCGAGCGCCCACGGTTCGCTCCCGGCCACCACAGGCAAAATGCGGCTCCAGACGCGCGCCGCCTCCGGTCCGCGCGCCGGCTCGCGGTTCTCGTCCGCCTCGGTCAAGTCCAGTCCCACCGCGCGCACGTCCGCGCCCAGGTCGAGCGCTTCTATTTCCATCACATATGGCACCTTGATAGCACTGTCACCGGCAGACATAATTCCTACAAATCCTCGATATCTTCAGGCGGAAATTTTTCCTGATATTCCGGCGTCTGCTTGCGCACTTCCAGCCAATCAAAAAACGCCCGCGGCGTCTCCAGCCACAGGCCGAACCAGCGCGCGATCTCTTCCTTCTCACGGCGCTTCTTCTCGTCCACCTTGTGATTGCGCGCGATCATCTCCGCGCGCCTGCGGCCCAGCCGCCCGACCTCGCGAACGCGCTCGGCCGCTGCCTTCTCGCCCTCCGCGACGAATTTCTGGAGCAACTCGTCCAACCGGATCAGGCACATCTCGGCATCCTCGAGCGTCGAGAAATGCAGCAGCCCGGCGAACTCTTCTTCGTAGCGCCCCTCGGTATCCGCGCTCGTGGACCACGCGACGCGCAGACCCGCTTCTTCCAGCACGCTGACGATGTAATCGGGCGACGTCTTCCCGCCCTCGCCCAGGCGCGCCATCAACTGCCGCCGGATCTGCTCCACTTCCGCGGGCGCAAAGCGCGGCTTCTCCAGCGCCCCGGCCAGTTCCAGGATCAAGTCCTTCTTGGAAGGATGCTCGTCGGAGGAATGACCCTTAGGGGACTGTTCCTTTGGAGACTGTGCGCGTTTGCTGGAATGTGGTGCCTTCAAGAGAGCCTCACTGCTTCGTCTTCTTAGATACCGCGTCGGAGGAAGCCGCGTCGCCCGCAAGCAGGCGGCGCAACCGCTCCACGTTGCGGTTTTGCTCCTCAAGCGTGCGGCTGAAGAAGTGTCCGCCTTCGTCGTTGGCCACGAAATACATGTACTCGCTTTGCGCCGGCTGGAGCGCCGCGCGCAGTGACGCTTCGCCGGGATTCGCGATCGGCCCGGGAGGAAGCCCGCGATGCAGATAGGTGTTATAGGGCGAATCGATTCGCAGATCCTTCGGCTTCACATCCTTGACGGGGTGCCCCGCCATCGCCTGCGCGTACTGCACCGTGGGATCGCATTGCAGCGGATATCCGCGATGCAACCGGTTGTAAAACACCGACGCCACGAGCGGGCGCTCCTGGGCGTCGGGGGTCTCGCGCTCGACCAGTGAAGCGAGCGTCACGATCTCCGCGGTGTTCAGCCCATTCGCAACCGGGGCGTTGGTTTCCTGATCGACCGCGCCCCACACCACGCGGAAGTTCTGCACCATGCGCTTGGCTACCTGTTCGCAAGTGGTGTGGCGCGTGAAGTAGTACGTCGAAGGAAACAGAAATCCCTCCAGGCTCGGCGCCTGGGGAGCCAAATCGGAAATCAGCGAGGTGTCGTGGGCCGCGGCCAGAAAATCCTCGCGGCTGCAGACGCCCTTCTGATCGAGCTCCGCGGCGATGTCGTACATCGTGAACCCCTCGGGAACCAGAACGGTGTGCACGAAGATCTGGCCGCGCACGATCTTCCAGAAGACCTCGCGGGAATTCACCGGCCGGTCGAAGAGATATTCGCCAGCCTGTAGCCGCCTTTGAAAATGCCACTCGGTCAGCAGCGCAAAAGCCAGCTGATTGCGAATCACATCATTGCGCTTCAGGATTTCCGCCGTCTTCCAGCGCGAAGTTCCGTGGGGAATATCGACGAACACCTTTTCCGGGCGGTGACCGCGGTAGGGGCGTCCGAGTTGAATCTCGAGCCAGCTCGCGCCCGCGCCCAGAGCGGCAATCGCGAGCAGCGCTAGCAAGCCCAGTCGGCGCATGGCCCTTACACCTTCTCCGCGGCGCGCGCCGGCGTCTCGCTGCGCTTCCGTTCGAGGTAGTCCCGCAGCAAAAGGGCGGCAGCTACGTCATCCAGTGAGCCGCGCTTTTTCCGCGAGGAAGACTCGGAAACCGTTTGCCGCGCTTCCCAACTGGTGAGCCGTTCGTCGTAGAGTTCCGTATTGATTCCCAATTCCTTTTTCAGTCGCGCGCTGAATCGCGCCGCCTCATCCGCCATCTCGCTGGCCTCACCGCTCATGTGTAGCGGGTGGCCGACGATGATGTGCGCCACGCCGTGTTCCCGGCAAATGCCGCGCAGGCGCCGCACATCTTCCTGCCGGTTGATCCGCACGAGCGTACCCAGCGGCTGCGCCGTCAGGCCCAAATCATCGGACAGAGCCATGCCAATACGCTTCCGGCCATAATCGAGGGCCAGAATTCGCCGCGATTTCGTTTCGGCCGCCGAAGAAATGTCCGCCAAACCTTCCCGTGGGGTGAACATCACCGTTCCACTATTATACGTGAGCCTTGCGATTCGTCGGAAATCGCGCGCGCCGTGGAATCGGCCTGCCCGTGTCCTTCTAGTAGCCTAGTAGGGATGGCAGGGTTTGGCATACGAGGGAAGACCGGGTTACTGCTAGCGGCCGCGTTCGCCACTCTCCCACGCGGCCCACAGACCTGCCGCTTTCATTTGCTGGTCGAGTCCCGTGTTCTTCAACAGTTGCTCGACCTGCTCTCGCGATTGCCGCGCCGCGATCGGACCTTGGGCGTCCGCCAGAGCGTAGGCGGTCACCGCGGCAATGGCCGCGTGACGTTTCAGCTCGCTAATGACCTCAGGCTTAAGCTCGCCGCCCGAAATCTGACCGCTCGCATCCTGCGGGGCAATCCGCGTGACCAAGGTCGGCACGCCTTCCAGAGGGAAATCGAGGCTGTCCCCACCCATCACCGCATCGACCGTGAACTCCTTCACGCCCAACGTAGCGGCCGGCTCCAGTGCTTCGCGAACCGCAGCCAGTTCATCCCCGCGGCCGTCGAGTGAATAGCCGCGGATCGGCCCGGCGCCGGGTTCGAAAAACACCGCTGCGATCAAGTCGTCAAGCTCCGCGCGATGCTTACGCACGTACGCCTGTCCGCTTTCAGCCCCTTTTTCGCTCGCCGTGAACAATACGAAGCGAATCGAGCGGCGAGGAATCGACCCGGAAGAGTGAATCACGCGGACCGCGTCGATCAGCGCGGCCACCGCGCAGGCGCCAGCAAACGATTCGTCCGCGGACGCGGTCGAATCTAGAGGTGCCCCTATTAGCACGAATTCGTCCGGCTTCTCATACCCCCTTATTTCCGCTACCAAATTCGCCAAGGACTCCGAGGACGATTGACCCCCTTCGTTCCCATGTCCCAAAGTCAGAGGGGGTTTTTCGAAGTGGACATCGTCCGCGCCCGCTTTGCGAAATGCCTCTGCCGCCCACTGAGCAGCGTTCACCGCCGCAGCCGAGTCCGGGACGCGGGGTCCAATCGTGCGCGCCAGGGTGTTCACATTGGCGGCTAGGGGCGAATCGCCCACTGCGCTGCGAATCATGTCGGGCGCCAGCTCGGCGCAGGACTTCGCAACCGAGCATGCGCCCTCGCCCGAAGGCACCTGCTTCCATGCGGGCGCCGGTTGAACCGGGGGGAGCTGGGCGCGGACTACGGGTGCGAGCGTCGCCAGAGCGAGTAGCAACGCGGTCGCCGTCAGGGTGCCACTCCGAGCCCCGCCGGACCGCTCAGCCATCTGCACCGTCGGTGGCTGCTTCAAGGATTTCCGCTCCGTTCCGGCCATCAACCCTGGTCTCCTCGATCGCTCTTACTTCTCGAAAACTCAAGCTCTGTGGAAAAAGCTGTGCGGATGCAGAAAATGCCCCCTACCGGAAAATTCTACCCGAAGTAGGGTTTTCACTGTATGCCGAATATTCAGCATCTTACTTATTTACAGTCACTTACAGAATATGCCGCGTTTTGGCAACGCAACTGCCAATCGTCTCATTTTGCGTCACGCTTTTGGCGCAACCGATCCGTGGAATCTGGCCCTCCGGGGATCAAAGATGTTCCTGTTTGAATCGTTTTTCATCGTTCGGTAACCCAGAGCAACAGATTTGGCGGTAAAAACCACAGGAGACGGGAAGGGCCCATAGTGAAAAAAGTCCGCATGTTTGCAAAACCACTCGCACAGGAAAACAGGAAGACTCATTTCAACCAACTGCAATCCCCCAGCCGGTTCGTATTTTGCGAAAAATCCACGGGGCTGACGCGGTTCCAGACGGAGTGCGACGCCGATCCGGACTGCACCGTGGAGCGTATGGCTGGGTTGTTGGCGATGCAGTGCCTGGTGCGAGGAAATGACCCCGGCGATTTCACGGTTTTGGTGCCGGCGGACAAGGCCTTTTGCGATCTGCTGGTCGCGCGTGCGACATCGCTGCTGGAACAGGGGCGGGCGGTGGTCAATCCGGGGTGCTTGAGCCCACGGCAGCGGGAAATCCTGCAATGCGTGGTTCGTAACCGAGCGAACAAGGAAATCGCCTCGCGGCTGAACATCACGGTGCGCACGGTGAAATTCCACATTTCCGCGCTGCTCGAGAAGTTCGGCGTGGCGAACCGCGGCGAACTGGCCCGGCGAGCCGCCGGGGTGCTGCAACAGGAAGTTTCGGGGACCGAAGCGACGCATCCCGAGGCGCCTGCCGCAGTGCGCGAGAGTGCCGCCAAAGCGGCCGCCGTTGCGTACGTCCTGCCGGCAACAATGAAGGGTCGCCAGGTGCGGTTCCCGGGACCCATGCTCACCGCTTAAAAGCCCGGCACTTTTCGGCCGGAACCGCTGTGCGGGCAACCCAGCCCGCCTGCTTCTCTCCACTCCGCTGTTTCTTCTGAACCAGTCCCGCATCGGCCGTCATTTCCACTTCAGGGTCTTAACGTCGATCGATGGCGCGGGAAACTTCATGTGCAGATCCTCCAGCGTCTCCGCGATGATGTGCGACACGGCGAGATTGCGGAACCATTTCTTGTTGGCGGGAATGATGTACCACGGGGCGTGCGCCGTGCTGCACTTGGCGAGCGCGTCCTCGTAGGCCGCAACGTACTGATCCCAGAATTTTCTTTCGTCAAAGTCCGCCTGAGAGACCTTCCAGCGGTGGTCCGGATCGTCCAAGCGTTCCTGGAAGCGCTTCCTCTGCTCGTCCTTGCTGATGTGCAGGAAAAATTTCAGGATGTGGACGTTGTTCTGACGCAGGATGCTCTCAAACTCATTGATCTGATGGTAGCGCTTGTACCAAACATCCTTGGGCACCAGATTGTGAACGCGGACGACTAAAACATCCTCGTAGAGCGATCGATTGAAAATTCCGATGTCGCCGTATTCCGGCACGGCCTGGTGTATGCGCCAGAGGAAGTCGTGCGCCATGTCTTCCGCCGAGGGCTTCTTGAACGACGTCACGTGGCAGCCCTGCGGATTGACGCCGGTCATCACGTGGCGAATGGTGCCGTCCTTGCCGGAGGCGTCGATACCCTGCAATACGATCAGCAGGGCGCGCTTGTGCTCGGCGTAGAGCAGGTACTGCAGTTTGTCCAGGCGCTCGACGGATTTCTTGGTGGCGGCCTTGGCCTTGTGGCCCTTTTCCCAGCCGTGCGTGTCGTCCGGGTCGTAATCCTTGAGCCTGACCTTGGCGCCGGGCACAACCATCAACTTTTTGATGAAGTTGCTGTTCATTTATTTCCCCTTTATTTCGCCTTTAAATCCTTGAAGTCGCAGCGCACCTTATCGAGTTGCTCACGATACGCCGAAGCGTCACCGTACGGAAGGAAATGAGAATAGCGGTCGTGGGTATTCTGTATTCTCCGCGCGTGGCGGATGGGGCACCAGTGCTGTTCGGTTCGTCCCGCGATTTCCACGACGTACGCCAGCAGCCCGTTTGCATACGAGCAGTACAAGCAGTTCAATCCCTCGAGCGCGTTCAAATATTGCAGCTTATTGCGGTCGATGGCCATGTAATCCTGGCGCCGCGCTTTGGGTATGCCATAGATGGGAAAGCTGACGGCCTGATACAGGGAGACGAAAAGGTCCAATAGCGCGAAGGGAATGATGCAGCCGTAAATAAACGGCGCCGTAAGGATGACCATGAACCGGAGATTTAGGATGTAACGTGCCAGCGAAGTCTTGAGCTTGCGGTGCTCCCGCTTGATTTCCTCGGAGAACCATACCTTGCCCTTGCGCAATTCGTAGAACTGCGACTTGATCTCCTCTTCCAGCTTTTCAACGCTAGGCAACTGGACCAGCGGTTCAGATTTCTTCGAGTGATTATCGGTCACGTTCGCCTCGCAGACTGGTTCGCAAACACCGTTCCGGCACTCACATTGACCGCAGCGGGGTTGCGCTGTCAAGAATGAAGGGCGGAGGCCACCGCGGAGGTTTCGCGGCAAGGAGGGCGGGTCGCAGACCCGCCCCTACGAAGAGAAAGGCAGACTCTTCGTTCGGGTGATCTCAGCCAGTCGAACGCAAGGACGCCTGCCTGAAGGCGGCCGCTACAAAACCGTTGCTCATGGGGGAAGGAGACGGGCGCGGCGTGCCGTCAGGAACAGTGGGGATCCTGCTCAGGACAAACCCGCTCCCGCACTCCACAAACGGCGGGCGCCCCTGCGGAAAACGGCTACGGCGAGGCGGGGGAGTGGACGTGCTCAGGGCGGAAGCCCATGCCAATCAGGCGCGCGGGAATGCGGCGCAAAAAGGGCCATCGCTGAAGCATCTTGAGCGGCAACGGCAACGATTGGACGTCCGCTTTGCCGGACAGCAAGGGACTCACCACGCGGTTCTGCATAAAAACCTGCAGGGCTTGCGTTGCGCGCGTGGGAAACATGCGCCGCTCCTGCACTTTCTCGAGCAGGCTGAGCGGAACGGCGCCCTGGCGCAGCGGCACGGCGAGAATATTGGCTGCCGCCACTGCGTCTTGCACCGCCAAATTAATGCCCACGCCACCGATAGGAGACATGGCGTGCGCCGCGTCTCCGATGCACAACAGGCCCGGGCGGCACCATTTGTCGAGGCGATCGACGGCGACGGAGAGCAACTTGATGTCGTCCCAGCTTTTCAATTCGTCCACGCGGTCGCGAAAGAACGGCGCGATGCGGATGATGGCTTCGTAGAAAGCCGGCAGGCCCTGCTCGCGGACGGCGTCGAGGCTCTGTTTGGGAATTAAATAGGCGCACTGCCAGTAGTCGTGGCGATCGAGCATGACCAACATCTGCCCCGCGCCGACGCGGCCAAGGCTCTGCGATGGATCGCCCGTGCGTTTCGAGAGGCGCATCCACAGCACATCCATCGGGGCGCCAACGTTGATCACGGAAAGCGCGGCCTTTTCGCGAAGTACGGAGCGGCGGCCGTCTGCGGCAACCACAAGGTCGGCGTGGATTTCGAGCGGGCCCTCGGGCGTATTTGCCCGGACGCCGCGCACACAGTCGCCCTCTTCGATGAGGTCCGTGCCTTCGGTATTCATGCGGAGATGAAATGCCGGGAAGCGCCGAGCCGACTCGGCCAGGAAGTTGAGGAATTCCCATTGGGGCATGAAGGCGATGAATTTGCAGCGCGTGGGCAGGTGCGAGAGGTCGGCAATGGGTACGAAGAAACGCCCGATCTGGACTCCCGCTTCGTGCAGCTCATCGTGGGGGCGCTTCAGAAATTCTTCGAGCAGGCCGAGCTCGTACATGAGCTCAAGGGTCGAGGGATGAATCGTATCGCCGCGGAAATCGCGGAAGAAATCGGCGTGTTTTTCGAGAACTGTCACGTCGACTCCCGCGCGGGCCAGCAGAAAGCCGAGCATCATGCCGGCGGGGCCACCTCCGACAATGCAGCAGCGCGTGGTGACGGATTCCATGGGACAAATCTTGCAGACGCGCATGCGAAAGGCAAGCGCAAGAGGCAGGCAGAATCGTGAGGTCATGGGCACGTCATGATTTTTTAACGCGGGAGTCACGAATCCGACGTATCATAAGCGTTTGCGAGCGGGTGATTTCCGATGGCGACGTTGACTTCCGAAATTTCCTTAGGCGAAGTACCAGGATCGGCGCGGGTGTCTGAACCTAAGCGCCCGTATCCGGGTGCGCTGGTGGTCGTCGAGGGCATCGACGGGTCGGGCAAAAGCACGCAACTATACCTGCTGAAGCGGTGGCTGGAGATTGGCGGCTACCGCATCCACTTTACGGAGTGGAACTCCTCGCCGCTGGTGAAATCCGCGACGCGGCGGGGCAAACAGCGCCGCCTGCTGACGCCCACCACATTTTCGCTGCTGCACGCCGCGGATTTCGCGGATCGCTGCGAGCGGCAAATCCTCCCCCTGCTGCACGGCGGCTACCTGGTGCTGGCGGATCGCTACGTTTATACGGCGTTCGCGCGCGATGCGGCGCGCGGCTGCGCTCCGCACTGGCTGCGCAATCTGTACAGTTTCGCGCCCGTGCCGGACATTACTTTTTATTTTCGCGCGCCGCTGGAAGTTGCCGTGAACCGCATCGTGGCCGGGCGACCCAAGCTGAAATACTACGAAGCGGGCATGGACCTGGGAATTTCGCTCGACCGCGCGGAAAGCTTCCGTATTTTTCAGGAACGCATCCTGAACAATTACGATCAGATGATCGAGACCGACCACTTCGTGCTGATGGACGGGACGGTGCGCGTGAACAAGCTGCAGAAGCTGATGCGCGGGCTGCTGGCGGAGCGCATTGACTTGCCGCGTTTCGCGCCAAAGAAAAAATGAAGCGCACGCGACCCCAATCCGGCAATGGCGCCCCGCCGAACGGCCATCCTGCGAAATCGAGCGACAAGGTGACCAACAAGGTCAGTCGCGCAACCAAAGGCGCGGCGCAAAAGAAAAATGGAGACGGTACGATCCCCAGCCGCTTCTACGGAATCTCGTTGCCCGGCGTTAAGCCCGAGGAGTTGAGCGGCAGCCTGGTGGTGCGTGGAAGGCACCGACGGCTCGGGGCGTTCGACGCAGATTTCGCTGCTGACCGAGTGGCTGGAGTCCGAAGGCTTCGCGGTGCAGACCATGGGTCTGCGGCGTTCGTTTTTGGTGGGCGAAGATATCGACGCGCTGCTGGCGGAAAACGCGGTGACGCGAATGACGCTGGCGCTGATGTACAGCACGGATTTTTTCGATCAACTGGAGCGGCGCATCCTTCCCGCGCTGCGTTCGGGGTTGATCGTGCTGGCCGATCGCTACATTTTTACGCTGATCGCGCGCGCCGCGGTGCGCGGCATCGGCCGCGACTACCTGCACGGAATTTACGAAATGGCGCTGCGGCCGGACCTGACGTTCTGGCTGAACGTGCGGCCGGAGGTAGCGTTCGACCGCGAATTCAAGAAGGCGCAGACCATCAGCTACTGGGAGTCGGGGCGCGACATGTCTCTGTCGAACGATCTCTTTCAGTCGTTCATCCGCTACCAGTCAATGATCAAGCGGGAGTTCGAATATCTTTCCAAGCGGCACAGCTTCATTGAATTGGACGGCGAAGCCAGCGTCTCCGAAGTAAACCGGGAGCTGCGCAAACGCATCGCGTCGCACCTAGGGATTCGCGGGACGCACTACAAGCCTTCGCACGCCCTGCAGCACCTCTGGCGCTGAGCGTGGCCGCCCCGGTTCAGCTGGCTGCCATCGACGCGGGATCGAACGCCATACGGCTGGTTATGGCGCGGGCCACCTCTCCGCAGCAAATCCAAATCCTCGAAACCGAACGCGCCGCCGTGCGGCTTGGGGCACAACGCCTTCACGAAGCGGATGCTGGACAACGACACGATTCTGCGAGCCTCGCGCGCTTTCAAACATTTTCGCGACCGCATGGAGCACTTCAACGTGAGCGCCTACCGCGCCGTGGCCACCGCCGCGGCACGCGAGGTGCGGAACTACCGGCGGCTGATGGAGCGCATCGAGAAGAAATCCGGCATTGAGCTGGAGGTGATCAGCAGCGAGGAAGAAGCGCGGCTGGTGTGCAGCGCGGTGCACTGGGCGCTGGGTGAGACGATTCGGCCGCGGCTGATTTTCGACCTGGGCGGAGGCAGCCTGGAAATGAATTTTTTCGAGCGCGGCGTGCTCGAGCAGCGTGTGGGCCTGCCGCTGGGCACTATCCGGCTGATGGAGACGTATTCGATCAAGGGGGCTATCGACGAGGATCAGGAGCGGCGACTGCGCCATCACGTGATGTCGCTTTTGCGCAGTGCTGTACCCTCGCCGCCCAAGCTTTCGCGCGCGGTGACCGTCGCATGCGGAGGAAACGCCGAAGCCCTGGTGCGGCTGGCGGCGGGGCCCATGGCGGGGCGGATTCCGACGATTAATGTACGGCTGCTGCGCGACCAAACATTGCGAATCATTCGACTCGATGTGCCGGGCCGAATGCGGGCGTTCCGCGTGCGGCGAGATCGCGCGGAGGTGATGGGCATCGCGGCGATCATCTTCAGCACTTTGGCTCACTGGCTGGGTCTGCGATCGATGCTGGTGCCGGGAGTGGGCGTGCGCGAAGGAATTTTGCTCGATCTGGTCGCGGAGCAGTATTCCGGCGGAACGGCCTCCGAGGAAGAAAGGGGACGCGCAGCGGAGTTGCTGGCCAGCGCGCGGTGGTTTGCGCGGCGGATGGATTACAACCCGCGGCACGCCGAGCAGGTAACGCAGCTGGCGCTATCGCTATTCGATCAACTGCGGCCCCTCCACGAGTTCGGGGCCGAGCTGAGGGTGATTCTGGAGATCGGCGCGCTGCTGCACGATGTAGGACACTTCGTGCATCGCAAGTCTCACAACCGGCACGGGGAATATCTGGTGCGCAACGCCGAAATTCCGGGGTTGCGGGGATGGCGGCGGGATATGGTGGCGGCCCTGGTGCGCTATCACAACTGCAAGTCCGAGCCGCAAATCGAGCATCCTTCTTATGCCGCATTGGACGGCCCGCGCCGCCAGCAGCTGCGCCTGCTGACTTCCTTGCTGCGCATCGCCGAAAAGCTGGAATCGGATCACGCGCAGCGGGTGGAGGGAGTGGACGTTCAGATCGTTGGGCACCGCGCCATTTTCCTGATTCGCGCGGCTGAAGGCACGCGGCTGGATTTGGCGGGCCTGGAGCGCAAGGCCGATCTGTTCCAGCGGGAATTTCATTTGAAGGCGGAATTCCGGCGCACGCAGAGAAAAGAGAAGGTGGCTTAGTTCATGATTTTGTATCTGGTTCGCCACGGCATCGCCGTCGATCGGACGGATCCGAAATCGCCGCGCGGAGGCAGAGCGTCCGTTGACCGCGGAAGGGGTGCGCAAGACGCGCTCGGCGGCGCTGGGATTGCGGGCGCTGGAAGCCAAGCCCGACGTGTTGATCACCAGCCCCTACATGCGCGCAGCGCAGACCGCGGAGATTTTTGCCGAGGCGCTGGGATTTCCGCTGGATAAAATTCGCGTAAGCGAGGCGCTGAAGCCTGCCGAGAATCCCGCCGAAATCGTGAAGGAGCTGTTGCGGCTGAAAGCAAAGGAAGCAATCTGCTGCGGCCATGCGCCGCACCTGGACTCAACCATCGCCTACCTTTGCGGGACGCGCGTGCCCTTCACAGAACTCAAGAAGGCGGGCATCGCCTGCCTGGAGCATGTGGCGGCACGCGGCAAATGGACGCTGCTGTGGATGGCCACGCCGAGAATGTTAAGGAAGCTGGGCGACTAAACCGGGTCCACCAGCAGGCCAGCCGCCAATTTATGCGGTGCGGCGCTGCGGGCGGGGAAACGGCGCGGCCACCAGCGCGTGTCCGAACTGAAAGCCGGCGCGCCAAACGGCAAAGGGTGAATCGGCGCCGGTGGTGCGGGCGGTAAATTCGGCGAGACGCGCCTTGCGCTCGGCTTTGATGCGCTCGCGAAACTGAGCCACGAGCGCCGGGTTCAACTGCGAGGCCTGGCGACGAAGCGCGCCTCGCAGCACGTCCAGGTCGTGCACGTCGCCAAGTACATCCTGCAGACGTTTTAGATCCGCGGCCCACACCTCATAGCGCTGCGGAAGAAAATTCTCCACCAGGTAGCGAAACTTTTTGATGCCGATACGGCAGCGGTGCCAGGCGGCGGGGTTGCGCTTCTTCAGTGCCGCGCGGTGAAGCTCTACGGCGGTATTGAGATGGGCGAGCGCCAAACGCTGAAACACCACGCTCTCCAGCGGGAAAAAATGCGCCTTGCGCCCGGCCTTGCGTAGCAGCTTGCGCCAATCCTTGCGGTCGAACGCATCCAGGGCGTCTTCGGCGGCCTCGCGATGCTGCCTCTCCCTACGGGCAAGCGATACGAGAAGCTGTTTGCGGAGCGGATCGCCCGAAGGACTCAGCTCCTTGATCCAGGTGCGCTGCACGTGAATGTCGCGCAGGCCGCCCGTGACGTGAAAAACGTTGCGGCTCGCTTTCTTGATTTTGCGCCACGCGGAATCCGGCGTTACTTCACCGAGCGCGTCCGCCATGGTGCGGCAACGGCGCAAGGCTACGCGCAGGTCGTGAACGTCGTCGGCGTCCCAGGTGCGCTGCACTTGCGCGGCCCTTTCGAGAACGTGCTGCATCCAGACTTCGAGGCCGATAGTTTGGGCGGCGCTGCCGGAGGGTATAGAGGAAATTTTGGATGACATGAAACGATCGGCCACCGATACAACCGGGGAACCGATATGGTAACCGGCCACGGCCGTTTTTTCCAGCGCGCGAATTTAGCCTGCGGGGACCTCGGGAAGCTACGATACGAAGGCGCAGCCGATGCGCGTACGCGTAGCCTCGGTCTTCAGGGAGTAGGTCTTTTTCAGCACCACCCGCACAGGAGGCAGAATTGGGACGTGCAGCACAGCGTTGAACTGCTCGGGAATGTCTTCGGGCCGCTCGACTTGCAGAGCCACGCCCCCGTAGCTCAGGTCGAGCACCTTGGCGTTCTTGGCTCCGAGGTCGGATAGAAGGGCGTAGGCCTTGGTTCCAGCCATGGGCACGCGCTCCCACTTACGCTGTTCGGTATACGAACCAGGGGCGGGAACAACGCGCGGCGCTTGCGGCGCCTCTCGAGATTGTGGAGGCTGCTGCGCGGCGGGAGATTCGACGCGCGGTTCCGTTCGATCGGTGGGTCGATAGTCGGGCCGAGACTCAGGCCGGGGTTCGGACCGAAACTCCGAACGGGGTTCTGGGCGGGCAGGCTGCGCGGATTCACGCGGCTGCGGCTCGATGGGAACGACGCGCGGCGAGACGCGGCCTTCGTGCTTCAATTCGTAGAGCCTTTCGTCCGCGATGCCCATCAGCTCGGCCTTCTGGGCTCCGTCCTGCGGGTGCACGGCCACACCGAAATCGAGCGTCACTCCGACGCCCAAGCGGCGTGCGCGAATTTCCGCTTCATACTGCGAGCGAACGCGGCGGCAAAGAGTGGTGGCCTGCTCGGGATCGGTCTGCGGCAGCAACAAGGCGAATTCGTCTCCGCCGATGCGGAAAGCGAAGTCGGAGGCGCGCAAGGTCTTGCGCAAGGTGGCGGCCGCGAGTTGCAGCACCTGGTCGCCCTGCAGGTGTCCCAAGCGATCGTTCACTTCTTTCAGCTTATGTAAGTCGAGAATGACCATGGCCAGGTGCTGGCCGTAGCGCTTGGCGCGGTTCAGTTCCTTTTCGCAGTACTCGTCGAAAAGGCGGCGGTTGTAAAGGCCGGTCAGCGAATCGGTGGCGGCATTGATCTGCAGCTTCTTAAAGTCGTCGTACTCGATCAGGATCGGAACCCGCAGCATGTTCTGGGAGGCCAGCACGTCCACCATGGCCGTCTTCCAGGAAACCCGCTTGCCCACGCCGCCGGCTAGCTCGGAACGCCGCTCGAGAATGCGGCGCCAGAACTCATTGCTCTGCGACTCGTCGAGGTCCACTTGGGCAATGGTGTGGAAAAAACGTTGCAGAAACTGCCCGCGGTTCGAGTCATCGAGACCTTCGAGCGTCTCGACGAGCAGGTCCAGAAAAGAGTCTTCGGCCGACGGCTGCGGCTGGTAGGCTTCGCCGGGTTGGGGCATCAATGTTCCGTTAGGTTCTTCAGTTTACCCTGAATCAGGGGCGCGGGGGCTGTAATTACCCAGCACGGAGCAGTCCAATCGATGAAGGCATTGGCCCAAAGGTGGCCCGTAAGGCATTCACAAAAAACAGCTTAGGATAGGACTAGAACGAAATTTCGGAGCTGACGGCCGTTGTCATGGGGAAGTGCAAGGCCATTCCACTCTTTGGCCGATAGAGTGGGGCAGATGGAACAAAAAAGCGAACCTGGTTACGCAAGGGGTTCGAGGAACTCAACGCCAACCACATGCACATCGCCTACCTGGTGCTGCCGCTTGACCCGAGCCTGTATGGGGGGCATTCCAGTTGGTGCAAGGGCGGTAGAGGAGATCGAGGGAGCAGGGACTGTCAGCGTCACCACGCCGTTTACAGCCAAGGGGCGGGGACACGTGATGAGCGCTCCTAACGAGCTGATATTCAGTGCCTTAGCAAGCTCCATGAACTGCTGCCCATGGGCATCGTTGCCGCGAATAAACAGCGGAACTTGAAGCTGGATGCGCTGTGCGCCGCGCCGTTCTTCGTCGAAGGGCGTCAAGGCTTTCTCTTCCTGTTCGAGTCGCTGTCTGCCAGTCATTTGGTACCCTAGTATTAGTACCAAACTAGGTCGCAATTTCATTGCAAGTCGTCAGGGGGGTGACTCGATTTTTTTAAAATGCTGAATACAAAGGGAATACATTTTATGGGGTTAGTAATTGATTAACCCTCAAAGTCGGATAAGATGCCAGCTTGCTGCAATTGATTTCCACACATGTGCAATGTAGGACTCATTTACCATTGACTCTATTTCTTCGCTTTGCGAGCATAGCCCTTCTTCGAGAGAATCCCCGCCCTGGTTCCCTTAAGAGGAACAAAGGGTACATTTGTCGTCGGTTTGAGCCCCGGAGGCCATTTGCAGAAACCCAGCACGCTGGAACGGGCCACGACGGGCCAAGGCGGCTTCCATCTGGTAGCCAGCCTTCTGGACGCGCTCGACCAGGCTCTGTTGGTCTCTGACCGAGCCGGCCGGGTGCTGTTTAGCAACCTCCACGCCCAGGACGCCCTGGACACGAAAAAATGGGGCACGATAACCGACGCGAACCTGTTCCAAGACATTTTCCAGACCGATCGCCAGGAAATTACGAGGCAGCTCGAGAGCGGCGAGCACGAGATTCATCTCTCCTTCGAGAACGCCGAGAAACGATTCCGGGCGCGCATCCGCTGGCTGCCCGAACCTGACTGGCTGGTGGTCTACATCGAACCGTTTTCTGCCGAAGCTCCCTCCGATGAAGCGGAAATGCGTAAGACGGTGCAGGAGCTGATGCAGGAAAGAGAAATCACTTATCGCAACCTGCTGGCGGCGTATTTGCGGTTGCAGGAAGTGAACCGCCAGAAGACCGTCTTCCTGGCCTCCGCCGCGCACGAGTTGAAAACTCCTTTGGCGGTGATGAAGGGCTACTACGAATTACTGCTTTCCGGGTCACTCGGAAAGCTGGCGGAGCGGCAGCGCGAAATTCTGGAGGATTCCAAAGACAGCTGTGACCGCCTGGTGCGGCTGGTTTCCATGTTCCTGAACTATTCGGCGCTGGAGAGCGGCAAGCTGGTGCTGCAGCTGCGGGAAAACGATATCCGCGATTGCATCAACGACGTCGTATGCCGCTGGCAGGAGCCTTTTCAGCGCGCGAAGGTGCACTTGGACATCCAGATTCGCGGCGAAATGCCGATGTTCAAATTCGACTACCAGAAAGTGCAGCAGTGCGTGGCCAATCTGTTGGACAACGCGCTGAAGCACACGCCGAACGGAGGCAGCGTGACGTTGCTGGCGCAGACGTACTTCTGGGAGCGCCGCAGCGCGGACGCCGCGCCGCCGCAGGACCGCCGCCGCGGAAGTGGCGCACGTCCCAACAGCGTGCTGGTATCGGTGACCGACACGGGCAGCGGGATCGCCCCGGAGTTTCAGCAGGAGATTTTCGAGGAGTTCGTTCGCGTCGATCCATCTTCCTCCGGAATTGGGCTCGGGCTGGCGATTGCCAAACGCCTGGTGCAAGCTCACCGGGGAAAAATCTGGGTCAATAGCGAGATAGGCAGCGGAAGTTCATTCTCTTTCCTGCTGCCGCTGCACGTCGAATAGGAATTCGAGACGGGAAGGCACATGGCTGATAAAGAAAAAATTCTGGTAGTCGACGACGAGCCGAGTATTCGCAAGTACCTCCAGACGCTTCTGGAGGTAGATGGATTTGAAGTAGCCACGGTGTCGAGCGGGAAGGAAGCGCTCAAGCGCGTGGGAGAGGGCGAGCGTCCGGACTACATCATTCTGGACGTGCTGATGCCGGAAATCGACGGCCTCGAGACGCTGCGGCAGTTGATGCAGATCGATCGTTCCATCAACGTGCTGATGCTCTCCTGCTCGAACGAAACGAACACCGTGGTGGAAGCCATCCGTCTGGGCGCGCTCGATTACCTGACCAAGCCGTTTGAAAAGCCGGAGTTGGATGCGGCCTTTTTGAAGTGCCGCCAGAAGAAAGAGCTGCGCACGGAGAATCTGGCGCTCAAGGAATATTGCGAAGCGCTGACGGAAGACATTTCGTTCCTGGCCGCCAGCCCGCAGATGCTCAAGATCCGCCAGCAGATCCTGCAGATCGCGCCGGTGGACGTGCCGGTGTTCCTCAGCGGCGAAAGCGGCGTGGGCAAGGAAGTGGTGGCGCGAATGATCCACATTCGCTCCACGCGCCGGCAGCAGCCTTTCATCAAAGTGAACTGCGCCGCGCTGCCCGGAGAATTGCTGGAGTCCGAGCTGTTCGGCTTCGAGCAGGGCGCTTTTACCGGCGCGGTTCGCGCCAAGCCGGGCAAGTTCGAGTTAGCCAACCACGGCACCATGTTTCTGGACGAAATTGCGGAAATGAGCCCGCACTTGCAGGCCAAGTTGCTGCACGTGTTGCAGGACGGCCAGTTTTCGCGGCTGGGCGCGCGCTCGGTGGTGAACGTCGACGTGCGTGTTCTAGCCGCTACCAATATGGACGTGAAAGAGGCGATGCGTTCCGGGCGCTTCCGCGAGGATCTTTACTACCGTTTGAACGTGCTTTCCATTCACATCCCGCCGCTGCGCGAGCGCACCGAAGAGATCCCGCTGCTCTTCCGGCATTTCCTGGTGAAGTACAGCGAGAAATACCAGAAGCCGGCGCCCGACCCCTCCAAGCATTTGCTGGAGGCCGCGCTGCGCTACGCTTGGCCGGGCAACCTGCGCGAACTGGAGAACTTCGTCAAGCGCTACGTGATTCTGGAAGACGATCCCGGCAGCTTCCGCGAGCTTCTGGAGATGACCGGCCAGCAGCGCGTCGCTCCGCGTGAAGAAGTGCCGGTGCCGAAAGAGCAGGGCCTGAAAGCACTGGTGCGCAGCCTGAAGGACGAAGCCGAAACGGAAGCGATTGCCGACGCGCTCGAAAAAACAAATTGGTGCCGCAAAGATGCGGCGCGCATGCTGGGTATCAGCTACAAAGCGCTGCTCTACAAGATGCGCCAATTCAATTTGGATTCAGGCCGTGGCTCTCGTTCCGCTGCGGCGCGCGCGGCAAAGGCCGTTGCGGCTGCCAAAGAAGCTGCCGAACCCGCCACGCCTGTGCCGGTGATTCCGGAGTCTTAGCCGCACAGCAGGTTCGCTCGCGTTCGCCTCTTTGCGCGCGCAAATTGGGCGGTACGCGTAGTCCTATGCCGGAAAACTATTGCATATCTGGAACATCCAGAGCGAATAGCCCTGTCCTTCAGCTCCTTCCCTGAACTAGCATCGCGTGCGAAATACTCCGACGGGAAAAGCAATTTCGATAATCCGCCGGGTTGCCCTAGAGCGACAAGCGAGAGAGCCAGGCAGTTTTTCGCTGTTATCAAAGGGTTTGTTGTGCAACTCACTACGGCGGGTTGACAAGCGAAGCGCAAGACATTTTGTGCTCTCAGGCTTGGCTGCCGCGAGTGGCCCTTTGGAAGAGCGATTGCTGACTGATTATGCGGGGGTTGTGGCTCTGCGGTCGAATCCAGGTGTGGAGGATCAGTGGGAATGACAGAACGTCGTATGGCTCGACGGTACGATTTATCCTTGCCGGTAAGCGTCCGTCTGCCAATTAGTCGAGAGCCGCGATCGAACAACGGTCACACTCGGGATATCTCCACACGGGGCGTTTACTTCATGACTAGGAACGATCTCGCTCCAGGCTCCGAAGTGGATTTCACCCTCACGCTTCCCCCGGAAATCACGCGCGGCACCGAAGTATTCGTGCGCGCTCATGGCCGCGTGGTGCGCGTCGATAAGCGGATGGAAGCGGATCAGGATTCTGTGGGCGTGGCGGCGGTCATCGAACGCTACGACATCATTCGCGGCGATCTGGCCCACGCATAGGCTCGCTGCGCACAGATTCCGTACGCATAGATTCCGTACAGATTGAACTCTTGGAGCGCGGCCGCTTCGGCGGACCGCGCTTAATTTTTTCGCGGTATCCTCCCATACCAATTCTCGGGCCGGCGCCGAATCCTCTCAATTTCTGTGTCGCCTCTAGCGAACCACGCTGTAGCGCACGTCTGGGTGGTGACAGCTTGCGCTGCGGTTGGCGCTCCCGGATGGCGGCGCGGCAGCCAATAAATGGCCCCAGCCCATCGGGGGGGGAAGGCGCTTTCCCCAAAGTGCTAACCATTTTCAACGTCTGAGGTGAAAACAGTTTTCCAATGGCCATCTGCAGCGCTCCGGAGTGGCCCCTGTCTCGCCCCTAACGCTAATTAAATCAATGAATAACAAGAAGAGTGGGAGTCGCACATTAAGACCAGCATTTTGCGTTTTTGGGGCTGTTTGGCGTTCCGGGTGCAAGATGGAAGGGCGGAGGAAAGGTTTCCCGGCCACCCCGTCACTATGGCTTCCGCTACCCAACCAAAGTTCGAAGGCTTCTCCCATCCAGCTGACTTGCCGCCCGAGGAGATTTACTTCGGCCCCTCCCGGATCATGGATGCGGTTCGGCAGAAAGTCGACCGCGCTGCTGGCCTGAATGTGCCGATCCTGGTGCTGGGAGAAAGCGGAACCGGAAAAGAGATCCTGGCGCATTTCATCCACAACCGCTCGCCATGGCGCGAGGGTCCTTTCGTAAAGGTGAATTGTCCGGCGATCCCCGGAACATTGCTGGAAAGCGAGCTTTTCGGTTTTGAGAAGGGAGCCTTCACCGGCGCCCATGCCGCGAAACCCGGACGCATGGAGTTGGCTTCGAGCGGCACGCTCTTCCTGGACGAAATCGCCGAGCTTGACGCCAGCCTGCAGGCCAAACTGCTGCACGTCTTGCAGGACGGCTCCTACACCCGCATCGGCGGCCAAGAGGAACGGCGCATGGATGCGCGCGTGATCTGCGCCACCAATCGCCAGCTGCAAAGTGAAATTGAATCCGGCGGATTCCGCTCCGATCTTTTCTATCGCATCAACGTAATCAATATCACGCTGCCCTCTCTTCGCGAGCGGCGCGAGGATATTCCCGCGCTCCTTGAGTACCTGCGGCAAAAGTTCAACCGGCGTTTCCAGCGCGAAGCCGCGCCTCTTTCGCGGGAGACTGCGCACCTGCTTCAGCATCGGGATTGGCCCGGCAACGTGCGCGAACTCGAAAACTGCATGGCTCGCTACGTCATCCTGGGCTCCGAAGAGGCTTTCTACTCCGATCGCCCGGAGCGCAAGCCCGCGCACCTGTCCTATGAAGTCACCGAAGACGGCAAGATTCCGCTGAAGCGCATTTCGCAACAGGTTACGCGGCGCACGGAGCGCGATTTGATCCTCCGGGTACTGCAAGCCAACCACTGGAACCGCCGCAAGGCCGCCGAAGTGCTGAAAATCAGCTATCGCGCGTTGCTTTACAAGGTGCGCCAGGCAGGACTTCCGGCTAAGCGCCCGCGGCAAAAGATAGAACCCCCAGCCGACCTCTTGTCCCCGCCGCCCTCGGCCGATTAGTTCTCCCCTTCCGTGGCAATTGCAGCCCGCCCGTGTCTAGTATGAAATACCCTGATTGGTGTACCTTGCCCCCACTGGCCAATTCCGCTAGCCTACTTGCAGTGAGCAAATCGAACGGCAAATCGAATGGCAAGGCGAGCCTCGGTCTGAAAGTCTGCCTGCTCTCCCCGCACCCCATGGTGCTGGAGGAATTTCGCAGGCTGCTGGAGGACACCGGGCTGCAAATCTCGGTGAAGCAGCTGGACTCCATGCTGGCGCCGGATCTTCGCAATCTGGAAGTGCCTAAAGCGGCCGCCTATGTGGTGGATGCCCATGCCGCGCGGCAGGCTACGGGCGCGCTGTTGACCAACATTCTCGATCATTATCCCAGCGCGCGGCTTTTAGTGGTCGCCGACCGGCTGAAAGAGGCCGAAAGCCACACCCTGTTGCGGCAGGGGGTAAAAGGAATCCTGAGCTACGAGGAGGCGCGCGAGCAACTGGGTCGCGCCCTGGCTCAAGTAGCCTCGGGCGGAATCTGGGTGCCTCGTCCGGTTCTTTCGCGCTTCGTGGACTCTATTCTGAGCAGCGCACACGGGCGGCGCCTGCGCGCGGATTCGCCAAACGACCTAAGCCGGCGCGAGCAAGAAGTCCTGAGCGGCCTGCTTGAAAACCTGGCGAACAAAGAAGTCGCCGACCGGCTGAATATCTCCGAGCGCACCGTCAAATTCCACGTTTCGAATCTTCTGGCTAAGTTTGGCGTGCGCCGCAGAGCTGACCTGATTCTGCTTTGCTACCAGCGGCGCAGCGTAACCGTCTAGCTCCCGGCCCCCTCGCCGCCCTCGAATCCGGTACCTCGCCTTTCGCTGCTATAATCCTTCGCGCGCGACGCACATTGCATGTCTACTTTCTCCATCGAAAATTTCGGCTGCCGCGCTACTGACGCAGACGCTGCCGCAATCCGCACGGCGCTGGGCGAGCGGGGTCTGGCGCTGGCCTCCGCGCACAACCATGCCGATTTCGTGGTGCTCAACACTTGCACCGTCACGGCGGCCGCCGATTCGCAGGCGCGTGAAGCGATACGCAAAATTCATCGCGCAAATCCTGCGGCGCGCATCGTTGTCACCGGATGCTACGCGCAGCGCGCCCCGGAAGAGCTGGCGGAGATCGCAGGCGTCGCGTGGGTGGTTGGCAATTCGCATCGAGCGGAGATCCCGAGGCTGCTTTGCGGCAATGCTGGCCATGCTGACTTGAACGAGGCGCGCACCGCGGCGACCGGCTCGGATTTTGTGCCCGCAGCGCATCTCGCAGGTCAGGCGCTGTCTCTGGCGCATGGCCCGGCTAAGATTCTGACCGGAGATATTTTTGCCGAACGCGCCTTCCGAACCGATAGCGCAATTCCCGCCTCCGGTGATCGCACGCGCCCCATTTTTAAAATCCAGGATGGTTGCAACAATCGTTGCTCGTATTGCGTGATTCCGTTCGTTCGCGGCCGGAGCCGCAGCTTGGCACCGGATGACGTGGTGCGCGGCGTGCGCGCGCTTATCGCTTCCGGCGCGCGGGAAATCGTGCTGAGTGGGATCAACCTCGGCAGCTACGGCCGCGATCTTGCGCCGCGCGCGTCGCTTGGCGGGCTCGTCCCGCGCATTTTGGATGAAACCGATCTCGAGCAGCTGCGCTTCAGCTCCATCGAGCCCCAGGACGTAACCGAAGATTTCGTTTCGCTGGTGGCTGCCGCCGATCGCACCGCACCGCATTTTCACGTGCCGCTACAATCCGGCTCGGACGCGGTTCTGCATGCCATGCATCGTTGGTATCGCGCTGGACTCTATGCCGAGCGCATCCAACTCATTCGCCGCCTGTTGCCCAGCGCAGCCATTGGCGCGGACGTGATCGCGGGATTCCCTGGCGAGACGCCGGAAGACTTTCAGGCTACCGTGGATTTCATCGAGGGCTTGCCGTTCACCTACCTGCACGTGTTTTCGTTTTCGCCGCGCCCGGGAACGGCGGGAGCCCAGTTAGGCTCCGTGGTACCGGAGGCGGTGATCCACGAACGTGCGCGCACGCTGCGTCAACTCGGCCAGCGAAAGGCCGCGGAATTCCGGGCGTCTCAGACCGGCAGCACGCTGCGCGCGCTTACGCTCGCACGCTCGGGTGATAACTGGACGGAAGCGCTGACGGGGAATTACTTGAAGGTGAGGATTTCCGGAAGGCATCCCGCGAACGAATGGCGTGAAGTGCAAGTTGACAGCGACAGCAACACCGTTGTTCCCAGCGAGCCAGCGGCAAGTTTCAGGCGGGCTGCCGCAATTGCAGGCGCCTGCTAGCTCTCGAAAATCACCTGTGCCAACGCGAAATTGCCACTGTGGGTAATCGACAGGGAAATGTTCTTCACGCCTAGCCGGTCCGCGAAGCTACGCGCCACACCTTCCAGACGCAACGAAGGCTTCCCGCTAGGCTCGCGCGTTACTTCGATATCGCGCCAGCGCACGCCCCCGTGCCAGCCGGTGCCAAGAGCCTTCATCGCCGCTTCCTTGGCGGCGAACCGCCCGGCGTAGCGTTCGTAGCGGTTCTTGTAGCTTTCGCAATAGGCCACCTCGCTCGGCGTGTAAAGCCGCTCGAGAATGGGCGCTCCGTGCCGCACGATGGCGGCCTTGATGCGATCGATCTCCGCGATGTCCAGTCCCAGGCCGACGACCATCTGCCCTCGCATCCCGCGTTCACTTCGTGGAATGACTGGCGGCGATTATACAGGCAAAGACTGTGACCGCAGAGACGCCGAGTCACCAATAGGTGCCGAGGGATCTCTCTTCAACTTCCCGCAGAGAAAATGTCAGAATGATGCTGCTCATGGCTAAGCAACAATCGACGGCGCAGCGGCGCACACTCGCTTCCAAGAAGCGCCGACAGTTGCCCAAGGCAGCCAAGCCCCCCAAGCCGTCCGATTGGAAGTTGCGGCGCGCCGGCGGCTTACAAATTCTGGAGGCGCCTGCGTTCGCGCGTCTCCGCTGGCTCAGGCACGGATTCAGCACGCGCCCAGGAGGCGCGAGTGAGATACCTTCGCCCGACGGCTTGGAAACTCGTAGCGCGCGCAAGACCGCGGAGCGCGTCCTGAATCTCGGCTTTACCGATTGGGATTCGCGCGAACGCGTGGTTGCGAACCGCAAGAAATTCTTCGCTGCCATCGGCACGGGAAAGATGCGCGTCGTGCTGCTGCGGCAGATTCACTCCGACGTCGTGCACGTTATCCGTGACAACAAGAACGGCGAGTCCGCAAGCGCTCCTAGCGGCGACGCGCTGATTACCAGCCAGCCCGGCGTGTTGCTGGTGGTGCAGACCGCCGACTGCGTGCCGATCCTGCTCGCGGACACCAAGAACAAAGCCGTCGCCGCCGTTCACGCCGGATGGCGCGGCACGCTGGCTCGCATCGCGGAGAAAACGCTGGGCCAAATGCGCGCGGAGTTCGGTACCGATCCAGCGGATGTTGTAGCCGCTCTCGGCCCCGGCATTGGCCGCTGCTGCTACGAAGTTGGTTCGGAGGTCGCCCAGCAGTTCGAGGCGAAGTTTCCTGATGCGCGCGAGTGGTTTGAAGGGCCCTACGACAAGCTGGCCGCGGGCGAGAGCGATCCCAACTGGCTGCCGTGGCTTACCATGCGTCCGCCGGGGCACGCGCCGCCGCCGCTGCGCGTGCATCTCGACTTGATTGCCGCCAATCGCGCCATTCTGGCCGGCGCGGGCGTCCCCAAGCGGCAAATCTCCTCCGCTGGATTCTGCACCGCCTGCCGCGGCGACCTATTCTTCAGCTATCGCCGCGAGAAGGTTACCGGTCGCCTCGTCGCCGCCATCGCGATTCAGTAAACGGAAGCGCCGGGCGTCGCGTTCAGGTTTTCGGGTGCCCCATCTGGCGCGCCTTTTGCGACAGGTGGGTCTTGCTTTCGTGGCGGCCACCTTCAGGTGGGCGCTTTTCTCCCCGGCCCGCGCTGTCATCCGAGCGAGGCGCGTGGGTTGCGCAGACGAAGGATCTCGTCGATTTAGCGCATGGCGATGCGTTCACACGAAGAGAGATTCCTCGGCCAGAGATCGGCCTCGGAATGACACCCAAGACCATCGCCCGAATTACCATTGGGCTGGCGTCGCTGTATGGAGGATCGGCGAGAAAATTACGACGCAGCCAACGTCTCCGCGAGAGCCAACTGGCCGCACGCGGCCATCACATCCTGCCCGCGCGAATCGCGGATGAAACAGGGCACGCCTTTATCGATCAGCACGCGCTGAAATTCTTCCACGCGCCGCGGCTCCGGCCGCTTGAGCGGCAGGTCGCCGGGATTCCACGGGATCAGGTTGACCTTCGCGCGCAAATTCGCGAGCAGGTTTACGACCCGCCGCGCGTCCTCCGTCGAATCATTGAATTCACCGAGCAAGACGTACTCGAACAAAAGCCATTCCCGCGGCCGCAGCGGGTATTTCCGGCACGCGTCGAGAAGCTTTTCCAGTGGATACTTGCGGTTGATCGGCATGATCTGGTCGCGCTGCTCGTTCGACGAAGCGTTCAGGGAAATCGCCAGGTTCGGCCGCACCTTTTCCTGCGCCAGCCGCTCGATTCCCGGAACGATGCCGCTGGTCGAGAGCGCCGCGTGCCGGGATGCGATCGCGGCTCCCTCGGGGTCCAGCAGGATCCGCAGCGCGGCCATTACCGCATCGAAATTCAACAGCGGCTCGCCCTGCCCCATCAGCACGATGTTGGTCCTCGGCCGCAATGCCTCGCGATTGTCTTCCAGTGCCACCAGGACCTGCGCGACAATCTCGCCGGCAGTCAGATTGCGCGCCAGACCCAGTGTGGCCGTCAGGCAGAAGCGGCAATCCACCGCGCAGCCCGCCTGCGTCGAGATGCAAATCGTTTGGCGATTCTCTTCGGGCATGAACACCGTTTCGATCGTGGCGGGCTTGCCGTTTGCCGCATCACCGAGCCCAAGGACGTATCGAACTGTGCCGTCCGAAGACAAATGCCGACGCACAATGTGAGGTAATGCAATCGAAGCTTCACGCGCGAGCCGCTCGCGCAGCGCCGCCGGCAAGTTCGTCATCTCGGCGAAGTCGCCTCGCCGCTCGGCGTACAGGGCACGATAAATCTGCGCGGCGCGATACCCCGGCTCGCCGAGCGACTCTAGTAGAGCGCGTAGTTCTTCTTTGGATTTGCCTAGCAGATTCATCGCGGAAGCGACTAATGGCCGCTTCGTCTATGATACGCCGACACACGGACAGATCGTCCGCATTCCGTTCAAATCGCAGTCCCCTAGTTTATCTTTTCAATGATTCCAAAGAAGGATTCGAGATCCTTCTTGTCGCCATCGAAATGGGCTTGCCAGTTGCCCTGCAGGATGAGACATGACACGGAGATTGGATTGGGCATGTTAAAACGCGAAGATTGCATGCAGACAATTTCACGAGCGCCTGAACCGGTTCGCACCGGACCCGTAACGAGCGCTCCGGAATCGGCGAAAGTCCAGTAACCGGTCTCGAAAGACCGGTAGACTTCCTCCGTCTTCTTATCTGGCGGCAAGAGATTCTGGCTAACAAGGATCAGCCCATCAAACCTCAGGCCGTGCAAAAGGCTCAGTGGCAACTTCATCAGAGAGACATCCCGCCCACCGTCCGTTTCAGCTATCCATGCAATTGGCACGAACACTTTCTTGCCTCGCATCTCGATGGTGTTCCCGCGAAATAAATGCCAGCCTAACGTCATTATCCCTGGCGAAACGAACAGGGAAACTGCGGCGAGGATGACGATGACCCATAACACTCGTCCCGCTCTCGCGGGGAGAGTGAATAGAGGGCGAGCGGCCCATGACGTGTTCATACGCGCGGCATGTTACTCCGACTTAGTTCCGAATACGTGATGACCCTCCAATGTGCTAGCCGACAAATGCTCCGACCGTAACCTAGCAACAATCGCTGTGCTCTCGCAGCATGGCAATCACGGCGGCGGCGTGCAAGAATAGATTCATCCATGACAGCGAAACCTTCCACAGTGCAAAAAGAAGTGCTGCCCAACGGGCTCGTAGTCATCACCGAGCCGATGGAGCACGTGCATTCCGTTTCGGTGGGCATCTGGCTGCGCTCCGGCTCACGCCGCGAGCCGCCCGAGCTGAACGGCATCTCGCATTTCATCGAGCACATGGTGTTCAAGGGCACCCGCCGGCGCACTGCCGAAGATATCGCCCGCGAGATCGACCGCGTCGGTGGCATGCTGGATGCCTTCACCTCCAAGGAAATGGTCTGCTTCAATACTCGCGTGCTGGACGAGCATCTCCCCAAAGCATTCGACGTGCTCGCGGATCTCGTGCTCGAGCCGAAGTTCGACGGCGAAGACCTCGCGCGCGAGCAATCCGTGGTGCTCGAAGAAATCCGCATGACCCAGGACAATCCCGAAGACTTGGTGCACGAACTTTTCACGCAGAATTTCTGGCAACCGCACGCGCTCGGCAGGCCCATCCTCGGAACGCCGGAAACCGTCTCGGCGTTTGATCGCGCCAAGTTGCAATCCTGGTTCCGCGATTCCTACGCGCCGAATCATTTGGTCATCACCGCTGCGGGGCACTTGACCCACGCGCAGATGGTCGATCTGGTGGCCGAGCGATTCTCGACCCTCGCACCCGTGCGCGACGGGCTAACAGATCCCATACCAGAGGCGGCCCCGCCGCAGGTGACCCAGCGCACGAAGCGCGAACTCGAACAGGTGCACATCTGCTTGGGCGTTCCGGCGCTGGCGCTGACCGACCGTCGCCGCTTCGCCGTC
Source organism: Terriglobia bacterium (assembly GCA_963803105.1). Taxonomy (GTDB): domain Bacteria; phylum Acidobacteriota; class Terriglobia; order Acidiferrales; family UBA7541; genus Palsa-295. The sequence continues at coordinate 257,142 of CAWDLF010000010.1, forward strand.
TCCATCCTGAATAACATTCTCGGCGGCGGCATGTCTTCGCGGCTGTTTCAAAATATTCGCGAGCGGCTGGGCATCGCCTATGCCATCTTCAGCGAAATGAATTCCTATCGCGACGCCGGTATGCTTTCGGTCTACGCCGGCACTTCTCTCGAAACCGCCGAGCAGCTCGTGCGCTGCGTGCTCGAGGAATTCCGCCATCTGCGCGATGAGCCGCTCGACGCGGAGGAGCTGCGCCGCGCCAAGGATCACCTGAAAGGCGCCACGCTTCTGGCGCTCGAAGGTTCCGGCTCGCGCATGAACAGCCTGGCGCGCTATCACATGTATTTCGGGCGCCACTTCACGCCTGAGGAATTGATCGTCATGCTCGAAGCGGTGACCGCCGAGGAGATTCAGCAGGTGGCCCGCGAATTCTTCGCGCCCAACCGCCTGGCCGCCAGCATTGTCGGCAACCTCAACGGCTTCGAGCTCACCCGCGAGCAACTAGCCCTCTAGGGGCGGTAACCCAGAGCTCCCGAAGTCGCTTGCGGCTCTTGCCTCTTAGCCCGCTCGCTTGCAACCCGTGATTCCCAGGGCGCTTCAAACCCGGTATCATGGACCTTCGCCAGAGGCTCTCGACCGACGCGAGATAGGCGGGTGAGGAACTAGATGGGTGTACCGGTATCACAGATGTGGACGGTGGCTTCCTACGTCATCGCTCAGCGGATGAAGGGACGCAAGCAATATCCGCTGGTGCTGATGCTTGAGCCGCTGCTGCGCTGCAACCTGGCCTGCGCCGGGTGCGGGAAGATTCAATATCCCGCGCACGTGCTGAAGAAGAATCTGTCGCCGGAGGAATGTTTCCACGCCGTCGATGAATGCGGCGCGCCCATCGTCAGCATTCCGGGCGGCGAGCCGCTGATGCATCCGCAGATTCCCGAAATCGTGGCCGGCTTGGTCGCGCGAAAGAAGTACATCTACCTCTGCACCAACGCGCTGCTGCTCTCCGAACGCCTTTCCGAATTCACGCCCAGCAAATATCTTTCGTTCTCCGTGCACATGGACGGCCAGCGCGAGCACCACGATTTTTCGGTCTGCCGCGAAGGCACCTACGACAAAGCCGTCGAAGGCATGCGCCTGGCGCTCGAGCGCGGCTTCCGCGTCACCACCAACACTACTTTGTTCGACGGCGCGAATCCCGAAAGCGTCCGCCAATTCTTCGACGAAATGATGGAGCTGGGCGTCGAGGGCATGATGCTTTCGCCCGGCTATACCTATGACAAAGCGCCCGACCAGCAGCACTTCCTCAGCCGCAAAAAAACGCGGCAGCTCTTCGGCCAGATCTTGAGCAACCGCAACGAGAAGTGGCGCTTCAACATGAGCCCGCTGTTCCTCGAATTCCTGATGGGCAAGCGCCAGTACAAATGCACGCCGTGGGGCATGCCCACCTACAACATTTTCGGCTGGCAGAAGCCCTGCTACCTGCTGCAGGACGGCTACGCGGACACCTTCGACGAGCTCATGAGCGAAACCGAATGGGAGCGCTACGGCACCGAGAGCGGCAATCCCAAGTGCGCCAACTGCATGGTGCACAGCGGCTACGAAGCTAGCGCCGTGAACGACACCTTCGGCTCGCTCGGCGGGTTCCTCGCGACCGTGCGCGCCACGCTGTTCCACAAATACAAAGATCCCGACGTAATGGGCGGCGCGCCCACCAGCGCTGGAAGCGATTCCGGCCGCTTGGTGCAGATCGCGGCTCCCAAGGCCTGACGCTCGCGTGATGTCCGACCAACGCATCCCTGCATCCGATTCCGACGACAAACTGGGTGTGGTGCACGAGAATCTCGAAGGCTGGGTGCCGCCCGTCACCACCGAGCCTGAAATTCGCGCCGCCATCGAAAAGGCTTTCGACTATCGCGGCGACTTGACCCTCACACTGAAAGACGGCCGCACCGTCGAGGGCTACGTCTTCGACCGTAAGATCAAAGGCCCGGCGCTCACGGACTGCATCGTCCGCCTGATGCCCAAGGGCGAGCCCGGCAAGCTCTCCGTGGTTTATAGCGACATCACCTCGCTCGCCTTCACCGGCCGCGACACCGCCGCCGGAAAAAGCTTTGCCGCCTGGGTGAAGAAGTACAACGAGAAAAAGGCCGCCGGCGAAACGAATATCGGCATCGACGCCGAATCGCTCGATTAAGTAGGAAGCGGAGTTTCGTTTTTCCTTTGACGCCGCCGCGTCACTTTGCCATCATCCTTTTCGGAGAAACCGCATCTCGTTCCGCATATCGATCCTCGCTTCGGGCAGTGCCGGCAACGCCACGTTGCTCGAAACCGAGCACACCACTCTCCTTATTGACGCCGGACTCGGCCGCAAGGAAATTCTGCGGCGCTTCGAAGCGCTCGGCCGCGAACGTCCCGAGCGCGTCGACGGCGTGCTGGTCACCCACGAGCACTCCGACCACTCCTGCGGGCTCGCGCAAATGGCTCGCGAGTGGAAATGCCCCGCGTACCTGACCGAGCCGACGCATCGCGGCATTCTGGAGATGTTCCCGACCGGCTCGTTCCGAAAAATGCAGCGCGTCGAGTACATTCGTCCCGGCGAGCGCTTCGTAATCGGCGACATCGAAATTGATCCGTTCGCGATACCCCACGACGCGGCCGACCCGGTCGGCTACGCGTTCCGCTGCAACGGAACGAAAGTGGCCATCGTCACCGACCTCGGCTACATGCCCGAACTGGTCAAACAGCACTTGCGTGAAGCCGATTTCCTGATTCTCGAATCGAATCATGACCTCGAAATGCTCAAGGTCGGCCCTTATCCCTGGAACATCAAGCAGCGCGTGATGAGTCGCACCGGGCATCTTTCCAACACCGTGGTCGGCGAATTTCTAGCCGATCCCGAAGTCTTCGACGGCCTCGCGCGCTACGTCGTTCTTGCGCACCTTTCCGAGCAGAACAACAACCCTGACCTGGCACGCATCACCGCCCAGCAGGCCCTCGAAAGCCGCCCCGCAGACTTCGCCTTTCGCGGCGTGCTGCATATCGCCTCCCAGCGTATCCCATTGGGTCCATTCGAGTTATAGGAAGTCGCTAGTCCCCTTCGCCAACCTTTTCTGACCTTTTCGCGCGCTTTCCACGCACACTTATTACTCACTAGGACACAGTTGACGGCGAAGTTACCCCTGCACCCCTCCTTTCACTGTATCAACGTAGGTACGGGCTTAACTCATAACTGCGGGACGCTCGCTTGGGGGAGTGATGTCTTCGCCGAAGGCTGCAAAACGCACGGGCATGCGCCAAATCGAACGGCGCGAATGGTCGCTCTCCTGGGCGGCCATCATCGTTACCTTGCTGCTCACCGCCGGCATCGCTTCTTTTGCGCTGGAGATGCTGCACCATGACGACCTGGAACGCAGTCAGCTGGTCTTCGCTGTCCGCGGCCTGGTGGGCGCGGTTCTGCTGTTCGACCTCTACGTCATTTATCAGCAATTTCTGCTGCAGCGCATTCGCCGCCAACTCGTCGAGCGCGAGGAATTCTTCCAGCTCATCAATGACAATGCGGCGGACATGATCGCCGTCGTCGACGCCGAGGGCAAGCGCCTCTACAACAGCCCTTCCTACCAGCGCATTCTCGGCTACGACGCCGCGGAGCTCGAAGCCACTTCTTCCCTCGATCAAGTGCATCCCGACGACCGCCAACTCGTAACGGACGCTACCGCCGAAGCGCGCCGCACCGGCAACGGCCGCCGCATTGAGTACCGCATGCGCCACAAGAACGGCACCTGGGTGTTCATCGAGTCCACCGCCAGCGTGGTGCGTGACGACGCCGGCGAAGTGCAGAACATGGTCATCGTCAACCGCGACATCGGCGAGCGCCGCCGCCTGGAACAGCAGCTGCATCAGTCCCAAAAAATGGACGCCATCGGTCGCCTTTCGGGAGGCGTGGCGCATGACTTCAACAATCTTCTCGGCGTGATCATCGGCTACGGCGAAATTCTCGAAGAGCGCGTGCCGGAAAGCGATCCCATGCGCGTTTCCGTCGACCAGATTCTGAAAGCCGGACGGCGCGCCTCTTCGTTGACGCGCCAGCTGTTGGCCTTCAGCCGCCAGCAGGTGCTGGAGCCGAAAATTCTTTCGCTCAACGCGGTGGTTTCCGACATGGAGAAGATGCTGCACCGGCTGATTGGCGAGGATATCGAGTTGGCCATTCACCTGGAGCCGGAGCTGGGCTCCACGCGCGCGGACCAGGGACAGATCGAACAGGTGATCATGAACCTGGTGGTCAATGCCCGCGACGCCATGCCCGACGGCGGCAAGCTGGCCATTCAAACCTGGAACTTCGAAATCGATCAGAAATTTGCGGAGCGCTACGCCTATCCCGTCGTCACCGGGGCGTACGTCCTGCTGACCGTCAGCGACAGCGGCACCGGCATGGACACGGCCACTCAACTCCGCATCTTCGAGCCCTTCTTCACCACCAAGGAAAAGGGCAAAGGCACCGGGCTGGGACTTTCCACCGTGTACGGCGTGGTCAAGCAGAGCGGCGGCTACATCGACGTGATTAGCGCTCCGGAAAAGGGCACCACATTCAACATCTATCTGCCGCGCACGACGCAGAAAGTCACTGCCGAAGATCACGAAGTCAACCAGCCTACCGCTACGCGCGGGAGCGAAACCATCCTGATCGTCGAGGACGAAGATTCGCTGCGCACTCTGACGCGCGACATTCTGCGGCTCAAGGGCTACACCGTCCTGGAAGCGGCCAACGGCGCCGAAGCGATCGAGCTGAGCAACCGCACGCCCGGAGAAATCCATTTGCTGCTGACCGACGTGGTCATGCCCGGCATCAACGGACGCGCACTGGCCGATCAGCTGAAGCTCAAGCGCCCAGGAATGAAGATCGCCTTCATGTCCGGCTACACCGGGCAGCGCGTAGGACAAAAAGAGATTCTTGAGCCGGGCAGCTTCTTCATTCAGAAGCCGTTTTCGCGCGAGAAACTGGCGACCCGGGTTCGCGAAGCCTTGGATCTGCCGGTGACGCCCGCACCAGCGGCCGCGCCGGTGGCTGAGCCGGCCGCGAAGGCTTAATAACAGACCTAACGGAAGGGGCCTATTCGATGACTGATGGAATGCAGAAGACGGCTGTGGCCGAGGTTTCCGGAACGGCGGCGGGGAAATCCACGCACCGTCCGGACTCGGGCAGGAGAAAAATTCTCATCGTGGACGACGACGAGGACGTTCGCAACCTGCACGCCCTGCGCCTGAGCGACGTCTACGACGTGGTGCATACCGAAGACCCTGAGGAGGCACTCGGCCTGGCGCTTGAACACAAGCCCGCGGCCATCCTGCTCGACCTGATGATGCCGCGCCTTTCCGGATTCGAGCTGTGCCAGACGCTGCACGCGCTCAGCTATACGTCGCTCATCCCCATCTTCGTCATCTCCGGCGAGTCGGCCAACAAATACCGCGCGCACTGCGAATCGCTGGGCGCCACGGCCTATTTCGAAAAGCCTGTGGATTACAAAGCGCTGAAGGCCAAACTGGGTGAACAGCTGCAAACCGCCACGCAGAACCGCCGCGGCGAAGTGCGCTTGAACATGCGCATCGTGCTGAAGCTGCGCGGCACAGACGTGGCCGGAAGCAAATTCGAGCTAACCACCGTCACTGAAAACGTCAGCCCTTCAGGCTTTCTTTGCCCCTGCTCGGCTTCGCTCAAGCACGGCATACCGCTGGAAGTTTTTCTCGTCACCGACACCGAGAGGTTCGTTGGACGCGCCCAGCCCGTGCGCATCGAATCCCGCGGCGCCCCGTGGCAGCGCTACGGCTTCCAATTCACCGAAACCAATGAAGACTGGATCCTCCGCGGCACCTAGCACCGTCAAACGAGCACTTCGTACGGGCGCCCGCCCCGGCGGGCTGCGCCCTGCCTTTGTAGCGGCCGCCTTCAGGCGGGCGTTTTTTCCCTTTGCCTGGCAGTATGTCTGAGGAGACTTGCAGGGCTTGCCGAGGGCTTAGTCAACGCGAATATACTCAACTTCTCTGGAAGAGAGGTACAACACCTTTCCTTTCCGGTTGATAAACTGATCTCGTAAAGTGCCTGTTTCATCCTTCTTAACGACGATCGCGATCCCTCCGTCGAAACTCTCCGCATCGTAATATTGCGGGGCAATGGCCAGGTTGCCGCTCTTATCGACGTATCCCCACGTGTCATTGACCTTCACAGGGGCGAGGCCGCCACAGAAATGCAGCGCATCCTCGTAAATTGGCTGGATGACCCATCGGCCCTGTCTGTCTATAAATCCAGCCTTCTTGGGCTTCCTGTCGACGTAGACGGCTGCCAACCCTTCCTGGAATGGGAGTAGCGGAGCGCCTGTGAATTGAGCAGCAATAACAACATCACCTTTTTCGTCGACGAATCCCATCTTGTCGCTTCCGTCATCCGGCCAGAAAGCGATCAGACCATCTCTGAATTCGCCGGTAAGATCAGACCCCGGTTTCAACAGCCACTCACCGGACCGGTCCATCAGCCCTTTGAGCACATCTTCGCCATGGCTCTCTTGGAACATGATTTGGGCTACTCCGGAGGTGAAATCGCTCATGGAGATATCGACGCCCTCTACGTGAGGAGTCAGAATCGTCTTGCCCGTTCTATCGATGTACCGCCAACTTCCGTTTTCATCCTGTACGGCTGCTAGCCCTTCCTGGAAGGGGGAAGCCGTCGAAAACTGAAACGGGATTACGACCCTACCGGTCCGATCGATGTAACCCCACATATAGTGTTCGTCTTCGACTGCCGCCAATCCCTCGGAAAAACCTTTTGCCAGAGCGACTGAAACCTCTACCGCTACTTTCCCGCCGAGCGTCAGGTAGACAAACTGCTTCTTATCTCCCGCGACGCACCGTTCAAAAACGATGAGCCCATCGGAGTATTCGCCGCCATGGCAGTACCGTTCGGTTGTTAGGATCTTCCCGTCGTCGCGCATGAGCACCCAACCGTCTTCCAGCCAAACCGCCCGCGCGTTCACGGTGGAGCATCCCTGAACAACTTCGCCCTTGGTCAAGCTCTGATTGACCAACACCAATAGGCACAATACTGCCCACTTGATGAGACTGCCGACTTCACTTAGCTCTGGTCGCCACATGCAGATCGTGCCTCCTGCCCGCAGTGTCTAGCTAGGCCGCCATTGGCCCCAGTGTAACCCACGTCTTACGCGTTGCGTGTGCCCGTCCCGTCCGCAAGGCCGGCACACTTTTCTGTACTCGTTTTTAGTACAGTTCTAGCCATGTAGTTACAGGACTATCCCTTTTCTGTACTTTCCCATGCTTGCCAATGTCACGCATTGCTGCGAAAATTTGCCCGCGCGAAGACTTCACGAGTGCGCGACGAAAGCAACAAAATGGAAAAAATGCAGCCGAGATCGACGGCGCGAACGACGGCAGCCGTCGCGAAAGAAGGGCGCAGCAAGCAGCGCCCCTACAAGAGGGGTATGGCTGCGCGCGCCACCCACGAGTCACGAATCAGGAATCACGAGTCACATTTTCTACCCGACAATGAGAACAAGGTAGAATTCTACGTAACTCACACAAAACAAACGCCCGACGCCAAATCTACCCGTCACTATCTCGGGCTGTTTGCCGCGCGCGCCGCGAGCCTTTGGGGTTCGCCGATCACTACGCACCAATCACTAGGAACTTGCCCCGAGCGCAGCCGAGGGGCAACCCACGAATCACGGAGCCCCGCGTGATCCCGCGCTACACACGTCCGGAGATGGGCAGCGTCTGGAGCGAGGAAAACAAATTCCAGAAGTGGCTGGAGGTCGAGCTGGCCGCCACCGAGACGCTTGCCGAAGCGGGCATCGTGCCGAAAGAGGCCGCCGCGAAGCTGCGCGAACGGGCGCGCATCGACGTGGCACGCATCAACGAGATCGAAGCCAAAGTGCGCCATGACGTGATCGCCTTCACCGTCGCCGTGCAGGAGTCGGTCGGCGATCCCGAGGCGGCCCGCTGGCTGCATTACGGCCTTACCTCCAACGACGTGGTGGACACGGCGCAGGCGCTGCAGATACGCGAGGCATCGCAGCTGATCGAGAAGGACATCGCGCGCTTCGGCGAAATCCTCGAAAAGCGCGCCTGGGAATTCAAAGACACGCCCGAAATCGGGCGCACGCACGGCGTCCACGCCGAGCCCATCACCTTCGGGCTGAAAGTCGCCAACTGGTACGCGGAAAATCGCCGCGATGCGGAACGCTTTCAGGCGGCCGCGAAACAAATGGCGGTCGGGAAAATTTCCGGTGCGGTGGGCACTTGCACGCACCTCGGCCCGGAGATCGAGCAGAAAATCTGCCGGCGGCTGGGCCTGGAAACCGCGCCCATCACTTCACAGGTAATCGAGCGCGACCGCCACGCGCAGTATCGTGGCGACGCTTGCCATCCTGGCCGCGTCGCTCGAGCGCATCGCGCAGGAAATTCGCCATCTGCAGCGCACCGAGGTGCGCGAAGCCGAAGAGCCGTTTGGCGGCGAGCAGCGCGGCAGCTCGGCCATGCCGCACAAGCGCAACCCCGTGTCGAGCGAGCAGGTGTGCGGACTTGCGCGCGTGGTGCGCGCGAATTCGCTCGCGGCGGACGAAAACATTGCCCTGTGGCACGAGCGCGACATTTCGCACAGCTCAGTCGAGCGCGTGATTCTGCCCGATTCGACCATCCTCGTCGATTACATGCTGCACCGCATGAGCGAAATCGTCGCCAACATGAAAGTTTTTCCCGCGCGCATGCTGCGGAATCTGAATGCTACGCAGGGATTGGTATTTTCCGGGCAGCTCCTGCAGGATCTGGTCGAGCACGGCGCGCCTCGGGAAGACGCCTACAAGTGGGTGCAGGGCCACGCCATGGCCGCGTGGGAATCGGAAACCAGCTTTCAGGAGCGCGTCGCCGCCGACGCAGGCATTCGCAAGTTCCTCGACGAAAAGGCCCTCGCGCACACCTTCGATCTGAAGCGCCAGTTGCGCGCTGTGGACGCCATTTTCGCGCGCGTCTTCGGGGCGAAATCCTCCGTCGCCGTCTGAACCACAATGAGAAGAATCGGTGCTGGCTCTGGAACGACAGAGCGGAACCGCCTGCAGACGCTGGTAGTTTCAAGGAAACAGCGGCCACTCCTGCGATGCCATTACGAGTCGCGAGTACGGAATGACCAGCGGCGCGACCTCTTTCGATCGACGAGCTGGGTCATCAGGTGCGCGCGTTGTCTGGAATTGCTGGGTCTCGAACCGTGCCAGTGCGTATTTGGCATCAAGCCACTCCGGGAACAACTGAAGTGCCGCCCGCAAGTCCGCTATGGCTGGATCAAAATTCGACGCCTCCCCTTCAGCCACCCCTCGTATGAACAAAGCGCTTGCTCGGCGATCGTTGTCGTTGTCCTTTTCCACATCAAATGTGTTCCCGATCTGTCGCTCGGCGTCGGCAGGCCTACCCGCTCCGAGATAAGCTAGCGCAAGATTGTGTTCGATTTCGACATCGTTTGGATCCAAGGCTGCAGCGCTTTCGAGCGGCTGGACGGCCTCACTAGGATTCGAGCCCTGCAGGAGCAATTGCCCGAGAACCACCTGGGGAAAGAGCAGACTGGGCTCGCGCTGTACGATATCCTGCAATTGACGCGCACCTTCCTCGGGATGCCCCGCCCGTATAAGCCTGACCGCCCTCCCGTAGCTCACTGTGAAGACGCTCTTATCGTGCAGCCAAAAGCCCGCCGCGCACAGCGCCAGAAGAGAACACGCAATTGTCGCTCCGAAGATACGATTTTCGCGGCTGTCGGGCGAGGAGTCCGAAATCGGCGGAACAGCGAGGCCGGGAGTGATCCCATCAGCTTGGCGCTTGGCTGCGAGGACCGCCGGATGCATGGGCGGAATCAACGCTCCCAGGATGAGACCGGAAATCAGCCCGCCCATGTGGGCCGCGTTATCGGTTGCGCCCGTGAGCCCGTACACCAAATTGTAAAAGATAAAAATTCCCATGCTCCAGAGATTTTTCCAAGCCGAGGCGCGATCGAACGGGGTCTTCTTCAGCATAAGGAACGAAACGTAGGCGCCCGCGACTCCAAAAATCGCTCCGGACGCCCCGGCGCTTATGCGCCAAGGATTCCAGGCCTCACTCATCATGCTGGCTGCAATGCCGCTCGCCACATACATGGCCGCAAATATTTTGCGGCCCATGAGTGGTTCGAGCGCTTGTCCCAAGTTCCAAAGGCACCACATGTTCAAGCCGATGTGGATTATTCCAAAATGCACGAACGTGCTGGTGAAGAGCCTCCACCACTCGCCGCTTAACGTCAGAGGCCCGAAATCGGCACCCCACGGAATGGCATCCAAACCCTTCGGTTCTACCCAGGAGACGCCCGACAAACCCATCGCAAGATAAACCGCGACGTTGAGCCCAATAATTGTGAGAGTGACCCGGGGAAGGGGCAGAATACGAGCGGGACGGGGCACCGGCGGCTTTGCTTTGCGACAGTCGCGGCATTCAGTAGCGGCAGTCGAACCGAACGAAAACCCACTGAAGGATTTGCCACAGCTTGGACAGATCGGCATGGATCCGTTCCTCCAGATTGTCGGGAACGCGACAGAAACCGGAAAAGCGCACCAAACCTACAGCAGGAGGAACTCCAGTTCAAGCAATTCGGCGGCTGCAATTGCGGAGCGAACGGCTTTCGGCTTACCGCAGATTCGTTATTGCACGCGCTGGACGTACCGGCCTTCGGAGGTGTCGACTCTGATCTTGTCGCCGGTGCCGACGAACGGGGGAACGTTGACCACCAGGCCGGTTTCGAGTTTGGCGGGCTTCATCACGGAGCTGGCCGTGGCTTTCTGAATGCTGGGCTCGGTGTCAACGACCATGAGGTCGACGGTGTCGGGTATGAGCACGCCGATGGCCTTGCCGTCGTAATACTCGATTTTTACCGGCATGTTGGCGATGAGGTAATCCTTGGTGTCGCCCACGATGTCATTCTGCAGCGCAATCTGCTCGTAATTTTCGGAGTTCATAAAGTGGTGGCCCTCGGCGTCGCTGTAGAGGTATTCATGTTCGATTTCGTCCACCACCACTTTGTCCAGGGATTCTTCAGCGCGGAAGCGGTAGTCGATCATCGAGCCGGTGCGCAGGTTGCGCATCTTGGTTTGCATGGCGGCTCGTTTGTTGCCCGGCGTGCGATGGTCGACACTGTAGACGACGAAGAGGTCGTCTTCGTGCTTGATGATCATTCCCGCGCGCAAAAGTGTGGCTTTCATGATGACCGCTCCTGAATTCCTTCTGGGGTTTCCGCCGGACTCAATCGGGAGTTCGCGCCGAACCGAAAGAAGAATTATAGCGGCGCGCGCGACATTCGGTCAAATGCGGAAGGCCTGCGCGACAACAAACGGGGACAGTGCCGCAGGGCTATAAATCTTCGTCGTCTTCCTGCTGCTTGAGGCGGGTGATTTTTGTGGTCATGCGGAAATCCCGCATGCGCGCGCCCGCTAAAATCGCCTGGCGGGCCTCCGCCGGCAGGCTGGCCGGCCCGATCACGCCGGGCAGGTCCTTGGGAAAATGCTTGATGAAGAGCGCAGCCAGGTGCGCGGTGGCATAGGCGATGGGAGTGGCGATCAGGCCGCGCTGCCGGATCTGGTAAAGGGTAGGAAAACTGACGTCCCAGCGCACCAGGAGCGGCTGTTCGTTCTTCACTCCGCGCACCAGCACGGCGGCGGCAAAGCGCGCGTTTGCCAGCACTCCCTGGCGGATGAGCTTAGCGACTTTGCGCGGCGTGAGCGTTTCGGGAAAGCGCTTGCGAACGATTCCGGCGGAGCGGTTCAGGCGGCCCTGGCGATACCATCGGCGCAAGCGGTCGAAATCGCTGCCGCCGATTTTCGCGTCCACGTCGCGGACGCGCATCACGTAGGGAATCATGCAGACTTCGTCCTGCGCCGCGAGATACACGGGCACTTCACCGATGGGCGGCGGAAAGCGAAACTTTTCGCGCCCGTCGAAGCGGCGCGCGAGTGAGAAACGCCCGTTGCGATAGACGCGCGGACGCGAGACGGCTTCGTCGTAGGCCACGTCGGCGGACCAGGTGGAAACGGGGCTGCGGCTCTCAGTGCCTTCGAACAGGCGAATTTGCACGCTCTCAACCGAGTCGAGCATCTCCGCGGCGCGCTCGGCCAGCAGGTTGGTAAGGCCCGGCGCCGCTCCCACGCAGACCAGCGCGGTGCGGTTCTTGGCCGAGAAGCGTTTGTGAAACGCGAACTGCTCGGGGCGGAAGGGATTGGCGGTCAGATGGGAATTCAGATCGAGATAGTGCGCGCGCAGGCGCAGAGCGGCGCGCAGGATGATCTTGTTAAAGACAGCCGGCGAGGTGTTGACGACCAGTTGCGCGCCACGCGCGGCGCGGGCGATGGACCAAACGTTGCGGGCATTCGCTTCAACGATTTCGACGCCGCTTTTCTTGCCGAGGAAGCGGGCCGCGCGCTCGACGTCCCGGTCTCCGCACCACACTTTGTGGCCTTGACGCGCAAGCAGCTTGGCCAGCAGGCCGCCCGTGCCGCCGGCGCCCATAACGAAGATGCGCATTGGCTGGCCACTCTATCACAACCTTCGGAGGGCCAGAACGCCGTAGCCCTTCATCCGTCGGGCATGCGCGGGGGCATCTGCGGCACGTATCTTCGGCACCCGGCTTGCAGGGAGTTGGAGCGACGTTTTGTTGACAACGCGCGAATCGGACGCGTATCATTTTGGACGATACAGCGTTGAGCGTGGGCGCTCTATCCCCTTCATTGCTCTGACCCCAGCCGGGTGGAGTGACCGAGGTCGAGCTCTCGGTAACCAGGGCCATTTCGTACGGAGGCCGCACTTCATGTCACCCGAAAACGACCCGAACCTACAACCTTCTACTAATGACGCCCCAAGCCCAACTCCAGAGGAGAGGGTTTCGAACGTGGCGTCCGTCGCAGCCTCGGCACCCGCCGATGGGAGTGGCACGGCGACAGCCGCCGTGCGAGCCCACGAACCGATAGAGCCCCAGTCGATTTCTTCCAAGTCTATGTCCCCCGAATCCATTTCCTTGGATACGGCGCTCGCGAGCGAGCCGACGGAAACTCCCATAGTGGAACCGGCTGTTACCGAACCGGTCGCGTCAGCGCCAGTCGCCGAGGTTCCAGCGGCCGAAGCTCCAGCAGGCGAATCCAAGGTCAGCGAATCAGGGGCCAGCAGTGCGGCAGCACCAGAAGCGGGTGCGTCGGAAGCGGGCGAAAATGAAACGATGGACCAGCTGCTGGACCAGTTTTCCACTCCCCAGGCGGCAGTGGGAGAGGGAGAGATTTTCGACGGGCACGTGCTGGCGGTGACGGACGCGGGCGTGATCGTGGACGTGGGCGGAAAATTCGAAGGTCTGGTTCCGGCGCAGGAATTTCTGGATTCGGGTACGCCCATCGAGTTCGGCGCGGGACAAACGATCGAGGTGGAGCGGCTGCACGAGCAGAAAGACGGCTACGTGCTGTTGTCGCACACGCGGGCGCACCGGCGGCGGGTATGGGAGCGCATCGAGAAATCGTATCGCGATCACAGCAACGTCACCGGCAAAGTGACGGAGCGAATCAAGGGCGGCCTGGTGGTGGAAATCGGCGTGCGCGCGTTCCTGCCGGCGTCGCAGATCGAGCTAAGGCCAGTGCACGACCTCGAAGGTTGGAAAGACAAAGAGCTGGAATTGCGGGTGCTGAAGCTGAACCGCAAGCGTGGGAACGTGGTGGTAAGCCGGCGCGCCATTCTGGAAGAAGAGCAACAAGCAAAGCGCGAGGCCCTGGCAACGACGTTAGCCGAAGGCGCCGTCGTAACCGGGCGCGTGAAGAACGTGACCGACTACGGAGTGTTCGTCGACCTGGGCGGGATGGACGGCCTGCTGCACGTGAGCGACCTGGTGTGGGGCCGCGTGCCACATCCCTCGTCGGTGGTGCAGCCGGGCGAAGAGATCAAAGTACAAGTCCTAAAATTCGACAAAGAGAAGCAGCGCATTTCGCTGGGGCGCAAGCAACTGCTGCCCGACCCCTGGGCCACTGTGCCGGACCGATTCCCAGTCGGAACGCGAGTGCATGGAAAAGTAGTGGGCGTGACGGACTACGGCGCTTTCGTGCAGATCGAGCCAGGCGTCGAGGGCCTGGTGCACGTGAGCGAGATGAGCTGGTCGAAGCGCGTGAAGCATCCCTCTAAAATTCTGAAGGTCGGCGACGAAGCGGAAGTGGTGGTGCTCGAAGTGAAGCCCAGCGAACGACGCATCTCGCTGGGGCTGAAGCAGACGCTGCCGGACCCATGGGAAGCAGTAGCCGAAAAGTATCCGGTTGGCACCGTGCTGCAGTGCCGCATTCGCAACCTCGCGGACTTTGGCGCGTTCGTAGAGATCGAGGAAGGCCTGGAAGGATTGATCCACATCAGCGACGTGAGCTGGACCGAACGGATCAAACACCCCAGCGAGAAATTCAAGAAGGGCGACACGGTGGAAGCGAAGGTGTTGAAGGTGGACCCGCAGAACCGCCGGCTGTCGCTGGGCATCAAGCAGGTGAAGGATATTTGGGCGAACTGGTTCGCTGCGCACGCAGTGAACGAGGTGATCAAGGGCAAAGTGGCGCGCACCACGGACTTCGGGGCGTTCGTCGAGCTGACCGACGGCATCGAGGGACTGTGCCACGTCTCGGAGATCGAAGAGCGCCGGCCCAAGGGCGATCGCGACAAGGTGAAAGCCCCGCGGGGAGAGCGCGTCACAGCGGTACTCTCGCCCGGGCAGGAATACGAATTCAAAATTCTGCGCCTGGAGCCGGAACAGCGTAAGATCAGTCTCAGTTACCGGGCGGCGCAGAAGCAGGCTGAAAAGCAGGAAATCGAAACGTTCCGTTCGTCGAAGTCATCGCCGACAGCTACGATCGGCGACGCGATCATGGCCAAGCGGCAGTCTTCGTAGCCGGCTGTTTAGGGAATTGGGTTGGGACGCGTTCGGGGCACAACTACCTGCGGGGCGGGGCGATCCACGTAAGAAGATTGGGCGAGAGGAGGCTCTCAGCCGATGGCAGAAGCTGCTGGAGAGCGCACAAACAGCCACACAATGACGAAGGCCGACCTGGTCGAGGAAGTCACACGGGCGACCGAACTACCACGGAAAGAATCCGAGTCGGTGGTAGAAACGATCTTTGAAAGCATCATCACTGCGCTGCAGGGCGACGACAAGATCGAAATCCGTGGATTCGGCAGCTTTCGCACGCGCCAGCGGCGAGGGCGCACGGGACGGAATCCGAAGACGGGCGCGAAAGTGGAAGTGCCGCCCAAGAAGATCCCCTATTTCAAGCCCAGCAAAGAGTTGAAAGACTACGTCAACAGCCCGCACGCGGCAGGAACACCCGGCTCCGGCGCGCAGGACTGACCGGGAATGGATTATCTGTGGACCCCGTGGCGGTATCGCTACGTCTCCGACGCCGGCAAAGACGACCGCTGCATCTTCTGTGACGCGCTGGCCGCCGAGGACGATCCCGGCCGGATGATCATCGAGCGCGGCGCGAAAAACTTCGTAATCCTGAATCGCTACCCCTACACCAGCGGCCACTTGATGGTCGTGCCCTACGCGCATGTTCCGGACCTGATTTCCGCCGATGCCGAGACGCTCGCTGAAATGATGCGCATCGCGCAGCGCGCGCAGAAGGCGCTGGAAAAAACCTACCGGCCGGAGGGATTCAATCTGGGAATTAACCTGGGGCGCGCGGCCGGCGCGGGAATTACCGGGCATCTGCATCTGCACGTTCTGCCGCGATGGGCCGGAGACGCGAATTTCATGACCGTTACGGGCGAGACGCGCGTCGAGCCCGAAGAACTTTCGACCACGTATAAGAGGTTGCGCGCGGCGCTGGCCGAGATCCGCTAGCGCTCTCGAAGCCGCATGGTTAGCATTGTCACAAGCGCGGACGGTGCAGCATAATAGCGGCCGTCCCGGGAGAATCCCATGAGTCCGACATCGCAGGTCCCGCCTGCCACGGCGGGAAAAGCGGCGCGCGTCATACCGTACCGGCGGCACGAAGAGCAGAGCCAGCCGCCGTATCTCCACGAAGCGTACCGCGGGACGATTTTGCGCTCGCCGCGAAAACCACTGATCGTGTTGCCGCACACCCTTTCGGAAGTGACCGGGCCGGTGTTCGGACACGACGACATCGGGCCGCTCGATAACGACCTGACCAAGCATCACCCGGGTGAGCCGCTTGGCGAGCGCATCACGGTAAGCGGCCGGGTGCTCGACGACGGCGGCCGGCCGGTGCCCAACACGCTGATCGAAATCTGGCAGTGCAATGCCGCAGGACGCTACGCGCACAAAGTGGATCAGCACCCTGCGCCGCTCGATCCTAATTTCACAGGGGCAGGGCGCACGCTGACTGACGCGGCAGGCAACTACCGCTTCGTAACCATCAAGCCGGGCGCATATCCCTGGAAAAACCACCACAACGCTTGGCGTCCGGCGCACATTCACTTTTCGCTGTTTGGCCGGGCGTTTTCCACGCGCCTGGTGACGCAGATGTATTTCCCGGGCGATCCCCTGTTTCCGTTCGATCCGATTTTCAACTCCGTCCCGGACGAGAAAGCGCGGCAGCGGATGATTTCCAAGTTTGAGATGGATCTGACGCAGCCGGAATGGTCGCTCGGATTCCATTTCGACATCGTGCTGCGCGGGCCGGAAGCTACGGTCTTCGAGAAATAAAATGGACTACACACCCATCCCTTCACAGACGGTTGGTCCGTACTTCGCGATCGGACTTACGACGCCGCGGCCCGTGGCGCACATCGCAGGCCCGGATGCCAAAGGCGAGCGAGTGAAGCTCGCATGCACGGTGATCGACGGAGAAGGCAAACGCATTCCCGACGCCATGATCGAAACCTGGCAGGCGAACGCTGAGGGAAAGTACAACCATCCGGACGACACGCAGGAAAAACCGCTGGACCCCCATTTCATAGGACACGGACGACTGGGAACCAACGATCAGGGCGGGTGCGTGTTTGAAACCATCCGGCCGGGACGCGTGCCGGGCCCGGACGGCACATTGCAAGCGCCGCACCTGGCTATTTCGATATTTGCGCGCGGACTCTTGAAGAGGCTGGCGACGCGAGTTTACTTTGCGGGCGACCCGGCAAACGCCGAAGACCCCATCCTGGCGCTGGTGCCGCAGGAGCGCCGCGGCACGCTGCTGGCGCAGCCGGTGGGCGGGCAAGCGGGCGCGTGGAGTATCGAATTCCGCTTGAGCGGCGAGAACGAGACTGTGTTCTTTGACGTCTGACGTGCGACAGACGCTTCCACGGCATTGGGCATACTGCGGCGGACGGCGCCGGCAAAGGAGCAAGGCATGCCGGCGCGGCTGATCGACAGTTTGAATACCACGGGGCCGCTGGCGGACGTTTTTTCCGACGAATCCCTCCTGCAAGGCATGCTGGATTTCGAGGCGGCGCTGGCACGCGCCGAGGCGCGCGAGGGAATCGTGCCGGCAACGGCCGCGGAAGCCATCGGCGCCGCAGCGAGGGCCGGCAACTTCGACGTGGCGGCGCTCGTGCGCGAAACGCAGCGCGCCGGGACGCCGGGAATTCCGCTGGCGAAGGCGCTGACGGCGCGGGTGCGCAGCGCGAATGTCGAGGCCGCGCGATTCGTTCACTGGGGCGCCACCAGCCAGGACGTCGCCGACACAGGTTTGATTCTGCTGCTGAAACGCGCGCAGCCGATCATCGCTGCGGATCTTTTGCGGCTTGAAAAGAATCTTGCGGCGCTTTCGGAGAAGCATCGCGAAACGGTGATGCTGGGGCGCACACTTCTGCAGCCAGCGCCGCCCGTTACGTTTGGTCTGAAGGCAGCAGGATGGTTGGGAGCGATCCGGCGCAGCCGAGCACGTGTGGATGCGGCGTTCGGCGAGGCGCTGGTGTTGCAGTTCGGCGGCGCGAGCGGAACGCTGGCGGCGCTCGATGGCAAGGGCATCGCTGTAGGACGCGCGATTGCAGAGGATTTGGGGCTGGGATTTCCGGACGCACCCTGGCACACGCAGCGCGACCGGTTGGGCGCGCTAGTGACCGCCTGCGGCGTGCTTACCGGATCGCTGGGCAAGATGGCGCGCGACATTAGCCTGCTGATGCAGGGCGAGGTGGCGGAGGCGTCCGAGCCGGCGGGCGACGGACGCGGCGGATCGTCCACCATGCCGCAGAAGCGGAATCCGATTGCGTCGTCGCTGGCGCTCGCGGCGGCGAACCGCGTGCCGGGGCTGGTCGCCGCGTTTCTGGCCGGCATGGTGCAAGAACACGAGCGCGGCGTCGGCGGATGGCAAGCGGAATGGCCCACGGCTGGCGGAAGTGATCCAGTCGACGGGGGCGGCGGCCGCGTCCATGGCCGAAGCGGCGGAAGGGCTGGATGTGCACGCTGCGCGAATGCGAGAGAATATTGAGGCCACGCACGGGGCAATTTTCGCCGAGCGCGCCATGATCCTGCTGGGCGCGAGCCTGGGGCGCGATGCGGCGCACAAGCTGGTCGAAGAGGCGGCGCGGAAGAGCGCAGCCGAAGAGCGGCGGCTGACGGAAGTGCTGAGCGAAATGCCGGAAGTGGTGCGGGCGCTGGACCGCAAGACGCTCGATGAACTGGAGCGGCCGGAGAATTATTTGGGAGTGGCTGGAGCGCTGCGGAAACGTTTGTTGGGCGGGCCGCGCTAGAATTTTGAGTTAGCGGAAGGAGCAGGAACGATGCCGTTCGCGGTGGCAAATGGAGCGCGGCTGTACTACCGGCTGGAGGGCGTCAGCGGAAAGCCGGTGCTGGTGCTTTCGCACTCTATCGGGGCAGACCACGGGATGTGGGCGCCGCAGATGGCGGACTTCCTCGATTATTTTCAGGTGCTGCGGTACGACACGCGTGGGCACGGGGCATCGGAGGTAACGCCGGGCGAGTATTCGATCGAGCAGCTCGCGCGGGACGCGGTGGGACTGGCCGACGCGCTCAAGATTACGCGCTTCGTGTTTTGCGGGCTCTCGCTGGGCGGCATGACTGGGCAGTCGCTTGCTTTGAATGCGCCGGAGAGGCTGGCGGCGCTCGTGCTAGCGAACACGTCGCCGCGGTCGAATGCCACGCCGAGCTGGGACGATCGGCGACGCGCCGTGCTGGAGAAGGGCATGGCGCCGCTGTTGGAGCCGGCGATGCAGCGCTGGTTCCTGCCGGAAACGCTGGCCAAGGGCGAT
Organism: Terriglobia bacterium; assembly: GCA_963803105.1. GTDB lineage: Bacteria > Acidobacteriota > Terriglobia > Acidiferrales > UBA7541 > Palsa-295. The sequence continues at coordinate 276,363 of CAWDLF010000010.1, forward strand.
CCGTACGTGGGCACGATGCGGGCGACGTTCCTGGCGACCGATCCGGTGGGATACGCGGGCTGCTGCGCGGCGATTCGCGATATGGATCACACTCCGATGCTCTCGAAAATCACCACTCCGACGCTGGTGATTGCGGGCGACCAGGATGTGGCTACTCCGTGGGCGGGGCACGGCGACGTGCTCGCGCGGGAGATTCCCGGCGCGCGGAGCGTGCGGCTGCGGGCGGCGCATCTTTCGAATGTCGATCAGCCGCGATCGTTCACGGCGGCGGTGCTGGATTTTGCGCTGTCGCAAATCGATGCGGGCAAGAAAACCGTAGGCGATCCGAAGGACGCGGGTATGGCGATGCGGCGGGCGGTGCTGGGCGATGCCCACGTGGACCGCTCGATTGCAGCGACCACGGATTTCAACCGCGACTTCCAGGAATTGATCACACGCTACGCCTGGGGAACGATCTGGACGCGCCCGGGGCTGGACCGTAGGACGCGGCGGCTGCTGGTGCTGGCCATGATGGCCTCGCTGGGGCGCTGGGAAGAGTTCCGCATGCACGTGCGCGCGGCGCTGGAGCACGGCATGGAGCCGTGCGACTTGAAGGAATTGCTGCTGCAAGCGGCGATTTACGCCGGCGTGCCGGTGGCGAACACCGGGTTTCACATCGCCATCGAGGAAATTGAGAAACATCACCCCCAGAAATCGGACGCCGGCCGCGCGTAGCAAGGCTTCTGGCTCAACGGGCACAGTGGGCGCAGGTAATCTTTTCGGCGGCCGGGGCGTTATCCATTCATCTAGGAAAAGACTGAAAGGATACGGATGAAGCAGATGATCGAAGTGCACGACCTGGTGAAGAACTACGGGGATTTCTGCGCGGTGAACCACATTTCCTTCAATGTGCCGGCGGGAACAATTTTCGGTTTTCTGGGGCCAAACGGGGCGGGGAAAACGACCACCATCAAGATGCTGACGACGGTGCTGGTGCCGAGTTCGGGAACGGTGCGCGTGAACGGACACGACCCGGCGCACGACCAGAAGCAGGTGCGGCGATCGTTTGGGATCGTGTTTCAGGATCCCAGCCTCGACGATGAGCTGACCGCGCAGGAAAATATGGATCTGCATGGGATCCTTTACGGCGTGCGCGCGGCGGAACGATCCAAGCGCATCAGCATGCTCCTGAACTTCGTAGGTCTCGAAGACCGCCGAAAGAGTCTGGTGAAAACTTTTTCGGGCGGCATGAAGCGGCGGCTGGAAGTGGCGCGCGCGTTACTGCACAAGCCGCAGATTCTTTTTCTCGACGAACCGACCATCGGTCTCGATCCTCAAACGCGCAACAGCATCTGGAGCTATATCCAGCAACTCAGCAAAGAAGAGGGCGTCACCGTATTTTTCACGACGCACTATATGGAGGAAGCGGACCGGGTGGCGTCCGAAGTAGCGGTGATCGACCACGGAAAGATCGTGGCGCAGGGCGCACCGGCGGAGCTGAAGGAAAGCACCAAGGGCGCAACGCTGGAGGATGCGTTTATCACGTTGACCGGACACGCGATTCGAGATGAGGAAGGAACGGCTGCGGACCGCAACCGAACGATGAGGCGGGCGTGGAGAGGCGGAGGAAGCCGATGAGAGCAATCTACATTCTGTGCCTGCGGCAGCTGAAGCGCTACGCGCGTTCCCCGGCACGCGTGATCGGATCGCTCGGGCAGCCGATCCTGTTTCTGGTGGCGCTGGGATTCGGGCTGGGGTCGATGTTCGCCAAGGCTGGCGGGGGAAACTACATCAACTTCATCGCGCCGGGAATTATTTCCATGGCTATCCTGTTCAACGCGGTGTTTTCGGGGATCGAAATTATCTGGGACCGGCAATTCGGATTTCTGAAGGAGACGCTGGTGGCGCCCGTTTCGCGGTTGTCGATCGTGCTGGGGCGAACGCTGGGCGGCGCCATCGTGGCCATGGCGCAGGGGTTGGTGGTATTCATCATCTGCCTGCTGTTCGGATTCCGGATCCATAATTCGCCGCTGCTGCCGCTGGCGGTCTTGTTCATGTTTCTGCTCGCGCTGCTGTTTACGTCGATCGGGACCGCTGTCGGATCAGTGTTGCAGGATATGCAGGGGTTCCCGCTGATCATGAATTTCCTGGTGATGCCTCTCTTCTTTTTCTCAAACGCGCTGTTCCCCATGGTGGGCTTGCCGAAAGTGCTGCAAGCGGTGCTGCATCTGAATCCGGTGACCTATGGCGTGGACGGGCTACGCGGGGCGCTAGGCAGTACCTTCGCATTCGGCGTGGGCACCGACCTGGTGGTGCTGACTTTACTGACGGCTGCACTGCTGGCTCTCGGAAGCTACCTGTTTTCGAAAATTCAGCTATAGCGACGGCGAAGGACACATGCGGACACAAGTGGGAATCGTGGGGGCGGGACCGGCAGGACTGATGCTCTCCCATCTGTTGCATCTCGCGGGCATCGAGTCGGTGATCATCGAGGCGCGCAGCCGCCAGTACGCGCAGGAGCGCGTGCGCGCGGGCGTGCTGGAGCAAGGGACGGTGGATCTGCTGATCGAAACCGGCGTGGGTGAACGCCTGAAACGCGAAGGGCTGACGCATCACGGAATCGAACTGCGATTCGGGGGCCGCGCGCATCGCATCGACTTCCAGGATTTGGCGAACGGGCGCGCGGTGACGATCTATCCGCAGCACAAAGTAGTGGGCGATTTGATCGACGCGCGGCTGGCAGCGGGTGGCCAGATTATCTTCGAAGCGGAGGACGTGAGCGTTCACGACTTCGAGGGCATGGATTCCGGAAAGCAACCTGCCAAGCAGCCGAAGATGCGTTTCCGCACCGCGGGCGGCGAGCCGCAGGAAGTGATCTGCGACTACATCGCTGGGTGCGACGGCTTCCATGGAGTGTGCCGCCCGTCGATTCCGGCGAGCGCGCTGACGTTTTACGAGCGAATCTATCCGTTCGCATGGCTGGGAATTCTGGCGGAAGCGCCGCCCTCCGCAGAGGAGCTGATTTACGCCTATCACGAGCGCGGGTTCGCGCTGCTCAGCATGCGCTCGCCGACGATCGGGCGGCTCTACTTGCAGTGCTCTCCGGACGAAGATATCGACAACTGGCCGGACGAACGCATCTGGCGCGAGTTGCAGATGCGGCTCGCGACGGTGGAGGGCTGGTCGCTAGCCGAAGGCCCCATCATTCAAAAGGGAATCACGGGGATGCGCAGCTTCGTGGTGGAACCCATGCAGTACGGCAGGATGTTTCTCGCCGGAGACGCCGCGCACATTGTTCCGCCAACGGGTGCGAAGGGGATGAATCTGGCGATATCCGATGTGCTGGTTCTTTCGCGGGCGTTTGCGGAGTTCTACAAGACGGGACGGAGAAGCCTGCTCAGCGATTACTCGCAAACCTGCCTGCGACGAGTTTGGAAGGTGCAGCGCTTCTCGTGGTGGATGACTTCAATGCTCCACCTCTTCAACACAGACAACGCCTTCGACCGGCGGCGGCAGCAAGCGGAGCTGGATTACGTGACCAGCTCGCGCGCGGGATCCCAAACGCTGGCAGAAAATTACGTCGGCCTGCCGATGGACTGAAAGTCCGCCCGAATCATGACGGCGCGGCTACTGGGTAACGGTTTTTACGGCGTCGCCGACCATGAATCCAGAGCCGGACACCGGAGCGCACACGGCGGAAATCTCGTCGACATCGGTGATGCGAACGACGCCCACGGGCGTGGTCATACGGCGAATCACCTGGCCTGTCGCAGGGTCTTTGATTTCATGCGTCACGCGCTCCACCGAGAGCTGATCGCCTACTTTCAAGCCCGCTTTCGATCCCACGTTCAAAATAACCTGTCCGCCATCGACTGCAGCTACCAAACCGGAGACGGAAATCGTGCGCGCAGACAGCTTGGTATTGTCGGCAATCAATCCGGCGCTCATCTGTTCGACTGCCGCCTTCACCGCTTCCCCGATGATGGTCTGCTGAAAGTCGCTATTGCCGAAGTCCACCGCGCCGCCGCCGAACCCGTGCCAGTTTCCGCCGCCGCCGGTCATCGACGTGCTCGATCGCGATGATTCGCCGTGGCCTTCGGCCACGCCCAGGATCTCCGCAGTGTCGATATCCACAATGCGGGCATCGACGCTAACAAGCGCCTTACTGTTCTTGTGCGAGAACCCACCGAGGCCAAAGCCGCCGAAACCACCGCCTCCGCCGCCAACGTTGGTGTTCTTCGTGTCGTTTCCAAATTCCGTAATACTGCCGACGATCATGGCGTCCACGCCCAGCAGTTTGCCGAGCTTGGCAGCGGAATTCGGATTGGCGCGATCGCTATTTGAGAAATTCTGCTCGGCAAGGATCTTAGCCATGGCTTGGCGCTCGATCACCGAGTAAGTGCCATCCTGAACCAAATACTTCACGAGTAGATCGGTGATACCCCTGCCGATGTCCACGTTTGTCCCGAAAACAGCGGCCGAAGCGGTCTGCACGGTGGCGAAATCGAAGTCGAATACGGCGACGCGCTTCTTGCGGCCCTGCGGTACGGCTGGAGCGCCTGGAGCAGCGGCCGGAGCCGCAACGGCAGCAGGAGCAGCCGCCGGGGGCGCGTTTTGCGCCTGAAGGTCGATGGACGCCACTGCGAGGCAGCCCAAAAACAGCATGGTCCAAAACATTTTCTTCATAATTCTCTCTCCACTCCACCATCCCCGAAGGGGAACAGATGTCTGATTCGGATGGGAATGGTACTGGGGCAGCATTGCAGGTGTCAACGGGCGGTTTGCTGCCGGATGCCACCGTTGACACTGCGGTTCGCGGTTCTGTAACCTCCTGTGGGTCTGCTCTGCTGATTTTTTCCGACCCAGCCCTTCGCACCGGGAGAGCGCTTCATGCCGACTGAAAACCTGGCCCTCAGCGCGCAGTGCGGGTTCGCTTCCGTTGCGGCGGGGAACCTGCTTTCGGCCGACGACCAGTGGAGGAAGCTCGAACTGGTGGCGGACACGGCACGCAAGGTCTGGGGATAGAGGAGGGCCTGTGCTCGAAACTTTGCGGAGCACGATTCTTTTCGTCAGCGCGCTGTTTCCGGTGGTGAATCCGCTCGGAGGCAGCCCGATCTTTCTCACGCTGACGCGCGGCTATACAGCCTCGGAACGCACGCAGCTTTCGCGCCGCGTAGCAGTGGATAGCTTCTTCCTGCTGGCCGTTTCGTTCCTGATAGGAACTCACATCCTGGCGTTCTTCGGAATTTCGCTTCCAGTGGTGCAGGTCGGAGGCGGTTTGGTGTTGATCTCCGCGGGCTGGGCCATGCTCAACCGCCCGGAGGACAACAATGACAAGCAGGGTGCAGACAAGCACCAAGTCGATCCCAACGATGTTTTCTCAAGCGCATTTTATCCGCTGACCATGCCGTTGACCGTCGGCCCCGGATCGATTTCCATCGCCATCACGTTGGGTGCAAACGCGCCGCGCCACGCAGGACTGAACCTGTTGCCGTTCGTGCCCGGTTTAGTCGGCTCGTTGCTGCTGGCTGTGAGCGTTTACGTCTGTTACGCGTCCGCCGGACGGCTGGCCAAGCTGCTTGGCGCGACGGGGATGAGCGTGATCATGCGGCTGACTTCGTTTCTGGTGGTGTGTATCGGCGTGCAGATCGTGTGGAACGGGGTAAAAGCTCTGCTGAGATCTTTGTAGAAGTTCCTCGTGAAGGGGCGCGGCGATCGGCCGCGTCTTAAATCTGGCGGAGAGGGGGGGATTCGAACCCCCGGTAGAGGTTTAAGCCCCTACAACGGTTTAGCAAACCGCCGCCTTAAGCCTCTCGGCCACCTCTCCGAACCCGCTGTGGGATTGTATCCCAGAGTCCCCCTTGGCGACAGTGGCACCCCAGGCTGTGCTTACATTAGGACTTCGCCATCTGGCCCCGAATGACTCGGTAAAGAAACAGCAGCAGGATGGCGCCCAGGATCGACATGATAAATCCCGCGCCCTGACCCGCCCGGTACCAGCCTACGGCTTGTCCCAGAAACGTCGCAAGAATTGACCCTGCCATTCCGATAATCATGGTGATCCAAATGCCTCCCGGGTCTTTGCCGGGCATGAGGAATTTGGCTACGGCTCCCACTACCAATCCGATAATCATTTCCCAGAGCAGGCTGAGCATGGAGGGCCTCCTACGATCGTGAGATTCGCTTCACTTCGTGTTGCGAGCTTCGAAAACGGCGACCGGGTCGCCGCCTGCGCCGGAGAGTTCCAGATAAGTGCCTCTGATTTTCCATGTGCGCACCGATTCAAGGGCTTGCAGAAAGCTTTGTTCCTGGTCCATGCCCTTCGCGCACGCCATCCTCGTTGAGGCCAGAGCGCCAAACTTGAGAGACTGCCCGTCCAACTGGTAGGTTCCACTCATCCGGTTGCAGCCGCCCGAACCCTCGACACGATGATCGTCGGGGTTGAGGATTAAATCTGGCGCGGATTGATCCGGATTGATGATCGCGGCCTTGCCGCCCAGCCGCGTGAGCTGCCAATCCGTGTGTTCGAGCGGCGGATGAGCCGGCGGGGTCGACGTCTGCGATTGGACCCTTGCTGTTGCGCCGTTCGCCGCGGTCGTTGCGTCGGCGGCAGCCCTCTGAGCCTGGAGCTTCGCAGCTAGCGCCGCCTGGCTCAAGGCTTCTTTTGCCTGCGCAGCGGCGTCGGACGCAGCTTTCCCGGCCCGTTCCTTTGCGTCGGCGATGGCCTGGTTGGTGGCGTCGGTGGCGGACTGCTTCACCCTTTCCGTGACGGCCTGCGTGGCCTGGTTCACCGCGTCAGTGGCCTGCTGTTTCGCTTTGTCACTCGCATCGGACGCGGCGGCTTTCGCGTTGTCGATTGTTTGCTGAACTTTCTCTTTCGAGCAGGCCGACAAAGCAAATGTGATGATCGAAAAAACCACAACCAACCGAAGAAGCTTCATCGCAAGCCTTTCCAAACACAATTCCCCAAAAGCTATTATGGCGGCGATGCGCCATCCGCGGATCGGGACAGGCTGCAACCGCCTCCCCGAGTATGTCCGACGCTATGCGAGACTGCTAGGCCTGCCTTTGCTTTTCGGCCACTTTGGCAAGCGCTATCGTCAGCGCCGTGCCACCCAGGGTCTTGATGAGCGTGGTGTGCTGGGAGTAGAAGGAGCTGACCGAATCCACGACGGAGGGATTCGAATTTTGCGCGTGGGTGGCAAGCTGCTGAACCGCTTCGGGCGGAAGTTGCTGGGCCTCGGCCGGAGTCAACTGCGTTTTGCCCGCGGTCGCCAGACCGGCAAGTCCCGCGCTCGACAAAATTTGCGTTAGAGTTCCCGGCGGGACGGACGACAAGAGCTGATTGATCATGCCGGCCTTTTGGTCGCCGCTGGAGTTGTTGAACAGCGTTGAGAGCATCTGGCCGAACACCGGCGTCTTGTCGGAGTTGAATGCGGCGGTCAGGCCCTCGGCGATGGCGCTCGCGGGAGCAGCTTGCGCCACCTGATCGAAGTGCGCGTGGACGTCCGGTGCGGGCGCGGCGGCAGCTCCGCCAGACGTGTATTGCTTGAGCAAACTTCCCAATTGGTCAGTCCAAGTCATTTTTTCCTCCGTCAGCAAAGTTTGAACCAAAACTGTGGTGCCTAAGGAGCGTGTGTCTGGACTACGGGATCAGGAGTTCCATTCCGGCCTTGATTTTGTCGGGGTCAGCGAGCTTGTCCTTGTTAGCCTCAAAAATCTTCAGGTACTTGTTCGCGTCGCCATAGAACTGCTTGCTGATTTTCGACAGATTGTCGCCCGGCTGTACGGTGTAGGTTCGTGCCGTCGACCCGCTTCCCGCAGCAGCCGCGGCTGCCGCGGCCTGCGGAGCTTGAATGTCCACGAGGAGGTCCGAGTAGCTGGGGTCGACCAGCTTGATTTGGTCCCACACGCGGTTCTTCAGGTCGGCGGAAGGCGCGGACGCTCGAATCAGAAGCTTGTCCCCTTCCATATTTACGTTTTGGAGTTGAATGCCCTGCGTCTGAATGAAATTCAGGACGGATTGATACTTCGCCTTCAGCTGCTCGAATCGATCTGCCATGGGAATCTCCTTGCAGCCTATTTCGCCGGCTGTTTCGCGATTATGAGTTTGGAGATTTTGTTGTAGGTGGCTTGGGGGACGATGTTCTTATGCACGAGGTCGGTTTTGGCCTTGTACGGACGCCCGTCGATAATTTTCTGCGAGTAGGCGGCTCCGATGCCTGGCAAGGCAGTGAGCTGGTCTTTCGTCGCGGAATTGATGTCCACCAAATCGGGAGTCGTTGCGGCCTTTGTCTGCGGGGCGCTCGATTTTCCTGCTGCGTGGGCTTTCGCTATACCGCTCCAGCTGGCGAAAACGAGCAGCAATCCTAGGGTGGCGCCGCAAATTGCAAGAATCCGTCGCTTGTTCATTATGATTTCGCTCCTTTTTTCGTTTTGTCTTTCTGTGGTTACTCGTTCTTAGCTGCGCGGTAGCCGGCCTTGTCAGCATCAGCCACCGACATGTATTTGCCGTTCTTGGTCTTCCCGTAATACCGCGATCCTTCCTTGTGGTAGACGCCCGTATCCGTGTTCACCCAAACCATTCCGTTCCCGGGGGAACCTCGGTCGGCCAAGGACGCATTTGCCGTTGAGGCTGGAGCCGGAGCGGGTGCCCGTGGTGCAGGTGCAGGCGGAGGTGCAGCCGGAGCGGCCGCCGCAGCGGGAGGATTCGACGCCGGCGCACTTCGCGGTGACGAAGTAGTAGCAGTCGATGGCGCTGCGTTGCCGACTGTTACCAGCGGAGTGATTTTGCCGATGGTCGAAGAGGAAACACCAGCCTTCGACAAATCGCTGACCGAGGAGTACGGGCGTCCCGCAATGATCTTTTTCGCGGTTACTTCTCCGACTCCCGGCAGCGCATTGAGCTCGGCTGCGGTGGCACTGTTTAGATCCACCTTCGCGCCAGGCGTGCTCGACTCGCCTGCCTTCGCCGAGGCGGACCTCGTAGGGGCGGCGCTCGCCGGCGCCGAAGCGGCCCCACCGAATGTAACCAGCGGAGTTATTTTCTTGATCGCCGCCGCGGAAACACCGGCTTTCGACAAATCGTCGACCGAAGAGTACGGACGGCCGGCGATGATCTTCTTCGCCGTCGCGTCTCCGACGCCGGGTAATTCGTTCAGCTCCGCCGCGCTGGCGGTATTCAGATCTACCTTCGCCCCGGGTGCGCTTGCCGTCGCCGGAGTGGCTGACTTGCTTGTAGCAGATCTCGCAGGAGCCGCAGAGGAACCACCGAATGTGACCAGCGGAGTGATCTTCTTAATTGTTGCGGCGGAAACGCCGGCTTTCGACAGATCATCAGTAGAAGAATATGGCCGGCCGGAGATGATTTTCTTCGCTGTAGCCGCACCGACGCCAGGCAAGCTTTCCAAGTCCTGTTCGCTGGCGCTATTCAGATCCACCTTCGCGCCACTTGCTTGACCGCCCGACGCGAAACCTACAGGTACGCCGATTGCTAACGCGAACGCAGCAATTGCCACGAACGCGCCTAAGTGCTTCCGAATTTTTCTCATGGTTTCCCCTGACCACGATTTACATTTGCAGCTGGCATCGAGACCCAACTCTCGACGTTGCAAAGCTCACATCCCCTTGCGAAGCGCTATCGATACGCGGAATTCCATCGAGGCGATCATTCCAATCTCAGGTTCCCAGCCCTGGTGTTCCCGAGTCCGGCATGGATCGCCTCGATGGCCTCCCGCATGATTTCTTTGAAGCGGAGGCGAGCTAGTCAGGTGTGCATAGCTGTTGCTTGGGGGAGCCGCCTCCGCTTCTTCCTAGGAAACCTATGCTTCGTGCGAGGGCGCCGCAACTGTCAAAGCTGACAGGGGCCCGCGTCATACAGTTATTTACCTAGGGCAATCACTGTATGGTGCAATCAGGCTGACAATATGTGAGATAGGACCCGATTTGCCGCGGGGGATCGAATGAATCAGACGACGAAGCTTTTGCCAGGCTTTATCGCGGCGCTTTTTCTGGTGGCCAGCTGCCAGCACCCTCAGCCTCCTGCCGCGGAGCCTTCCACAACTGCGGCGACGAATCCGACAGACCAATGGCTCGGCCAATGGAATGGGCCGGAAGGAACCTATCTTCTGCTCTCGAAGAATGGCGATAAATATGTCGTCAAAATTCAGTCGCTCGATGGGCCGGCGACTTATGAAGGAGTCGCCGCCGGAGATCGCATCCAGTTTGAGCGCGACGGTAAGATCGAAACAATTCACGCAGGCAGCGGGCAGGACACCGGAATGAAATGGCTCTTGGACGAGAAGAATTGCCTGGTCGTCAAAGTCGGAGAAGGATTTTGCCGGTAGTCGGAATCAGTACCGGAAAGTCTGAGAGCACATTGAATCTACCGCCGCTTCACTTAGGCTTGGCTTCTTTTATCGAAGAAATCTCTAGAACCGGTCGATCGCCTGTCTCCACTCCATGCCGGTGCGACAGCACTCCTTTTGCTTTGACGCGTTTGTCCGCCAGCCCTTGAAGCTTCTCCCTGTCGGAATAATCTACCTCGATAGACTCGGCCTCTTTGCCGTCGATCGTCGTTTCGGATTCGAGCTGAATAGCCCAGCCGGTCGATTCTCCGCCGATGGCCATCACGTGGACTAGCTTGCCCGTGACGTTCATCTTTTGCGATTGCGTTTGCGCATTCAAGTTCGAGCAACTGCAAAAGAGCACCAGGATCAAACCCGCAGCTAATCTCGTGATACGCATTTCAGTGCCTTTCAATTTGTAAGCATGGAGAGAATCCCGCCATTACTTGCTGTACTTCTTGATTTCTCCCGGAGGGCCGTCTTTCACAAAACCCGGCAGATAGACGTTGGATCCGAACACGTTGCCCGCTGCGTCGGCAGTAATGCCCTCCTGTCCGCTGGGTATCGCGTCGACAGCGGGTTCCGGCTGCTGGGGAATGAAGTATGAAACCTTGCCGTCCTTGGCGCTCCCGATGCGCACGCCGCGCTTCCATCCACCCGGATGATTCATGGTGTTGGTTTCGGAATCGGAAACGTAGAGCACATCGTGCTTGCCGATGTAGAGCCCGCTGGGACGGCTGAACTGCTTCCATTGGGTGATGAAGTTTCCATCCTGGTCGAAGATTTGGATGCGATTGTTGCCTCGGTCGGCGACGAAGAGGCGCCCCTTGGAATCGAAGGCCAGGTTGTGGGGCGTTCGAAATTCACCGGGGCCGGAGCCGAGCTTGCCCCAAGATTTAATGAATTTGCCGTCGCTGGTGTACTTGAGGATGCGTGCGTTGCTATCTGGGGGCGAGTCCGGCTGTTGACCGTTGTGGCCGTCGGCGACGAAGATGTCGCCGTTGGGGGCGACGATCACGTCGCAGGGCTGATTGAAATGGTTCTCGTCATTGCCGGGCACACCTTGCGTGCCAAGTTTCATCAAGACCTTGCCGTCCGGGCTGAACTTGATCACCTGCTGGCCGTTGGTTTTCTCACCGCGCGCCTGACCGTCGGGCACCCAGACGTTGCCGTCCTTGTCCACGTACAAGCCGTGGGGAAACGAAAACATGCCGGCGCCGAAGCTCTTCACCAGGTTGCCGGATTCATCGAATTTCATGACCGGATCAAGCGTCGAACCCACGCAGGAGTTGCCGCCGCAGCGGTCCACCACCCAAATGGACTTGCCGTCGCGATCTGCATAAATAGAAGCGGAGGAACCGATGATCCTTCCCGCCGGAATTTTGGCCCACCCCGGCACCAAGTGGTATGGATTGGGAAGATCGTTCACCGGGACGGGATTGTCTTCCCCTGCGCCATTTCCTCCGGAGGTTGCGCCAACCACCGCAATGGCAGCGACAAACAGGATCGCTACAGCAAAGATCATTCGATAGGCGGAGCGATAAAAAGTGTGATCGAAAGATCGCCGAATGCGAATAGTCATCATTCCTCCGGAAAGTTTAGCGCAAGAACGGCACCCTACTTCTCGAACGCGCTGGTTGTCAACTGCGCCCTGGTTGCCAACTACGGTGAAACCCAACTCTTGTGGCAAATGCGGAAACCCCGGCCGGGACACGTGCAACCCGGCGGCGAGGTTCCGGTATCATCCCCAGTATGACGGCTCAGCCCGCAGCGACGGTCTCTTCCGCTCCGGCCACGGCGTTTCGATTTTCCGAAGCGTTGGCGGCGGCCGTCGAGCGCTGCTGGCGCAGAGCTGACGCGCCTCCAGATTGGGGACTCGCACGCGGAGAATTCGACGCGGCGCTTGAGCGCAGCACAGGTCACAGGTTTTCAGGCGCCTCGCCCGGCGCCAAGCAGGTAGAGGCGTATCTCGATGGCTTGCACGCGCGCGATCTGGCTCTGGCGCGGGCGTGCAGCGCGGGCAATGAAGCTGCGTGGGAATTGTTCGTGGCGGAGTACCGGCAGGAGCTGTACCGCGCGGCGCGCGCCGTCACAGGCAAAGCGGATTCGCACGAACCGTTGGCTCGCGAGCTGGCCGATTCGCTGTATGCCGACTTGTACGGCCTGCGCGAGTCTGCCAGCGGCAGAAAGTCTCTCTTGGACTATTTCCACGGCCGCAGCAAGCTGAGCACCTGGCTGCGCGCCGTGCTGGCGCAACGGTACGTGGACGAAATCCGGCGAACGCAGAAGACGCAGCCGATCGAAGGCGAAGATGGCGAGGAACGTGTCGACCTCGCGGCGCGAGCGGAAACTTCCGTGCCATCGGGAGCGCAAGAGGCGCCGCTCGATGTGGAACGCGCGAAGCACATGGCCATCCTGCAGGCGGCGCTGGTGATGGCACTGGACGCGCTCGCGCCGCGCGACCGGCTGCGCCTCGCGTATTACTACGCAGATGAACGCACGCTAGCGGAAATTGGGCGTTTGCTCGGCGAGCACGAAGCCACCGTGTCGCGCAAGCTCGATCGCACGCGCCGCGATCTACGCCGTGCGGTGGAAGCGGCATTGCGGGACGGGAAAAAACTCAGCGACGCGCAGGTGCAGGCCTGCTTCGACTACGCGCGCGAGCAATGGCCATTCGACCTGACTGAGCGTTTGCGCTCGAAATGATGCAGCGCGATTGCAGGCGCAAGATTTTGGATTTCGCACGTTCTAAGTAGACAGGTAGGAAAAGGGGAGACTCGGTTCATGGCCGCGCGAGAGATCGGCAAAGCGCCGGAGAAAGCAATGGACGGGCTGCTGCGGCAAACGCTGCAGCATGCGGAGCCGCCTGCCGGCCCATGCCCGGACCCGAAATTCTCGCGGCGTATTTCGAGCGTTCGCTTAGCGACACCGAAACCGCGAAGTGCGAGCTGCATCTTTCCCGCTGCGCGCTCTGCCGGGAGCAGCAGGCGGCGATGACGCGCGCACACACGCCGGCGCGAGTGGACGACGGCGAGAAACCGCGATGGGCATGGCTGTGGGATTGGCGCTGGCTGGCACCGGCAACAGCGGTTTTGGTCTTAGCGTTCGTCTGGTATGCCCGGCGCCCGGAGATGACGGTGTCAAAATCCCCGGAGCTGCCCTACCTGGCGATGTCACGATCGACAGAGGCGCCGCCCGCGGCATTATCTGAGAATCAGCCTGCGCCCACTGCGCCGGCTAGCGACGCTCTGCAAAAGACTGCGCCGAAAGAGAACGACTCGCGGGCAGCGACGACTCGAACACTCGCGGAGAAACAAACTCAGGCACTCGCGGCGCGGAAAGCTGCGAATGAACTGGCCAGCAACCTTGAAACCGATGCGCTGAAGAAGGAATCCGACGCAGCGCCCAGTGGCGCATCTGCCGGCGCAGGCGCCTCCGCACCAACACAGCCCGCGTACGCGCCCGCGCCAGTACCTGCGGCGCCAGTGCCGTCGTCCAGCGTCGCAAGCCAAGCGGAAGTAGCGAGTCCAGCCAATGCGCCAGCCCGGCTGAAAGCAGAACCGAAGGCGACTCCGCTGCCAGCGAGCCGCAACGCGAATCTGGCAACAGCCGATCAGCGCTCGATCGGAGCGCTAGTTCGCACCCCAAATCCGCAAGTGCTCTGGCGCATCGGCGCGGCCGGTCTGGTCGAGAGATCGACCGACGGCGGCGCGACTTGGCTGGCGCAAACGCCGAGCCTCGAAGCACAGTTGACGGCGGGCTCAGCTCCGGCGGAGAAGATCTGCTGGCTGGTGGGCCGCGACGGAGTGATTCTGCTGACCGCCGATGCGGCCGCGTGGAAAGTCATTTCGCCGCCGGTCAAGACCGATTTTGCGGCCGTTGCCGCAAAAAGTGCGTCAGAAGCCACAGTGACCGCGGCCGACGGGCGCAAGTTCACGACGACCGACGGCGGCACAAGCTGGACGCCCGCGCTATAGACCCTCCGAATTACGCTGCAAGAAATCGAGCCGTCGGCGTTCTAACCTTGGAGACAATTTCAGGAGAAGGAGACAAATTATGACACGCACGCCTCGCCCTATCCGAAGCACCATCGCCGCCGCCTTGGCGGCCTTCTTGTTGGTCTTGCCGCTCCCCGGAACCATCGGAAAAGTGAGCGCCGCCCCAGCCGTGAATGACGACGCTGCGGCAACGACAGAAAAGGATCAAACGGAAATCTCGGTAACGGTCTATAACTCGAATCTGGCTCTGGTGCGCGACGTGCGGCAAATTCATCTGCGATCCGGCGTGGCGCCGCTGCGCTTCGAGGGTGTGGCCGCGTCGATAAACCCCGCGACCGTGCATTTCCGTTCCCTCACGGATCCCGCCAAGCTTGGTGTGGTCGAGCAAAACTACGAGTACGATCTGCTCGATCCGCAAAAGCTACTGCAAAAATATGTGGGGCGCGAACTGACCATCGAGGTAGCGGGCGTGCAGTCAAAGGCGATACTGCTGTCGGACAACAATGGCCCGGTATGGAAGATCGGAAATGAAATCGTGACCGGGCTGCCGGTAACTTCTTATCGCTTTCCCGAACTGCCGGGAAATCTTTACAGCCGTCCGACGCTCGTCTGGACGCTCGACAATCGCGGCCCGGACGCGCAGCGCGTGGAAGCTTCTTATCTGACCGACAACATGAACTGGAACGCAGACTACGTGCTCACCGTGGGCCGAGACGAGAAAGCGGCAGACCTCGACGGCTGGGTGACGCTCGTCAACAACAGCGGCGCGGCGTACAACAACGCCAAATTGCAACTCGTGGCTGGAGACGTCCATCGCACGCAGCCGCAAGTCATGGCCGATCGCGTGGCGCTGATGAAGTCGATGGCCGAGAATGCTCCCGCGGCGCCGCAATTCCAGCAAGAGGGATTTTCCGAGTATCACCTCTACACGTTACAGCGGCCGACATCGATACAAGACAAAGAGTCGAAGCAGATCAGCCTGCTCGAAGCGACCAACATCCCAGTGGAAAAGTATCTCGCCGTGGAAGGCCAGCCTTACTACTATCGCAACCCGCAGGGCATCGGAAACGCCATTCCGCAGCCGGTGAAAGTTTTCTACCGCTTTAAGAATGAACAAAAGGGCGGACTGGGAATGCCGCTGCCCGCCGGGACGGTGCGCGTGTATCAAGCCGATTCCAAAGGCGGCATACAGTTTGCCGGCGAAGACACCATTAACCACACACCCAAGGATGAAACGCTGCGGATCTATGTAGGCAACGCCTTCGACGTGGTATGCGAACGCAAGCAAACCGACTACAAGAAGCTAGCGAGCAACCTCTACGAGATGGAATATCAGATTTCGCTGCGGAACCACAAGGACGGACCGGTGACCGTGGAAGTGCGCGAACCGGTGGGCGGCGACTGGGAAGTTGTGAATTCCAACTTTCAGTGGACCAAGCTGGATTCTTCGACGATCGGATTCCAGATTCCAGTGGAGAAGGACGGCACAGCGACGCTCGACTATCGCGTTCGCGTCAAGTGGTAAGGGAAAGCAAAGAGAGAATCGTGCGTGGCTGCTACTGCCTTACGGCGGAATTCTGATCGATCAGTGTCAGTTCGTGGGCGAAGAGCGGGTTGGTGGGAAATTCCGCAGTGAGGCTCGCGAGCAACGCACGCGCTTTTTCCGGTTGATGCTCTCGCTGGAGAGCCAGGGCCAGCAAGATCTCGGCGAAAGGCCGCAGATAGTGGCCGTGCTCGGCGGTCATTTCCAGCTGGGTCAGGCCGCGCTGGCGGTCGCCGTGAACGTTGTCGAACCATAGGAAAGCGCGTTTATATCCCGGCATGGAACCGATGATGTAATTGCTGGCTCCCAAGGCCAGATAAGCGTCCTGAGCCGACGGATCGGCCGCCAGAAGTGTTGCTGCTTCGCTCTCCGCCTGACGAATCAGGTGCACGCTGGCTAATTGTTTCTTGATGATCAAACCGTCGTAATCCGCTTCCATGCCGTCCGTCATCGCTAGAACCAGCAGGCCGCGGGTGTCATGTGGATTGGCGTGCAGCATCTGCTTGGCCATCTCGCGAGCGGCGGTATTGGCCATGAGGAACGGCGTATTGGTGTTGTCGACGGGACGGCCTTCCACGCCGCCCAAAAGCTTCTCGTCGTTCAGGAAGAAGGCTGACGTGAACACGCCTTTAGCGTTCAGTTCTTCGAACAGATAGCTTGCTGCCTCGGCAGCCTTGCCGAGCGGGTCAGCAGGCTGCACCTTCTGGTAGGTGACGAAGTCGGCGCGCGCGCCCGCAAAATCAAGTACGTACAGTTTGTGAAAACCGGAATCTAGTAAGGCGGTATTCGGAGTGTAAGGATCAGTCGTGTCCACAGCAGGTGCAGCGGCACGGCAGGGCACGCCCATCATGCAAATCATTCCCAAGCATGCCGTAATGGTGATTTTTTTGAGACGCATTGGAAAACGCGGATTCTCGAAACAGCTTGGCAATAGTCTCACAAATTTTAAGGTACCAGACAGTCTATTGTATTCGAGTCCAGCTGGCCCACGAGGGTTGCACACGGCGCCCAGTTCCTATACGTATCTGGCTGTGGGATTGGTGAGACCGCGCGGCCCGCAGGTTTGATAGAGTTGAGCCCGTAAAGCCCGTGAAGCAAATAAACACATGAAGCAGGTCATTGATAAATTCATCGAGTACCTGCGGTACGAACGCAACGCCTCGCCGGACACCATCCGCGAATACCGGCGCGACACCCGGCAGTTCGCGGCTTTTCTGACGCCGCCGGGCGAAAAAACCCTGCCATTGGACGAAGTCGACCACCGCATCATCCGCGAATACGTGAGCTCGCTCTTCGATCAAGCCCTGGAACGATCGTCCGTGGCGCGGCGGCTCGCTTCGCTGCGCACGTTTTTTAAATTTTGCGTGCGGGAAAAAATCACGCGCCAGAATCCCGCCCGGCTGGTTAGCACTCCCAAACTTCCCAAGCGCCTGCCCCGTGTGCTGACCGAAGAGGAGATGAGCGGATTCCTCGACAGCATGGCGAACGACGCGCTGGCCAGCAAGGGGAAGCGCAAAGGGCACGCGAAATCGAAGTCCGGCGAGCAGGCCAGGCTGATGCTTAAGCGTGACCGAGCCATTCTGGAGCTTCTGTATGCTTCGGGGCTGCGCGTGAGCGAGTTGGTTGGATTGGACCTGGGCAGTGTGGACCGCCGCGGGCAAATGCTGCGCGTGCTGGGCAAAGGCCGCAAGGAGCGCGTGATACCGTACGGATCGAAAGCGCAAACCGCCCTGGAGGCCTACTGGTCGGTGCGCGATGGGATCCTCCTGGCAGCCAAGGGAACTCCCGCGGCGCAGGCAGTATTCTTGAATCACTCCGGGGGCCGTTTGACCGATCGCTCCGTACACATGCTGGTGAAGAAGTATGCGCGGCTCACCGACGTCAATTGGGATCTTCATCCCCATTCCCTTCGCCACGCTTTTGCCACGCACCTGCTGGCGGATGGAGCCGACCTCCGCGCGATACAGGAACTGCTGGGGCACGTTTCGCTATCGACTACGCAGCGCTACACGCAGGCCAGCATCCGACAGCTGATGGAAATCTACGACAAGGCTCATCCGCACGCATGAGACAAAACCGTAGCTGGAAGTGCCGCATGGGCGCCGGCATAGGCGTCCTTGTTATCCTCGTCGCAGTTTCCGTAGCCCTCCCAAAGGCGGCCTTCGCGCAGACGGACGAAATTCAGGTCTACGATGCCTCCATCGCGCCCGTCGGCATCTTCAATCTGACGTGGCACAACAACTACACACCCGAGGGCCTGACGACGCCCGCATTCCCAGGTGCCATCATTTCCAACAATTCGTGGAACGGAGTTACCGAATGGGCCTACGGTTTGACGCCGTGGTGGGAGCAGGGGCTTTATCTGCCGCTGTATAGCGTTTCCGAGCACCGCGGCGGTTCGATCAATGGCTTCAAGGTGCGCGAACTTTTTGTCCGACCGCATGCCGACGATCATGCGTTTTTCTACGGCGTAAATTTCGAATTCAGCTACAACGCCACTTATTGGAACCCTACGCGTGCTAGCGCAGAGATACGGCCCATCATCGGGTGGCATCTGCATCCATGGGACTTCATCATCAATCCGATCATGGACACGGACTACAGGGGCGGCTTCAAAAATTTGGACTTCGTGCCGGCGGTACGGGTCGCGTACAACTTCAGTCCGAAATGGGCCGGGGCGATCGAGGAGTACGCCGATTATGGACCTCTGGGCAATATCTATTCGCTCAACCAGCAGTTCCAGCAGCTATGGGCAGTGTTCGATCACACCAGTAAGCTCGTGAATATCGAAGCGGGCGTCGGGTTTGGTCTGACCGGCGCGACCGATAAGCTAACGGTAAAGCTGATACTGTCGCGCGACCTGAACTCGAAACCGTGGCCGGCAAGTCGCATAGCCAGCGGCGGATCGAAGACACCTGGATCGCCGCCTTGATGCTTGATGTGGGCCTTGCCGCGCCGACAAACTGCTTAGGCGCGCAAGGAACCGTAAGAGACGATCGCACGCCGTGAGTCACTGATCTGATTGCCGTGCTCACAGAATGAAAAAGGAGTTTTCAATCACACGAGTCGCCGCCATCACCCTTCGGGTGTTCTTTTCCCTCCTCTGTATTGCCCTTCTGTATCCGGCCGGCGCTCGCGCGCAGGACAACTACGAGATCCAGGTGTACCCCTCGGAGACGATGCCCCCCAAGACGCTACTGGTCGAACTGCACAGCAACTTTACGGTCGAAGGAACCACGATGGCCGAGTTCGGCATGTTCCCAACACAGCATCAGGAGCACGAAACGATCGAACTGACCGAGGGAATCACCGACTGGGCTGAGATTGGCTTCTACATCTTTACCGCCGAGCAGAACGGCCACGGCGTGCAGTGGGTTGGAGACCACATACGTCCGCGCGTGCGAGTTCCTCCTCGCTGGCACTGGCCGGTGGGCGTGAGCTTATCAACCGAGTTCGGATATGCCAGGCCTCAATATTCCAATCCGACTTGGTCCTGGCAGATCATGCCGATCGTTGATCAAACCATTGGGCGTTGGTATTGGTCGGTCAACGGGACCATGGTCTGGAATGTGCACGTCGTGCCCGCGCCCGCGGATTTCACGCCCCAGCAGAAGAAGGATTACTACACGAACGTCGCTCCCAAGGGCGTGACCTTCGGCCCGGCCGCAACCCTCACATACGCGCCGTCGAAGCGTTTCAACATCGGCGTCGAGTATTATTCGTATTACGGCCAGTGGGGAAACTTCGTCACCCTGCACAATCAGCAGCAACAAGTCTTCCCGGTCATAAATCTGTTTGTTTCGCCCAAGTGGGAAATCAATTTTGGCGCGGGCTGGGGCGCGACGGCCGGAACCGACCATCTGATCGTGAAGTGCATCATAGGGCGCTACTTTGATTGGTCGCATCGCCGGCCCGGCAGCTCTGACAGCGTGCCTTAGATGAGGAGCTTGATGAACCGGCGTACATTCATCGCGCAGGCAGGCGCAGGTTTGGCCGGAGCGACGTTGGCATCCATCGCCCGTGCGCGAGCGCAAACCGCCGCCGACGTGAAACTGGAAATTGCGCCTCTCGCGCTCGAAATCGCGCCCGGCAAAGTGATCCACACCGTGGCCTACAACGGGCGCGTGCCGGGCCCACTGATTCGTTGGCCTGAGGGCAAGCCCATCGCCATCGATGTAGTCAATCGAACCGCAATTCCTGAGATCGTGCACTGGCACGGACTTTGGATTCCTTCCACCATGGATGGCTCGATGGAGGAAGGCAGTTCGATGATCGCGCCAGGCGCGCAACTCCGCTATCTCTTCACGCCGCGGCCGGCGGGATTCCGCTGGTATCACACGCACAATTCCGCCATGCACGACCTGAAGCGCGCAACGTATAGCGGGCAGTTCGGCTGCTTCTATATCGAGCCCAAAGACAATGCCGGTGCCTACGACCAGGAGATCTTCCTTACGCTGCACGATTGGAACGCCTACATGGCGTTGTGCGGGGATTCGTCGCAGGAAGCGGCTTATGAATACGGGACTATTGACGGGCGCATGCTCGGATTCGCCGATCCCATTAAGGTGCGCGAAGGGCAACGCCTGCTGTTGCATATTCTGAATGCGAGCGCGAGCTTGATCCATTGGTTGGGGCTTGCAGGACACGAAATGAACGTCGTCGGTATGGACGGCAATCCGGTGCCGACGCCGTTCGCGATGCGCGCGGTGCGCTTGGGCCCGGCCGAGCGAATCGATGTGGTGGTTACGATGAATCTGCCGGGAGTGTGGGTCCTCGGCGAGACGCGGCCACAACTGCGCAAGACGGGCATGGGGATCGTGGTGGAATACGAGAACCAGCAGGGCAAGCCCAAGTGGATCGAGCCGCCGGAAACGCTATGGGACTACAGGCCGTTCGCGAAAACTCAAGCCGCGAACCTGAAACCGGATGAAGTGATCCCGTTGCGGTTCGAGTCGAAATTTCACGGCCAGGGCGCCTTCGATTCCTGGACCATCAATGGAAAATCCTATCCCAACACCGACCCGATCATGCTGCAGGAGGGGAAAAGGTACCGGCTGCAGATGATCAATCGCAGCGCGGACGATCACCCGCTCCATCTGCATCGCCACACGTTTGAGGTTACAAGCCTGGACGAAATGCCGGTCTCCGGATTGAATAAGGACGTTGTGGTTGTTCCTGCAAACACGACCACGGAGGTTGATTTCACGGCCAACAATCCCGGCGCGACTCTCTTCCATTGCCACAACCAGACTCACATGGACTTCGGATTTATGACGCTGTTTCGATATTCCTGAAAAGACTTGCACGGACTAGGCGCGCAAGGAACCTACGGGGATGAATCCGCTCGCGGGACCGGACGTTGCGCCGGCGGGCGGCATGTTTGCGCGATTCACCGGTCTGTAGAGAGTATCGCGCTCGACCGGCACGCGCCCGCGGCGCGAATCAGCCTTTCGAGCTCGGCGCGCGTGAGCCCTTCGGGCGTGGTCGCGCCGGCATCGTGGTAGATCTTTTCTTCCACCACGGTGCCGTCCAGATCGTTCGCGCCGAAATTGCAGCGCGATCTGCGCGATGCGCGGCGTCAGCATGATCCAGTAGGCCTTGATGTGGTCGAAATTGTCGAGCATCAGCCGCGACACGGCGATGGTCTTCAGCGCATCGAAGCCCGTGGGCTTCGGTATGTGCGCCAAGCCGGTGTTGGCGGGATGAAACTCCAGCGGAATGAAAGCTACGAAACCATGCGTGCGGTCCTGCGACTCGCGCAGGCGCACCAGGTGGTCGACGCGCTCCTCTAAAGTTTCCACGTGGCCGAAGAGCATGGTGGCATTCGACGGCATGCCGAGCTCGTGCGCGGTGCGTGCGATCGTAAGCCACGTCTGCCCGGATACCTTGTGGTCGCAAATGATGCGCCGCACGCGAGGATGAAAAATCTCCGCACCGCCGCCCGGAAGCGAATCGACGCCCGCTTCTTTCATCTTCAAGAGCGTGTCGCGGATCGAAAGCTTTGAGAGGCGCGCGTAGTAGTGCACCTCGACCATGGTGAAGGCCTTTAGGTGTACCTGCGGAAAGCGCCCCTTCAGTGCGCGGATCAGATCGAGGTAATAGTCAAAGGGAAGATCGGGATGCAACCCGCCCACAATGTGAAATTCCGTCGCGCCTTCGGCCACACCCTGGGCCGCGCGAGCCACCACCTCATCCAGCGCATACGTGTACGACCCCGGCGCGTCGGGGGAGCGGCCGAAGGCGCACAGCTTACAGTGCGCAACGCAAACGTTTGTGGGATTGATGTGCCGGTTGACGTTGAAGTAGCAAACGTTTCCGTGGCGCTGCTCGCGGACGTGGTTCGCAAGCCAGCCAACCGCCAGCAAGTCATGGGATTCGAAGAGCGCCAGGCCGTCTTCAGGCGTCAGGCGCTCGCCTGCGAGCACCCGTCGTGAGATCGGTTCGAGGCGGGCATCGGTGATTTGTAGGTTTCCGCTCATTTATAAGGACTTACGGCCGCACAGCAGCGGCGCCCCAGAACAGCAGGAACAACAAACTAATATAGCCATTCACCGCGAAAAACGCAGCATTCATTTTGCTTAGGTCGTTCGGCTTCACAAGCGAGTGTTCGTAGGCCAGGAGACCCGCCACCACCACGATTCCCGCCCAGGCGGGCCAGCCGAGATGGAAGCTCCAGGCCAAAAAAACTAGCAGCACAATCATCAAAAAGTGGATCCCGCGAGCTATGGCGAGCGCCCTCCCGACCCCGAAACGCTGCGGAATCGAGTGCAGCCCCGCGGCGCGGTCGAATTCGACATCCTGGCAGGCGTACAGCACGTCAAAACCGCCCACCCACAGGGTAACGGCGGCGCAAAGAATCAACATGCGCGGATCGAGCGAGCCGCGAATGGCGATCCAGGCCGCCAGCGGCGAAATGCCCAGGCAAAACCCCAGCACAAAATGCGACCAGGAAGTGAAGCGCTTGGTATACGAATAGAAAAAGAGAATCGCGAGGGCCAAGGGCGCGAGTTCGAGCGAAAGCCGGTTCAATCGCCAGGCAGCGAATAGAAGCACCGCCGAAGAAGCCACGGTGAACAACCATGCGAACCCCTCGGAAAGTTCTCCCGCCGGCAGCGCGCGGTTGGCGGTGCGCGGGTTCCGGCGATCGTATTCCAGGTCGGCGATGCGGTTCATGGTCATGGCCGCGGAGCGCGCGCCCACCATGGCCACGACGATCCACAGAATTTGCCGCCAGGTCGGCAGGCCGCCGCCCGCGCGCGCGGCGAGCAAGGCTCCGACGAGCGCAAACGGCAAGCGCAAACACGGAGTGCTCAAACTTGATCATTTCGAGCACGATGCCAATGCGGCTCTTGGTCATATCCGGATTTGCCACGGAGACACGGAGACACCGAGAGAATCGGGAGGCTGGATTCGTGACTTGTGATTCGTGGGTCGCGCGAATTCGCTTCTCATTTCTCGCCTCTGGCCCTGCTTCCTTTCCATCGATACTGCTTTTCCTGCGGTAGGCCAATCTGCGCGAGAACGCGATAAGCGAACTGCTCGACCAGGTCGTCGATGTCCTTGGGCCCGTAGTAGAACGCGGGCATGGCCGGCATCACCACGGCGCCGGCATCGTGCACGCGCAGCATGTTTTCCAGATGAATGCGATTGAGCGGTGTCTCCCGGAGGCAAAGTATCAACGGGCGGCGCTCCTTCAGGCAAACGTCTGCAGCGCGCGTAAGCAGATCCGCGGCGGTGCCGGCGGCAATCGAGCCCAGCGCGCCAGCCGAGCACGGCGCCACAACCATGGCGTTCACCGGGGCGCTGCCCGAGGCAATGCTTGCGCCGATGTCCTTGTTCGACAGCGATTCGATTTTCTTCGCGGGTGTTCCGGTCAAAAGCGAGGCGAGATTTCGTCCATTCGATGCCGTGATGCCGAGTTCGGTCGAGAGAAGCCGCAAACCTGCTTCGCTCGCCACCAGGAACACCTGCTCAACGCGCTTGTCGGCGTCAAGCAGCCGCAGGAGAGCCTGCGCGTAGACCGCGCCGCTCGCCCCGGTCACACCCACAGTGACTACAAAGCCCTCGGTTTTCGCATTGGCCATGGTCGAAACTTCGAGTCTAGGCAGGCGCTTTCGGCAAAGTCAAGACGGGTGCCGACCTGAATGGTGAGTGCTATCATTCGACCCTGCGGCCATGCAGCAGCCGAAAGCCAGCGCTCGAACAGCAGGCCACCCAACTTCTTTCGCAGCATCTCGCTTCATCTGTGTTTTGCTTGCCTTCGGAGTCTTAACACTATGCCTTGGTATTAGCTGCCGCGCTCCGGCTGCCGATCAAACCCATTCTCGGTGGTCCGTAGTAAAGAGGCTCGCAGACCGGCAGTGGAAAGTCTTCAATGTCGATGCACCCCCGGAAACCGAAACCCGGCCTGCATCGCTCCGCTCTGTCTATTTTCTCGATGATTTGCACGGCTATGCCGTTGGCGATGGAGGAACCTTTACCCGGACAATTGACGGCGGCCAAACTTGGACGGAGAGCATCGTTGCCGCGAGCCTAAATCTCTACGCTGTATTTTTCGCTGACGCCAAAGACGGCTGGGCTGCGGGAGAAAGCTCCGAGGGCTGGCCGAACCGCTTTGCACACGCGGTCCTTTTCCATACGGAGGACGGTGGCGAACATTGGCTCGTCCAGTTGACGCTGGAAAATTTCCAGTCCTTTCACCTCAGTTCTTTCTCCAGCCTGTCATTCTTGAACTCCGAACACGGGTGGGTAGGTGGCTTCGTTGAAAGTATCGGTGACCAGTATGGTCCCTACGGCATTGTTTTTGGAACGGAAGACGGCGGCAAACACTGGAGATTTCTGTCGAGAGTAAAGGAAGAGATGGGAATCAATGCCATGGAGTTTCTTTCTCCAGATCGCGGATGGGCAGCTGCCCGTGGTGGAATCCTGCAAACCAAAGATGGAGGACACCATTGGACCAGATCTTATCGACAACGAGGAAAACTGTACCCGTACCTCTTCGGTCTCGATTTTAATTCCGCAGCGAGCGGATGGGTCGTCGGCTCGGACGACTTCACCGACTCGGGGTTTGCTCTCCGGACAACAGACGGCGGAGAGACTTGGCTGCGCGTTCAGCTTCCGAATGTTCCTCATGATTCTCCCGACAAAGCTTTGTTCGTCTACTCTGCTGCCTTCTTATCTCCTTCCCGCGGTTGGCTCGGTGGCAATGAGGGCTTGATTCTTGCGACGAACGATGGCGGTAAATCATGGAGCATCGAGGACACCGGAACGTCCCAAACGACCATCAGTCTAGCGCTCACATCGAATGCCCTCTTTGCCGTTGGAACCAGAGGCTTGATCTTGAAACGGAGCCTGTGAAACAAACCGGCGCATTTAGTAGGCTGCTTTTCGACCATCTTCTCACAACCCCAAAACGCTATTGAAGTCGTAGCAGCGGCTGACCTTGGCGAAGTGCCTGTGCCACAAAAGCAGCCCACAGAGGCAAACCGAGTCCATACCGGGATTTGCCTTTGCGACAAGTGGGTCGACGGGCCGGTTGACGCCACTGGCGAGCGCTTCTAGGCTGGTATTGCGACCCGGCGTCCGCCATGCCCACCATCGACGACGATTTGAATCAAATCGAGCGGGATACCCGTACTCTGAAGATCGAGTACGAGCAATTCTTCGGCGGCGGCCGGTCCCGGCCTCCCACGGACACGCAGTGGCGCGTGGAAAGTCTGCTGCGCCGCTACAACGAACGAACGGCGGAACTTAGCTTCGGGCAGCGCTTCCGGTTCAACAATCTAGCGCAGACCTATGCCAAGTATCACGACCTGTGGCGGAAGAGGCTCATTCAGAGGGAGACAGGCACCCAGCAGCACCACTTCGGTGCGGCGGCCAAGGCCATCGAAGCAGAACGCGCGCGCAAAGCCGCGGAGCACCCGGCCCAGGTTGCCACCGCTGTCGCTGAGCCCACTGCCGCTGATTTGGCCGCCGCCCGCGACGCGGCCAGAGCCGTCTTCGCGCAGTCCTTTTCCAACTCCGATGTCGAATCCAACAAAGTGCAGGCGCTGTACAGCAAGCTGATCGAAGCGCGCACCGAAACGGGCGAAAGCGCCGGCGCGCCCAGCCTGAAAGACTTCGAGCGCTTCGTCCGCCAGAAGACACAAGACCTGAAGGAAAAGGGCGGCCGCGAGATCGAGTACACCGTCAGCATTGAGGGCGGCCGCGTGAAGCTGAAAGCTCGCATCTCAGCCTAGCTCCGCTTCTTTCCACGGGGCGCCTTTTCCGTCCGTTTCCCCACCGGGTGTTTTCCATCCACTATCTCCAACCGCACGATTTCCACCGCACCTCTTCCGAAATTTCCCGCAAACGCATACACTGGCCCGCTTGCTGCAGTCGGAACTTTCAGAGACACGGGAGGCAGGGTGGCTATCGAGCGGGCGCTTATCAGCGTGTATGACAAGACCGGCGTAATCGAGTTCGCGCGCGAACTCGCGTCCCTGGGGATCGAAATTGTTTCCACGGGCGGCACGGCCAAGCTGCTGCGGGATTCGGGCATCGCGGTGCGCGACGTTTCCGATCTGACCGGCTGGCCGGAAATGCTGGGCGGGCGGGTGAAGACGCTGCACCCCAAAGTGCACGGCGGAATTCTTTTCCAGCGCGGGAAGCCTGAAGATCGCAAGCAAACCGGCGAACACGGCATCGTGCCCATCGACTTGGTGGTCGTCAACCTGTATCCCTTTTCGGCTACTGCGGCCAAGCCCGGCGTCACGCCCGAAGAACTGATCGAGAATATCGACATCGGCGGGCCGGCGATGATTCGATCCGCGGCGAAAAACTTCCAAAGCGTCGGTGTGGTGACGGATGCCAACGACTACGCCGCCGTTGCCGGCGAGCTTCGCGAGCGCAAGGAGCTGAGCCTGGCGACGCGCCTGGCGCTGGCGCGGAAGGCTTACGCGCGCACGGCGCGCTACGACGGCGAGATCGCCACCGAACTTGAACGGCTGGCTGCAAATGGCGCCGTGTCGATCGGCGCGCTTGAAAAATTGCCCGAGCGCATCCACATCGCGCTCGAACGCCGCCAGACCATGCGCTACGGGGAAAATCCGCACCAGGCCGCGGCGCTGTACGTGCCTGCCGGCCAAGCGCCTTCCGGGCTCGCGGGCGCGAAACAGTTGCAGGGCAAAGAACTTTCCTACAACAATCTGGTGGATCTGGACGCGGCAGCCGCGCTGGCGGCAGAGTTCAAGCGCCCGGCGGTGGCCATCATCAAGCACAACAATCCCTGCGGCGCGGCGGAGCAGGATTCGCCACTGAATGCCTATTTGAAGGCGCTCGCGTGCGACCCTATTTCGGCCTTCGGCGGAGTGCTGGCGTTCAATCGCGCGCTCGATGCCGCGACGGCCGAAGAGGTGGCTAAGTTGTTCGTCGAGTGCATCGTCGCTCCGGGATACGACGCGCGGGCGCGCGAAATCTTCGCCGCAAAAAAGAATTTGCGCCTGCTGGAAATGGCGAAACCCACCGTGGAGCAAGAACTGGTGCTGAAGCCGATTTCCGGCGGCGTACTGGCGCAGGAACCCGACGTCCACGAGCTTGCGGATGCGGACTTGAAAGTCGCGACGCAGCGGGCTCCGACGGACGCTGAGCGCCGCGCATTGCTCTTCGGCTGGAAAGTGGCCAAGCACGTGAAATCCAACGCCATCGTGTTCGCGCGGGATGGAGAAACTGTGGGCATCGGCGCCGGCCAGATGAGCCGCGTCGATTCGGTGAAAATTGCGGTAATCAAAGCAGCCACCGCGGGGCTTTCGCTGCAGGGCAGCGTGGTGGCCTCGGATGCATTCTTTCCGTTTCCTGATGGTGTGGAAGAAGCGGGAAAAGCCGGCGCCACCGCAGTTGCGCAGCCGGGCGGCTCGATGCGCGACCAGGATGTGATCGCCACAGCCGACAAGCTCGGCATGGCGATGGTATTCACGGGCGTGCGGCACTTCCGGCACTAGAGAAAACAATGGCGGAGCAAGGCAAACCGGCGGGACTGAACGGGCTGCGTGTGCTGGCGCTTGAGAGCCGCCGCGCCGCGGAGATGGCCAAGCTCATCACCACCTACGGCGGCCATGCGATCGTGGCGCCGTCGATGCGCGAAGTTCCCATCGAAGCAAACACCGAAGCGCTCGATTTTGCGCGCACACTCGCGGCGCACGGCTTCGACATGGTGATCCTGCTGACCGGCGTAGGCACGCGGGCTCTGGCGCGCGTGGTTGAAACAATTTATCCCCGCGAACAATTTGTGGCCGCGCTCTCTCGCGTTGCCGTTGTGGCGCGCGGCCCGAAGCCGGTAGCCGTGCTCAAGGAACTGGGCGTGCCGGTTACCGTCGCTGTGCCGGAGCCGAACACTTGGCGCGATCTGCTGCATGCCCTCGACGAAAGGCGCGATTCGCTTCCGCTCGATGGGCTGCGCGTTGCGGTGCAGGAATACGGCAAACCGAACGCCGAACTGCTGGCGGGTTTGCTTGAGCGCGGCGCGCGCGTTACGCGCGTGCCGGTGTATCAATGGGCGCTGCCGGAAGATACCGGCCCGTTGCGCGCCGCCGTCGAAGCTATCGTGCGCGGCGAGGTGGACGTGGCGCTGTTCACGACTTCGATTCAAGTGGCGCACCTGCTGCGCATCGCGCACGAAATGGGCCGCGAGTTGGAAGTGCGCCGCGCGCTCGCACGCGTTGTAGTCGGGTCCATCGGGCCGGTGACATCAGAGGAACTGCGCGAAGAGGGCATTCCACCCGACTTCGAGCCGCCACATCCGAAAATGGGCTTCCTGGTGAATGAAGCGGCTCAGCGGGCCGCCGCGCTCGTCGCGGAGAAACGCAGACTTCCGGCCTGAGCAAAAGTTGCTGGGAGAAAGTCGCGGCCAGGCGACGGAAGGTTTGGGTGGGGGGGAAAGCCGCTGCCTGGCCGCTTCGGCGAATGAGAAATACTAGCAGGCGCACTCCCTGCTTGGTTCGTCGATTTATGAATGGAGATCATTCGTCTTCCAAATCCGCGAGAAATATAAATAAATTGTAAAGATCAAGCGAAGACCTATTTTCGCTTGCGGGTGCGGCGCCTGAGGAATTCGTCGAAGGAAAGATCGCTGGCCAGGCGGTGCAGGAGCACGCGGCGGCGTTCGCGTGGGATTTTCTTCTCCATCAGACGCTCGCGCACCGCGCCGATCTCCTCCAGCCACGCGGCGTACTCCTCCCCGAACTCCTCCTCCAGTTTTTTGCGAATGCGCTGCGCCAGCGCGGGGCTACGTCCGCTGGTGGAGATGGCGATCAGCAGGCCACCGCGACGCACGACCGCGCCGTAGAAGAAATCACAGTGCTCGGGATCATCCACAGAGTTGCAGAGTACACCGCGCCGCCTCGCCTGGGCCTGAAGTCGCGCGTGCAGCGAACCGGAAGACGTCGCGGCGATCACCAGGAACGCGCCGGCCAGGTCTTCGGCGCGGAAGGCACGCCGCGCCCACACAATTTTCTTAGCGCGCGCCCACTCTTGAATGCGCTCGGTAGCTTCAGGCGCCACGACGCGCACCTTCGCGCCGGCGCGCAGCAGACTCGGGATTTTTTCTTCCGCTACGGGCCCGGCGCCGACCACCAGGCAGCGGCGGCCCTCGAGTTTCAGAAAAGCGGGGAAGAGAGTCATCGTGCTGCTCAGCGCAGGCTTTCGCCGCGCACCAAGTCGTCGTAGGTCTCACGGCGTCGCGCGATGTGGAACCGCCGGCCGTCGACCAACACCTCGGCGGCGCGGCGGCGCGCGTTGTAATTCGAAGACTGCGCAAAGCCGTAAGCGCCCGCGGCCCACACCACCAGCAAGTCTCCCGGACTCACCGGGGCGAGTGCGCGGTCGCGCGCCAGGAAATCCGCGGACTCGCAAACCGGACCGACGATGTCGGCGCGCGTGTACTTTGAAGGGCGTCCCGCGTCGCGCACTGCCGGCGTGATGGCGTGGGTCGCATCGTAGAGAACCGGGCGGATCAGATCGTTCATCGCCGCGTCTACGATGACGAATTTCTTGCCGCGATTCTCCTTCACATACAGCACGCGCGTCAGCAGCACACCCGCGGGGCCGACGATGGCGCGCCCCGGCTCGACGAGCAGACGGCAGCCCAGCGGCCTGACGATTTCGACGAGCGCTCTCGCGAGAGCCTTCGGCACCAGCGGCGATTCGTCTGCATAGCGAATTCCCAAGCCGCCGCCGATGTCCACGAGATCGAGGCGAACGCCCTGCCACGCTAGGTCTCGCACGTAGGAAGCTAACCGCGCGAGCGCGCGCCGGTAGGGCGCCACTGACACGATTTGCGATCCGATGTGCGCGCTGATGCCGCGCCATGCAATCCAGCGCGAGTTTTTGTGCTGCAAGTAGAGGCGGCGCGCCTCGGCCCAATCCACTCCGAATTTGTGA
This sequence comes from Terriglobia bacterium, assembly GCA_963803105.1. GTDB lineage: Bacteria > Acidobacteriota > Terriglobia > Acidiferrales > UBA7541 > Palsa-295. The sequence continues at coordinate 306,644 of CAWDLF010000010.1, forward strand.
TGGTGATGGCCCGTGGAAATGTGCGGATGGCCGCCGGCCATCACGTCGGGATTTACGCGCATTGCTACCGATGGGCGCCGGCCGCCGGCGGCCACGTGCCGGGCCGCCTCACTCAGCAGGACATCAAGCTCCGCGGCGGATTCGACGTTGAACAACAGGATGCCGCCGCGCACCGCACGCGAGCCCTTTCCGCCGCTCGCGTAGTAGTTGAGCGCGGCGCGGATTTCGTCGCGCGTCTTCCCGACGCCCGAGAAAACGATGCGCTCGCCTGTGACGGCAACGCGGCGCAGGCGGTCGAGCTCGCCGCCGGAAACAATGTCAAAGCTGCTCCCCTTCCGCGCCAGGACACGCAGAACGGAGAGATTGGAATTGGCCTTCACTGCGTAGCAGATGGTGTGCGGGAGCGATCCGAAGGCGCGAGAAAGTCCCGAATAGGCGCTCTCGATGCTTGCTCGGCTGTAGACATAGGCCGGAGTTCCTGAGGCCTCGGCGATGCGCGAGAGCGGCACACCCTCGCAGTAGATCTCTTCCGTGCCCTTTTGCTTGATGGGGCCGTTCGCGCGGCGCCAGGCATAATCCGGTGTGTAGCGCGTGGGATCGGCGCCCGATGGCGTTGCAGGCCGACTCGATGATGTACGCTTGGATTTCATGGCCGTCATTCGGAGCAACGCACGGAGTTCGATCGAAAGATCATGGCGCACCATCATACAAATTCCCCGGGGAAAAGCTAGGCGGCCACCTCGCGGGATGCGGCCGGCGAGGCCCTGCGACGTTCGATCGTCATTCCGAAAGATGATTCTACCGAACGCAAATTTGAATTGGCTCGCCGGCCGCGAGGATGCATACACTGGCACCGTGACGGAATTTTCGGCCTCGGACGCCTTTCTCGACATCGATTTTTTGCATGAATTGGGAAAGCGAATCTCGGCCGCCCCTCTTTCTGAAACGCTGGGAAAAGTGGTGCGCTTCGTTTCGACTTTCGTGAAGTGCGACTCCTGTTTCGTCTACATCCTGGACGGTAAGGAACTGGTGCTGCATGCTTCGAGAAACCCTCATTCCGAAGCGCTGGGGAATCTGAGGATCCCGCTCGGCGAAGGTATCACCGGCTGGGTGGCGGAAAACAAGAAGCCGGTGGCCATCGCACGGAAGGCTTTTCAGGACCCCCGATTCCGAAAGTTCAACGAGCTGCCCGAGGATCGGTTCGAAGCATTTCTATCCGTGCCAGTGATGTGCCGCGAAAAACTCGTGGGAGTCATCAACGTGCAGCATAAGCAGGCCCACTTTCACAGCCGTCGGGATATCCAGCTGATTTCCGTGATTGGGTTCTTGATCGGCGCGGAAATCGAGCTGGCGCGGTTGGAAGCGGAGAACCAAAAGCCTTCGAAAAGATCCGAATCGCCCAGGAGAGCTATTGGCTCACGGTGAATCTTCGCAGAAATCCGTAAAGTAAAACCCTCTAATCCCCTTGCGGCAAACGCCGCTGACTTCGGATTCGTAAACTCTCCACAGACCGTTTTCTTGACTTGGGCTACGGGCGGCGGCTAGAGTGATATTGTTCTTGGTAGAGGCGCGGAGGCCATCAGTAGCCGGGTTGCGGTTCCGAGCAGCATCGGAAGCCAGGTGAAAGGGGCTTTTCAGGTTTTTGCTCCGCCGAAATCGTCCTGACGGCTGTGGCCGGGGCGGTTGGGGGATAGGCGAAGAGCTTATCCACTGTCGTCCGTTGCGAAACGGATGGAGCGCTATCGAGGAGCGAAGAAACCGAGTCTGTCCCTCGCGTATTCTCCTCCCTCGTTAGCACTCGCCCATCAAAACATCGGGGATTCAGCGAAGATGCCGCGCTGAAGACCGCAGCGCTACGTTAAACCTAAGGCGAAAGGCACCCGCCCGGAAGGCGAGGCGGCCGCTACAAAGGCGGATCGGTGCCCCGTGAAGGTCGCGACGCACATTTGATCGGAAAGATGCCGCGCTAAAGGCCGCGGCGCTACGTTAAACCTAAAGCGAAAAGCGCCCGCCTGCAAGGCGGGGCGGCCGCTACAAAGGCATATCCGTACCACGGCTCGGGGCAAGTTCAGTCCGGGGCGCGACATCTAACCCTTAGACAAAGATGAATGTATTCGAGCTAACACGGAAGCTGGTGGACATCGAGTCCGTCACGGACAACGAGGCGGGCGTCGGCGCCTTTCTGCTCGACTACCTGGGCAAACTGGCTTCGCGCACGGGGGGCCAAGTGGAGCGGATGGACGTCGAGGCCGGCCGGTTCAACGTGCTGGCTTGGTGGGGCACGCCGGCGGTCACGCTGTCCACGCATATGGACACGGTGCCGCCGTTTTTCGCTTCGCGCGAGGACGATGAATTCATCTGGGGAAGAGGCTCGTGCGATGCGAAGGGCATCATCGCCGCCATGATCAGCGCGGCAGAGGATTTGCTCGCCGCAGGAGCAAAGAATTTCGCGCTCCTGTTTGTGGTGGGCGAGGAGCGCAACAGCGCCGGCGCAGCGGTGGCTGCTCGCACACCGCGCGGCTCGCGCTACTTGGTCAACGGCGAGCCCACCGAAAACAAGCTGGCGCTGGCATCCAAGGGAGTGCTGCGATTCGAGCTGGTGGCGCAAGGGCGCATGGCCCATTCGGCATATCCCGAACTGGGCGCATCGGCCATCGAGGCGTTGCTCAACGCGCTCGAAGCGATTCGGCGCGTGCCGCTGCCAAGCGATCCGCTGCTGGGGCCCAGCACTTTGAATATCGGCACGATTTCGGGCGGCCGCGCGCCCAATGTGATTCCCGACGCGGCCAAGGCCGAACTGATGGTCCGGTTGGTGGGCGATCCCGTGCCAATTCGCGAAGCCTTTCATCAGGCTATCGGCCGGGCGGTCGATGCACGTGCTGGCGGCTCACGCACGCAATTGAATGAAATTCTATGTATACCCGCGCTGCGATTTCAAAGCGTGGATGGATTTCCGACAAGTGTCGTATCGTTTGCAACCGACATACCGATGTTCGGCAAGACCTGGGGGGAGCCGCTGCTGATTGGGCCGGGAAGCATTCACGTGGCGCATACATCAGAGGAGCGCATCGCGAAGCGCGAGCTGTCTGAGGCAGTCGGCATCTACGCGCAGCTGGTGCGGACGTTGCAGGCGGCGTAGCATGCGAAGGGCGTTCGCAATTCAGGAGAATGGCGTTCCGAGGCGAGGCGAAAGAAGCGGGCGGGTCTGAGACCCGCCCCTACGAAGAGAAAAGCAAGGCGTGGTCTTGGATGCACGCCTATGAAGAGCGAGTGGAGATGGGATTGAGCGCGCGATGAACCTGGCGATTGTGGGTTACGGCAAAATGGGCCGTATGATCGAGCAGTTGGCGCCGGAATACGGCTTCGAGGTGAAGCTGCGGCTCGACGTCAACAACAACGCCAACTATGAAGGCATGACCAAGGAGAATTTTCGCGGCATCGACGCCGCGGTCGAATTCTCGACGCCTACAGCGGCGCTCGAAAATATCGATCGGTTGGCGCGGCTCGGCGTGAACTGCGTGATCGGCACGACCGGCTGGTTTGGAGAGATCGCGCGCGCACAAGAAGCAGTGGCGCGCGCCGGAACGGGCCTGGTGTGGAGTCCCAATTTTTCGGTGGGCGTGGGGATCTTTCCGCAGCTCGTCGCCGAAGCGGCGCGGCTGATGGCACGTCAACCGGAATACGGCGCGTGGGCGTGGGAAATTCATCACGCGACGAAGAAGGATGCGCCTTCCGGCACGTGCCTTGGCCATGGTCGAGCACATGAAGCAGAGCGGCTACGACCGCAAGATCGACGTCAGCAGCAGCCGCGCGGGCACCGTGCCGGGAACACACGAAATGGGTTTCGATTCCGCGGCGGATACGATCACGATCCGGCACACGGCGCGAAGCCGCGAAGGATTCGCGCGTGGGGCATTGCGCGCGGCGCGATGGGTGGCGGGGAAAAAGGGCTTTTTCGATTTTCGCGAGATCGTCGGCGAGCTGGAATAGACCGGCGAGGAGGAGGAGACGGAAATGTTTACGGGATGCGGCACAGCGCTGGTGACTCCGTTTCGGAAAGACCTGTCGCTCGATGAAGAGGCGCTGCGGCGGCTGGTGCGCCGGCAGATCGACGCGGGAATCAATTTTCTGGTGCCGTGCGGCACCACCGGCGAAAGCCCCACGCTGACTCGCGAAGAGCAGCTGCGCGTGGTGCGAAATCGCGATCGAGGAAGCGCGGCCGGAGAAAGTCCCGGTGCTCGCCGGCGCGGGCGGATACAACACCGCGGAAGTGATCGAACTGGCGCGCAGAATGCAAGGCGCTGGGCGCGGACGGAATTCTTTCCGTGAGCCCGTATTACAACAAGCCCACGCAGGAAGGGCTTTACCAGCACTACAAAGCGATTGCCGCTGCGATTTCGCTGCCGATTATTCTCTACAACATTCCGGGGCGCACCGGCGTGAACATCGAGCCAGCCGACGGTGGAGCGGCTCGCGGAAATCGAAAACATCGTCGGAGTGAAGGAAGCGTCCGGAAATATTTCGCAGATGGCTGCGCTGCTCGGCATGGTGCCCGGAGGATTTCTCGTGCTTTCCGGCGACGACGGCATCACGCTGCCGCTGATGGCGCTGGGCGGGCGCGGCGTGATTTCCGTGGCGTCCAATGAAATTCCCGCGGAGATGACGCGCCTGGTGCAGCTTGTGCCTGGCGGACGATTTCGCCGGCGCGCGCGCCGAATTCACCGGCGATACTTCCCGCTGATGGAAGTGAATTTCGTGGAGACCAATCCCGGTCCCGTGAAAGCGGCGATGGCGCTGATGGGATTGCTCGAGCCGGTGTTCCGGCTGCCGCTGGTGCCGCCGAAGCCGGAAAACCTGGCGAAAATTCGCAGCGCGCTCGAATCCGTCGGGCTTGGTGCAGGGAGGCCTATGCTGCACGTTGAAATCGAGCGGCTGTTCGACGAAAACCCGGAGCGCTACACCGACGAGCACTTCGCATCTTTTCCAGCGATTCAAGGATGCGCTGAACGCGGGAGAGATTCGCGCGGCGGAGCCCGATGCAGCGTCGCCGACCGGATGGCGCGTGAACGCGTGGGTGAAGAAGGGGATTCTGCTCGGGCTTCCGCATGGGCGCGGTGGTCGATATGTCCATCGACGCGTCGCGGCAGCCGTTTTTCGACAAGGCCACTTACCCGGTGAAATCGTTTGACGCCACTTCGGGCGTGCGCATCGTGCCGGGCGGATCGAGCATTCGCGACGGCTGCTTCATCGGCAAGGGCGTGACGTGCATGCCGCCGATGTACATCAACGTCGGCGCGTACGTGGGCGACGGAACCATGGTCGATTCGCACGCGCTGGTCGGAAGCTGCGCGCAGGTCGGGCGCAAGTGCCACATCTCGGCGGCGTCGCAGATCGGCGGCGTGCTGGAACCGGTCGGCGCGATGCCGGTGATTATCGAAGACGAAGTGCTGGTCGGCGGAAACTGCGGCGTCTATGAAGGGACGATGGTGAAGCGGCGCGCCGTGCTGGGCAGCGGAACGATTCTGAATCGCTCGACGCCGGTGTACGACGTGGTCGACGGGAAAGTGCTTAACGCGACCAGTGAAGATCCGCTGGTGATTCCGGAAGAAGCTGTGGTGGTGGCCGGCTCGCGGGCTATTTCGCACGGCCCCGGCAAGGAATGGAATCTTCGCTGTACACGCCCGTGATCGTGAAGTATCGCGACGCGAAGACCGACGCCAAGGTGCAGCTCGAAGATTTACTGCGCTGAAACCTGAACCTTTCGAGCAGCAAGTCGGCTCGACACGTTTGACGACCGAGGTGCTTGACAACCTCGCGGTGATGCCCTAATTTTGATGACGTTATGAAACTGCTGCGGGCGCATCACAGCCACCACCATCATCACGTAAATCCGTGCCCGCGGCGGTGTGGCTAGCTGTAACGAAAGAGCTGCACTCATAGGCCCGCTGGCGCGGCAAGCGCCGGCGGGCTTTTTGTTTGTATGGGCATTCAATGGGCGGGGAGAGAAGAATGGAACTCGATTTCGAAAAGGAAAACGGGCTGATTCCGGCGATCGTGCAGGACGCCGGAAACGGCGAAATCCTGATGCTGGGATTCATGAACCGCGAGGCTCTGGCCAAGACGCAGGCCACCGGCTTTGTGACGTTCTTCAGCCGCTCGCGCCAGAAGCTTTGGACCAAGGGCGAAACCAGTGGGCAGAAGCTGCTGCTGCGGGAGCTGCGCGTGGATTGCGACCTGGATGCGGTGTTGGTGCGCGCGGAGCTGGAAGGCGGCGCGGTGTGCCACGAAGGCTATCGAAGCTGCTTCTTCCGCAGGCTGGAACCAGACGGCGAGGCCACCGTGGTTGGGGAGCGCATCATCACTCCCGAGGAACTTTACGGTAAGGGACAAAAAACATGAGCGGATTAAAACTGGGCATTCCCAAAGGCAGCCTGCAGGATGCGACCGTGGAGCTCTTCGCCAAGGCCGGCTGGCGCATCACGGTGAACTCGCGCAGCTACTTTCCGGGCATCGACGATGCGGAGATTACCTGCATGATGGTGCGCGCGCAGGAAATGGCGCGCTACGTGGAGAATGGAACGCTCGACGCGGGTCTGACCGGCAAAGACTGGATTCTGGAGTCCGGCGCGGACGTGGAAGAGGTGGCCGAGCTGGTGTATTCGAAGACCAGCCTGGGGCGCGTGCGTTGGGTGCTGGCGGTGGCAGAGGACTCACCGTTCCAAAGCGTGAAGGACCTCGAGGGCAAGATCATCGCGACGGAAGCGGTGAAGATGACCGAAAAATATCTGGCGCGCCATGGCGTGAAGGCGCGCGTGGAGTTTTCCTGGGGCGCGACGGAAGTGAAAGTTCCGCAGCTGGCGGACGCCATCGTGGAGGTGACGGAGACGGGTTCTTCGCTGCGCGCCAATCACCTGCGAGTGGTCGATACGCTGCTGGAGTCGGCTACGTGGTTCATCGCCAATCGCGGGGCCTGGAAAGACGCCTGGAAGCGGGAAAAAATCGAAAACATGGTGCTGCTGCTCGATGGAGCGATCAAGGCATACAACCGCGTCGGGCTGATGATGAACGTGCGGCGCAACGATCTCGATAAAGTTCTGGCGGCGCTGCCGGCGCTGCGAAATCCCACCATCGGGCAACTGAGCGATCCTGAGCTGGGTGGCCATCAACACTATTATCGAGGAGAAAACGGTGCGGCAGCTGATTCCCAAGCTGAAGGCGGCAGGCGCGGAGGGAATCGTCGAGTATCCGCTGAACAAGGTGGTCTATTAATGCGCGTTGTGCGTCTGACAAAGGCGGCGGAAGAGCGGGTGCTGGGGTTGCGGCGGGCGTCGAGCCGTGGCGCTGAGCGCGCGGCGGCCCGCATCGTGGCAGACGTGCGGCGTCGCGGAGACGCTGCGCTCTTCGCCTGGACCAAACGCTTCGATCGCGTGACGCTCGATGCGCGCAGCGTGTGGGTGTCAGAAGCGGAAATTCGCGCGGCGCAAAAGCACGTGGCCAAGGAATTTCTCGCGGCCGTCGATCACGCGGCGCGGAATATTCGCGCGGTGGCGGAGCGGCAGAAGCCGCAGGAGTGGACGATCGAGGTCGAGCCTGGAGTGCGCGCCGGACAGCGCGTGCGGGCCATCGAATCGATCGGATGCTACCTGCCGGGCGGACGGTTTTCGCTGGCGTCCACGCTGCTGATGACCGTGATCCCCGCGCAGGTAGCCGGGGTACGGCAGATTGTTGTCGCGAGCCCGCAACCGGGATCCGCTCTGCTGGCTGCGGCAGCGCGACTGGGCGTGAAGCGGGTGGCGCGAGTGGGCGGCGCGCAGGCCATCGCCGCGCTGGCTTACGGGACGCGGTCGATTCCGCGCGTCGACAAGATTTTCGGGCCGGGCAATCGCTTCGTGACTGCCGCGAAACAGTTAGTCAGCGCCGACTGCGCTATCGATATGCTTGCGGGCCCCACCGAAGCCATCGTGTTCGCGCGGCGAGGCAATCCGCGCTACATGGCGGCGGATTTGATCGCGCAGGCGGAGCACGATCCCGACGCCATTTCGATTTTCGTGACCACTTCTATGCGCCTGGGGCGAGCCGTTGCGGCGGAAATCGAGCGGCAGCTCGGCGAGTTGCCGCGAGACGAATCTCGCGCGGCGTTCGCTTGCGCGAAACGGCGCGGTGTTGGTGGCGGCAGACGTGGCTTCGGCGGCGCGCTTCGTGAATCGCTTCGCGCCGGAACACTTGAGCCTGCCGGGTGGCGCCGACGATCTGATGCGGAAGATCGATTCAGCGGGCAGCATTTTTCTGGGCGACTGGAGCGCGCAATCGTTCGGCGACTACGCGAGCGGCACGAATCACGTGCTGCCCACGGGCGGCGTGGCGCGGACGCGCGGCGGCCTTTCGGTTACGGATTTCGTGAAATGCATCAGCGTGCAGGAAGTATCGCGCGCGGGAGTCAAGCGCCTCGCTCCTGTGGTCGAGCAATTTGCGCGAGCCGAAGGGCTCGATGCGCACGAGCGAGCCGTCGGAGTGCGCCAATGAAGAGCGCGCCGAAGAACAACTCCGCACCCGTGAGGCGCGCGGTCGAAAAGATGCGCGCGTACCATCCGCCGCTCGAAGGGCGCACCGATAAACTGCGTCTCGATTTCAACGAGAACCCCATCGGCTGCTCGCCGAAAGTTCGCCGAGCGCTCGCGAGGCTCAGCGCCGCGACCATTTCCGCCTATCCGGAGCAGGAAACGGTGCGGCGCAAAGCGGCGCGGCACTTCGGCGTGGCGCCCGAGGAGTTGCTGCTGACGAACGGCACCGACGAGGCGCTTAGCTTGGTGGTGAACACCTTCGTAGGAGCGCGCGACACGGTGCTACTGGTCGAGCCCACGTACGCGATGTACCGCTTCTATTCGGAACTGGCGGGAGCACGTATTGAGTCGCCGCGTTACGACGGATCGATGACCTTCCCATGGGACGCCGTGCTCAAAGCCCTGGCCCGCGGGCCGCGCGTGTTTTTTCTCGCGAATCCGAATAGCCCCACGGGAAATCTGCTTTCGCTTCGGGAGCTCGCGCGAATCCTGGCCGCGGCCAAGCGCGGCACCGTGGTCGTGATCGACGAAGCGTATTTCGAATTTTCGGGCGTTACGGTGATCCCGTGGATCCGGCGCCATCGGAACCTGATCGTGACGCGCACATTTTCGAAGACCGCCGGCCTCGCAGGCCTGCGGCTGGGCTGCATTTTCGTGAATCGCGAGATGGCGGCCATCATGCGCAAAGCGCAATCGCCCTATCCAGTGAATGCGGCGGCGCTAGCGGCGGGCGAAGCGGCGCTTGAGGATCGTAAATTTATTACGCGCACGGTGCGCGAGGTGCGGGCCGGGCGGCGCGACCTCGAACGCGGCCTTGGGCGATTGGGCGTAAGGTGGTTTCCGAGCGGCGGGAATTTTCTGCTGGTTTATTTCGGCGAGCGCTGCAAGGCAATCGTGGCCGGCCTTGCGCGCAAGGGCATTTTGGTGCGCGACCGATCGAGCGATTTCGGGGGCGAAGGCTACGTTCGCATTACCTTGGGCACGCGCGCGCAGACGCGGCGGCTACTCGACGAACTTAGGAAGGGGTTGGGAAGGGTTCCATGAGAAAAGCGCGCATCGAGCGGGACACGAAGGAGACCAGCATCCGGCTGCGGCTGAACCTCGACGGCAAGGGCAAGTCGAAGATCAGCACGGGCGTGCGATTTTTCGATCACATGCTCGAACAGATCGCGCGGCACGGAGGCCTCGACCTAGATCTGAAGGCGCGCGGCGACCTGGACGTGGATCAACACCACACCGTTGAAGACGTGGGCATCGCGCTGGGCGAAGCGGTGAAGCAGGCGCTGGGCTCGAAGCGTGGCATTCTGCGCGCGGGCTATTTTCTGATGCCCATGGACGATTGTCTTGCGGCAGCGGCACTGGATTTCTCCGGGCGCGCGTATTGCGTGTGCAACTATAAGATTTCGGCGGCGCGTGTGGGCGATTTTCAAACCGAGCTGACGGAGGATTTTTTCCGGGCCTTCGCGCACGCAGCCGCCGCCAACGTGCATCTGAAGCTGATCTACGGGCGATCTTCGCACCATCAGGTGGAAGCTATTTTCAAAGCGTTCGCAAAGGCGTTGCGCTTCGCGGTGACGCGCGACAGGCAGCTGCGCCGCGTATTGCCCTCAACGAAAGGACTGCTGTGAAAATCGGCATTATCGATTACGGAGCGGGGAATCTGCCTTCGGTCGAGCGCGCGCTGCAAGCCTTGGGCGCGGAGACAGAGCGGGTCACCGAGGCTCGGCAAGTGGACATGGCAAAAGCCATCGTGCTTCCCGGCGTGGGGCACTTCTCGGCGTTCGTCGCCGGATTGCGGGAGCGGAATCTTACGGCTGCGTTGCGTGACGCGTATCGCGCGGGAGTGCCAATCCTAGGGATTTGTCTGGGCTTGCAGGCGATGTTCAATTCGAGCGAAGAGGCACCGGGAGAGAAGGGCCTCACGTTTTTCCCCGAAGAGGTGCGCGCGCTGCCGACGAATGTAAAGTCGCCGCACATCGGATGGAATCAAGTGCGGCGGGTGCGCGAAAGCCGGCTGTTGCGCGGTGTTCCAGAGGACGCGTATTTTTATTTCGCGCACTCCTTCGCGGCGCCCGCTTCGGCTGCGGCCACAGTGGCGGCTTGCGATCATGGAGTGCCGTTCGCGGCGGTGATCGAGACCGGCAATCTGCGCGCCGTGCAATTCCATCCCGAAAAATCGGGCGACACGGGCGCGCTGGTTCTGCAGAATTTCCTGGAGTCTGCACAATGACGCTCGCGCGACGCATCATTCCATGCCTGGACGTGGACGCAGGGCGCGTGGTGAAGGGCATTGAATTCGAAGGGTTGCGCGACATGGGCGATCCTGCGGAGCTGGCCGCGCGCTACAACCGCGAGGGCGCCGACGAACTCGTGGTGCTGGACATCAGCGCGTCGCATCAAGGGCGCTCGACATTTCTGGAAACGATCCGCCGCGTGGCCGAACAGTTGAATCTACCGCTGACCGCCGGCGGCGGCATCCGGTCAATGGAAGACGGCCGCGCGGTGTTGCGCGCCGGCGCGGATAAAGTGACGGTGAACACCGCCGCGGTCGAACGCCCGGAGCTGATCTCGGAGTTGGCGCAGCAATTTGGGGCGCAGGCCGTGGTGCTATCGGTCGACGTGAAACGAAAAGGCAATTCGTGGGAACCCTATGTGCGCGGCGGACGAGGCGCGACGGGTATGGACGCGGCGGCCTGGGTGACGGAAGCGGTGCAACGAGGCGCGGGTGAGATCCTACTGACTTCGATCGACCGTGACGGCACGTGCAGCGGGTTCGATTGCGAGCTGACGGCGAAAATCGCCGCCACGGTGTCCGTTCCGGTGATTGCTTCGGGCGGGGCAAATACTTTTGAAGATTTTCTGGACGTATTCACCAAGGGGTGCGCGGACGCCGCGCTGGCGGCATCGATCTTCCACAACGCCACACATTCGATACCCGATTTGAAGCAATTCCTCGGAACAGGCGGCGTGCCGGTGCGGCGGCCCATGAATTGGAAACGATGAGCTGGGCACGATGATCATTCCTTGCATCGACCTGCAAGATGGAAAAGCCGTACAACTGGTGCGCGGGCGCCGGCGTGCGCTGGCGGTCGACGACATCCTGGGCCTGCTCGACCGGTTTCGGAGCTATCCGATTCTGCACGTGATCGATCTGGACGCCGCCATGCGTAAAGGTTCGAACTCGGGATGGATCAAGAAGCTTGCCCGCAGCGGGAAAATGAAAGTGCGTGTGGGCGGCGGGGTGCGTACGGCGCAAATGGCGGAAAAAATCATTTCGTGGGGCGCGGAAAAAGTCATCGTGGGCAGCGCAGCCTTCCGGGACGGAAGAATCGACGACAGATTCCTGCGGGGACTGGCGGCCCGTGTCGGCCGGAAGCGCGTGATCGTTGCGCTGGACACGGAAAAGGGCTCCATCGTGGTGCGCGGCTGGCAGGAACGGCTGAAGCTGCGGCCCGCGGACGTGATCGCCGAACTCGAGCCATTCTGCTCAGGGTTTCTGGCAACCTACGTGGACAACGAGGGAACTATGAAGGGCACAAATCTCCCTTGGTTCCGTCAATTGCGACGCACGACCCGGCTGCCGATCACCGCGGCGGGTGGAATCCGCAGTATGCGCGAGGTGCGCGCGCTCGAAAAAATGGGTATGGACGCAGCCGTAGGGATGGCCATTTACACCGGCAACTTGGCCGGCGAAGTGACCGGAATCCGGAAGAAGAAGTAAGCGCGCGACAACCCCGGTAGCGATTTCCGCTCGAAGTTTCCCCTTTGCTCTCACACCTCTACATACCTTGTTCCGCGGGTAAAACCTTCGTACCAGTCAGTCGTACTAATCGATTGAGACGGTCGGTCCATCGCCGGGAATAGGACTGCGCCGGTATTCTCCTCTACGTCACCGCCATACGTCACCGGGCGGCACGTCTTAAGGGCGGCTGGGGGAAATCGATGAGTACCAACGGATTACGCAAGTGTGCACGGGGCCTGGCCATTCTGACCGCGGGCCTATTTCTTGCCGTGCCGCTTGCAGCGCAGCATCTTTTCACCACTGTGCCCCACCCCAGCGAAGGGGACGACAACCCGATCAGCTTCATGCGGCCGCACTACCTGCTCCAATCGGCAAAGGCCAGCGGCCAGACGGTTCCTCCGACGACGGCATTCGGCCCGGGGCAGGTTCGCCACGCGTACGGCTTCGACCAGATCGGCAATCAGGGCCACGGCCAGACGATCGGCCTGGTAGACGCGTATGACGATCCGACCATCGAGGCGGATCTTGGCGTATTCGACACGCAATTCAGCCTGCCGGCCTGCACCAGCAGCAACGGCTGCTTCCGCAAGGTTTATGCAGCCGGAAAAAAGCCGGCGGCCAATGCGAACTGGGCCGTGGAAATCGCCCTGGACGTAGAGTGGGCCCACGCGATGGCTCCGCAAGCCACCCTCGTTCTGATCGAAGCGCGCTCGAACAGCCTCAGCGACCTGGTAGCCGCGTCCAAACTGGCAGTGAGCAACGGCGCCTCGGTCGTTTCCATGAGCTGGACCACCGGGGAGTTTTCGAGCGAGAAGAGTACGGACAACAATTTCGTGGTAAGCGGCGTGACGTTTCTTGCCGCTGCGGGCGATAGCGGAACCGGTGTGTCCTACCCGGCCGCTTCGCCGGACGTGGTCGCGGTGGGCGGAACTTCGCTATCGCTCGATGCCGATGGAAATTATCTTTCGGAAACGGCTTGGTCGGGAAGCAGCGGCGGCTTGAGCACTATCGAACACGAACCGTCGTTCCAGGCGCAGTTCGGAATCCCGAACGATGCGCAGGGGCGCCGCGGAGTGCCCGATGTTTCCTACAACGCGAATCCCGGCACGGGATACGCAGTCTATAATTCCGTGGCGGTCAACGGATACGCGGGCTGGTTCCAAGTGGGCGGCACCAGCGCCGGCACGCCTCAGTGGGCAGCCCTGGTGGCCATCGCTAACTCCCTACGGGCCTCGGCAGGGAAGGCACATCTATCAAGCGCCGATCCCTCGCTGTATACCTTGGCCCAGGCTGCCGCGAATGCCGACTTCAACTCCGTGACGCAAGGCAGCAACGGAAGCTGCGGCGCGGTATGCAACGCCGCGGCGGGCTACGACTACATAACCGGCCTGGGCACCCCCCAGGCCCCGGCGCTCACCGCCGCATTGGCTGCCCGACCGTAACCGGCAGCATTCCTCTTCTTCAGGTATGGCCGCAGGTTTTTGGGTGGGCGTTCGGGGCCCCTTTCAGAACCCGACCACTCACCAGCCTTCCTCGAAGTCACCTTCCGAAACTTGCTCCCCCGTATATCTCTAGCTATCTTGACGTTGCGCCGGCGTCGCGAAAATTCGCCCCGATAGTGTATAGTTTTTGAAGGCGCGGGCTATCGTGAGAGCGGTTCGTTTTCGCATCAAAGCGCTTCAAATCGCGTAGCGCCAGACCCTGAGCAAATGCAAAAACCATTGCAAGTAATGAAATTCGGAGGGACTTCTGTGGGCGATGCGCGCTGCATCCGGCGCACCGCGCAGATCGTGCAGGAAGCGGCGCGGGAGCGCCCCGTGGCGGCAGTCGTGTCGGCCATGAGCGGCGTGACGAACCGCCTGATTCAGGCGGCCAAGGCGTCGGAAGTGGGCGACCTGGAGAAGGCCATCGCCATTTTCGGGGCTCTGCGTCAACAACACGCCTCAGCCATTGACGAGCTGATCGTGAACCGCGACCGGCGCGAGCAGTTGACCAAGCACTTGGATACGATTTTCGATGAAGGCGAGCGCCTATGCCGCGGGACGGCGCTGCTGTTCGAGCTGACTTCGCGGACGCTCGATGCGATCTCAAGCCTCGGCGAGCGGCTTTCGGCGCCCATCGTGGCCGGCGCACTGGTCGAGAGCGGAGCGCGCAGCGAAGCGGTGGAAGCCACCGAACTTATCGTGACGGATTCCTCGCACGGGGGAGCCGATCCACTCATGGATCGCACTCGCGCCCGTTCGGAAGCGCGGTTGCGGCCGCTCCTGCAGCAAGGGGTGATCCCCGTAGTCACGGGATTTATCGGCGCGACGCGGAGCGGCATTTTGACTACGCTCGGCCGCGGCGGTTCGGACTATTCGGCGACGATTTTGGGCGCGGTGCTGGACGCGGGCGAAGTGATCATCTGGACCGACGTGGACGGCGTGCTGACCGCCGACCCCCGGCTGGTTCCTGAAGCGCGCACGATCCCGGAGATCTCTTACCGCGAAGCCACCGAGCTGGCCTACTTTGGCGCCAAGGTGCTTCATCCAAAAACGCTGCGCGCCGTGGCACAGGCCGGCATTCCCGTATGGATTCGCAACAGCTTTGAGCCCGAGCGCACCGGAACGAAGATCACTCCGCTGGGGCGGAGCAACGGAGGCGGCGTAAAGGCGCTGACGGCGATTCGAGACGTGGCTCTTATCACCGTGGGCGGCCCGGGCATCGTGGGCTTGCCCGACGTAGTGGGCCGGACGTTTTCGACCACCGCGGAGCTGCATGCCAACATATTGTTGATCTCGCAATCGTCTTCGCAAAACGATATCTGCTTCATCGTGGCGTCCTCGGACGCACAGCGCACCGTGGAAGCTCTGCGCAAGGAGTTTGCGCAGGATGTGGCTCATGAGAAAGTCGAGCACATCACACTCGAGCCGGACATCGCCATTGTGGCCGTGGTGGGAGAAAACATGCGCGGCACTCCGGGCGTGGCCGGACGTACCTTCAACTGCGTGGGGCGCGAGAACGTGAACATCATCGCGATTGCGCAGGGATCTTCGGAAAGCAATATCTCCTTCGTGGTTTCAGACAAAGACATGAAAGCGGCGCTGACGGCGACCCACCGGGAATTCGGCCTCGGCGCGCGTGTGCCGCAGGAAACCAGCGCTGCGAGAAACTGAAATGGCGGAAAAAACGGCCCCGGCGATCGAGCGAGCCACGGAGCGAGCCGTGCAGCGTTGCATCCTCGAAGAGTGCGGCGCAGCCTACGGCATCCTTGAGCGAATCTACGTTTGCCCACGGTGCGGTGGGCCTCTAGAAATCGAAGTGCGGTCGGCTTCGGCCTCTGCTCCATTGCCGGCTGCTGACCTGCGTAAGCGCTGGGCGGCGCGAGCTGCTTCGCACGAAGCGCGCGACGTAAGCGGCGTGTGGCGCTATCGAGAACTGCTGCCGTTCGAAGATGACGCGCCCGTGGTGACGCTGCTCGAAGGGCATACCCCTCTCTATGACGCGCCACGCTCTGCGGAGTACTGCGGACTGGCTCACCTGCGCCTGAAGCACCAAGGGTGCAATCCCACCGGATCTTTCAAAGACACGGGCATGACCGCCGCAGTCACGCAGGCAGTCCTTCTCGGCGCGCGTACAGCGGTCTGCGCCAGCACGGGCAACACGGCGGCCAGTCTGGCCGCGTATGCGGCGCGCGCGGGGCTGCAATCGGCGATTCTTCTGCCGCGCGGACAAATCTCCGCGGCCAAGCTGGCGCAAAGCCTGGACTACGGCGCGGCAGTGTGCGAGATCGAAGGAAATTTTGACGACTGCATGCGCCTGATTCAGGAACTAGGCGACGACCCGGCGATCTATGTGGCGAACTCGATCAATCCGTTTCGTATCGAGGGCCAAAAAACGGTTGCCTTCGAGCTGATGGAGCAGTGCCAGTGGCAGGTACCGGATCATGTGGTTGTTCCGGGCGGGAATATGGGCAACAGCACGGCGCTGGGCAAAGGTTTTCAGGAGCTGCTGGACCTGGGCTTGATCGACCGGCTGCCGAAATTGCAGGTGGTTCAAGCGGAGGGAGCGGCGCCCCTCGCGCGGCTGTTCGCCCATCTCAAGCCCGCTGAACTCCGAGGCGACGCTGCACTGCCGAAGACCATGGCCACTGTGGAGAACCCCAAGACGCTGGCTACGGCGATCAAGATTGGCGCGCCGGTTTCCTGGCAGAAGAGTCTGCGCGCCGTGGTGCGCTCGGGCGGGAGCATCCTGAGCGTGAGCGAGCAGGAGATTGCCGACGCCAAGGCCATCATCGGGCGCGATGGAATCGGTTGCGAGCCGGCTTCAGCAACTACGGTGGCGGGTATGAAAAAATTAGTGGCCTCGGGGCGCGTGGGACGGGAAGAATCCGTCGTGGGGGTGCTCACCGGCCATGTGCTAAAGGATCCGGACTACGTCAGCCGCTACCATCACGGCTCGCTTGCGGTCGAAGCCGCTGAAAAATCCGGCGCGGTCGCGCACGCGATTGCCAGCACGTTTGCAAATGCGCCTCAGCGAGTAGCCGCGAGCAAAGCGGCCATCCTTGAAAATCTGGCGCGGCGACGGTAAATTGCCCTCGGCCCCGCGGCGCAGAACAAAATCGCCGCTTCGCCACTCTTTTCGATGAGCGTCTCCCGCAAAGCCTCCTTTGAAGTTCGCGTGCCGGCCTCCACCGCCAACCTGGGCGCGGGATTCGATTGCCTGGGCTTGGCGCTGGAGATGTATTTGAGTGTGCGGGCCACGGTGCTCTCCACACCCGGGGCGCGTACTCGCGCGCGAAGCCGGGGTGTACGCGGCACGGCTGAGCTCCCCCGCGATCCGGATCAGAATCTGATTTTCCGCGCCATGTACAGCACCGCACAACAGGAGGGACTCGAGCTGCCTCGCGTGCGCATCGCCGTGCAAAATGAGATTCCTGTGGCGGGTGGCCTGGGCAGCAGCGCGGCAGCCACCGTAGCAGGAGTGGCGTTGGCGTTTTCAGCCGCCGGAAAGCCCATTCCCAAAGACACGGTGCTCCGCTACGCGGCGAAGATGGAAGGCCACCCGGACAACGTGGCGGCAGCGCTGATCGGCGGATTAGTTGTTACTTTCGGCCGCAGCGACGGCTCCGTTGCCGCCGTCCGCAAGCGCTGGCCGAAGGTCATTCGCTTGATCGTAGTTACGCCCAATGTGAAGCTGGAAACGAAGAAGTCCCGCGCCGTGCTGCCGCAAAGTATTCCGCGTGCAGACGCGGTGCACAACCTTCAGCGAACCGCGCTCTTTGTGGCAGCTCTCGAGGAGCGACGCTACGATCTTTTGTGGGACGCCATGCAGGACCGCATCCACCAGGACGCGCGCCAGGCGCTGATCCCCGGACTGGCCGAGGCTCTCGCGCTGCCTCGCATGCCAGGCTTGCTGGGCGTCGCTCTAAGCGGCGCGGGCCCGAGCGTGCTGGCCCTGGCCACCGAACGCTACGACGAAATTGGCAGGGCCGTCGCGCGATGCTTCGAAAAGCACGACCTGGCCCCGACCACGCGGATCCTGGAAGCGGCCCAAGAGGGAATGATCGCCATCGAGAAGTAGTGTTCGAGGCGACTTACGAGGCACGGCAGGGACTTCTCGGTAGGGGCTTCCTGGCCTAGGTACTGATCCAGGGAGTTCGGGGCTAGCGTACCTGCGTGCTTCTAGCCTGCCGCAAACGCGTGATCTCCGCGAGTTCCTTGCGCCACTGCCAGGAGATGAAGCCGAGCACCGCCACCGGCCCTACAATGCAGGAAACGCCGGCCAATACCACCAGGCCCACAGCAATTAAGTTCACCAGCGTTCCGGCCATATCAGCATCTCCACGGACGAGGAACGTCATCCGGAAACGAAATTGTCACGCCGGGCCCGCTGTTCCGTCAAGACCGTTCGCAGCCCCGCACACGAGGCGCGGCCGGAGTAACCCTAAAGCAGGTCAGGCGTCTAAACATTGTGGGCTATGGCGTTCGGGCCGCTTGGCGGCATTCTCCAGTCCGTAACCCAGCCCTGAGCGGCTGGCGCTAGGGTGCGATTTGAGCGCACTACATGCGATAATATTGAATTCAACTTGAGTCCGCCGTACACCGAGGGATTCCGGGAGCAGTATAGCAATGTGGATCGTACGACTAGCCTTACGCCGTCCCTACACCTTCGTCGTCGCCGCCATCCTGATTCTGATCCTGGGCGTCGTCTCGATCCTACGTACACCGACCGACATTTTCCCCAACATCGATATTCCGGTAGTCAGCGTTCTGTGGACCTATAACGGGCTGTCCCCCGAGGAAATGTCCGGCCGGATCGTTTACCAGTATGAGCGGGCGCTGACGACCACCGTCAACGACATCGAGCACATCGAATCCCAATGTTGGAACGGCCGAGCGATCGTCAAGATTTTCTTGCAGCCCGGCGCAAACATCGCGGACCGCCGTCGCGCAGGTCACTTCGATTTCGAATGCCGCCATCCGCAGCATGCCTCCTGGAACTACACCGCCGCTGGTCTTGCAGTACAACGCATCCTCTGTGCCCATCTTGCAGCTGGGGCTTTCCGGTGCGGGTTTGACCGAACAGCAGCTGGGGGATCTGGCCACGAACTTTCTGCGGACCTCTCTGGTAACCATCCCTGGCGCTGCTGTTCCCAACCCCTACGGAGGCAAGCAGCGGCAAGTGGAAGTGGACCTGAACCCAGCGGCGCTGCAATCGAAGGGCCTGGCGCCGCTCGACGTGGTGAATGCCCTCAGCGTTCAAAACCTGATTCTTCCCGCCGGCACCGCAAAGATCGGATCGTTCGAATACCAGGTGGATATGAACGGAGCGACGCAGACCGTGGAAGAACTCAACGACATGCCGATCAAGTCGATTGGGAATTCCACGATCTACATCAAGGATGTCGCCTACGTCCGCGATGGCTTTCCGCCACAGACCAATATCGTGCGTGTGGACGGGCAGCGCTCCGCGCTGATGGTCATTCTGAAAAACGGCAACGCTTCCACCCTGGACATTATTTCGGGAATCAAAGCAGGCCCTGCCGAAGATCGCGGCGGGACTTCCGGAAAGTCTGAAAATCCAGCCGCTTTCCGATCAGTCAATATTCGTAAGAGCCTCGATCTATGGTGTGATCCGCGAAGGGGCCGTCGCCGCATGCCTTACCGGTTTGATGATTCTGCTATTCCTGGGCAGCTGGCGGAGCACGCTGATCATCGCCGTCTCGATACCCCTGTCGATTCTGACGTCCCTGATTGTGCTGAGCGCTCTGGGCGAGACAATCAACATCATGACGCTCGGCGGCTTGGCCCTGGCCGTCGGCATTTTAGTGGACGACGCTACGGTGGAAATTGAGAACGTCAACCGCAACCTCGATCAAGGCAAGGAGATCATCCAGTCGATTCTGGATGGCGCCTCGCAAATCGCGGTGCCGGCGCTGGTTTCCACGCTTTCGATTTGCATCGTTTTCGTCCCCATGTTCTTCCTTTCGGGCGTCGCGCGTTACCTGTTCGTGCCTCTCGCGGAAGCCGTCGTATTTGCGATGCTGGCGTCTTACCTACTTTCGCGAACGCTCGTGCCCACCATGGCGCGATATCTGCTCGTAGAACAGACGGAGGAAGAGCGGGTCGAACAGACCGAACGGTCGCGCAATCCTCTGGTGCGCATGCAGGCGAGATTCGAAAAAGGATTCGACCGCTTTCGGGATTCCTATCATCGAGTGCTCGAGACGTGCATGCGAAATGGGAAGGTGTTTGCAGTCTGCTTCTTGTGCTTTTGCGTACTCTCTTTCGCACTGCTGCCTTTTGTGGGACAAGACTTCTTCCCGACCGTAGACAGTGGACAATTCATTTTGCATTTTCGCGCGCCGACCGGCACCCGCATTGAGGATTCAGCCGCGTTATGCGACCGGATAGAGGACCAAATTCGGAAAATCATTCCACGTTCCGAAGTGTCCAGCATTATCGACAACATAGGCCTCCCGTACAGCAGCATTAATTTGTCATACAGCACATCGGCGCCCGTTGGCACGGGAGACGGAGACATCGCCGTGCAGTTATCCGCCAACCACCGTCCGACGGCGGACTACGTGCGCGAACTCCGCATGAAGCTGGCTCATGATTTTCCGGGCGTGACCTTTTACATGATTCCTGCGGACATCGTCAGCCAAATCCTGAACTTCGGGCTGCCCGCTCCAATCGATATCCAAATCGTGGGCCGCAATCTGTACGCCAACCGCACCTTCGCCGACAACCTCCTGCAGCAATTGAAATACATTCCCGGCATGGTCGATCTGCGAATCCAGCAGGTTTTCGATCAGCCCCGGCTTCATATCGATGTGGACCGCACCAAAGCGCAGCAAGTCGGTTTTACGCAGCGGGACGTGGCCCAGAATCTGCTGATCTCTCTAAGCGGAAGTTTTCAAACGACGCCTGCTTTCTGGCTCGATCCGGCGACGGGTGTGACCTATAACATCGAGGCGCAGACTCCGCAATACCGGGCCGATAGCTCTGCAGGAGCTGGAAAATATTCCGATCACTGGACCCGGGACGGGTCAATCGGAAATTATGGCGAGCTTGGCCTCCTTTACGCGAGGATCCGAGATGGGGCTGGTTTCCCACTATAACATTCAGCCGGTCATCGACATTTACGGCGCCGTCCAGGACCGCGACCTCGGGGCCGTGGCCCGGCAGATGCAGCCGATCCTCGATGCCAGCAAGAAAGACTTGCCACGCGGGTCGGATCTGATCGTTCGCGGCCAGATCGCGACGATGAACGCTTCCTTCTACGGCCTCCTGGCGGGGCTGGCGTTTTCTATCGTTCTGGTTTATTTGCTGATCGTCGTGAATTTTCAGTCTTGGCTGGATCCCTTCATCATCCTGATGGCTCTTCCCGCAGCACTGGCTGGAATCGTGTGGTTCTTGTTTATCACACGCACTACAATTAGTGTTCCGGCGCTTACCGGCGCCATCATGTGCATGGGCGTAGCCACCGCCAACAGCATTCTGGTGATCAGTTTTTCCAAAGAAAAACTGGAGGCGGGGAAGACGCCGACCGAAGCGGCACTGGAAGCTGGATTCACGCGCTTCCGGCCCGTGCTGATGACGGCCCTGGCCATGATCATCGGCATGCTTCCCATGGCGTTGGGCCTGGGAGAAGGCGGCGAGCAGAACGCGCCTCTGGGCCGAGCAGTCGTCGGCGGCTTGATGTTCGCCACGGTGGCGACACTTTTCTTTGTTCCGACGGTCTTCTCGCTGGTGCACGGCCGCAGACAGAAGGAATCTTAGGCGCCCGTTTCCCGATGAATCGGGAACGAGCGGGAATTCATCTATAAGTGTAGACGGAAAGGAAACCGCATTACGGTGGAGCGCCGAGCACAAGAAGAGGATTCGAGTCAGCCCGAGGGTAGAACGCTTCCGCTGCCCACGAGGCGATCCGGACGCGGTTTGCTGATTGCCGTCATTGCGCTGGCAATCATCGCCGCCATCGTCATGGCCGGCCTGATACCGCGTTGGAAGGCCACCGCTGCACTGCGCAATCAAACGCGCGACTTGGCCGTCCCTAACGTTGCGGTGATGCATCCGAAGTTGGGCGCGCCGCAGAACGAAGTGATTCTGCCGGGTGATATTCAAGCGTTCGAAGATTCTCCCATCTACGCGCGCACGAACGGATATTTGAAGAAGTGGTACGTGGACATTGGCGCTCGCGTGAAATCCGGGCAACTGCTCGCGGAAATTGAAACTCCCGAAGTCGACCAGCAGCTCGATCAGGCTCGTGCCGATCTAAACACCGCGCAGGCCAATTACCGGCTTTCGCAGATCACCGCCAATCGCTACCAGGATCTTCTCAAGACCGATTCCGTCGCCAAGCAGGACGTGGACAACGCGGTCGGCGACTTCCAGGCCAAGCAGGCCATGGTTGCATCAGCGGAATCGAACGTCCGGCGGCTCCAGGAGCTTCAGTCCTTTGAGAAGATCTACGCTCCGTTTGACGGCGTGATCACCGCCCGCAATACCGACGTCGGACATCTAATTAACTCAGGTGCCGGCGCGCCCGCGACGGAACTGTTTCACATGGCCTCCCTCCGACAGCTGCGCGTGTACATCAACGTGCCGCAGCAATATTCTCCGGCGGCCAAGCCGGGACTCACCGCGGATCTGACGCTTCAGGAATTTCCGGGGCGCCGGTTCAAGGGAACGTTGGTGCGCACCGCGGGCGCTATCGACGTCGCATCCCGCACGCTGCTGGTGGAAGTGGACGTGGACAACGCCAGCGGCGAGCTGCTGCCCGGCGCTTATGCCGAGGTGCACCTGAAGGTGCCCTCGGGTGCTCCCGCTTTGATTGTTCCGGTCAGCTCGCTCATTTTTCGCAACGAAGGCTTGCAAGTCGGCACGGTGCAGGACAGCGACCGCGCACAGCTGGTAAAGGTTACGCTGGGCCGCGATATGGGAAGCGAAGTCGAAGTAATCTCCGGCCTTTCGCCGGATGACTCAGTCATCATCAATCCGCCCGACTCGCTTGTTCCCGGCGAAACGGTTCGCGTCGTCGCGAGCGCCCAGCCTGGTGTGCCCGCTGGAGGCGCCAACCCGTAGAACTTTCACGGGCCGCTCCTGTCGACGGGGAACCCGGAGACGAAATTGCGATGAAACACTCCCATCGAGCTTGGCTGTCCGGTCCGTTCCTGGTTCTCGTTCTCTGTTTCGCGCTGGCGCGCCCCGCCGGCTCGCTTGCGCAGAGCAACGGCGGTGGCGCAAGCGTTTACACCGACTTCCATGGAGAGCAGCCGGGCCGTGTGCATAAAATCACTCCAGCTGATCTGCCGCCGCCCTACGCCACCAAATCGGTTGCCAATTTTAGCGATGCGGTTCAGGTTCCCCGGCCTGCCGACGCATGGCCGCAAGCCCCGCAAGGTTTCCAGGTCGATCTGTATGCCGGCGGCTTGAAGAATCCGCGATTGATTCGCGCGGCGCCGAATGGAGATCTCTTTCTCGCGGAAAGCGATCCGGGGAAGATCCTCGTTTTCCGGGGCGCCACAGCCGATGGAAAAGCGGCGCGGATGGAAACCTTCGCGACCGGGCTGCACCGCCCCTTCGGGATTGCTTTCTATCCGCCAGGGCCAAGTCCTCAATACGTCTACGTGGGGAACACGGATTCCGTGGTGCGCTTTCCGTACGCCAATGGCGACCTGAAGGCGCGAGGCGGTAAAGAAACGGTCGTCGCTAAAATTCCCAGCGGCGACGAGCGCGTGGGCGGCGGAGGGCATTGGACCCGCGACCTCGCGTTCTCGGCGGACGGCAAGACTCTGTTTGTAGCCGTCGGCTCGCGCGGAAACTATGCCAACGTCGACGAGGACAAGTCCGAGACCATGCGCGCCAACATCCTGGCCGCGAATCCCGATGGCTCGAACTTGCACGTCTACGCCTCCGGCATCCGCAACCCCGTCGGAATCGCCATCGATCCCCGGACCGGTGTGTTGTGGACGTCCGTGAACGAGCGGGACGCTCTGGGCGATAATCTTCCTCCCGATTACATCACCCATGTGCAAGAGGGCGGCTTCTACGGCTGGCCGTGGTATTACATCGGCGGGAATGAGGAGCCGCGGCTGGCCGGCAAGCATCCTGAACTAAAAGACAAGGTCATCGTGCCGGACGTGCTCCTCGAACCACACAACGCCTCGCTTGAGCTGACATTTTATGAAGCCGGCCAGTTCCCAGCGGAATACCGGGGATCGATTTTTGCGGCCGAGCACGGCTCATGGAATCGCTCCGTACGCACCGGCTACGAAGTGATACTTGCTCCCGTGAAAAATGGCCGCGCCACCGGCGAATACATGGATTTTCTCACCGGATTCGTGACACCCACGGGAGATGTTTGGGGGCGTCCAGTCGGAGTCGCAGTTGCCCAAGACGGTTCTTTGATGGTGACAGATGATGTGTCCAACTCGATCTGGCGAGTTCACTACGCGAAAAAAATAATGCGCGGCCGGCGGAAATGATGACCAATTCGCAGCGCGCGGCACTTCGCCGGCTGGCGTTCGCGGCGCTGGGCGCAATCCTGCTCGGCGGATGCACGGTGGGTCCGAAGTATTCGCGCCCTACGACCGAGGTGCCCACGGATTACAAGGAAGCCGCCGAGTGGAAAACCGCCCAACCCAGCGATGAGATCGCCAAGGGCAAATGGTGGGAGGTCTACGGCGACCCGCAACTGAATGCCCTCGAAGAACAAGTCACACTCGCGAACCAGAATCTCAAGGCCGCCGCTGAGGTATTCGAACAAGCGCGCGCCGCCATTCGCATCCAACGCGCCCCTCTCTTCCCCAGCGTCACCGCCGGTGCGGAGGCTTCGCAAAATCGCCAGTCAGCAAATCAGCCCCTCATCGGCCCGACTTCCCGAATCAACTACTCGGTTTTGGAGTTGCCGGTGGACGTCTCCTACGAACCCGACCTGTGGGGTCGCGTGCGCCGCAGCGTGGAGGCAGCGCGCTCCGAGGCCCAGGCCTCGGCCGCCGATTTGGCCAACGTAGGCTTGAGTCTCCATGCGGAGTTGGCCGCGGATTACTTCCAACTGCGCGGCTTGGATTCAGAGAAGCAGCTTCTCGATTCGACCGTGGTCGCCTACCAGAAGGCGCTCGATCTCACCACCAGCCGTTACAAGGGCGGACTTACCTCCGCGGTGGATGTGGCTCAAGCCCAAACGCAGCTCGAAACCACACGCGCTCTGGATCAGGATGTCGATGTTCAGCGCAACGACTTCGAACACGCCATCGCCGTCCTCACCGGTAAGCCGCCATCCGATCTGGCCATCGCTCCCTTGCCGCTTACCGCGCCCCCTCCGGCGATTCCACCGGGGCTGCCTTCGGATCTTCTCGAGCGCCGGCCGGACATCGCTGCCGCCGAACGCCGGATGCAAGAAGCGAATGCCGAGATAGGCGTCGCGCGCGCCGCATATTTTCCGTCGATCACTCTGGCCGGTGGCGGCGGCTTCGAAAGCGCTCACATCGGCAATCTCCTCGATGGCCCTAGCGGCTTTTGGTCGCTCGCGGGCTCCGCAGCCCAGCTGATCTTCGATGGCGGCGCGCGGCGCGGGGTCAGCGATCAGGCCCGCTCCGCCTACAATGAATCCGTGGACAATTACCGCCAGACCACGCTGACCGCCTTCCAGGAGGTCGAGGACAATCTTTCCGCCTTGCGCGTTCTGCAGGGTGAGGACAAAACGCAGCAAGCCGCTGTGGCCGCCGCCGAGCACTCGCTGGATCTCTCCAATAGCCGCTACAGAGGCGGAGTGGCCAGCTATTTGGAGGTAACGACAGCCCAGAGCGCTGCCCTATCGGATGAGCGCACCGCAGTCGACATCCTTACGCGTCGCATGACTGCCAGCGTGCTGCTGATCAAGGCTCTTGGCGGCGGCTGGAACGCTTCTCAAATTCCGGCTCTGTAGTCCGTTATGGCCCGTTATAGATAGCCGCCGGAACACCCTCGTTGTACGATTCCTTCTGCCGCACCGTTGCCGAGTACGGCGCTTCTCACAATGAAATCCAGCGCGCGCCTAGCCGGCGTCATTCTGGCAGTCCTGTCCTGTGGGATTGCTGTTCCTTTCGCCGCGTTTGCGGATTCCGCGAGCGCAGGCGCGAAAATATTCCTCCACGCCGGCTGGCAGCTCGCGTCCTCTTGCGATGTGCATTCGGCGGGCAGCGTCATTTCGACCGCCGCTTTTCATCCGACGGGCTGGCACGCGACAACGTTGCCCTCGACGGTGGTCGGTGCGTTGGTCGCGGACGGCACCTATCCCGATCCTTATTTCGGCGAAAATCTACGCTCCATCCCAGGCACGTCTTACCCCATCGGAAAGATGTTCTCCGTTCTTCCCATGCCGGATGGCAGCCCGTTCCGTTGCAGTTGGTGGTATCGCACGGAATTCTCCACGCCCGAAAAATCCTCCGATGGCCGCGTGTGGCTGAATTTCGGTGGGATCAACAATCGCGCCAATATCTGGCTGAATGGGAAAAAGATTGCCGGCCCGGCAGACGTCGCCGGCGCCTACCGCACCTACGAGTTTGACGTTACGCCATTCCTCGCGCGCAACGGTTCGAACGTGCTGGCCGTCGAGGTCTTTGCCCAAACGGAAAACGATCTGGGCATCAACTGGGTGGACTGGAATCCCACGCCTCCCGACAAAAACATGGGGCTCTGGCGCGACGTGTATTTACGCGTCACGGGCCCGGTGAAAATCGCTTATCCCCAGGTCGTCACGCATCTTCCGCAAAATTCTCTCGACCTGGCCGAGCTGACCGTGGAAGCCAACCTCGAAAACGCATCCTCTCAGCCGCGCTCCGGCGTCTTGATCGCCGAACTCGAGGGGCAAACACTGCGCCAGCCCGTGGAACTCGCGCCCGGCGAAAAACGCACCGTCAGGCTGACGCCAACCGCGTTTCCCGCTTTGCGGATTCGAAATCCGGAACTATGGTGGCCGCGGCAGATGGGCGATCCGGCGCTGCATTCTCTTTCTTTGCGCTTCGCGATCGGCCCGCGCGAATCGGACGCGGCGGCTATCCACTACGGCATTCGCGAAGTTACCTCGGAAATCGACACGTCGGGGCACCGCCTCTTCCGCGTGAACGGGCAGAGAATCCTGATCCGCGGCGCGGGCTGGGCGCCGGACATGCTTCTCCGCCAGTCCCCCGAACGCCTCGCATGGGAATTCCGCTACGTGCGTGATATGAATCTCAATGCCATCCGCCTGGAAGGCAAGTTGGAGACGGACGAGTTCTACGATCTAGCTGACCAACAGGGCGTCTTGATCCTCGCGGGCTGGTGCTGCTGCGACCATTGGGAGCAGTGGTCGAAATGGGGTCCCGGCGATCTACCCATCGCGACAGCCTCGCTGCGCTCGCAGATTCTGCGCATGCGCAGCCATCCCAGCATGCTCGCCTGGCTGAACGGCAGCGACAATCCGCCGCCGGCCAACGTGGAGCGCGCGTACATCGACGTGTTGAAGGCGTCCGACTGGCCGAACCCATATCTTTCTTCCGCGTCAGGCAAGGCTACCGCCGTCAGCGGCCCGACGGGAGTGAAGATGAGCGGCCCGTACGATTACGTTCCGCCGGATTATTGGCTCACGGACAAAAAGGATTTCGGCGGCGCCTTTGGATTCAATACCGAGTCTTCGCCGGGGCCGGCCGTGCCGCTGGCGAGCTGCCTGAGAAAAATGCTGCCCGCGGCGAATCTAGTGCCGGATGACCCCGTGTGGAACTATCACGCAGGCTCCGAGGGTTTTCAAAACCTCAATCACTTCGACGAAGCCATGAAGGCGGTTTATGGCGACCCGCGCGAGCTCGCCGACTACGAGCGCAAATCCCAGGCCATGGCCTACGACGGCGAGCGGGCCATGTTCGAGGCCTATTCGCGCAATAAGTACGTCGCAACTGGGATCGTCCAGTGGATGCTCAACAACGCGTGGCCCTCGCTGATCTGGCACCTGTACGACTACTACCTCCAGCCGGCCGGCGGATATTTTGGGGCCAAGAAGGCGTGCGAGCCGCTGCACGTGCAGTACTCCTACGATGACCGCAGCGTCGTGGTGGTCAACAGCACGTATCGAGACGCCCCTGGCCTCACGGTGCGCGCCACTGTCTTTGACGCCGGCTTGCACGAGCGATTTTCCGCCGAGGCTCCAGCAAACGTCACGGCGGACGGCGTCACGCGCATGCTCACCGTGCCGGAGGAAGTTTTTCAATCCTCGTCACCGATCTATTTTGTGCGGCTCTCGCTGGAAAACGCCGCGGGCGAAGCCCTAAGCACGAATTTCTATTGGCTGTCCGCCAAGCGAAACGTCTTCAACTGGGCCAAAACCGACTACCACTACACTCCGGTTTCGTCGCACGAGGATTTAACCGCGCTCGAGTCGCTGCCCAGTGCCGGCAAGCTGACTGTTTCCGCCGCGATCGAGAAGACCGGCGAAAGCTCAGGCGGCAATCCTAACGACGGCCCGCTCGTGCGCGTGAAACTCCAAAATCCGAGCGACCATCTGGCTTTCCAGGTGCGTCTGGGCATCCGCCGGCAAAACGAGGAAATGGAAATATTGCCGGTGCTGTGGCAAGACAACTATTTCGAATTGTTGCCCGGTGAATCGCGGGAAATCACCGCTCAGTTCCTCGCTCCCGACGCGCTCGCCGCCGGTGCCGGTGGCAGTGTGGAACTGGATGTGACCGGTTGGAACATTGAGCCGATCTCGCTGCCACTCGAAAACACCGGCGGCGCTGAGTCACAGGCGCACTGATGTCCGCGAGAAGCTAGCGCCGATCCAAATCCATCGTCCCCGACGCGGCTCAAGCGATCCCTCAGCCTATGGGATCTCATCATCCTGGGAATCGTCATCGTTCAACCCATCGCGCCCATGGGTGTCTACGGGGTGATCAGCAACGAAGCGCGCGGCCATGTGGTCACTGCCATCCTCGTCGCCATGGTCGCGATGCTGTTCACCGCGTTCAGCTACGGGAAAATGGCGCGCGCCTATCCCAGCGCGGGATCTGCTTACACATACGTGGGCCGGGAGATTCACCCCGCGCTCGGCTACCTGGTTGGCTGGGCTATGGTGCTCGATTACATTCTGAATCCGCTGATCTGCACGGTGATCTGCAGCAAGCTTACCCAAAATATTCTTCCCGGCTTGCCATACGCCGTCCTGGCTGTCGCGTTCGCTGGATTGTTCACGCTCCTGAACCTGCGCGCCATTCGTTCTTCAGCGCGCATCAACGAAGTGCTGGCCGCCGGAATGATGATCGTCGTGGTGATCTTTTTCGCCTTCGTCATTCGCTTCCTGTGGGGAATCGGCCATCAAGGCGCGGCCTTCTTCTCCGAGCCGTTTTACAATCCCGCGACTTTCACCTTCCACGGACTCTTTCGCGGCACTTCGATCGCCGTACTTACCTACATCGGCTTCGACGGCATATCGACCTTCTCAGAGGAAACCGAGAATCCCCGGCGGAATATCCCGCTGGCCACCGTCCTGGTTTGCGCCATCACTGGGGTGCTCTCCGCTCTGGAAGTTTATGCGGCGCAACTCGTGTGGGGATCGAAACCCTTTCCACCGCAAATGGTGGAGTCTGCATTCCCACTGGTAGCCCAACGCGCCGGCGGCTTTTTTCTGTTCCACCTCGTCAACTTTACAATCCTGATCGCTAACGTCGGGTCGGGAATGGGAGCGCAGTTGGCGGCGGCGCGCCTGCTCTATGGGATGGGCCGCAACAATGCCATTCCCAAGCGCTTCTTCGGCGCCATCGAGCCTGTGCGGCGCATCCCTGCGAATAACGTCATCTTCATTGGAGCCATCGCGCTCGCCGGGGCGTTCTTTTTGAGCTACGAACGAGGGGTCGAGCTGCTCAACTTCGGCGCGTTCATCGCGTTCATGGGGGTAAACGCCGCGGCGTTCGTCCACTATTTCCTGCGCGCTCGCGAGAAGCGATGGATCAACCTGGTGGCGCCTCTTCTGGGCGCCGCGATTTGCTTTTTCATCTGGCTCAATCTGAGTTGGCCGGCAAAGGTGGCTGGCGGACTGTGGCTGCTTGCGGGATTACTCTACGGCGGGCTCAAAACCGGCGGATTCCGCGCGGAGCGATTCAGTTTCGATTTGCCTATGGATGAATCTTAGCGGAACGGGCTATCTGCATTAGTCCGGCTCCTGCGTCACGATGTGAACGTCCACGGCTGGCGCATCGCGCAGGAAGCGATTGATGGCGTTCAGATACAGCAGCTTGCTCCATCCCTCTGTGGCGCTCCGTCCGAAGATCATCTGCGTCACGTGCTTCTCGCGCACGAATTTCGCCGCCGCATCGGGAATGCTCTCACCTTTCAGGCGCACCGTTTTCGCGCCTAGGCTTTCGGCAAACTGGAAATTGGCTTCCAGGGACTTCTCGTCGCTTCCATTTTTCGACTTACTCAGATCGACGTGCACGGCGTAAAGCTCGGCGTCCATGCGGCGCGCGATGCGCGCGGCCCGCGCCAGCAGATATTGCGCGCGCGCGTTGGAGCTGATGCACACGGCAATGCGCTCCCGCACCGCCCAATTCTTTTGAATATCTTTCTCCTCCAGGTAAGAGGAAAGGCTGCGGTCGACCTGCTCGGCCACTTGCCGCAGCGCCAGCTCGCGCAACGCGATCAGGTTGCCGCGGCGGAAAAAGTTCTTTAGCGACTGCTCGACCTTTTCCGGCTTGTACACGTCGCCGCGTTTCATTCGATTTTGCAGCGCTTCGGGCGTCAGGTCGACCATCACCGTCTCTTCGGAGAGGCGCAGTACCCAGTCGGGCACCGTCTCGCGCACGACTACGCCCGTAATGGCGTGGACGGTCGGCGCGATGCTTTCGATATGCTGGATGTTGACGGTCGAGATCACGTCGATTTTAGCGTTCAGCAGCTCGATCACGTCTTCGTAGCGCTTGCGGTGCTTGCTGCCGGGAATGTTCGTGTGCGCCAGCTCGTCAACCAGCGCCACCACCGGACGCCGCGCGATAATGGCGTCCACATCCATCTCTTCGAACACCGTGCCCTTGTATTCCAGCTTCTTGCGCGGCACCACTTCGAGCTGCGGGATCAACTCAGCGATGCCCTTGCGGCCATGTGTTTCCACCACGCCGACGACCACGTCTTCACCGCGCGCGTGCCGGCGAATACCCTCGCTCATCATGCTGAAGGTCTTGCCCACGCCGGGCGCGTAGCCCAGGAAAAGCTTGAACGCCCCCTTTGTCTTCTCCGGGGGCGCGGATAACGCCAGCCATTCTTCGGGTGTCTTGGCCATTGAACTATTCTCTTTAAGCGCCCCCCGGAAAGCTACGATAGAATGGCGCCGTGCGCTCCACCGCAGTTAACCGCATCCTGCATTTCGCTGCCGCCTTCGCCATCGTCGTGGGGATCACCCTCTTCTACCGCAAGAGTGCTGCCCGTTAACGGCACCACGGCGGCCCTCACATTCCTGCTCGCTATTTTAGCCGTTTCTACGGTCTGGGGCATGGCTGTCTCCGTGGCCATGTCGGTGGCCGCCATGCTGGCATTCAATTATTTTTTCCTTCCGCCCCTGGGGGCATTCACGATTGCCGACCCGCAAAACTGGGTGGCCCTGGTGGCTTTTCTCGTGGTGGCGGTGCTGGCCAGCCGCCTCTCGACCAGCGCGCGGCAGAAAGCCGCCGACGCATCCGCGCGCCAGCGCGAAATCACCAAGCTGTACACCTTCACCCGCGAGATGCTGGAATCCGGAAACGTCATGGAGCTGGTGAATCGCATCCCCGCGCAGATTGTCGACGCATTCGAGGTCGGCGCCGCCGCTCTCTACCTTGCCGACAAACAGAAAATGTATCGCTCCGGCCCCATCATCGCGCAGCTCGATCCTGAAACCCTGAAGGAGATGATGGCGCGAGACGAGCCGATCATCGACGCAGCCAACAGCCTGTGTTTCGTTTCCGTCCGTCTGGGCGTGCGGCCCATCGGCAGCCTGGGATTTTCCGGCACCATGCTCTCGCGCCAAACCATGGAGGCCATCTCAAGCCTGGTAGCCATCGCCATGGAACACGCCCGCGCCGTCGAGCAATTGGGCCAGACCGAGGCGGCCCGCCAGGGCGAGCAGTTGCGCACCGCGCTGCTCGACGCCGTTACCCACGCGCTGCGCACGCCGCTCACTTCCATCAAGGCCTCGGTGACCAATCTCCTTTCGAACCAGGCGCTGGGCGAAGCGCAGAGGCAGGAGCTCCTCACCATCATCAACGAAGAGAGCGACCGCCTGAACCGTCTGGTGGGCGAAGCGGGAGAAATGGCGCGTCTCGATGCCGGCGAGGTGGAGCTGAAGCTCACGGCGCATCCTATCGATGACGTGATCGCAGCCGCCTTGCAGCACTGCAAGACCTCGCTCGGCGGCAGGCCCGTGCGCGTCGAAATCGCCCCTGGCCTTCCGCCCGTGCGCGTGGACGTCGACCGCGCCCGCGAGGTTTTGACGCAGCTCATCGATAATGCCAATCAGTATTCCGCTCCCGGCGAGCCCGTCACCATCACCGCCGAAGCCAACGGCGACTCGGTGATGACCAGCGTGGCGGACCGCGGCGCGGGCATCGATGACCCGGAGCAAGCGCTGATCTTCGAAAAATTCTACCGCGGCAAAGACCAACGCTACAGCGTGGAGGGGACGGGAATGGGTCTCCCCATCGCCAAAGCGATCGTGGAAGCGCACGGCGGCACCATCGGTTTGACCAGCCAGCGCGGCCACGGCTCCGTCTTCTCCTTTACCTTGCCGGTGGAACGGAGCCGCGCCGCCACCCCATGAACCAGCAAATTCTGATTGTCGACGACGAACCGCAGATCCGCCGCGTCTTGCGCACCACTTTGATTTCGCACGGCTACACGGCCATCGAAGCGCGCACCGGCGACGAAGCCCTGGACGTGCTGCGCAACGAGCACGCCGACCTGGTGCTCCTTGACGTCAATATGCCCGGCCGCTCGGGCCTGGACACCTGCCGCGAGATTCGCGCCTCGAGCGACGTCCCCATCATCATGCTCACCGTGCGCAACACCGAGAGCGACAAGGTGCAGGCCCTCGATGCCGGCGCGGACGACTACGTCGTAAAGCCCTTCGGTGCGGAGGAGCTGATGGCGCGCATCCGCGCGGCGCTGCGCCGCGGCGCGCCCTCCGATTCGCCGCCGGCGTTTGTTTCCGCCGATTTAAAGATCGACTTCGAGAAGCGCACCGTGCTGGTGAAGGGCGAGCCGGTGCGGCTGACACCGAAGGAATTCGAGCTGTTGCGTCATCTGGTCGCCAACCAAGGAAAAACCGTGGGGCATCGGCGCTTGCTGCAAGCGGTATGGGGACCCGACTACGGCGACGAAACCGAATATCTGCGCGTGTTCATCAATCAGCTGCGCAAGAAGATCGAGCCCGATCCGCAGCATCCCCGCTACATTCATACCGAGCCGTGGGTGGGCTATCGGTTCGAGCCACCGCAGGAGCGTGCGCGCCCGGGCCGCTCCGAAAAATAGCTCGCGAAGCTGTTTTGTACTGCCTCAAATTTGTGTCGATTAGAGCCGAGCCCGCTCTTTTTTTTTCAATGATTTACGGGGCATTTCTAATCGCCAGAGTGCCGATTAGAAAAATGGGAAATCTGGGATAATAGTGGCTTACTCGCCGTAAATCTGACAAAGGATAGTTGCTCGTCAAAATGACAGACTCAACTCCACTCAGCTCGCAAGAGATCGGCAAATTTCAAGACCGCTACAACGCCTTCAAGGGCAAAGGACTCAAGCTCGACCTGACGAGAGGCAAGCCGTCCCCTGCGCAGCTCTATTTGAGCGCGCCGCTGCTCTCGCTTCCCGGCGCGGCGGACTTTATGGCCGAGGGCGCGACGGACACGCGCAACTACGGCGGACTTCAGGGGCTTGCGGAAGCGCGCAAATTGTTTTCCGGGATACTGGGCGCGCCGCCGGAGCAGGTCGTGGTCGCGAATAACGCAAGCCTCGCGCTGATGCACGACACGATTGTCTACGCACTGCTGAAAGGGACATGCGACAGCGCCGCGCCATGGTTGAAGCAGGGGGAGATTGCATTCTTGTGTCCCGTTCCCGGCTACGACCGTCACTTCACGATCTGCAAGGACTACGGGATTCGTATGATCCCCGTGGCGATGAAGGCCGACGGTCCCGGATGTGGACGAGGTCGAGCGGCTGGTGGCGCGGGACGCGTCAATCAAAGCCCTGTGGTGCATGCCAAAGTACAGCAACCCCACCGGTACGGTGTATTCCGCTGCGGTCGTCGAGCGCCTGGCGGCCATGAAGACGGCGGCTCCGGACTTCCGCCTCTTTTGGGACAACGCCTACTGCGTGCATCACTTGACCCCCGAACGCCTCGAGATCGCTAACGTGCTTGAGTTGAGCGCGCGGCACGGACATGCGAATCGTCCATTTATTTTCGCGTCCACTTCGAAGATCACCTTCGCAGGATCGGGATTGTCGCTGTTTGCCGCGTCACAAGAGAACGTAAAGTGGCTGCTCGCCAGGCTGACGCCGCGGACGATCGGCCCGGACAAGGTCAACCAGCTGCGCCACGTTCGCTTTCTGAAGAATGAGGCCGGGATTCTCGATTTGATGGACCGGCACCGGGTCCTGATCGCGCCGAAATTCCAGAAAGTGTTGGAGATCTTCGCAGAGAAGCTTGCGGGTGTGCCGGACGTAAGCTGGACAAAACCCAAGGGAGGCTATTTCATCAGCCTCGATGTCCCCAAAGGCTGCGCCCAGCGGGTCGTCGCGCTAGCGAAGGAGGCCGGCGTCGCGCTGACGCCCGCCGGAGCCACACATCCCCACGGAAGCGATCCCGAGGATCGCACCATCCGCATTGCTCCCACATTCCCCGATTTGGCGGAAGTCGCCCAAGCCGCTGAGGGCGTGGCCGTGTGCGTGCTGCTCGCCGCAGCGGAGCCATCCGTTAAGCAGCAATCCCCTGCGGCGACGAGTGCCTAGAAATTCTCCGAATAGGAGAGGCGGGTGGCCCGCCCTTGTCGTGAGTTTCGACTCCGTCTTGACGGCTGACGCGAGCGAATGATACGACTGCGCCAGTTCCAAACGGCCAAATTCCACCGGAGGGTGCCCCACCCTTCGGTTTGTGAAGGGTGGGACGCCCCGCATGACCAAGGGCTCAAACGCCGCTACGGGCAAGCCCACCTGCACTTCATCACCTGCAGTTGCTATCACCGCCAACCGTTTCTTCGATCCGTTCCCGCGCGTGATCTATTCTTGGAGATTCTCGATCAAGTTCGGCATCGCTACGGGCTGACACTGGTCGGCTACGTCGTAATGCCCGAACACATTCACCTCCTGATCGATGAGCCGCCGGGCGCAACTCCGTCGGTTGTTATGCAGGTGCCGAAGCAACGCGTCTCGAAAGTGTTGCCCGCCCCAGGTCGAAAAGAGCTTCCTGCGCCGCAAATGCACCTCTCGAAGAAATTACCCATCGGATCTCCTCGAAGCTTTTGGCAACCGCGGTTCTACGACTTCAACGTCTGGAGCAGGAAGAAGAAAAACGAGAAGCTCCACTTCATGCATTTCAATCCCGTGAAGCGCGGGCTGGTTGTCGATCCCAAGCTCTGGCTCTGGAGCAGCTATCGTTTCTATCGACATGGCGAACAGAATTCATGCACGCCGGATCGTCTGCCATGGTAGTTCGGGACATAGGGTGCTCTAGTTTTCGCCTGAAGCCCCACCCTTCCAAAAGCGAAGGGTGGGGCACCCCTCGGCGTGGGATGGTATCGGAGGTAAGGGACGAAGCGAGTATGATTCGACGATGTTAGATGCGTTGATGAAGGGTGGGCCACCCGCCCGGAAAGGGGATGTCATTCCTCAACCTTATCCCACGAAATGTAGACGTTGACCTTGTCGGTTTTTGAGTCCTTTTCAGTACTCACTCGTCTATCGTAATGACAGTTCTTATCGCCCAGCGGAGCTTGCAGGAAATCGCAATCGTGCGGTTTGTTTTCCAGAAAGACGTGGTCGCTGTCGGTCTACCGTTATATCACTGCATACCAAGACGTGGGAAACCACCATGACCACAACAGGGCGCCCAGCCCCAGCACGACCAACCAAGATACCGCCGCTTTGAACTTTTCCTTGTACTTTGGTCTCGTGACAGATGGCCTTACAGAAGACGGGTCAGTAAACCCAGCCACACAAATCGCAAGCCGGTGGTTCCCCGAAAAGGGTTGGATAGTCTTGCAGTTGCCGCAGGATAGGTTGAGCGCCATAACCGTAAACTTTGTTGGTGCATGTTAGCTGCTGATCCAGCTGGTAGTAAACTGCAATTAGAGATGATTCGAGCAACCGCCTCCTTCGATGGCCCACCCGTCAGGTTCAAGTTCACTGTGAGTGGACTGGCAATTTATCTCGATAACTTTGCGCTGATTGGATTGGCGAAAAACGATCCTCTACGGCGAGACCGGTTCATGTCGGTGCTTCATAAAGGTGCTGACTTGCTGTTCTCCGTGTCGAATGCCGTTGAACTTACAGGGCCACAAGGCAAATCGCTTGAGGCGGTTAGATCGTTCCTGGATGACGTAGGACCTCACTGGTTTCCCGTCGAACTTGATGCGACCGAAGTTGTAAATCGTGAACTCGTGGGCACACCGTCTCCGGCGAGTTTTATGTGTAAGCGGTTCGTACAA
Source organism: Terriglobia bacterium (assembly GCA_963803105.1). Classification (GTDB taxonomy): domain Bacteria; phylum Acidobacteriota; class Terriglobia; order Acidiferrales; family UBA7541; genus Palsa-295. The sequence goes on from CAWDLF010000010.1 coordinate 343,104, forward strand.
GATTACTTTGCCTTTCAGATAGCACAGTGCGAGCCCAATACAGGACGAATCATCAGCCTCTCTCAGGACGCTCTTGGATTAGGCCCACTATTGGATTGGGTTGTCCCTCAACGCGAATCGATCCGGAAAGGGTCTGCTGACCTTATGCGGCTCTCATTAATAAGGTCTCTGAATATCGAAACGAATTCGAGAGAAATCCGGAGTGGTTGGATGCGAGATTCCCGTCACTGCCGTTCAATCCGGCGAGACCTGCGATTTTTACATACACCAACCTTCTGCGGCTTGTGATTATGGAGGCAAAGCAACGCCAACTGAAAGAGGGCGACGGATTAGATTTCTGTCACGCTGTCATCGCTAGTTCCTTTGCAAGTGTGACTGCCCTCGATAAACATTGGAAGCGCCGGATCGAAAACCTCCCCACACCCAACGGTCTTGCGCCCGTTTACTATGCGGCAGAACTGGACAAGCTAGTGGATGATCTCGAATCCTGGCCCACTGTTCAGCAACCCTTGGCGTGATACATTCGCCCGGCTCCGACAAGCGCGATGGCCGCTCCGAAGGCCGAGTTCGGAGCGGCCGCCGCTTACGGCTTTTGTGGCATGGGGTGGGTTGCGTCGAGATCGAGATTCAAGTCCAGCACGTGCACGCGCGGCTCGCCAAGAAAGCCGAGCTGGCGGCCTTCGGTATGCTTTTGCACTGCGGCGCGCACATCCTCCTCGCTCATGCCGCGCTCCTTGGCCACTCGCGGCACCTGAAAATCCGCTGAGGCCGGCGAGATGTCCGGATCGAGCCCCGAGCCCGAAGTCGTAACCAGATCGGCGGGTATAGGAGCGCCGGGATTCGTCGGCTGCAATTGCTGAACGCTGGCGTTCACGCGATCGATCAGCATCTTGTTTGTCGGTCCTAGGTTCGAGCCGGAGGACGCCGTAGGATCGTAGCCCGCCGCGCCCGCCGCCGAAGGCCGCGACCAAAAATATCCCGGAGCGGTGAACGGCTGGCCGATCAGATGCGAGCCGACCACCTTGTCGCCCTGCTGAATTAACTCGCCATTGGCCTGCTTCGGGAAACATTACCTGCGCGATACCAGTGACCACCAGCGGGTAGATGAGCCCGAAGAGCACCGTAGTCGCCAGCGTGTACGTGATCGAAATCAGAAGATTCTTTTTCATGTGAGCCTCACGCCCAACCGATGTGGGTGATGATCATGTCGATTATCTTGATGCCGATGAACGGAGCGATGATGCCGCCGACGCCATAGACCAGCAGATTCCAGCGCAGCAGCGCGGCAGCGCCGAGCGGACGGTAGCGCACTCCGCGCAGGGCCAGCGGCACCAGCGCGATGATGATGAGCGCGTTGAAAATGACCGCGGAGAGAATCGCGGACTGCGGCGTCTGCAACCGCATGATGTTCAGCACCTGCAAGACGGGGAACGCCCCGGCAAACATCGCCGGGATGATGGCGAAATACTTGGCCACGTCGTTGGCCACGGAAAACGTGGTCAGCGCGCCGCGAGTAATCAGCAATTGTTTGCCGATCTCGACGATTTCGATGAGCTTCGTGGGGTTGGAGTCGAGATCGATCATGTTGCCGGCTTCCTTCGCTGCTTGCGTGCCGGCGTTCATGGCCACGCCGACGTCAGCCTGCGCGAGCGCAGGCGCGTCGTTGGTGCCGTCCCCGGTCATGGCCACGAGCTTGCCCTTGGCCTGCTCGTTGCGGATCAAGGCCAGCTTGTCTTCGGGTTTGGCTTGGGCCAGGAAGTCGTCCACGCCGGCTTCGCGGGCGATGGCTGCGGCGGTGAGCGCGTTGTCGCCGGTGATCATCACCGTGCGTATGCCCATCGCCCGCAGATGATCGAAGCGCTCGCGCATGCCGCCCTTGACGATGTCCTTCAAATAGATGGTGCCGAGCACTTTGTGATCCTCGGCCACCAGCAGCGGCGTGCCGCCGGCATTGGAGATTGTCTTCACCGCCTCTTCGACTTCGCCCGGGACGCGATAGCCGTTGTTCGAGCAGTAGTGCACGATCGCGTCGAAGGCTCCCTTGCGAATTTCGCGGCCATCCAGATCGACGCCGGACATCCGCGTGACGGCGGTAAACGGGATGAAATTCGCGGCGTAGCCGGAAAGTTCGCGGCCGCGCAGGCTGTACTTCTCCTTGGCCAGCACCACAATCGACCGGCCCTCCGGAGTCTCATCAGAAAGCGAAGCGAGCTGTGCGGCGTCGGCGAGCTCCGCGGCGGTCACGTTGGGAGCGGGAATAAATTCCGTGGCGCGGCGATTCCCGAGCGTGATGGTTCCGGTCTTATCCAAAAGCAGCGTGTCCACGTCTCCGGCAGCTTCGACGGCGCGGCCGGACATCGCGAGGACGTTGTGCTGCACGACGCGATCCATGCCCGCGATGCCGATGGCGGAAAGCAATCCACCGATGGTCGTGGGAATCAGGCAAACCAACAGCGAAATCAGCACGAAGACCGATTGCGGAGCGCCGGAGTAAATGGCCATGGGCTGCAGGGTGACCACCGCCAGCAAGAAAATCACGGTTAGGCCCGCGAGTAGAATATTTAGCGCGATTTCGTTGGGAGTTTTCTGCCGCTCGGCGCCCTCCACCAGCTTGATCATGCGATCGAGGAAAGTCTCGCCGGGGTTGGACATGATCTTAATGATGATTTCGTCGGAGAGCACGCGCGTGCCTCCGGTAACCGCGGAGCGGTCTCCGCCCGATTCGCGGATCACCGGAGCAGATTCGCCGGTGATGGCAGATTCGTCCACCGAGGCGACGCCCTCGATCACTTCGCCGTCGCCGGGGATGAATTCGCCGGCCACGACCTTCACGCGATCACCGGCGCGGAGCTTCGAGCCCGTCACCTCCTCAAGACTTCCGTCGGAGCGGATACGGTTGGCCATGGTTTCCGAGCGGGCCTTGCGCAGCGTATCGGCCTGGGCTTTGCCGCGGCCTTCGGCCATGGCTTCGGCGAAGTTGGCAAAGAGCACCGTGAACCACAGCCACAGAGTGATCTGGAGCTCGAAGCCGAAGCCGCCGAGATGCAGCATGTGGTCGCGAACCAAGTCGTAGGTGGTAATCACGGCGCCGATCTCGACCACGAACATCACCGGATTCTTCGCAAGCGTGCGCGGATCGAGCTTGATGAACGAATCGCGTATCGCTCCGCCAACGATGCCGCCGGTCCAAAGTGATTTCTTTTCGCGTGTTTTCATGATGGCCTCAGAAAACCCTTCCGGCATGCATCAGCAGGTGCTCGAGAATCGGGCCCAGGCTGAGCGCCGGGAAGAAAGTAAGTGCGCTTACGATCAAGATGACGGAAACCAGCAGGAACGTGAACAGCGGCGTGGTCACCGGAAAGGTACCGGCCGATTCGGGAACGATCTTCTTCTTCGCCAGGTTACCGGCGATGGCCAGCACCGGGATCACCATAAAGAACCGCCCCAGCAACATGTCGAAAGCACCGCTGATGTTGTACCAGGGCGTATTTCCATTCAGGCCCGCGAAGGCCGATCCGTTGTTGCCGGCTTGGGACGTGTAGGCGTACAGAATCTCCGACAAACCGTGCGGGCCCGGATTCGAGATAGAGGAAGTGCCGAACGGCGCAACGATCGCGATGCCGGTCAAGACCAGAACCATGAGGCAGAAAATGAGCACCGTCAGCATGGCCATTTTCACGTCATAGGCTTCGATCTTCTTGCCCAGGTATTCTGGCGTCCGGCCGACCATCAATCCCGCGATGAACACCGACAGGATGATGAAAACCACGATGCCGTAGAGTCCCGCGCCAACGCCGCCGAAAATCACTTCGCCGATCATGATGTTGATCAGCGGAATCATGCCGCCGAGCGGAGTGAACGAGTCATGCATGCCGTTGACGGCGCCGCAGCTCGCGTCCGTCGTGGTGGTAGCAAAAAGGGCGGTGGACGCTATCCCGAAGCGAACTTCCTTGCCCTCCATGTTGCCGCCGGGCTGCGTGGCGGACGTATGCTGGTCGATACCGTGCAGTAACGGATTGCCGTGCGATTCCGCCGCATAGATAACGGTCACACCCGCGAGGCATAGCAACGCCATGGCCGACCACACGGCCCAGCCGTGGCGCGCCGAACCGGTCATGCGTCCGAGCGTGTACGTCAGCGCCGAACCCAGGGCCAGCATCATGACGATCTGCATGAAGTTCGTGAGCGGGTTGGGATTCTCGAAGGGATGGGCGCTGTTGGTGTTGAAGGGGCCCCCGCCATTCGTGCCGAAGATTTTTACGGCTTCCTGAGACGCGAACGGCCCCTGCGCGATCACCTGGTCGGTAACAGTTTGACTCGTGGTCTTGCCGTCGGCGCCGGTGGTCTGCACCGTCTGCGGGTTTAGCAGCTTCGCCGTGTCATAGGGCCTCAGGTTCTGAATCATTCCCTGCGAAACAAAGATCAGCGCGAACACCAGGCAGGCCGGCAGCAGCACCCACAGCATGCACCGCGTGACGTCCACCCAGAAATTGCCGATGGTCTTGGTTTCTTTCCGCGCGATGCCGCGAATCACGGCGATGGCAAGTGCAATGCCCACGCCGGCGGATACGAAGTTGTGATAGGCCAGGCCGGCCATCTGCGTGAAATAGCTCATGGTCGATTCGCCACCGTAGTTCTGCCAGTTGGTGTTGGTGGTGAACGACGCGGCGGTGTTGAAGGCCAGCGCCGGCGGAACCGCGGCGAAGTGCTGCGGGTTCCAGGGCAGCCACTGCTGCACGCGCATGATCAAATAGAGGACCAGCATCGACACGCAACTGAAGAGCAGCATGGCGATGGTGTATTCCTTCCAATCCATCTCGCTCTTTGCATCGATGCCCGTCACGCGATAGAGCAATTTCTCGATGGGCCGCAGCACGGGGTCGAGAAACGTCTTCTCCCCGGCAAACACGCGGGCCATGAAGACGCCCAGCGGCTTGGTGACAGCCAGAAGCACAACGAAAAATAATCCGATCTGCAGCCAACCGTTTGCGGTCATGGTCAGAACCTCTCCGGCCAAAGCAGCGCCACCAACAAATAGACGCCAGTCAGAATACAAATTCCGAGAAGAACGATATTGCCGAGCATAGCCTCTCCCTCCGCTACTACTTCAGGCGGTCGCACGCCCATACGTAAAGTACGGAAACGAAAAAGAATCCGATGGTGCACGCCACAAAAATAAGATCTGGCATCGAAATCACTCCTACGCCGCCCCGTGATGGCTCGGGTGGCTGTGGTTGGGTAAAAACGCGAGCACCGTGCCGCGGTTTCGGCCCGGCGCGGGTTCCGGCTCGTTTTCGGATTCGCCCACGAAGCCCGTCACCGCGAGGCGCTCCCTTCTCATTTGCAGGGCCTCCCGCAGGAAGTGCGCCAGGGCGTACAGATAAAACCCGCAGGCCGGAATCACGATCGCTGCTACAAACGGAACCATGGACAGCATCATCGCCGTTCTCCTTCAGCTCCGTTGTGACCCGCGTCACCAGTCTCAGTGGCGCTAGCGTCGCGGCCGTTCAACGAAGCTGAACGCAGAGTACGGCAAGGCCATCAGTAAGGAATAAGCGGTCCGTAAGGATTTCATAAGTACTTGCAACGCCGCGGCGGCGTTCATGTTAGAAGTAGTTCGGCGGGCAAAATTATGGCGAATGCACATCGCGTAGTGATCGTGGGCGGGGGCTTTGGAGGACTTTCTGCCGCTCTCCAACTGAAGCGCGCGGCAGCGCAGGTCACGCTTCTGGATCGCTGCAACTTCCATCTTTTCCAGCCGCTCCTCTATCAGGTGGCCACCGGAGCGCTGTCGCCGGCAAACATCGCTTCGCCGCTGCGCAATATTCTCAGCAAGCAAAAGAACGCGGAGGTGCTGCTGGCCGAGGCCACGGATATCGACGTCGAAAAACGCCGCGTGATCCTGAGCGACGGCGCCATTGAGTACGACACGCTGGTCATCGCCACCGGATCGAGCCACCAATATTTCGGCCACAACCAATGGGAACAGTTCGCGCCCGGCCTGAAGACGATCGAAGATGCTACGAACATGCGCAGCCGCGTCCTGCTGGCATTTGAAGCGGCGGAGCGCGAGACAGATCCGGACAAACTCCGGGCGTGGCTGACCTTCGTCATCGTCGGTGGCGGGCCCACGGGCGTGGAGCTGGCCGGCGCGCTCGGTGAAATTGCCAACGACTCGCTGGGGCGCGACTTCCGCAACATCCGCACGTCCGCGGCGCAAATTATTCTGGTGGAAGGCGCCGACTGCGTGCTTCCAAGCTATCCGCCGAAGCTATCAGCAGCCGCGCGCCGAATGCTCGAACGACTGGGAGTGACGGTTCGCACCGGCGCGACGGTAGTGGACGTGCGCGAGAAATCGGTGGTCATACGTGAAGGTGGGCGCGACAGCGGGCGCGAACAGGAAATCCCCACGCGCACCATTCTTTGGGCCGCCGGTGTGCTCGCCTCGCCGTTGGGCCGCAAGCTCGCGGAAAAGACCGGCGCTCCGGTCGACAGAGCAGGCCGAGTAAGCGTTGAGCCAGATCTAACTGTGCCAGGTCACCCGGAAATCTTCGTCATCGGCGATCTCGCGAATTTCACTCACCAAACCGGCAAGCCCTTGCCCGGCGTCGCGCAACCGGCCATTCAAGAAGGGCGATACGTGGGGCGAGCCATCGAGGCGCGGCTGCGCGGAAAAAAAGTTCATCCGTTTCACTATCTGGACAAGGGGAATCTCGCGACCATCGGCCGCGCGAAGGCGGTCGCGGATCTGAATTGGCTGCGCATATCGGGTTTCCCGGCGTGGATCATTTGGATCTTCGTTCACCTGTTCTACATCATCGAGTTTCAAAACCGCTTGTTGGTGATGGTGCAGTGGGCCTGGCTCTTCATCACCTACGACCGTGCGGCGCGGCTGATCACCGGCAAGAATCCGCTGCCCTTCGATCTGTAAGCCCGATCTTCTAAGCCAGCGGAGCAGCCTCGTGCCGGACTCGCGGGCGGCGATGTTTGCGCGCGACCGATTTTTGCGCGTGCCGCCGGGCCCCGTATTACAATGAAGCCTCCCCTCCCAAACAATATGAAAAGCCAAACGACTCCTCCGTTCGCCGGACTGTTGGCGCTGCTCGTTGTCGCATTTGTCGCCGTGCTGCTCACTCGCGGGTGGGCCGACGATATCCACCGCTTGCGCGCCATGCAAGTGGCCGCGAAGGCTTCGTCGGAATCGATCGATATGCGCCCGCTGGAAACCGCGCAGCAGATGGCAGCGCTGGCGGTCACTCACTCGGAGCAGGACTATGCCAAGGACGCCCTCCGCGCGGCCGACCGCTGTGTGGATCTGGCGTTCGCCATGGCCATCCAGGACGCCACTGCCAATCCGACGCCGCAAACGCCGCAGCTGCGCGAAATGACCGCGCGCGTGCAAACGCTGCAAGCCGCGGTTGCCGCGGACCAAGCCCGTATCGCGCAATTCACCGCGGCGCTCGCCAGGGCTAGCGCCAACGCTAAGGATGGCTTGCAGTCGGTTATCGCCATCGCGCAAGCGCAGCTGGCGCTCGACCAGGACGACTTGGAAGACGCGCAACAGGATTTGATTCGCTCGGGCGGAGACCGGCAGGCGCACATCCAACAGTTGCTAGATCAGCACAAGGCCTCCGACGCGGAGAATGTGACTCTGGGCAACGCGTCGTCCTCAGCAGTTGAATTCCCTACGTCCAAGAGCCTCGTCGCCCAAGCTCGAGCCTTTCTCTCGCTACGCTCCAAGGACAACTTGCTGCTTCAGGCTCAGCGCGATGCGCAGCAGCGCGCCGCACAGCTCTCCGCCACGCACGAAGATTTGGAAAAGGAAATCTCAGGAGGGCCCCAGGCGGCGCAGCCAGGCTCAGCCACAGGGAGCGCAGGCGCCCCTGCCGCGGATTCCACCGCCCCGCCGAGCACCGCTCTTTCGATCTTGCGTCGCCTGAGCGGAGACAAGCAGAAGCTCGCGATCATGGATCAGCGCATCAGCGAAGAGCAAGCCCTGGGGAGCACCTACGGAAGCTGGAACGCCGTAGTGAAGATGCGCGAGAAGCTCTTCGTGCACGGTGTGCTTGTATCGGTGTTCTGGATTCTGCTGATCGTCGTGCTGATTGTGGCAGCGAATCATTTGCTCGGCCGGCTGTTCGGCGTCGTTACTCCGGAGCGGCGGCACCTCTTGATGTTCCGCGCCGTAAGCGCCTTCGTCCTACAAGCGCTCGGGCTCGTCTCGATTCTGATAGTGATTCTGGGAATGCCCAGCAACATCGCGACCGTTGTGGCGCTGGCCGGCGCGGGACTCACGGTCGCGCTGAAAGACTTCATCGTCGGCTTCCTCGGGTGGTTCGTGCTGATGGGTAAAGACGGAATTCGCCCCGGGGACTGGGTCGAAATCAACGGCGTGGGCGGCGAAGTGCTGGAAGTCGGATTCCTTTACACCATGTTGCTGGAGACCGGCAATTGGATCGATCCCGGCCATCCCACCGGCCGCAAGGTTTCCTTCGTGAATAGTTTCGCCATCGAGGGCCACTACTTCAATTTCTCAACTGCCGGGCAATGGCTGTGGGATGAAATACAAGTGACCGCGCCGGAAGGTGTCGACCCATACCAGTTGGGAGAGGCCATGCGGAAGATCGCGGCCAACGAAACGGAAGCGAATGCCAAGATCGCCGAAGGGGAGTGGAACCGGGTTGCGTTGGCACACGCAACGCGCACGTTTTCCGCAGCCCCATCAATCAACGTCCTGCCCGCGGGCGCCGGCGTAACGATCGTGTTGCGCTACATCACGCGAGCCGTGGACCGTTACGAGGTTCGCACGCGCCTTTATCGCCAGGTGGTCGATCTGTTGCACACGAAGAAAATCCCGGAGTCTGCGGCGTCCGTACCTGCGGCTCCCGCAAAGCCTGCCGCAAGCTGATTTCTCCCGCCTGGATTTACAGCAGCGCAAATACGTGGAAGCTTGCGAAGCCGAGCGCGGCGCCAATGGCTGACCCGGCAATCACATCGCTCAGGAAGTGCATTCCCAGGATGATGCGCGACGTGGCGATGAGCAGCGCCGCGACCAAGAGGCAGATTTCAAGTTGGGGATAGAAGAGCCCGATGGACATGGCCACGGCAAACGCCGTGATCGAATGTCCGGAAGGAAACGAATATTTGTCGGGCGGAAGTATCGCTGACCAGCAGTGCGGCTCGATCTCGCAGGGCCTCTTGCGGCGGCTAGTGCGCTTCAGGGTGCGAAACAGAAATATCCCCGCAGCCGCGGCGCACGTGCCCCCGCCAATGGCCGCCCAGCGATGCTCGCCTCCGTAGATCATCAGGATCACGCCCAGCGCGTACCACAACCATCCATCGCCGCTGCGCGTGGCGAATATCATTAGGATGCGAAACCACCGCGGTGCACGCCAGCGGTGCACGCGGCGCATCAATCGGTGATCCCCGGATTGAATCTGGTTCCATACCGCTCGTCTTACCGTCATGCCCACTCCTCCGCGGCCGGTTGGGGCATGTTGACCCAGCGGGCGCGCCTGCGTGGCTTCGACTGGTAAAGAATCTGCCCGGCCCAGCGGCGGCCGAAAGTTTTCTCGTGGCAGTAATTTAGGAAGGCTGCCGCGGGGAGAAGCGTGGCCAGCGGCGCAAGCGGGATGGTCCAGGATTTGTCCCGCATCATCTCCAACCCAATCGCTAAGAGATCGCGCGCCAGCTTTATGGTGCCGCCTGATTCCCCGTCTACGCGGCCGAATCCGGCGCGCAGGCCGGAGAAGAATTCCTCTTTGTCGCGCGCGTGTGGCACCTCCGTATAAGCCATACCCACGGAGGCCAGCGCGTGCGCGTCGCTCCCGCCTATACCGATTTTCCGCCAGCGCCGGGCCAGCAGAGCCGCATCGCGGTTGGCGCTTGCGAGCATATGGCTGTTCTGTACCTCGACGGCCGGGAAGTACTCCTGGAACCACGCGAAATCCTCGATGTCCCGCCGGCCGGTCAGCCCTGAGAACACATGGTTGATGCTGAAGAACAGCTTCCGCTCGGTCAGATACATCAACAGCGCGATCAGATCGTTCCGCCTTTGCTGGAGCTGCGCGTGCTGGCGCTCATGGAAGTCGTAGACGCCAATGTGGACTTCCGTACCGCTGGGCATCCGGCACGTCAGCTCCTCGCTCAGGAAGAAATTCGGATCACGTCGCAGCTGTTCTGAGCCCTCGATCGAATCATGGTCGGTCAGAGTGAAGAGGCTCATCCCGCGGCGGCGCAACTGTGCCATCACGTCCTGCGGGTCGCTGTAACTCTCGCGGCAAAACTTCGCCAGTATGGGCGTAGTGCAAGGCCCTGAGTAATACGAGTGGACATGCAGGTCGCATTTCACGATTTCCACACTAAATCCACAGCATTAATCACAGATGACATTGCCGCTAACATTCTGAAAACATAGGTATTTAACTCTTACGACACGCGGAGAGTGCTTTTAACCGTGCTGTAGCAATCCGCGGCCCTTGCCGTGCCAGAATCCCGCCCCATGGAACGACCTATAGAGAAGATCGAGTTTTGTTTTTTCGACGCCGGAGGCGGCCATCGTGCTGCCGCCACGGCACTTGAGATGTCCATAAGGGCGCAGCATCGCCCCTGGGAAGTAGAACTAACCAACCTACAGGAGCTGCTCGACCAGCTAGACGTCCTGAAGAAGTATGCCGGGGTAAGGATCCAGGATGCCTATAACTGGATGCTGCGTACCGGCTGGACGCTGGGCAGTCCCCAACTGATGCGCGTGCTGCAGGGGGTCATCCGCCTGTATCACCGGCCCACGGTGCGGATGCTTGAGGCGCACTGGAAGGAAACTCAGCCGGACATGGTGGTGTCGTTCGTCCCGCACTTTAATCGCGCGATCGGCGAAAGCTTTTCGCACGTTTTTCCAGAGCGCCCCTTCGTTACCGTGCTCACCGACATTGCCGACTATCCGCCGCATTTCTGGATTGAGAATCAGCGCCAATATTTGGTCTGCGGTTCCGATCGCGCCATCGCGCAAGCCCGGTCAATCGGCAACCCGGAAGATCACATCTTCCGCGCCTCGGGAATGATCCTTCATCCGCGGTTCTATGAAACGCCCGTGGAGAATCGCTCCGCGGAACGGGAGCGCCTCGGATTGCGTCCCGATCTACCTACGGGGCTGGTTCTTTTCGGCGGCCACGGCTCGAAGGTCATGCTGGAGATCGCCGAGCGTCTGGATCGCTCACGGCTCGATCTTCAGTTGATCTTCATCTGCGGCAAAAGCAAGAAGCTGGCGAACGCGCTGCGCGCCCGGAAGTGGCGCATCCCTTGTTTTGTAGAGGAATTTACAACCCGCGTGAACACCTACATGCAACTGGCCGATTTCTTCATCGGCAAGCCCGGCCCCGGTAGCGTGAGCGAAGCCCTGGCGATGCATCTGCCAGTGATCGTCGAGTGCAATGCGTGGACTCTGCCCCAGGAACGCTACAACGCGGATTGGATACTGGAAAAGCAGGTCGGCATGGTGCTGCGAAACTTTAATGGAATCGACAGCGCCGTTGCCGAATTGATCGAGCCGGCCACGCTCGATCGCTATCGCGCCAATGCCGCCGCACTCGACAATCGCGCCGTATTCGAAATCCCCGAAATGCTGGAAAAGATCTTTGAACGATCCCGCGGTCCCGCCCCCGCCGCTGCCAGTCCGCAGCTCGCAAATAAGCTGGCCTAAGCCCTTAGAGCAACGACTGCATGAAGTTTGAACCGACATTCGTGAACTCGAATGCGTGCAAACCCAGGCGGCTTGCCAGCTCCCGGCAGGCCATGATCCCGCGCACGCTGTTTCCCTTGTTGTCCAAACGTGGGGAATAGACGGCGACCCCCATCTGGCGATTAACGACGGCGATGATGCCGCCGCCAACACCGCTCTTCGCTGGAACGCCGACCTCATAAGCCCACCCGCCGGCGTAATCGTACAGTCCGCATGTAAACATGACCGTTAGTACGTTCTTGATGTACTGAAAGTCGAACACCCGCTCGCCCGTCACGGGATTGGTGCCCATATTCGCAAGCGTCACGGCCATGGTGGCCAGGTCGCGGCAATTGACGAGCAGCGAGCACTGGGAAAAATACTGGTGAAGCGTATGGTCGATGCCGTCATCGATGATGCCGCAGTTGAGCATCAGGTAGGCGATAGCGCGATTGCGATTACCGGTGCTCGATTCCGACGCCAGAACCGATTCGTCGATTCGCAAAATCCGGCCCGCGGCCGTTTGCATTCTGGCAACGAATGCCTGCACACCGGATTCCCGCGAGTCTTTCTTGATCAACGATGCCACTGCGATAGCTCCGGCGTTGATCATAGGGTTGAAAGGGCCGCATCGTGCTGGGCTCCAGCTCGATGGCGTTGAAGGCGTCGCCCGTCGGCTCCACGCCGACGTGTTTCAACGTGCCATCCAGGCCCAGCTCTTCCAGAGCCAGTTGGAAAGCGAACGGCTTGCAGATCGACTGAATGGTGAACTCGTGCTCGCAATCGCCTGCAGAGAAAACTTGGCCATCCACCGTTACCAGGCAAATGCCGAAATGGTTTGGATCGGCCTTTCCAAGTTCTGGAATGTAGGTGGCTACTTCTCCTTCGTGTATGTCTCTGTACTTTCTCGTATGTGCTCTGAACGATCGTCTGTATATGGTCGGTGGGCATCCTGGGGTCCCGGAGTTTGGATGTGTGTGGGCAGAGAACATCTGGTAGGTATCGCTGACGCGAACAACCGCTGCGCCCGAAAACAACCAGAAGTCAGTCGGCCCACGTTGCGATAAAGCCCAGATATAAGCTGAATATAAGAAAGAGATAAGCGGCTTGGAATGAGCAATCTACCGGCGCATGAGACGTATGTCAAAACAGAATTTTCGATGGGTTGGATTTAAGAATTGTGCGGTGATTGCGACCAAAACGCCGCAATCTCGTCTAATCTCTGCGGGTGACCAAGCAAGATACCCGTTTGAGCGCCGCCGATTGGATTCTGTGGCAACATTGCGTCGGCTGGGCGTATTAAAGGAGTTTGCTCCATGGCAAAAGCGACATTCGCAGCGGGCTGTTTCTGGGGCGTCGAAGACGCCTTCCGGCAGGTGAAGGGTGTGACCTCGACGGCGGTCGGCTACATCGGGGGCCACACGGAAAATCCGACCTATAAGCAGGTCTGCTCCGACGGCACCGGACACGCGGAAGCCGTGGAGGTCGAGTTCGATCCCAATCAGGTTTCGTTTCGCGAGTTGTTGGCCGTGTTCTTCCAGAGCCACGACCCCACGCAACTGAACAGGCAGGGCCCCGACTACGGCAGCCAATATCGATCCGCTATCTTCTTCCATGACGCCGAGCAGGAAGCCGCGGCCCGTGAAGCCATCGCGGCACTGGACAAGTCAGGCGTGTTCAAGCGCCCCATCGTGACCCAGATCGTGGCGGCGCCGGAGTTCTACAAAGCTGAGGACTACCACCAGCAGTATTTCGAAAAACAGGGAATCCGCAGCTGCCATATTTGAAATTGGCCCTTAAATTGGCCCCTACGCCGGGCGGCCGAGCCGCCGATAGAGCAATCATGGGCGAGCCAACTGATTGCAAATGCAGGGATTGACCGTTTCCGGGCTCTGCGGTATCTTTGTTGGGTTTAGGATGAAACGGGCAGGGCGGCCCGAGCATCTTATAATTGGGTAGGTGTAGCTTCTGGGCGCGATTGATCTGGTGCGAACGCTAGAGAGCAGCAACGAGTCCAAGCATAAATCCCGTTTATTGGTTCGCTTATTGTAAGGATGGAACGCGCGGGGGTGTCTGCGCGCGACGGCCGGAACTTGGCGACGCTATCTCCGGCTGGGCTATATGCACTCATTGGGGAGATGACGAGTGACAACGCTGGCTCTTGAGGAAAAATACGATCAGGTACGGCAGCTCATTGCCATGGGCAAAGAGCGCGGCTACCTGCTTTACGACGAAGTGAACGATATTCTTCCGGCCGAGGTGCATTCGTCGGAAGAAATCGACGACCTGCTCTCGACTTTCGAGCGCAACGGTATCGACGTGTATGAGGATCTCGCCAGCGCCAAGGTGGCACTTAGCGGCGGCCGATCCTGCGGACACTCCTGTCGATCTGGCCAAAGAAGAACCTTCCGCGGCCGCATCCGAAGACGGCGAGCTAGATCTCACGCCCGGAACTCTCGAAAAAACGAACGACCCCGTGCGCATGTATTTGCGCGAAATGGGCACCGTTCCGCTGCTGACCCGCGAGGGCGAAGTAGCCATTGCCAAGCGCATCGAGCGCGGCCAGTTGCTGGTGCTGAAGACCATTACTCGCGCCCCGCTCATCCTCAAGGAACTTCTCCAAGTCGGCGAAGATCTGCGCAACGGCTCCCGCTCGATTAAAGAAATCGTTCAGTTCGACGACGAAGAACTGACCGAAGAGAAGATCGAAGCCAAGACCCGCCAGACGCTGAAGCAGATCGACCAAATCGGCAAGCTCTATCTGCAGGCCAATAAGCTGGTGGCTAAGCTCGAAAGGGTTCCGCGCTCGAAGAAGCGGCCCTATCTGCACGCCCGCTACGCTGTCGCGCGCACGCGCGTTGAGATGTCCAACCTCATGCGCGACCTCGACTTCAATCCGCTCGAAAAGAAGCGGTTGATCGACAAGATTCACCAGACCGTCGAGCGCGTTCATTCGCTCGAACGCGAAGTCGTGAAGCTCGAGCGCCGCGTCGATGCCTCGAAAGCCGACGTCCAGGCCGAAGCGCGCAAAGACCTTCGCGCCCGCCGCCAGGAACTCGGCGAAATCGAAATCGCAAGCGAAGTGAGCCCCACGGAACTCAAGCGCGCTCTACAGGTGATTCTTCGGGGCGAAGCCGAAGCGGAACAAGCGAAAAAAGAGCTGATCGAAGCGAACCTCCGCTTGGTCGTCTCCATCGCCAAGAAATACACCAACCGCGGATTGCAATTCCTCGACCTGATTCAGGAAGGCAACATCGGCTTGATGAAAGCCGTCGACAAATTCGAATGGCGCCGCGGTTACAAGTTTTCCACCTACGCGACGTGGTGGATTCGCCAGGCCATCACCCGCGCCATCGCCGACCAGGCCCGCACCATCCGCATTCCGGTGCACATGATCGAAACGATCAACAAGCTGGTGCGCACGCAGCGCCAGTTGGTGCAGGAGCTTGGCCGCGAGCCCACCTCGGAAGAAATCGCCAAGCGCATGGACATTCCGGTCGCCAAAGTCCGGAAGATTTTGAAGATCGCGCAGGAGCCGATTTCGCTCGAGACGCCCATCGGCGAAGAAGAAGATTCGCATCTCGGGGATTTCATCGAAGACAAGGCCGTCGTCTCGCCGTCCGACGCGGTGATCAACCTCAGCCTGAAGGAACAAACCTCTTCGGTGCTGAAGACGCTCACGCCGCGCGAAGAAAAAGTCATCAAGATGCGCTTCGGTTTGGACGACGGCAGCGAGCACACGCTCGAAGAAGTCGGCCAGTCCTTCGCCGTCACCCGCGAGCGCATTCGCCAGATCGAAGCGAAGGCGCTGCGCAAGCTGCGTCATCCTTCGCGCTCGCGCAAACTGCGGGCCTTCCTCGAAGGCTCCGCCAACGATTACTAAGGCCGCAACGTGCGGCAACGTGACGCCTCGAAACAAGAGGGAACAATGCCGCACGGTACCTCCAAAAAGCCGCGCCCGCCAGAGCGCGACTATTCTCACCGCTCGCTTCTCGACAAACTTGGCGTAAAGTCCGATCACAAAGTTGCCGTTCTGGGGATTGGAGATCCGTCATTCCTGAAGGAACTTACAGAACGCGTCCCCAATTTCGCTCAGGACAAGCTGCCGGCGGAATCAGACCTCCTCTTCCTGTCCGTCGAAAATCTGCAAGACCTCGCGCGGCTCAAGCGGCTCATTCCCGCCATCCGTAAAAGCGGCGCCATCTGGATCGTCTATCCCAAGGGCCAATCGCACATTCGGGAAACCGACGTCATGGCTGCTGGAAAATCCGCTGGTCTCACCGATAACAAGGTCTGCCGCTTCTCTGAGACGCATACGGCGCTGCGATTCGTAATCCCGCTCGCCGAGCGCTGACTTCGCGCGTACGAAAATCCGCCCGCAAAATCTCGTCGCGCCGCGTCCCTCGCGGATATGATGTTGGAATGGCCACCAGCCTCGATGTCCGCGGACTGACGGTTGAGCTGCCCACGCGCACCGGTTGGGTGCGCCCGGTGAACGACGTATCGTTCGCGCTCAGTGAAGGCGAAGCTCTCGGCATCGTCGGCGAATCGGGCTCCGGCAAAACCATGCTGGCGCTCGCGCTAATGGGCTTGCTGCCTCCCGGCGCGCGTTGCCAGGGCGAAGCGTGGCTCGACGGCGCCCTCCATAGCAACGGCCACAGAGGTACCGTCGCTGGCCGCATGAATCTCGTCACCGCGGATCCCGCCGATATGCGCGCCCTCCGCGGCCGCGACCTCGCCATGATTTTCCAGGAGCCGATGACCGCGCTGAATCCGGTGCTTCGCATCGGCGCGCAGGTCGAAGAAGCCATCCGCGTGCACGAGGCTTCGCTCGGCTCTGCGGAAATTCACTCCCGCGCCATCCATGCACTCGAGCGCGCCGCAATTCCCGATCCGGCCATCCGCTCGCGCCAGTACCCGCACCAGCTTTCCGGCGGTTTGCGCCAGCGCGTGCTGATCGCCATGGCACTGGCCGCCGGCCCGGGCGTGCTGATTGCCGACGAGCCGACCACGGCGCTCGACGTCACCGTGCAGAAGCAGATTCTCGAGTTGCTCGCAGCGCTGCGGCGCGAGCTGCGCCTCTCGCTGCTCTTCATCACCCACGATCTCGGCGTCGTCGCGCAGATTGCCGGCCGCGTGGTAGTGATGTACGCGGGCCGCATCGTCGAGCAGGGCCCCACGCTCGAAGTGTTGCGTCATCCGCGCCATCCTTACACCGAGGGCCTGCTGCGTGCCGCGCCGCGTTTGTCGCGCGAGAAGCTCGCTTCCATACCGGGAAGCGTTCCCGCGCTCGACTCTCTACCGCCCGGCTGCTCCTTCGCGCCGCGCTGCGTCTTACGGATAGACGAGTGTGACCGGGCGCTGCCGCGCGTTGATTAGCGTGGGCGACGCAGCCGAAAACCATCGCGCGCGGTGTATTCTGGCCCAGCAGAGAACGAAGTAGCGAACGAAGCAGGGAACAAATGAATCCCATCGACCAGGCGCAACAAAACAATTTAGTCCGCGAGCAGTTCACGCGCACCGCGCAAGTCTTCGGTGACTATGCCGTCGCCAGCCGTGAACACGAAGCGCAACTCCTCGCCTCGCTCGTTCGCGTCGGCGCGGCCGACCGCGCGTTCGGACCTTGCCTGCGGTCCCGGCACGCTCGCGTTGCGCTTCGCCCACCATGTCAGGCGCGTTTGCGGACTCGATTTGACGCCCGCCATTCTCAGCCGGGCGCGGGATTCCGCCGCGGCCCAAGGGCTCGCAAATCTCGATTTCGTTCTCGGCGACGCCCAGGCATTGCCCTTCGCCGACGGCTCGCTCGATATCGCCGTCACCAGCTACAGCCTGCACCATATGTCCGATCCAGCCCGTGTCGTTGGAGAAATGGCGCGCGTCGTCCGCGGCGGAGGCCGCGTGGGAATGGTCGACATTCGCGTCTCCGAAGATCCGCGATCGGCCGACATCAACAATCGCATCGAGCGCCTGCGCGATGCTTCGCACACGCGCACTCTTGCGCGCAGCGAGTTCGAAGCCATCTTCGCAAGGAACGGCCTGCGCATTCTGGCTACTCAAGTCGAAGAGCAGCCTCGCCCCTTCGATCACTGGATGCTGGTTGCCGGATGGGCGCCCGGCGACCGCCCCTACGAAGAGGCGCGCCTCCTGCTGGAATCCACACTTTCCGATGACTTAGCTGACTTCCATCCGCGAGCTGTTTCAGCGGCCGACGGCGGGCGTCCGGAACTGCACATCACCAACACCGTGCTGTTCATCGCCGGAGAGAAAATCTAGCCGTGGCGGGCGATGTCCTTCTCGAAGCGCGCGATTTGCGGAAGACGTTTCGTCTATCGCACGCGACCGGCGGAGCCAACGGAAATTCCTCGCATCGTACCGTGGGCGTCGAGGGTGTCAGCTTTGCTCTCGCGGCGGGTGAGACGCTAGGGATCGTGGGCGAATCGGGCTGCGGCAAGACGACGCTGGCGCGCATGCTGGTGCGCCTCATCGAACCGGATTCAGGCGAGATTCGTTTTCGCGGGGAAAATTGGCTCGGCGCGCGTGGTGGGGAACTGCGCTCGCTTCGCCGCCGCATTCAGATGGTTTTTCAGGATCCCATCGCGTCGCTCAACCCGCGCATGCGCGTCGGCAGCATCGTCGGCGAGCCGCTCGCAATCCACGAGCCGGGACTTTCCTCTAGCGAGCGCCAGCGGCGCATCACGCAAATCCTGGCGGCGGTCGGCTTAGCCTCCGACGCATTGGCCCGCTATCCGCACGAATTTTCCGGAGGCCAGCGTCAACGGATCGGCATCGCCCGCGCGCTGATTCTGCGTCCGGAGCTGGTGATCGCCGACGAGCCTGTTTCAGCGCTTGACGTTTCCGTGGGTGCGCAGATTCTGGAACTGCTCGCGCGCTTGCGTCGCGAGTTCTCGCTCACGCTTATTCTGATTTCGCACAGCCTGCCGGTCGTCGCACAGCTGGCCACCAGCGTAGCCGTGATGCAGGCGGGCCGCTTCGTCGAAACAGGCCCGGCGGAAAAGATTCTGCACGCCCCCGAGCATCCGTACACGCAGGCGCTGCTCGCCGCCGTCCCAGGAATTCCCGCGTAACACCGTCTTTGATTTCTTTTAGTGGGCGGGTGTCATTCCGAGGCCGGTTTCTGGCCGAGGAATCTCTCTTCGTGTGAACGCATCACCGAGCGCGACGCCCAAGAGGGACCCTTCGCTTCCGTTGGTCGCTCAGGATGACGAACCTCGCCGGATCGTCAGATACGCCGCTCGACGTTCGGAAAATCCAGCCATACCTTCACGCCGCAGAAGTGCGACCCTTCGGTGCAAATCGGCGTCGAAATTCCTGCGCGGATGTAGCATGGCGGCCCGATGTAGCGCCCCAGTTGCGGAAACACCTCGCGCACCTGCCGCACCTCTTCGAGCGACGCCTGATAGATTTCTTCCTGCGCGTTGAAGCACGTGCGCATGGTCCACTTGTGCAGCAGATGCAGCAGCGAGCCAGACTCCACCAGGCGAATCGCCTTGGCGTTCGGCAACAGGTACAGCGCAAACTCCCGCGGCACTCCCCGGTCGATCAGCGCGTTCTTCGCCGCCCACGCTTCTTCCATGGCGCGCTGGTAGATTTCCATCGCGCGAGAATTGTCGCGGATCAGCATCGGTGTAATGTAATCGGGCGTGCGCGTGTCGGCCAGCGTGAGCAGAGGCCGCGAGCCCGGCACCATGCGATGGCGCTGATCCTGGCTGTCGGCCGTGTGGCTGATCTTTTTCGCAAAAGTGAAGTGGGCGTGGTCGAGCGGGCGCATGATCGGCGCGTTCACGCCCACATTCAAAGTTTCGCGGCGGTAGGGATTCTGCGCCGGATCGAGCATCCGGCCGATCGCTTCATCGTCAGGACACTCCGCTACGGTCAGCCCCAGCACCGCGCGGTACGCCTCGGCCATTGCGGCAATCGCATTCGGAGAAAAATCAACCAAGCGCGAGGTGAGCCCCGTTAGCCGCGCGTCAAATTCGCGCGCGAACGCCTGGCCATCGTGCACCGGTTGCTTCCATTCGGGCAGATCCTCCATCGGGACCTTGATCGAAGCGGTCGAAAACTGGGGATCGACTTCGCGCACCCGCACTACCATCTCGCCGATCACGGCGCGCGCCTCGGACGGCGTGTCGTTCGCCTCGCACATCCTCCAGAGCCGGTGCAGCACGATGCCCGAAAGCGTGTGCACCATGGTAGTGAAAGCCGCCACCGGCAGAACGTAGCGCGCCACTTCGATGGCCCGCTTTCCCGATTGCCGTTCGACTTTCTCCATTCGCTTGGGGTGCGAGGTTGGCCCGGCGTGCCAGATGTCGCTCAGGATTTCGCGTGCCGTCGGCTCCAGCACGCGTGTCAGCTCGCGATAGTGCTCCCACGCGCCGGCAACGGCCTTTTCGTAAATGGCGCGTTCCTCGGGGCCGAAGCTCGCGCTTTCGGGCGGGACAAACGCCTGTGCGCGATCCAGCCGCACGTAGCGCTGGCTTTGCTGCTCGGAGTTGTAGAAAGGATGCGCGTGCAGGAAGGACCAAACGAACTGCCGGCTCACATTTTCGAGCCCGAATTCGAAGTGCGCGTGCTGATAAACGGTATGATGCCCGCCGAAGAAAGTGCCCGACCCGATCATCACGCGCTGCTTCTCGGTGATCTCTTCAGGCCCGACGAGGTGTGAGGCGTAGCAGGTGCGCGCCGCGGCGATGGCCGAATCGAAGGGGTGCGCGAAGGAATTTCGCAGCGTCACGCGCGGCGCGGCCGTCTCTACCAGCGAGCCGGATTGCGAATCGGGTGCGGGCGACAAATGCGTGGCCATCTCCTCCGCATTGTACACCGCGCGAGCGGCGCCAGACCGACCAAGCTATCGGGCGGCGAGTGGTCTGAAGCCAACTCGCCGCAGTGCGAAGGGGAAAGTTCGAAGCGCGAGACCCGGCTACTTCTTGGCGGTTGCTGCGGCCTTGTCTGCGTATTTCTTCTGGAAGCGCTCGACGCGTCCCGCGGTATCGATCAGCTTCTGCTTGCCGGTGAAGAACGGGTGGCAATTCGAGCAGATTTCCACGCGGATCATCTGGCCCTTGAAGGTCGAGCGGGTATCAAACACGTTGCCGCAGGCGCAATGCACCTTCACGGCATGGTAATCGGGGTGAATGCCTTCTTTCATGGAAAAGCTCCTGTCTGCCGGCCGGTCTGCGCGATGGCGGTACCAAGCTCCAAGGCGTCGCTAGGCCAACGGGGAAATCCAATTATATCCGAAAACCGCAATCTCCGCACGCCACACCTGTCATCCGATACGAGAGCGCAGCAAGCAGCGCCCCTACGAAAACCGGGCTTTCTGCGGCCGTTCGCCGAGAAAAATTGTCAGGATCCTGATCCCAGAGAATCGGATTATCGGCGATGTATTTCCGAATCTGATCGTAGTCCTTCCCATGGCGGATAATGTGCTCGTGGTAGCTCCTCTGCCACAGGGCCTCTCCTGAATGCCCCAGCACCCGATTCACTTCAATCGCGGACAGCGATTTAAAAACACGGATGACATCGCCAAGTCTAGGATGGGCAAACCCGGCTTTTCCGGTCGTAGGGGCGCTGCTTGGTGCGCCCTTTGCGGCTGGGTGAATCGGTTGTGCTAAACCCACAACAGCGTGAACGTGGTTAGGCATCACGACAAATTCACCCAGCCCTACGGAAGGAAATCGTCGGGGGAGATCGAACCAGGCATCCCGCACAACTTTGCCGGCACGACTCAAGATCATCTTGCGATCTTGAACGGTGCCCAGAATGCGTTTCTTTCCGGCTGTGCAGATTGTGATGAAGTAGCTTCCTGGCTGTGAATAGTCGAATCCTCGCAACCGAACCGAGCGGCGTCTCTTGGCGAAGGCCCTCTCCATCTATGACGTCATCTCCCAGCCGGGCGCAGCAAGCAGCGCCCCTACAACCGATGCTCATCGCTGTTGCACGTCCGCACGCCGAGCGTCCGTACGACCGATTGCTCTTGGTCACCGCAGCCCAATTCGGACACCCGTCGCGGCCGGCTTCTGAATGACCTACTCGCCGCCGCCGAAAAGCAGCGGCGAGCCCAGCTTCGACGCGTAATTCGGCCGGTAGCGCTCGGTATTATATAGGGTAGCCACATTCACCTTGCGGGCGCCGGGCGCCAAATCCAAAAGCGCTACGTGCGAATAGCACCCTTTCTGTATGCCGATCATTCGCCCGGAGACACCTTCGCGAATCAGCTCGACGGCAATATTCGCGAAGGTAATGGCCACCAACTGATCGAGCGAATCGGGTTCGCCGCTGCGCAGATCGTAAGTCAGGTCGCTGATCATCGTCTCTTCCCCGAGCCGCTTCTGGACTTCCTGCGCCAGGGCCGCGCCCACATCCGCCTTTTTGCGGTGGCCGTACGCGTCCGCTTCGCCGTACTCCTTCACTTCGCCGTCCTTCCAAATCGCGCCCTCGGATACGACCACCAGAGCGTAATGACTGGGATTGTTTTTCTTGTCGTAAGCCAGCAGGTTACAGATGCGATCGATCTCGAACGGATATTCCGGAATCAGGCAGCGGGTGGAAGTCACGTAGGAGGTGTATAGCGCCGTGAATCCTGCGTCGCGGCCGAAGATGCGGAAGATGCCTACACGTTCGTGTGAGCCCACAGTAGTGCGCTGCCGCGTGATGGATTGTTTGGCCCGCGTCACGGCGGTCGAGAATCCGATGCAGTACTCCGTGCCGCGCACGTCATTATCCATGGTCTTGGGAATGGCGATCACCGGAAAGCCAGCCGCACAGAGAGCGGACGCGAAGCTAAGTGTGTCGTCTCCTCCGATGGCCACCAGGCAGCTGATTCCCAATTTCTCCAGATTGCGGATCACCACGGAAGTGAGGTCGTAGTATTTGCCGTCGAAGGGAAGGCTCTTGATCTCGTCCGCAGACACATGATGCGCGGCCAGATGCGCTGCGGTCACGCGCCGCGGGTTGGTGCGCGAAGTGTGCAGGATGGTGCCGCCCGTGCGGTCGATGGTGCGCGTGTTGTCGCGCGTGAGTTCAATAATGTAGTTGTGATCGTCCGGGCCGGACATGTAGGTGATTCCCTCCCAGCCCTTGCGAAGGCCGATGACCTTGCGGCCAATCGCACCCGATCCATATACCACGGACTTGATTACCGGATTCAGCCCCGGGACGTCTCCGCCGCCGGTCAGGATACCGATGTTGTTTCCTCCGCTCATGCTCCCGCCTCCAATCAATCTCCCACCGGCCTTCCGTTATTCCAATTGTGCCAAATTCGGGCCGCCGAGCAAATTGCCGAAAGTCGGGGCGCCGAAATACTTGCTTGGTGTAGACTTCCGCGGGATGTACCGGGGGGATCGATGATGAAAGCCGCCAAGCCATTACCGCTTCGCGCCGTTGTGCAGATCGTCGCGCCGATCATTGTACCGGCCGTTGCACCGATGGGCGCTCGGCGCGTGCCTGCTCGCTTTGCCGCTTCTCGCGAGCGCAGCCGCGAAAACTTTGCAAATCTATTTCGTCGATGTCGAGGGCGGACAATCCACGCTGATCGTTGATCCACGCGGAGAATCTCTACTGATCGACACCGGCAACCCCGGCACAAATAACAATAACCGCGACCCGGGCCGCATCATGGCCGCCGTGAAAGCCGCGGGGCTCGATCACATCGACTACGTGCTGATCACTCACTACCACGGCGATCACGCCGGAGGTCTGCCGGAGCTCGCGAGCCGCATCAAGATCCTCCACTTCGTCGACCACGGGCCGAGCGTCGAAGGCGGAAACACGGGAGACAACTACACGGCGTATGCAAAACTGGCCGCGCAGGGCCAGCGCATCACCGTGAAGCCCGGCGACACGCTGCCTTTCAAGGACATGAAGGTTGAGATTCTGAGCGCCGCGGGCCAGGCCATCACTTCTCCGCTGAAAGGCGCGGGGCAGGCGAACCCGGCGTGCGCGTCCGAGCCGCAGGCGGCGCCCGACCCCAGCGAAAACGCCCAGTCGATCGGCGTGCTGGTCACGTACGGCAAATTCGGGTTCGTCGACCTGGGCGATCTGACCAAGGCCAAGGAACTCACGCTGGCCTGCCCGAACAACCTGGTGGGCACGACCGACTTGTTTCTGGCGACGCATCACGGGTTCGATTTCTCAAACGCGAATGCGCTGGTCGTCGCGCTGCGCCCGCAAGTCGCGGTGATCGGCAACTCCGCGCACAAGGGCGACAGCCCTGCGGCGTGGCAGATCATTCATGACTCGCCGGGCATGCCGGATATCTGGCAGCTGCACGTCGGGCTTCCCGGGCCGCCCTTCGGCGGACGCGGCGGCCCCGACGTCATGCCGCACAACGCGCCGGACGATTTCATCGCCAACCTGGACGACACCGACCCAGGCAACGCGATCCGCGTGGCCGTCGATAAGAATGGCTCGTTCACGGTCGTGAACCTGCGCAACAACTTCGAGAAGACCTACTCGAAGTAGCACGCGACTCTGTTCTTGGATCAGCCGCCGAGCGCGGCGAGCTCGTCGGCGAGATCGCGGTGCAGGCCCGGCGGAAGAATCTGGGATTCGACGATGCGGCGGAGCAGCGGAAGATCTTCTCTGGCGTTGGCGTAGGCGCGGTTGACGTCCGCGACGCTGATTCCTTCGGGCGCGCGGCTGACCACTTCGATCTCGTCGCCGGTGTTCACGAGTCCTTCCTCGACCACCCAGAAATAGATCCCCGATCGACCGCTGACGAAAAATCGTTTGATGATGTCCGGGCGGCCGAAGCGAATTGCCAATTTGAAACAGGGCAACCGCGGCTGGCTGACCGCAACGACCGCTTCGCCGATGCGGAAGCGATCACCGATGTGGGCATTTTTCTCCGTCAGTCCTTCGGTCGTGAAATTTTCTCCGAACATTCCCCAGGGCAAATCCATCTTCGGAAATTCCCGGCGCCAGAAGACGTAGTGCTCGGAGGGATAGGCGTAGACGGCCTTGTTGCGGCCGCCGTGGACGGTGAGGTCCGCCTGACGATCGCCATCGAGATTCAAGCGGCGCAGCAGCAGGGGTCCTTCGACCGGCTGCTTGAAGATTCCGGTGGCGACCTCTCCGCCGTCATAGCTGACGACGCGCGGCTCGCCGACGTTGAGCGAGATGATGCGCATGGAGCTCACGGTGCACACTCCAGGACGGCGGCTCCGTTGATGCGGTCGCTCTTCAAATCGTTTAGTGCGCGATTGGCTTCGCTCAGGGGATACATCGTCACCTGCGTCTTGACGGGAATTTCGGCGGCCACGCGCAGAAAATCTTCGCCGTCCTGTCGAGTGTTGTTGGCCACGCTGCGAATCACGCGCTCCTCGTAGAGCCAATCGTAATCGAGCTGCGGAATGGGGCTCATGTGGATTCCGCCGAGCACCAGAACGCCGCCTTTCTTGAGAGCGCGCAGAGCGGGTGGAACAAGCTCGCCGGCGGGCGCGAAAATGATGGCGGCATCGAGCTTTTGCGGCGGATCGTCGGCGGCTTCGCCGGCCCAGACCGCTCCCATTTCGAGCGCCATCTGCTGATGCTCTTTCCCGCGCGTGCATGCGTATACTTCCGCGCCCCAATGCCGCGCCACTTGGATGGCAATATAGGCGGCCGATCCGAATCCGTAAAACGCCAGCCGACCGCCGCGCTGGATTCCGGAAAGCCTCAGACTTCGGAACCCGATGATGCCTGCGCACAAAAGCGGCGCGGCCTGCCGATCGTGAAACGAATCGGGAATCGGGTATACGAATTGCTCGGGAGCGATGGTGTACGGCGCGTAGCCTCCGTTCACTGTGTAGCCGGTGAAGGTAGGATGGTCGCAGAGATTTTCCGCACCGGCGCGGCAGTATTCGCAGGTTTGGTCCGTGCTGTGGAGCCACGGGATACCAACGCGCGCGCCGACCGCGAATCGCCGGGCGCCCTCGCCCGCTTTTTCGACTACGCCCACAATCTGATGCCCAGGAATGATGGGGGATTTGCGAGGCGGCAGTTCTCCTTCGATGACGTGCAGATCGGTGCGGCAGACTCCGCAGACGCTCACGCGAACGAGCACTTCGCCCGCGCCGGGTTCGGGCTTGGGCACGTCGGCGAACTCCAGCGGGTTGCTCTGTACCGGCGCGGGCGAGCGCAAGACGCAGGCCTTCATGCAGGCGTTCCTTTTTGCTTCAGGCCGGCGTCCTCTGCTGCGTCGAGAGCAACGGCGGACCAATCCAGATCGCCGCGGCCCTTGGCCAAAGCCGAAAGCCAGCGGTCATGCAGCAGGCTGCCCAGCGGCATGGGCGTCTGGCAGCTGGCGGCTGTTTGCAGAACGAGGTTGATGTCCTTCAGACCAAGCACCAACCGGAAACCGGCAGGCGAGAACTTCTGATCGGCCATTAGACTCGCGTAGTTCTTGTGCATCGGAGAAAATGTGCCCATCAGTTCGGCGACGCTCTTTTTGCTCAGGCCACTTTTTTCGGCAAGGGTCAGCAATTCAGCGAGCGCTTCGAGGTTTGCGGCGATCAGGAAATTTCCGCAGAGCTTCGCCACGTTGGCGGCGCCGGGGTCTTCTCCGAAATCGAACGTTCCCTGGCCGATGGCGGCAAGAATGGGTTGCACCCTGTTGCGCGCCGAGGCGGGTCCGGAAATGCAAACCCAAAGGCGCTTGGCGGCGGCCGCATCCGGCCTGCCAAACACGGGACTCGCGACATAGGCGACGCCGTGCTTGGTGTGGTGTTCGGCCAATCGGCGCGCGGTGGCTGGAGCGATGGTGCTGATCGAGAGGTGGATTCCGCCAGGGCCGAGTTTTTCGACAAACGACCCGGGCGCGAGACAGACTTCATCGAGGGCCTTGTCGTCCGACAGCATGGTAAGCACCACGCCTCCGGGCACGGCCACGTCCGCGGGACTGCCGGCGACGACGGCACCCTTCGCAACTAGAGGCGCGGCCTTGGATGGCGTGCGGTTGTATACGCGTAGGGCGTAGCCCGCCGCCAGGAGATTTGTGGCGATCGGTTCTCCCATGTTTCCCAAGCCGATGAAGCCAAGTGTCTCAGGCATTGTTTGCTCCTTCGTTATTGGTGAGCGGTAGCCGGCGATTGGTGATTGCCAGTAGCAATTGGTGACTCGTGGCGCGCGAGTCGTGGAAAAAGGTCGACGAAGGGGTCGGAATAAAGTTCCGGGCTGGTTCGACCCCGGTCCTTTGTTTTGATGGAGTTACATGGGGGTGAGTCCATCGAGGCGTTCCGGGCTGGGTCGAAGGGTCATGGTACCAAAGAGGAAGCAAATGAGGCACGGGATGCACAGGAAACAGGCCCGGCAGTGCCGCCCGTGGCGTGCTTCTTCTCGTCGTCTGCGTCATTTGCATCTTCTGCCTCATCTCTCTCCTTTGCATTCCTGCTTCATTGCGCCCTTGTAGCTTTGGCCCGATTGCGGGCGCTCGCATAAGCTTGAGCGCAGGATGGAGGAAGGTCAATATCAAAGGCCTGTGGAGATTGGAGGGGAAGTCGCGAGTGATTCGTTGCGACGAAGCCTCGCGCAGGTAAGGCAGCGCGAGCGGAAGAAATCACGACGCAGTCTTTATGTCGGAGCTCAAGCTCCGACCCCCTAAAGAGCACGAACCGGGGAGGTTCGCGTGGCACCAACGACGCTCTAAGAAGTGCCCGGGATATGCACGTGCGACCTTGCCTCGGAAATCGACATCATCGGTCCCTGGGCGCCCAACCTGTTGGTCGTGTGCTCCAGCAAACACTGTTCACCGTAGAAGTCAGAGTTGAACAAGTCTATTCCTAGCGCGCCGCAGTATTTTTCGAGCATTTCTGGAGTGAGGCGGTCGACTATCTTCCGCTTTCGGTAGTTCTCGGCTTGCTCATAGGGCCGGACCTCGCCCGCCGCCGCGAACTCCCACCCGCTGACGTCATTCGCCACGGAGATACTTCGAATCCTGTTGAGCCAATCTGTCTGGTCGGGGCCGTACAGGGCGAACCTAATCGCTCCGTAGATTTGGATTCCATCTTTACTGGCTTTGTGACTTCTGTAGGGAACGCAGGTAATCTCCAGCCCACGGCATCCCAAAACGGTCGGAAGGTAGCTAACCGGGCTATGAACATCATTTACGCGGAGCCCGTTGGCGAAGATCGCGCTCCAGCCCGAGCGTGTTTCCGTCAGCAGGTAACGGTCCAGGGGCGTCGTGAGAGGCTCTAGCGCCAAGAGGCTCTCTGACAATGGCGCCCGAAAGCTCCTATGCTCCGTCCGCGTGCCAAATTTCAAGTCGATCTGATCTCGCCACTGCATAAATGCTTGCGCGAATTGAGCGAAAGGCTTCTCGACAAAGCCCCACGTGAATGTTACCGGCGCAAAGCGATTTTCTAGTAACGCCTTCATTCCGGCCCCTCACTTCGAGAGTGTTTTGCGGTTCTGGCTGTGATGACTCCAGCGACGGAGGCTCGAATGCGGGCGCGCCACCGCCGCCCCGCCAAAGCCTCTTGGTCATGCACGGCGTCCCACCCTTCACAAAACCGAAGGGTGGGGCACCCTCCGGAGAAATTGGCATCGCCCGAGCTAGCGCAGTCGTATCATCCGGTCGCGATTAGCGGTCAAGATGGGAATCGAAGCTCACGATAGGGTGGGCCACCCGGCTCTCGACCATGACATACATAAGCCATAGCCCAGCACGGCGACGCAGGAATCCACGAAAATCACGACGAAGAGCATTTGATTGTCCATTGCTTGCGACTTATCACCAGTTTGGCGGCGCGGTGACCTGGTGACGCAGCTACAGGATCAGGCATGGTGTCAAATCTAGTCGCGGCGGTAGGACAGAATTAAAAAACCCACATTCGCTGCAACAAACACGGCGAGAATTATCATTGAAAGAACAAAAACCTTCCTCTTGCTAGGCCAGTTCCCACGAACGGCCCGGGACCAAGAGACGCAAAGCAGAAGAGAAACAAAACCAGCCGGTAAAATCATGATATTAACGGCGATCCAGTTTTGTAGCATTATGTCATCCCTGTTGGATCGGTCGCGGCAGGGCTGAGCCCATAGTGGCGTTCGAGGCCCTTGGTCATGCACGGCATCCCACCCTTCTCAAACCGAAGGGTGGGGCACCCCTTGGAGATATTTGGCCCTTCCGAACTAACGCAGTCGTATCATCCGGTCGCACCAGCGGTCGAGCTGGGAATCGAAGCTCACGATAGGATGGCTACCCGCCCGAGAGGAATACAAATCACGGAGGATTCCGCGCGAGACGAAGACCCACCTGTCGCAAAAGGCGCGCCAGATGGGGCACCCGAAAAATCAGGGGCTAACCCTCACTGGCGGAGGCTTTGATCGGCCATCCAACGACCCGAGCAAAAACGCCCGCCTGAAGGCGGCCGCTACAAAGGCAAAAGCAAAGGCTGCCGCGCTCCTTCGGCTACGCTCGGGACAAGTTCAGACCGCGTCGTTGCATACGGGCAAGAAGTGCTGGGTTACCTCGCGCAAAAGCGAAGAGCACAGGCCCGCCGCGGCGGGTGCCTGTGCCACGAAAACCTACGCATGACCCTTTCAGTCTGAGGAGGCTCGGGGAGGAACTTGGCCGATGGGGAAGAGGGCGGTGACGAGGGTGCCGGTGGAATCGGAGGTTACCTCGAGGCTGCCGCCGAATTCGCGGAGACGCTCGCGCATGCCGCGCAATCCGACTCCGGGCAGCCCCGTGGAATTGATGGCCTCCTGTTTTTCCGGAGGAATGCCCACGCCGCTGTCTCGGACTTCAACCCGCAGATATTCCTGTTCCGGGGCGACGCGGATACCGGCCGTCTTGCTGCCGGAGTGCCGATGGATGTTCGTGAGGCACTCCTGCGTAACGCGGAAGACGGCGATCTCAAGATTGTTGTCCAGACGCTGCAAGTTGGGAGGCATGTCGATGGAAACCTGGATGCCGCTGCGCTGTGAGAATCCATCCGTGAACCAGCGAAGGGCGGCCTCCAGCCCCACCTCCTCCAGCAGCGGGGGATGCAGAAGGTGAGAAATGGTGCGTACCTGAGTGGTGAGTTCGGTGAGCATCTCACCGCTTTCGGATAGGGCGCGGTTAGCATCGGGGGAAAGGCGAGAGGCCTCGCTCGAAATTCGCGAAAAATTCATGCCCAATGCCGCGAGGAACTGGCCAACGCTGTCGTGGAGTTCGCGGGCAATGCGGCGGCGCTCCTCATCCTGAGAGCGAAGGAGCATGCCCGCGAGCCGCCGCAATCCGTTAGTAGCTTCGTTAAGCTGGGAGGTACGCCGCGTGACGCGGGCCTCCAGCTCCTGCTGAGCGAGCTCGAGACGTTCCTGGTAGCGCTTGCTGTCATCGATATCGATCACGATGCCGACCCATTCGCGGACGGTCTTGTCGGGGTTCAGAATAGGAACGGCTCGGGTGGCGCAGTAGCGATAGGAGCCATCGCGCAGGCGAACGCGCCACTCGGTGTAGTAGTCGCCGCTGGTGCGAAGCGCTTCCCGCCATGCCTTCTCGGCGCGCTCGCGATCCTCGGGATGAGCGGCCTGGAGCCAGCCCCAGCCAAGTGCTTGCTCGTCACTGAGGCCCGTAAGGTCGGAAAATTTCCTGGAAACCCATACGCGGCTGCCCTGGGGATCTGCACGCCACACGCTCTGTGCTGTAGCGTCGATAAGGGCGCGATAGCGCTCCCGCTCAAGGTCCAACAGGCGTTCGGTATCGCGGCGCTCGCGGACGTCGCGAAATACGAGGACGATGCCGGTCATGTTGCCGCGATTGTCCAGGATGGGGGCGCCACTATCGTCGATAGGAATTTCGGTGCCGTCAGGGCGGAGCAGGACGGTATGGTTGGCGAGGCCGACGACGACGCGTAAGCGCTTGACCTTGGCGACCGGATCTTCCACGCGAACGCGAGTGGTTTCGTTGACGATGGGGAAGACATCTACAAGCTCGCGGCCGGAGGCTTGCTGCAAGGTGTGCCCGGTGAGTTGCTGGGCGATGGGATTAAGAAACGTGACCCTGCCATCCGCGTCGGTGGCGATCACGGCGTCGCCAATGCTCGAAAGCGTGGTGGCCCATCGCTGCTCGCTTTCGCGGAGCGCAGCGGCACGCTGCTCGGCGGTGGCAAGCGTCTCGCCAAACTCCTGGTAGAGAGCCTCAACATCGACGAACGCGTGAAGGCGGCGATAGCAACTCCCAGGACCAAGGTGAGGACTTCAATCGTCGGGAAGCAACAGAGCAGCGGCGCGGCGAGATCTTCGCTGACGCTGCTGGCGAAGATCTTCTTGCACCCTAAGGAAATCGGCGACCTGCCCCCGCAAACCATCCATCATTTGCTTGCCTTGTAAAGTGATCGCATCATCCTGGGCCGCGGCAGCGCTGGTCTTTCGTTTGCCGATCAAATCCAGAGAGTAGGCGCGCCACGCCTCGAAGGAAGTTTGAATCTGGGCCAAGTCCTGCTGTTCCTGCGGATCGCCGGAGACTTGACGATTGATGGCTTCAAACTGCTGAGTAATTATCGGCTCGGCCTCGTTATAAGGCTGAAGGAAGAGCTCGTCGCCGGTGATAACAAAAGCGCGCAGGCCAGTCTCCATGTCGACGATGAGTTTCAACAGAGAGTTTGTTTGACTGATGACCTGATCGCTGCGGTCAACCAAGGCGGCGGCGTTGTTGAGATCGCGCACCGCCCAAAACAAAACGGCGCCTAGCAAGATCGCAAGGAGGAGAGGGAGTAAAATTGCGCGCGCGAGCAACGCACGGAACTTCTGAAGATTCATAGGTATCGTACGTTCTTTGGCCGCCCGGATGAGCCGGGCAATTCTTCAGCGGCAGATAGTCTAGCCAGCATCGATAGCGAACCACATACATTGTTCGCTGTAGTTCGGAGGCCACGGTTCGCCGCTCGGGGCGGGCCGGACGCGGCAAGTTTGAGTGTGCTAAGGTCGATTTTTGGCCGGCCGGGGATTCACGAACGAAGATTCAGAATCGGGGAAATGAACTTTCGGCAAATCATTCTCGGAGGCGTGCTTGCGGGTGTGGCAGCGGGCGTGGTGCCGCTTGTAGCGGCGCAGATGACTGAGCCCGGCGGCGTCATAGACATGGATGGGCAGAGATTTCCGCCCGCCGATCCGCGGGAGAAGGCGGAATTTACGTTTGCGCGCTTTCACTATGAGCTGGGCGGCGAGTTTGGGGGGTACTTCCGGTTCGAACGCTGGAAGGCAGACTACCCGAAGGCGGACCGCCAGTTCATCCGCGGAGTGCGGCGGCTGACGCGCGTCGACGGACGATCGACGGAAGTCGTGCTGGACGCGAAAGACGACGATATTTACGACTGGCCCTGGCTATACGCCGAGGACGCCGGGGCGTGGAGGATGACCCAAGAGCAGGCAACGCGCTTGCGGGAATACTTGCTGCGCGGCGGGTTCCTGATGCTGGACGATTCGCACGGCGACTACGAGTGGCAGAACATGGCGGCCGGTCTACGCATGATCTTCCCAAACCGGCCGATCGAAGACCTGCCCAACCGGGATGAGATCTTCCACGTGACCTACGATCTGGACGATCGCATCCAGATACCGGGGACGCGCTACGTCTGGGGGCACCGGCGGTACACGCCGGACAGCGCGACGCCGAAGTGGAGCGCCATTCGCGACGACCAAGGGCGGATCATCGTGGCCATCTGCCACAACTCAGACGTGGGAGACGCGTGGGAGTGGGCCGACAGCGCGGAGTATCCGGAACATGCGGCGTCGGTGGCGTATCGCATCGGAGTGAATTACATCATTTATGCGATGACGCATTAACGTAGGTAATGAAAAAGAAAACGACAAAGACGCCCGCCTCCCTCGGCAGGCTCGGGACAAGTTCAGGCGGCGCTAAAAAGACAGAACCAAAGACGCCCGCCTAAAGGCGGCCGCTACAAAGGCAGAAGCAAGAGACGTTACACCGAAGAGTCCGCGGGCTCGGAGACGAGCATCCCTGCTTCGATGATGGGGCGGTAAGGCACGCGGCGCATGACTTCGACGAAGACGCGAACGATGTCAGGATCGAACTGATTAGCGGCGCAGCGCTCGAGCTCGGCGAGAGCATCTTCGATGGTGCGGGCCTTTTTGTAAGCGCGCTCCGAGGTGATGGTGTCGTAGGCGTCGGCAATGGCGATGACGCGCGCGCCGTGGGGAATCTGCAAGCCCTCGAGGCGCTGGGGATAGCCCGTGCCGTCATAGAATTCGTGGTGGTGGCGCACCATATCGCGAATGCGGCTCATGGGCTTGAGCGGTTCGAGAATCTTCGCGCCGAGTTCGGTGTGGGTCTTCATGGTTTCCCACTCAGCGGCGTCGAGCGGGCCGGACTTGTTGAGAATTACTTCCGGGATTCCCACTTTTCCGATGTCGTGGAGAAGAGCCGCCAGGCGAATCTCTTCGACTTCCGGCGTGGTCATGTTCAAGGCGCGGGCGATCATGACGGCGTAGGCGGAAACCTTCTGCGAATGTCCCTGCGTGTATTGATCCTTGGCGTCGATGGCCAGAGCGAGCGAAGTGACCGTCTCGACGACTGCCGCCGGCAGACCTTCATCCTCCGAACCTCCGGCATGCTCGCTTAGCGAGCGCGTGAACTGTTCGAGGCGGCGATAAATCTCTTCAAAAGCCTCCGGGCCGGTGGAGAACAAGCGCTTTAGCGTGACGCCCAGATACGCCTCGAGAACATCCTTCTTCCATCTCTTGCGGTCGTTGGGATCGCCCTGCTCGGCGCTGGAAACGGAGTTGCCGCCCTGATGCTTGGAGAGATACATGGACGAGTCGGCGACCTGGATGAGCTCCTGAGGCGTGGCACCGTGCAGGGGGAAGCCGGCGATGCCGAAGCTGGCGGTGATGTTTTTGTCGCGCAAAATAGGATCGGAGGCGACCCATCCGCGAAGCTTGGTGGCCAATTGGCGGGCCTGCTCGACGTTGGTTTCGGGCATGAGGATGACGAATTCGTCGCCGCCGTAGCGGGCTACGACGTCGGAGCGGCGGCAATTCTGCTCGAGGATCTGGCCGACGCGCTGGAGGACAACGTCGCCTTCGAGGTGACCGTAGAAATCGTTGACGAATTTGAAGCGGTCGAGGTCCATGAGCACCAAAGAGAATTCGCGGTTCGAGCGCGTGGAACGTTTCCATTCGGCGGACAGCGCTTCCATGAGGAAGCGGTGGGTTTTGACGCCGGTGAGGCCGTCGGTGATGGCCTGCTCCTGAGCCTTCTGGAAAGTGAGGGCGTTATGCAGGGCGCCGGCGAAGAGGTCCGCCAGAGTGCGCAACAGCTGCACGTCCATATCCGGGAAGGCGCTGGGCTCTAGGGACTCGACATAAAGAACGCCGAGAAACTGTTCGGCATAGCTGATCGGCAAGGCGATGGAAGCGCGCGAGCCGGGGAGAATCATGTGCGGCGAAGAGGCGTTCGACTCGCGCACGGTGACCATCTGGCTGGTGCGCGCGACCTGGCCCACGACTCCGTCGCCAAGTGCGATGCGGCGGCCGAGAGCTTCGCGGCGGGTTCCCGCTTCGGCCTGCACGACAAGCTCCTTGGCGGAGTAGTCAAGAATGGCGATGCCGATGTGGTCGTAGGGAAGGTGCAGCTCCATCTCGGCGGCGATGCGGGTGAGCATTTCGACTGGATCGAGAGTGGTGATAGCGTGCCGGGAAACGTTGTTGAGGAGAGTGAGCTGGCGCGATTTCTTCTGCTCTTCGGCAAACAGGCGGGCGTTTTCAATGGCGATGCCCGCTTCGCTGGCCAGAACGCGAAGGAATTCCAGGTGGCCCTGATCGAAGACGCGCTCGCGGCGGCTGTAGACGGCCATGGCGCCGACGGGGCGATCGTAAAGCACCAGCGGCACGATGCAAATGGAATTGGCGTCCAGATTGGATTCGAAACCCAAGCGCTTGGTCTCTTCGTGGAAACGCTCGCGGATCAAAAGGGGCTGCGCGGTGCGCGCCACATATTCGACCAGGTGATTGCCGGCGGCGCGTGAACGCTTTTGCTGGCGGTGGGCGTCGACGACCTCGATCTCAAAACGCACTTGGGAGGTCTTGTGGTCGTAGAAGGCGATGAAAAAGCTATTGGCATCGAGCACGCGGCGCATTTCGTAGTGGATGCGCTCGAGCAAAGTGTCGAGCTCGATGGTGGAGTTCAAAACGCGGCCAACTTCGTTGAGGATGTGAAGCTCTTCGCTGCGCCGCGCGGTCTGCTGGATGAGGTAGCTATTTTCAACGGCCATACCAATCTGTTGGCCGAGCGCCAGAAGTAAACGGAGCTCGCCGGGACGGAAGGTGCGGCTATCAGGTGTACCCAGGAGCAGGACGCCGAAGACGCGATCTTTGGATTGCAGGCTGATGCCCACCACGGTCCGCAGCCCATGCGTGAGGAGCAGCGAGCGCACCTGGCGGAAGGACTCTTCGCGCTCAAGCGCGGCCCAATTGGAGTCGCGAGCCAGATCGCGCAGGACGACCAAGCCGCCGAGCCGGGCTACCAGGTCGATCATGCTTTCATCGAGGCGATCCTGCTGGGCCGCCTGGCAAAAAGAGGCGTTCAAGCCGGTAACGACGATGGACGCCGGGCCTCCGGGTTCGCCGTGGCGCAGGCAGAGGGCGCCAGCGGGGATGCGCACCACGTTCAAAACGCGGTCGAGAGCCTGCGCGAGCATCTTCTGAATTTCGCCGCCTACGAAACCGGAAGCGGCCAGATTCAGGCTGGAGAGCGCCAGCATGTTGCGCTCGACGCGGCGGCGCTCCTCTTCGTAGACGGCCATGACCATGAGGATGCCGGCGAAAAGTTCAGGCAATAGAATCAGCGGAGGCAGATCGGCGGCTTGCAGAATCTTGAGCGAGCTACCGAAGGGCACGATAAGGCAGACAAGGCCGAGCGCGCCGAAGGCGACGGCCAGCAGCTCGTCGGCGCGGGACTCCTGGCGGCGCCCCTCGTGCCAAAAAGTTCGCGCCACAAAGAAAAACACCAGGCCCGTTCCGATGGCCAGCGGAATGGCGACTGATGCATGGGCATCGGCGTAGGCCCAAACCATCGCCGCGATGGCGGCGAGGACGATGCCGCGCCAGGCAGAGGTCAGGCGGGCGTAGAGGCGGGCGGCACAGTAGAACGTCAGGGCCGCGGCGCTGAGCAGCCATTCGTTGAGCGCGCTAAGCCACCAGGGATGGCCGGGCGCGAGACCCACCGAAAGCATGGTGGCGAAGTGCAGCGACAGCAACAGCCAGGCTACCGACCAGGCGAAAAGGTAGGGCTGCTTCTTCTGGCGATACACAAACACGAAGAAGGCCGCAAGCAGGAAGGTGCTTGCCAAGAGCACAAACGCAGTTGTGTTGGCTCGAAACACTCGTTCAAGGCCCCGGATGAATACACCCAGCGCTTGGCTTGAGAATACCAAATATATGCGCCTACCTTTCGCCAGGTCTCCAGCATGGTTTCGTGGAGGTCAACGTCGTTCGCGGGTGGTACAGGAAGCCGCGGAACCTGCTGAACCGGCAACATTTCGGGGCAAAGACCACTATGGGATTCGGGATACACGGGGTCAAGAGTACCCCCGTACCAGCGGGCTGAAAGACGGCGCGAAGAAAGAATGAAAGTGAGGGCCGGAGCTGTCGATTTCGAGGCTTCGTTCCGCTAAGATTGACGGTTTCCGACCAAGGAGAAGGAACGACAATGGCATCCCCCGGCAAGCCTCGCGTCCGCTTCGCACCGTCGCCTACGGGCTATCTCCACGTGGGAGGAGCGCGGACGGCACTATTCAATTGGCTGTTCGCGCGGCACGAGGGCGGTACGCTGCTGCTGCGAATCGAAGATACGGACGTGGAACGCAATCGCCCTGAATTGGTCGATGGCATCCTGGAGGGGTTGCGGTGGCTGGGGATTGAGTGGGATGAAGGGCCTTATTTCCAGTCGCAGCGCCTGGAGATGTATCGCGGGGCCGCAGAGAAACTGCTGGCCAGCGGCGCAGCGTTCGAGTGCTACTGCAAGGGGGCGGCTTACGGCGGAGCGGATGCGGTTCCGGAAGAGGGCGAGGGGGACGACGAAGGGCCCAAGCTTCACAAAAGTCCGCCGTGTCCGTGCCGCGACCTTAGCGAGGCGGAGCGGGACGCCAAGAAGCGAGAGGGAATACCGGCCGCGGTGCGCTTTCGAGTACCGCGAGACGGAACCACGAAGTTCGAGGATGCGGTGTTTGGGCCGCGCGAAGTGCAGAACGCGGAGATCGAGGATTTTGTGCTGCTGCGCTCGAATGGCGCGCCCACTTATCAACTGAGCGTTGTGGTGGATGACATTGATATGCGCATTACACATGTGATTCGCGGCGCCGATCATCTTTCGAATACTCCCAAGCAGGCACTGATCTACGCCGCGCTGGGAGCGGCGGCGCCCATCTTCGCGCACGTGCCCCTGATTCTGGGCGCGGATCGCACGCGGCTTTCAAAGCGGCACGGGGCGACTAGCGTGGGTACATACGCGGAAGAGGGATTCCTGCCCGAGGCGTTCCGGAACTTTCTGGCGTTGCTGGGGTGGTCGCCCGGCGAAGATTTGGAGTACATGCGCACGCCGGAACTGATCGAACGGTTCAGTCTGTCTGGCGTGAGTAGGACGAACGCGATCTTCGACCGCGCGAAGTTGGAGTGGTTCAATACTCAATATCTGCAGAAGCCACCCGTGGACGAGCTGCTGCCTTATGTGGAAGCGGAATTGAAGCGCGCCGGGCTGTGGGAGAAATCGCCGGCGAGCCAGGACCGGGCATGGTTCACACAGACGGTGGAGTTAATCCGTCCGCGTACGCGGCTGCTGGGAGATTTCACGGGCTGGGCGCGCGCATTTTTCACCGACGACTTCGACTACGACGCCGAAGCTCGGGAGAAATTCTGGAAAGACGAACGGCTGGGAGCGATGCTGGCGAAGCTGGCGGATGCGCTGGACGCTTTGCCGGAGTGGAATCACGATGCCTGCGACGCGGGGCTGCGCGGTCTGGCCGCAGCCGAGGGGGTAAAGGCGGGCTTTCTGATCAACGCCACGCGTGTGGCTATCGTTGGCCGCGCCGTAGCGCCTCCATTGTTCGAAACGATGGTGGTGATCGGCAAGGAGCGCATCGTCGCGCGGTTGCGGCGCGCGGTGCCGGTGCTGACGAACCGCTAACAGTTTGGCCCTGCGGACGAAAATCCTACGAAGTTACTTCGCGGAAAAAACCTCAGGGTGGACTGGATGGGCTGCCGCGCCCGCTTCGGCGATTTGCACCTGCGCGCTGACCGGCACTTTCACCGGCGGCAGGCAAGTCGTCTGGTTGCAAGCCTGGTAGCGCAGAATCATGGGAATCGTCGTATGGCCCAGGGCGGCGGATGCTTGCGCGGAAAGTTTCAGACGCAGCGTGACGCTGCCGGTGTAGACATCGAGTGGTTCTTTCGGCGAAAAGGCAAAGTTTTCGAGATGACCGGCGGGATAAACGGTATCGACTAACATGATTCCGGCGGGAAGCTGCGGCGTAAGCGTGGTGGCGATCAAATAAGCGTCCGAAGGCTTGTGTGAATTCATGTGGAAGCCGGCGGCTATATTTGCGACGACAGCCACCTGAAATTCCTTTCCCCGCGGCACGGGGTCGAGCGAAACGTATGGGCTGGCTTTCACAATCGATGCGGCGCTAGGCGGCGCGGCATCCTGCGCAAGCGCCGGGAAAATGGAGGCAGCGAAAAGCAGCGCAAGCGCACACAGTGCGGCGCCGCGAGATGCATGCAGGTGCTTCACGACGCTCCTAACTGCGCTTTCACGTCTTTGGTGATCTCCGGCTCGCTCAATATCCCGATATATTTCTTGGCAATTTTCCCGTCGCGATTAATGAGGAACGTTGTCGGCATGCCCAGCAGGCCGCCAAACTTGGTGGAGATGTCGTCATTGCCGAGCAGGATGGGATAGGTCATTGCCGTAGGCTGGCCATTCACGTCGAATCTTGTTTTTTGCACGAAGGGATCGACCACCTTCTTACCGTCATCGTCCATGGCCACACCGAGAGTGACGAAACCCTGGGCGGCATACTGCTGCTGAAGATTGATGAGGATGGGAATTTCAGCGCGGCACGGATCGCACCAGGTGGCCCAGAAATTCACGAGCACGACTTTGCCTTTCATGCTCGCGAGATCGACTTTCTTCCCCTGCAAATCCTCGAAGGTCACATCAGGTTCGTCCAGCAAGGCGGCGGAGTTACCAGCTGACGCAGAGGACGACGCGCCACCCGTCGTTTTGCTGGTGAACTTCGCGACCAGGTTTTCCGGTTGGAAGATTGCCAGCTTCGCGGAGAGCCAGGTGAGCTGATTGACGAAGATCAGCGCGCCGATGGCCAGCAGCAGGACCCCGCTA
Source organism: Terriglobia bacterium (assembly GCA_963803105.1). Lineage (GTDB taxonomy): Bacteria > Acidobacteriota > Terriglobia > Acidiferrales > UBA7541 > Palsa-295. The sequence continues at coordinate 382,154 of CAWDLF010000010.1, forward strand.
AAGACTTCGACGGTGTGCAGATGGCGGCGGAAACGCTGGTAGAACTTCAAGAAGCGGCCGATGCCGAGAGCCGTGAGCAGGAAGGGAATCGCCAAGCCCGCGGAGTAGAAAGAGAGCAGGAGCACTCCCTGGCCGACGGTATCGCGGGTGGCTGCCACGGCGAGAACTCCGGCGAGGATGGGGCCGATGCAAGGTGTCCAGCCGAAGGCGAAGGCAAATCCCATCAGGAAGCCGCTGACGATTCCCGGCTTGCTGCCTCCCACATTGCGCAGATGGACGTCGCGATTCAGCCAGCGCGTGAGCATGGGCCCGAGCAGGAAGATCAGCGCAATGGCGTAGAACTGCACGGGAGTCACAGCGCCCCCCGCGTGCGACTTGAAGTGCAGCACGAAGCCCGCGGCCACAAGGACGGCCGCGATCAGCAAGCCCACGCGTACGCTGATCTTGACTAGCCAGCCAACCAAGTGCAGACCGAACAGGATGATCAGGGCGCCCGCGATGGGCGCGAGCAGCGTGCGATTGCGCACCAGGAAAGAACCGACGGCGCTGGCGGAGGCTCCGAAAGTGATGAAAACGATGGAGAAGCCGACGACGAACGCGAGCGCCGAACTCAGCAGGCCGCCACGGGGGGCTTGCCCCTCCTTCAGTTGCTCAACGCCGATGCCCGAAAGCATGGAGACGTAGCCGGGGACCAGGGGCAACACGCATGGCGAGAGAAAGGAGACCAGGCCAGCGACGAAGGCGGCGAAGATGGAGACGTCAACCATTCAGCTCTCTCGCTCCTGGGTTGGTAGCCGTGCGGACTTCGCGGCCAAACGCGAGTGCAATCATTATACCTTAGACGCACAGCAGCGCGTTTTGACGCCACGGCACGGCTTCGCGGTATCGAGTCAACCGGGCGGCAATGCGGGGCGGCGGAGGTGCCAGTCGGTGGCCTCTTCGTAAGCTGCTGCGATGGAAAGCAGGCGCGCTTCGCTATAGCGCGGGCCGATGAACTGCAGGCCGACGGGTAATCCTTCTTGAGTGAATCCGCAGGGGAAGGAGATGGCGGGCAAGCCCGTGACGTTGGCCGGGCGCGTGGTTCGCAGGAGCGTCGGGCGGACGCCGACGTCCTCTCCGGCAATCGAGACTTTGCTCTGCCCGATCATAGTCGCGGGAATAGCGGAACCCGGGGCCAAAACAGCGTCGACGCGTTCGAAGGCGGCGGTGAAGTCGCCCATGATGCGCTCGGTGGCTGCGCCGGCGCGCAGAAAATCCACGGCGCGCAATTCGTGGCCCTCTCGCAGGCGTTCGCGGACGTCGTCCGTATATTCCGCGGCGCGCGCGGGATAGTAGCCCTGCGATTCGTGATAGTGGCTGGCCTCACCGACGGCGCGGTTGGTGGCGTCGGCGATGGAGCCGGCCACGTTCGGCAGCGCGACTTCGATCACGCGCGCTCCCAGCGATTCGAGGGCCTTGATGGCGGCGAGGATGGCGCGGCGCACCTGGTCATCGACTCGGTCGAAGAAGTAATCTTTCGGCCAGCCCAAGCGAAACCGGCGCGGACGCATGCTTTTCAGTTTTCGGTGATTGGGGCGTGTCTCGCCGCGCCGATATTTTCCTGCGACTGCTTCTAGCAGAATGGACGCATCGACGGCGCTGCGCGCCATAGGGCCGACATGGTCGCATCCGGTCGAAAGCGGAATCACGCCGGCAACGCTAACTAATCCGTAGGTGGGCTTTAGGCCGACAATGCCGCAGAGCGCCGAGGGAATGCGAATCGATCCGCCGGTGTCGGTGCCCATGGCGGCGAAGCTCATCCCGGTGGCGACGGCTGCTGCGGAACCACCGCTTGATCCCCCAGAGATTTTTCCCAGCGCCCAAGGATTGTGCACCGGGCCGAAGGCGGAGCTTTCGTTGGTGATGCCGTAAGCAAACTCGTGCATGTTGGTCTTGCCGAGAAGTATGGCTCCTGCGCGGGCGAGGGCGGCGGCAACGTCACTGTCCTCGGCCGGCACAAAGTCGGCAAGAATGCGCGAGCCTGCCGTGGTGCGAATGCCGCGAGTGTTGAAATTATCTTTGAGCGCGATGGGAATGCCGTGGAGCGGGCCGCGCCAGTCGCCGCGGCGAATTTCGCGTTCCACAGTTTTGGCGCTGCGGCGGGCGGTTTCGGCCAGGATAGTGATGAAGGCGTTCAGGGGCGCATTCCAACGTTCGATGCACTCAAGCGATGCATCAACCAACTCCAGCGGAGAAATTTCTCTGCGCCGCACGAGGCGCGAAGCTTCGGCGATGGAAAGAAACACCAGCGAAGAATCGGAGCGAGTGCCCACGCGGATTCCTAAAAAATCTTTTCCTGGCGGCGCATGTTGCCGGCGGAGCCAAGGTTGGCGATGCGAAAAACGACACTGTATTGATTTTCGTTGCGGATGGTGCCGAAGGAGAACCGGCGATATTCAAAGCCGATGCCGCAGCAGGAGCCGTTGTAGGAAACCTCGGCTAGCTGGCCCTGGAAAGACCCCAGGGTGAAATCGTAACTGGTTCCCGCCGTGACGTTCCAGCCGCGGCGATTGGGGTCGCCATAACCCAGCAGCGTGCGTACCTGATTGGAGCGCTGCTCGAAGTTCGGCGGAGGGACGGCCGGATCTATCGGCAGGTTCAAAACGGAGAAATGGGCCAAGGTTATGAACGATTCCTTGTAGGGCCTTAATTTCAACAGAGTTCCGATGGCGTTCAAGCGGTTGGTTTGGGTGTCGTAGTTGAGGATGAACTCAGTGTCCCAACGCTTACCCGGCTGGATAATCAAATCGCTGACGATGGGAGAGTAATGCCGGGGCTGTTCCGCGAAAGCAAATGGCGTCAGCGCGTCGAGGGTTTGAAATACGTTGGGCTGGCCGGGGACGAGCGCGCCGCCGAAGGTGGAATTGAAGAAATACTTTTGCACCAGGCGCCAGGTGACCAACTCCTCGGAGCCGCCCGACCCCTTGCGGCGGAAAAGGCGCTGCGTGATGCCGTATTCGATCTCGTTGGTGTCGGTGAGCGTCTCATCCTGATCGAAGAGTATCAGCCGGCTGAAGTCGTTCACGCCGTTCACGTAGTTGTACGCGAAAATGGGTTCGATCACGTGCTTCCATTTGGTGTCGCCCTGGCCCCAGACCCGTTCGATGGTGGGCAGGCGAACATCCAGCGAGAATTCCTCGGTGTTGCGGGAGATTCCTTGGCCGAGATATACGCCGTTCTGCATTTGGCCGCCCCAGTAGGTGGAGCGAAACGTGAAGGTCGGGGTGAGGTGCAGCCAATCACCAATGTGCAGGGGCCATGTGACGCTGGGTGCGATCTCGCTGCGTTCCACAAATGCGGGAGTCTCGAAGGAGGGTGTGACGTCTTCGCTGCGACTCACGGCGCCGGTAAACGCGTCGAAGGAAAAATAAAAGGGCAGGCGCTTGAAAAATTGCTGTTCCACGGAGCTGACTTGAAGCTCCGGAGCGGCGCGTAGGGTGATGGAGGTCTGCGGCGACGCGGTGAAATAGTTTTGGTAGCTTAGCGCCGCGACACTCACGCTGAAGCCGCTAAAATTATTGATGAGGAAAGCGGTGTTCTGCACCTCAGAGTTCACCGCTTGGGTAAAGGTCTCGAACCAAGCCAAACGGAAGGTGAGTGAGGTGAGCTGATCGAGATCCGCCACGGCGCGCCAGCCGTCGAAGGGAAGGGATGTAAACAGAAGCTTGAATTCGTGGCCGCCCTGGTTGACGGGCGGGCCGGTGGGCTGCTCAAGGCCGCGGTCGACGACGCCGTAGTAGCTGGCTGTGAGGTCTGTGTTTTCCCAGGGTTTCATGCGCAGCTCTCCCTTTTGAGCCCAGCCCCTCGCGGTATAGTCGGCAACCCCGAGCGTCAAATCCAACCAGTCGAGAGGCGCCCAGTAGAAGGCGTCCCCGATGACCGTGCCTTTCTGCGATGTGTGGCCCAGTTCGGGAACCATGAATCCGGAATCGCGCCGCTTTTCCGCGGGGAAGCTGGCGTAGGGCAAATAGAGAATGGGTATGGTGAACAAGCGGAAGTTTCCGTTCTCGAGGTGCACGGATTTCTGGAGGCGAATGGTGGCGTGCGGCGCGTAGAACTTCCAGGTGGGGCGGTCCGGATCGCACACCGTGAGCCATGCATTCTGGATGACGTAGGTGTCCTCGTCCACACGATCCGCTTCCTCGGCGTCAAAATACAGCGGATTGGGGCTGATCAGCAGAGTCGTCGAAGGTCGGCGCTGCATAACAAACGTGCCGCGGACGTGGTGAAAGGTTCCGTGGTTGGTGCGCAGCTCGTAGCGGCCGTCGTCGGCTTCGATATGCTGGGTGAGATAGTCGAGCTGCAGATTCCCGTGAGCGATGACGACCTGCGTTTCGCTGTCGTATTCGGCATGGTCGGCGCGAAGGCGGACATTCTGGTAGTGCACGTCGACGTGACCGTCCGCGTAAAAGATCTTCCCGACCTGCCTCTGCTGATCGGCTTCCAGGGTAGCCTCACCGCCGCCGGTAAGGGGCTTCAACGGGGAGTGCGGAGGCTGCTGAGCGGGCAAGGACGGCGAAGCCAGGAAAATCAAAAGTAGCCCTGCAAGAAGAGCGAAGCTGCGGACAAGTTGGGACCGCGTTGCGTGCGCCATCGCTTCGAAAGGAACCCAAAAGAAGGTTGAGACTAACACGCGCGTCACGCGCCCGCAATCGGCAGCGAGGCGCAGGACTGACCTGTCGGCCCTGGGGGTGCCTGATCGGGGTACCTAATCGGCTACAGGGCGGTGGAACAGAAGGAGGGTCGCCCTTCCCCAAACGCTGTGGCGTGCTACTATTCCGCCGTTCCCACTGGAACTTCCGCAGCGCAAAACGGACCAGTGATTCGAATCTGCTCGAAGTGTGGCGCCCTCCTGCTGAATGACAACGAAAGTTGTTCTTTTTGCAGTGTGTCCAGCGCTGAAGACCAAGAACAGCCTCAATTTGTAGCCGCTGGAAGAGCCTCGCCTGAAGCAGATGCCGAACCGGAATGGCGCACGGAGGTATCTCGCCGGCTGGAGCAATATCGCACCCGCCGCGGCATCGTCGTGCCCGACACTCAATCGGGGCTGCCCTTCCGTCACGTTCCGGAGCTCCATGGGCCGGAGCGACACGCGTCCGACCGCCAGGCCAATAGCGCACAGACCGCCGTGGCAACACGTGAACGGCGCGTGGAGCGCGCGCGGCATACCGAACGGATGGACATTTTCGTGCAGCCCGAACTCGACTTCTCGGCGGCCGCGCACGAGCGTTCGCGCCCGCAAACAGCTCTTGTGCCGGTGGCCAGCATCGGCGAGCGGCTGTGGGCCAGCGCGATCGACGCCGTATTCTTGGGCGTGACGTGCGCGGGATTCGCTGGGCTCTTTCGGTCACTGGGCGGTGAAATTACCATCAGTAAGATGGAAGCTCTGGTTTGCGCCGCGATTGTCTATCTCTTCTATGCGCTGTATCTTTGCCTGTTTACGACTCTGGCGGGAGCGACGCCCGGGATGCAGTTGCGGGGGCTGAGTATCGTGCGGCTGGACGGCACGCTTCCCGACACGCCGCAGCTACTATGGCGCAGCTTCGGATACCTGCTATCGGGGGCGACTCTGGCGCTTGGCTTCTTGTGGGCACTGTGGGACGAGGATCGCTTCACCTGGCAGGATCGTATCTCCCAGACGTACGTGACAGCCGCGGAACCCCTTCCCGACGGCGATTCCATCGATATGCCGGTGGGCCGGCGAAGCCTCGCGCATAAGTAGCATCAGGCAAGTACCTCACGTGAGCTCCCTGTCGGCACTACCTCGTAGAGTGAGCCGCAGAGGGCCACTTTCTTGCGCGGATTGTCGCGGTCGTAGAAGACTGGAAGACTCATGCCGGCAGACAGAATGGGAAAGTTGTACCACGCGATATCCGAGAGCCACTCGCCCCCGCCTGTTTTGAACTCATAGCGTAGATACCTACCGACACGGGATGAACCCGCCAGCCCCATTACACGGCCGATGGCCAGCTCTCCCTCTGAAACTAGACGCTTCTGCCGGACATATACGAGCGACATGACTACGCTCGCCACGATCAGCACAACACACAGAGTTTCGAGGCCAGCCCTGAGGGACAGCCCCGTTGGATGGTAGTGCTCTTCGCTGGCAATTAGTATCGCGGTGCCAAGCATGCCTGCGGGAATCGCGACCAACATAGACTTTCCCCTGGAGCTCAAGCGCATCGGCCGCGGCGATGGCAGTTCGGAAAGAATCCGGCTCACGTCATCGTATGGCCCTGGGGCGTGCGCGGTCGAGGTTGAGTCGTTCTGGGCGTGGCGAGACACGCGGGTATATATACCGCCGAAATGACCAAATGTAAAAGCCAGCAAAGTCCGCACCCTTTGCTTCTTTGCGAGCCGTGGCTATAAGTTCCCAACTCCTCGTAAACCGGGCACTCCTATTCATCTGATTCACCGAGTCGATGCTATAATATCGAGAGGAACCCAGGCATGAGCTCCGTCACCAGGAAAGTCGTCGTCGTTCTATCGCTGATCGTGTTTGCCTTCGTGGCCGTCGGCTACGTGCTGGGCCGCTCCTCGGACGACCGGGCCTTCCGCGCGCTAACGGTTTACAGCGAAGTGCTGGAATACGTTCAGCGACAGTATGTGGACGATCCCAACATGCATCAGGTGACGAACGGCGCCCTGCACGGGCTGCTTGATTCGCTCGACGCCCAGTCCAGCTACCTGAGTCCCCTTGAATACGCCGATTACAAAACCCGGAGCGCGAGTGCGCCGAAGGCCCACGCCGGACTGGTGCTGACGAAGCGCCTGGGATATATCAGCGTGATTTCCACACTTCCGGACAGCGCAGCGCAGAAGGCGGGCTTGCAACTGGGCGATGTGCTGGAGAAGATCGCCGGCTTTACCACCGGACAAATGGCCATCGAGCAGGCGCAGTTGCTGCTGAGCGGCACCCCCGGCCAGGTGGTGAAGCTTTCCGTGATTCGCCGCGGAAAGACGGAGCCGCAGGAGATGAACCTGACTCTCGAGCCTTTGCAGCCGGCTAAACCGGTGGAAAGCAAGGTTGAGGGCGACATCGGGTACCTTCGTGTTCCGGAGTTTGACGCCGGGACGACCGCGGAAATTCGCGAGGCTCTCCTGCAGCTTCAGCACCAGGGCGCCGACAAGCTGATCCTCGACCTGCGTGACTGCTCCTACGGAGACGATCAGGAAGGGATTTCGACGGCGCAGCTGTTTCTGAATTCCGGGACGATTACATCTCTTAAGGGACAGACCATCAGCGCCGTAGTGTCCGTGGCGGATCCTTCTAAGGCGGTTTGGACGCAGCCGGTGACCGTGCTGATCGGAAACGGAACGGCGGGTCCGGCGGAAATCGTCGCGAGCGCGATCGCGGACAACCATCGCGGCGAGACCGTGGGCGATCGTACCTACGGCACGGCGTCGCTACAGAAACTGATTCAGTTGGATGACGGGTCCGCTTTGTTTCTGACGGTGGCCAACTACTACACACCTGCCGGGAAGCAGATTCCCGCTGAAGGCGTGGTACCCACGCAGCCGGTGCGGCCTGCGCTGACCGATATCGCCGCCCTGGATCAGCCTCCGGCACCTCCTTCGAGCTCGTTGGACGATCCGGTCGTCAAGAAGGCCGTCGAAATTTTGCAGGGTGCGGGCGCTGGCCAAAAGAAGGCGGCGTAGCTCCGCGACGCGGAGCCGGGCCGAAACCTTCGCTCCACTAGGATTCCTCTCTCCTTCCCGTCGTGTCTCGATTGGCTTTCTTTTTCTCGCTCTTCTGGCGGGATGCTTCCTAAGTAGCTGCCGTAAGAAATCGCTTTCTCCCGCCGAATTGCGCGCTGTTACGACCGAGATCGTTGTCGCCGCGGAGCGTGTCTCTACTCCGAAGCCTGAGGTCACCGTGCGGCCGGAGACTCGCGGGGGGACGGGCGGCAAGCTGGCCGCCGATCATATATATGTCACGCTTGCGAACGACTCCGAAGTAGCCGCGCTGCGGCAAGCGGTTGAGGGCATCGCGCGGCGCCATCATCTGGAGGTCGCCGAATCCGGCGCGAGCGTTCGCCGATTCGATCTTACCTACCATGGCGAACGCACCCATTCGATCCACGTGGTTACTCCACTCGTTACTCGACTCGGGGGGCGGCCACGGGTGCCTGCCGGGCATGGGGCGGAATCGCCCCGCCTTGCGATCATCATCGACGATCTGGGCAACGATCGAGCGGCGGCGGATTCTCTTATGGCGCTGCCCTTTCCGTTGACGATTTCCGTGCTGCCCCATTTGCCACTGTCTTCGGAGAAATTGCCGAAGAGGCATACCGGCGCAATGAGGGGGTGATGCTGCATCTGCCGATGCAATCCGAGGGCGAAGGTGTGCCATCGGAAGGGACGAAGCCCGAGGAAATCGAGTTGCGGGTGGGAATGAGTCGAGGCCAGGTACGCGAGATCGTGTCCGCGATGCTGGAATACCGTTCCGCACGCGACCGGCGTGAATAACCATCAGGGTTCACGGGCGACAGCCGACCTGGCGCTCATGCAAGACGTAATGGAGGAGCTCCGCGCGCGCGGCCTCTTCTTTATCGACAGCCGCACTACTGCGTCCACGGTCGCGTACGAAACGGCACACACGGCCGGGGTGCCGGCAGCGTCACGAAAAGTCTTTTTGGACGACACGCCCACGCGCGAGGCGGTTTTAGCCCAGCTTGACCTCGCTGCACGCGATGCCGCGCGCGACGGATCTGCCATCGCTATCGGCCACCCCCATCCGGCTACGATTGCCGTACTCGCCGAAGAAATTCCCCGCCTCGAAGCCCGGGGAATACGCGTCGTTTTTGCCTCCGAACTCGTCCAGTAGTTGGTTTTTTGTTTCGCCTGTCATCGGGGACAGGTGCAAGGACTGGAACTAAATCTGTTCCCGGGTTCTATTTCTTCCCGCGAATCGCCACGCTAGATTGCTTGCAGCGGTCCTGCGAAGCGAAACGGGGTGCGGGCGGGGCCGGGAAGGAGCTCATGTCCTACTGGATTGCAACGGCGTCTGCCACAGACGCGGGTATGACAGACTTCAAAGAGTGTCTCAAGCAACTGCGCGACGGCAATCCGTCAGATGCTCTGCTGCACGCGCGCCGCGCACTCGGAATTGCTCCCAAAAACCCTTTTTATCTTTCGTATACCGGTCTGCTGGCGGCGCTGGCTGAACGACGCTACGGCGACGGTGAAGTGCTCTGCCGGGAGGCGCTGGACATGCGCCACAATCACGCCCAACTGTATCTGAATCTGGCGGAGGTCTACCAGCAGTCGGGTCGGACGCAGGAAGCCATTCAGGTGTTGGAGAGAGGCTTGGTGTCCGCAGGGCGCGATTTCCGAATTCGTAGAGCACTTGAGAAAATCGGTGCGCGGCGCGAGCCGGTGCTGACGTTTCTGCATCGCAGCCACCCCGTGAACCGCGCGCTCGGCAAATGGCGCCATCGTATTGCCGGGCCTTCGCGAGCAGCCTAAAACTTTAGGTAAAACGATCTTCCCCCGTGACGCAAGGCCGGGGCGGAACACCCGCGACTCGACTGCTCGCAACGAGCGGCCGAAAGTGTTCCGCTCCGGATCCCCCTCCGTTCAATCCATTCGTTCCCTTTATTCGTCTGTGTTGCCGAGCGGCAAAAAATACTGCGTGCCTTTCACGGGATGGCGCAGACGACGGAGGAGTTCCTGTAAATCCTGGTTGCGCTCGACGAAGTCGATGTCGGTCGTGTCCACCACCAGAAGATCGGACGCCGAGTAACGGAAGAAAAAATGCTCGTAGGCGTTGGCGACGCCCTCCAAGTACTCGGGAGAGATCTGCGTTTCCGCCGGGTCCGCTTTCTTCGATACGCGCTTGCGGAGCACTTCGGGCTTGGCCTGCAGATAGATCGTCAAATCGGGCGCGGGAACCGAGGGCGCCAGCATGTCGAAATATTTCTCGTAGAGCGTAAGCTCCTCGTTGTCGAGGTTGAGGTAGGCGAAGATCTTGTCTTTTTCAAACAGGAAGTCACTGACGACAGGGCCGCCGGGATCCTCAGGCCGCGTCTCCATCAGACGGCGGTGGCGTTCGTAGAGGAAGTACATTTGCGCGCGAAAGGCCGCGCCGGGCTTTTCGTCGTAGAAGTCGGCTAGAAAGGGATTGTCTTCGCAGTCGACAATGCGCCGCGCGTGCAAGCGCTCGGCCAGCGCCCGAGCGAGCGTCGACTTGCCAACTCGGATGGGCCCCTCGATGACGATATACCTCGGAGCTTTGAAGGACGGCTCAGCCATCGCGCGCGATTATAACAAACCGCGATCAAAGCCGGACCATATCGGCAGAGTGCGGCGGTTAGGACTCAAGGCGCGCGGCGACGCTGATCTCGGCCTTGAACAGCTTCGAGACCGGGCATCCGGTTTCGGCGCTCTTGACCGCGGCGTCGAATTTGGATTTATCCACTCCGGGAATTTGCGCGACGAGGTCGAGATGGCTCTTGGTGATGGCAAAACCCTCCGCAACTTTGTCGAGCGTGATGGTCGCGGTTGTTTCGAGCTTGGCGGGCGTGATACCCGCCTTGCCGAGCTCCGCCGAGAGCGCCATGGTGAAGCATCCCGCATGCGCGGCAGCCAGAAGCTCTTCTGGATTGGTGCCCACGCCATTTTCAAACCGCGTGCTGAAGGAATATTGCGTTCCCTTGAGGGTACCGCTGTCCGTCGAGATGGAGCCCTTGCCTTCTCTTAAACCACCCTGCCAAATCGCCGATGCTTTACGCTGCATGATTTCTCCTTGTGGGAACGAATGTAGTTACTATCGCATCTCGAGATCGTTCTCAGAGTCTCTATTTTATTGTGAAAAAGATTCGCGGCGGCAAGTAGTCGAGTCCGCGCCCGCCAGCTTGTCCGATTGTTGATCACTAATTGCTTCGATTCAGAGCGTCCCGTATGCGAGTCCCCTCGGAACCTGAGTGAATATTGCACGTCGGCGGGACCCTGGTGTACGTTATTGGCCGTCCTGGAATTGAGCATCGAAATCAAGTTGCTTTGCAGTGACTTGGAGCGAATGTTGCCGAGTGACTCGACCACTCCGGTGGAAACACAATCGGCACCTGCGCGCAGAGGGAGTGCATTGGTAAGGCTGGGCGTCGTCGCACTCGTCCTTCTGTGCGTTCTGGCAGGATTTCTTTACCTGGGCGGCTGGTTCAGTCCGAACGCGGTGACTCCTGCGCGGTTCGTCGATGCCTTTGAACGGGACAACGGGGTGTTTTCCGGTTTCCGCCGCAATCATGCCAAGGGCGTCGGGGTCAGCGGATATTTCGATAGCAACGGTCAGGGGGAGCGGCTCTCAAAGGCCGTCGCGTTTAGAGCGGGGCGTGTGCCGGTGATCGGGCGTTTCTCGTTTGGCGGCGGCGATCCCAATGTTACCGACGGGCCTAACATGGTCCGAGGTCTGGGGCTGCTGTTCCGGCTTCCGGATGGCGAAGAGTGGCGGACGGCGATGGTCAACTTGCCCGTATTTCCTTTCCAGACGCCGCAGGACTTCTACGACAACTTGGTTGCGTCTCAGCCAGACCCTAAGACTGGGAAACCCGATCCGCAAAAAATGGCGGCATTCGGCGCAAGCCATCCCGCAACGGTACGAGCGCTAGGTATTATCCAGAGCCACGCACCCTCGTCTGGCTTCGACAACACGGCGTTTAACAGCCTCAACGCTTTCCGGTTCATCGATGCGGCGGGCACGTCGATCCCAGTGCGCTGGTCGCTCGTACCGGTGCAGCCTTCCGAAGCTATGACCATGACAGCTACTCAGACAGACAAGAACTACATGTTTGACGCGCTGATCGCGAGCATCCACCAGCATCCGCTCCAATGGCGCTTGATCGTCACAATCGGGCAACCGGGGGACCCGACTAACGACGCCACAATGGCGTGGCCTGACGGGCGAGAGCAGGTAGACGTGGGAACGCTGACCCTCGATCATATTGAGAGCGAGGAAACCAGCCCCGCGCGAGATATTAATTTCGATCCGTTGGTTTTGCCGAGCGGCATGGCGCCGTCCGACGATCCTTTGCTGAGCGCGCGATCGGCGATTTATTCGCAGTCATTTACACGCCGCGCGGGCGAGAAGAAGACGCCGAGCGCGATATCGGCTGCGGAAGTGGGAAAGTGAGCGTGGGCATGGCGAGCGAGCAGGGGCAATTTCCAGTTCTCATGCGAATTCTGCACTGGCTGATGGCCGCGATGGTACTGAGCATGCTGGGGATTGGCGTTGCGATGGTCGCATCGCTCGGCGACTACCATCGCCTCGTTTCCATTCACCGCCCGTTGGGAATCGCGATCCTGATCTTGGTCGTGATTCGTTTCGTGAATCGCCAGTTCAGTACTCTGCCTCCGTTTCCCGCCACCATGTCGTCCGGGGAGCGCGTTGTCGCACACGCATCCGAAATATTATTGTATACGCTGTTGTTTGTGCTGCCGCTGATCGGGTGGGGAATGTTGTCAGCGGCGCGTTTTCCGATCGTGCTGTACGGGCCGATGCATCTTCCCCCGATTCTTCCGCACAACGTGATGCTGTACGCGTTTCTGAGGAAGACCCACACCGTTCTCGCTTACCTTTTGTTCCTGGCGTTTATCGCCCATTTTGGAGCGGTTTTGTTTCACACCCTCGTCGTGCGAGACAGACTGCTCAATCGAATGGCGCCGTGGAGAGTTCACGTGCGCTAGCCCGGATCGGGGGCAGAAACAGACTACCGCCTAACCAGACTGCGCTGAACGCTGTGTATATCTTTGGCGTTAGCGATTCAGATCCCAAGTAAATTGATTTGCAGTTTCGTATAGCCATGTTCGACGGCCCAAAGATCAAGCGGAAGGGTCGTCAGCTCATCGACGACGGGAACCGCCAGTCCGGTCTTGGTAAGGTCGATGCTCTTCAGGTAGGTGTGGCAAGTGTCGCAAACGTCCACGCGCACGTGGGCGATTTCCGGCGACGAATAAAACGCCATTTGCGGCTCCCGCTCTTCCCCACACGCCGGGCAGTATATTCTGCGAAAACCCCATTCGTGCGCGCAGAGCATGCAAATCAGCGACTTCTTCGCACCATCGCCTTCGCTGCGCAGTACGCCGACGATCGGCTTGGCACCGCAGAGCGGGCACGTCAGTGGAGTTCCGTCCGGGATCGCCGCTTCTCGGTGGTCGGCCAAGTATTCGGCATATGGCTGGAGAAACATCCACGCGAGCATCCGATCGGACGTGATTACGCCCTCCGAAGCACCAGCGTGACTTTGCTCGGCTTGCTCCACAGGCCCAGCCAGCTCCGGATCCTGCCAGAAGCTTCCAATAGCCCGCTGCCATGCCGGCGGGCCCTCGAGCCCCAAGGCAACCGCGGCTTCGGCGAGCGGCACCGGCGCAATTCGCTGGATCAGAGACAGAAAGGGAGAAAAGTGAGGCAGGAGGAGGAAAAGATCCAATTCGTCCCGCAGCGGGCGGTCGGCGGAAATCTTCGGTGAATCGGCGAGGGCCTTCTGGATTTCGGAGTAGAGATTCTTCTGGAATGTGGCCAGCTGCGCGTAGAAGCGCAGTCCTTCGGCGGCGAATGGATATGTTGATGTCAACTCGTCGGCGCGACGAATTCGGCGATCCCACTGCGAATGGATCATTATTCGGGTCGGGATCTACCGGTGACCTGGTAATACCATTTTCGATGGAACGTCCAGGCCCAAGCGCGGGTGCACGTTCCATGAATCATGGTGCCGAAACTGCCCAACTCCAATATGGTGCTCATGTACACGTGGATCAAGAAGAGGCCGATCGTGATCATTGCTACGCTGGCGTGAATGAGGATGGCCACATAGCGCAAAATGTGAAAACTCCACGGGACCGCCTCGGTGTACCAGAGTACAAGGCCGGACAGCACCAAAAGAATCGTGCTGAAGACCATTCCCCAAAAGAAAAGTTTTTGGCCCCAGTTGAAACGACCGACAGGAGGAAGCTTGTCGTCATCGTTCTTGATGTAGGAGTCGATCTTTTCGGCCCACACGCGATCATCGCCATCGATGGCCATGTCCTTTATCCAGTGAAGGGACATCAGGGAATAGGACGCAGCGAAAAATAGGCCGAACCAAGGATGCCAGAATCGTGCCGCCGGTCCGCCCCCGACAACTGCTGCCAACCAGTAAAGGTAAGGCGTCCAGAAGGCCAGTCCCGTCATCAGGCAGTAGATGTAGGTCAGCGCGCCAAACCAATGGTTTACGCGCTCGAGGAGGGTGTAACGCGGGATCAGTTCGTCGTCGAAGGGAGTAGTTGGTGAATGCGGTACGGCGTCGGTGTTCATACGCGCCTCTCCCGATCCTCTGGCCGATTCTCCGGCCGGTCGTGCGGCGGGATGGGTTCCTCTTTCTTCGGGCCGTATCGCATGTAATGCCATGCCAGACCCACGATGCCGCCGATCATCGCAAAATTCCCCAGCCACTTCAGCGGGCCTTTCCACAAGCGTACCGAGTAAGGGATGTGAGGATCTTTCGGCAGACCGCCGTACAACTCCGGATTCTTCGCGTCATGCAGGACGTAGATCACGTGGGTACCGCTTACTCCCGGCGGATCGTACACTCCCGCATCGGCGAATCCGGAGACGTCGCGAAGCTGGTCGGCTCGCGTTTCCGCCAGTTCCTTCATTTCCGACTTGGTGCCGAAATGCAGGCAGCCCGTCGGGCACGCCTTAATGCAGGCCGGTTCCAGGCCCACGGATACACGGTCGTTGCACAGGGTGCATTTGAAAACTTTGCGCGCTGTCCGGACTGAATTTGGGGATATTGAACGGGCAGCCCGTCATGCAATAGCCGCAGCCGATGCAATTCGCTTCCTGGAAATCCACGATGCCGTTGGCATACTGCACGATGGCGCCGTCCGCCGGACACGCCGCCAGGCAGCCGGGATCTTCGCAGTGCATGCACTGGTCTTTGCGCATCAGCAGCATCATGCTGCCGTCTTCACGCTCGTGTTCGTTGAATTTGATCAGGTTCCAGTAGTTCCACGCCGTTTCGGGCATGGTCTGATAGGTGTTGTCGAAGGAGGTTTCGAGTGAAGGGGTAACCGTTCCATTCCAGGCAGGCCACTTCGCATGCTTTGCAGCCGATGCACGTGGTGGTGTCCACCAGCTTGCACACCTGGAATTCCCGATCTATGCCGGCGCCCGGTACCGTCCCGGCATGCCCTGAAATCCGGATTATTTCTGTTGACGCCTGGCTCATGGTCCGCTCCCTACGCCTTCTCGATTTTCACTAGGAAGCCCTTGGATTCAGGGCGTATGGGCATTCGGATCGGTAACTGCGGGCGTCAGCAGATTCGCCGGCGTTCGCGCGTTTCTTCCTTCGTCTTCGTCGATGCCGCGGAATCCCTGGTGAATCGGCAAACCGATTTGGTAGACCTTTTTGCCGTCGATCATCATCGGTTTCAGCCGCCGCGTGACAAAGCTTTGGCGATGTACGTTCCGCGCGCGCTGATCACGTTGATCAGGTCCGTTCCGCGAATTCCCTTTTCGTCCGCCAGCTCCACTGGAATTTCGACGAACGGCTCCGGGATCAGCTGGACGTTCATCGGATTATTTTTCGTCCAGTAGTGATACTGCTCAGTGAGCCGGTAGGTGGTGCAAACAATGCTGTACTCCTCCGGCGATCCAAACTTGTCATACGGCGTACTTAAACTTCTTCACCAGAGGATTATTCGACTGATCGGGGTGCAGCGGATTCTTGATCGGGCTTTCGATCGGTTCGTAATGCTCGGGGAACGGCCCGTCCGCGAGCACGCCGATGGGAGCGAACAATCGCCCCACGCCCTCCGCGTTCATGATGAACGGCCCCATGTGATCCTTGGGATGAGAGTCCGAGTTTGAAGTCCGGCACATCGGCGCCGGCCCATTTTCCGGATCGCTTCGTTCCACGCAATCTGCTTACGATCCGGATCCCACGGTTTGCCTTGCGGGTCGCACGAAGCCCGGTTATATAAGATGCGACGATTCGCGGGCCACGACCACGACCAGTTGGGAAAGACTCCCAGGCCGGAAGGATCCTCCGTGCCGCGCCGCTGGCATTGCGCGCCGGCTTCGGTCCACATGCCGGAGTAGATCCAGTTGCCGCACATCGTCGTGCCGTCGTCCTTCAGCGATGCAAATCCCGGAAGCTGCTGGCCGGCCTTGACTCACTTGGCCTGTCGCGGCGTCCTTCAGGTCGGCGAGCGCTCTGCCGTTGAGCTCCATGGCCACTTGAGAAAGTGAGGGGTGGGCCGCGTCTGCATAGGCCCAGCTCAAATTCAGAATGGGATCGGGAAACTTTCCGCCTTCTTTCCTGTAGAGGTCACGAACGCGCAGGAAAATCTGCGCAATGATGTCCTGATCGAGCCGCGCCTGGCCCGGAGGCGGGACTGCGGCATATTTCCAGGTGACCCAGCGAGCCGAGTTCGTCATGCTGCCGTCTTTTTCGGCAAAGCCCGCGCAAGGCAAGCGGTACACCGTGGTATTGATGGTTTTCTGCTCGTCGGCGGTGATTCCCGGAGCTTTCCAGAACTCGCTGGTTTCATCCTGATAGATTTCGCCCACCACTAGCCAGTCCGCTTTCTTCAGCGCATTGATATTCTTGTTGCGTGTCCGGCCCGATCATCACGCCGTTCATCCCGAAGGCCATCATGCCCTTGATCTTGCCGTTGTACATGTCGTCCCAAATATGCGGTCCACGAATAATCGCGGTCCACTTTGGGAAAGTAATCATACGCAAACCCGTTTTCCTTCGTCGCTGCATCCCCATAGAACGCCTTCAACATCGATACAAAGAATTTCGGCGTGTTCGAGTAATAGTTGAACGAATCCCAGGGTCCGGGCTTCGAAGCTGTCGGCGTTGTCCGCTTCAGGTACGCCGCGAGGTCTGTGTCCGCGGGAGTTGGCACTTTCAGATATCCAGGCATGCCGTCCGCCAGTCCGCCCATGTCCGTGGCGCCCTGGATGTTCGAATGGCCGCGCAGCGCGTTCACGCCGCCGCCGGCTCTCCCCACGTTGCCCAGCAGCAGCTGGGTCATCGCTGCCGTGCGAATGATTTGCGTTCCAAAAGTGTGCTGCGTCCAGCCGACTGCGTAGATGATGGTAGCGACCTTCTTCATGTCGCCGTCCTTGCGGACGGAGGTGAACAGGTCGACGGCCTTGAGATATTGCTCCTTGGGGATGCCGGTGATGCGCTCGACCATTTCGGGCGTGTAGCGCGAATACTGCTGCTTCAACAATTGGAAGACGCAGCGCGGATGCTGAAGCGTCAGATCGAAGGCGACATTCGGCGGGAGGGTAGGCGCCGGGGCCGCGCCGCGGGCCGGCCGGGTGTGCAGGACCGTGGCCGGAATGCGAGGCAGCACCCGTCCCGCCGCCGGCCTCGCCCACACTCTCATAGTTCCAGGTGGTTTTGTCGTAGACGCCCGAAGCGGAATCAAACCCGGAGAACAGGCCGTTTTCGGGAAGCGTGAAGCCTTCCTTGACGATGAACGCGGCGTTCGTGTAATTGACGAGATAGTCTTTCGCAACGCGGTTGTTTTCGATGGCGTAGCGAATCAACCCGCCGAGAAATGCAATATCGGTGCCGGCGCGAATTTGGAGGAAAAGGTCGGCTGTAGCGGATGTGCGGGTGAATCGCGGGTCGACGGAAATCAGCTTGGCGTTGCGGTTACGCTTGGCCTCCATCGCCCACTTGAATCCGCAGGGATGGTTCTCGGCGGGATTCCCGCCCATGATCAACATCATGTCGGTGTTCTTGATGTCGATCCAGCCGTTCGTCATCGCCCCGCGTCCAAACGTTGGTCCCAAACTTGAGACCGTGGGGCCGTGTCAAACACGGGCTTGGTTTTCTAAATAAACCAAGCCCAGGCTCCTCATGGCTTTCACAGCCAGAAAATTGAACTCATTTGTATCCGTGCATCCGCCGATGAACGAAATCCCCTGGCACTGGTTTACCGTGCGCCCCATCGCGTCTTTTTCCACGAACGTGGCGTCACGGGTCTTCTTGGTCCATTGGGCAATCTCGCCAAGAGCGGCATCCCAGGAGATGTCCTCCCAGTCCGTCGCGCCGGGGCGCCGGACTTGCGGCTTGGTGAGCCGCCGAGGATTGAGCATGTCCTGCTCAAGCGAAGATCCCTTGGGGCACAGCGTCCCGCGGTTGGTGGGGTGATCGGGATCGCCTTCGACATGTATCACTTGCGGGGTGACGTTCTTGGCCTTGTCGCCTATCGTATAGATGAGCACGCCGCAACCCACCGCGCAGTACGGACAAGTTGACCGCGTCTCGCCGGCGCGCGCGATTTTCAATTCTTTCAGCTGGGCGTAGGCAGGCTTGAGGTCGAACCCAAACACGGTGGCTGCGGCGCCGCCAATAGCCGCGATCTTAAAGAAATCCCTGCGAGTCGTCTCCATCTACTATTCCTCCTGCCTGCACGGATAAAAGGGCATGGACGTGACAAAGGCGTGGGCGAAACAGCGCACATCTGCGGGCTCAAGGGCCGAGGAAGCAACAGAATTACACAGCAAAACAACAAATTGTGAGAATCGAGCGACTCGCGGGCGGGGCCGCCCTGCGGGTACTATGGCCGTGACTCTGGTTTGGGCCCAGATCATCTGGCTTCGCACCTTCAGCAAACACGGGGATTATGGTTCAGCCGTCGAAGCAGTGTCAAATGGATTCGCCCGCTGTCGACGGGCGGATATTCCGCTGCCACGGCTCCCCCAGCGTAGCGGCGCGTAGAAGACCGAGAAACTATCCAGGCAATGTATCATGTGTGTTTCTCAACTAGTGTAAGGACAAAGGAATCTCGCGTTTTCTCGCAGTCCCAGCAACGGAGAGTGATGCGTGCCTGGTGGCCGTCGCGGTCTTCAAAACCGTCGTCCCGGCACTTTGTGCCGGGGGGTAGGTTCGATTCCTACCCTCTCCGCCAAACTTATCTGGAAAGGTAGCGATCGCACATGTCCGCCGAAGAAACTCTGAAGCTGACGGCGCTTTCCTCCTGCGCCGGTTGCGCTGCGAAAATAAATCAGCGGTCTTTGGCACGGGTTCTGCGCCAGCTGCCGATGAAGAAGAGCGCCGATCTGCTGGTGGGCACGGCCACCGGAGACGATGCCGGGGTGTATCGCATCGACCGCAACCGGGCGCTGGTGCAAACGACGGATTTTTTTACGCCTATCGTGGACGACCCTTTTGCCTACGGGCAGATCGCGGCGGCCAACGCCCTGTCGGACGTGTACGCCATGGGCGGACGCCCGCTGACGGCGCTGAATCTGGTGGCCATGCCCGTTGACGTCGTTCCTTTGCCGACCATCAACCGCATCCTGCGGGGAGGCGCGGCGAAAATCAAAGAGGCTGGGTGCGTCCTGCTGGGCGGGCACTCCATCCGCAATCCCGAGCCGGTCTACGGATTTGCCGTCACGGGCCTGGTGTCGCCCCGGCATATGTTGACCAACGCCAAGGCCCGCCCGGGCGACGTTCTGGTTCTGACGAAGCCGCTAGGCACGGGCGTCATTACGACGGCGATCAAGAGGGGCCTGGCTGGGCCGTCGCTCGAACGCAAGGCTATCCACACGATGACCCGGCTCAATACCGCCGGTGCGGTTGTAGCAGAGGCGGGAATCGTGAAAGCCGCAGTTGATGTGACAGGATTTGGGTTGCTCGGGCATCTGGGGCTCATCTGCCGCGCCAGTCACGTGGGTGCCGAGATCGACGCCGGCAAAGTGCCGGTGATCGACAAGCAGGTCTTCGAACTGATCTCCGCGGGATGCATCCCCGGCGGGAGCCGCGACAATCTAGAGTATGCGAATCCGTTTACCGAATGGGAGGGAGCGACGGATGTAGAGAGAACGCTCTTGACCGATGCGCAGACCAGTGGCGGCTTGCTGCTGTGCGTCCCGGAGAAACAGTTGCAAACCGTTCTGAAGCAGCTCCGGGGCCGCACGCTCTGCGCGGTTGCGATCGGCCGAATCGTGCGCTCACGCCTCCCGCGTATACGAGTCGCAGCATGAAGCAAGAACGGCTTCGCCAAATTCCATCGGTCGAGAAAATCGCGCAGGCCCTGGGAGAAACGGGTCTGCCCCGGCCTCTGGTTTTGGACGTGGTGCGCGGCGAAGTCGGAGCGCTCCGCAAAGAGAAAAATATTCCGGGGTTCGACGCGGTACTCGCGCGCGTTCGCGAGGCCGTAGGTGTTCTGGGCGCTTCGCGCATCCAGCCGTTGATCAACGGCACAGGAATTCTGATCCATACAAATTTCGGCCGCGCGCCGCTCGCGCCAGAAGCCATCGAGAGGATTGGCCAAATCGGGGCGAACTACAACAACCTGGAATACGACCTGACCGGCGGCGATCGCGGAGGACGCGCCGCATACCTGGAACGGTGCCTGGCTCTTGTGTGCGGAGTCGAAGCCGCCACGGTGGTCAATAACAACGCCGCCGCGCTGGTGCTGATTTTGCGGCATTTTTGCCGAGCAGATGCACCCACGGGGGAACCCCCACGGACGAAGGGTCGAGTAGCAGCCGGCGCGCAGAAGAACGAGGTGATCCTCTCACGGGGAGAACTCATACAGATCGGCGGAGGCTTTCGCATCCCCGAAATTCTCGAATCGAGCGGTGCAAAACTGCGCGAAGTGGGAACCACCAACCACACCACCCTCGCCGACTATGCGCGAGCTATTGGGCGCAACACCGCGCTTATTCTGAAGGTGCATCGCAGCAATTTCTTCATGAGCGGATTCGTGGAGTCGCCATCAGCCGAAGGAATCGCGGCACTGGCGCGCAAGAAGCGCGTCGCCTTTGCCGAGGATCTCGGCAGTGGCGCGGCTATCGACACGGAAGGGATCGCCGGCCTGGAGCACGAACCCACCGCCTCCGAAGCGATCCGCCGCGGCGTGGACCTCGTCTGCTTCAGCGGGGATAAGTTGTTCGGAGGCCCGCAGGCTGGCGTGATTGCAGGCAAGGCCAAGATGGTGGCCGCTATCAAGCGCGATCCTTTTTTCCGCGCGCTGCGCTGTAGCAAGTTGATCCTGGCAGCCCTCGAAACGACGGTGGAAGCATATCTGCGCGGAGGCAGCGAGATTCGCGGAGGCGGCATTCCGGTGCTGGAAATGCTGCGTACGCCAACTGACGTCCTTCGTGCGCGCGCCGAGAAAATCGTTGGCTCGCTCGCCGGGCTACCGATCCGAGCGACGGTGGCTCAGGGCCGCGCGCAAATCGGGGGCGGCACCATGCCGCGTTCGGCGATCGATTCAGTGGTCATCGAGCTGGCCTCCGGCACAGTCGGCGCCCAGGAAATTGCCGCGCGTCTGCGCCGACACACCACACCGGTGATCGGGTACATATCCCACGGTAAGCTGAAGCTCGATCTGCGAACGATTTTCCCGCGGCAGGATGAGGAACTCGCGAGCGCGATCCGCGCCGCGGCTGCGGAACCGGAAAGGCCTTAACCGCATGCCCGGCATACGCCATTTCATGGTGGCCACCGGCGGGCACGTGGATCACGGGAAGAGTGCGCTCGTCAAAGCACTTACCGGCACGGACCCGGATCGCCTGCCGGAAGAGAAATCCCGAGGGATTACGATCGACCTCGGCTTCGCGCTTCTAGAAATTCCCTCCTCCATTCCCTCGCCCGTTCCTACCTCGGGGCCCCCGGATGGTCCGCTGTCCCTGGGTATCGTCGACGTGCCAGGGCACGAAGACTTCGTAAAAAACATGGTCGCGGGCGTCGGTTCCATAGACCTGGCGTTGCTGGTCGTGGCGGCCGACGATGGCTGGATGCCGCAGACCGAAGAGCACCTACAAATACTCACCTATCTCGGTGTGAGCCGCGCGGTGGTGGCGCTGACGAAGGTCGATCTTATTACCGACGATCAAGCTGCGCAGGAACCGATCCGAGAACGATTGCACGGCACGCCCTTCGCCGAGGCTCCCATCGTGCCCACTTCCGTGGTGACCGGGCGTGGCCTGGGAGATCTACGCGCTGCGCTCGCCCACGTACTGGCCGACGCTTTCTCTCCCGAAGACATCGGTAAGCCGCGACTAGCCGTCGATCGCGTCTTTACCCTGAAAGGCGTAGGGACGGTGGTCACCGGCACGCTCGCCGGCGGCGCGCTTCGCCGGGGGCAGGAGGTAAGCATCCAGCCTTCGGGAAAAAAGACGCGCATTCGCAACATGCAGTCCCACGGCCGCGATGCGAAGATCTCCGCGCCCGGCACGCGTGTAGCTTTGAATCTGCCGGACCTCGATGCACTCGCGGATATTCATCGTGGCGACGTGATTACGCTCGACACGTTCGGGGGAGGCAGCGAAACCATCGATGCACTGGTGGAAATCTCGGCCCGAGCCAACCGCGGCCTGAAGAACGGTTCGCGGGTGAACATTCACTACGGCAGCGCGAGAGTGCCAGCGCGCGTTGCCTTCCTCGAGGGCAACAGTCTCGCCGCGGGAGTGTCCGCCCTAGCCCAGGTGAGGCTGGAAGAGCCGGTGTTCGTATTCGCTGGCGACCGCTTCATCGTACGCGACTGGGCGGAGCAGAATACGCTCGCGGGCGGGCTGGTGCTCGATCCCGACGCGAGCCGCAAATCGTTTCGCAGCGAACCGCGTCGCAGGTTCCTTAGTGAACGCCCCTCCCAAGATGTTGCGCGCTATCTGGCTTCGGAGATGGTCCGAAAGCGCGCGGAACACGCGTCACGACTGCTGGTGAGATCGCGATTCAGCGCCGCGGCCATTTCTGGAGTCGTCTCGCAGATGATCGCTTCCGGGCAGCTTGTTGCTGCCGGAGATTTCGTCTGTGACGCGGCCTGGTGGCAAGCGCTGCGCCGTCGCGCAGCCCAAGCGATTGACGCGCGACATCGGGCTCATCCCGAACAGGCTGGACTGCCTTTGACGGAACTGCGACAGGCTGTCGAGGCTGAGTTGCCCTCTGACGAACTTTTCGACGCCGTGGTTGGAGCGCTGTGCCAGAACGATTTTGTCCGAGCAGGCGCTGCGATTCGGCGGGCGACGCACCGCGCTGCGTTGCCGCCTCGGCTTCAGGCCGCCGGCGACAAACTACGCGCGACCTTGGGCACAAAACCATTCGATCCTCCGTCGCGAAAAGAACTCGCTCCCGACCCGGTTGCACAGCAAGCCCTGCGATTCCTGCTCGAAAATGGGGAAGCTGTGGACATCAACGCCGAAGTGGTACTCACGACCGAAAGCATGCGCCGCGCCACCCAGTTGGTGCACGAATTCATTCGCACCAACGGGCCGGCCACGGTGAGTCAACTGCGTGAGGCGCTTGGCAGCAGCCGCCGTGTCGTTGTGCCGCTGCTTGAGCGGCTGGAACCGCGACGGCCTCACCTTGCGTCAGGGTGATAAGCGGTCGCTTCGCCGTTAGCCCGGTCTTCGCTTGCCGCGCTGCACAACGACGGTGAAACCGATGCATCACCGCGGATGGCGCGGCTCGTTGATTGCGTCGGGCGGGCGGCGTCCTCCGAGCGCTTCGGCAATGTTGTGCGCCGCTCGCATCTCGATTTGGTAGCGTATTTCCGAGACCGCTGAGCCAAGATGCGGCGTGAACAAAGTTTTTCGGGTCTGCTCGAGGAGCGCGGCGCAAATGCGATCCGGCCTGTCCGCCCGCGCCCAATCTTCCATTTCAAAGACGTCCGCTGCATAGCCAGCCAGCGTTCCGGCAGCAAGGGCCGCGGCCACAACTTCTTCGTCAACCACAGAGCCACGCCCGACATTGACGAGAAAACTCCCCGGCCTCATGCGCGGGAGCGTCGATGCGTCAAACAGGTGCAGCGTCTCGGCTGACAGGGGCAGCGTCAAGAACACAAAATCGCTGCGTGCAAGTAGTTCGGCAAGATCAACGCGCGAGGCGGGCAGATTCCGATCAATCTCCGTTCGGTTCGCGGCGGGCACAGTGGCCTGATCACTGTATAGAACCTCCATATCGAACGCCGCGAGGCGCTTTGCCAATGCCCGGCCCAAATTCCCCATTCCCACAATTCCCGCGGTGTGCCCGGAAAGGCCAGTGCCATAGAGCGTGGGGCGCCAGCCGCGAAAGGCTCCGGAACGCACGAACCGATCGCCTTCCACCACCTTCCGCGAGAGCCCCAGCGCGAGGGCAACGGCTAGCTCCGCAGTCGGGGCCGTAAGCAAGTCTGGAACAACTGTGAACCAAATCCCGCGCGCCGTGCACGCGGCCACGTCAAAATTGTCGCAGCCTTTCAGCGCCGCAGCCACGATGCGAAGGTTCGGACATTTTTCCAGCGTTCCACCATCGAGCGAATCATTCATGAAAACCATGAGCGCGTCGGCGCGGGATGCTCGCTCGAGATATGCGTCACGGGTAAATGGCTCCGTGTCGGGATTTGCATGCACCCGCGCGCGCTTTTCAAGAAAAGCGATCACGTCAGGATGAACGTGGTTGGTGATGAAGACCGAGGGACGCGCTTTGGGCGGCTCTTCGGTCATTCGATGGCTTCCCAGGAGACTCGATAGCGCTTTCGGAGATTCGTGCTCGCGAAATCGAACAAGCCGACGATGGCGCAGGTGATGAGCAGGTAAGCGAGCACCTCATGATAGAAGAAAAGCTGCTGGGCCTCATAGAGCGCCTGGCCAACTCCGCCCGCGCCAATAATCCCCAGAACCGTAGCCGCGCGGACGTTCCATTCGAAGCGAAACAACGTATGCACCGCGATGGGGCCCGCGGCTAACGGAAAATTCCCGAACGCGGCCACTGCGATCCGCGAAGCGCCGGTAGCTTCGAGCGCGCGCACGGGATCGGGCGGCACGTTTTCGAGGCTTTCCGCAAAAAGCTTACCGAGGACGCCGGAGGAGTGGAGCGCGAGCGCGGCGCCGCCAGCCCATGGCCCTACGCCGACAAACGCGATGAGCAGCAACCCCCAGACGACCTCGGGGATCGCTCGCGCGAAATCCTGCAAACGCCGCGTCACTTGCACGAGAAAGGCGGGAGCGATTCCTCGCGCAGCGGCGGGAGCCGCGACAAGCGCAATTGCAGCCGCGCACAGCGTTCCTCCCGCGGCCATGCCCAGAGTCTGAAGGATCAGCTCGGGCAGTTGGCGCATCTGGATTGGTCTGAGGTGGGGCGGCAGCATTTTCGCGAAGGTCTCAATCGAATGCCTCACCGCGAAGAGTTGCGGCCAGCAATACACAAGGGAGACAATCCCCGCGGGCGGCAACGCCGCCAAGGCAATCGGATGACGGCGAACCAGCCAGCAGAAGCGGTCCACCAGGACGATCAACAGAACCAGCGACAGAATCAGCGTAGTGACCCGGTGATAGTCAAAGTCATTCAGGGAGCCGACGAGTTCGGCTCCGATTCCGCCCGCGCCCACAGCGCCGACGATCACAGACGCGCGAATTGCGCTCTCCAGTTCGTAGACTCCGTAGCTGAGCACGTCGCTAAGCTTGAGCGGAATCAGCCCAAACACGGCGAGTGAGATGCGCGAAGCGCCGGTCGAGCGCAGGGCGTCGAGTGGGCGAGGATCGGCGCTGAGGAATATCTCCCCGAAGACCTTGGCCATGGCGACCGCGTAGTAGATGACGAGCGTGACCATCCCGGCGCCCGGCCCCAGGCCCACAAGGATGACGCAGAAAATGGCGAGCGTAAGATCCGGAATCGACCGCACCGCGGCCAGTGCACCGTAGAGCAAGCGCCAGCCGGGCATTCGCGCGCCTATAACGATACTGAGGGGCAAGGCGATCAGCACCGCAAGAAAGACCCCGGCAAGGGCGATGCTCAGCGATTGAACGATTGGCCCGTCGCCATTGATTGCAAATAGGTACGAGAGATAGTGGCGAGAGAGATCCGGCGGAAAAAACTGGCCGAGAAAATGGAAAAACCCGGCGATGCGGTCCGTAACTAACATCGCGCAGCGGCCGCGCGGCGCGTCCCGGCGCTCGCGGCTGGAACAACGACCGCTTGGCCATCCTGGATTCGAACCATGCGGTCGAAATAACGCTGCGCGAGCTCAGGCTGATGGAGCGAGCAGATCAAGGTGATGCACCTGTTCCTCGCCAGATCGCAGAGGAGTTTGAGCACCTGCGCGGCCGTGTCAGGATCGAGCGACGCGACAGGCTCGTCCGCCAGAATCACCAGCGGATGCTGCACCAGGGCTCGGGCGATAGCCACCCGCTGTTGCTCGCCTCCCGACAGCTCGGCGGTTCGGGACTTGAGCTTACGAACCAGACCGACGGATTCGAGGGCTTCGCCCGCTTCCGTGAGCTCGCCCGATTTAGGCCACAGCAAAAAACGAAGGGCGTGGAGGGTAGACCATCGGCCCAGAGCGCCGGCCATCACGTTTTGATACACCTTGAGGCGGTCCACCAGATCGTGCTTTTGAGCGATGAAGGCGATACGGCTACGAACGGCCCGCAGCGCCGCACCGCGTGCGGCCGAAACACGCGCATCGCCCACCCACACTTCTCCGGACTCAATGGCTACCGACGCGTTAATAGAACGCAACAGAGTCGTCTTCCCGGATCCGCTCGGGCCGACGAGCGCCACTCGTTCGCCCGCCGCAGCGCTCAATGCCAGGCAATCTAAGACGGGCGCCCCTTGCTGCGTGTAGCGGACGGTGAGGTCTTGGATCTTCAGCATTCGGATTTCCCACTCGCAGCTTGCAACCAGCCGTTACTGGAGCATGCCCAGCTGCTTGGCAACCGCCCGGAGCGGCGCGTATTCCTCGTCATTCGCGCGAACGAACTGGCTCCCGCGCAGAATATCAAGAAGCTGGGCGTCTTTCGGCTGCTGAAGGCTTAGGAAAGCCTTTGCGAAGCGCTCAGCGACCGCGGGGCTGACGTCCTTGCGCGCTACCCACACGTAATCGACAAACGGCGGAGTCGTGAAAAAAACACGCACCTTGGCCGCACTCACGTCGCCATTCGAGGTCAGCTGCTGGAAGATCGTCTCGTCCAGCGCGCCGGCATCCACTGCGGCCGCCTCTACCGCCTTGGCAGTGGCAGGGTGGCTGCCGGAGTAGCGGAACTTCAGATCGGCGTCCACGTTAATCCCGGCATTGGTCATGGCGAGAAACGGCATCAGGTGGCCACTGGTGGAGTTGATGTCGCCAAAGGCGAAAGTCTTACCCTTGAGATCGGCAAGGCTGTGGATCGACGAACCTGTCTGAGTTATGAACAGCGAATGGAATTGCTGATCGGTTGTACGCTGTACCAAGGGCGTGACGCCATACTGTTCGTGGGCTTTGAGGTAAGTCAGCCCGCCGAGGTAGGCGAAGTCGAGCGAGCCATTGCCAAGTCCTTCGACCGTGGCGTTGTAGTTGGTGGGGATAATCAGTTCCACGGGCTGGCCCATGGCAACCGCAAGATAGTCCTTCAGCGGCTTCTTCTGGTCGACTGAGACCTGCGTGGCACCGGCATCCGGAACCATGCCAATACGAACAGGGGTGTCTGCTGCTCTACCAGCGTGGCTGGTGAGCGCCAGTGACAAAACCACAACCGACGCCGACAGGAGGAAATTGTTGTGAACCCGCATCCGCAGCTCCCTGACCGCCATGCACTCGCGTGCCCCGCGAGGGGCCGCATTGTAAGACTTTTTGAGCCGATTGTCGCGGGAGAACCAAGATTGAGACGCCGGAGGCTGTCACCGAATTGTTTGTCGAGCAGCCTCCCTTGCGAGGAACAGGATCTGTCCTCGGAGCCTACAGCGACAGCTCGTCTTCAAAGTAGCGAAGTTCTATGAGGTCACTGAAGACTACAAGGATATCAATATTCCCTGCGATGAAATCGTCCCATTGATCTTACAGTCCGGATACACGGGATATTTGTCGAGCGAATATGAAGGGCCAGCGCTATATAGACGACGCAGCCCACCCCGACAGCGTGGAGCAAGTTCGTCGTCAGAGCGTACTGTTGCGCCGATTGCTGGGCGAAGTGTAGCGCCGGTATGCCGAATAATCCTGAACGGGACTATTTAATCGTGATCTTCTCGATATCCCATTCAGAACAGGAACCGCGGTATAGCACGTTGTCGGACTCGGCGTGCAGCGAGTGGATGATGCATGTCGTCTGGCCGTAGCCCATCCCGGTCTGCGCCCAACCCAACAACTCTCCTGTGTTCCTATCCAGCCGGTAGAGTTTGCCTGTGCCGTCGCCGCTGTAAATGTATTTCGCGGTGACTTGGACGCTCCACGGCGCGCCGACGCCGGTGATCGTCTTCTTAAAGTTCAAATCGGTGTCGTACACCTGAATGCGGAAGTTACCGCGATCGGCGACGTAAACAAGTCCCCGCTCCTTATCGACAGCGATACCGTGGACGGTGTTGAACTGATCTTGGCCCGATCCGAAGGTTCCCACGGTTTTCAGCCAAGTCCCGTCCTTCGCTATCTTTACGACCCGGGAGTTATTGTACCCGTCAGCAACATAGATGTTATCGTCGGCATCCCAGGCGACATCCGTTTCGCGGTTGAAGACGCCCATCAATTGAGCCGGATGACGTTCCGAATCTTTTTCTTCGCGCTCGACGTAGCGCTCAAGATAATCAATGGCCTCCGGTTTGCGGCCCAAAACCATTTTCACCAGGCCGCTCGGGTCGAACTTGACGATGGTGTTCGATCCTTCGTCAATCATCCAGACGTTGTCATATTTGTCAACGCGCACGCCATGCGCAAAGGACCCAGCGTAATTTCCCGGGCCCCAGATTTTCACGAATTTCAGGTTTTCATCAAACTCAAACAGTTCGGCAGCCGTTCCTCCGCGCGCGCTGCCGCCGGTGCCGGTGCGTGAATACACGAACAGATGGCCTTTCGAATTCTTTGACACCCCTTCTGTCTCACCGATGGTATGACCGGGAGTCACCAATGGGAGCCTTTCCTCCGTGATTTGCAGCTTGGGAGTGGCCGCCTCGATGGCAAGTTGCTTCGGCCGCTGCGCCAGCGCATCGGGGCTGTTACTAGAGCTCTGTGCATGGACGGGCACGGCGCCCCCACCGAAAATGCTAACGAGCAACAAGGAAAGCGGAACCCAAGAATTTTTCATTTAAGAAGACTCCTGTCGAAACTATAGGAACCGGTTCGTTTCGCGCTGTGCACTCTACCCTGCGCGGCCGCGTCTGTCTAGGTCCGGAGCCGTCCGTCGCCGCATGCCGAGGTGATGGGCATTTACGGATCCCGCATCGCCGAGCCGCGAAAAATCGGAATTCGGTTATGGACCATGCTGCGAGATCAGATTCGTTACCGCTCCCATGGCGATGTCATCCGATTTCGCGAATAGGATTAAGCCGGGTGGGAAGCGGGCAATCCGCGGGTAGACTGAAGCGATCCTTGAGCTGAATTCATGTCGAGATGTCCATGCTACCGGGCCTTGACGTACCGTTGTGGCGCGCTCAAGATGCCGACTTGGAGAATCCCTTAGGCGCTCTGAGAAGGAGTGGGTACGCGATGCGATACAAATCTTTGCTGGCGACGGCGTTCCTGATTTGCTGGATTGCGACGACGCTTGGGGCGCAGGTTCAGGCGCCACCGGCTCCGTGGCGAGGAGCGGGACCTACGCCTTGCGTCGGGTCTGACGGCGGCATCTATAAATGCCCTCCGGCGCCGCAGTTGGTCGCCGTCCGCGCCGGCCGGATGTTTGACAGCAAGAGCGGCACCGTGCTCACGAGGCAGGTAGTGCTTCTTGAGGGAGAGCGAATCATAGCGGTCGGGCCTGAGGGTCAAGTGAAGATCCCTGCGGGAGCGCAACTGATTGACCTCAGCCAAGCGACCGTGCTACCCGGGTTGATCGACGCGCACACGCATATGTTCGACACGCGCAAACCCAAGGGGACGACCGAGAGCGCCATGTTGATTGCCGTATCGAATGTGCAAGCAGATCTGCGGGCGGGCTTCACCGCGGCGCGAGATATGAGCACCCACGGGAACGGTTACGGCGACATTGATATCCGTGACGCCATTAACCAAGGCCGGATCGACGGTCCCCGGTATCAAGTATCGACCTTAGGCATCGTTTGGGGGGCCTCAGCCGCGAATCCGGCCGCTCCGGACAACCCGCTAGCCAGCACGGTCGTTCGGTCGGCTGAGGAAGCGCGCGCGGCGGTGCGTGAACAGATTGGACGCGGTGCAGATTGGATCAAGCTGTTCCCGGCCGGGGCGTATTCCTTCACGCCCAACGGACAGGCCCAATACGAAGTGACCTATCCGGTGCCTGTATTGCAGGCTCTGATCGACGAAACACATCGCCTCGGCAAGAAGACGGCTTGCCACGTCTACGGCGGCGAGGGGCAAAAGAACGCTATCATTGCTGGCTGCGACACCATAGAGCACGGCTTCGGTTTGGATCAAGAGCAAGTCGATATGATGGTCGCGAAGGGGCTCTTCTACGATCCAACGCTGGTCCGGTACACCGAACCATATATGGATGATAATGACGCGAAGAACACAGGCGGCAAGTATCGGATGATTCCAATTTTCGAAAAGGCGGCAACGATGGCGGCCGCCACCAAAGGCCTCAAAATCATGGTGGGCAGCGGCGCCGATGGCTCGACCTACGCTCACGGGACACAGGCACTCGACTTGGAGGCGCTGGTGAAACATGCCAACATGTCCCCAGCCAGAGTGATACAGAGTGCAACAATGGTTAACGCCGAAGCGCTGGGATGGCAGGATCAGATCGGCTCCATCGACAAGGGCAAGTATGCCGATCTAATTGCTGTCTCAGGCGATCCGCTGGTCGATATCACCGAACTTCAGCGGGTCAAATTTGTAATGAAGGGCGGAAAAGTTATCAAGAACGAGCTGGTACAGGGTGCTCCGAGATGAATGGTGCTGATAACCAAATTCATCCGCATGACCTTGTCGCCGTCCGGCTTGTGTTTCTTAACCCCATGAGGAGAACCGGGATGAGACGTATTGAAACGCTGCGTTTGTGGGTATTGGCCGGAATGCTTGTTGTGTTTGGGGCGTCGGTCGCGATGGGTTCTCAGGATACTCCGGCGCCCTTGATCAATAAGCCGATCGTGACGGAAGGCACGGGTCCCGTACAAAGTTGTCATCGAAGGTGATCCGGGACTGCCGGACCATACGATTTACCGTCCGGAAAACGTCGAAGCCGTGAAGGGCAAGATGCCGATCGTGTCATGGGCTAATGGCGGCTGCTCTAACTCCTCGAACAGCTATCGGCCGTTCTTAAGTGAGATCGCCTCGCATGGATTTCTAGTCCTAGCTATCGGACCGGCGGCTTCGGTGCTGAATTCGCCGCCACCCACTCCGGGGGCGGGTCCGGGAGGGACCGGGCGGGCGGGGCGAAGGCCGCGGTCGGCAGGATGGTGGTCCTGGCGGCGCGACGCGCCCTCCCATCAAGTCTTCGCAGTTACTGGACGCTATCGCCTGGGCGACGGCTGAGAATTCGCGCAGCGGCAGCATGTACAAGGGCAAGATCGCGACCAACAAAGTGGCAGTCATGGGGCACTCCTGCGGCGCTCTGGAAGTTTTCGATGTTTCAACTGATCCGCGAGTGAGCACGGTGGTGATTCTAAGCGGTGGCCTTCCCGATTGGTCCAATCCGGTGGGAATTACTCCTGGCGCGCCACGGGTCGAAAAGACCGTACTGACGAAGCAGCACGGTGCGATAGCTTACTTCTTCGGTGGGCCGAAAGATGTTGCCTATAGCAACTGCATGGACGACTTCTCGAAGATTCAGGGGGTGCCTGCTTTCGGCGGCAGTTTGACCGCCGCCTTGCATCAAGGAACGTATGCCGAGCCCAATGGTGGAGAGATGGGCAAGGTCGTGGTCGCTTGGCTCGAATGGCAGCTTAAAGGGCAAAAGGATGAGAAAAAAATGTTCGTCGGCGATTCCTGTGAACTGTGCAAGAACCCCGATTGGAAAGTGCAACAAAAGGATCTGAAGTAAGCAGGAAGGCCGGAGCGTTCAACACCTACTGACCACTCGACGAAGTTCGTTCTAATATACGGCGTGGTATTGATTGGAAACGACCGTTTCCCGGCAGGCGATGAACTCCATCAGCACGGGCATACGCTTTTGCGTTTGCTCAGCGTAATTCGGGCTGCCAGGAGAGGAAGCGTGGCGAGAATTTCCGGGCTAGACAACGTTCCAGAACGCGCCTCCCGCACGTCGCACGCTTTCCTCTCCTGCCCAGCCTACTTGCTAAAGCTACAGCCCTCCACAAGCACACGGGCTGCTGTGGCCACGAGTCGCCGGTTCTGGCCTGAACCATCCCACATACCACGCAATCGAACGGTTCGATCAAGCAGCGGTGTCATGGCACTCGCGATTTCGTCACTGGCGATTACGCGCACGACGGTTTTGTCCATGTCTTCCACTAGGTAGTCATTCTGACCGCCTTGCGGAGCCGGCCGCAGGCAGCCTTTTATCACCACTTCTTCGCTCGCGAGGGTGGCCGCTGTTTTGTCGATGTTCTCCGGCTGCTTGAGCAGCTGGCCATTGACGGTGACTGTACCGGCATGGCCGCCATAATCCTGGGTGTAGTGCTGCCGGTCTTGCTCACCTTCATGGCAGCCATACTCCAAGATCTGGTCGGTGTCCGGCTGACGGTGTACAAGGAAGTGTATCGTCCACGGTTTGCTGAAGATGACGGGATCGGTGATGGTGGCCGAGTAGTTTATGGTGTTCTTATCGAGCATGGTGTAGCGCTCCACGACGTGCACGTTTTCATCTATATAATTACCCATCATGTCGAGCCATGCGCGGCCATTGCTATTGGAAAAATCGACCACAAAGGTGTCACCTTCCCAATGCCCTCGTGAGTCGCCGTCCCATGCCCAGTAATTCTTCGGATGAGCTGAGCCGTCCGTTGGGATGATCCGCCCTTCGTGCATGGCTTCATAAAGAATGGAGAAAGAACGATCATCTTGAATGATCTGGTGCGGATAAGGAGGCTGTTGGCCCCCTCGCGGAACTCCTGGCAAGTGGCAACGCGGCTCGCCGTCCAGGTAATCGTGTGATCCTCGCCATTCCATTTCGAGAAAGCCCGCGGCCGTATAGGGAACCTTGGGAACGCCGACATCCGCAAAATCTCCCGACGAATCGACGCCGGGCGTGGAGCGGAAGAAGGCGGGCACTACGTCCGTGGGAGTTGCGGTAGATGCTCCTCTTCCCCCGCGTCCACCGCCAGGGCCACCTGCGCCGCCGCGTCCACCTGCGCCCCGGCCCGGGCCGCCCCCGGGAAGCCCTCGATACCACAAGCCGTTAAAGTCGGGTTTGCCGTTGGGCAAGCGGGGAATGTCTGCGCTCGGCATCGGTGTGTTGTCAGCCACATCTGGGGGCAAATCTAGAGAGGATGCGGGGACGGTCGGAGCGAGCTTATCCCAACGACGGTATTCGTTGTGGAGAAGAGCCTGGGGAGCATAAGGCGAGATTTTGTGCCAAACGCCGTCTTCATCGTCCAGACATTCGTCTTCGATGATACGAGTGCCCGGCTTCGCACGCTCCAAGGTGACGCGCATTGTCCAAGGTCTTGTGTAAGTGTCCGGATCATCGATCAGCGCCTCGTACCGGATGGTATTCGGGCCCGTCATGGTGTAGCGGGAAACGATGTGCATCTTGTCGCTTCCGAAGTTACCGGCCTCGTCAAGCCATGCCAGCGACGTGAGATCCGTCACGTCGATGACATATGTCTTGCCTTCCCAATGCCCTCTCGAGTCGCCCATCCACCAGTCGATTCCCTCAAAATGAGGGCGTGAATTGGGGTAAGCGATCTGATACGAATGGGCCTCTTGATAAACGATCGCAAAGTTTCCGGGGCTTTGCAGAATTTCCATTGGGGAATTGAGATAGGTGGCGCGCGGGACACCCGGTTGATCGCAATTAACATCGGGGTCGGCCGTGGCGCGGTTCTTGAAATTCTCGTCCCGCTGCTTCAGCGCTTCGGGCTTGTAAGGAATCTTGCCGTCCGCTGGGTCGACAATGATGCTCTTCGATGCCGCCACGCCGTTCATTGCTGGATGGCCCTCAATATTGATATAGGCTGTGCCCTTTGCCTGCCATACGCCGCGGAAGTCGGGAGCTCCATCCCACATCTTCGGCGGATCATAAGAATTCTCCGGACGCGCCGCCGGCTTACCAGCCATAGCCAATGCTCCGAGCAAAATCACAGCAGCGGCACGCAACGCAAAAGAGACTCTATTCACGAGATCCTCCTGTTTGGCACGCACTACGTCCTCAAGCCCTGAACCGGAATTGACCGAGCGGGAAGTTCTGCCGGCCGATTTTTCCCTGACCCGCGCTCCTAGAGGCTAAAGCAAGAGCCGATCGAGGAAGCTTCGCGGGACAGATTCGAACATCAACTCAGCCGGATGTGGATCGTTTTGGTGTTCATATATTTCGCTAGGCCGTCCATTCCGTAGTCGCGGCCGAAGCCCGACTGCTTGTATCCACCGAAGGGCGCGTTAAGCGACAATTCGGCATAGGTATTCACCCACACGGTTCCGGCGGGAATGGACTTTGCCGCGAGGAGCGCCTTGTTGATGTCGCTGGTATGAACGGCGCCCGCGAGGCCGTAGATCGGATGCTCCGCGAGCGCGATCCCCTCCTCGACATCGCGGAAGCTCTGCACAGCGAGCACGGGGCCGAAAACTTCATTGATGATCGCGGCATTGTCGGGCTTCGCCTTGCGCACGATCGTAGGTTTGAAGAAGACACCGCCGTTCCCGGTCGCTTCTCGTTCGCCTCCCATTACGATTTCCGCGCCTTCCTTCTTCGCGTCCTGCAGAATGCTCGCAATACGCGCGCCTTGCTTTTCAGAGATGATGGGAGCGAGCGTCGTCTGGGTTTCCCAGGTGGGGCCCGGCTTCGGATTTTTCAGCCGCGCTGCGATCTTTTCCGTCAGTTCGTCGCCGACTTTCTCATCCACCACGAGACGAGTGCCCGCGAAGCAGACCTGCCCGGCGTTGAAACAAATGTTCCCGGCAATGATGTCTGCGATGCGGTCGAGGTCGGGCGCGTCGCGAAACACGAGCTGCGGGCTTTTCCCGCCAAGCTCGAGGCAGACGGGTTTCAATCCGCTGTTTGCGGCGTCTACCATTACTTGCCTCCCCGTCGCGGTCGAGCCCGTAAACGAAACGTAGTTCACCAGCGGATGCCGGACGAGCGCACTACCCGTCTCAGGACCCAGACCCGGAAGAACGGCGAGTTGGCCCGCCGGAATGCCGGCCTGGTGGCCGAGCTCGGCAACGCGGAGGATTGCATAGGGAGTCAGTTCGGACGGTTTGAGCACGACCGCATTCCCCGCCGCAAGAGCTGGAGCGATCTTCAAAGACGCGAGCACCAGCGGAACGTTCCATGGAGATATCGCCGCAACCACGCCATATGGCTCGTGGACAACCATGCTCAAGACCTTCGCTTCGGAAGCGAGTACCTGGCCATCGAGCTTGTCGATCGCCTCGGCGAAAAAGCGGATCGTTTCGGCCGCGAATCCGATGTCGAAGTGGCGGGTCTCGTTGATCAGGCGGGAGGACGCAAGGGACTCTAGCCTCGCGAGCTCTTCGAGGTTCTGGTCAATCAAATCGGCCCATCGAAACAGAACTTTGGCTCGCGCGCGTGGCGCCATGGCCGCCCAGCCGCTGGTCTTGTAGGCTTTCGCCGCGGCGGTGATGGCGCGGTCCACCAGGCCTGCGCTCGCACCTCGCTCGGTGCGGATCACGCGGCCGTCGGAGGGCCGGATGACCTCGTATTCCGTGCCGTCGCCGGGCACGTAGTGGCCTTCCATAAAATTCCCCACCGGGGTCTTTACTTCATTCGGATTGAATCCGTTGGCTGCTGTTGCTGTGGCCATGGTTCACCTTTTCTTTTGCTGAATCATCGGATGCAGGGACAAATGTGCACCGGCGGAATTTTCAGGATTTGGGTTCCGTGACCGCCGCCGCGAACAGCTTACGGCACTCCCGAGAGCACGCCAGGAGAACGGGTTAAGGGACTCGAAAGCAATTCTGCGCTTGGCCATTTCACGGACAAGTTGCTCCTGGCGTCGTGCCGTCGCTAGCGCCATGGTGGGCTCGATGCCGGCTTGCTTCAATGTTTGCGCTGCCTCGCGCATTTCGACAGCCCGGCGACGGCCATGTTGGGCGACGCGGCCGATCAAGTAGTCAGGCAAATGGTCCTTCCAGCCCATCCCGGGAAAACTCGCGGCCAGACTCTCGAGCACATCGTTTTCCGCGCCATATACCTGCGCAGCAAAAAGAGACTCGACGACAAGCGCTTCCAGGCCTTTGACGATCACGCTCCGGCACATCTTCACCGCGGAGGCGACACCGAGCCGGTCATTCAGCGGCTTTGCATTCATCCCTATCTTCTGCAGACGTTCCGCAGCTTCTGAGGCATGCGGGCCGCCAAGCAGCATCGGGACTTGCAACCGTTGAGGATGAACCGCTGCCATCACAGCTGCCTCGACGAAGCGCGCTCCTCTACGCTCCACGTAGCCGGCGGCCTTGCGCTTGATTTCAGGCGAGACCGAATTGATATCGACAAATAACTGACCTTCGTCAAGGAACGGACTCGCCGCTTTCGCCACATCCAACGCAGACGAGGCGGTGACGGCTGAAATCACAAGTTCTGCCTTGGGCAGGCAATGTTTCAGGTCCTCTGCGGTCGTCACTCCACAGACTTGGGCCTTCCTCAGCATTCGTCGTCGCTGCCGGCTTGAATGGAACAGGATGTCAAAAACAGAAACATTCATTCCCCGATCGGCGAAATCATGGGCAAAAATACCGCCAGCTTCCCCAAACCCGATAATCGCTACTCGCTGGATGGGTCTTTCGCTAAGCATGTTGCAACGTTTTCGAACCGTCCGCGGACGAGAGGGCAGCACGACCGCTCCAAACGTTTGCCGGCACGAGCAGTTCGCCACGGAAAAGCGCGCGCGCCGTCCTGATCAGGCTGGAGCGGACCACTGTCAGCCCATCACCACTCTGCGCCACCTCAAGCTCGACCGAAAATTCACCGGTCGGATGCTCAATGGAGAGCTGTCTAACCGAGCCTTCGAGAGGGCGCACGATATCCCCGGCTACTGAGCCGGGAAGAACACAAGCAGTACCCACCGTCACCGCCATTAGCACGCCAATCGCTGTGTGGCATTTGTGGGGAATGAAAGTCCGGGTCATTACATGCCCGCCGGATAGTGGCTGCGCGATCAAGGTCATCTTCGGAACGACCTTGGTGCGCACGTCGCCGAGTCCCATGAGTTCCCCCGCTTTGATACGGATGATCTCCAGACGTGCTTTGAGCTTCTCGTCCGAGTTGAGCTCGCCAGGAGATTCATGCCCCGATTTCCCCAAATCGGAAGCTCGCAGCAAGACCATCGGCATGCCATTATCGATCAAGGTTGCCGGGACCCCGTCGATCTGGTCGACTGTGTGGCCGGTGGGAAGCAGAACGCCGCAAACCGAACCGGCCGTATCACGAAAATCGATACGAATGGCCGCCCCCGTACCCGGAACTCCGGCAATCGATGTGTCTCCGGCGTAGGTTACCTGCCCGCCGGGTGTAGGCACGTGGGCGACAGCAACAGTTTCGGTGTTGACCATGCAAATCGAAACAGCGGTGATTGGATCCCGGGGCAGGACTATGCCGCGTTCGATCGCGAAGGGGCCGACGCCTGCCAGCATGTTTCCGCACGTGGGAGTAACGTCTACAAGCGGCCGGTCCACGGAAACCTGCGCAAAGAGATAATCGACGTCGATTCCCGGCCTCGCTGAACGGGATATGATCGCCACCTTACTGGTCAGAGGGTCAGCGCCGCCGATCCCGTCGATCTGTCTGGCGTCGGGCGAGCCCATGGCCGCCAGCAATACGCGGTCCCGGGTCGGCACATCGCCCGGCAGATCGCTAGCCAAGAAAAAAGGTCCCTTTGGACGTGCCGCCCCGCATCAAGGTGCAGGGGATGCCAGTTTGCGACGGCCGCGACATTGCGTCCTTTCCCAGACTAACGAGCTGCGTAGAGTGACGTGGTGCAATCTCTTTGTGCCCGTCGGCAAAGCTTCACAAATATTTGAGGCCCATTTCCGCGATCTTTTTGCGCAAGCTGTAGATGTCCAGCCCCAGCTCACCTCGCGCCAGCCGCTCGCGAGTCACGCTCTCCTTGAGGGTCCGCTGTTCGGCCAGCTCCGCCACTTCTGCTGCGGCGGTTCGCTTGACCACGGCGATCCCATCCTCGTCAGCGACAATCACATCACCCGCTTCAACCAGCGCTCCCGCACACATAATTGGGACGTTCACCGATCCGAGCGTGTTTTTGACTGTTCCCTGTGAACTGATCGCACGGCTCCAAACGGGAAATTTCATTTCGGTCAAAGCGCGAACGTCGCGACATCCAGCGTCAATTACAAGTCCTCGCACCCCGCGCGCACGTAACGAGGTCGCTAGAAGCTCGCCAAAATAACCGTCGGTACAGGGCGAAGTCGGAGCTACCACGAGAACATTTCCTGACCGGCAGACTTCGACAGCGACGTGGATCATCAGGTTGTCACCTGGAGGAAGCGACACAGTCACTGCAGGGCCGGCTATAGTGACGCCAAGATAAATCGGCCGCATGTAGGACGCAAGTAGGCCACAGCGCCCCTGAGCCTCGTGCACCGTAGTCACGCCGCATCGTTCCAAGGTGGCGATAATTTCTGCCGGTGGCTGCTCTACGTCGCGAACCACGACCGATTCATTCATGCAAGCTCCTCGGTGACCTGCGGAAACACCCGTTGGTAGGCTTCGCCATACTCGATCGTCTTGTCGGAATTGCGCGAAGCTTGCACGCCACGTTGCAGTGCAACCCGCTCGTAATAATGCCAAAGATGTTCCTGCGCATTCATAGCCTTGAAGGCCTCATATTTCTTGGACCAAACGGAAGTGATGTCGAGCAACACCTGGGGCTTCCATTCGCACTGTTCCGGCTGGTGCGGCTCGAAAAGAAATACCGGCGGCGCCCCGCTTACGCGTGTGCCAGGCTCGTGGCCATGAGCCTGCGCCACGACGCGCGCTTCCTGTGCTACGTGGGAGACGAGCGGATGATCGAAATTGTATGGATCTTTGAGGGAATGGGTGAGAACAAAGCTGGGCCGAATCTTTCGATAAAGCGCGGCCAGTTCGTACAGAATCGCGTCCGGAATTCTCATCGGATAGTCGCCAACATCGAAGAAAATCACTTTGGCTCCCAGAATTTCCGCTGCGCGAGTGGCCTCTTCTTTCCTGTTGGTCTTTACCTTCGCTATCGTCATTCCCGGCACGCGCCAGAGCTTCGCTGATTCACCGCGCTCCCCGAACGAAAGACAAACCACCGTGACGTCCCAGCCGCGCTCCGCATATAACGCGATCGCGCCTCCCGCCCGCCACACAAAATCCGCCGAATGGGCGCTCACGACCATCGCTGTTTTTACGTCTACCATTTTAAATACCCCAAACTCGGATCCTCTGCGTACCTTCGTGCTCCGTCTTGTTCGGATTCCTTGGCTCGCCAAGCGGTATACGGAGTTGCCCAGGTGAACATCTCCCCGGTGGAAAGGCGAGGGTCTTCACTATTTGACCTCCACGGGAGGCGTGCCGTAGGTATGGAAAGATTCGATCGTCTTGAGCCCCCATGCTTGCCCTTTCTTGCGTTCCGCTTCACTCCATCGAATGGGCTTCCAGTCCGGAGCCAAAATCAGACGTGCGCCGGCATTGGCAACCTCGACGCGATTGCCACCGGGTTCGTAGACGTACAGGAAGAAGGTCTGCTGAATTGCGTGCTTATGAGGACCTGTTTCAATGTACACGCCGTTTTCAAGGCAAATATCGGCTGCAATCAATACTTCTTCACGACTATTGACTGCATAGGTGATGTGGTGAAACCTGCCCTTCGTGCCGGTGTGGTCGCGCGTGTACGCAAAGTCATAGGTCTTGTTCGTACACGTCATCCACAACGCGGCCTCGGAGCCATCGTCCATCACGATTTGCTCGGTCAAACGGAAGCCCAGGTATTTTTCGAAAAACTCGCGATTGGCTTTGATGTCGACCGCAAGTCCATTCCAGTGATCGAGGCGTCGCACGTTGATGCCACGCGCCGGAAATTTTTGCGCTTGATTCTTGAGCGCGGGCTGCAAGTCAGGGGGTGGCTGATACCATTGAGTTTCGTAATAAAGCTCAATTCTATGCCCGTCCGGGTCTTGACATAAAAACGCCGGACCATGAGCCAAGTCACCTTCGGTCCAGCCTATGTCAAAGCCCGATCCTTTGAGGGCTGCCACCCGCCGTTCCAGCGCTTGAGGGCTGCGGGTACGATAAGCCACATGACCCATGCCGGGAAGCTTGGATGCCGTGAGCTTCAGCGAATGCCGCTCATAATCATCATAGGCATGCAAATAGACCGAATCGCCTTCGCGACCGGTCTCTGTCATTCCCATAATCTGAACGAAAAACTTCAGACTCTCTTCCGGCTTGGGAGTGAGCAGCTCCAAGTGCGCGAGGTGGGCAACATCCATTATGGGTTCGCTTTGCACAATTAGCCCTTGTGAGTATGATTTGCCAAACGCTGGCGCGTTCGCCCCGCTGGCGCGTGCGAGATCATGGGCATCGTGTCCTTCCAAAGCCCCGCCTCAGAAGGGGCTTGAGTATACTCAATGTAAGCTGCACTTTCACGAATAAACTGTCGGGCAAAAAACGTATATGCCCTTGTAAGCTTTAATCACAGTTAGCGTGGTGAGGCAGATGCTGGACGGAATTGCCCATCGCACTCCGACCCCTATATTCAGTACACTTAACTAATGAGGTGCAGATGCTGCTGCCTGCATCCGGGCCAGTTTCTTCACCTTTTGTCGTCCGCGATCACCCTAGAATTCCGTCAAGCCTAGATCAACGAAGTCATCTTCCACGGCCCGATCGTTCCGGGTCACGGGTCAAAAGTCCGGCAAAAAGCTCACGGCGACTTCCAGAGTATCGAACCATCTTCCCTTTGCACGATCTTCACCGCCCGTAGGCCTCGTAGAGCATTACAAATTCGAACGGCTGTCGCCTTGCAAAGCAGCTTCAGGTCCACGCTCTCTTCGTAGAAATCAGGATGCTCCGCCAGAATTGCTGCCCGCTGCACGCCTGCTAGCAAGCCCGAACTCAACGCGGGGGTGACCCAACGTCCCTCAACCTCAAGAAATACATTGCTGACTGACCCCTCGGTGAGCTGCGAAAGTTCGTTCAAAAAGATAACTTCGTCGAAACCTGCGCGAATGGCTCGCGATCGCTGTCGATCGTAAAAGCCTCTGTTTGTGGTTTTGTGGTGGAGAAACACATCCCTCGATGAGGTTCGTTCATCCGCCAAGAGAATCTTTCCGCACCAAGGCGAAGCGTCTAATGGAGAGCATGTGATCTGCCATTTTCCGTTCTGGTCGACCTCCAATCGAATTCTACTCTCTTGGTTTCCCGCGCGATCTACGGCGGCCTCGATATCTTGCCGCAATAGATCTTCATCGTACGGAATGCCGAAGTATGCCGCTGAATCTGCCAATCGTTTTAAATGGCGCGAAAGCAGAGCAATCCCTCCCGCGCAGCGCATGGTCTCGATGAGTGAAAATGGGGAATCTTGCTTATCGAGAAAGTGCGCTTTCATCTCGCACTCCTTGAATTCTTCTGAAGCACATGAGTCCGCCGTTATCCCCCCGCCCACACCCATAGAGAACCGGTTGCCCTTAATATCGAGCGTGCGGATGGCAACGTTGAAGCACGCTTCGCCTCCAGGTCCGAAATAGCCTATTGCTCCGGTATAAATGCCTCTGGGACCCAATTCAAGTTCGCGGATGATCTCCATCGTTCTGCGCTTTGGGGCGCCTGTGATGGAGCCCGACGGAAACAAATGTCGAAAGACTTGGGATGGTGACACGCAAGAACAGAGCTGGCCGGACACCGTGGAAGTCATCTGCAGCAGCGTTGCGTAGTGCTCTACTTCGAGCAAGCGGTCTACGCGGACGGAGCCGGGCTCACAGATGCTTCCCACGTCATTTCTGAGCAAATCGACGATGGTGATGTGTTCAGCCCGGTTCTTTTCATCGTCTCGGAGGGCGCGAGCGGCTTCGCGGTCTTCTTCGATGTTCAAGCCCCGAGCCCAGGTGCCCTTCATCGGCCGAACTGTAACTTGCCCATTCGATGTCCGGTAGAACAGCTCAGGCGAGAAGGAGAGAATAGGGCCATTCTGCGTGTTCACATATGCGGCGAAGGATACGGGTTGCCGTGAAAGGAGAGTGTTATAAACCTCCAAGGGATTCGCATCGACGGTGCCGTATACCTTGTCGGTAAAGTTGACCTGGTATGTGTGGCCCGCCAGTAGATACTCGTGGACGCGCGCGATCTTCGATTCGTAATCTCGCCTCGCAATTCGGAGGCTTTCATTTTTTAAGCAAGGGTTCGAAGAATAGGCGCGTTCCACCATTCCGGTGACGGGCGGTCCCCCGCAGGCGATACCGGTGCGGTGATCAAACAGAATTGGGTCTTGGTAAACCCCCAACCACGCCAAGGGGTGATCTAAGTTCCTCTGCCGGGAGCTGTCCGCGGCGAGACCGAGGAATTGTTCACCGCACTCGTATGCGAAGAAGCCGGCAACGAAGTAGCCAGCTAGAAGGTAGGAGTCCACCTCGCGCAGAAGCCCATCCAGATCGTCCATGCTTTCCGCAACAAGCTCTCGGACCGGATTAACGAACAGCAGACTCCTTTCATTTAAGCTATCGGGCCGAGCGGTTTCCAGCAGGACGGCTCGATCCGCCTCGGAGGCAATTCGCCTGTACTCGATTGGCAGCGGATGCCACCGGACTGCGTTCTTCATTGGTTTAAGCCCATTGAGCGAGACGACGGCAAGCGGGCTGGCTTGTACCATGCTATCAGCTCTCAGCGGGATGTTAGGCTCGGTAGGTGGCAACCGAAGTATCGGTCTCGAATACGGTGCATTCGCTGACGCGAACCCTCGTCCCTGCGAGCTCGCAAAGCGCACGATTGGTCCTGTCAAAGAAGTAATGCGCCAGGTTCTCCGCAGAAGGATTGAGAGTCGTAAAAGGCTCCAGATCGTTGATCATTTGGTGGTCGAGGTAGCCAACGACCGGCCGGAGCAGCTCCTTTAGCAGCTTAAAATCCACAAGGAGCCCGGTATCATCCAGCTTTTCTCCCGCGAGCGTGACACGAACTTTGTAGTTGTGGCCATGGGGATTTTCACACTTGCCGTGATAGTTGCGTAAATAATGCCCTGAAGAGAATGTCGCTTCTACGGTGACTAGGTACATGGAACTCTCTTGTTCGGGATTCGCAAACTACTGCTTAATCTTCTGTTAGCGCCCAGATGGGAGCACTCGGCTTTCTGAACTGCGGCGCAGGAATCGGAAGGTTCGGGTGGGACCGAGGTCACGGTCCCGCCCGGTATCAACTCGTTCCTAGAACACGTACTTTAGAGCGAATTGAATCAGCCTGGGGTTCACCGATGAGCTCGAAACGGTTCCGACTCCGCCCCCTCCCGGCGCACCAACGATATAGGTGGTCGACGGATTGCTAAACTGCGGATGGTTGAAGGCATTAAAGAATTCTGCGCGGAACTGCAGATATGCATTCTCGTTGATACCGCCAACCGTCGTATTTTTCACCAAACTGATATCCCAGTTGAACTGTCCCGGGCCGCTCACAATGCCGGGCACCGAATTGCCATACAGTGTCCCGCAAGGAATCGCTCCTGGCAATTACGCAGCCCGTTACGGCCGCAGTCACGTT
This sequence comes from Terriglobia bacterium, assembly GCA_963803105.1. Taxonomy (GTDB): domain Bacteria; phylum Acidobacteriota; class Terriglobia; order Acidiferrales; family UBA7541; genus Palsa-295. The sequence continues at coordinate 425,862 of CAWDLF010000010.1, forward strand.
GTGAGGCGCAGTGAATGCATGGAATTCAGCCAGCCCGTTTATACACGCTGGTATGAGCTGCCGGAGGTCGCCACTGGAATAGCGGAGTTGCAGTAACCGCTCGTCGGAAGGCAGGCGCCTGTGGATGCCAACTGTGCAGTGGAGGCGACTGGATCACCGAAGAGGCTACCGCCGCTGGTCGGAACTCCAGCGATATTCGTCACCGTCAGGGGGTAGCCTCCCTGTGCGGTCGTCACGCCCGAAACACTCCAACCGCTCGCGAGCTTTCCGGCAATACCCTCATAATGGCCGAAGGGAAGCTCATAGCTGTAGTTCACCACGAAGCGATTTGGCGTGTACGAGCTGTTAGGTATGTATATGTTTTCGACAGACGGAATTCCGCCCGTGACGGCCAGCGGATTCCCTTCGAACGCCGATGCGAAAGCCCGGCTCCAGGAGTATGCGGCCTGCATCACCAGACCGTGGGAGAACTGCTTCCTCACACTGACCTGAAGGCTATTGTATTTGACGCCGAGAGCGTTCGTCGTGTCCGTCAGGGTAGGAGAGTACCCAACCAAGGGGACGCGGAATTGAGGAGCGGCACCAGGGCCGAATACTCCACCGCCTAAAGCCGAGTCATTCGTCACGCAATGGGCCGCGTTCCCGTCATAACCACAGTTAATAGGATGTGCGACTGTGGCGATCTCCGGAGCATTAATGGGGTCCGACTCCGTCGCCTGGTTGATGCCGTGAGAGCCCACATACCCAACCTGTAAAATCCAAGTCGGTGCGAACTCGTATTGGACGTTCAGATTCCACTCATATACGAGAGGAGTCTTCCAGTTCTCGGTTATACCCGGCGGAACGAGTTGCGAGTAAGCTCCCGTCAGGAAGTTCGCATAACGCGGCGCCCACCCTAGAGGGGGAGTGTTGGCATACGGGAACTGAAGAGAGGATGTAGGTGAGAGCGGAGCCGCGAAAGAGCCAACCGTCACCGAGTAGGGATTGTTTTGTTGAGCGCCGTGGTCGATCGTATCGAGCGGTACTCTGTCGTAGAAGTAGCCTGCGCCCGCGCGTACCACCAAACGATCGGTGTGCAACGGCTGCCATGCGAAACCCACCCGCGGGGCGAAGTTATCAAGCGGGGGACCTTTGCGGACCATCTGCGGACTATTGTTTATCGACAGGCCCAGCAAGCAACTCGGGCTGATGTTCAGACCACATGCAGTCGGAACCCCGTTCGAGCTGATGGATCGTCGCCGCAGGGTTACCTGCGTTCGGAATAAAGCTGAAGTTGCTGGGAACGATCCAGCCGGCCAAAGTTCCCGTTGCAGCGGTGGTTCCAGGGAATTGAACCGTGTTGGCCAGACTTGGCCAGTAGTTCGTAGCCAGGCCAGCGGCATCGGAAAGCAGGCCGTCGTATTCCCATCGAAGTCCCGCATTGATCGTCAAATGACTGTTGACTCTGATGTCGTCCTGAATGAACCCGTCGTAGTCCTGCAGTTGATAGTGGTGGAAGAGGCCAGCTCGGCGGAATACGCGAGGTAACACTGTTGCTCGCGATATTGCTGCTTGGTCCTCCATTACAGGTCGGAGTTTCAACAACTCCGCACCCACCGCCCGCACCAACTAAGAAGTCCTGGAAGGTGCTGAAGGAAAGTCCTCCGATTGACAAGCCCGGCGTATCAAGGTTTGAGTAGATCCTTTCCGCCTCAAAGCCGGCGCGAATCGAGTGTATCCCGTGCGTCCAGGAAATCTGGTCGGCAAACTGATTCTGATTGGTCACCAGCGTTTCAAGAAAGAGGAAGCTGCTCCCCACTGAAAAAAGGCCGCTGACCGAGACGTTGTCGAACTGGTCAAACGCTGGTGTCACGGGGGCGATTCCCACCTGCGTATTGGTGTATGGCACTCCTGTGTTGTTGTCGGTGGTATTCCTCTGATAGGAGGTACGCAGTTCGTTGACAAAGTTATTGGTCACGACAGTCGTCACTTTCAAGACAACATCCTGCGCGCCATAGTCTGTGGTCACGGGAGCTCCTACCAAGCAGGCGCTTCCAATCAGACCGCATGCGAACGACCCGAGAGACGGCTCGTTACTGAAAGTGTACCGTCCGGAGAGCGTATTTTTACTGTTGATCACGTAGTCAAAGTTACCGATCCCAAGTTGGTTGTGGTAGATCGCGGGATCGGAAATAGCAGATGTCGGGCCCTGGGTGCTCGTGGCGCTACTAGCACCCGAACTTGGAATGTAGTAGCCGTTTCCAAGGGGCAACTGCAGAATCCGCAAAGCCACAGGGTTGATGTTCGAGCCGTTTGCAGCAACTGTCGCCCCAGGGTTTGGTGCTGTCGACCCGGCGGTTGGCTTACCGACATAGATGGCGCCAAGCGCCGCAGCGAATGCTTGCGCCGTCGCATCACAACCGGCAACCGTGGTCGCAGCCAGCGGGCAAGTGCCGCGGCTTCCGGGCGCGTTATATGGGCCAAGCCCTGGCAGGCGAATCCCGGTGGAGAAGCCGTAGCCCGAAATGCCGTTCTTCTGCTCCGTTTCCTGGTAAGTAATAAAGAAGAAAAGTTTATCTTTCTTCACTGGACCGCCGAATGTGCCGCCGAACTGGTTTTGATTCAGCACGCCCCGGTTGTTCGGCTGGCCCGCGTTAAACTCGCTTTGTTTCAAGAAAAAGTCGTTGGCATTGAAGATCGTCTGCCGCAAAAAGTAGAAGGCGGCGCCGTGGAACTGATTGGTTCCAGACCGTGTAACCACGTTCACGTTTGCTCCGGGATTGCGTCCGAAGCTCGCGTCGAAAGTCGAGGTCTGAATTTTGAACTCCTGAATGGCGTCCGGCGGCGGCACCGCAAACGAACCGTAAAAGCCCGTCTCTGCCGTCTGGTTGAAGCCGGCGAAATTGTTGATCGCCACGCCGTCCATCTGGTAGTTGTTTTGAGACTTCGATGAGCCGTTCACCGCGACATCCTGCGACCCCTTGCCCAAGGCAGTTGCATTGTTCACCGAAGCGTTCACGCCGGGCGACAACGAGATCAGGTTCGTGTAATTCCGGGTGCTAAGAGGCAAATCGACGACGGTTTGGGAGCCCACGACAGTGCCAACAGTCGACGTGGAGGTTTGCGTCGCTTCGACGTTGGCTGTAACCGTCACTTCCTGGGTCTGCGAGCCGACTTGAAGAACTTGGTTTAGCGTGCTGGTCTCAGTGACGGTAACGGTAATGGTCGGCGCTTCGGTTTTCCGAAAGCCCGCAGCCTCAAAAGAAAAGTGGTAGTTACCCGGCGGCAAAAGACTAAGCGCGTAGGTGCCGTCCGCGCCCGTCTTCGTCACTCTGGTTTGGCCCGTATCAGATAATGCGGTGACTTTGACGTTCGGCACGACTGCGCCAGACGGATCGGTAACAACGCCCTTAATCCCGCCCGTCGCTGAAGTTTGCGCCCAGACCGGCTGGCCGAGCGAGATGCTTGCCACCAACAAACACGCAGCTACGATCCACCAAAGTGCTTTCATCGTTCCCCCTCACCCTCCGAAATTATCGGTTGTATCTTCGTAGGCGCTCCCAAAGTCTTCGCGATTACATAGCGCCGAACCAGCTATCTGACCCCAGAGAGCCCACCAATGACCTACTCTTTACGCTTTGTCTTGTGTGATTGCAAGAATTATTTTAAGTATACTTAATCGACAGAACAAAATGCTCGGAGATCGAGGGTCGCGATTGACGCGGAAGCGACCCATCGCATCAGTTGCCTATAACGTGCGTCGCTAGGGGCCAACGGGGCGCCAGGCTGGAATCCTCAAGCATCGTCACCAGTCGTGCCACCCCATAATTTGCGGTTGCCGGTATAATTTATTTGATATAATGCTGTTGACGTTCCGTATACTGACCTAGCTGCGTACATTCCTGCGTGGGGTGAATAAGATGAAAGAGAAGAGTCTGGAAGATTTGCTGCAGGCTGCCGGAAATCCGGTAAAGATGTTGCGCGATTCTCAGATTGGCGCTTACGTATATCCGGTTGTTGCCTCGGAATTCTCGAATTGGCGCGAGGAACAACGTGCCTGGCGCGAGACGGCCGTTCTGTTCGACCAGTCGCACCACATGGTCAACATCTACGTCGAAGGGCCGGATGCGCTAAAAATGTTCTCGTATCTGGCGACAAACAGCTTCGCGAACTTCCCCGTCAATCGAGCCAAGCAATTCGCGCCCTGCACCTACGACGGTTTTGTCATCGGCGATGGCATTCTTTTTCATCTCGAAGAAAACCGATTGGTCTTCGTGGGCCGTGCCCCGGCCGCAAACTGGATTCAGTTCCATGCGGAAACAGGCAACTATAAGGTCAAGGTGGAAAAGGACGACAGATCTCCTTCCAACCCCAAAGGCAAAGCAGTTGTTCGCACCTGCTACCGCTATCAGGTCCAGGGCCCCAATGCTTGGCAAGTTCTGGAGAAGCTGAACGGTGGGCCAGTTCCCGAGATCAAGTTTTTCAACATGGGGTACATCAATATCGCCGGGCGCAAAGTCCGCGCCCTGCGGCACGGCATGGCAGGAGCTCCCGGCTTGGAGATTTGGGGACCCTATGAAGAACGTGAGGAGATTCGTGCGGCGATTGTCGAAGCGGGCAAAGACTTCGGCTTAAGGGAAGTTGGTGCGCGAGCATACTCCACCAATACGCTCGAGTCCGGATGGATTCCGTCACCTCTCCCGGCCATCTACAGCGGCGAACAGATGAAACCCTACCGACAGTGGTTGCCTGCCACGTCGTACGAGGGAACAGGTTCGCTAGCCGGTAGCTTCGAATCGAACAAAATTGAGGATTACTACATGACCCCGTACGCTCTGGGCTATGGTCCATTCGTCAAGTTTGACCACGACTTCATTGGGCGGGAAGCGCTTGAGAAGATTGCGAGCCAGCCGCAACGGAAGAAAGTGACATTTGCTTGGCACTCAGAGGATGTAGTGAAAGCATTTGCATCCATGTTCGAGCCCGGAGACATCTACAGGTACATCGACCTCCCGAATTCGAATTACGGGTCTGCAACATACGACGCAGTGTTGAGCGGCGGTAAGACTATCGGCTACTCGATGTTTGGCGGCTATAGCTACAACGAGCGGTCGATGCTGTCTTTGGGTGTGGTGGATCCTGAGGTTGAGATCGGTTCCGACGTTGCGATTGTATGGGGCGAATCAGGCGGCGGTTCAAAAAAGACAACCGTTGAACGTCACAGGCAGATGGAGATTCGTGCGACCGTCAGTCCGGCCCCTTATTCCAAAGTCGTCCGCGAGAGTTATGCAAAGGGATGGCGTACGGTTCAAGTCTAAGCGGACGGTGTATTTCAATGGATAGGAGGCTCTCCATGAAGAGGGTATTGCTTGCAGCGACCGGATGTTTGCTTCTATTGATCACCGCACTCCCTGCGACGGCTCATCACTCATTCAACGCCGAATTCGATACATCGAAGCCGACGACGATTCACGGCACCGTCGTGAAGTTCGAGTTCATAAATCCCCACTGCATCATGACGATCGACGTGCCGGACGCGTCGGGCAAAACGGTGCAATGGACCGTGGAGTTCGGCAATCCGAACGTACTGTTGCGTGCGGGTTGGCGGAGGGATACCGTAAAACCAGGGGACGTTGTTACTGTCGACGGCTTTCCCACGCACGACGGTAAGCCCGCGCTGGGCGGGGCGCGATTCACGCTTGCTGACGGACGTAAGCTTTTCACAGGACAACCCGTGGAGCTTCCGGATCAGAGCGCCCCGGCTGCTCCAAACACTCCCAGCAAATAATCGAGCACGGGAACGCCCAGAGGGAGGGTGAAAATGCTATCGAGCGGACGATGCTTAATCGCGGCCGTAATTCTTTCGGGGGCTTGGGGGTCGGCTGCCTATGCGCAAGCACAGGCGAACGCCCCGGGTGCTTCACAAGGGCCGCCCCCAGCCGCCGCCGGGGCAATACCACGCATGCCGGACGGCCGTCCGAACTTGCAAGGAATGTGGTACACCCGTCCCTGGGAAGATCCAGCGAAGAGCCAAGCTTCGAACTTTTTTCAGAATCTGGTTCCCGCTGACGGAGGTCCGTTGCGTGCAGTTCCAAAGGGGGGCGATCCTTTTGCCCCTCCCCCGACCACCGCTAACGCCAGCAGCGCAGGCAGGGGTAATGGACGGGGGGGAGGAGGAGGCCTGTTTACGACAGGCCCCAGGCCTCATTACCTTCCAGCGGCTGAGGCCATCCAGCAGGAACTCGAAAAGCATCACTTGTTTCAAGACCCGGAGGGGCTATGTCAGCTTCCCGGCGTCCCCCGTGCCTTTTTCACTCCTCCGTATCCCTACCAATTTATTCAGGACGAGAAATACCTGACGATGCTGCTCGAAGCCGATGAGGACGCGCGCATTATTCCAATCACCGACACGCCGCATCCGAAAGACTACTGGACATGGAATGGTGATTCGCGAGCGCATTGGGAGGGAGACACGCTCGTAGTTGACGTGAGCAATTTCAACGGGCGGGCTTGGCTCGACGCGTCGGGGGACTTTTTCGACGAGAACCTCCACGTGGTCGAAAAATTCACGATGACTGGGCCGGACAGGATCGCCTACGAAGTGGTTGCTACCGATCCCACTATATTCGCTGAGCCTTGGGTGAATCATCGAACGTTTTACCGGCAGCCTGACTCCGAGCAAATTCTCGAGTACTCCTGCAAGGAAGGCGAACGCAGCATCCAGCATTATACCGACGACCTCGGAGGGAAGGCCCCGCGGGAGGATAAGTAATGACCAACGGCGATGCACGAAAGAAGCTTCGGTGGGCGGTAGCCGGCTTTATCCTTATGACCGCGGGGATTGCTTCCTCTGTCGTACTTGCGGCGAGCGGCAAGAACACCTACGTGCCGCCGCGGCTCTACGACGGAAAGACACCCGACTTGCGCGGCATCTGGGTAACGCGTAACACAGCCTACGTTGATATCGAAGGCCACCCTGCGGAAAACGGCACGGCCGCGGCAAAGAGCATCATCATCGATCCGCCCGACGGAAAAATTCCCTACAAGCCGGAGGCCATCAAGCAGCGCGATGAGAATTTCAAGAATCGCGCGACGGCCGATCCCTCCACTCAGTGCGATGCGGCGGGCGTTCCGCGCGCTACGTACTTGGCGACGCCGCTGCAAATCGTCCAGAGCCCGGGGAATACTGCCATCGTGTACCAAGAAAATCACGTTTACCGAATCATCTATCCGGACTCAAAGCCGCACTTTGATGCGATTGGATGGTGGATGGGCGATTCGCGCGGCCATTGGGATGGCGACACGCTTGTGGTTGACGTGACTTCGTTCAACGAGTTTACATGGTTTGACCGATCGGGTAATTACCACAGCGAGGACATGCACGTGGTCGAGCGCTATACCCGCACGGGCCCAGACACTCTCGTCTACGAAGCAAGGATCGAGGATCCCCAAACCCTGACGCGCCCATTCACGATCCGCGAAACGCTGTATCGCGACAACCGGCCGGACGCACGCTTAATCGAAGACGAGTGCCTGATCGATGTCAGTGGAAAGAGAACTCATATCTCGCCTTACGACCCCAAGGACGTCCACCCTCACTTTGACTTACAACAGCTGGTGAACGAAGACCAGAAAACGCAGGCAACGAACGGTAAGTGAACATTTTTGGAGGCATTGACATGAGATCAAAACTGCAAGCCATTTTGTTAACGCTCTTCGCGGTAGGTTTTTGGTCCGCGCCGGCATTGGCCCACCACGCCTTTGAGGCTGAATTCAGCGATCAGAAGCCGATTACGGTGACGGGCACGATTACGCGTGTCGATTGGGTCAATCCTCACGCGTACGTTTTTGTTGACGTTAAAGACGAGAGCGGCAAGGTAGTTAATTGGTCCTTCGAAACGATGCCGCCCGGCATGCTCCATCGCACCGGCATGACTCGCGAAATGCTTCCCATCGGCCAGACGATCACCATCGACGGCTACGCGGCCAAGGACGGCAGCAAGACACTTGGCTGGCTCAAGCGCGTGCACTTCTCGGACGGCCGCGTCATCGAAATGACCAAACCCAACCCTGGTGAAGCGCCTAGCAAATAACCAATCGTTAGAAGAGGTGATTTTATGAAAACACTGCTTTCGCTGGCTATTCTCGCAATCGTGGTAATGGCTGCCCCGCTCACGGTGTCGCCGACCCAGGCGCAACAGGGCGCGGCTGCTCCTCCGCCTGGCAAATCCGTCGCTGCGCCTTCGGAGGACGACCGCGCTGCCGCCGTGATCAAAGAAGCCGCGGCAATGCCCACACCGCGCGCGGCTGACGGGCACCCTGACCTCAGCGGGTTCTGGATGCCAGCCACACATCCAAAGCATTTCGGTCCCGCTTTTGCGCCGGGGAAGGTGGTCACCCCTGATGGCCGCAGCCTTCGTCCCGTAGGAGGCACCGAAGAGGAAGAGATTGCCGGCGACACCGAAGCCGTAGCGTATCGCAAGGCCAATACTAGTGCGAGGCCGGTGTACCAGTCCCAATTTAAGGCCACCGCGGAAGATAACTTCGAGCGCGCTTCGCACATTGACCCAGCCTTCCGGTGTCAACCTCTTGGCGTGCCGCGCATCGGAGCCCCCACCGAAATTTTTCAGCACGGCGACTCTGTTGCCCTGCTTTATCAGAGTGGCGCTAACAACAATGTCTTCCGCGTAGTTCCGACCGATAACCGCCCGCACGATCCCGAGGCTGACGAGATGGCCAACGGCGATTCTGTGGGCCACTGGGACCACGATACGCTTGTAATCGATGTGACCAACACGAATCCCGACACATGGATCGATGGCGACGGCTCATTCCACGATAAAAACCTACACGTAGTCGAGAAATTCACGCGCCAAGGCAACACGCTCAAGTACGAAGTTACGATGGAAGATCCGACGCTGTTTGCGCAACCATTCACCCCCGAGCCTCGGATGTTCATCCTGGGCAAGTCCGTTGAGCATGCGCAAGAGAACTATCCATGTGAGGAGCTCGATCAACAACATTTGACGACGAACGAGCGTCACTAGCCTACTAGCCTTTCGCGAACCCCTGCGGCGAGCTTTGGGAGCCGGCTGCGAAACATCGGGCTCCTGAAGCGTCTTCGAACTTGCCGGGTACCGCGTTGCCTTACTGATTTCGCTGGCACGGCGCTCGGGTTTGCATAACCTGCAAGTTTCCCGCTTCTAAGACATCGAGAGATCGACTTGAAAATCGTCATCACGGGTGCAAACGGTTTCATCGGCCACCAGGTCGCTGCGCGGCTCTGCCGTTTGGGTGGACTGGGCGAAGGGTACCCGGCGATGGCGCAGCTGACGCTGCTAAGCCGCAAGTTTCAGACTCTCCTTCCCGATAAGCGCCTCCGTTACGTGAAGGGCGACATCACGCAGCCGGGAGTATTGGGAGAAGCTCTGCAAGGCGGAGTCGATTGCATCTTCCACATTGCCGCGATTCCCAGCGGCGACGCTGAGCGGGATTTCGACGCCGGCCGTAAGATCAACCTCGAAGCCACCTACAATCTGTTCGAGCTACTCCGGAGGCAGCCGAGGCCTCCGACCGTCGTTCTATCGAGTTCCATCGGTGTATATGGCCTGCCGCATCCCGATCGCATTGACGACGATACCGAGCCTCACCCGAGTCTCTCCTATGGCGCACAAAAGATGGTTTGTGAAACCTTATTGACGGATTATTCGCGTCGCGGATTTTTCGACGGTCGCTCGATTCGATTGTCGGGAATCGTGTCGCGGCCAAAGAACGACGGCGGAGCTTACTCCCTCTTTCTGGCCAACATCTTTCACGCCTTCGCCGAAGGGGACCCGGAGTTCATTTGCCCCGTATCGGCGAGCGGAACGCCCTGGCTGATGTCGGTCGAGCGCTGCATCGACAACATCCTCCTTGCGGCGCGAATCCCCGCAGAGAAGCTGCCGTTGCGGCGCGCGTGGATGATTCCACCGCTGCGCGTGCGGATGGACGCCCTAGTCGCTGCGCTTGCAGAGGCCACTAAAGCGAAGACGCGCGTGGTGTACAAGCCGGCGGAGCCCTATGAGTCACTCATCGGCAATCTCCCGCCGGTTGCCACGCCGCTCGCGGAAAGCCTTGGATTCCAGAATGATGGGACGGTGCGCGCACTCGTTGACCGTGTGCTTAAAATGATCCGCGCATCGGCTGCAACTGCCGGAGGCTAATTCCTGAAACTTATCGGCAAATCCTTGGAAACGAAGACCCTTCAACCATCTTCGCTAGCTCTTGACTCGACCTCTCCGGTAGAGCCGAATGATTATTCGGGATCCTATTGTTGGTACGTCGTCTTCGTTCTGATGACGTGTTACATGCTCTCGTTTGTCAACCGCCAAATTCTAGGGTTACTGGTCGCTCCCGTAAAACAAGACCTGCATATCACCGACACGCAAGTGGGCCTTTTACAAGGCTTGGCCTTCGCCAGCTTCTACACGCTCGTTGGACTGCCACTGGGCCGGGTCGCGGATCTGTACAACCGTCGAAATCTCATCGCGGTCGGTGTCCTTTTCTGGAGCTTGATGACTGCCGCATCTGCGATCGCCAACAGCTACCACACCCTCTTCGCTGTGCGCATGGGAGTGGGGATCGGGGAGGCGGCGCTGGGTCCGGCGGCCTTTTCAATCATCGCCGACTATTTTGCCAAGAAGCGTTTTAGCCTGGCGATGAGCGTCTATTCCATGGGCATCTATATTGGCACGGGCCTGGCTTTCCTAGTGGGAGGCCTGGTGGTAGATGCCGTGGTGCGCATGCATACCGTTACCGTGCCAATACTCGGCACCATCGCCTCGTGGCGAGTCACGTTCTTGGCCGTTGGCCTTCCCGGGTTTCTCTTCGTGCCCCTGCTATACACCATCAAGGAGCCGCCTCGGCGCAACGTGATGCGAAGCGCGGCCGGAACCGTTTCTCACGCTAACCTCGGGCAGGTGATCAGAGAAGCGACCAGGAAATGGAGGTCGGTGCTAGGAATCAGCGTTGGGGCGATTTTTCAGTCGCTCTGTGCCTTCGCCTACTTTAACTGGGGTCCGACCTTTTTTATCCGCACGTACCATTGGACTGCGGGACAAGCCGGCAGGGCTTTGGGCCCGATGCTTTTAACCCTCGGATGCCTGGGAATGTTCGCCGGCGGGTGGATTTCAGATCGTTGGCAGCAAAAGGGAGTTCACGAAGCGCCTTTGAAAGTGACGGCCCTCAGCGCCATCGGAACGGGAGTCCCTTTCGTGGCGGCAATGTTCGCACACACAGCCGCTTGGTCGCTGGTTTTCGTCTCGATCGGGATCATATTTGTGGCCATGCCCGTCGGCAGTACTTATGCTGCGGTACAGTACATCTTTCCCAACCAAATGCGGGGCCAAGTGACGGCCTTTTTGATGTTCGTGTTGAATTTGGGCGGCATCAGCCTGGGCGGCTTCTTGCCGGGATTTTTCAACAACCACCTCTTCCACAACGAGAGCGCAATCGGTGCGTCGATTGCGCTGACCATCGGCGGTGGATCGATCCTTCAATTTATTCTGTTCAGCGCGATTTTCGGCGCGTACCGCCGGGATTACGCAGAGATGCATCCGACGTGCTAGGGTCGGTTCCGATTCTCTATATGCAAGTGCCTTCGTGCCATCGCGACCGCCCGCCCAATGCTTAGGCCCTGCGCCAGCCGGGCCGCGGAGCGCTAATCAGAATGTGTTAGTCGACGGGACGCGACTATTATTTTTGCTGAGGGCTCATGTACGGGAGGATTTGGGAGGTGCCGGAGACTGAGAGAGGTCCAAGTTCGCTATTCTATTTACTCGCTCTCGCTCCCCCCGGTCCAAAGGCGCTCGACTCTCATGATTGTTCAAATGCACGAATTTCTTAAGAAGACGAAGAAACTCTTCCTGTTCGCTTCTGTCCAGCTCCCGCAACAGATGGCGCCCAAGCACTCTGCTGGTTGCCACGAGCTCGTCCAAAACGGCGGCTCCTTCGGGCGTCAGCTGCAGTAACCTCCGGCGTTTGCTCTTCATCGGCATCATGCGCTGGACAAATCCTCGTTTCTCGAGCCGCACGGCCAGATCCGCAGCCGTCGACGTGTCGAGTGCGCAATAGCGGGCAAGTGTAACTTGATCGATTCCGGGATGATCTTCAAGAACCCTCAACACGCAGTACTGAATAGGAGTTACACCCTGACCCATGGTCGAGCCAAACATAGACACGGCAATCTGTTGAGCGCGGCGAATCAAATGGCCAGGTTCATCGTAAATACTGCTGGATTCGCTGATGCCCCTCGTCTTCCGTACCGACTTGGTCTGATTCTTCATCGTTTCTATTGTAAAGGACGTTGCCGGGCTAGGGGAAGGCCGACCTGTGAGCGCACTTGAAACCTTCGCCATATTCAGTATACTGATTATCATGGATGAAATAACTACAGATCGATCGCCACAGGCCCCCCGAGTCGAGGGTAAAGAGAAACGCCCGGAGCTCGTGCTAAATCTTTCTTGTGCGGACGCTCCGGGAATAATTGCCGACGTCTCAGCTTACCTCTTTGAATCCCAATGCCACATTCTTCAACTGGAGCAGTTCAACGATCGGGAAACGGGGCGGCTTTTCATGCGTGTCGCCTTCGTCAATGAGTGCACTAGCTTTGACCCACAAGTTTTGCGTTCGCTATTCGATGTCGTGGCACACCGTCACGGTATGCAGTGGACTTTGCGAGACGCGAACTCCCCCAAGCGAACGATGTTGCTGGTGTCAAAACTGGACCATTGCCTGGCTGATTTGCTGTACAGGTGGCGCGCAGGGGAACTGCCCATGGAAATCACCGCGATTGTGGGTAATCACCCGCGGGAGATTTTCGCCCATCTCGACTTGTCCGGAATACCGTATCACCATCTCCCTATTTCCAGCGATACCAAGAGCTCCCAGGAAGCAGCCTTGTTGAGACTGATTGAGGAGACTGACACCGAGCTGATTGTGCTTGCGCGATACATGCAGATCTTGTCTGACGCTCTGGCTACCAAGCTGTCGCCTAAATGCATCAACATACATCACAGCTTTTTGCCCGGATTTAAGGGAGCCAAACCCTATCACCAAGCCTTCACGCGCGGTGTGAAGTTAATCGGTGCCACGGCTCATTTCGTAACCGGGGACCTTGATGAGGGCCCGATTATTGATCAGGATGTGGAGCGGATTTCCCATACCGACGGCGTGCTGGACCTTATCCGTAAGGGGCGCGAGATCGAATGCCGAGTGCTGGCGCGCGCCGTGAGCGCGTATTTGGATGATCGGATCTTCGTGGACGGAAATAAGACGGTTGTCTTTGCCCGTTAACAACCGTACCCACTTCTGTTAGCAAAGAGCCGCGGCGAATAGCGGCTAAGCAAACGCAGCACACTCACACTGGGAGGACATCAAGCTTGAGTGTAGTGGGTGACTCTTTAATCTCAGACGTTACCGCCCAAGTAATAGACGGGGTCGCAATCGCGGCCCGGCTCCGGAACAACATTGCCTGGGGAGTCAGTGATCTCATCAAGAATCTCGGTGTTAGACCTGGGCTGGCCGTCGTTTTGGTTGGAGAAGACCCAGCCAGTCTAGTCTACGTTCGGAACAAGATACGGCAAGCCGAGGCGGTTGGTATGCGCTCCTTTAGATACTTCTTGCCGGTGGATACGCCAGAAATGGAGCTTCTGGATTTGATTGCACGGCTAAATGAGGATCGGTCGGTACATGGAATTCTCGTTCAGTTTCCCTTGCCTTCCCATATAAAGATCGAACGAGTGGTTGAAGCCATTCATCCCGACAAGGACGTTGACGGATTCAGCCCGGTGAACGTCGGAAGGGCGGCCGTGGGCATCGGCGAACCGATCATTCCGTGCACTCCGTTAGGTGTGCTTCAGCTGATAAAAACGGTTCGCAGCGACCTCACAGGACTTTCCGCCCTTGTGATTGGTGCTTCAAATGTCGTCGGAAGACCGATGGCTCGCCTTTTGCTGCGTGAACGGTGCACGGTTTCAGTAGCACATATCGACACGACGGACGTTCCAGAGCGGTGCCGACAGGCGGATATTTTGGTTGTAGCAGCAGGCGTTCCCGGCCTCGTCCGCGGGTCGTGGATAAGACCCGGAGCGACGGTAATCGACGTAGGTATCACTCGGGTTCCAGTCTCAGGGGGGAAGTTTCGTCTAGTGGGCGATGTAGTATTTCAGGAGGCACTGCGGGTGGCCGGTGCGGTCACGCCGGTGCCCGGAGGAGTTGGTCCCATGACGGTGGCATGCCTCCTGGCTAACACCCTGCGTGCTGCTAGACGCGCGCACGCTCCAGCCCTGGGTGATACCGAGGATCCCCAGGAATGGTTCAACAGGATCGCAACGAGAACCGAAGAAAATAAGGCTTGAGGCTCGGGTCCGCAAAGAGCTTAGTATTGAAAATCTTCACCCGCCTGCTAAGGCTTGGCGATCGCCGCGGTACACTCCTCGATCCAATTTATCGTTTTGTTGAAGCCCCCAAAGGCGAAGAAGTGGGGAGCTATGGACCCGGAAGAGTTCGCTAGTTGGCCGTTAAGCCGGCTATACACGCCTCGAATTATCGGTTCAGGACCTTTATCAACAAGCAGCCTTGCAAAGGCAGGTTTCTCGGTCAGAACACGAATGGAGTTGCCTACTCCACACCGGATCGCGTAGCGCGTCAGTGCCAAAAGTCCGGCTGGTCCCGCGAACCCAACGCGGACTGGGACATCAATGCCCCTCGCGCGGATGCATTGTAACCATTCAACAATGGGTTCACTTTCGAAGCAGAACTGCGTCACAATCCTAAGCGCCAAGCCGCCGGAACGCCCAAACTCGATTTTAGCCTCTAGAGTCTCCATCAAGTCATTCCCCGGGATATTGGGATTACCCTCGGGGAAGCCGGACACCGCAATATGCGTGATACCCGCTTTTTGCAGTATCTCGCTTTGCATGACAGCCAAGCTGGAATCATACGGCCCGATAGGTCGAGCTCTGTCTCCGCCGATAATCAGCGCTCGGTCGATACCAGCATCATGAAAACTCTCGGCTAAATCGACCAAGCGTGCACGAGCTTTCGATGTGGCGCGACCCGATATGGGGAACCGGAACGATTCCTCTGAGGCGTAGCTTCGCACCCGCCATTGCTATTGCTATGGGATCAGATCCAGGAATCCACGTTAAAAAAACTTCGGTACCGCGGGCGAGGCGTTCCAAGGCCCCGTCGACCATTTTGGAATCATTGGGATTTATTTCGATCGAAAAGTCTCTCAGAGCCTCCAGAAAACTTCCTGATGATTCCCCGGCCGGGGCCATGTGTCCTCGCAGATTAGTTAAGAGCTGCCGTGATTCAGTATACTGATCGTTAGCTTACCACAGGGGCAGGCTGGGGGCAAGATTTGTCCGTGCCAAGCAGCCAAACGTCCACGCCGATTCCTGCGCCCTGGATGACTCGAACATTGCCTGAA
>CAWDLF010000011.1:0-16861 GCA_963803105.1 Terriglobia bacterium
TCGAAGGCCGGCGGTCATCAGCCGGTTGTTACGATTGACATCTGACGGACTCCAATCCAGGGCGAAGGTCGCATCCAGTCCCTTTGCTTCCCTGGGGTCGTTGCGCCAGAGAGCCTGGCTGGCCATCCAATACAACAAGTAATCTCCAGACCGTGACCGGCCGTTAGCCGGGTTATTGAAGGTCTCCGGGTTGTAGGCTGCTCCGAACTGATAGAGTCCCGAGTAGCCTTTTCGGGTGTCCACGTTGTCGAACGCCCTCACGGAGGAAGCGTTCTTGCCGGGGCTGAAGCCGATCTCAGAGACATTCATCGCAGTTCCTCGAAACTGCGGAACAAAGCCCGTGGGGTTGTGCGAGAACGGAGCGTGCTCGGCCGCGAGCACCATCGACTTCACGTACATATGGCGCAGCGGAGAAACTCGAATCTCGGCCGCCGGCGTGGATGGAGGATCGAACGATTCGAAAGTATTAGACACGTTGCCCAATGCGTATCCCATCGGCTCGAAGATAAAGGACGCCGCATAATGCTGGGCTCCGTAGAAATCCTGGCCTGCAAATTGGCCGGCGCGGACGACAATTTGGTCGTGCCGCCAGCGTTTCTCAAGCCACCAGGAATCCAGACGAAACGTCTGCTGGCTGGACATGCCGCTGGGGCTGGCGATCAAGCCCAGACGTTCGCCCAGGTTCCCACCCCCTTGCCACAGGCCGGTGGCATGGAAGTACGTGCCATCCCAATGGAGCAGCGCGCCGAGGTCAATGTCCACGGTTGCGCGGACACGGTTCCAAATCTCGAACTGCGAGGGCGGACCGCTTTTAGATCCCCATAAAGAGTCGCTGATGTATTGGACATCGAGGTTAACGCCTATCTCGCCCAACTGGCCTCGGAGTCCGCCCCAATCCCCTAAGAGATAGCCTCGATCCTGTTCGGTCGTTTCGTGACGATCGGCGCCGCCAAGAGTTTCTTGCTCGGCGGTCTGAGAGCATGCTGATCCCGCGATCACGAAGAGGCCGGTCATGAGGACGGGAACAACCTTCAGCATGGGAGTTTCTGATGACAAGGCGCGGTAACGTTGGGGCTTGGCCGGGCTGTCACTCCGTCTTTGCCACATACGGCTCCACCATTTTGCTGGGGTCGACAACACGGTCAAATTCCTGCTCTGTAACAAAGTCCAGTTTTAAAGCCGCGGCTTTGAGCGTCAGGTCGTTGTCCAAAGCGTAGTGAGCGATCTTCGATGCCTTGTCATAACCGATAACCGGTGAGAGCGCCGTCACCAGCATCAACGAACGTTCCACATACTCGCTGATCTTCTTCAGGTTGGGTTTGGTCCCTTCGATCAGGAACTTGCGAAAATTCGTGACTCCATCGGTCATGATCGCGATGGCATGGGTGATATTAAAGATGATTAGGGGCTTGTAAACGTTCATCTCCAGATACCCGCCGGCCCCGCCAAACCCTACCGCTACGTCGTCGGCCATTACCTGAACAGCGATCATAGTCAGCGCTTCACATTGGGTCGGATTGACTTTTCCGGGCATGATCGAGGAGCCCGGCTCATTTTCCGGTAATACCAACTCGGCGAATCCAGCGCGAGGGCCACACGACATCAGGCGGATGTCATTGGCGATCTTATATAAAGAAACCGCCAGAGTTCGAAGAGTGCCAGAAAGATGAACCAGGGCGTCGTGCGCGCCTTGCACAGTGAATTTGTTGGGCGCTGTTGCAAATGGCAGACCGGTAAGCTTCGCGATCTCGATCGCCGCTGCTTCGGCAAAGCCTGGCGCTGAGTTGAGACCAGTTCCGACCGCCGTGCCACCCAGCGCTAAGCGGTATACTCCCGGAAGCGCCGACTCGATCCTTTCCAGATTGTCCATCAACATGCCGACGTAACCCGACCATTCTTGGCCCAACGTCAGCGGCGTCGCATCCTGCATGTGGGTGCGGCCGATCTTTACAATGCCATTCCACTCCTGCGCCTTGTTATTGACAGCGTCGCGCAGGGCTGTCACGGCTGGAATCAGGCGTTGCTTGACATTCACTGCGGCTGCGATATACATGGCCGACGGAAACGTATCATTCGAGGACTGAGCCATGTTCACGTGATCGTTCGGATGCACTGGCGTTTTACTTCCGAGCGGCGTGCCGGCGAGCTGGCAGCAGCGATTAGAGATGACTTCGTTCACGTTCATGTTGAACTGGGTACCGCTGCCTGTCATCCAAACATGCAGTGGGAACATGTCGTGATGCTGACCAGCGAGAATTTCGTCGCAGGTCTGAACGATCAGTTTGTACTGCTGGTCGCCCAGTCGCTTACTGTTGTGGTTGGCAATCGCGGCGCCCTTTTTCAAGACCGCATACGACGCGATCATCTCGCGTGGAATCAGATCCTTGCCAATGCTGAAATGTTCCAGGGAACGTTGGGTCTGTGCACCCCAAAGCTTTTCGGTAGGCACTTCAACGACACCAAGGCTGTCCGATTCCTTTCGAAAACCTTGAATTGTGATTTCCTCGCCGGTTGTTATAGTCACGATGTTGTCCTTCCTTGAAAGTCTTCGCAGCAAGGCGACCTTGCGTGCCATTGAGTAAGCACAAACGGTTCCACTCTTCCGGATTCCGGAAGTTTGCGTTCCCGCGGTGGTACAATAAGACTTCTCTGGCAAACAGGTTGTCGCCACCGCATTTAATGGGACGAAGTGATGCGCATCTGTCGAACACGAAGTCCAAGGACGCTACACCCGCTATCCGGTTTGAGTTGGTCTCGGGCGCGACATTCATTTGAATTGGCGGGGAACAACCGTTGGCGAATAGCGGGTGCGATCACCGGCGACAGCGGTGGTCGGTAATCCTGCGAAATGGATTGTCCGGTGGTCGTTGTATCTTTGCCGCTAAGCGTGGGGAAGTGACTGATCCTGCCTGAGGCGCGTGCGTACCTGCGGGAAGGCCAACCTGTCCCTGCATAGATCCGAGCTTTGCTTTTCCGCTTCGTCCATCAGGATGGGCGGCCTCCATTTCAAATGGTCGTGGACCCCTGCTCTGCCTTTGCGATCTCAAAACGGATAAGTAGAAGGCGGCGAGCACCCCGCCCAGCAGCGGATCCGGACACGGCGGCGACTCGACAGCCCGCGGTTTGTTTTAAAGAGATACAGGACATGGGCGATTCGGAAGCCAGTTTTCGCAACCAGAGCCATTTTCGCGGGACGGTGGGCGAGATGAAGGGGCGCGGCGCTATTTTCTCAGAAATGATGGCTGGAATCGGTCACTACCAAAGAGAGCCTCGCGTAGTCGATCTCGAATGGCAGTTGACCAAAGAGCGCGAGCATCACAGGAGCCAATATCTTGGTCGTTAGCCTTGTGTCCAAGCAAAGCGGATATCAGATCCTGGGTTAACAGCGATCACGGCGAGATGCGTCGGTTCCAGAACTGCCCACATCAAGAACAATGTGGTCCAGCGGGGTGAATGTGTGACGCGCAATGAAGAGCAGGGCTGCTTCATACTGGCTGCGCAAAAACAAAAACTCTTGCCATTGCGCCTCTTTGATGGATGCCGGCTTCAACGCCATTCCTGCTAACGAGAAGTGAGCCAACACGGCTTCGTACTTTTCCCTCGATGGACGTGTTGTTCCCTGCTCACTAGCCGGGCTGGTTCGCCCGAGCGCGTCGGCGATCGCCAACAGCGCACGTGTACCCGTCCGGACGCAAATCCTAGCAGCTTCCACATCTTGATTCTCGAACGACGAAGTCGCAAGAGCACCGGCATCAAGCACTGCGGCCGCAGCTACGACCCACGACTGGCCACTCTGCACCGAAGGCGACATGCTTAGCATCGGTAATACCGAGTGCGTGTCGCCGAGCATACGGAACCAATCTTCCCAAGCTTCCCATACATCTCTCATATTGTCTGCAAGGCCCGTTTGTTTGGCACCATTCGAGTATTCTCGCTCCGTTTGGTTGATCGCCAACGCGAACATACAGCCATGCCGTCTTATCCTCCCGCGCCCGGATCACCGCCTGGTAGCCGGGAATGAAAGTAAAGAGAAAGACCACGATGCCGAGCCCTAGTGCGCCTTCCGGAACCGCAAGCCATTGCCCCGCAATAGTGGTTGGGGTCGCAAAGCCAAGGGTATTTAATGCCGATCCAGAGGCGAGCAATGCCTGGTGCCAAGTGCCCACGGCTCGAGTTCCCCAGTACAAGAGAGTGAAGGCCGCCATCGCTCCCAGGAAATACACGACAGTCAGGGAGAGCATGTAAACGGGGAAAAACCAAAGTAGGACCGGATGCGTGGTTCGAATGTCACGGCTGGCGCCAAGGCGCAGGGCCACCGCTGCGTATACTGCACGACAGGTGACCTTGGCAAAAAAGTCCCGGGAGTGGCGATTCATCAGCGCGATTCGAATCATGGAGCGCAGAATCAAAAAAAGAAGCCACACCCCTAAGATCGCCATGAGAAAATGTGCCAATGGGGAGCCTCCGCGGAGCACTTGATGTGGGCTCATGCCCGGCAGTGCTTGCTGTAGTGTCCTTTCACGCTGCCTCAGGTAGCTCGCGGGCGTTAGTATTGAACTCTCTTTTTGAGTTCGATTGATCAGCCGTTTCCTGACAACTGATACAGAACTCGGCCCAAGAGACTGCCTTCAAACGCTTTGGAGAGATGGGCTCTTCGCATTGCAAACAAATACCGTAGGAACCATCATCTAAGCGATCGATTGCCGAGCGAAGTTGACGACCTAGAGCGGCTCCGCGATGGAGATTCTGCATCGCCATTTCTCGCTCCGCGGCTTGCTGGGTCATATCAATGGGATCCGCGACTTGGTGGATTCGAATCGAGTCACGCAATCCCGTGATTGCGACAGCCTCGTTAATTTGCGATTTCAACACTTGTCGAAATAATTCAAGATTGCTCTGCATGACGGTTTCCTTTTCGTCCAAAAAACGACCTGGAAGAGGTCGACGCGCTCTTGTGGACTGCAAATCATATGCCAAATCACCGGCGCTTGCAGAATCAGGAGAATCGGCAGCTTGGGAGGACACTAAGTGGGCAGCAGGTAGCAACGCTCAGAATTGTGCCTCAACGTGGCGAAACGGGGCCCTCATCTTCTGCGATCGCCAGACGCTGCAATCCGTACGTCTGGTTGGCGTGGCCTACCGCCTTGACCCAACGCTCGAGTCATCCCTCTCGCTATATTCCAGTCTTATTTCGCGCGAAGGAGGAGCAGCCAGCAATCCCGCATTGGCCGCCGCCCAAATCTTTCAGTCGAACGTGATGACCCAGAGCCCGCTGCCCTCCTACATCAGATATTTATTTCGGTCTCGCCGTTCTGAGCGTGGCCGTCCTGAGTCTAATCTTTGCGCGCCCAAGGAATGCATCCTCGACTGTACGGTCTCTCCTCCGATTGTGGTGAAGGACTTAGGTTTGTATAGCGCACCGTGACACCGGAGTCGAATCATGGACACGTACATCTGGAAGGGCTCCTTCAAAGTCAAGACGCTTCGAAGAGAACGCGCCTGGGCGGGTTGGCGTCGGGATTGCTTCTCTTTTTCCCAGGAAATACAACATGCCGACCCTCACGGTTGTAATACCTTCGTCGCTCGATGCAGCAGCCCGAGATACCGCGGGACAGCGCGGGACTTCACTGGACGCTATTGTCAGCGCGGCGGTGGGCGAATATCTCAACTCGCAGCGCCATCGCATGTACCAGATCTCCACCTCGGCCGCCCTGGTCGAAGGTGCCGACACGGGCGCCGTCTGTTCCCGCACCCTGCTCGAACATGGCGACTTCGGTCTCGGCACCTTCGAAAACCTGGAAGGCGAGATGGTCATTGTTGAAGAGGCAATCTATCAGGTCCGGGGCGATGGAAGCGTCAAACATCGCGAAGACGATTTTCAAATCCCCTTTGCGGTGGTGACTCGCTTCCAGGAAGAGGCCAGCTTTGAATTGCAAGCTATCCGATGTGTGAAAGGCCTTGAACTGGCGTGCGATCCCCATCGTGAGTCGGATAATCTCTTCTACGCCTTGAGAATCGATGGCACCTTCGAAACAGTGCATGCCCGCGCGGTGAGCGGGGGTGCGCCAGGGACAAGGCTGGTGGACGCCGCGAAGGAGCAAAAGGAATTTCACTTCAGCAATATCGAAGGCACTCTCGTATGCCTCTGGTCGCCGAGGTATTCGAGCGCATTCAATGTGCCGGGATATCACTTCCACTTCATCTCGAAAGATCGCACCAAAGGTGGCCACGTATTGGATTGCAGCGCCAAAACCTTGCGCGTCGGGCTTCAGATGCTCTGCGAATACGACGTTCGCTTGCCTGATCAGGGATCGTTTCTAACTACCGACCTTAGTAACGATCCGGCTGCCGCTCTTCGAAACGTCGAATAAATCAAGCCGAAGGGATCAAGAATATGAAAAACACAACTAAAGCTACAAATGGCGCCGCGGTGGCCGCTGTGGCAGGGGACAGACGAGAAACGCAAAGAGCCATGACCGGCGCCGACATAGTTGTCGAGACGCTGGAAGCGCGAGGGACTAAACATGTATTCGGCGTCTCCGGAGCAAAGATCGACAAGATCTATGACCGCCTGCTCGATTCCAGCATTCAGACCGTGGTCTGCCGTCATGAGCAGAACGCAGCTTTCATCGCTGGCGGCATAGGGCGGTTGACGGGAAAGGCCGGTGTCGCGCTGGTAACCTCAGGTCCGGGCGTCTCGAATCTTGTTACTGGTTTGGCCACCGCGAATTCAGAGGGCGACCCGATCGTCGCCTTAGGAGGCGCTGTGGCTGTGGCCGATCGCCTCAAGTCACTGCATCAGACTTTGGATTCGGTGGGCTTGTGCAAGCCGGTCACGAAGTATTCCGCGGAGATCGATTCTCCTGCGGCTACCGCGGAAGTGCTTTCGGCGGCATTTCGTGCGGCTGAGTCGAACCGTCCTGGAGCGGCCTTCATCAGTCTTCCCATTGACGTAGTGAGCGGCGAAGCACAGTGCAGGCCGATCCAGCTTTCTGCCTTCGCCGAGCAGGGCCGCGCGGCCGAGCGGTCTCTCCAGGAGGCTGCTCGTCTCATTAACTCCGCAAAGTCTCCCGTGATCTTCCTGGGATTGATGGCGAGCAAACCAAAGTGTACTGTTGCGATTCGCACTCTGCTGAGCGCCACGACGCTGCCGGTGGTCGGGACATTTCAGGCGGCCGGCGCCATTTCGCGAGAGATGTTTCCTTATTACGGCGGCCGCGTGGGACAGCTAGCCAACCAACCCGCGGATGCTTTGCTCGATTCAGGCGACGTCGTCATCACGATTGGATACGACGCGGTTGAGTACTGGCCGTCCCTTTGGAACAAAGGCAGGAACCGGGAGATCGTCCATATCGACGTAACTCCCGCAAATATCGAAAACGACTATTCTCCCGCCGTCGAGCTTATTGGAAGCATTGAAGAGACACTCGCCGCGTTGTCGGCGCTGGTCCATCGCCCTACGCTTGCTCCGGTGTCAGCCGATTTGCTGCAATTGATCGCACATGACAGAGAACGGTTGATGGTCGAGGCGGCCGCAAAGTCCGGCGTTCCGATTCACCCAATGCGCCTGATCAGCGAACTTCAGAAGATATTGACGCCTGATGTCACGGTCTGTTCGGACATGGGAACGGTCAGCATGTATCTGTGCCGCTACCTGTTCAGCTTTCGTGCGCGACAGTTCCTCATCAGCAATGGCCAACAGACACTCGGAACAGCGTTGCCCTGGGCCATCGCTGCATCGCTCGTCCGCCCGCACGAAAAGGTGCTCTCCATATCGGGGGACGGCGGTTTCTTATTCTCGGCAAATGAGCTCGAGACCGCAGTCCGGTTGCGCTCTCACATTGTTCATATGATCTGGATCGATGGCAGCTACGATATGGTCGCCGCGCAGGAAAAATTAAGTATCGCCGCACCTCGGGCATTACGCTTGGCCCTGTCGACTACGTAAAGTACGCCGACGCTTTCGGCGCAACCGGCTTCCAGATTCAACACCCGGACGAAATAGCACCAACGCTGCACAAGGCTTTCGACACGCCAGGTCCCGTGCTCGTCGGGGTGCATGTCGACTATCGCGACAGCGTAAAGCTATTCGAAGTTGCGCACCAAGGCAGCATTCAGTGATTTAACGAT
Source organism: Terriglobia bacterium (assembly GCA_963803105.1). Lineage (GTDB taxonomy): Bacteria > Acidobacteriota > Terriglobia > Acidiferrales > UBA7541 > Palsa-295. Next base: position 8,131 of record CAWDLF010000011.1, read on the forward strand.
CGCGTCTTATGACATTAACAAGACAAAAGGAGTTCCAACATGAAAACCATGACTCTCGAAACTAACGGCAACCCTGAACTACTGACGCCCAAGAAGATCCCCGCGCGGGCGCGCAAACTCGCCTCGGAGGCGATCGGAATCGACAGTCACATCGACACGGTTCAACGCGTGTTGGTGATGGGGGAAGACCTGGGCAAACGCTGGGACGTAGGTCACGTGGACATTCCACGGCTTCGTGAGGGCGGAACGCACGCGCCGTTCTTCGCATTGTGGGTTCCCGTGTATTTTCCTGGGGCGGAGGCGGTACGCCGGACGCTGGACCTGCGCGATGCGATGCAATCGATGCTGGACGTACACCAGGACGAGATGGAACTGGCGACGACGGCGTTCGATATCAGGCGGATCGTGAAGGCGGGCAAGATCGCGGTGTTTCTGACGGTCGAGGGCGGCCACACAATCGACGACGATCTGCGGGTGCTTCGAATGTATTACCAATTGGGCGTGCGTTCCATGACGCTCACCCATTCCCGCAATAACAACTGGGCGGATTCGGCGACGGACAAGCCGGTGCACAACGGGCTGACCGATTTCGGCAAAGAAGTGGTCCGGGAGATGAATCGGCTTGGAATGCTCGTGGATGTTTCGCACGTCGCAGACAAGACGTTCTACGACGCGATCGAGGTCACTTCCAAGCCGGTGATCTGTTCGCATTCGTCGATGCGCGCACTTTCACCTGTTCCAAGGAATGTGACGGACGAGATGCTGAGGGCGCTCGCAAAGAATCGCGGCGTGGTCGGCATCAGTTTCGGCGAGGGTTTTGTCAATCCGAAGGACGCAGAGGCGCTGGAATCCGCGATCAAAACGGAGACCACCGCCCCGCTGCTGACCGGGAGGGCGCTGGACGATTACGCAGCGGAGGACGTGCGGACGCTCTTCGGGCACCGGGTCAAAGTCGCAGCCACAGTTGAGGACGTAGCAAATCACATCGACCACGCCGTGAAGGCGGCCGGTATCGATCACGTGGGGATCGGGAGCGATTTCGACGGGGTCTCGGGACCGCCGAACGGACTGGACGATGTTTCAAAGATGCCGGCGCTGATCGAAGTGCTGCTGGAACGCGATTACGCCGAGCGCGATGTTAAGAAGATCCTGGGCGAGAATTATCTGCGAGTGATTCGCGAAGTGACGGGCAAGTAGACCTGAAAGAAAAGGAGATCCATCAATGAATACCCAAGAACAGGCTATCGGCTTTATCAAAGGCTCACCGTTTAGTAACGGCTACGTCGCCGGCGATACGCTCTACATAGCAGGCCAGCAAGGCCCTGATTCCGATGGCAAGGTGATTGGCACTGATATCAGGCGGCAAATTACGAATGCGATCGCCGCGGTAAGACAAGTCGCTGAAGAAGCGGGCTTCCAGATGTCTGACATCATCTCGGTCGACAATCTATATCACCGACTTGAATGAAGTCCCCACAATGAATGAGGTCTACAACAAGCTAATGCCGGATCCCAAACCAGCACGAGCCGCTGTTCAGGTTGCGGGTTTGATTGGCGGCGCGAAGATTGAGATTTCAGCCATTGCAGTAAGGCGCTAGCCGGAAGTGGGTCTCTTCGATTCGCCCCCAATGGTGCATTCCAATGGCTGAGAGTGGGCGGCTGCTCAAAGTTCTTTTCTCATTAGTTCAGCGTCGCGTTGCGCCTCTGTTCCCAGACCGATGGGCAGGAAATGCTGAGCGGTGGCGATAGTCACGAGCTCAGTCGTCCCGACGCCCGTTATCTTTTCGGTTACTGGGGACGGCGCGCGGTCGGCTGGAAGGGCTGGGTGTGGTAGATTTCGATCTGCACTAGATCGGTGATTCGTTCTGAAACCTCAAGGGGGAACAGCCCGGTCGCGCCAGGATCTTCAAGAGGCCATTCATGCGTGGGATGCGTCATCACGGCCGTCGGAGACGCGCCTCGCACGGCCAGACGGAACAGCGAAATGGCCGGTGTATAGGTGACGCTGAAAATCGGAAGCGAGTAGCAGAAAGTGAACCACGGGCGGAGGCCCGATCAAGGATGGACCGCGCCGATCATGCGCTTTGGCGATGAACCTAACCGCAGCGATGGCCGGTCGTAAAGCCGGGAACCGCCAGGATTAGCGCCACCTTGGGCGGGTCAGCGGCGCATCACCAAAACTGCGATGACTACGAGATGGCCTGTAACGTGGGCGGTGAACTAGCCGAGGCTCAGGAAACCGATCACGTCCACCATACCTGCGGTCGTGCCGAGCAGCGGAGGACGCAGCCGGTGCAATCGGCTATCTGCGAATGGCCTTTCGCGTACGGCCTTGGATGCGGATTGCTCAATTGCGGGTTGGGGTGCTTAGATGTGCCATCTTCCGCCTCCATTCAAGACCCCGACCGCGTCGCGTTATCGCCGAGGCCATCGATGGCTAACTTCGGCAGAATGAGGCCAAACCCCATCGCCAGAATGATCGTGACCGCCGTCATAGCATTCGCGACCGTTGCGCCCGACAGCTCTGAAGGCGCATTCGAGTCGTGGGCAAGCTGTGTCAGGCCGCTCGCCATCCTGAACAGAAAGACACCTGGAATCATCGATACGACCGAGGCAAAGCCGATGGCCGCGAACGGCATATGAGAACGGCGGGCGATTGGAGTAAGGATGATCCCGACTACCAGACAGGCAACGAATGCGCCGGTGGCAGCGCCGGCGCCACTTGCCAGTGTCCACCACCTCAGAGCATGAGCCAGCATGCCGACCGCCACTGGCCATCCCAACATACGTAACGGCGTGGAAAAGAAAATGCTGTACGCGGCCACGGCCGCGCCCGCTGAAATAACGTCCAGCCACAAAGGTACTGCTCGTCCCGGCCCATCCACGGGCAAGGTTACGCCGAGGATGCCCAGCCCGAGCAGTAGCCCGATTGCGATCGCTGTAACGACGAGTCCGGCGAATATGAGGCGAGCGGTGCCCAGACTGACGCGGGCCGCGCTAAGGTCCATCATGCCGTTGAGGAAATGCGGCCCTGGTACCAGAATCATGCATGGGCAGACCGCGACCAGGCGCAAAGACGAACTCAGGTTACAGCGCGTTGCTAGCGCGCCAATCATGCCGGCGAGCAGCGCTGCACAGAGCGGCTGCAGAAACGCATTCGTGCTGTGACGCGATATGACGCGGCGAAGCACGGCCCCAGCCGCCGAGCTGGCAACGATAAGCGCAATCGCGCCTAAATGCTCGACCCCGAAGATCACCGATAGCGCAGCGGCGCCTGCTGCGGCGGCAAGCGCAAACAGCCAAGTAGGGGCCGGTGGTCGGTGTGCAATTTCCTTGACCATCTCGACTCCAGCAGGCAGCGAAATGCGGCCGGCGTCGAGCTTGCCGATCGCTCTCATCGCGCAGGCGACGCGGTCCATGTCCACGCCAGTAGGGCTGGCCGCCACGAAGGAGGCCAGCCGAGCGTGACCGTCCGTGCCCAGAATCTGGACACCTTCCCAATCGGCAATGATCGTGCCTCCGAGACCAAGGCCCTTGGTGAGCCGTTCGGCTGCCGCAAGGGTCTGGTTCGTTGACTGCCCATTGGCGTGCAATACCCGCGCGAACGCGAGAACGAGATCGGACCGTTCCAGAAGGGAGCGACCCCGAAGTGTACCAATTCCGGAATCGTCGGAGGCCGCGTCCACCGAGCTGTCAGGCCGCGATTGCGACATAAGGTTCTCCTAACCAAACGTGAATGAGAAGGCCTGAACACCGGGGTCCAGGAATTCGATCTCAAGAGTCCGACCTTCCACTCGAGTGTTTTGCCGGATGAGCTGATACAGACGATACTCTCGAACCTCGCCCGCGCCGTCAGAAGCGGAGTCCACCCCATGATCGACGCCCGGCGCGATGCCGTTCAATGTCACCTTAAAGCGAACGGATTTACCGTTCTTCGCCGGACCCAACACCATATGTAGGTCGCGGCTGTGGAACCGGAACACAATTTTGCCAGACGCCGCCTGAAGCACGGCACTCTCGGCGCCGACGTTCCACGCTCCGCCCAATCCCCATTGATTCAACGCGGGGTTCGTAGGCCGGAGTGTAGGTCTTTCGTGCGTCATGAGCCTGCCGCTCGGGCGATGCGAAGCGCTCAGCCTGACGATAGCCTATGTAGGTTTCGGGAGATTGCACATCCGTGCTGGGCGCCGCCTCCACTCCACTGGCGGAAGTGCTAACGATGCTGTCGCCCAAACCAGTCGCTCCATTTGTTTTCAGAAGCTCCTGGATCACACGCTCGGATTCGCCGTATTCACCTTCTCCAAAATGGTGATAACGAATTCGTCCCTTGCCATCGATAAAGTAAAACGCGGGCCAATATTGGTTGTTGAACGACTGCCAAATTCTGTAATCACTATCCATGGCGACCGGGTAAGTCACCTTCAGATCGCGCAGCGCCTGCTCTACGTTCGTACGCTCTTTCTCGAACGAGAACTCAGGTGTATGTACGCCGATCACCACCAGGCCCGCGTCCATGTACTTCGCCGCCCAGCTCTTCACATACGGCAGTGGTCGCAACGAGTTGATGCAGGAGTAGGTCCAGAAATTGACCAGCACGACTTTCCCCCGTAGCGACTTGCCGCTCAAGGGAGCGGAGTTGAGCCAGGCCACAGCGCCGCCCAAATCGGGCAGCGGCCCTTCGTCGGGAAGGGCGCGCTGGGATTCCTCGGCGTTCACTGTCGGATCAGGATTCGCTAGCCACGCGGCCACGCGAGCCCCGCTAGTCGCGAGCATCGAGGTTTTAAGGAAGCTCCTGCGGTCCATAGTGCTATCCCGCTAAGCCGCCAACGTCGACGACGGCCTGGGCAAAGGCCTGCGGAGCTTCTTGCGGCAGATTGTGCCCGACGCCGCCGGTGATGAGGCGGTACTCATATTTGCCCGAGAACTTATTGCGATACGCCGTGCTGGGCGCGTGGATTGCACCGTTGGCGTCGCCTTCCATGGTGATCGCGGGCACGGTGATGGGAGGAAGTGCGGCCAGCCGCTTTTCCAGGTCGTCATATTTCCGCTCGCCGTCGGCCAGGCCAAGCCGCCAGCGATAGTCGTGCATCACGATGTCAACATGGTCGGGGTTGTTGAAGGACGCTGCTGTGCGGTCGTACGTGGCATCGTCGAAATTCCACTTTGGCGAAGCCTGGTGCCAGATGAACTTATTGAACTGGTCGAGGTATTTCGCATAGCCGGCCTTGCCGACTGGGGTGGCGAAATAGTACTGATACCAAAACAGGAACGCGGGCTCGGGTGGCAACGGCACCTGGTTGCCCTCCGGGCTGCTGATCAGATAGCCGCTGACGGAAACGATCGCCTTGCAGCGTTCCGGCCAGAGTGTTGCCATGACGTCCGCCGTGCGCGCGCCCCAGTCAAAGCCGGCGACGGTGGCTGTCTGGATCTTGAGGGCATCCATCAGAGCGATGATGTCGAGGGCGACGGCCGACTGCTGGGCGTTCCGCATCGTTTCGCTGGAGAGAAAGCGCGTCGTGCCGTAGCCGCGCAGATACGGGACGATCACCCGGTAGCCGGCCGACGCCAGCAAAGGCGTAACATCGACAAAGCTGTGAATGTCGTAGGGCCAGCCATGCAGCAGAATCACCGCGGGACCATCGGCGGGGCCGGCTTCAGCGTATCCAACGTTCAGGAGCCCGGCATCGATCTGCTTCAGCGAACCGAATGAGGTGTTCGTCCCGGGCCTGATCTGGGGCACTTGCGCAGGGCCCGTCTGGCTGGATTGTGCGTCCGCGGAGGCCGATTGCTACGAGTCCGGTGGCAGCAAAAGCCCCGGTCGCATTGCGCAAAAAGCGGCGGCGATTATGATTGAGTTCTTCGGACATTTTGATCGTACTCATTGGTGAATCTCCTCTGGTTGATTGATTAGTTGGGAAGCGACCACGTTGGTCACGACGGTAATCGCGACATTGATGTTGCCGCGTGTGGCGCGGGAATACGGGCAAACCTCGTGCGCTCGATCCACGAGGTCTTTGGCAGCATGGTGTTCCATGCCGGGCAGGCTGACATTGAGACGGGCGGCGAGGCCGAAAACGCCGTGCGCTGTGCCGAGATCAACCTCGGCGTCAATGGCCGGGTAGGCCGGGAGCGCGACCTTTATTTTGCCGGCCACGATCTTGATAGCCGATAGGAAGCAGGCCGACCAACCGGCGGCGAATAACTGCTCTGGGTTGGTGCCGACGCCCGGGCTACCAGGAGTCGACAGCTTGATGTCCAGGCGGCCATCCGAGGCGTGGGAAGCACCGTCACGGCCACCGGTGGTGTGGGTATTGGCGGTATACAGAACTTTTTCGATTTTCGTCACAGTGGGTTCCTTTTCATGAAACTGTTCCTTGCGTGATTTTGGATTCGTTCTTTTGAGCCACTCTTGGATCGAATCTCGGGCCACGCCGGCCTCCCGCATTCGTGCGTGGCAAGACCGGCGAGAAGCCATTTGAACTAATGCAGTGATCTGAACGCTGCTCGCATCTCAGTACTGAAGAGTTCCGGTTGCTCCCAGGCCGCGAAGTGACCGCCCTTGGCGACTTCATTGAAGTAGTAAAGCGACGGATAGGCCTGCCGTGACCAGCTTTCCGGCGCGCGATAGATCTCGTGCGGGAACACCGTGATGGCCACCGGCACTTTGATCTGATTGGTCTTCTGTGCCGCGGCGCTGAAGTTGTTGTTGTTGTTTTCCCAGTAGAAGCGGGACGAAGAGGCGCCGGTGTCGGTGAGCCAATATAGCGTGATGTCGTCGAGTATTTCGTCGCGACCGATCACGCGTTCGGGGTGTCCGTCGCTATCGGTCCACTCGGCGATCTTTTCGTACGTCCAGGCGGCCAGACCACTGGGCGAATCGGTGAGTGCGTAGCCGACGGTCTGCGGACGAGTCACCATCATCGCGCCGTAGGCCGCGTTTCTTCCGAAGAAAGTACTGAGGACGTTATACGCCCGCAGTTCCGATGGTGTCAGCGCAGTGGGCGCCGGATCGCCGTTGTTGATGCCCTCCACCAGATTTGCGGGAATCGTGGCTGGCATGGTGATATGGATGCCGAGTAGTCCAGGCGGCGCCTGGCGCGCCAGTGCGTCGGAGATGACCGAGCCGTGATCGCCGCCCTGTGCCACGTAACGGGTGTAGCCCAAGCGCTTCATAAGCACGTCCCAGGCCCGCGCCACGCGGTCGGGATTCCAGCCGAGCTCGGTCGGCTTGCCCGAGAAGCCATAGCCGGGGATGGCGGGGATCACCACGTCGAAGGCGTCTTCGGGTCGCCCGCCGTAGGCGACGGGGTCGGTGAGCGGGCCTATCACCTTCAACAACTCCAGCGGCGAGCCGGGCCAGCCGTGGGTGAGGATCAGCGGTAGCGCGTTCGGTTCACGCGAACGCACGCGGATGAACTGGATATCCACGCCGTCGATTGTGGTCACGAACTCCGGCAGCGCATTCAACTTCGCTTCTATGTTGCGCCAGTCGTAGCCGTGGCCCCAGTAGTGCACCAGCGCCTGCATCTCCGCCAACCGGATGCCCTGGGATTCGTCATTGACCGTTTCCTTGTCAGGCCAGCGTGTCGCCGCAATGCGTCGGCGGAGGTCGACGAGTGCCCCTTCCGGAACGTTAATGCGGAAGGGACGGATTGACCTGTCTTCGGCGACGGATCGCACCTTCACGGGAAGGGGGCTGATGGCGGAGGCATTGGCGGTCGGAATGGCCTGGGCGTAGCCGTGGGCTGCGAGCAGAACGACGCCTGCCGCTGCCGTCAAAAGAGACATGCAACGCGGGTCGGTGGTGAGCGATGAAACTTTCTTCAGCGGGGTCATGGTCATTCCTTTCTCAGAAATCTCGTTAACGTGCAACCGGAGGGAAATGATCGAACATCTTCTCCACACCCTTGTCGAGAGTCTTGATGTTCTTGTCCGATTTGTCGGAAAGGGTATCGCTGGCCGATCCGCGCCAAATCAGTTTCTTCGTGTTCGAATCGAACAGGTCGACGATCAGCGTTCCCACCTTGTATGTGCTCTCCGTAGTGGTCGAGTCGCCGAATCCGTCGCCGAATCCGCCTCCGAACCGGCCTCTCCATCCCCAACCGCCGCCGAAACTGTCGTAGTAAGTGTTGAGAGTTTGGTGACTCTGATTCATCTCCATCGCCATGATGGAAACGTTCCCGCCCGATTCCACTTCTGTCCACCCTTTCCCTGCCAGAGCGGAATTGACTGCCGCTTTGATTCGATCGACCCACAGAGGGTTCTGCGTGTGAACCTTTTCCCAGGAGTACGTTTTGTACTGGCTGAAATCCGCGCTCCGATCAAAGTCGGTCTTCACCTGCTGCGCGAATGATGCAGTTGCAAAAAGAAGCGCGATCCCCGCGCAAGAGGAAATCCTACGTTGTGTGTTCATGAAGTGTCTCCCTTTAGTGTTTGAACGTTGATAAGTGCGGCGCTTCACTAGGTCACGCCGCTTCCATTCCTCCTCGGCTAATGCACTCACCGCGCCAAGTCCGAAAAGCGCGCTTTCCCGTGTGAATTGATCGAGTTGAATCTGCCCTCATTTGGGCAAGTGTCGAACCCGCCGATGGATAGAGCCGTCGGTGTTGCGTAGATTGACACTGCGGAGCATCGCAACCGTCGAGCAGAGACTGACTCCTTACCAGCCCAGATCCTTTTTACTGCGTGTCAGCAAGACGCAACTGAAGTCGAAGCGTGCCACATACAACAT